>NZ_LWLG01000006.1 GCF_001652585.1 Thermosulfurimonas dismutans
TAGAGAACCCTTATAAGTCAAACCTTCAATATTATAAATAGCTTTACCAAGAGCAATAAGAGGCTTTTTATGATATAATACCTGAGTTCCTACCGTGCTATTGATAAGTACTACTCCTAATGAATTTTTTATAAAAGTAGGCAAATGACAATCGTGAATATAAAAAACCCTTCTTTCAATCCTTAATTCTTTGGCTAAATTTTTAATTAACTTAGTGTAATCTTTATATCCTCTGTCTCTGGGGTGATGCTTGAACACTAAATAATGCTCTTTTTTTGCATGTATTGCAAAGGAATTCATTACATATTTAATGAAGTTTTCTACACAACTGAAATCTGAATGGATAACTACCTGAGAATCATTGTGAACCTGCAATGGAATTAAGAAATATTTATTTTTAAGTTTTTTTAATATGTATTCCTTAAGTTCCTTCTCTTTTATTTGATAATAATACTTTCTGAAAATAGACCTAATCCAAGGAAGAGCTTCTTTATATAGACAAAAAGGGAAATATAAGCTCTTATGATGGCGATAGCGAGGAAAGATAGGATAAAGAATGTTAGCTGCTAAGTAATAAAGAATAGCCCAGATTACTTCGTGCCAGAAAGGATTTCCTATCGGATTTGGATTTTCTATAAATTTTGGGGGTATATTTACCTTAGAATAATCAATATGTTGATTACACAATACCGAATAACCATTTACTCCATTTAACTCTAAAGTGACATAATTTGGTCTTATATAACCCTCTTCAAAAGAGCCAACTATAATCTTTTTTCGTTTACAAACTTCGCAAGCAATCTTATGCCATGGTCTCCAATCACTAAAAAGAAGAACAATATCAATCTTATATTTATCTATTATATCTTCCAAAAATTTTCTCCAGTGTTTCAAACTTTTTCGGAAATTTATACACTCAAAAGGATAAAATAAAAGATCCCCACCATTAAAGTTAACCTTATAAACTTTGGCTCCAGCCTTTTCCAAATCTTTTTTTAGCCACCAGAAAAAGGGACCTCTTGGCCCTTGAAGAAGCAAAACATTTTTATTTTTGTAAAAATTCAGATTTTTTAAATAGGCCATTTCGACCAGAAATTATATCAAAATTTTCTAATTTTTAAAAAGGGATCGAAAAGATTTTGCAATAATCCCCACAATTTTAACTTAAAAGGCAAATTTTTCTTCAAGTTAACAAGTTCAAAAATAGCTTCTTCCGCACTTATTCGGTTGCCATCTATCAAGCTTACATACATAGGATAAAGTAATAAAGCCCCAGCTACAAGCTCCTGAAGGCTTAATTTAATATTTCTTCTGGGATGAGGATAAATATCAGTGGTCAAGCCATAACCAGCATAAAAAGGATGTCCGTAGCAAGTTACGGGTTTTCCGGCAATGAGCGCTTCGAAACCGAACAAGGAGGTAAGAACATGCACCTCATCTGCGTATGAAATGATATCGTAACTGGAAGAATTTACACAGATCTCATCACAAAATTTCAAAAGCTCGCCTGGCTTATAACTTCCTTTCCGGTATCCTCCCACTACATCCGGATGTGGTTTATAAACTATGTAAGCATTTGGATTATGTTC
This sequence comes from Thermosulfurimonas dismutans, assembly GCF_001652585.1. GTDB lineage: Bacteria > Desulfobacterota > Thermodesulfobacteria > Thermodesulfobacteriales > Thermodesulfobacteriaceae > Thermosulfurimonas > Thermosulfurimonas dismutans. The sequence goes on from NZ_LWLG01000006.1 coordinate 1,590, forward strand.
TCTCACACTTTTTAGTAACTCTAAGTTAGTCTTTATATAAGGAGATCCGAACTTAATAGAAGCATCACTTTCTACTTGACCGGGAACAACAATTATTTTTTTATCCGTTCTTGGGGGTCTCCATTTTTTGTCAGTTGAGATATTATACTTCGTTATCTTGTAACGCCTCAATAATTCTATTACCCTCTGCGCTCGTTCCAAAATAACATTGTCAAATTTTCTCGCGAGCAAAATTTCCTCTAGATAGGAGGGCTTGGTTGCATCATAGTATATACCTATAGGATCAGCCACCAGAGAAATGGGTATAGATAACCTTATGCCCAGTCCTATGGATCTAATAAACCCATCCTCTAAACGATACACTTCTACCGATTTATTGAAATTGACTCTTTCGTTCTCTAATGTACTTCCCCAGACCAATAATCTTATTTTGCCCTTCTTTTGACAGAGATCCTCGACTTCCTGCCTAGAAGATAGATTTCCTTTTACGGTGGGAAAAAATCTTTTTATTATTCTTATTTTCCAGAGAGAAAATTTGTAGGTATAAAAGTCTTCCACAGTAAGCTTCTTTATTCCGGGAATTTGGACCTTTTAATTACAAAATTTCCGGGTGCTTTTCAAGCCCCTTTTTGCAGAAACGAAGATCTTATATCGTAAGGTTTTAGGTTCTAAAGAGCTCGGTGCTGAGGTATCTCTCCCCGGTGACCTGCCCCTCATTTTTCGAACCACTTGGAGTGTTAGGATTTATAGATCCAAAATCTAAATCGATGGAGGTAAGCAATGAAAAAGTTCTCTATTGACCAGCTCATCAAAATCCTGGCCGAGGCAGACACCCCAGGAAACTCCGTAGCCGCTACCGCCAGAAAATACGGCGTTTCCGAGCAAACCATCTATAGATGGCGAAAAAAATATCGCGGTTTCTCTGCCTCCGAAGCTAAACGCTTAAAAGCCCTCGAAGAAGAAAATGCACGCCTCAAACGATTGCTCGCCGAAAAAGAACTCGAAATCCAGGCCTTAACACAGGTGATTAAAAAAATTTCTGACTCGGGAGGAAAAGAAAATGTTGGCTTCCCTATTGGTACAAGAGGGTCTTTCTCTAAACAAAGCCCTCCGCCTCATAGGCCTTTCCAAGTCTTCCTACTTTTATCGGAGCAAAAAGGCCTCTGAGGAAGAAAAATTGGCTAAAAGGCTAAGGGAGCTTGCCCTGGAAAAGCCAGTTTATGGTTATCGGAGGCTCTGGGCTCTTCTTAAGCGAGAAGGCTTTAAGGTGGGTCTTAAAAGGCTTTACACCTTGTATCGGAAGTTAGGCCTGGGGCTTTCTTCCCGCAAGAGACGAGGCTACCGAAAGACCTAAAATCCGGCGCTTGTCAAGTTTTCTGTGTCTAGACCAAGAGGTTCTCATTTTTTAACCTTTCCTCGAAAAGATATCTCAGGAGGTGAGCCACCCGCTGGTATTTCCAGTTGACCCTCCTCCACCTGCCCTCTAGCAATTCCTTAGCTAGCACCCCATACCTGAAGTCCCGATCCCGTTCCGAATGGAAATAACCCCCACAGGCCTACCTTATAAAGTTGAATATCCGTCTGAGGAAAAAGGCTTGAGGTGAGGCCCAGGAGTCCAGGGTAAGCCCTAGAGCCACCTATCTGTAGTGTTCTTTCGTAGAAGCCGTTTCCCTTGTCATGGGGATGTTTCTTGAGGTGGATGGCGCGGTGTGCCAGAGCCAGGCCATTAAAGATGGAGGTGAGGAGGTTTTTAGGGGTGAAGTTTTCCCAGTTCTGGATTTCCTCTAGCAATTCTTCGGGGAAGGGGTTATGCTTTTTCATGGTATCACCTCCGTTTGTAGTTTTTTCCTTGTGGAGGGGCCCCACTAGGGGCTCCCTCTCCTTTTATCCCCCGGACACAAAATTTTGAATACCACCCGGAAAGTCAAAGTTGATCAAAAACGAATACTGGCGGTTATTAGGGCCAGGTTATGGACACCAATATGGACACCAAGGCAAGTTATAAAGCAGGGGGTGTCCGGAAACCCTTGAAACCACTGGCGGCCCCACCGGGACTCGAACCCGGGTCTCTGGCGTGAGAGGCCAGTATCCTAGGCCGCTAGACGATGGGGCCGCAGACGCTATAAAACTAACCTCCGCCTCGTTACCTGTCAAGGAAGACTTGCGGTCTTTTTGTCCTCCGGTTTATCCTTGGGCTAAATGAGATTCCAGGATGTCACCACTCACAACCTCAAAATCGAAGAGCTGAGCCTTCCGGAAAGGGCCCTCATTGTGATTACCGGGCCCTCTGGTTCAGGAAAGAGTTCGCTAGCTTTAGATACCATTGTAGTCGAAGGGCAGAGACGTTACCTCTCGGCCCTAGCCTTATCTCAAGAGGTGAAGATTCCTCCCCCACCGGATCTAAAGGAGGCTTCGGGCATACCACCTACCGTAGCTCTCCCTCAGAGGGTTCCCCCTCCGAATCCCCGTTCCACGGTAGGCACGGTAAGCAGGCTTTTAGAAGTGCTGAGGAGTCTTTTTTCTGAGCTCGGAGAAACTACCTGCCAGGGCTGCGGAGAACCTGTTCGGACTTCCACTATCTCCGAACTTTTGGCCTTTTTTGGGGAGCTTTTGCCCGGAACCAAGCTTATCGTTCTGGCTCCACTTAGCAAACCCTCCCCCAAGGCCATTTCCTATTTGCTCTCGGAAGGTTTCGGCCGTTTCGTAATCGACGGCCAGGAGCTTGACCTCACGGAGGAGCCCCTACCGGATAGCTTTGAACGGGTGGAAGTAGTTATCGACCGCTTGATAAAGAGAGAAGGCACTGAAATCCGTTTCCTTGAAGCCCTAAGGCTTGCCGAAGGCCTATCCGGAGGGCCAGTAAAAATAAAAGTCCTAGAGGGATCAGAATATAAATTCACCCTCAAAAACCGATGCCCTCATTGCCTTTTAGAAGTCCCAGGACTCTCTCCAGAAAGTTTTTCTTTCAACCATCCCCGGGGTGCTTGCCCGGAATGTGGAGGCCTCGGGGAAAAAGACGGAAGCCCGTGTCCCCACTGCGGTGGGCTGAGGCTCAGGCCGGAAAGTCTTTCGGTTCGTTTCGGTGGGAAACAGGTCTCGGAGATCCTTGAGCTCCCACTTGAAGAACTCCATGACTTCCTTGAAGAGCTGACCTTTAGCGGCCTTGCGAAAAGGCTCTTCCTCCCCTTTAGGGAAAGGGCCTTATCGGTCCTTACCACCCTTATCGAGCTCGGTCTGGGGCATCTCCACCTTCTTTCCCCTTTTCATCGACTCTCCACCGGCGAGAGAAAGCGGATAGAGATTGCAAGCCTCCTTTCAACCGGGCTTTCGGGCTGTGTCTTCGTGCTGGACGAACCCAGTCTAGGACTTGCCCTTCAGGAAAAGGAAAAACTCCTGGTTTTCATAAAGAAACTCGTACTTTCCGGAAACACGGTTATCCTGGTGGAACACGACCCCTTCTTCATCAAGGCTGCGGACTTGATAGTAGAACTCGGCCCAGGGGCCGGAGAACATGGAGGCCGGCTTCTTTTTGTGGGGTCTCCGGAGGAGCTTTCCCTAAGGGCGGATCTTCCCACCGGGGCCTTTCTTTCCGGCACAAGACGCCTAAAACGTCAAATCCGACCAACCAAAGGCACGTTAACAGTCCTCTGTGGACCTTCCGGAAGCGGAAAGACTCAGTATCTCAAAAAACTCGCAGAAGACCTCTCCGCCGAAGGGCAGGCCGTTCTTTTCATTTGCGGCGAGATCCCGGGAAAGTTAAAAGGCCTAGTAGCCAGTTTCATCGGTATCTTCAACGAGATACGCCGTCTTTTTGCCGAGACCCCCAAGGCCCGAGCCTTGAACCTCAAGCCCGCACACTTCAGTCCATTCTCCCCGGAGGGCAGATGCCCGCTCTGCCGGGGCGAGGGCCGAAGGATACTTCGAATCTCGGGAATACCAGAAACCGAAGTCCTCTGTGAAGAATGTGGAGGCACGGGTCTCAAACCCGAGGTCATGAAAGTCACCTACCGAGGGCTCACCCTCCCTGAGGTCCTTGGACTTACCGTGGAGGAGGCCCTCAATCTTTTTGCCCGCATTCCGAAGATAAACGAAACCTTGCTCTTCCTCTCAGAAAACGGCCTCTCCTACCTTAGGCTCGGTCAGCCCTTAAGGACCCTTTCCGGCGGAGAGAAGCTCCGCCTACGACTCTTTCGAGAGCTTTCAGCCCGCAGGTCAGCCGATTTCATCCTCCTCGACCTACCCTCCATGGGGCTTCACCTTACGGACCTCGAAAGACTTCTAGCCCTCTTCGAAAAACTTACGGCCGCGGGCAAAAAACTCATCCTGGCCGAAAACCATCCGGCCCTCATTCTCCTCGCAGATGAGGTCTGGCTCATGGAAAGAGGCCGCCCCGTATTTCGGGGAAAGGCAAAGGAATTACTGGAATTCGAACACCCCTTTACCAGGGGACTTGAGAAATACCTTTCCTTGGTGGAGATTCCATGAGAATCACTGGCGGCACGGTCAGAGGGCTGAAACTCATTTCCCCTAGAATCTCGGGAGTCCGACCCATGACCGAAAGGACGAGAAAGGCCCTTTTCGATATCTTAGGCCCGCGGGTCTGCGGGGCAAGGGTGCTCGATCTTTTTTCCGGGACAGGAGCCCTCGGGCTTGAGGCCCTGTCCCGGGGAGCAGAAGAAGTCATCTTTGCAGAGGCCTCTCCTCGCATGGTGAAGGTCATCCTTGAAAATCTCAAAAGGGCCGGATTCCAAAAGAAGGCCCGGGTGCTTAAGGCCCAACTTCCCCGCGACCTCAAGCGTCTTCCAGAAGGACCCTACGATCTCATCTTTATCACACCACCTTACGGTACGGGCCTGGGTCAGGAAACTCTAGTCCAGATAAAAGCCTCCTTTCTTGCCGAAGGGGGACTCATCGTGGTAGAAGAAAGAAAGCAAGAGAGCTTCTCAGTAGAGAATACCCCTTGGGAACTAGTGGAAATCCGGAAGTATGGTGAAACAGCACTCTATTTCCTGAGGAGAAAAGATGGAGCACGAGATTAAGATTGCAGTATATCCCGGAACCTTCGATCCTGTAACCTACGGACACCTCGATCTCATCAAGCGAGCCCTAAAGCTCTTCGACCATGTCATCGTAGCCATTGGGGAGAATCCGACCAAAAAGCCCCTATTTTCCCTAGAAGAAAGACTCGAAATGCTGCAAGAAGCGGTCAAAGAGATACCGGACAGAGACCGACTGGAGATCACGAGTTTCTCGGGCCTGCTGGTAGATTTCGTCCGGAAAAGGGGGGCCCGAGCCATCGTGCGGGGACTGAGAGCGGTCTCGGATTTCGAATACGAGTTCCAGCTGGCCTTGATGAATCGACGTCTGGCCCGGGACATAGACACTATCTTCCTTATGCCTGGTTTCCGGTGGATCTTCATCAGTTCCACCATCATCAAGGAGGCCGCCAAATTTGGAGGTTCGGTGGATGGCCTGGTCCCTCCAGTGGTGGCGAAGAAATTAAAAGAGAAATTCTCTTCTCAAGAAGGTTCCTAAGTGTTTATCTTCCTCTGCCTTCTGTTGGTATCTCTATCCATCCAGTCTGCCAAAGCCCAGGACCTTTACTTTGAGTACCGGGTCTCCTGGGAGTTTATCTTCATAGGGAAGATCGAAATTTGGAAAAAGGAAGGTCAGGCGGTGGCCTATGCCCGCACCACCGGGCTAGGGGCCTTCATTTTCCCCTTCAAATCTCTCTGGCGAACGGAGACCAACCAGGCAGGAGAACCCGTAAAGACCGAAATAGAAGTCCTAGAAAGAGGGCACCCGAAAAGAAAACGTATATTCTTTGACCGAAAAAATGGTTGCGTAATTAAAGAAAAGATCACTTTCGAAAAACATCGGCGCGATACCTTTCCGGCAAATTTTCCCCTTTTTGACGAACTTACCGGATTCCTGGCAGCCCTTACCTTAAACTGGGACTCCCCGGGGCAGATCTATACCCTCCCCATCTTTGCGGGGAAAAAGACACACTTCGCTCGTCTCCTCTTCAAAGGGCAGAAAGAGATCAAAACTTTCCGGGGATGGGAAAGGGTTTTGGAAATTGAGGTAAGCCTTCCTTTTGAAAGTGAACTCATCAAACGCTCACAAAAAATTCGAGTCTATCTTTCGATGGAGGGACTCCCTGTGGTAGTAGAAGGTGATATTCGTCTGGGACATCTTACGGCCTATCTCACGCGGGTTTCAACTTCAGGCTCTGCCCCGCCACCACCAGAAGCACTTCTTCACAGCGTTCTGAAAGCTCCCGATTGAGTTCCCCGAGGAGATTGACGTAGCGTCGGGTCAAGGCATCGGCCGCTACCGGAGCCAAACCGATTTCGTTTGAGACCAGAATAAGCCGGCCCGCAAAATCTTTAACCGCGGAATAGAGACTTCCAAAGTACTCATGAGGTTCCTTCCCGTAATGGAGAAGGTTCCCTAGCCATACCGTAAGGCAGTCCACCACCACAGTCTTTCCGGAAATACGCCTCAAGACCTCCGGAAGCTCCAACGGTTCTTCCACCGTGAGGAAAGTCTCTCCCCGCTCTCGCCGGTGTCTCTCAATCTTTTCGGCCATTTCAGGATCAGTGGCCTCCGCGGTGGCCACAAAGATCCTGGGGGATGGAGCCGAAAGGGCCAACTTCAACGCCAGATGACTCTTTCCCGAAGCTATGCCACCCAGGATCAGAGTTCGCATCTTGAAACCTTGCTTTTACTTTATTTTTGGCTTAAAGAAAAGGCAATCTCTCAAAAAGGGAGGGCCCTCGGTGAAGGAACTTCCAAAGGCTTACGACTTTCGGGGACTTGAAGAGAAATGGTACCGGTACTGGGAAGAACAGGGGTATTTCCGGCCCAAACTCGACCCCAGGAAACCCAAGTTCTGTGTAGTCATTCCACCCCCTAATGTTACCGGGTCGCTTCATATCGGACACGCCCTGAACAATACCATCCAGGACATCCTAGTACGCTATCGGCGTATGGACGGCTATGACGTCCTCTGGCTTCCCGGGACGGATCACGCTGGAATCGCCACTCAGAACGTGGTGGAGAGAGAGCTTGCCCGCGAAGGAAAGACCCGCCATGATTTAGGCCGTGAGGCCTTTCTTCAGAGGGTCTGGCAATGGAAAGAACGTTTTGGGAACCGCATCATAGAGCAGTTGAAACGTTTAGGGGCCTCCTGCGACTGGTCGCGGTTGCGTTTCACCATGGATGAAGGGCTCTCCCGGGCCGTACGAGAGGTCTTCGTTAGACTCTGGGAGGAGGGCCTCATCTACCGGGGGGACTACATCATCAACTGGTGCCCTCGTTGTCACACGGCGCTTGCGGACATCGAGGTGGAGCACAAGCCCATCGCCGGAAACCTTTGGTACATTCGCTACCCTCTCACCGATGGCTCAGGCGAGGTAGTAGTGGCCACTACCCGTCCAGAAACCATGCTAGGAGACACGGCGGTGGCCGTCCATCCTGAGGACGAGCGTTATCGGAACCTCATAGGTCGCAAGATAAAACTACCCCTCATCGGACGGGAAATACCTATTATCGCGGACAAGAGCGTGGACCCCGAGTTCGGAACCGGAGCGGTCAAGGTCACCCCGGCCCATGACTTCGCGGACTTCGAGATGGCTCGCCGTCACAATCTTCCTTTCGTAAAGATCATGGACGAAAACGGACGGATGACCGAAGAAGCCGGGCCTTACGCCGGCCTTGATCGCTTCGAGGCCAGAAAGAAGGTAGTGGCGGACCTTGAGGCTCAGGGATTTCTCGTCAAAACCGAAGATTACGAGGTCATGCTTGGCCATTGTTACCGTTGCGACTGCGTGGTGGAGCCGCTTCTCTCAAAACAGTGGTTCGTGCGCATGAAACCCCTGGCTCAGCCGGCCACAGCGGCCGTAGAGAATGGCTTTATCCGGCTCGTCCCCGAGCAATGGAACAACCTCTATTTCGACTGGATGTACAAGATTCGGGACTGGTGTATCTCGCGGCAGATCTGGTGGGGACACCGCATCCCGGCCTGGACCTGCCAAGACTGTGGAAAGACCATAGTGGTCAGGGAGGATCCCGAAAGCTGTCCAGAATGCGGGTCGAAAAACCTTCGGCAGGAGGAAGACGTCCTTGACACCTGGTTCTCCTCGGCCCTCTGGCCCTTTTCCACCCTGGGTTGGCCGGAAAAAACCGAGGACCTCAAGGCCTTTTATCCTACCTCGGTACTGGTCACCAGCTTTGACATCCTCTTTTTTTGGGTGGCCCGAATGATCATGATGGGCCTTCATTTCATGGGGAACATTCCCTTTCGCACGGTCTATATCCACGCCCTGGTACGGGACGAGAAGGGCCAGAAAATGAGCAAGAGTCGAGGCAACGTCATCGATCCGGTGGTCATGATCGAAAAATACGGAGCGGACGCCCTGCGGTTTACACTTGCGGCCCTAGCGGCCCAGGGCCGGGATATAAAGCTTTCGGAATCTCGGATCGAGGGTTTCAAACACTTCGTCAACAAGATCTGGAACGCCGCTCGGTTCGTACTCATGAACCTTGAGGACTATGAACCTCGAGAACTCAAATCCGAGGCCTTACCGCTTCCATCGCGCTGGATCCTCTCGCGCCTTCAGAAGACCATTCAGAAGGTGCGGGACCGACTTGAGGCCTACGAATTTGACCAGGCAGCCCTGGCCATCTATCACTTCTTCTGGCACGAGTTCTGCGATTGGTACGTGGAAGCCTCCAAACTCTATCTTCGGGAGGGCGGAGAGGCCAAGCGTCTTGCCCAGAACGTCCTCCTTCACGTGCTTGAGACCTCGCTGAGACTCCTTCATCCCTTCATGCCCTTTGTGACCGAAGAGCTCTGGCAGGCCCTTCCCCATGAAGGCCAATCTATCATGGTAGCTCCCTATCCCAAGGTAGAAGAGAAGTTCGTTTCTCCAGAGACCGAAAAGGAAATGGACCTCGTTCGGGAAGTTGTAGTGGCGGTCAGAGGTATCCGGGCGGACTATCGCCTTCACCCCACCCGCAAGCTCCCGGTGGTAATTCTCACCTCAGAAGAGTCGGTTAAAGAAGTCCTTAGGGAGCATAGCCCCCTAATAGAGCTTCTGGCCGGAACGGAAGCCCTGCAGATAGAGGTGTCCGGGGAAAGACCTCGGGGGGCGGCCTCAGTGGTTTTGACAGAGGCCGAAGTCTTCGTACCGTTGGCGAACCTGGTGGATGTAGCCCAAGAGATCAAGAGACTCTCCAAAGAAAAGGAAAAGTACTCCAAAGAACTTGCCCGTGTTCGGGCCAGACTTGAAAATCCAAATTTCATCGAAAAGGCCCCAGAAGAGGTAGTAACTAAGGAAAAGATCCGAGCTGAGGAGCTTACGGAGAAACTAAAACGCCTAGAGGAAAACCTTGAACGTCTGAAAGAGATCGAAACTTGATGTTTATTTCCTTAACTTCTTCCTCTTCCGTGAAATCGACAGGTTTTCGGCCCGGCTGAAGGCCTGGGAAAAACTGGAGGGCCTCAAAAAATGTGAGGAGATACTTTTACATGAGGTAGAAATGGAGGGGAAAGGGAGAAAGTTCGTCCTCAACTTCCGGATGATCGTTTAATTTCTCTCGCTCGCCCCTCATTTTTTTATTTTAATGCTAGCTCTCAAATTCGAAGATCACTCCATTCTCAAAAGAATAGTAAAAATATCCAATAAAATTTAAGAAAATTAGAAGTTAATCTCAATTAATAGGACGAAATCCTGAAACAACTCCTTCCAAAAAATTTGGAAATTTTAATTTAATGAATAAAATGAAAAGAATGAGGTTTTTCGTTAGTGAGCGAGTTAGTTAGTGGCTGAAAGAAGGTGGTTTAACCGTTATAAAGTTAGAGCCTCGGGGGCCCTAGCTAATAACACTTATATGTGTAAGGTAGAACTTTTAGACTTGAGTGCAGCAGGGGCCCGGGTAAGGGGAAATTTATACCGAATAAAAGAAGGCGATGAGATCTATTTATCCATCGCCTTCAAACCTCCGATTAAAGCCAAAGGCATTATACGCTGGTGCAAGAAAACCGAAGAGGGCCTAGAAGCGGGTATCGAATTCACCTATATGGATTTTAAGACCCAGCAACATCTCCAGGCCTTTCTCTCCCAAATAGCCTTGGCCAGTATGTCCGACGCTTATCTTCGATAGGTCTTGTCGCCAACCTTAAATCCCGTTAGGTTTTTAAGAAAAATTTCTGGGGAAAGGAGTAGCTTCTATGAAGGTAAACGTAGAAGACATAAGTGCCGTGGAAAAACGCTTGCAGGTAGAAATTCCTCCAGAGGAAGTGCTTAAGGCCATTGATCGTACCTGTCAGAAACTTTCCCAAGAGGTAAATCTCAAAGGCTTCCGTAAGGGACGGGTACCCAAATCGGTGCTAAAACGTCTCTTCCGGGAACATATCGAAGATCGAGTGGCCGAACTTCTGATCTCGGAATCCCTCCCCAAGGCCGTCAAGGAAAGCGGTCTGGAACCTATCCTAAGGCCCGTAGTGGAAAGTCATGGCCGAGTAAACGAAAATGAGGCCTTTCAATACACGGCCGCTGTAGATATCCGTCCGGAGTTCGAGCTGCCGAGGGAAGTCTATATCGGACTCGAAGTGGAAAAACCCTCGGAGGAGGTCTCCGAAGAGGAGGTAGAACAGTACCTCGAGGCCTTGCGTTACACCTTCGCGGATGTCAAAAAGGCCCCGGAAGATCACGAACTCCAAGAACGGGATGTAGCCATTCTCTCCTTTCGGGCCTTTGATGGGGATAAGCCCGTTCCAGGACATGAAGCCGAGGCCCTTTATGTGGACGTAGGCACAGGGGAATTCGATGAAAGGGTGGAAAAGGCCCTCATTGGCCACAAAGCCGGGGATGAAATAGAAGTAGAAGTGGAATATCCCGAGGATGCCCTGAACGAGCTTCTGGCCGGCAAAAAGATAAGGTATGAGGTAAAAATTCGCGAAATCTACATTCGGGAATTGAGCCCTCTCAATGACGAATTCGTGGAAAAGATGAAACTAGGTTTTAAATCCGCCGAGGACTTAAAACAACGGGTTAGAGCCAGATTGGAAGAGGAGAGGAAACGCAAGGCCGAAGAGACCCTTAGAGAAAACCTCCTCTCCAAGATCCTCGAAAAGGTAGATTTTCCGGTCCCTGAGCGTTATATCGAATTCAAAATCGCCCAAATGCTCGAGGGCATCGAACAAGACCTCCAGCAAAAAGGGCACACCTTCGAGTCCGCGGGTATTTCTGTGGAAAGGCTTAAAAAACGGCTACGGCCCGTAGCTGAAAGACAGGCCCGGGAAGAAATGGTTCTTGAAAAGATCGCCGAGCAGGAAAACATCACCATCACCCAGGAGGACCTAGAGAAGAAGGCCCAGGAAATGGCCAAGGCCTCGGGGGGCAAACCCGAGGACGCCATGCGAGTGATCATGACTTACATGGTTCCGAAGCTTCTGGCAGAAAAGACCTTGCAGTTCCTGGTATCCCAAGCTACCCTTAAAAATGGCTCTGAAAATCAAGAAAAAAGTGAGGATTAAGAATGCCTCTTATTCCTATCGTCATTGAACAAACCGGCCGGGGCGAAAGGGCTTATGACATCTATTCCAGGTTGCTCCGAGAGCGAATTGTTTTCATCGGAGGCCCCATCGACGACCAACTGGCCAATCTGGTGATCGCCCAACTCCTATTCCTCGAGGCCGAAGATCCGGAAAGGGACATCATGCTCTACATCAACTCCCCCGGAGGGATCGTGACCGCAGGGCTGGCCATCTACGACACCATGCAGTACGTGAAACCTGACGTCTGTACCATATGCCTGGGGCAGGCCGCCAGTATGGCGGCGGTTTTACTTGCGGCAGGGGCTAAGGGTAAGCGCTACGCCCTACCCCATTCCCGGATCATGCTACATCAGCCCATGGGAGCTTTTCAGGGACAAGCCACGGACGTGGACATCCAGGCCCGAGAAATCATCCGCCTTCGGGAACTCCTCAATAACATCTTAGCTAACCATACCGGACAGCCGGTCGAACGCATAAAGGAAGACACCGAGAGAGATTTCTATATGTCAAGCCATGAAGCCCTAAAATATGGTCTCGTTGATAAGATCATCGAACACCGGGAAAATAAAAAGGAGGCTCAAGAAAAATCATGAATCGTTCTAGGACAACCTCCGAACTCCATTGTTCCTTTTGTGGAAAAAGTCAACAGGAGGTCCGCAAGCTCATCGCCGGACCTTCGGTCTATATCTGTGACGAATGCGTGGAACTCTGCAACGAGATCATCGCCGAGGACTACGAAAAAGAACTCGCGGACGAAAAACTAAAACGTATCCCTAAACCTTCGGAGATCAAGGATTTTCTCGATCAATATGTCGTAGGGCAAGAACGGGCCAAAAAGATCCTGGCGGTGGCGGTCCATAACCATTACAAACGCATTGAAAGTGGCCTCAATCTCAAGGATGTAGAGCTCCAGAAGAGCAACATCCTCCTCATAGGCCCTACGGGTTGCGGAAAAACCTTACTGGCCCAAACGCTCGCTAAGTTCTTGAACGTACCCTTTACCATTGCCGACGCCACTACCCTTACTGAAGCTGGATATGTAGGCGAAGACGTGGAAAACATCCTCCTCAATCTGCTTCAGGCCGCAGACTTCGACCTTGAGCTTGCCCAGAGAGGGATCGTTTATATCGATGAAATAGACAAGATCGCTCGCAAATCCGAAAGCCCCTCCATCACGCGGGACGTCTCCGGAGAGGGGGTGCAGCAGGCCCTCTTAAAGATTCTTGAGGGCACCATTGCGAACATCCCTCCCAAAGGAGGTCGCAAGCATCCCCAGCAGGAATATATTCGGATGGACACCACCAATATCCTCTTTATCTGTGGTGGGGCCTTTGTAGGTCTGGAAGAGATCATCAAACAGCGCCTTGGAAAAAGCGGGATCGGCTTCGGAGCCAAGATCAAGAATGTAAACGATATGAGTATTGGTGAGATTCTAGCCCAGGTACAGCCGGAAGATCTCATCAAGTACGGCATGATTCCGGAATTCGTAGGCCGGATTCCGGTAGTGGCTACGTTAGACGAGCTTACTGAGGACGAATTGATAAAGATCCTCACCGAACCCAAAAACGCCTTGGTCAAACAGTATCAAAAGCTTTTTGAAATGGATGGGGTGGAGCTCCGTTTCACCGAGGGAGCCCTTCGGGCCATTGCCCGGGAAGCCACGCGCAGAAAAACCGGAGCTCGAGGACTTCGAGCCATCCTGGAAGAGGCTATGGTGGACGTGATGTATGAGTTGCCTTCGCTTGAAGGCGTAAGGGAGTGCGTCATCACCGAAGAGGTCATCTTGCGGAAGGAAAAACCAATCATAATTTATGAAAAGAAAGCCCAGGAGGCTTGAATAAATGCTAAAGGCCACCAGGCCGAAGGAGGGTTATGAGTACGGAGCAGAATCAGCTTTTAAGATTGCCCCTTTTACCCTTAAGGGACATCGTCCTTTATCCTAATTCTTTGGTTCCGCTCTTTATCGGACGGGAAAAGAGTATCCTAGCCGTTGAGCACGCCCTCTCTACTGGAAAAGAAATTTTCTTGGCAGCCCAAAAAGATGCTCAGCTAGACAATCCCAAAGAAGATGACATCTACCGTGTAGGCACCATAGGACAGATTATTCAGGTGCTGCGGCTGCCAGACGGAACCATCAAGGCCCTGGTGGAGGGCAAGCAGCGCGGTCGCATCGTGCGGTTCATCCCGGATTACGAATTCTTCGTAGTGGAGGTGGAACCCAAGACCGAGGTTATCGAAGCCGGACCAGAGCTTGAGGCTCTGGTGAAGCTCACCCATGAGGCCTTTCAGGAATACAGCCAGATCAACAAGAAAATACCCTCGGATCTGGTAAACAATATCCTTAAGATCAACGAGCCGGCCAAGCTCGCCGATCAGGTGGCCACGGTCCTCAATCTCAAACTCTCTCAAAAACAGCGGCTCCTTGAACTCACCAGTGTACGCAAGCGGCTCGAAATGGTCTACGGCTACCTCAGGGGCGAGATCGAGGTGGCCAAGGTGGAACAGCGGATCAAAGACCGGGTCAAGAAGCAGATGGAGAAGACCCAGCGCGACTACTACCTCAACGAGCAGATGAAGGCTATTCAGAAGGAACTGGGAGAGCGGGAAGACGGACGTTCTGATCTCGCGGAACTCGAAAAACGGATTAAGAAAAAACGCCTCCCGAAAGAAGCGGCGGCTGTGGTCCGGCGGGAGTTCAAGAAACTCTCCATGATGTCCCCCATGTCCGCCGAGGCTACGGTGGTGAGAAACTATATCGACTGGATCCTAAGTCTTCCGTGGTTCGAAAAAACCAAGGATAAACTCGATATCGAGGAAGCCGAAAGGATCCTAAACGAAGATCATTACGGTCTTGAGAAACCCAAACAGCGCATCCTTGAACATTTAGCGGTCCAGAAACTGGTCAAGAAGATCAAAGGGCCGATCCTTTGCCTAGTTGGTCCTCCGGGCGTGGGTAAGACCTCGCTGGCCCGTTCGGTAGCCCGGGCCTTGGGGAGAAACTTCGTGCGAATGTCTCTGGGTGGAGTTCGAGACGAGGCTGAGATCCGTGGACACCGCCGTACCTATATCGGGGCGCTTCCAGGAAAAATCATCCAAGGTATGCGCAAGGCCGGTACCATCAACCCGGTCTTCTGCTTGGACGAAGTGGACAAGATAGGAACGGACTTTAGGGGTGATCCGGCGGCGGCCCTGCTTGAGGTCCTCGATCCTGAACAGAACCATTCCTTTCAAGATCACTATCTGGAGTTGGGCTACGACCTCTCACAGGTCTTTTTCATCACCACTGCCAATGCCCTACACACTATCCCGGCACCGCTCCTTGACCGTATGGAGATTATCGAGATCCCGGGCTACACCGAGGAGGAAAAACTCGAAATTGCCAGACATTATTTACTCCCACGTCAGCTCGAGGCCCACGGTCTCAAACCTGATCAGGTTCCGCTACCGGACAAAACCTTGCTAGAAATCATTAGGCGTTATACCAGGGAAGCCGGAGTAAGGAATCTGGAGCGGGAACTGGCTACCATCTGCCGTAAGATTGCCAAAGAAGTGGCTAAGGATCCCAAGGCCTTCAAGCCTTTCACTATCACGATTCGAAGGCTCAATCAGCTTCTAGGGATGCCCCGTTATCGATACGGGGTGGCCGAAGGCAAGCCCGAAGTAGGTATGGCCACCGGCATGGCCTGGACCGAGACCGGAGGGTCGCTCCTTCAGATCGAAGCTGTGATCATGCCCGGAAAGGGACAGCTCAATATCACTGGTAAGCTTGGTGAAGTTATGCAGGAATCGGTTCAAGCAGCCATGAGCTACGTACGTTCCCGGGCTCATCAGTTGGGGCTTCCTCCAGACTTTTACCAGAAAATAGACATCCATGTCCACGTCCCTGAAGGAGCCATTCCCAAGGACGGCCCCAGCGCCGGGATTACCATTGCTACGGCCATCGTCTCGGCGCTTCTCAAAATCCCGGTTAAGAATACGGTGGCCATGACCGGAGAGATCACGCTGAGAGGTCGAGTCCTTCCGGTGGGTGGTCTCAAGGAGAAACTTTTGGCTGCTCGGCGCGGAAACATCGAAACCGTAATTCTGCCCAAGGAAAACGAGAAGGATCTTAAGGAGATTTCTCCCAAGATCACCCGAAAACTGCGGATAATAATGGTGGAACACATGGATGAAGTCCTCAAAGAGGCTCTTGTGCTGGAGGATCCGGAGAAACTCTTCAAGGATGTACCGCCCCTTGATATCTGGACCCTACTCAAGAAAGGTGAAGGCGAAGAAATTCGAGCTCATTGACAGGTAAGCGATTTTTGGTTAATTTAGGCCCCCGAAGGGCGGATAGCTCAGTGGGAGAGCATCGGCCTTACAAGCCGGGGGTCAGAGGTTCGAATCCTCTTCCGCCCACCAAATTTTGTGTTATAATAAAAAAGACGGCGGGGCTGTAGTTCAGCACGGTTAGAACGCCGGCCTGTCACGCCGGAGGTCGCGGGTTCAAGTCCCGTCAGCCCCGCCATTTTGTTTAAATCAATCCCATGTCGAACACCTTCCTGATAAAAAAGATTGCTCTTTATTTGCTCTATCCCTCGGGCTTGATTTTTCTTCTCCTCCTGGGGGTAAGCTTCTATGCCCTGTGGGGCAAGAGACGAGGGCGGCGGAGAGCGCTGTTATTCACGGCTCTCCTTCTCTATTACCTAGCAAGCACCCCCTTTCTACCCTACTATCTCCTCAGGCCTCTTGAGGCTGGCTTCAAGCGCCCGAATCCGCAGGAGCTATCCCAAGCTCGGGCCATTGTAGTTCTTCCAGCCAAGATCTATGGTCAAAAGGACCTCCTTCTTGAGGAGCGCTTTAGTCGAGAGACTTGGGCTCGGTTCATAGCGGCCTTAAGGCTTAAGAAACGTTTGCCAGAGATACCCCTTATCGTGGCCGGGGGGTCCCTTGAGGGGCCAGGGGCAAAATATCTCAAGGAAATAGGCGAAGAACTGGGCTTTAAAGTTGAAGCCCTCGATGCCCCCTTAGATACTATTTCCACCGTAGCGGCCCTGAAGGAAAGACTTAGTGACCAGCCTTTTGTTCTACTAACCAGCGCTCACCACCTCCGGCGCTCGATGTATCTTTTTAAGCGCGAAGGACTATCTCCTATCCCCTATCCGGCGGTGTACGTCTCCCACACCTGCCGTTTCACCCCTTTCCACATCCTTTATCTCTTTCCCTATCCGGTATATCTTGAACTTACCAATGAGGCCATACATGAATATCTTGGCTTGTCCTTCTATCGTTTGAGGGACCTCGTTTTCGGGAGAGATGATGGAAAAAATTAAGGCCATCCTTTCGGCCTCACACGAGGTCACGGCCCGCTTTGTCGAAACCGAAGGACCGAAGATCCTCTCCCTAGTGGAAAAGACCTGTGAAGTTTTCAGGAACGGGGGCAAACTTTTGGTATTTGGAAACGGGGGCAGTGCCGCGGATGCCCAGCACCTGGCAGCTGAGCTAGTAAACCGTTTCAAGAGGGAACGGACTCCGCTTCCAGCGCTGGCCCTTACCACTGACACCTCCATCCTTACGGCCGTAGCCAATGACTACGACTTCTCTCTGGTTTTCGTAAAACAGATCGAGGCCCTTGGTAGAGCCGGGGACATCGCCCTCGGGATAAGCACCAGTGGTCGTTCACCGAACGTGCTCAAGGCGCTGGCCCGGGCTAGGGAGCTCGGGCTCTTTACCGTAGGACTTACTGGAGGAACAGGCGGAGGGATGCCCGAGGTTTCGGACCTAGTAATCACCGTGCCTTCCGAGGAAACCCCTCGTATTCAGGAGGGCCATCTCCTTTTCATCCATGTATTCTCCGAACTCATAGAGGAGGCCTATTTTGGGAAATAGGCCAGAACCTTTAAGTTTTAAAGATCTCAAAAGCTATTCCCTTTATGAACGCAAAAGCAAGGTTTCTCTAGAAAAACTGGGCCACCCCTTTCAGCGCGGGGCCCGTTTCAGGGAGTTTCTGGAGAGTCTTCCGCAGGAGCTAGCCGCTCGCGATCTTCTCGAGATCGCCCAGGCCGTAGTCGAGGCGCGAAAGGCGAAAAGACCTTTCATCTTCGCCTTCGGGGCCCATGTCATCAAGGTGGGCGTGAGCCCCTTCATCCTATCCCTTATGGAAAAGGGCATTATCTCGGCGCTTTCCACCAACGGGGCGGCCATGGTTCACGACGCCGAACTGGCTATGGCCGGTATTACTTCCGAAGACGTGGCCGAAGCCCTGAAAGACGGAAGTTTCGGGGCTGCACGGGAGACCGGCGAACTCCTAAACGAAGCCGCCCGCCTCGGGGCCGAAGGCCCGGGTCTGGGCAGAGCCCTAGGTAAACTCATCGCCGAGTCCGATTTTCCCTATAAACACCTTAGCCTCTTTGGAAGGGCCTACGAGCTGGACCTTCCGATCACGGTGCATGTGGCCCTAGGAACGGATATCGTCCACATTCATCCCTCGGCCGACGGGGCGGCCATCGGACGGGCCTCCTATATAGATTTTCAGATTTTTTCCCGCCTAGTCTCCGAACTTGAGGGCGGGGTGTTTCTCCTCGCAGGCTCCACGGTCATCCTGCCGGAGGTCTTTCTCAAGGCCCTGAGCGCCGTGCGAAACCTCGGTTTCAAGGTAGAAAAGTTCGTAACCGCCAATTTTGATTTTATCCGCCATTATCGTCCTCTTACCAACGTGGTCCATCGCCCTACCCTTTCCGGCGGAAAGGGTTATAGTATTACTGGACACCACGAGATTTTGATACCGCTCCTTTATGGAGCCTTAATCGAGTTGTGGGAGGAAGAAGATGCCCATCTATGAATTCGAATGTGAGGCCTGCGGGGAAGTATTCGAGGAACTAGTTTTCGGAGGGAAAATCGAGGGTATCAAGTGTAAAAAGTGTCAGTCCGAAAAGGTCAAAAAACTCATGTCGGCCTGCGGGTTCAAGAGTGAAGGGAAGTTTGTGAGCACGGCTTCCGGCGGAGCCTGTAGCGGCTGTGCCGGAGGATCCTGTAGTACTTGCCACTGATGAAAAAACTACTACGTGTAGGCACCCGAGGAAGCAAGCTAGCCCTAGCCCAGACCAACTGGGTAGTTAATCAGATTAGGACCCGTTATCCAGAGGTCCAGATCGAAAAAGTCATTATCAAGACCAAAGGGGACAAGATCCTGGACGTGCCACTGGCCAAGATCGGGGGCAAAGGGCTTTTCGTTAAGGAGATCGAGGAGGCCCTCCTCCGGAAGGAGATAGACTTTGCAGTCCACAGCATGAAAGATGTGCCCTCGGAGTTGCCGGAGGGACTAGGTATCGTGGCCATCCCGGAAAGAGAAGATCCCCGAGACGTATTTGTGGGACGAGAGTTAAAGAGTTTTTCCGAACTCCCTGAGGGAGCCAAGGTAGGTACCAGCAGTCTTAGACGCCAGGCCCAGCTCAAACGACTAAGACCAGATCTTGAGATCCTCCCCCTTCGGGGAAACGTGGATACCCGGCTGCGTAAACTCTCGGAAGGTCAGTACGAGGCCATCATTCTAGCCGAAGCCGGCCTTAAACGTCTTGGTCTTGACGTAGAAAGGGAACCCTTGTCTCCCGAAATTATGCTTCCAGCGGTGGGGCAAGGAGTACTGGCCATTGAGGCCAGAGAAGAAGATGTAGAGACCAGGGAAATCCTTGCTAGCCTTCACCATCCAAAAACGGCCCTTTGTGCCCAAGCGGAAAGGGCCTTTCTCAAAAGGCTTCAAGGTGGTTGCCAAGTACCACTGGCGGCCCATGCAACCTTAACAGATGGTCTTCTTGTGATCGAGGGTTTCATTGCCGATACCGAAGGCCGCAGGTTTTATCGGGAGAGACTGGAGGGTTCTCCGGAAGAAGGCGAAGCCTTGGGTATAAAACTTGCCGAGATTCTCCTTGAAAGGGGTGGTCAAGAAATCTTGGCGGAGCTTCTCGCATGAAAAAGGGCAAAGTCTATCTGGTAGGCGCAGGCCCGGGAGATCCAGGGCTCATCACTCTCAAGGGTATCAAGGCCTTGAACAAAGCCGAGGTGGTGGTCTACGACTATTTGGCCAACCCCAAGTTACTCTCGCACGTTCCGCCGGAGGCTGAAAGGATCTATGTAGGCAAGAAGGGAGGCTGTCATACCCTATCCCAGGAGGGCATAAACCGGCTTCTGGTAAAGAAGGCCCTAGAGGGCAAGACCGTAGTGCGGCTCAAGGGAGGAGATCCCTTCATCTTCGGTCGAGGGGGGGAGGAAATCGAGGCTCTATTGGCCGAAGACATTCCTTTTGAAGTCATCCCGGGAATCACCTCGGCCTTTGCCGTTCCGGCCTACGCCGGCATTCCAGTAACCCACCGGGAATACACCTCCACCTTGGCCCTCATTACCGGACATGAGGCCGAAGGTAAAGAGGATTCGGCCATCGACTGGGAGGCCCTCGCCCGCATCGGAACCCTCATCTTCCTCATGGGCATGAAAAACCTGCCCCGTATCTGTGAAAACCTCCTCCAGAACGGCAGATCCCAGGATACTCCGGTGACGGTCATCCAGTGGGGGACCACTCCCAGGCAGCGGGTGGCGGAGGGAACCCTCTCAAATATCGTGGAGCGGGTTAATGAAGCCGGGCTTTCGGCTCCGGCCATCATCCTGGTGGGCGAGGTGGCCCGTCTGCGTGAAAAATTCAGGTGGTTTGAGACTAAGCCGCTTTTCGGGAAAAAGGTCGTGGTGACCCGCACTCGGGAGCAGGCCAGTCAACTGGTGGAGGCCTTAGAGGAGGCCGGGGCGGAATGCATCGAGATCCCGACCATCAAAATTGTGCCTCCTGAAAGTTTCGAGCCTCTGGATCAGGCCATCCAAGAGATCGAGACCTTTGACTGGGTGATCTTCACTTCCCAGAATGCTGTTAAATATTTTGGGGAGAGACTCTGGGCTCTCGGAAGGGACGCGCGCAGTCTATACCGGACAAAGCTGGCCGTCATAGGAACGGCCACCGCGGCCTCGCTTGCGGAAATGGGTCTCAAAGCGGATCTCATTCCGTCGGAATTCAGGGCCGAGGGACTCATCGCGGCCTTTGAAAAGATGGAGATTGCCGGCAAGAAGATCCTCCTTCCTCGAGCTGAGGAGGCCAGGGAGATCCTGCCGAAAAAGCTCAGGGACTTCGGAGCCGAGGTCAGTGTGGTTCCGGCCTACCGTACGGTCCTTCCCGAAGAGTCCCGGGAGGCTCTACTTTCGGCCCTGAAAGAGGGCGTGGACCTCATCACCTTCACCAGTTCCTCGACCGCCAAGAACCTCTTCAAACTCCTTGAGGGACACGAATCCCTGCTCGAAGGGGTAGTTCTGGCCTCTATAGGCCCCATCACCAGTGAGACCCTTAGAAAACTAGGCCATCCACCGCAGATTGAGGCACGGGAATATACCATTCCGGGGCTGGTCTCCGCCATATTGGATTATTTTTCTGAGAGTGTTCGAAAATAGTTTTTAAGGAGCAACGAGATATAGAGGAGGGTAGCCAGGAGGTACATATTATAGAGCACAAAAGCGGCCAGTCCTCTCTTCTGGGCTATTTCTTCCTTTCTTACCCTAAAATGCGAGCCTATTTTCAGTTTTACCGTACCAAACAAACTTTCAATCAGATATCTATTTCGGCCCCATTTCTCCCAGAAAATTCTGGAATCTTTCCGCAGAGGATGTTTTACCTTCTGCCTGAAGGTTTCTTTTACTTTTATGGCCGGTTTTAATCCAAGCTCTACAAGTTTTTCCATGACCTTGAGACTATCATAGCATTTATCTGCTATAAGACATTCGGCTTTAAAAGTGACCGGATCAATCTCTGTCAGAGCTTCCAGGAGAAGTTTTACCTCGCTGGCATAGGGACCTCCGGTTTCAGCGGTAATGACGATTCTTTTTCCGGATGAAGTTACTCCGATTATGGGGACCACTCTTATATGGGCTTTTACTTTTCTGATTTCTGAGCCTCTTAAGAATTTTAAAGGATAGAGGTCATGATAACTAAAACCGGTGCCATCAGAGATAAAGAAAAAGAGGTGATGTTCTTTTGCTAGAAGTTTTCGGGCCAATTCTTGGAGAAGGATTTTCAGGGATTGTTTAGGGAATTTTGAGACTCGGTAGTGGTAGGTAGAAAGGGCGGGTCTTCGTCCCAATATATCGAAGGCCTCTTCTAGGGCTTCTCGGTAGGATAGATTTTTTAGGGTTTGGTAGAGGAAGATAGAGATAATGAAGGCATCGGAATAAGTTTTTGGGCGACCTCGAAAGGCCAGAGGCTTTTCATTTATTATAGCTCGGGTTATTTTGAAGATGGTCTTGAGACGCAGTTTGCTTCTTCTCATGTTGGGGGAGTTAATTCTAGGCTCCCCCAACGTCAATATCTAGTTTTTTCGAACACCCTCATTATTTTTCTTGACAGTCCTTGAGAGGGTGTTATCTTAGACCCTGGTGGGCCGCTAGCTCAACTGGTAGAGCAATGGACTCTTAATCCATAGGTTGGAGGTTCGAGTCCTCCGCGGCCCACCAGCAATTCCTTGCCTCTCTAGGGCTCAAATTTGTCCCAGAATCGATTTTTTTACCCATTTCTTGGCGATTTCGGGATCTTCTTGGGCGGCTAGCTTGATCTTTATCGTTTTCGTTTCTTGTCAATACCGGAATCCCTAAAACCCTAGCCGAAGCCGCAATAAAAATGTCGCTCCACCTGCGGCGAAACTCCCCTCCGGTTTTCTTTTTTACCCTGAAAGCCAGGTCCGCCGCCGTCTCGCAAATTTCTTCCGTGGAATGAATTACTTCGACTTCCGCCAAAAAGCTCATCAAATCATTTTTAAGAGCTTGTTTTTCTTCTGCCGAAAGAGATTCTTCCTCTTCTATCAATTTGACCCATAGAAGAAGCTCGGTAAGAGTGGCAAACGAAATAAAGATGCGAAATTTGTCGGGGAAGTCTTTGGGTAGGAAATAGGTTTCTCCTCGGAGGTAATTGTTAACGACATTTGTGTCGGCTACAACTTCGATCAACTTCCCCAAAGAGTTTCCTTCTGCCATTCTGTTATTTCCTCCGTACTTCTAGCAGAGGCCACCTCTTGGAAAATGCCCTCAAACCTTCTGAGCTCCTGCGGACGCTTCCTTGCTCTCTCTAGATCTTCTCTGCTTGTGATACCGTAAGGCTCAATAGCCTTGAGCTTGAAAGAAAGGATACGAAATGTGGTGGGATCTACCAGAGCTGTTCCATAGGCCCGCACTGTTTTCCTAAGATACCGGCAGACTTCTTCTTCTAGCCCCAGAGGATAACTGACCGAGATTTCTTCCCCCAGCAGGGTTTTAAGGGTAAAAGTACGTCTGTTCGGATGAGTGTCGATTTTCTTGATCGTCCCCAAAAGGACTTTGTCTTCCTCAAACGGTTCTTTTCTTGCTTTTTCTACCGCTTGAAAGAAAGTTTTAGCAGAAACCGTGGTTTTTCTGTTCCCAAGCATATCCACAGCCTCAATCGCTTCCCAGTCTTTATTGAAAAGGCCCTGCATTTTGGCTATACGCAAAATTTTACGGGCATAAGTTTTCTGATTTCCGTTGTTCATGGCTACGAAAACTCCGTAAACCTCTCCCCAAAACCACTTTTCCAGTTCTTCTGTAAACAGTTCTGATTGATCTTCATTACTGAAGAGAAGACCCGTTGACCCCTCTTCAATTCCCACAAAAACAGGACGGAATTTTCTAAAAAACGCTTTGTAAGTTGACGGGGCCTCTTCTTTAAGCAGAGAAAAAAGCCCCTTCAGGGCTTGGGCTACCGTAGAAAGGTGCTCTAGAGGGATAGCTCCCCGCAGCCGACCTTTAAGGATGAGCTTAAATTTAGGTTCCATGAATCTAATTCAAACATCCTTTCCCAAAATGTTATCCTCTTCGTGTCGAAACTGCAAGTTAAGAAATGAAAAGTTTTCGAAAAAATTCCCCAATCCTTGGCCCGGTTGAAGGCATAGCGCACGGTGGCCAAGGCTATTTCGATGCTTCGAGGGCTCCTTTCCACATCCTGCATGGCCTTCTTGAACTTTTCCAGAAGGAAAGGGGGCACTACAGGTCTCTAGAAGATTCATTTTTTTGGAATCTGGTGTCCTGTCATACCCAAATTGCCTGCGCTCTGCAGGCAATCGGCAGGCAATGATTAAGGGTTCATTTTTACCCATTCTTCAGATAAAACTTCGGCCTGCTTAAGTACCGTCTGCGTGGCTTCTTCCTGTTTGTCCGGGGGGTAGCCGTATTTACGAAGGGTCCGTTTCACCAACACTCTCAAATAGGCCCTTACGTTTTCGCGCTGGGCCCAGTCCACGGTGACATTCTCTCGTACCAGGCGCACCAGCTCCTGGGCGATCTGGCGCAAAGTTTTATCTCCCAAGACTTCCACCGCGCTCTCGTTGGCCGCTAGGGCATCGTAAAAGGCCACCTCTTCCTCGCTTAAACCCAATTCTTCCCCTCTCCGGTCGGCCTCACGCATCTCGCGGGCAAGCGCAATCAGCTCTTCAATGACCTGGGCGGCTTCAATGGCGCGGTTCTGATAGCGACGAACAGCGCGCTCAAGCATCTCGGAAAAACGCCGGGCCTGAACCACGTTTTTGCGCCGCCGGGTGCGGATTTCTCCCTGCAAAAGTTTGCGCAAAAGTTCCACCGCTAGATTCTTTTGAGGCATATCCCGCACTTCCGCCAGGAATTCCTCCGAAAGGATGGAAATGTCCGGCTTTTTAAGGCCTGCGGCGGCAAAAATATCCACTACTCCCTCAGGGGCCACGGCCCGATCCACCAACTGGCGGAGGGCGTGATCCAATTCTTCTTCGGGACGGGCGTCAGAAGGTGAACGTTTCACCAGGGCGGAGCGTACGGCCTGAAAAAAGGCCACGTCGTCACGGATGCGTAGGGCCTCTTCATGAGGAACGGCCAGGGCAAAGGCCTTAGAAAGTTCAAGCACCGCCTTGACAAAACGTTCTTTTCCATCCGGCTGGGCCAAAATATGTTCCTGTGCAGCGGGAAGGAGGGCCAGACGTTCTTCAGGAGCTCCGGTTTTCCAGGCCGACCAGTCAAAGCCGTGGAAAAGGTCACAACAAATTTCGTATTTCTCCTGCATGACCGCCACCGCTTCTTCCTGATCAAGGGCCGTGCGGCCTCTACCTCCGCTTTCGGTATAAACCGCAAGCGCTTGTTTTAATTCGCGGGCCAGGCCAATATAGTCCACCACCAGCCCTCCGGGTTTGTCCCGGAAGACGCGGTTCACCCGGGCGATGGCCTGCATGAGCCCGTGGCCGCGCATGGGTTTGTCAATGTACATAGTATGAAGGCTCGGACAATCGAAGCCCGTAAGCCACATGTCGCGCACGATTACCAGTCTCAAAGGATCGTTTGGGTCACGAAAACGCCGGGCCAGGAACTCCCGTCTTTCTTTGTTGCGGATGTGGGGCTGCCATTCCGGAGGATCCGAAGCCGAACCGGTCATTATCACTTTAATTACGCCTTTATCGTCATCCTCATGGTGCCATTCAGGACGCAGGCGAATAATCTGGTGGTAAAGATCAACGCATATGCGACGACTCATGCAAACGATCATGCCCTTGCCATCGAGGGCTTCCAGACGACGCTCAAAATGCTTCACTATATCTTCGGCGATCATGCGGAGGCGTGGTTCCGCCCCCACAACGGCTTCAAGTTGGGCCCATTTGGTTTTGAGTTTCTCTTTGCGCTCGACCTCTTCTCTCTCAGTAACTTCCTCAAATTCTTCGTCGATTTTGGGCTTTAGCTCCTCGGGTAGCGCAAGCTTTGCCAGCCGGCTTTCGTAGTAGATGGGCACCGTCGCGCCATCTTCTACGGCTCGCTGGATATCGTAAATGGAGATGTAGTCGCCAAAGACAGCTCGCGTGTTGCGATCCTCAAGCTCAATCGGTGTTCCCGTGAAAGCAATAAAAGAGGCGTTGGGTAAGGCATCCCGAATATGGCGGGCAAAACCGTCAATGAAATCGTACTGACTGCGATGAGCTTCGTCGGCCATGACCACAATGTTGCGTCGGAGAGAAAGTAGTGGATGACGGTCGCCTTTCTCGTCAGGAAAGAACTTTTGAATGGTAGTGAAGATGATACCTCCGGCTTCTCGTGAAAGAAGCTCGCGCAGGTGGGCCCGACTTTTGGCCTGAATAGGCTCCTGGCATAGAAGTTCTTGGCAGCGAGAAAAAACTCCAAATAGTTGATCATCGAGATCGTTTCGGTCGGTGAGTACCACCACCGTAGGATTTTGCATGGCCGGTTCACGAATGATGCGCCCAGCATAGAAGACCATGGTCAAGCTTTTGCCGGACCCCTGCGTATGCCACACTACCCCGATACGCCGGTCGCCGGGCCGCCCACCCTGGCCCCGCACTTCATAACGGCCTATTTCTTCTCTCACGCGCAAGCCTTCGTCTTGGGTTAACGCGGCCGCCCTCAGAGTCTCCCGCACCGCTACGCGCACGGCATGGAATTGGTGGTATCCAGCCACTTTTTTGGTGAGTCGACCGCCGTCGTCTTCATAAACCATGAAATCCCGGATCAGTTCCAAAAAACGCCCCGGCTCGAAAACACCCTTAAGAAGCACTTCAAGTTGGGGGACGCCTTCGTCCTCCACCCGCTCGCCCGAGATCGTGCGCCAGGGTTTGAACCATTCCCGCCCGGCGGTCAAGGTACCCATTCTGGCTTCCAGCCCGTCCGAAATGACTAAAAGTTCATTGAAGGTAAAGAGAGTAGAAAGCTCCACTTTGTAAGTCTGGAGTTGCTGATAAGCAGTCCAGATGGTGGCTTCTTCGTCCGCCGGATTTTTCAATTCGATGATGACTAGCGGAAGCCCATTTACAAAAAGCACTATGTCCGGCCGGCGGGTATGGCGGCCTTCGGTAACGGTAAATTGGTTGACGGCCAGGAAGTCGTTATTTTCGGGATCGTCAAAGTCTATTACGCGCGCCTGGGCACCGGCTATGGAGCCATCCTCCCGGCGATATTCCACCGTGACACCGTCCACGAGCATTCGGTGGAAGGCCCGGTTACGAGCCTCTAAGGTGGCGCCGGGAGGGTTTACGAGCTTTCGGAAAGCCTCATCTAGGGCCTCGACAGGAAGTTCCGGGTTTAGCCGGGCCAGAGCATCCTTCAGACGTTGTGGGAGAAAGGGCTTCCGATAATCGTCTCGCTCGGCGAAAGGCTCCCCGGGGGCGATCTCCGGCCCGTGCTTTATTTGCCAGCCTAGGGATTCGAGCCAGGCCAGCGCCGCCGATTCAACTTCGGATTCAGCCATTTTATAAGGATTACTCACGATTGTTGCTCCTTGTTCGATTCTATAAACGCCTGGAGATAACTTTCATAGGCTCTTAGATCCAAATAAAAAAGCACCTCGCTAGGCCTATATTCCAAAATATCTCCCAAGACATTTATACGAACGTATTCGCCATTTTCCTCATCTACGTATTCATTAAATACAGAGTTATCTTCGTATTCCAACGGTTTTTCCGGTTCAGAGAAAGGGAACCGATGGACTGTAAAAAGGAAATGTACAATTGCGTCTACAGCCCTAGCAACAAGAAAGGCATGGACCTTATCAAGACCTTGAAAGTCTGGTCCCTTGCCATGAGATGCGAAACCATAAGTATTCCTTAACTCAACTATACTTTGAACAACAGTTTGAAGGCTCCCGTTTAACTTACGTATTGATTCGTTTGCTTGTTCTTCTCTAATTACATAGTTTGGTACGAGTTGGAGAGCGTCAAGGGAGGTTTTAAAAAGTTTGGGAAGCTCCCATTTTTCTTCGTATGGAATACCTCTCTCAGAAAGAATGGCTTTGCATACACTCTCAAGGAGAGTTCTAGCCAAGTCAAACACCAGGCCTGGGTTAGCCTTATTCAAAGCATCTTCAAGAGCTTCAATTTGTTCGTGAATATGAGTAAAACCGGATTCACTTGCTTCTCTGGCTCCATACATTACAAATTTAGTAAAACCCCTATTGTTCACAAGGCTTTCCTCTTCGAGGAGATTCTCCTATTTTTGTTCGGGCTTTTTTGTACATGTCTTTAAGTTAGGATGGATTACACTCGTATATTATTCATTTCAAATAGCTAGCTAACACTCTTCTTCTGCGACCACCTGAAGAGCAACTTTATATCCCATTCCTTGCAAAAACCTCGCATTTTGCACAAGATTTAATTGACTAAAAAATGGAAGTAAAGATGTTACATCGCTTCCGATTTTCTTGCTAATAATTACATAAGTAACCTCATAACTCGAAGGATTTGGTCTTTGTGAAGCATCAGGAATCAATTCTAAAAACCTCTCTCCGTTATCCATAGTTGCTATTTTTTCACGTATTTTCTCTCGAACAGAACTATCTTGTAAAAACACTCTCGCAGATACTGTTCCTTGAGCAAATAAATGACTTAAAGTAGCGGATCTTGTTTTCTTTTTAACGTGAATAATCTGCTTTTTATCGGATAACAAATCGCAAAATTCTATAGAAGATACAGCATCTGTAGGCTTAATAAGAATTTTATCTAAACAGATAAAACTATCATCTTCTTGAGCTACACGTAGATTATATTCAGATTCTCGCTCTCCAGTTCTAGCAGTAGGTAAATTATAAACTGGAGGAGGTATTGACTGGACAAAACTTTTTACGCGTTCGGCAAAGCTACTGTCAATTTCGAACCATTTTCCCTCGATTAAAACATATAAGCGACCTTCATGTATTATTTCCCACACAATGCAATTGAAAAGTGACCACTTATCCTGAAATTGTTCATTATTAATCCATCGGACTGAAACTCTATAGTTTTTTAATTTTTCAACTGTTAGGTTATTTGTCTTGTCTCCAAGTACATTTAGATATTCTTCAATATCAAGATCGTCGTACTCTTGTTGTCTTGTTCCGGTAATACGAAATTTGTCTATGGATTGCCAATCAACAACTTCAGGTGGAGCTAAGTGAAGTTTTTCTATATTTTTGTTTTTTATTGCCTCCTCTAATTTAGAGTTTAGGAACTTAATTAGACTTAGATCTCTTACTTCGTTTAAATAGTCTACCCAGCCGAAATATTGTTTATATCGATTATCATAGTAAGCCTCTAAAATTTGCTTGCACTTTTCTCCAAGCTGATCAATTGTGATTTGTGCAGTAAAAGTCAGAGCATCAGCTCCAGTTAATCGCTTTGCAAAAGCTTCATCTTCAGGCTCTCCTGTTACAGCCCGAAGTAAATCTCTCGAAACATCTAAACCAAAAACTCCTAAATCTGCTCCTCGACTTGTTTGTTTTCGGGTAGCAAGCATCATGTCTTCATAAGTTCTCAAATCTAAGCTGCGCAATCTATTCGGATGAATTCGATTTAGAACTACTTTTAGACCAAAATTAAGCTCATAACAATCTGGCTTTAAAAGATTACGGCCATAACCAAAGGTAAACGCAAAAATCCTTTTTTCAGTTTTTATAAAAAGTACACCTGAAGCATTTGAAACACTTATCTCATTAAGATCCAAATCTAATGAGGGTTGAATAAACTCGATCCATTTAGGAGGTCTACTTAACGAAGTTGAATACCAAAACTCTCCTTCAAAAGGAAGTTCCGACCTAAGAGGAATTCTCTTAAGTGCATCAGGATTTCGTAATGCGTCCTGAAAAGAACTTATGTTATCTTTCAGCAGCAAGACCGTTAGCTTTTGTGTTTTTTTCTTAGTTGAGCTCACAAAATTTCCCCACAAACTTTTCCGCATCTTTGATGCGGATTTGACCGGAAATGAGTTTGGGAAGGAGGGTGTCGCGTACACCTGATAATGTTTGCGATTCTTTGTTGTTAGATTTTATTTTCAAAAATAGGGGGTCAACGGTTTTTTCAAATTGGATTAATATTTCTGAAGGAGCTTCAGGAATATAGAAATGTTCAAAGGCTTCTTTAGAAACTCTTTGACGGCCAGATGTTCCTTTCATAGTTTTTACCGCAAAGTCTCTCAATTTTTCCCATCGAGACAAACAATAAATAAAATATGATCCAGCTCTTTTAGGTGAAAACACCAAAAATTCCGTTGATCCCCATCCTACTTGATCTTCTTCTAAAAAGTTAACTAAAGTTGTTTTGCCGTTTTCTAAACAGGGAGTTATGCGTGCAAATAAAACGTCACCATTTTTAAACTTACTTCCGGAAGTAAATTCTCGGAGCTTGGGGGGAGATAGCAATTCCAATCCCGATGTGGGCAAAGATGCCATATCTACATAAGGAGCAATTTTCCCTTTGGAAAGGGAATATTTAGGATTTATCTCAATAATTTCTGTAAAAGAACTAACCCTCCACCCCTTCGGTATCGGGCCGAGGGGGGAATCCTCAAAGGAATCAGGGAAGAGCCGGGCGATTTCGGGAGAAAGTTTGGGGGTGGAGATGGCGCGGCGGCGGGCGGCCTTTTCCGCCAGGGCGTCGGGAATGGGGTTTCCGGCCTTAAGGGCGTTGTCAATCACCGGGGCAAAGTCCACAAACCAGGACTTAAAGATGGCCTTCGCCATCTCCTCCAGCGTCTCATTCATCCGCCGATTAAGCTCTATCTTGTCATCCAGCGTGCCGAGTATGTGAGCGATGGCTTTTTGTTCGGGGAGGGGTGGAAGAGGAATTTGAATCTCATCAAATGATTTCATGGTAATAGTATCAAATACCGTCCCATAAGAAACCGCATGCATTTCCTGTATAGAGGCTTTTAAAGCGTAGTAGAGATAATCTTGATCTATTTTGTTTGTGTCTTTAGGAATCAAGCCATAACAAGTTTGATTAAACGCCATATTTTCGCCCAATTGGGCAATAGCTCCCACTGTTCCGCGTGCAGTAATAATTACTGTTCCTTTTGGTAAAATCTTGGCCGCACTATTGTTGAGACCTTCTTCGGTTATTGTTTCAGCGGTAGAGAAAAGATATCTACCTTTATTGTTTACAACATCCTTAGCTGTAGCCCATTTTATAGAACCATCCCAGTAACTTGAAATACCACGCTTGGGAGTGCCTCCTAATACAGGGATAGCAATGTCAGAAATCGGTACTTTTCTCATTTTTTTTGCGAGACGTTAAACGAAAAATTCACTCTTACTCTCTCCTCAATCCTTTTTCTGATCTGCGAATACAATCTGGCGTTAAGATTTTCACGTTCCCTCCAGCTCCCTTTCCAATTCCTCCACACTCGGCAAACTACTCTTGATCTCCTCCGGTAGAGCACGGGTCAGGCGATAAGAAGAAACGCCTATTGGTTTGGTGGTATCCCTTAAGGCGTACTCTACGATTACTTTGTTTTTGGACTTGCAAAGGATGATGCCTATAGAAGGCCTATCGTCGGGATGACGGAACAAATCGTCCACCGCCGAAAGATAAAAATTCATCTTGCCGGCATATTCCGGCTTGAATTCGCCAGTCTTAAGTTCTATCACCACATAACAGCGGAGTTTTAGGTGATAAAAGAGGAGGTCCAGGTAAAAATCCTCTCCCCCGACTTCCAGGTGAACTTGACTACCCACAAAGGCAAAACCAACTCCTAATTCAAGGAGAAAATCCCGGATGCGGGCGATGAGCTGCCTTTCAAGCTCACGCTCGCGGATATCTTCCGCCAATCCCAGAAAATCAAAAACATAGGGATCTTTCAGTATTTCTTGAGCAAGGTCTGATTGGGGAGCAGGCAAAGTCCGATCAAAATTGGTAATGGCTTTTCCCTTACGATGATAAAGGCCGCTTTCTATTTGGTGGACCAGGACGTTTCGGCTCCACCCATGCTCGATGGTTTGTCGGATGTACCATATACGCTCAGCAGGATCTTTGACTTTATCTAAAAGGGTGCAATGATGGAACCAGGGGATTTGTGCAGCAACCTGCTGCACAAATTCTTTGTCAGGATAGGCTTCAGCAAAAGCCCGCATATACTTCAAATTCCGGGCTGAAAAACCCTTCAGGTCTGGAAACTCTCGCCTCAGATCCTGTGCCAGACGGTCAATCACCTTTGAACCCCAGCCTTCCTTTTTCTGGCGTTCCAGGACCATCCGGCCGATTTCCCAGTAGCGCAGGATAAGTTCGCGGTTGGCGGAAAGGGCAGCTTTGATCCGGGCCCTTCGAATACGCTCCTTCAAATCCGCTAAAAATTCGGCATAGCCGGGAGGTAAGCTATTAAACATTCACCAGCTCCTCTTTTATATGCTGCCAGAGTCTTGGTTTGCGAATAACAGCTTTTTTAGAAACTACATCAACTTCAAGGCCTAAGATTTGTTCTAAATAATCTTTGAGATCTATTATTTTTAAGCCGATAGGCTTTTCAAACTCAACTAGAATATCAATATCACTGGCAGTAGTTTCCTCGCCACGCACATAAGAACCAAAAAGATTGGTCTCTTTAACGCAAAATTCTTTAGCTAAAACGGGTTTATGTGCTTGAAGAATGCGTTTTATTTCTTCTAAAGATTTATTCCCCATAAAACCCAAATTGTTTCTGTTTTAGTTATAGTTTCTTCTGTCTAATCTTAGTTCGTTCTACTACTGTAAACATTCCTTTAAGTTTAATGTTTTGCAAACTTAAAATCTTTAATAAGATTTCTCCACATTCCTCAGGATAAGTAGGAGTAAAGCGAAAATATATTATTCCGGCAGGCCGAAACTCTTTTTCGTGAAAAATTATCTTTCCATAATCTTTGTCAAAAGTAAGGATTATTCTCTCTTCTTTCTGCGCTATTCTTAAAACTTCTCTATCACTGATACCTGGAGACTCTTCCATAATAGATTTTACGTCGTATCCATTGTCTCTTAAAAGTTTTATGGACTTTAACGGAATATTTTCATTAGCTAATAGCATTATGCAGCTTCTCTGTTTTCCAACTCATAAATTAGCTCTTCACGCATACAATCGGCGACAAACGCGAAAACCGCTTTTAAGCTATCAAGAGTAAGAGAAGGATAATTTTCTAATATTTGTTCTACAGTCCAGCCTTCGGCAAGTAAATTCAAAATAAACTCTACAGAAAGTCTCGTCCCTTTGATAACAGGTTTTCCAGCCAAAATTTCAGGATTTGAAGTAATATAGTCTTGCCACCTCATAAATTCCTCCAATTTGTTTTTTTAGTTACCATAAAACCCAAGCTCCCTTAAATTGCGTTTTATAGCTTCTTCAAGTTTTGTGCTTTCGGCAAATTGAGTCTCCAGCTCCGCCACCAGGCGTTTCAGCTTTTCTTCAAAGGGCTCGTCGTCTTCTTCCTGCTGCGAGATGCCTACATACCGTCCGGGCGTGAGCACGTAGTCGTGTTTGCGGATCTCTTCAAGGCTTACGTTTTTACAAAAGCCGGGAACATCCTTATACTCTCCCGCACCTTCCTCACCGCGCCAGGCATGGTATGTCTGAGCAATTTCTTGGATTTCTTCGTCGGTTAACTCCCGATGGACGCGATCCACCATACGACCCATACGGCGGGCGTCGATAAAAAGCACTTCGCCCCGGCGGTCACGAAGACGCTTCTTTTGCCCGGCAGGGGGACGACCGCTCTTGTCCCTGGCCAGAAACCACAGGCAGGCCGGGATCTGGGTGGTGTAAAAAAGTTTGTCAGGCAGGGCCACGATGCAGTCCACCAGGTCGGCTTCCACGATATTTTTACGAATCTCCCCTTCGTTTGACTGATTAGAAGAAAGCGAGCCGTTGGCGAGCACCACCCCAGCGTAACCTACTGGTGATAGATGATGGATCATGTGCTGTAGCCAGGCAAAGTTGGCATTTCTCGCCGGCGGAAGCCCATATTTCCAGCGTTTGTCGTGGCGGAGTTGTTCTGCGCCCCAGTTCTTCATATTGAAAGGTGGATTGGCCAAGATGTAATCGGCTTTGAGATCAGGAAACCGATCATTTAAAAAAGTGTCGCCTTGCTCGATCTTGCCCTCTATGCCACGGATGGCGAGGTTCATTTTACAGAGACGCCAGGTGGTGTAATTAAGTTCCTGGCCGTAGATGCTGATTCGGGCCCGGGCCCGGCCACCGTTACCGTTGCCCGTGGCGTGGGCCTCTACAAAACGCACCGACTGCACAAACATGCCGCCAGAGCCACAGCAAGGGTCGTAAACCCGGCCCTCAAAAGGCTCAAGCATCTCGACCAGAAGCTTTACCACCGAAGCCGGAGTGTAAAATTCACCCCCTTTTCGGCCTTCGGCGCTGGCAAATTGGCCGAGAAAATATTCGTAAACCCGCCCCAGAACGTCCTTGGACCGGGCTTCTTCGCCCTCTAACCGGATATTCGTAATCAGATCTATGAGTTGGCCCAGGCGCTGTTTATCCAGGGCCGGGCGAGCATAATCTTTAGGAAGCACCCCTTTTAGGGAGGGGTTCTCGCGCTCTAAGACCTCCATGGCCTCGTCCACTATCTGGCCGATCTCCGGCCGACGGGCGTTTTGCTTGAGACGCTCCCAGCGGGCGGGAGAAGGCACCCAGAAGACGTTGGCCGCCCGATACTCGTCGGGATCTTCGGGATCGGCGTAAGGTTCCTGTTCAAGTCGTTTGCGATGTTCCTCGAAAGCGTCCGAGATGTACTTGAGGAAGATCAGCCCCAGGACCACGTGTTTGTACTCGGCGGCGTCCATACTTCCCCGCAGGGCATTGGCCGCCTCCCAGAGCTTGGCTTCGAAACCAAGATTGGCCGTGCTACGCCTTTTCTCTTTTGGTGGACGGGGTGGTTTTAATTCCAATTTGGGAGTACTGGTATTTTGGCCCTTTAGTTCTTCCACAAACTCATCTATAGGATTCTTTTTCGGCATATAGGCCCCCGGATACAACAGAGTCTTAATACTTCAATACTTCTTTATCTTCTGGCTTACCACGCCGATGATCTCATGCTCCTCGGTCATCTCGATTTTGGAATATTCGTGTTTTTTCCTAAACTACCGTATAAGTATCTCTTTTTCCCCCTTAAAAGGCTTATCTACCTAATTTAGAATCTTTTGACAACTCGGTTTGGTGTCCATATAGGTGTCCAATATTTTGGAATTTTACGATTTTATGTTACCATCCAGGCGAGATAGAAAAAGATTACGTGAGATTGATAAAGATCGAGAAAAGTTTATCGGCCTCTTAATCCATAGGTTGGAGGTTCGAGTCCTCCGCGGCCCACCAAGTTTTTCAAGGGTTTCAGGAATCCTCTCCTCAGGGGTCCGTACAGATGTCCGTAAATTGCTTAAAGCCCTACTACCGTGAGACAAACCGGAGCCAGAGGTAACCGGCTATTCCGGCGAGGAGGGAGGCTAAAAGGATACCCATCTTGGCCTGCTGAAGTAAAGCTTCCTCACCCGGCCAGGCCAGCTCTGTAATAAAGAGACACATGGTAAAACCTATCCCGGCCAGAAACCCCACTCCTACGAGCTGCGAAGGCCGAACCCCGGTGGGTAAAAAAGCCAGCCCTAATCTCGATACCAGCCAGGCCGTGCCAGCGATGCCCACCGTCTTTCCCACCACCAGTCCCAAGACAATGCCCAGGGATACGGGATGAGCAAACACTTCGGCCAGAGCCCCGGGCTCCATGTGAATTCCAGCGTTAGCCAAGGCGAAGAGAGGGATGATCACCAAGGCCACCGGAAGATGCAGGGCGTGCTCCATCCGTAGTGAGGGAGGCTGCACATCCCTTACAGCCGTGTGAATAGCTTGGATAACTTCTTTTTGGTAAGGGGTGAGAGTATGGGGGGCCGCCGAAACGGGAACGGCCTCGCAGGCCTTGAGGAATCTCTGGAGAACATCTTTGAAGTATCCGGGGATCAGTTTGGGCCTGGTGGGGACCGTGAAAGCGGTAAGTACTCCGGCGATGGTGGCATGCACGCCGGAAGCCAGCATAAGTAGCCAGAGTATAGTGCCTCCTATAAAATAAGGCAGGCCATGATAGATTCCGGCACGATTGAAGGTCCAAAGCAGGGTCCACACTCCGAAAGCCCCGCCCAAAGCCTTGAAATCAATGGCATGAGTGTAGAATAAGGCTATTATGATCACCGCCCCCAGATCATCTACGATGGCTAAAGCGATGAGAAAGGTGACCAACCCCGAGGGAACGTAACGCCGAAGGAGCACCAGCACGCTTATGGCAAAGGCTATGTCCGTGGCCATGGGGATGCCCCAACCCCTGATGGTAGGCTCACCGTGGTTCACCAGGGCGTAGATGATAGCCGGAAATATCATTCCTCCGATGGCCGCTATCACCGGAAGCAGGGCCGCCTTAAAGTCCGAAAGCTCCCCCACCAGGATCTCTCGTTTTATCTCCAGACCGATCAGAAAGAAAAAGAAGGCCATAAGGCCATCGTTTATCCAGTGATGCAGACTCATCCGTAGTTCCCACGAACCAAAGACTAGAGCCAGCTCTTTCTCGAAGAAGTGATGGTAGGCCCCGTTTACCGGAGAGTTAGCCAGAACAAGGGCCACCACGGTCATAACCATGAGGACCATAGCCGAGGCCGTTTGAGTCTTGATAAACTCCTCTATAGGGCTTAGGATCTTGTCCACCGCCCTCTCCCAAGGAGCAAAAAGTCGAAATTCATCGGGCAACTGTAGTTGATCTTTCATGCTGGCTCTCCATGAGGTGATCTCAGAGGCTCCAGATGGAAACGGTACTCCACTAGATCCACGAGGAGGAGTTTTCCAACCAGAGTCCCCGGAAGCCCCAGAAGGAGCTTCACCGCCTCCAGGGCCTGAATGGCCCCAAGGGTGAGGCAGATGGGGATCGCTACCGGAGGAGGCTCCGTATCTCTGGCCCCGGCAAAGATCTCGGAAAGGCGCGGGGTCCTTCCTGGAACGAGGCTCGTCACCTGGCCGAAAAGCCCGTTGAGTCCGGCGTGGACCAAGAAAATCCTTTTTTGCCAGCAGGCCTCCTCCAAAAGAAAGCGGGAGGCCCAGTTGTCCAGGGCATCCACGGCCCCAGAGACCCCTTCCGGGAGGGCAAAGCCTGGCCTGATCTCGGTCCCCAGGGGATGCACCTTAAGGCCGGAAAAGAGACACCCCAGTCTCTCGGCCGCCACCTCCGCCTTGGGCCGGCCCAGGTCTTCCCAGGTATAAAGGATCTGGCGGTTGAGATCCGGGGGATCCACCCGGCCGGAATCTAGGAGATATAGAGTACCCACCCCCAGGCGGGCCAGGGCCTCGGCCACCACACAGCCCAGGCCCCCTAGCCCGGCCACTAGGAGGGACTTCTCCGCAAGGATCTCCTGGGCTCCGGGGGGAAGGAGGGGTATCTGGCGGGAGAAGACCTCCCTCAACCGCCGCCTCCCGGGGGAAAAACGGAAAGGCTCTCACCCCCGCGCACCGGGGTGGAAAGGCCCTCCAGGTGAAGGACGTTCACCCCATCTTTCAGGATGATGACCCCGGGGCGGAGGGCCTGGCCCTCAAAGAGCTTCTCCCGCAGAACCTTTCCCCTCTTCTCCCCGAGGACCCGAGCCAGACGCTCAAGGACCTCCCTTAAAGGGACTTCCCCGGGAAGCTCAAGCTCAACTTCCCCGAGGCCCAGGTCAAGCCGCAGAGTTCCAAAGATCCTGACCCGAACCCGGACCAAATCCGCCCCCTAGGCCAGCCCCAAGGCCTTGAGCTTGTCCGGGGTGGGTTGGCCCGTCTCGTCCCAACCGCGCACGCGGTAGTACTCGGGGAGCATCTCCGAGAGCCGCACCACCGCCCCCTTGTTCGGGCCCTCGGGCATGGGCTCCTCCAGCATCCGTTTGGGAAGCGTATCCTGCGAGGGGTCCATTCCGGCCCGGAGATTGAAGAGGCGCTCCAGGTTCCAGATGCGCTCCCCGCAGGTCATCATCTCCTCCACGGTGTAGTCAAAGCCGGTGGCTGCCGAAAGGAGATCCCGATAGTCCTCGACCGAGAGGGCAAAAGAGGTGAAGAGACAGAGCCCAATAGAGTCAATAACCGCGGTGAGGTCCTGAAAAATCTTGACCCATTGGGCCTTGCCCTCCGTGCTCTGGGGATCAAGCTTTTCCGGAACTCCCAGGATCTCTGGCGAGATGAGATAGGCCCGCACGTGGCAGCCGCCGCGGTTTGAAGTGGCGTATCCCAGGGCGTGCCCCTGGGCCCCGCGGGGATCGTAGGCCGGAAGCTCCTGCCCTTTAACAGACATGGAGAGCTCGGGATGGCCGTAGGCCCGAGCCAGCCTGAGGGAGCCTTCGGCAAGCTTGTCCCCGAGGCCCCGGCGATAGGCCATGGCCTCAGTGTAATACAGGATGGCCTCGGAACTTCCGAAATGCAGTTCCGGTCCGGGTCCCAGGTCCTCCTTCGGAAGATAGCCCTTCTCGTAAAGCTCCATGGCGCAGGCGATGGTCACCCCCGCGGAGATGGTGTCAAGCCCCAGGCGGTTGCAGAGGAAGTTGGCCTCGGTCACGGCAATGAGGTCCTTCACCCCACAGCAGGCCCCGTAGGCCCAGCCGCTCTCGTACTCCGGCCCCTCTCCCTTGCTCCTGGTGGGAAGCTCGGTCACTCGGGCGCATTTGATGGGGCAGGCGTAGCAGCCCCGGTTCTTCTTGAGGTAGCCCTTCTCCACCAAGGCCTCGCCGGAGACCTCGTGTGTGCTATCAAAGACCCCGGTCTGGAAGTTCCGGGTGGGATAGAGGCCGTTTTCGTTGATGATGCTGTCAAGGACCTTGGTCCCCAGCCTGGGGAGCCCCTCACCGGTCACCGGATTTTTCTCCAGGATCCCGAGTTTTTGCCGGATGAAGTCCATGAAGACCTGTTTGTCCGGGGCCTCGGGGCGCCTGGTGCCCCGGACCACGATGGCCTTGAGCTTTTTGGCCCCCATGACGGCCCCCACCCCGGAGCGCCCGGCGGCCCGGTGTTTGTCGTTTATCACGCAAGCCAAGCGCACCCGGTTCTCCCCGGCCGGACCGATGCAGGCCACCCTAGCCCGCTCGTCCCCGATTTCTTCAAGGAGCCGGTCCGTAGTCTCGTGGGTGTCAAGCCCCCAGAGATGCTCGGCCGGCCTGAGTTCCACCCTGTCGTCCTGGATGAAGAGATACACCGGTTCCCGGGCCTCACCCTCAAACACCACCATATCGTAGCCCGCGGCCTTGAGCTCGGCCCCGAACTTGCCCCCGGAGTTGGAGCAGGCAATGAGCCCGGTAAGAGGACTTTTGCAAAGAACCATGTAGCGGCCCCCGGTGGGAGCCGGCGTGCCGGTAAGCGGCCCGGTGGCAAAGATCAGGGGATTCTCCGGTGAGAAGGGATCGGCCGTGGGGTCCATCATCCGCCAAAGATAATAACTCCCCAGGCCCCTTCCCCCGATGTAAGTCCTCAGGACCTCCTCCGAGGGCCGTTCCTTTTCTATCCGGCCCTCGGTAAGGTTCACCCTCAAAATACACCCCGCATACGTTCCAGGCATAACGGACCTCCTTAGAGCAGAATTAGATCTATTATACCAGTAAAGTGGGTTAGGAAAGCATTTTTTTAGGCCAAGCCGGTTCTAGTCCCTTGCAGGTCCGTTTTTTTCTGCCATCTATTTTTGGAATCCTGGAGAGGCGAAAGATACCAACCACCGAATCCTGCGAAACAGGCTTTAAGCGGATCGATAGAAAGGAATACCCTTCATAATTGCGTCAGAACAAATAGGGCTTCTTTACAAGCTATCTATAAATTGAAAAAATTTGGTGTCGCTTAATGACTCTTCTTGACAATATAGCTATTTGGCTATATATGAAAAAGACTATGAAGAAACTGGAAAAGCGACTCAAGGCTCTGGCAGATGGCACCCGGTTAAAAATACTAGGGCTGCTTTCGGTAAGGCCCTGTTGCGTGTGTGAGCTTTCGGCGGTCATCGGTTACACCCAGCCTACCCTTACGCGTCACCTCCAGAAACTCACCGAGGCCGGATTCCTTTCGGTAGAACGGCGGGGGTTTTTCCAGATCTACCGCCTGGCCCCGGAGGACCAGGAGGCCGAAAGACTGCTCGCCCTAGTGCTCTCCGAAATTCGGGAAACAACGGAATACGAAAGGCTTGTCGAAAGACTCCGGGTCGAGGGGAGACTCCCAAACCTTTTGCCTACGGAAGAAAACGGGAGTAAGGCCTATGAATTGGCGAAAAGAGCTTAGGTTCATCCTTCTCGGGACGGTAGTTTTTACAATTTTTTACTTTTGGCCGTATCTGATTCCTGGTCTTTCAGGAGACATCGCTCCAGGAGAGGACTCCCGACTCTTTATAGCCTTGAAGGAAGGACTCCTTTTCGTCCACGAATACGCTCGGGAACACGTAATCCTCTGTTTACTCCCGGCCTTTTTCATCGCCGGAGCCATAAGCGTTTTTCTATCCAAGGAATCTGTTATGCGCTATCTGGGGCCAAAGGCCCCCCGGCCAGTGGCCTACGGAATGGCCTCGGTGGCAGGGACCATCCTTGCGGTCTGTTCCTGCACAGTGCTGCCACTTTTTGCCGGCATTTACATGCGAGGGGCAGGGCTAGGTCCTGCCACCACCTTTCTTTACTCTGGGCCAGCCATAAATGTGTTAGCTATCGTGTTTACCGCCGGGGTCCTGGGACCGGCCTTGGGCATAGCTCGGGGGCTTACGGCCGTAGGCACGAGCGTCATCATTGGGCTAACTATGGCGTTTTTATTTCGACGCGAGGAGGCGGCCAGAGCCGCGGAGATGGAAACACTCGAAGCCGAAAAGACTCGCCCCTTTTGGCAGAGTCTACTTTTCATGGCCACGTTGATAGCCATTCTCCTTTTCGCTCACGATAAGAAGTGGATCTTTCTCGCTCTAGCGGCCTTTCTACTTGCCTTTGAACTCGTCTTCCTTTTTCGGGTGCCGTTTACCGGAGTTCTTTTTACTGGAGGTCTTGTTCTTGGAGCCGAGTTGCTCTTTAGGGGCCACGAGCTTTCCTTTATTCTGGGGATAGTCGGCCTTTCAGTCTTTCTCCATCGGGCCGGGGGGGAGGCTCGTGAGTGGCTTACGTCCTCCTATTTCCTAGCTCGGCAGATCCTGCCCCTTCTTTTTCTGGGGGTGTTTTTCGCCGGTTTTTTCTTGGGAAGACCGGGGACGGAGGGGCTCATCCCATCGCACTACGTAGCCAAGCTGGTGGGTGGAAACTCGCTTTCGGCCAACCTTTTTGCCTCCGTGGTAGGGGCCCTCATGTACTTCGCCACCCTAACGGAGATCCCCATTCTTCAGGGACTACTAGGAGCCGGGATGGGAATCGGGCCAGCGCTGGCGCTGTTGCTTTCCGGTCCGGCAGTCTCTCTTCCCAACCTACTCGTCATCCGCTCGGTCCTCGGGATGCGAAAGACCATAGCCTACCTGGCCCTGGTGGTCACGGTTTCTACCCTTTCGGGTTTCATTTTCGGAAAAGTTTTCTGAAGGAGGTCCGATATGGCACGGGAAATCAAGGTCTTTGGTCAGGGCTGCTCCCGATGTGAGGCCCTTTACGACCATGTAATTCTGGCCCTGGATGAGCTGGGAATAGAGGCCACGGTAGAGAAGGTGCGGGACCTCAAGCAAATGGCAGTCCACGGGGTGATGAACCCTCCGGGACTTGCGGTGGATGGCCAAGTGGTCTCCCAGGGAAAGGTCCTCTCCGTGGAAGAGATCAAAAAGATTCTTGTAAAAGACGAGTAAATGGGACGGTTTTTAATTCTTAGCGCCTTGCTGTTTTTAGGATGTCCTCTTCTAGTTGAAGCTCTCACCCTTTCCGAGGCTATTTCCCGGGCCCTTGAGAACAACCCGGAGATCCTAGCCAGGGGACACGAGGTTGCGGCGGCCGAAGCCGCCCGGCAAGCAGAATGGGGGGCACTCCTCCCGCAGGTAAATCTCCTAGCCCAGGCCAGCCGGCTGAGCGACCCCCAGGCCGTAACCTCTATCAAGGGACCGAACCGGTTTCCGAGCTTCAGCCGAGACATTTACCTTTTTGATGTCAATTTAGTGCTTCCGCTTTATGAGGGCGGGAGAATCCGTAAACGGGTCAAGATGGCGAAACTTGAAACCGCTCTCCGAGAAAGTCTTAAATACCAGACGGCCCTAGACCTTATCGCTAACGTCAGGGAGACCTATCTCCTAGCCCTCTATCTCAAGGCCCTCGTTCAGGCCCGTGAAAAGACCCTTGAGGCCTTAAAGCGTGTGGCCGAGGAGGCCCGGCTCCGGCTTTCCGTTGGCCGCATCGCCCCTCTTGATCTCATGCGCATTGAGACCCAGGTAAAGGCCGAGGAGGCCGCACTTGCCGAAAGCCGCGAGGCTCTGCGTCGGGCCAAAGAGGCCCTCTCCGTCCTTATGGGAGAACCTCCTCGAAGTGATTTTGAGCTTACGGGAAAGCTTGAGGAAAGGCTCATTGAGCCCGAAGCCCCGGACTGGGAGAGGGTCCTTGCCTGTCGACCGGATATTGCGGCCCAGAGGCGGGCCGTGGCCCGAGCCGAGGAGGCGGTAAAGCTTGCCTTCCGGGGGCACTTTCCGGCGGTAGAGCTTTTTTCGAACTATGGCCGTCGGGCGGGTTCAGGATTTAACGACAGTGAAGAGGTCTGGGAGGCGGGCGTAAGGCTAAAACTCAACTTCTTTAGCGGCGGCACGCTTTCGGCCCGGGTGGCCGAGGCCCGTGCAAAGTGGCTTGCCGAAAGGGAAAAGTTAAGGGCCCTTGAACTTTCCGCACGTAAGGAGATTTCCACAGCCCTCTCGCACCTTGCTGAAACCAGGGAACAAATAGCCCACTTTGAGGCCGCAAGGCAAACGGCCAAGGAAGCCTTTCGAGTAGCTAGCCTCAAGTATCGCACTGGGGCCGGCACGGTAACGGATATGCTCCTTTCCCAGGCGGCCTGGTTTTCTGCCGAAACGGACTATCTTTCGGCCCTTTACCGGCACGCCCAGGCCCTCATCGCCTACGAGCGGGCTACCGCCGAGATCGCTCGCGGTTTCCTAAATCTTTCCTGCGAGGAGAATCGCTATGTTTCGAAACCTTAAAATTCTGATCGCCCTCCTATTGATGGCCGGCCTGGCTCTGGTGGCCGTAAAGACGGTCAAAAAGAAAAAGGCCGCGCTAGAAAGACTCTCCCCACCCCAAGTGTCACCTCTTCCGGTGGAGGTGGTTCGGGTAAAGGTCGGCCCCCTTCTCGTAACCGAACACTATCTGGGAGAAATACGGCCCGTACTTTCCGCTCGGCTCTCCTCACGGATTACGGGCTATCTCCTTGAGGTACGGAAGTACGAGGGGGATCCGGTCAAGAAAGGTGAGGTGCTCGCCCGTATAGATGACCGCAAAATCAGAGCGCAGATGGGGGCTCTTTCCGCCCAGATTTCCGCCGCCGAGACGGAATTTCTCACTCGTAAACACATCTATGAGAGGGACCGCACGCTTTTTGAAAACCAGGCCATCTCCCGTGAGGCCTATGAGCTCTCAAAGGCAGCCTTTGAAAATGCGAAAGCGAGGCTTGCGGCCTTAAAAAAAGAGCTTTCCGCCGTGAAGTCCGATCTCGCCTACACCATGATCCAGGCCCCGTTTTCGGGGCTGGTTTCCCATAGATTCAGGGAGCCCGGAGAGCTGGTTCTTCCAGGAATCCCCATCCTTGAGATTGAGGCTCCGGAAGAGGGCTACCGCATCTTCGTGCGAGTGCCCCAGAGGAAAGCCGCTTACATAAAGGAGGGCTCGAAAGCCGTTCTTTCCGAGGGCCGGAGGAGACTTTCCGTTTCGGTGTTCCGGGTGCATCCGGCGGTTAGCGAGAATGGACTGGCTACGGTTGAGATCCGGGTCGCCGAACGGCCCTTCGGACTTCCAAGTGGGGCGAAAGTGGGCGTTGATCTGGTGATGAAAGAAGTCCAGGGAGCCATCGTACCTTTAAAGAGTCTACTTGAAACTACCGAAAAGACCTATGTTTTTCTAGCAAAAACCGAAGAGGGAGATCTTGCCTCGGTCCGGAGCGTCCCGGTCATGGTGCTGGGAAGAAATGGGAATCTAGTTGCGGTCTCTGGAAGGATCTCTGAAGGCGATTGGGTCATCGTAGCCGAAGAATCCACTCTTTTGAGGCTTCACGAGGGAATGAAGGTTCAGGTGACCGAGAAGGCAAAATGAGTTTTCTTGAACGCTATTTTCAAAACCCCTATCTCATCACCTCCCTCCTAATCTTAGGGGTGGTTCTGGGATTTCGTAGCTTTCAAAAGATGCCACTTAACCTTTTTCCGGATGCCAACTACCCCAAGATTGCGGTGATCCTCGTATGGCCGGGAGCTTCGGCTGAGGATATGGAGGACAAGGTAGCCCGGCCGGTGGAAAAGGAGCTTGCCACGCTGGACCTGGTCCGCAAAGTCAAGTCCTCCTCCCGGGATGAGGTGGCCGCAGTCTCCGTAGAATTCGAGTACGAAAAGAGCCTAGATTCCGCGGAGGTAGATGTCTCGGCAGTGCTTGATCGCATCTGGGCGG
This sequence comes from Thermosulfurimonas dismutans, assembly GCF_001652585.1. Taxonomy (GTDB): domain Bacteria; phylum Desulfobacterota; class Thermodesulfobacteria; order Thermodesulfobacteriales; family Thermodesulfobacteriaceae; genus Thermosulfurimonas; species Thermosulfurimonas dismutans. The sequence continues at coordinate 45,525 of NZ_LWLG01000006.1, forward strand.
ATCTACCACGTGGGCTCCTTCCCCCGCGTATCTTTCGGATAAGCGACGCTACCACCCCGGTCTGCACGCTGGCGGTCTCGCCCAAACCGGGCACACACCTTGACCTCGCCAAAGTTAGACAGATCGCGGACAATGAACTCCGTGAGGCCCTGCTGCGTATCCCTGAGGTGGCCCAGGTAGAAGTCTTCGGGGGCTATCTTCCTGAAATACGGGTAGAGATTGATCGCGATCGGATGGCCCGCTATGGACTCTCCCTCTCGCAGGTGATCTCCGCGCTCTATGCTCAGAACCTCAATATCCCTGGAGGGCTTATCCTTCGGAATCGGGACCAGATCCTGATCAAGGTTACCGGAGAGGTCCTGGAACGAGAAAAACTCGGAGATCTCGTGGTAGCGAGCTTTGAGGACGGAGAAATCCATCTCCGGGACATCGCTGAGATCCGGATCTTTTATGCCGAAAGACAGAGCTTGTTCCACGGGAACGGACGGCCAGCCATAGGGCTCAACATCCTGCGACCGGAAAAAGGACACGTAACCAACACCCTTTCCGCCCTTCGTCGGGAGCTTCCCCGAATAAAGAAAACTTTTCCGGACCTCGTAATCGAGGTCGCCGATACGCAGGCGGACCTCATCCGAACTTCCACCTCCAATATGGTCGAGGCCCTGAGGGACGCCATCCTCCTCACGGTGGCCGTAATCTTTTTCTTTCTGGCAAGGGGAAGGGTGACGCTTCTCGCCGCGGTCTCCATTCCGTTCACCTATTTCATGACCTTCTTTGGAATGCGGGTACTGGGTTTTGAACTCAACATCGTAACGCTTACGGCGGTGATCATCGCCGTGGGCTTGCTCGTGGACGATGCCATCGTAGTCATCGAGAACATCGATCGGCACATCCGCTTGGGTAAAAACCCTCGCGAAGCCGCGCTTTCGGGCACAAACGAGATCTGGCTTGCCGACTTCGCCGGAACCCTTACCACCATCGTGGTACTCGTTCCCATCATGTTCGTTGGAGGTTATGTAGAAAAGATCCTGCGGCCGCTTGCGGTCGTGCTTACGCTCGCGCTCCTTTCATCCTACGTGATTTCCATCACAGTCATACCGCTCCTAGCCCCGAAGGTCCTCCGGGACGACACCCAGCGGAACTTCTTGGAAAGGATCTTTTATCGGCTTAGCAAGCTCTTGCTTAATCCCCTGCGGAATTTCTTTACTGGGCTTTTCGTCCTGGCTGAAAGGCGAAGACTCCTTTTCATAGCCGGGGCCATCGGACTCCTTGTGGTGAGTCTACGGCAGATGCCCCTTGTGGGCCGGGATCTCATGCCGCCTATGGACACCGGTATCATCAAGGTCTCCTTTGAAACCGAGCCCAACACGGTACTTGCTCACACCGAGGAGATCGTAAATCAGATGGAAAAAATCATACGGAACACCCCGGGATTCATTCGCATGGCCACCGTGGTGGGAAGCGAACCCGAGGTCATAAGCTTTGGGGCCGAGCGCACCCCGCAACAGGGGCTCATCACCGCCCATTTTGTGGACCGTTTCCATCGGAAAAAGTCCATCTGGGAAATCGAAGACGAATTGCGGAAAGCCTTTTCCCGGATTCCTGGCCTTAAGTATATCCATGTTTACGAGTTCGGAGCCACGCCCCTTTCCTCCATTACCGCACCGGTGGAGGTCATGATAAGCGGCCCGGACATAAAAATTCTGGATCAACTGGCCGAAGAGGTCAAAAGTCGGCTTTACCAAGTTAAAGGCCTTACCACTATTTCACGGAACTGGGACATGGAAAAGCGGGAGGTACACCTTAAGCTTGATCTTGAAAGGCTTTCCCGTTACGGACTTTCGCCTACTTCTTTGGCCGAAGCCATTCGAGGGGCCTTCTCCGGGGCTAAAGCCACCGTGCTCCGAGTTCCCGGAGAGGACGGCTACATCGTGACTGTAAGACTGCCATTAGAAGCACGCTCTTCGCTTTCTGATCTCAAGACTTTTGAGATCGCAACTAAAAAAGGCCCTGTACCCTTAAATGAACTTGCGGACTTTGAGGTGGTTAAGACTCTTACGGTTTTTACCCGCGAGAATCTCTCCCCGGTAGTAAATGTCCTGGGATATCGAACTACCGCTGCTATCACCCATCTTCAGCTCCAAGTGGAGGAGGTCCTTTCGGACCTTCTGCTTCCGCCCGGTTACCGGATATCGCAGGAAGGTGAGATCAAACCCATGAAGGAAGCCTTCGGACGGCTTAGAGGAGCCATTATTGTATCCCTTATCCTCCTTTACTTCGCCTTGGTGCCCACCTTCCGTTCCTTCGGACACCCCTTAACTATCATGGTGGCCATACCGCTATCGCTTATTGGGGCGGTCTGGGGCCTGCTGATCGTCGGCCGCCACTTCTGCATGCCGGCTTTCATGGGACTCATCCTCCTTTCCGGGATCGTGGTCAACAACTCTATTATTCTTATAGATTTCATCGAAAGGGCCCGGGCCAGGGGAAGCTCCCGGCGAGAGGCCATCCTTTCGGCCATCCGCATAAGGACCCGGCCCATCATCATGACCGCGGCCTCCACCATCACCGGCATGCTTCCTATCGCTGCCGAAAGGGCCGTGGGGCTCGAAAGACTCTCGCCCCTTGCGGTGGTGGCCATCGGAGGGCTTTTCGTCTCCACGCTCCTCACCCTGCTCTACGTGCCCCTTTTTTACACCCTTTTCGAGGACGCAAGGACCAAGCTGACAAGACTCGGGAGGAGAAGATGAGAAGAACTGTCCTATTACCGATTCTTTTTGGGGACCTTTTCGACCGAAAAGGGGACATTATTAACAGGAACATCTCTGGGGAATAACTTTCGTAAAGTTGTGATTTTCCCCGATCGTTGAGACCGTTAAACCCCTTATCCTCAGGAAATTTCCGTTTTAAAAGTTTAGAAGATTTGACCTTTGAGTCTGATCGGGCCATCCTTTTTCTAGGCGACACTCAACAAGGAGGTGGGGCATGGCACTCTACAAGATTCACCCCCTAGTGCTCGGGGCCAAGATCTTCAGTAAGGGCATCCTTACCTATCAGCATGATTACGATAAGGAAATTACCGTCCCGGTCTACGGCTGGCTCATCGAGGGTGGGGACAAGACCATCCTGGTGGATACCGGCTACTTGGGCCCGGTGATCACCGAGGCCCGGGAGAAGGCCATCGGCGGAAAAATCTACCGTTTTGAGGAGGCGTTGGCCCGTTGGAACCTCACGCCTAAAGACATCGACATCGTGCTCCATACCCATCTTCATAACGACCATTGCGAGAATGACATGAAGTGTGTGAACGCCACCTTCTACGCCCATGAGTTCGAGTTCGAGACCCTCTATAACCCACATCCTCTTGATTTCCGCTATGCCCCGGATTTTGTGGAAGAGATCGATAAGGGCGGCCAAATGGTGCACCTTAAGGAGGACACCGAGATCGTCCCCGGGATAAGAATGGTCCACACCCCGGCCCACACCCGCGGCGGTATGACTGTGCTGGTGGCGACTGAAAAAGGCACCGCGGCCATCACTGGCTTCTGCACGCTTCTTGAAAACTTCTTCCCCCCGAAAAGGATCCGGGCCCTCGAATGGGAGGTCATCCCTCCAGGGGTAAACATCGACCCTTACCTGGCCTACGAGCAGGTCCTGAGGGTAAAGAGAGAAGCGGATATTTACCTTCCGCTCCACGAGCCGGCCTTTGCCCGGATCGACACCATTCCTGATGACCTAGAAAAACTTGAAGATTACCCACAGACGAATTAGGGAACGACATCCGTAAAAAGTGATAGATACCCGTAGGGAAAATAAAGGGCCTCCGAGGAAAGGCCCTTTCGGTAAAGAAGGTCTCTAACCCGCGACAAGAAATCACGGGCAAGGACCTGCGGGCCGCAGAAATATTTAAGGATCCGCAAGTTTTCCTTTATACGGCGAAGGTCAGTCCCCCGGCGAACACGGTTGTGCTGCTCCTCCGAGCCGTCTACTCCGTTTCCATTGACCGTGACATGCAGAACCGTGGGGCGTCTCTTCCCCAAAAACTCCTCTAAAGTACATTCCATACTTTAGGGTGGAAGAATTCTTAAAAAATGGCAAGTTTTTGCTACGAATTTCAAAAAAGTGCTAAAAGATCTTTCCGGGATTTAGAAGTCCCTTGGGATCGAAGACCTTCTTTATCTCTCTCATGAGAGAAAGGGCCCGTGGAGGAATTTCCCAAGGAAGATAGGCCCTTTTGGTAAGGCCTATACCGTGTTCTCCAGAAATGGTACCAGAGAGAGAAAGAACCAAGGAAAGGATCCTCTCTCGCAGGCTCTCTGCACCTTCCTTTTCCTCGTCAAAAAGGATGTTTACATGGAGATTCCCGTCTCCGGCATGCCCGAAGCAGGCCACCCTAAGGCCAAAATCCTTTGAAAGGGCTCGTACCTCTCTCACAAAGACGGAAAGCTTTGACCGGGGAAGAACGATATCGTCGGCTATCCGCCGGGTCCCTAGTTTCTTTAAGGCCGGAGAGATCGCGCGCCGTACTTCCCACAAAGTTTCCGCAGTCTCTCCAGAAGCCACCTTTAAAAACCGAGTTCGGCTATCTAGTATTTCCAAGGCCTTTTCAACTTCCTCCTTTACCGTAGAATCCAGGCCATCAAATTCAAGGAGTAGCAGGCCCTTTATCTCGGGTTCGAGGGCCCCGGTGGCTGTCAGGGTAACCTCGTCCATGAATTCGGCGGCTGCAGGAAGAAGCCCCCCGGAAAGGACCTCGTTTAGGCTCGCAAGGGCCTCCTCCTCCGAGCCAAAGCCTGCGGCCACTGTAGCGCGAGCCGGAGGAAGAGGAAGGACTTTCAAAGTAATTTTAGTAATGACCGCAAGCGTTCCCTCCGAGCCCACAAGAAGCCGCGTAAGATCGTAGCCCACCACACCTTTAAGGGTCCGCGTGCCCAACGGAAGGACCTCCCCGCCGGGCAAAACGGCCTCAAGCGCCAGAACATAGTCCCTAGTGACCCCATATTTGAGGCCCCGAGGCCCTCCGGCACAGGTGGCTACGTTTCCTCCTATAGTAGAGAATCGGTAGCTTGCCGGATCCGGAGGGTAGAAAAGTCCCCGGCGGGCAAGTTTCTCTTTAAACCTCCCGTTCACTACCCCCGGCTCCACCACCGCCACCAGATCTTCGGCGTTGATCTCAAGAATTCGATCCATAAGGGTGAAGGCTACGACCAGCCCTCCTCTTGCAGCCAAAGGTGCCCCGGTAGTAGCGGTCCCGGCCCCACGCGGGATTACCGGAAATTCCTCCTCATAGGAGAGGGCGAGAATCCGGGAAACCTCTTCGGTATTCTGCGGGAGGGCTACCGCCTCGGGCAGATAAGTCCTGCCCGAGGCGTCATAGGCATAGACCAGACAATCGCTTTCTGCCTCTAGTAAGCGGTCCCCGAGGAGGCGTCTTAGCTCTTTTCGAGCCTTTTCGGAAAGCGACACTCCTTCTCCGTCACGCCGAATCTCTCGGTGATTTCCCTCTCGAGGTATTCTATCTGATAACGAAAGGAGGGCGAAGAGGAAAGTCTCTTTTCTACACTCTGGAGGGCGTACACTACGGTAGCATGATCGCGGTTGAACCGCTGACCAATGGACGAAAGGCTCTCCTTGGTAAATTTTCTCAAAAGAAACATAGCCACCTGTCTGGACTGGCTTATACGTTTCTTACGGGACCGGGAAACTAAATCTTCCCTAGAAACCTTAAAATTCCGGCAAACAAGTTCTATCACCACGGAGGCCAGATCATGTCCTTCCGGAGGCATGATCTCCGAAACTAACTCCCGGGCCAGGGCTAGATTTACAGATTCTCGAAGAATACTTGCGCGAGCTATAAGTCCCACCACCGCGCTTTCAATTTGTCGGATATCTCCCCGCAGGTGCCGGGCCAAATATTCCACCACCTCCTCCGGAAATTCTTGACCCTGATTTCTGGACTTACGACGGATAATATTTTTACGAGTTTCATAATCCGGAGGATTAATCCTTACAATCATTCCGGCTGAAAGCCTTGAGCGCAGAGAGGAATCTAGATGAGAAAGCTCGTGGGGCTTTCTGGTAGAGGTAAAGACTACCGCCTTTTCCTCCTCGTAAAGATAATCCAAGGCCAAGGCCAGCTCTCCCTGGGTGAAATCTCTAGCCGGAATATGGTGGACCTCCTCCAGCATAAGGACGTCACAGTTCCGCCAGACCCGTTCCTTGAAGTTTTCCATCTGACCGCTTTTTAAGGCCCTAACCAGTTGTGAAGTAAAATCCCGAGCCGTAAGATAACAGACTCTAAAAGTATTCTTTCGAGAAACAAGGGCGTTTCCCACGGCCTGTGAGAGATGACTCTTTCCGAGACCGCTTTCAGCGGTGAGATAAATAATGTGCCCTCGGGGATTTTCGGCCATTTTGAGAAAAACCTTATAGGCCAGCCGATTGCAATCTCCCACCACAAATTCCTCAAAGGTATAGCGAGTCGAAAATTTTCGGCCAAGCACACGGGTAGGTTCGTAGGGCAAATCCTGTTGAAGAGGAGGCCTGGCCTCCTCCACCACAAAGGCTAATGAAAGACCTTGCCCCCAGAGAGATAAGGCCTCTTTAAAAAGCGAGAGGTAATTCTCAATTAGCCACTCCCTTGTAAATTCATTGGGTACCGAAACTACAAGCTTGCCGTCCTGACAATGCCCGGAAAGAGGTTCTATCCACACCTTAAAAACAGGTTCAGGAAGCCTTTCTTTCAAAAAATCTTTAATTTTTAGCCATAATTCTGACATAAAACCCTCCTCGCTTCCGGAAAAAGGTCTTTTTCTTATTAACTCGGTAAAAGGCAAAATTCAAAGTCTGAAAAAGGGGATCTCAGGAGATTAGCTCCCACATATAGGTTACCGAATTTTGGTCGATCTAAATGACACTTAAACCACAAATCCCTGAACCGACCGGGAAACCGTAAAAATTTTACTGAAAAATTTATACAAGGTTTAAAGGCATTTGGTAGTAACAAACTTGTTTTTAAACTTTGGGTTCTCCCTCTCGATCTTCTCCGGCTGGGTTTTTTCCTCCAATTTCACCATCGAGATTTTAAGACGTTTCGAGAAGGGGTTAGACCAAGGCTCCCCAAAAGGCCTAGAATCTGGTAGTAAAGAGGACGATGTCCCGAATTCCTTCACTTGAAGAGTGTTATCGCCTATTGGAAAAGGAAGGGGTTCCTTTTCATATCCGGAGACATGCTGAAAAGGTGGCTTTAGTCGCCGTATTTTTAGGAAAGGAACTAATCAAACGGGGCGAAAAACTCAACCTAAAACTTCTGTGTGCCGGAGGCCTCCTTCACGATCTGACCAAGCACCATTCCCTCAAAACCGGTGAGAACCACGCCGAAAGTGCCCGCAATCTCCTTCTCCGTCTTGGCTATCCCGAGGTGGCGAAGGTCGTGGAACAACACATATTTTTAAAGCCCGGGCCTCCGGGAACCCCCATCCGGGAAGAGGAATTGGTTTACTATGCGGACAAACGGGTAAAACATGAAGAAATCGTCTCTTTAAAGGAACGTTTTATCGATCTCCGGGAACGCTACGGCCGAAGGCCCTCTTCCTGGGTAAGGATCTTCTGCCTGGAGGAGCTCACTAAGCTTCTTGAAAAGCGGCTTTTTAAAAGGCTGCCCTTCGGACCGGATAAGATCCTGGAATTAAATCAAATCGAGGAGATCCCCAAATGCCTTACCGTGTGGCTTTGCTCTGCGGGGGAAACTCCCCGGAACGGGAGGTCTCTTTAAAAGGCGGAGAGGCGGTGGAACGGGCCCTCGTTTCGCGGGGGCACGAGGTCGTGCGGTTTGACCCCCCAAGGGACCTTCCGCGTCTTGCCGAAAGGGCTGGAGAATTCGACATCGCCTTTCTAGTACTCCACGGCCCAGGAGGAGAGGACGGAACCATCCAGGGTTTTCTGGATTCTCTGGGCCTTCCCTATCAGGGGGCCGGAGTACTGGGTTCGGCCCTAGCCATCCACAAGGGACTTTCCCGCCTGCTTTACCAAGAGGCCGGCCTTCCCGTGCCCCCCGGCAAGGTCTTCCATCGGAACGAAAGTCATCAAATCCCCGAGTTCTGCAAGCATTTGGGCTATCCCGTAGTGGTAAAACCCGCCACTCAGGGGTCAAGCCTTGGCCTTTCGGTGGTCAAACACCCGGAAGAACTTCCGGAGGCCACCGAGAGGGCCCTGACCCTTGACCACGAGGTGGTCATCGAAAAGTTCCTCTTCGGGCGTGAGATTACGGTAGGGATTTTGGGAAATAAAGCCCTGCCAGTGGTGGAAATCATTCCCGAAAAAAGCGAATACTTCGACTATGAAACCAAGTACACTCCTGGAGCAGCCCGCGAAATCTGTCCGGCTGAAATCCCAGAGGCCTTATTCCGCAAGGCTCAGGAATACGCCCTCCGGGCCCATCAGGCTTTGAGACTCCGGCACTACAGCCGCACGGATATGATAATTATGGGCGAGGAAATCTATCTCCTTGAAACCAACACCATCCCCGGAATGACCGAAACCAGCTTGCTTCCGCTTGCGGCCAAGGTCTTCGGACTTTCCTTTGAAGACCTGGTGGAAACCTTGCTCCTTATGGCCCTCGCGAAAGAGCCTCCTCTATGAAGGAGCGGACCTCCCGGGCTAGGCTCTCCTTGTCTTTATTTGTGAGTCCTTCGGTAGAAATGGGGTCGCCAATGATCACTTTTACCCTTCCAGGGTTAACGAAAAGGCTACCTTTAGGAAGAATTTTCCGGGTCCCTAAAATGGCCACCGGAACCGCAGGCACCCCAGCCTTAATCGGAATAAGAAAGCCGGCGGTCTTAAAGGGAAGTAGCCTGCCATCCGGACTACGCGTGCCCTCGGGAAAGACCACCACCGAATAGCCGGCCTTCACCCTTTCGGCACAGGCAAGAAGACTCCTCAATCCCTCCCGAGGGTCCTCTCGTTCCACCGGAATGTAACCGAGAGCCGCAAGACCCCAGCCGAAAAAGGGAATCCGAAAAAGGCTTTTTTTGGCCAAAAAGCGGATTTCAAAGGGCCGTAGGACCTCCTCAAGGACCGGTATATCCATCTGGCTCTGGTGATTGGCAAAAAAGACGTAACGGCCGGGGGGAAGACCCTTCAGACCTTCCACTTCCACCTTTACCCCGGAAATAAAAAGTATCAGGCGACACCAGAGCCAGGCTATCTTGTGGGCCAAGATCTTACGGGACTCAAGGAGGGCTACCAGGATAGCGACCATCCCGAAAAAGGGCACCGAGACCAGGATGAAAAGACCAAGGGCTATATTTCGCAAAAAGACTCCCATAGTGCTTTCCCTTTTCTTTATGTGGTAAGGTATAGGGAATTAAAGACTGCAAGTCAAGGAGGCCGTCTCATGAGGATATTGCGGGAAGAAAGTTCAGCCGGGAAACGGTTCATTCAAAGGCTAATTAATCGTGGAGCAAATCTTCCTACCAGGATAGAACGGTCGGTGAGAAAAATTCTTGCGGAGGTCAGGCGCCGGGGAGACGAGGCCCTTCTGGAATACACCCGAAGGTTTGACTGCCCAGATTTTAGAATCGAAGATCTCCGGGTAAGGCCTTCGGAGATCGAAGAAGCCTACAAGAAGGTAGATTCTGAGCTCCTTTCAGCTCTAAGACTTGCCATTCAAAATGTAAGGGTCTTTCATGAGAGACAGCTTGAGAAATCCTGGTTCTACACCCGAGAGGAAGGGATCTTTCTGGGGCAACTGGTAAGGCCGGTCTCCTCGGCCGGCATCTATATCCCCGGAGGTACCGGTGGTGATACCCCTCTGGTCTCCACAGTGGTCATGACCGCCATACCGGCCCAGGTGGCCGGAGTAAAGCGGATAGTCATGGTATCTCCACCCAATCGAGAGGGGAATTTACATCCGGCCCTACTGGTGGCCGCCGCCGAGTGCGGAGTAACCGAAATTTACCGGGTAGGAAGCGCCTGGGCCATCGGGGCCCTGGCCTATGGCACCCAGACTATTGCCCCAGTAGAAGTCATAGCCGGGCCGGGAAACATTTACGTTACGGTGGCCAAGAAACTCCTTTACGGCGAGGTGGGCGTAGATCTCGTAGCCGGACCTAGCGAGGTCCTCATTGTCGCCGATGAGTCCGCCGAACCGGAAGCTCTCGCCTGGGATCTTCTGGCCCAGGCCGAACACGATCCCCTGGCCACCGCGGTACTCTTTACGCCCTCGGCCGGACTGGCCCGCAAGGTCAAACGGGAAGTCGAAAAAGCCTTGGAACGACTACCCCGTAAGGAGGTAGCCGAGGCCGCTCTTAAAAAGCAGGGCGGGCTGCTCATTACCCGAAGTCTAAGTTCGGCTCTCGAACTGGCCAATCGCGTAGCCCCGGAACACCTGGAACTAGCGGTATCCGACCCCTTCGATCTCTTACCTTATATCCATAACGCCGGAGCGGTCTTCCTAGGAGGCTTCACCCCCGAGGCCCTAGGAGACTACGTGGCCGGACCGAATCATGTGCTTCCCACCCTGGGAGCGGCCCGCTTTGCCTCCGCGCTCTCGGTCTCGGTATTCCTCAAAAGGACGAGTTTGCTAGCCTATTCCCGAGAGGCTTTACAGAAGGAAGGCCCGGCGGTACTGAAACTAGCTGAAACTGAGGGCCTTTTCGCCCACGCCGAAGCCGTGCGCGTAAGGCTAAAGGAAGGTTAGGCCTCCTCCAGATAAGAAGGCATGGGCGTAGCCCAGGATTCGTCATCAAAATAAAGTTCCCGGAGGTCCCGGGGCTTCTCGAAAGGCGGGAGCGTCGGGCCCTCCACAACTTCAAAACGTACAAAAGAGCTCTTATACCAGTCCACCTCCGGAAGCGGCAACTCTAGTTTCTTCATTATCTCATAGGTACGGTAAAAGTCCTCCCATTGATTCTCGTTTTCAGGATAAATGGCGAAATCTCTCAAAATATCCGTAACTACTAGCCCGGCCGAAAGGATAAACTTTTCGAAATCGTACCACTTCCGGAGCGAGGCCTCCCGGTGAGTAAAACCCATGTACCCTGCGGCCCCAGGTCCCTTCAAGGCTTCCAGGCAGCGGCCGACAAAAAGTTTAAGGCCCTTTTTGGTTTCCACGGGATCAGTGACAAAGACATCAAAGGACCTTTTAAGGCTCTCAGGTAAAGCCTCGATAACGTTGTAGTTATAGACCTCTAGGTTGGTAAGCCCTTCCCTTTCAGCAAATTCCTTAATAAAGGCATTGAGACGTTCGTCGATCTCGACCACCACCACTCTTTTGGGCATCCGGGTAAGACCCATGACCACCGAAAGCAGGTCATCGTCACCTAGAATGAAAATCTCGGCCTCCTCCAGATCGCCACGCTGGTAGATATAGGCCACCCGGCGAACAGTATCCACCGGCCTAACAAAACCTTGATCATAATCGCTAGTAGGAAGGGGACGCTCTTTAGTGACCTCCAAGAAGCGCTGATAAAGATCTTCCCAAAAACCCTTGAGCTCCACCCCCAGCCCGCACCGAGAACAAAGAGTATCGGCCAGAGGGTTCAACGGGATTTCCTTTTCCAGATGGAACTTATAGTCCCGATAAACTATCAAACCTTCCTCAAGGAGGCTGTTCAGGGCCTCGAAGAAGGCCGCAATATGCCCATCTTGATAGTTTATAAGTTCCCAGAAAGTCTGAGGCTTGAGTTTCAAAGCTCTCAAGATTTGCTTCTTTATTCGCTCTATCTCAGACATTTAGCCCTCCCAACGCATGGTATCTTCCCAAACCTAACAAAATCCTCCAGCTTGACAACCGGCTTTCTTGGCGAATCAGGGCTTTTTAAGCCCCCGTAAGCTTTTTTTCCAGGATCAAGCGGTTTTCCTGAAAGATAGCCTCTTCATAAAGTGGGAGGCAGGCCCTGGGGTCGGCCTCTCCGGTTGATAATCTGGTAGCCAAAGCCAGACAGGAGGGCTCACCGCACTTTCCACAGTTAGTCCCGGGCAGTAACTTATAGATCTCAAGGGCCGGAGGTAATTGCCGGGGTTCATAACGAGGTTTTATTTCCTCTCGTCGTTTCCAAAGCTCTTCCAAGAACTTTTCCAGCTTTTCCTTTACCCTTCGCCCCTCTTCAATATCGGAAAGATCGGATATTCTCACATCTCCGGACCGTACGGCCACCTTCTTGCCTTCAAACCGGAAAATGATCACCGGCTCATCCGGATCATAAAAAACCACCCTGGCCTCGGCATTCAGATACGGGATAAGAGGAGACAAATCTTTTTCGGCAGGTATGACAGCCTTATAACGAGGGCAACGGGCATCTACATAACAAGAGGCAGGCTCAAGCTTGAAATCTGGCCTTAAAAACGACATAACAGAAAAAATTTGGGTGCGGGGGCGGGATTTGAACCCGCGACCTCCGGGTTATGAGCCCGACGAGCTACCAGGCTGCTCTACCCCGCGTCCGTTAGATAATAATTTAAAGGGTTTTAAGTAGAAGTCAAGGGGGCCAACCCTCTTCGCTATACTCAGCGGTGTATTAATCCACTCTCCCTAAAGAATAAAAAAGCATTAAAATTTCAGGCGATGAGAATAAAACGGCTCGAGATCTACGGATTCAAATCCTTTCCCTATCGGGTGAGTCTCCCCTTCCCTCCGGGGATTTCGGCCATCGTGGGCCCTAATGGCAGCGGGAAGAGCAACATCATGGACGCTCTCCGCTGGGTCCTCGGGGAACAAAGTCTTAAGCGTCTGCGAGTAAGGTCCGCTGAAGACCTCCTTTTTGCCGGAGATCACGGTCGGTCTCCAGGTTTTGCCGAAGTTCGGTTGGTGCTCGAGAATGACGGTGGAGTTCCAGAAGAATTTCGGGAACTTCCAGAAATAGTAGTAGCCCGTAGACTTTATCGATCCGGAGAGTCCGAGTACCTCATCAATAATCGCACCTGCCGCCTCAAGGACATTCATTACCTCTTCTTGGACACTGGGGTAAACCCAAGAGGTTATGGTCTTATAGATCAAGGGGAAGTCGGCAAGTTCCTGGAACGGAGTCCTCAAGAAAGGCGTTTCTTCCTGGAGGAGCTGGCCGGAGTCTCTCGTTACCGAGCCAACCGGGATGAAACCGCTCGAAATCTAGCCCGCACGCGTGAAAACCTGGCTCGGGTAGAGGACATCCTCTCCGAGATCAGAAAACAGATCACCAGCCTGGAGGAGCAGGCCGAGCTAGCCGCAAAGTACCTCCGGCTTAGAGACCGCCTCAAGCAACTCTCGCTCTCAAGACTGGCCGTCCTCTACCTCAAAGCCCGGAGAGACCGAGACCGAGCCGAAAAAAACCTCTCCGAGCTACGCCAGAACCTTGAAGCCCTTTCGGAACGGGAAGAAAAACTCCTCCCCCTCTATGAAAAGGTCCTCTCCGAGGTCAATCTCCTGAAACGAAAGCTTCGGGAAAAAGATGAAGCCCTTCAATCCCTAGAATCCGATCTCAAGGCTGTAGCCGAAAAATTGCGTACCCTCTATCGGGAGGAAAACGAGATCTCAAAGAAGTTGGAGAGGGAACGAACGCGGAAGGAAAATTTCACCGAAAACCTCAAAAATCTGGAAAAAGAGCTCCAAGGACTCATCACCGAAACCGAAGAACTTCAAAAGAGACTCGAAACCGAAGAGCACGTTTTCAAAGAACTTCAGGAAAGATATCTGGCCAAAAGAACAGAGGCCGAAAAGGCTGAAAAGAAATTGAGAGAAGAGGAAAAGAAGGTCCTTGGTCTTCGGGAAAGACTGCGCTTTTTGAAAGAAAGGAAGGAGCGCTTGGATAGGGAAAAGCGAACCCTTGAAGAAAAGAGACGGCTTCTTTCCGAAAAGAGCTCCAAACTAAAAGCGGAGAGAGAGCGCTTAAAAGCTCGCCAGGTAAGCCTTGAAAGTCATCTAGCCCGAATTGAAGATGAACTTTCCGGTCTTCGCAATAAAAAGCAAACTCTTGAGTCCCGGGTAGCGGAACTAAAGGAGGCTCTTCGCGGTCTTGAAAACGACGAAAAGGAGCGAAGACTTGAAATACGTTCCTTAGAGAAGGAAAAGGCCATGCTCCTTTCCCTTTTAAAGCAAGAATTGATCATAGATCCCGAAAAACTAAAAGGAACTGGCTTGAACCTCAAAATCTTGGCCGAAGAACTGGAAATCTCTCCAGAGAGGATGGAAGCCGTAGAAGCCTTCCTAGGAGAAAAGTTATCCTTTCCCGTGGCGGAATCTGTAGAAGATATAAAACAACTCCTCTCAAGCACGGAACTTCCAGGTCTTTTCTACAAGACGCCTGAAACTCACCAAAGACTTATCCAGGAACTTGAAGAACTTGAAGAGGAAGAGAGCCTTGAGAGGCTTCCTACTTCTCTACCATCAGGAAAAATACTTTATTTCCAGAGAGAAAAGGCCATCTTGTTCCCCAGCGGATTCCTGCTGTTTTCCGGGCGGGAGGCCCCGGGACCTCTGAGGATCAAAAAAAGACTTCATGAGCTTGAAAAAGAGCTCCAGGATCGGGGGTTGGTCCTACAAAAAGTTCAGGAAGAAAAAGCAGGTCTTCAGAAAACCCTTAAAGAAACGGAAGAAGCCTTAAAAGGCCGAGTTAAGGCTTTAAAGAAACTTGAGGAAGAGAAGGGACGTCTGATTAGAGAGCTCAAAGGCATTGAACAGAGTCTTACGAGGTTGATGCAGGAGGAGGCTTTTCTGGCGCGGGAAGGTTCGGCAGAGACGGCCAGGCAGGAGGCCCTGGCAGAGGAAAAAGAGAAGATTGAAGCGGAAATCCAGGGCTTAACCGCAGAACTCGAGGAGATCCTCCGGCAGGAAAAGGAACTCCGAGAGAGGAGACAAAGGTTAAAGAATGAAAGCTCTAAAGAGGAAAAGGCCTTTAAGGAGAAGAATCTTCTCATCTCGGAACTCTCCGGAAGACTGAAGGCCCTTTCCAGGAGGAAGAACGAACTTAATGAAGAACTCCGCAGGACACGGGACAAGTTGCGCAACACCTCCCAACAGGTCAGGCTCCTTGAGGAAGAGCTTCAATTTGTACGGGGAATGATTCGTAAGGAAAAGGAGACCCGGCGGGAAAAGGAAACTGTTCGTGAGGGTTTGCTTCGGGAAAAGAAAGAAGTTGAGGCCGCCCTTTCGGAGGCTAGTAAAAGGCTTTCCGAATTAGAGAGAGAGGGTAAGTCCTTGGAAAAAGATCGGGAGCGTCTAAAAGAGCGGTTACATCGCCTTGAGCTTGACCTGGTAGAGGCCGAAATGAGCCTGGAACATCTCTTGAGAGAGGCCCGTGAGAACCATGAGACTGATCTTGAGGCCTTCGTGGCGGAGGAAAAACCGGCGCTCAAAGATACGAGCGGCATAGAGGAAGAAATCATTAAAGTACGGGAGGAACTTTCACAGTTTCCGCCGGTCAACCTGGCCGCCGGCGAGGAACTCGAAAAGGCCCGCGAAAGGTTTGAATTTCTTTCCTCTCAGAGAGAAGAGCTCTTGGCAGCCATAAAAGACCTTGAGGCCGCCTGTCGGCGTCTAGATGAAGAGAGCCGCCGAAAAATCCGCGAGGCCTTGGAGCTTGCCAACCAAAAGTTGAGCGAGGTCTTTCCCCTTCTTTTTGAAGGCGGACGGGCAGAACTCTATTTCACGGATTCAGATGATCCTCTCCAGGCCGGACTTGACCTCAAGGTAAAGCTTCCGGGAAAACCGGTAAGACACCTCTCCATGCTCTCCGGAGGCGAAAAGGCCCTCTGCGCCCTGGCGGTACTTTTCGCTTTTTATCTAGTCAAACCAGGACCCTTCTGCATCCTAGACGAGGTAGACGCCCCTCTGGACGAGGCCAACACCTTAAGGTTCAATGAGCTTCTCAAGCGCCTAAAGGAACACTCCCAGGTCATCCTGGTAACCCACAATCCCCGCGTCATGGAGATCGCAGACGCCCTTTTCGGAGTAACCATGGAGGAAAAAGGGGTGTCTAAAGTAGTAAGCGTTAAGCTTACCTAAATGCGAATGCTTCCGTAGCGGGACGAACGCCGGGAACGGAAAATCATAAAGAGCAAGATAAGGACAAAGACCCCTATAAGGGCCATTATGGCCTTGGCCAGAATCTGGACCTGGATCCTAAGTTCCTCTATTTGAGCGCTCATTTGATTAAGCCGAACTTCAAGAACACGATTAGGAGATAGTTTGTCATTGCTTTTTAGAAGAGAAAGGATTTCCTCGTTTTGTTGACGAAGGATAGAAACCTGGGAGGACAGCTCGTTGATACGGGAAGTATGTTCCAAAGAATTCTTTTGAAGTTCCTCGAGCCTCTGCAAAATTTTTTTAGAGGAAGGATCTTGGGCAGCCAACGAAGAGACAACCCCTAACTCCAACACCAAAAACAAACCTAATATCAGTTTCATAACGGCTTCCCATCCCCGGCCCATATATCTGTTTTTATCAGATTTTCTCAACCATAGCAACAAATCTTTAAAAAACAAAAAAAGGGCGGGCTGGTCGCCCGCCCCTGCGGGAGAAGGTGTGGGGTTCAAGCGCTGCGCGCTAGAAGCTCCAGGTTATGAACCCGGTAAGGGTATAGGCGTCGCCATCGAGGTCGCCGTACACATAGGGCTCGTCGTCGTCGAAGTCGGAGTACCAGTAATTAAGGGTAAACGATAGGTTATCCCTGATCTGGTAGGTTCCGGTGACCTCCAGCTCGAGCATGGAATAGTCGAGGTCGGAGTACTCGTCGGCGTTGTTCATAAGAATAGGATTGTAGGCCCCGTCAAAAGTGCCTCCACCATTGGTCACTGTCACCGAAGGCATACTGGGACTTTCCATCTCGGCCTCAGCTAGAGTGTAGCTAAGAGTGGCCGAAAGATCCAACTTCTCCATGGGTACGAAGAAAACATTGAGGTAAAAGACATGGGCCACATTTTCCCAATCGAGCTCATCGTTGGCGGACCGAACCTGGTCCGACATGACGTGGCCCCCTCACCCGTGGTACACGGCTGCACAGAGCATACTCGTGTACTCATCCCAGAAGAAGTTGTACCCCACGTTAACACCGAACTTTTCCATGGGGGTATAGGTCACGTTCACGCCACCCATAAAGGTATTCTGCTCCCAATTGTAGCCGTCGGTATCGTCTTCGTTTTCTGCATAGCGGTATTTGAGATAGAAATTGGTGTTCAAATTGGCACTCAAGATGTAGTCCACCTTAACCCCGAGATCGTGGGCCATCTCAGGCTGATTAGTGGTATCCGCATGCCGACGGCCATACACAGTGTAACTGTACCAGGAATAGTTCCAGGGATTATCCGGGTTCGAGTTCACTGGCGTATAATCCGTTCCCCCTACACTAGTGCCTATAGCCTCCTCCGGGCAAGCCGCGTGCTTGAAGGCGTAAGGATCATCTACGTAGAGGAAGTTATAGTCCGCCTTCACCTTTAGACCAGCCATAGGCTTCCAGGTGGCGCCCAATTTGAAGAGGTGTTCTGTAGTCTCATCGGTCACATGATGTTCTTCGGCGTTCTTACGATCAATGTATTCCAACTCATAACCAAATCTGAAGGCCAACTCCCGGGAATAACGCCAGGAAAGATCTGCGGAGAAGATATACTCGTCCTCGTCGTAGGCGGACTTACGATTAAAACTGAAATCCTTGCCATCAATGGTGGGATCAGCGGGGTTGTAGTAAGGGTCGAGCTGAATGTAAACATCATCACCGTCCATGGTGTGATACTTGGCCTTGACCGTGAGGCTCATATCCTTGCGAAGACGCCAATGCCAGTTGCCGGAGAAAGCCAGGTAATCCACCTCAAGCTCTTCACCGGCATCTCCGTAGAGAAGACCGGAGCCACCCTCAGCTTCATCAGAGGACTCATTGGTGGCCTCGGAGTAAACGAAACCAAGGTTAAGTATCTGGGAGGAAGAGATATCCCACTTGGCCTTCAGAGTGTGCTGCCACTTCTCGGATTCGGGCGTGCGCGCAAAGGGAAGCTCGCCGTCGCTGTAGTCGTAGTTCAAGCCCCCCTCTCCCGGAAACTCTCCCGGGGCCAAACCAAAATCAGGCTTGAGGGCCGCCGCAGGATCGGTGGTAGGGGCAGGCCCCTGGGCATTGAGATAGAGGTGGCGGGGAACGTCGCTGGAGGTGTTAAAGCTGCGATACATGAGGCTGTAACGCACCGTCCACCGGCCAAGACGGGCTTCAATGTACGGAATGTAATCATTGGTGTATTCCTCGATGTACTTGGAGTAAGCCGCTACGTGACAGCTAGAGCACTTGGAGACCGTACGGGCCTGATCCCAACCCTTGCGCTCCTCCATACGGTGAGTGAAGCCCAGCACCACACCGGGAACGGTAGGCAGACGCAAAATGGCGTCGTTTTTCCAGAGCGAGCGAGTTACCCCGTAATGGTGGACCTTCTCGTAGCTATCATGCCAAACCGCCGCCGAAGCTCCTTCCCAGACCCCATCATTATCAATATCTTTGACGTCTGGCATAGAAGACGGAGGAGTAAAGGTACTCGTATATTTTTCGGGATACCAAGTGCCACCCCGATATTCAGTAGCCGTGGCCTGGAGGTTCTCCATTAGGTCTCGGTCGAGCCTGTGATAGAACCTATAGTAGTTGCTCTTGAAAGAGAAAAGACGCCGAAAATCGAGGCTTCCGGAATACTCCTGATCGTTGACTTCAATGTAACGACCCTCAAGATTCAGGAGAAAATCTTTCTCGGCCAGACTGAACTTACCTCCTATATACCAGGAAGAGTCCATGTCCACTTGGCTTTTGTACTCTGCAGCCCGGTTGGGTACATCTCCGTAATCGTTTACCGAGGCCCCAAGGTTTACCTCTAGCTCGTAAGACTTCTCATCCTCGGCCCAGGCCTGGCTACATGTCAACACCAGACCTAGAGCCATCAACAATAAAATCAACCTCCTCATCCTAGCACCTCCTCCTATTTTTAAACTTTGGTTATTTCCCTGCATTTCAAACCCCTATCGGGTAAGCTTCTTACCCTGACCAGGAATGGTCTGAGACGGAAAGTCCGAACCGTGCACAGAAGGATGGCACTGCGTACACTTGGTAAGAAAGCTCTTCTGCCACCCCTCAGCTGTAGAGTGAATGTTAGGCGCCGAAGGATAACGCCAATCCTGGCCCACCGGATAACCTGCAGGATTAAAAGGATGGACCGTATCCTTATCGTTATACCTAGTGGCATGGAAGTGGACCTCATGACACTGCATGCACAGGAAGGGCTCGTTCTGCTTCAGCAGGTTGTTGGCCACCGCACCGTGGGGATCGTGGCAGATGGTGCAGTCCTCCACCACGGGCTCGTGTTCGAACACAAAAGGCCCCTGGTAGCGGGTATGACAGGTAAGACAAAGATCGTTCAACCGTTCCTCCGTTCTAAGCATGCCCGGGATGGGGTTACCCGTGCCATGAGGATTGTGACAGTCGGAACAGCCTAGGTGACCCTCCTTAACCGGGTGGTGAGAGGGGAAGAAGAGTTTGGACTGCACATCCCGGTGACAGGAAGCGCAGAGTTCAAGCTCGGCTTTGGCCAGCAGAGCCTCCCGCTTGTTCCCGTGCACTTTATGACAGTCGGAACAGGCCACATCGTTTTCAAAGTGGGCAGAGAAGGCAAAGTGCATGGTCTCGCCGCCGGCGTGACAGGTCATGCAGACGGCACTGGCCTCCTCGCCTTCGAAGCCTTCCTCCCCGAAACGAATGATGGCTGAAAGTCCCTTTTCCGTATCGTCCTCCTGCATGGCCTCCACGTGCTTGGACCCCGGCCCATGACAGCCCTCACAACCCTTGGCGTAGCCAGGAGCCTCATAATCCGCCAGTCTCAGGTGAACATTGGTCTTGGCATCCGCCGCGTAATCCTCGTGACATTCTAGACAGGTTTCCGCACCCACATACTCTGCTCCCGGAGCCACTACCGGAGGTTTGAGGACCTGGGCCCGCTTCTCAGCTGCTTCCTTGGTACACGCTCCCAAAAAGAGAAGAAATACACCTAACAAGCCCGCCATCCATAGCTTTACCCTATCCATACCAACCTCCTCCATAGATAATATCGCTAGAATTTTGGCTAACACCAAGGCAAAGGTCAAATCGTATTAACTGTAATTATCTCGTTTTTAACCTTTTTTTTACATTCTAATAGAAGCTTTCGCGCCGAGTCTCACCGGAGATTAAAATTTCCGATATTTATAGCAAAAAATTTTTTCCGCCAGCTTTCCGCTAAAGCAGAGATCTGGATACCTAAACCCGTTGGCGTGTTTGAGATTGAAATTGATCCGAATAGCTGATTTTAGCCAGTAGGTAAAAGGAAAATCGAAAAAACTAAAGCGCTGCAGGGAGTTTCAGGGGCGCAAGCTCCTCTGACGAAACGATTAAGTGGAAATCAGTCTTTAAGGGAGGGTTGCCATTTTTAAAAATCGCGTAAGGATGTAAATTTAAATTGAAAAGAAGCCATATGTTGGTGAGAAGCTATTCGATATAGACGATAAAAATAATAATGGAAGGAGGTTTTTAGAGAATGATTGTCATCCTTAAACCGGAGGTTACCCCAGAAAGTCCGGAATTCCGAAAAATTTACGACTATTTTGCCCGTTTTGAAGGTATAAAGCTTCGTGTGGCCCAGTATGAAGGTGTAAGCCGGAAAGTAATCGAGATCCATCTCATAGGAGATACGCAAAAGGTGCCTTTAGAAGAAGTTCAGGCTTTACCGGGAGTAGAAAAGGCCATCCGGGTTTCGGCCAAGTATCGCCAGATCGGTCGACATGGAAGTCTTGAACCTTTTGGTTTTGAATATCAGGGACTGAAGTTCGATCAGGATTCTTTCCATGTTTTTGCCGGGCTCTGCGCGGTTGATTCCAAAGAAAATGCCGAGACCATCTTCAAAGCCCTTTCCGAAAACGGTGTAGTCACCGCCCGTATGGGGGCCTACAAACCCCGCACCTCCCCGTACGATTTTCAGGGATTTGGCAAAGAATGTCTCCCTTGGCTCTTTGAACTCGCTGGAAAATACGGCATAAAGGTCATCGCCATGGAGGTACTCTCCCCTCATCACATAGACGAAATCCGGGAAGCCTTGGAGAAAACTGGACATCCCACCGGAGTGATGCTACAGATCGGAACCCGCAACGCCCAGAATTTTGAACTCCTGCGGGCGGTTGGAAGCCAAACCGAGTTTCCGGTACTCTATAAGCGGGGCATGGGGCTTTCCATTGAAGAATCCCTCAATGCCTGCGAATACATTGCCAGTGAAGGCAACCACAAAATTATCTTCTGTCTGCGAGGCGTAAGGACCCACTTGGGAGATCCCCACCGTAATCTAGTGGATTTCGGACATGTACCAGTGATTAAGCGTCAGACCAGGCTTCCGGTCTGCGTGGATCCATCGCATCCTATCGGTTCACGAGTAGCGGCTCCAGATGGTATTAAAGACATCTATCACGTGGCTGCCCAAGGTGTGATCGCAGGGGCCAACATGGTTTTGGTTGAGTTTCATCCCAAGCCAGAAGAAGCTCTCTGTGACGGTCCTCAGGCCCTTCAACTTGAAGAGCTCCCCTGGTTCTTAGAACACGTAAATCTAGCCCGCGAGGCTTATCTGAAGATGCGGGAGCTGGTGAGTAAATATAGCTAAATGCCCATCTTCGGTCCGGTTAGATCGCGAAGGCTGGGGCTTTCCCTAGGGGTGGACCTTGTTCCGTCCAAGGTCTGTTCTATGGATTGTGTGTATTGCGAGGTGGGCCGCACCACGCGGTTAACCCTGGAGAGGGCGGAATATCGTCCGTTTTTCGAATTAAAAGCCAGTCTGAAGCGGGCTTTAAGAGAAAAAAATTATGATGTAGTGACCCTTACGGGTTCGGGTGAACCCACCCTGAATATCATTTTCCCGGAGGTAGTCAAACTCGTAAGGAAGCTTACGGATAGGCCCATCGCAGTCCTTACCAACAGTACCACTCTGGAGTCCCCGGAGGTCTTCTCTGCCCTTTGCGAAGTGGATTATGTGCTGGCCTCTCTGGATGCCGCAAGGAGCGAGTCTTTCCGAAAGGTAAACCGTCCGGCGGCAGGCCTTGAGCCCGAGAGGATCGTGGAGGCCCTAGCGCGCTTGCGGGAGGCCATGTCCGGGGAGCTCTGGCTCGAGATCCTCCTGGTAAAAGGCCTGAATGATACCCCTGAGGATATAGAGGCCCTGAAGAAGGCGGTTTTACGGATAAAGCCCCACCGGGTGCAATTAAATACCGTGGTGAGGCCGCCGGCCGATCCCCGAGCAAAGCCCCTCTCTTATGCCGAGCTCCTGGCCCTGGCCAGAGAGTTCGGCCCGGAAGCGGAAGTCTTAACGCGTCCTCCGGAAAGAAGGGCCGGTGGAGGCAAAATTGGAGCAGAAGAAATCTTGGCCTACCTCAGGCGCCGTCCGGCTCCAGCCGAAGAACTGGCCCGGGCCTTCGGAGTGAGCGCAGAAGAGATAAAAAGATTTCTGGAAAACTTGGTTAAAGATAGAAAGATAGAATCACTCCTATTTAACGGGGTGGAATTCTTCCGTTTTCTTTCGAAGGATTTGTAAATACCGACCTTTGAAGCCAGTTTAATTTGGAGTCGATAAAAAGCTGGGTTTTATTCTGTGATCAAGATATAACGCACGTAACGAGGAGAGGGCGGGGACTCGGGATCGGCAAAAGCGTATTCCTCCTCGAAACGGGAGGCCACAAACCTTAGAAAACTCTCGGTGAGTTCCGGGGCGTAGTAAAAGGTCTGTTGGGCGAGGCGCCTGAAGTTATCCAGAAGTTCCCGGAAAAGCTCTTCGGAAAACCGGTTTCTTTCCGAGTTAGAACGAACCTCCAGAAACCTTTCCAGAACTTCAGGCCACCTTTTCGCTGGAATAGGAGCAAACTTAAACTCCTGGGAAAGGACCCAGTTGGCCAATCCCGTAAGGATTAAGGCCGACCAGGTAATGTCCGAAGGTTCAAGGAAGTTGGTTTTTTGGGTAGCCATTTCCGCCACCCAAAGAGGCGGGATGCCAAAGGCCTTCTGAATAAGAACGGCCCAGTAACCGACTTCCTCAATGATCCTCTCCACCTGCCTTACCTCGGAAAGCTCACGGAACCAGCGGTATTCCTCTGCGGTTCCGGCCTTATCCGGCACAAAAAACTTGATGCGGTTGGCGTCCCGTACCGTAACTCCTTTGAGATAGGAGGCATAGGGTTCATCAAGGTGTCTCAGGACACGGACATCCAGGTCCTCCTGAGAGCTGATTTCGCGAGCCTTTTTGCGAAGGCTTACGATCAGGGTGTGTGCTAGCCGGAAGATGTCCTCTAGGAAGTAAGTTTCAAGAATTCGTCGCCCAGCCTCTGGATCTGGCCCAGCTAGATATTCCAAACCGATATTGAGATACCCCAAGACCTTATTTAAGGAATCCTCCACCTGGGCAATCTCGTCAATACTCACATGATCCACGATAAGGACCTTGTTGGTGATCCAGGCGAGCTCCCTTTTCAGGCGATCGAGCTGATGGGGATCCGTAATCCGAGAAAGGGCCTCGGAAAACCTCTCGGCCCCAGGATAATAAAGCGCCGGCACAAAACCAGGCGGGCTCTCTCCGGTTTCTTCTACTCGTCCGGGGAGGTAGCGCGGATCTATCCGACGAAGATGATTCTTGACTATTGGAGCGTAAACGTCCAAGGCCTCAAAGTAATCCGGAATCCCATGATCGGCCAGCCGCCCCCGACGCCAACGATAGGCCATCTCCTCTACCTGGGAGGGAAGCTCCCAGATGATGGCCTCCATAAGGTTGTAGTAATAGTTCTCATCCATGTCCCGGATGATCTCAATGATGCGCCGGAAATAAAACTCAAGCTTTTGTTTTCTGAACTCCACGAAATAGACTTCATCTAAAGTATAGGGTGGGAGCCAGTCGCGGGCCTCGGTAAGATCTACATCGTCCGGGCGCTTCACTACCCGCACGAACCTTTGCATAATGGCTACCAGAAAATCGAAGTCCGCCACCCGAAGCCACTCGGCCACTTTGTCCTCAGAGGTCTCAAAAAGGAGAACTAGCCAGGCGGTAAACCTTTCAGGAGCAAGGCGATCCTTCCGCCAGGCATCTATATCAAAAAGGAACTGAATTTGGGGCCCTTTGGCGTAGCTCAGGAGATCCACCGCTTCTTCCGTAGAGACGGCTTTGAGAGTGAGGAAAAGCTCCTGGGGAGGTAGGTTTTTTACCAGCCCTTCGGCCAGAGGCGAAAGCGTGATGACTCGGGCCCGGAGTTCCCAGGGAGTAGCAAGCACAAGATCCATTTGCTCACGAAAACTGAGCTCCGTAAGAAGCTTTTCGGCCTCCTCCGCCGGCCGGGAGAGCAGGTCCTGATAGGTAACCGGAAGTTTACGTTCCGCCATCCTCTATCACACCCTCAAGGTGTCTTATACAGGGTTTCTTTCCCGAAAAATCCAGGGCTATGACATCAAAGCGTACCCTTTTGGCCCTTCCTGCGTAAGAAGATAAGTAGGTTCTCGCTAGAGTTAAGAGCTTTTTCTGTTTAGCGGGATTTACGGCCTCCTCGGGAAGACCATGAGTAAGCTTACGACGGGCCTTAACTTCTATAAAGACCAGTGTATCCCCCCTTTCGGCGATGAGGTCTATCTCTCCGAGACGTGTCCGCCAGTTTCGGGCAAGAATTCGGTAACCTTTGAGTTTAAGATACCTTTCGGCCAGAGCCTCGGCCTCTTTACCGAGGCCCTGGCGGTCCGGTGAGGTCCGAAACCGGACGAAAAGTTCGGCGATGAATCGGGCAAGGGCCATAAAGTTTTAAGGCCTCGAGGTGTTCCTTAGTGCCGTACCCCTTATGGCGGGAAAATCCGTAAACCGGGTATGTAGGGCTTACGGACTCCATCAGACGATCCCGGGTAACCTTGGCCACGATGGAAGCCGCGGCCACAGAGGCACAGAGTGCGTCTCCGTCCACTACGGCCTTCTGCGGCCCGCTCCAGCCCGGAAGGCAAAAACGACCGTCCACCAAAAGGAGTTCCGGAGTAGGGGTAAGCCTGGTAACCGCTCGGGACATAGCCAAAAGGCTCGCCTGAAGGATCCCAAGGGCATCCACTTCCTCATGGGAAGCCTCTCCCACTGCCCAAGAAATGGCCTCCCGAACGATGATTTCATAAAGGGTTGCCCGTTTTTCGGGAGTTAAGACCTTGGAGTCCGCAAGATCTTCATGATCGAAATCCTCCGGGAGAATAACCGCGGCCGCCACCACCGGCCCAGCCAGCGCCCCCCGTCCGACCTCGTCCACCCCGGCAATAAACCGATAGCCGGCCTTGCGGAAAGATTTCTCCCGCGCCCAACGCTGAGAAGAAAAATATTCGGGAGGCCAGAGCATACCCTATAGACGCTCCTTGATGCGGGCAGCCTTTCCGTAACGGCCACGGAGATAGTAAAGCCTAGCCCTCCGAACCTTACCCCGTTTCACAACTTCGATTTTTTCGATTCGGGGGGAATGGAGGGGAAAAGTTCTCTCCACACCTATACCGAAAGAGATCTTCCTAACGGTAAAAGTGGCCCCGGTACCACCTCCGCGTTTACGAATGACCACACCCTCGAAGACCTGAACCCTTTCCTTTTCATCCCCTTCCTGAATCCGATAATGTACCCGAACAGTATCCCCCGGGCGGAAATCCGGTAGATCCTTTCGCAGATAACGTTTCTCTACCTCTTGAATAAGCGGAAACATCTTATCTTCCCTCCCCTAACAAGCGATCAATTATAATGCTAGCCGCTGATCTTACCGAAAGATGGTTATACTCGTCAAGTCTTCCGGAAATAGGTAAAAGGAAATAATGGCTCTTGTCAAGGACCTCATCGGCCAGTCCCCAGGCCGTGCCGAATAACACCAAAACCGGTTTCCCGGAGAAAATAAGACCTCGGGCCTCTTCATAAGAAAAGGTCTTTCGCAGGGGCCTGGCATCGGTGGCCAGGATGACGGGATCGTGGCCTTCGATCTTTCGGATCTCTTCAATAACCTCATTCAAAGAATGAACCGGACGCACCAGGCTCAGGGCCTCGCGACGGTCGGGATTGTGCTTAGCCCCAGGACCTGAAAGCCAGAACTCAAGCATCTCCTCCATGATAGCCCGCTGGTCAGATAGGGGCTGCACGATAAAATAAGCCTTAAGGCCGTAAGTTCTCGCCACCCGGGCAATGTCGTGGAGATCAAGATTGGTGAAGGAGGAGGCGATCTTGCGGCCTTCCTTGTTCAGAACCGGATAGTGAAGCAGAGCCGCGTAAACTTTGGCCTTACGAGCCTTCTCCCGTTTTAGCTTCTCTAAGAAGGCTCGGTCTTCATCGGTAAGCGAAGCCTTGGCCAAAAGATCAGGACGTTTCTCAAAGGTTATTCGCAGGGATTCCTCTCGTCTGAAACGCTCAATACGGGCGTGGTCGCCAGAGAGCAAAACCTCTGGAACCGTGTAGCCCATAAAATCCCGAGGTCGGGTGTACTGAGGATGTTTCAGGAGGCCCTCGGCAAAGGAATCTCGCTTTACGGAATCCTCACACCCTACCACCCCGGGCACAAGACGTGCGACGGTCTCGATCAAGACCAGAGCTGCCGCCTCACCGCCGAAAAGGACATAGTCTCCGATAGAAATCTCGTCATCTACGAAATACTGCCTTATGCGTTCATCTATCCCCTCGTAACGGCCACAGATTAAGATTAAATGTTTCTTTGCAAGTAGCTCGCGGGCCACCTCCTGATTGAAAAGCCTTCCCTGAGGAGAGAGATAAACTACCCAGGGTTCGGGAGACTCTTTTTTCAAGGCTTCGATGGCACGATAGAGGGGTTCGGGTTTAAGCAGCATACCCTCCCCACCACCAAACGGCTTATCATCCACCGTGCGGTGCTTGTCGGTAGCAAAGTCCCGTAGATTATGGAGACGGACCTTGAGCAACCCTTTCTGGATAGCCTTTCCCAAGAGACCAACCTTCAGGGGAGACTCAAAATATTCCGGGAAAATGGTTATGAGATCGAAAACCATCTCAAATCTGGCTCTCGATAAGTCCGGGGGTGGGACGAACTAGAACGTAGCCCTCATCAAGATTGATCTCCAGGATCACCTCCTCCACCATGGGAAGGTAAAAACTTTGGCCCTCTTTGGTTTCCACCTCAAGGAGGTCGTAAGGCCCAACCGGCATCACGCCCTTAACCCGGCCCAGGATCTCTCCAGCTTCGGTCTTCACAGGAAGGTCTTCGATCTGAAAATAATAGAACTCTCCCTCTTCAAGTTCGGGAAAATCAGAAACTTCGGCATAGAGAACCCTTCCCCGCAACCCCTCAGCGATCTCAACATCCTCGATACCCTCAAAACGAAAAAGGAAGTCCCGCCCCCCTGGGGCCTCCCTTACTGAAATAGGTATTAAGATCTCTTCGCCTTCTTTTTGAAGGAAAAATCGAGGAAGTTCCTTTAAAAGCTCTCGATTGGAAAGAAAGGGAAGGACTCGAACCTCGCCTTTTAGTCCATGAGGGCGGGTGATCTTACCTACTGCCACCCGCCCTCTTTTTTTCGGATTACTCAATAATCTCTAACACCGCCCGTTTACGAAGCTTGGTGGAAGCCGCACTCAGGATGGTCCGCATAGCCCGGGCCGTGCGTCCCTGTTTACCGATGACCTTACCCAGATCCTCCTTAGCCACCCGCAACTCGATTACTGAGGTCTGCTCGCCTTCAATCTCGTTTACCTGAACAGCATCCGGATTGTCCACCAAGGCCTTGGCCATCTGCTCCACCAGTTCCTTGAGCTTGCCCATCTTCTACCTCCTCCACTGGGAATCTTTTAGCGAGAATTTTACTCTACAAAACCCACGGCCGTAAAGACCTAAGCCGCTTTCTTTTGCTGAATCTCTTTGAGGATCCCGGTACGCTTGAGAAGGGCCCTTACGGTCTCCGTAGGCTCGGCCCCCCTATCGAGCCATTTCTTTACCTTTTCGGGATCCACCTTGAATTCAAAGGGTTCTTTAACAGGATCATAGTAGCCTAGGATCTCCAGAAACTTACCGTCTCGCGGCGCCGAGGCCTCCGCCGCCACCACCCGATAAAAAGGCCGATTGCGCCGCCCCATCCGCATGAGCCTAATCCTTACCGCCACCTTTGTTCACCTCCTTTGCCCAAACTGTTTCGGCTCCTAATTTAAACCGAAATGCGCAAACATCAATACTGATTTTAAAAAGGTGCCTCAAAAGGCCTGCAAAAGCCTCCGGGCTAAACGTTCTAGCCCCCGTGGACCTCGAGCTTTCTTGAGGAGCTTGCGCATCTCTTCGTAACTCTTGAGTAGTTTGTTCACCTCCTGAACAGTGGTTCCGCTTCCCCGGGCAATCCGACGCTTGCGGCTAGCGTTAATGATCCGGGGATTGAGACGTTCTTGGCGGGTCATGGAGTTGATGATGGCCTCCATCCGCACCAGTTCTTTTTCATCGAAGGGCATCTCCTTGATCTTCTTACCGATTCCAGGAAGGAGCGAAAAGACTTCCTGCATGGAACCCAGCTTCCGCATCTGTTTTATCTGTTCCCGTAAATCCTCAAGGGTAAATTCCCGTCGGCGAAGTTTTTCCTGAAGTTCACGAGCCTTTTTAAGATCAAAGGCCTCCTGGGCCTTCTCGATCAGGGTCAGGACATCTCCCATTCCCAAAATACGGGAGGCCAACCGATCCGGATAAAAGACCTCCAGAGCCTCCAGTTTCTCGCCGGTTCCGATGAACTTGATAGGGCACCCCGTAACCTCGCGAATGGAAAGAGCGGCCCCCCCTCTAGCATCGCCCTCCACCTTGGTAAGGATCACCCCCGTAAGTCCCACCTTTTCGTGAAAGCTCTTGGCAATGTTTACAGCATCTTGGCCAGTCATGGCGTCGGCGACCAAGAGCACCTCACGGGGACTTACGGTTTCCTTGATGGCCGCGGCCTCGGTCATCATGGCCTCGTCGATATGGAGGCGGCCAGCGGTGTCAATGATGGCCACGTCTCGCCCCAAGGCCTTGGCCTCGGCTAGGGCCTTTTTAGCAATTTCAACCGGATTGTCTGTAGGATCAGTGTCGTAAACCGGGACCCCCACCCTTTCGGCAAGAGTCTTCAACTGATCAATAGCCGCCGGCCGATAAACGTCCGCCGGCACCAAATAGGGCCGATGCCCCTTCTTCCTAAGAAAGAGGGCCAGTTTGGCCGCCGTAGTGGTCTTACCTGACCCCTGAAGACCTACCAGAAGGATAGGAACCGGCCTTGATCCACCGAGATCCAGAGGCGCCGGAGTTTCTCCCAGAGTCCGAATGAGTTCTTCGTGAACGATCTTTATGAGTTGCTGAGCCGGAGTGAGGCTCTCGAGGACTTCCGCCCCCAGGGCCCTTTCCCGCACGCGATCGACAAAATTTTTGACCACCCGGTAATTAACGTCGGCCTCAAGCAGGGCCAGACGTACCTCCCTGAGACCCCGCTCCACATCATCCTTGGTGAGTTTGCCCTTGCCCCGGAGCCTCTGAAAAACCCCTTCCAACCTTTCACTTAAATTTTCAAACATACCTTGCCCTGTTTTTCTCTCTTTTCGTATTTTTCAATCATAATGAGCCGGTTAGGGGTGTCAATAAGCCAGGGTCATCACCTTCCAACCAAGATAGGCCAGATAGGCAACCAGGAAGAAGATACCATCCCGCCTCCTGATCTTGCCCGAAAAGGAAAAAAACCATAGACCCAAGGAGAGAAAGAACGTCATAAAAAGGTCGGGAAATCCCTGTTCGGGGACCGGAACCGGCCGAATAGTAGCGGTGACCCCCAAGATGAAAAGTAGATTAAAGATATTTGACCCCACGATATTTCCGATGAGAAGGTCCGTCTCGCCACGCCTTACAGCCATAATAGAGATAGCAATCTCTGGAAGGCTAGTCCCGAGAGCGATAAGGGTAAATCCGATAAAGGCCTTTGGAAGTCCCAAGGCCGTAGCCAAACTTACGGCGAACCTTACGGTGACCTCGGCCCCAAGAACCAGCCCGGCCACTCCCAAGACAAAAAGTCCTAAGGCCACCGGAATGGAAAGCGGCTTTTCGGGTAAGGTCTCGGAAGCCGCCTGAAGCGCCAGACCGTTTAAACGATCCTGAACGACTTCAACCAGGTTGTAGTAGATGAAAATAGCAAAAAAGAGAAGCAGGAGGAGACTCTCGGTGCGGGAGTAAAGGGCTGGACCGTTAGAGAGATAAGGATCAAGGACTGCGACCACCGCAGCTACGGTAGCAAGCATCATCATTGGGATTTCCCGCCTGACCACAATGCTCTCGACCGCCAGAGGAGCTATCAGGGCTGCCAGGCCTATTCCTAGACCGATATTGGCAAGATTAGAGCCTATGATATTTCCAAAGGAAATCTCTCCGGCCCGAAGGGCGGCGGCCACATTTACGGCCAACTCTGGGGCACTAGTCCCGAAGGCCACCACCGTAAGGCCGATGACCGTGGTAGAAATCCCCAAGCGCCGAGCCAAGGCCGCCGCCCCCCGTACCATGAGATCTCCCCCACCGAGGAGAATGGCAAGCCCTAAAAGAGTAAAAATGAGATCTAGAAAAATCGACATATTCATTATTATAATGAAAGGATGAAGTTTCCCAAGACGGACCTCCCTTTAAGGGAGCCTGCCCTTCTGGTCCTTGCCTACCGATACTTGGTAAAGGACGAAAACGGCGAAGTAGTGGAGACCCCTGAGGAGATGTTCTGGCGGGTGGCCCGGACAGTAGCCGAGGCCGAAAGTTTCTTCGGAGAAGATCCGGAACCCTGGGCCGAAAAATTTTATCACCTCATGGCCTCTCTGGATTTCCTCCCCAACTCCCCTACCCTCATGAACGCCGGTCTTCCCCTAGGACAGCTCTCGGCCTGTTTCGTGCTACCGATAGAGGATTCCCTGGCGTCCATTTTCGAAACTCTGAAAAACGCGGCCCTCATTCACAAATCCGGCGGTGGAACCGGCTTTTCTTTCTCTCGTATAAGACCCAAGGGCGATGTGGTTAGGAGCACTCAGGGAGTAGCCAGCGGGCCGGTTTCCTTCATGAGGGTCTTTAACGCCGCCACCGAGGCCATCAAACAGGGCGGCAAGCGCCGCGGGGCCAACATGGGCATCCTGCGGATAGATCATCCAGACATTGAGGATTTCATCCTGGTAAAGCGAGATTTTAAAGAACTCACCAACTTCAACCTCTCCGTGGCCTTAACGGACGCCTTCATGGAAGCCCTTAGGAAAGACGATTACTTCTCTCTTATAAATCCCAGAACCCAAAAGGAAGTTCGCAGAGTTCGAGCGCGGAGGCTATTTGACCTCCTAGTAGAAAGTGCCTGGCTTACCGGAGATCCGGGGGTTATCTTCATCGACACCATCAATCGAGACAACCCTACCCCCCTGCTCAGCGAAATCGAAAGCACCAATCCGTGTAGCGAACAACCACTGCTTCCCTACGAATCTTGTAACCTCGGGTCTATCAATCTCTCCCGCTTCGTTAAAGAAGGACAGGTGGATTACGTACGTCTCAAAGAAGTCGTACACCTGGCCGTACGGTTTCTCGATAACGTCATCGAAGTGAATCGATTTCCCTTGCCTCAAATCGCCAGGATCACCCGGCTCAATCGCAAGATAGGCCTTGGAGTAATGGGCTTTGCGGACCTACTCATTAGGTTAGAAATCCCATACACTTCTAGAGAGGCCGTAAGGCTGGCGGAAGAAATCATGGCCTTTATCGAGCGGGAATCCGTAGCCGCAAGCATGGAGTTGGGCCAAAAACGGGGAAGCTTTCCCGCCTATGCCGGAAGCGTATGGGACAAACCCGAAACCCCTCACATGCGGAACGCCACCACCACTACCATCGCCCCTACCGGGACTCTCTCCCTCATCGCCGGGACCTCCTCGGGCATCGAACCCCTCTTTGCCCTGATCTACCGCCGAAGGGCCTTTGATGGAGCCGAGTGGACCGAAGTCCATGATCTCTTCTTGGAGGCCCTTGCCCATTACGGCCTTTCTTCCCAAGATATCGTTTCTGAAATCCTAGAAAAAGGGAGTCTGCGCAAGATTTCCGGCGTACCGGAAAAACTTAAGAAACTCTTCGTAACAGCCTTAGAGATCCCGCCGGAGCAACACCTAGCCGTCCAGGCGGCCTTCCAGCGTCACACCCACAACGCAGTCTCGAAGACCATAAATCTTCCGGAAAACGCCACCAAGGAGGAAGTTGCACACATTTACCTCAAAGCTTACGAGATGGGACTTAAGGGGGTCACAGTATATCGCTATGGCTCTCGTCCAGAGCAGGTCCTGAGACTACCCAAGGATAAGTGTCCGGACTGTGGGAACACGCTTAAAAACCGAGAATATTGTCTCCTCTGTGAGAATTGCGGTTATTCCGAGTGCGGCTAGGCCTTCCGAAGATAGAGACACTCCCCGGCCAAAATTCTTATCATCCTTCCTTCTTCGGTCTTAAGGATAAGGGCTCCCTCTTCGTCCACCTCGCAAGCCATCCCAATAAAGAGCCCCTCAGGAGAAGCCACCCGAACCTTTCGGCCCAGGGTATCCGAAAGTGTCCTCCACCTCGAAAGCACCTCCTCTGGCGAGAAATCCTCAAAGATAGTATAAAGTTCCTTTAAGATAGATCGCAGAAGCTCCTCTCGAGAGAGCCTCCTTCCCAAAATTTCACAAAGGGCCACCCCGGAAGACTCAAATTGCGAAACAGGATGATTCACATTTACCCCTATGCCAATGAGAGCATATTTGGGAACTTTCTCTCCGGGGGCCATTTCAAGGAGGATGCCAGCCACTTTTCGCCCACCGTAAAGTACATCGTTCGGCCACTTAAGGGTTACCGAAAGGTCGTATTCTTTTTTAATGGCCCTGGCCACCGCCACTCCGGAAGCCAATGAGAGGAGATGGGCCTTTTTCGACGGAATTTCAGGACGCACGATGAGAGTAAAATAAAGCCCCCCTTCAGGCGAAAGCCAGTTTCGGCCGCGGCGGCCCCTTCCACGGTTCTGTTTTTCAGCCACCACCACCCCGATCTTGCCCTCCTCGGCAAGGATCCGGGCCACGTCCATAGTACTCTCTACTTCCGAATAAGAAAAAAGGGGGACCTTAACCCAAGACGAACTCTCCATATTGGCTAAGTTTATCATCATTGAGAGTGTTCCGAAATTGCCTAAAAAGGCTTTATATATTAATATTCAAAATTGTCATGAAGGCTCTAGATAGAGGTCTAAAAAAAGGTTGGTTATGGTGTCTCTTGGGAGGGAGCCTGCTTATGGCCCTTCTCATACTTGGGGGAGAGCTCACCGGTAAGGCCAAGGTTATGGAGACCCCTGTCGCCGAATTGAATCTTAAAGAGATTCAACTCCTAAAAGAGTACCACGGTGCTAGGGCCGTAAAGTTTGAAAATGGCAAATGGTATTTCCTTGGCCCCCGAGGGCGTAAGTGGTATCCCCTCACCACTTCCATGGCCTGTCGGGAGCTCAGGCTTTCCTGCACGGAAACGGTCGCTAAATGAAACCTTCCCTCATTGGTATTGTCGGCGGGCTGGGTAGAATGGGGGCCTGGTTCCGCCGAGTTTTTGAGGAAGCGGGATACACCGTTCTGGTCTCCGATCTCAATACCCCTTTGACCAACCGTGATCTTGCGGAAAGATGCGAAGTGGTAATTGTTTCCGTGCCCATGCCGGTCTTCCCGAAGGTCATTCGGGAAATAGGGCCTCATCTTCCTAAAAACGCCGGCCTCATAGACCTTTGTTCCTTAAAGGCCCGAGAAGTAAAACTCATGTTAGAGCACAGTACCTCTGAAGTGGTAGGGGCTCACCCTCTTTTCGGCCCATACGAAAAAGGTCTTCAAGGACAAACCGTAGCCCTTTGTCCGGCCCGGGGGCAAACCTGGTACCAATGGTTTAAGGACTTCCTAGAAGAAAAGGGCGCCCGTACGGTTACCGTATCTCCTGAAGAACACGACCGTATCATGAGCTTGGTCCAAGTCCTGAACCATTTTTGGCTCCTGGTACTCGGAAGGACCATTGAAAAAAGCAGGCTTTCTCTCGAAAAACTGGTGGCCCTTTCCACCCCTAGCTTCAAAAGACAGCTAGAAATCTTCTCTCGGCTGGCTCCTCAGGACCCCGAACTCTATGCCGCCATCCAGTTTGACAACCCTTTAGGAGACGAAACTCGAAAGCTTTTCTGGCAACTCTCCAAAGAACTTTCCGAAATCATTGCCCATCGAGACCGCAAGACCTATATAGAGTATTTTAAAGATATGCAGATCTTAGCCCGAAAGGTAGGGACCTTCCTTTCGACCTCGGCGAATCCAAAACAGAAGCCCCCCCAAAACGACCATCAGGACACAGAAGACCTGTCCACGGGTCATCCAGCCAAACAGTAAAGACACCCCTAGGTCTGGTTCTCGGAAAAATTCGATGAAGAAACGGATCAAACCATAAAGCACCATAAAAAGAGCCAGTTTTGTCCCCGAAGCCCAAGGTTTACGCCTTACGGACCAAAGCACAAGGAAGAGCACCAGGCCTTCCCCCAGAGCTTCGTAAAGCTGTGAAGGATGTCGCGGCACCGGGCCACCGGCCGGAAAGATCATGGCCCAGGGAACATCCGTAGGTCTGCCGAAAAGCTCTCCGTTTATAAAGTTTCCTAAGCGGCCGAGACCAAGACCTATGGGGACCGTGACCACCAGAAGATCCGCCCACCAGAAGAAGGAAAGCCGATGTCGACGGGCATAAAGCCAGCCCGCTACCACCGCTCCGATAAGCCCTCCGTGAAAGGACATCCCTCCGTGCCAGACGGCAAAGATCTCAAGCGGATTCTTGAGGTAATAACCAGGATAATACAAAAGGACATGGCCCAATCTGGCCCCGACAATGAGGCCCACTCCTCCCCAAAAAAGGACGTTTTCGAGCACAGGATAGAGCTTCTTAAGCCCTCTTTCTCGGAGTTGATAACGGGCCAAAAAATAGGCCGCCAGGAACCCTAAAAGATACATCAGTCCGTACCAGCGAACGGCCAAAGGACCAACCCTAAAGATTTCAGGATCTATACGGGGATAAGGAAGCATGTCTCCATTATAAAACATGTTTTTTGGACGCAAAGCCTGGATCGTCAAATTTTTGGCTTTATCTTTTTAGAAAAAGGGGGAGGTAAGGACTATGCCGATAATTATTGGAGAGTCAGAAATTCAGGAAAGAGATCTAGATGCCAGAGCCTTAAGAGTCTTTCTAAAGGCCCTGGAGTTGCTAGGAGGTCCTAGGAAACTCATCGAACTACGCAATCTAACCTGGGTCACTAGCCTGATGGAAGCTTCTTACGCTGTAATCCTTGCGGAAGAAGGCCTCAAAACCGAAGATGAGATCGCGGCTTTCCTGGGGCTTACCCGCCAGACGGTTAGAAACATCCTGAGGGCTGATCCCGAACTCGTTATGATGAAGCTGGAAGGCGAACTTCGAGAAAAGACCCCCAAAGCCCATACCGCCGGAGGTCTTGCCAAATTGGCTTACCGAGAGATCAAAGAGGGTCGGGACGCCCTCATCTTTTTCTCGAGTCTGGTAGAAGAGGGGGCCCGACTACTCGGAGTGGGCTGGCCGGCGGAGGTCTTGGCCCGCCTAAAAGGTCTTCACTTTCCGGTTGCCGGAACCGAGATTGGACAAAGACTCAAAGGTCTAAAGGTTAAGGGAAAGGACCTCGGAGATATTGCGGCCACAAAAGATATTTATCATCATCCACGAGAAATCTTACAGGTACTTTCAGAAGCCTTGAAAGATTAATCCTTATACTTGATGTTCTCCTTCTGGGTCATCTGGCGCAGACGGGCTAAGGCCTTTTTTTCAATCTGCCGAATCCGCTCTCTGGAGACCCCAAAACGCTTGCCGATTTCCTCCAAGGTATATTCGCCCTCTTCCCCGATACCGAAACGCAGCCGGATAATTTTCTCCTCTCGGGGAGAAAGGGTAGAAAGGAGACTTCGGATCTTCTCCGAAAGATCCCGGTCCTTTACCTCCTCGTAAGGAGAAGGACTGTCCTTGTTCTCTATGAAGTCCCCCAGGGTGCTATCCTCGTCTCCGATGGGAAGCTCAAGGGAAACCGGCTCCCGTGAGGCCTCGAAGATGGCCAGAATCTTTTCCCGAGGAAGACCCGTACGTTCCGAAAGCTCGGCCGGGGTAGGTTCCCGACCCAGCTCCTTTACCAACTCGTAAAAGGCCTTAAAGAACTGACTGCGGAGCTCCAGAAAGTGGACTGGAAGGCGTATGGTGCGGGTCTTGTCCAAGATGGCCCGGGTAATAGCCTGCCGTATCCACCAAGAAGCGTAGGTACTAAACTTATTGCCCTTTCGATAATCGAATCGGAAGACCGCCCGCATGAGACCCAGATTACCTTCCTGGATAAGATCTGCGAGAGGCAACCCTTGGCCGATATAGCGCTTGGCGATGGAAACCACCAAACGCAGATTGGCCCGCACCATCTCGTCCTTGGCGGCCTCAATCTCGGAGACCCGGACTTTAACCTCCTCATAGAGTTTCTGGAGGCTCTCATCTCCAG
Source organism: Thermosulfurimonas dismutans (assembly GCF_001652585.1). Lineage (GTDB taxonomy): Bacteria > Desulfobacterota > Thermodesulfobacteria > Thermodesulfobacteriales > Thermodesulfobacteriaceae > Thermosulfurimonas > Thermosulfurimonas dismutans. Next base: position 82,064 of record NZ_LWLG01000006.1, read on the forward strand.
GATACCTCTCTTTCATCTCCTCAATGGAGTTGACCAGAAAGTTCAGGAGACTCTTCTTAGGCTTGAGACCCGGATCTCGCTTTCTCCAGAGGGCAATTTCAGCCCTTAGGGCCTCCATTTCGGGGACTTGGGAAGGATGTTTTTCCACCGCCTCTATAATGGCATAAAACCCACCTCTAATAATTTTGGAGAGCTCGGCTTCCCGCTCCGGGGTAAGAAGAGGGTATTTGCCCATCTCCTTGAGATAAAGGCTGGTCACCTCTTCGGATTCGGAGGGCTCTTCTTCCTCGCCTGCCTCAAGCTCACTTTCCGAAAGGGTAGAAAGCTCCTGAATCTTCTTCTGAGCCTCTTTTTCTATCCAATCTTCTTTTTCGTAGAGTTGCTTCTCGTCTAGGATTTCAATATTGTTCTTGGAAAGAAAATCAAAAATTTCTTCAATTTTATCGGGATCGTCGTAATTCTCAGGTAAAATCTCGTTCAAGGCTTCGTAAGTAATAGCTCCATTCTTGCCCATCTCCAGAAGCTTCTTTTCAAGCTCCTTCTTGGTACTCATTAGACTTCACCCACCCTTCACCAAAAGTTTGAACTTATAGTTTTTAACAAACAAAAACCCCTTTGACAAGTCCTCCTTTAATGTTAAACATCAAAATAAAAAAGTCAAAATGGCGGATACAAAAAGGCTTATCAAGTTAGTCCATTATATGCTGGTCTACCGACCCGATGAGTTCGGTCTCATACCCGATAATGAGGGTTTTGTAAAGATCAAAGACTTACATTTGGCTATCACCGAAACCGACGGCTTCCGAGGGGTTAGACGAAAAGAACTTGAAAGCCTCTTTGAAGTCTTTGCACGAGAACGGTTTGAGTATCGTCGAGATCTCGGTCTGGTAAGGACTAAAGATCAAGTCCAGTTTACTGGGGTGGAGTATACCGAAAACCCTCCCGCTCGACTCTACCTTCCAGTCAAACCCAGAGCCTGGCTCCATATCTCCGAGAAGGGTTGGCAACGACCCGACCAAGCGATTATGACCCCAGACAAGGATCTGGCAAAAAAACTCGCCCGGAGAAAGGGGGCCCTTTTGATCGAAGTGGATACCACTATCGCCCGAGAGGAGGGGGGCATCTTCTTTCGGTTCATCGAAAAACTTTACCTTTCCCCCTGGCTTCCGGCCAAGGCCTTGCGCGGCCCGAAAGTAGACGAAAAATTTCGGGCCCGCTACGCCCCCAAACCAAAGGCAGAACCTGAGCCCGAACCCATTATCCCATTCCGACCCGATACTCAACTCCCAGAACTCCCCTACCGCAAGATCACTCGTGGAAAAAAGAAAAAAATCCCCTGGAAAACAGGACGAAAGGAAAAGAAAAAAGGAGATTGGTAAAGATCGCAAATCAATTAAGGGTTGCTTTATAGGCGAAGGGGTTTATAGTTGAGGAAGGGGGAAAGGATGAAAAAAGGCTTATGGTTGCTACTCTGGCTTTGTTTTTGGCCGGGCTTCCTTAAAGCCGAGACCTTAACTTTATCAAAGATTTATGAGTTGGCCTTAAGCAGGCACCCTTTGATCCGGGCGGCTGAGGCCGAGGTTGAGGCCGCTAGGGCCGGAGTGCGCGAAGCCAAGGGGGCCTTCTTGCCACAGATCGATCTCCGAGAGCTTTACGCTCGCACGGACAGCCCGCCCCAGGTCTTTTCTTACAAGCTCGCTCAAAAGAATTTTAAACCGGAGGACTTTTTAATCGATCGTTTGAACCATCCTACAGACTATTCCAACTGGAAGACACAGCTGGTAATCACCCAACCCATCTTCAATCAAGGCAGGGAAATCATAGGCTATCGCAAGGCCATGGTGGCCCTTTCGCAGGCGGAAGACTATCTTCAGGCGGTGCGGCATCGGGTCCTTTTCGAGGCCGAGTCTGCCTACCTCAGATTAAGATTGGCTCAGGAAAGAGTAGCCGTCTTGGAAGAGGCCGTACGGACTGCCAGGGAGAACCTTCGAGTGGTGGAGAGGCGATATGCCGCGGGCCAGGCCCTCAAGTCCGACCTTCTGGAAGCTCAGGTCTTCCTCTCCAGGCAGGAAAAGGATCTTGAGTCTGCCAGACACGAGCTCGAGGTGGCGGCCTCAGCCCTGAACTTGGCCTTAGGGCTTCCGCTCGACACTCGGTGGGAGATCCCAGAGGAGGCTATTCAAGTCCCCAAGGAGATTAAGTCACTCGAAAACTGGTTAACCCTTGCCCGTCAGAATCGACCGGATCTCAGGATCATAAAACACCGAAAGCGTCTCTCTGAGCTCGATCTCAAGGAAGCCCGCTATCGGTTCCTGCCCTCGCTTAATCTCAAGGGTATCTACGAGAAGAACTCCGAAGATCCTCTAGGGGGAGGCGCCGATGGCGAAGCTTACATCTTCTTGGCTGAGCTAAATTTCAATCTCTTCAAAGGTTTCCAAGACAAGGCTCGGTTGGCTAAAGCCAGGGCTAGGCTCCTCTCGGAAAAAGAGAAACTCCGACAATACCAGCGAGAGGTGGAACATCAGGTACGGGAAGCCTATAGTCGTCTCCTTACGGCCCGGAGAGAAGTAATGGTCACAGAGAAGGCCGTAGCTCGGGCCGAGGAGGGCTTAAGGATCATACGTAAACGGTACGAAGCCGGACTTTCGCTTCTGGTGGAACTCCAAGATGCCGAAACAGCCCTGAAACGGGCGCGACTTCTCCATCTGGAAGCTCTTTACGGTGAGAGGCAGGCCTTTAGCCGTCTGCGCTACGTCTCGGGAACTATAGGAGGCACACCATGAAAATTTTCAAATGGTTGGTTCCGATCTTTCTGGTGGTCTTTCTCTCGGCCTGTGGTCATCGGGAATCCGAAACCGAAAGACCCAAAGGCCGGACCATTAAAGCCGAGCTCTATACGACTTCCACGGTAGAAATCTCCCTCCTGCGCGAGCTTCCGGGAACGGTGGAGGCTAAGGTGCGGGCCAAACTCTCTTCCAAGGTGGCTGGATTCTTGAAAGAAATCCGCGTAGAAGAGGGCGACCGGGTCAAAAAAGGCGATCTCCTGCTAAGGATCGAGGATCGAGATATCAGAGATAAAATAAGGGCTTTGAGGGCGGGCATTTTAGCTGCCCAAAAGGATCTTGCGGAGGTTTCGGCCCGACTGGCTTTTGCCCGGGCAGAATTTGAGCGCTACCGCAAACTTTTTGAGGAAGAAGCTGTCACGGCTCAAGAGTTCGAAGCCAAAAAATCCGAATACGAGGCCCTCTCGGCCAGAAAGGGAGCCCTTTCGGCTCGCATCAAAGAGCTTCGAGCCAGGCTTTCGGAAGCCGAAAGCCTTCTACCTTACACTACCATTCGGTCTCCCTTCGATGGCCAGGTCCTGCGCAAATGGGTAGATACCGGAAGTTTCGTTAATCCCGGCCAGCCTTTACTTGAAATCGAGGACACCACTTCGGGAAGGAGGGTGGTCTTCCATCCTGAGGAAACTTTATTTTCTACGATAAAACCAGGGCTCGAAGTCTTCGTACGATTTCCGGCAAAAGGTAAGGCCTTAAGGGTTTGGATAACGGAAGTGGTCCCGGAGGTAGATCCCCAGACCCGGACCTTCACCGCCAAGGCCGATCTTCCCAAGAATTACCAGGTATTGTCTGGAAACTATGTGCAAGTGTTTGTCCCCACAGGCAAGACTTCAAGGATTCTGGTACCGAAAACGGCCCTAATCAATCGGGGAGGATTCTACGGCGTCTTCGTAGCCGACAAAAGTGGCGTTCTTCACTTTCGGGTCATTCGCATCGGAAAAACCTTCTATCAGGAAGGTGCAAACTTTCTGCCGGTCTGTCTGAAGACCGATTGTAAGGCTTATGTAGAAGTCCTTTCCGGTCTCCATCCTGGGGAAAAAGTGGTGGTCAAGCCTCCGGAGGGCGTTCGCGAGGGAGATCGGATAGCCGAGGGAGCTTAGGAAATGGTAGATCGCGGCGGTTTCATTGCTCGCATAACGGAATACTTCGTAGACTCCAAACTCACACCTCTTATCATCCTGGCCATGCTCTGCCTGGGAGTAATGGCCATCGTGAACACTCCCAGTGAAGAGGAACCCCAGATCGTAGTCCCCATGATCGACATTTTCGTGGAGATGCCGGGAGCCACAGCAGAAGAGGTGGAAAAGCGGGTCGTCACTCCTATGGAAAAGCTCCTCTGGGAAATACCGGGAGTGGAATACGTATATTCCACGGCCTACAATGGACGGGCGCTTACGGTAGTGCGTTTCTATGTGGGCGAAGACACCGAAGAGAGTCTAGTCAAGACCTATACCAAGCTCTATCAGCATTTGGACTGGATCCCTCCGGGTTGCTCCCATCCCATTCTGAAACCACGTTCCATTGACGACGTCCCTATCGTGACCCTCACCTTTTGGGGAGAGGGTTATGACGCCTTCCGACTGCGCCAGATCGTAGCCCGGGTGGACGACGAGATCCGCAACATCCCGGGGATCTCAGAAACCTTCATCAAAGGGGGGCTGAGGCGCGAGGTCCGAATAGAACTTGAACCGGACCGAATTTATGCCCTAGGGCTTGATCCCGTAGACGTAGCCCAGGCCATCTATACCCAAAACAAGGCCCGAGTACTGGGTGAGTTCCGTCAAAACTCGCAGAGTTTTCAGGTTCGCCTTGCCAATTTCTTTTCGGACATTCGGGATCTGGAAAACACGATCATAAAAACCGTAGCCGGCCGGCCGGTTTATCTCAGGGACGTTGCCCGGATCGTGGACGGACCCGAAGAGCCTGAAAACTATGTCTTCATGGTACCCGGGCCGGCGGCCAAAGCTAAAGAGATAGAAGGTGAGCTCGGGAAACTCTATCCTGCGGTAACGCTTGCCGTCGCCAAGCGCAAGGGTTGGAACGCCACTCGCCTGGCCGAAAAGATCCTCCAAAAAGTGGAAGCCCTTAAGGGGGATCTCATCCCCGAGGACCTCAAGATCACCGTCACCCGCAACTATGGAGAGACCGCCCGGGAAAAGACCAACGAGCTCCTAGAACACCTCCTCATCGCCACGGTTTCGGTAGCGGTCTTAATAGCCCTCTTCCTAGGGGTGCGGGCCAGCCTGGTAGTCTTGGTGGCCGTACCGGTAACCTTGGCCATTACCCTCTTTGTTTACTGGTTCTATGGCTATACCCTGAACCGGGTCACCCTTTTTGCCCTAATATTCTGCATCGGTATTTTAGTAGATGACCCCATCGTGGACGTGGAAAACATCGTCCGCCATCTTCATCTCCCGGAAAATGCTGGGCGTCCTTTCCGGGAGGTCATCATTCGGGCGGTAAACGAAGTCCGGGCCCCCCTTATCCTGGCCACCTTTACAGTCATTGCGGCTATTGCTCCTATGGGATTCGTACGGGGACTTATGGGCCCCTATATGCGCCCCATGCCGGTAGGCGCTTCGGTGGCCATGCTCCTTTCTATGGTGGTGGCCTTTGTGATCACCCCTTGGACAGCCTACCACCTCCTTCCCCGGAACATTAAACACGAACACCGCGAGACCCTCCTCACCCGCTACTATCGTTGGCTGATGGGGCACCTTATACGCAGTCCTCGCTGGCGCTGGACCTTTCTCTTCATGGTGGGAGGGCTCTTTTTCCTCTCTTGCTCCCTTATTTATTTCAAACTGGTCTATGTGAAAATGTTACCCTTTGACAATAAGAGCGAATTTCAGGTGCTCATCGATATGCCGGAGGGGACCACCCTTGAAACTACGGCCAGGGTGGCCGAGGAGGTGGCCCGTGCGTTAATGGAGGAACCCTATATCACGGATATGGAACTCTACATTGGTACGGCGGCCCCCTTCAATTTCAACGGGCTTATCCGACATTACTATCTCCGGCAGGGAGATCACGTAGCCGACATTCAGGTAAACTTGATCCCCAAACATGAAAGAAAACTCCAGAGCCACGACATCGCCAAAAGGGTAAGGCCTCTGGTGGTAGAGGTAGCCCGCAGATACGGGGCCAGGATTACGGTGGCCGAAATACCCCCTGGGCCTCCCGTGCTTCAGTCGCTCGTGGCCGAGGTCTACGGGCCGGATTACAAAAAACAGATCGAGCTGGCCCGAAAGATACGAGAGATCTTTGAGAACACCCCCGGTGTAGTGGATGTGGACTGGTACATGACCGAACCGCAAATCGAATGGCGTCTGGTCATAGACCGTAAGAAAGCGGCCCTCTCCGGAATTACACCGGAAAGGGTACTTTCGGCTATGGAAATAGCTCTCCCAGGAAAGATCCTGGGCCTCTTCCATGATCCCAAAGCCAAAGAAGATGTCTTTCTCAAGCTCCGTTTCCCTCAAGCTGAAAGGTCAGCTTTACCAGACCTCTCTGAACTTAAGGTCAGGAGCTTTTCCGGAGAACTGGTCTCAGTCTCAGAGATAGCCCGTTGGGAGAAGACGGTGGTGCCCCATCCCATTTACCACAAGAACCTCCACCGAGTGGTCTATGTGGTGGGAGATCTCGCCGGAAAAGAAGAGGCTCCGGTTTACGGTATATTCAAGATCAACCAGGCTCTGAAAGATCTCAAAGCCCCGGACGGAGGCCCCATCAAAATTTACTATACCCGCCTTCCCTTCTCAGAGAGGGAGTGGGCCATAAAATGGGACGGGGAGTGGCATGTAACCTATGAAGTTTTCCGGGATCTGGGGCTGGCTTTCGGGGCCTGTCTGATCCTCATCTATCTCCTGGTAGTGGCCTGGTTTAAATCCTACACCGTACCGCTGGTGATCTTGGCCCCTATTCCCCTTTCCTTGATTGGTATCCTTCCGGCCCATGCCCTCATGGGGGCCTTCTTTACGGCCACCTCCATGATCGGTTTCATTGCCGGGGCTGGTATTGTAGTGCGGAATTCCATCATTCTTGCGGACTTCATTGAACTTCGCCTTAAAGAGGGCTACAGCCTAGAGGAAGCCGTGATCGACGCCGGAGCCATTCGTTTCCGCCCCATGCTCCTTACGGCCGCGGCGGTGGTGGTGGGAAGCTTCGTCATCCTCTTCGACCCTATCTTCAACGGCCTGGCCTTGTCGCTCATGTCCGGTGAGGTCGCCTCCACCCTCTTCTCCCGGATGGTAGTCCCCATCCTCTACTATCTGGATCACCGCATCAAAAAGGAACGTCGGCTGGTGCTCTAGGCCTTGGTATGGTAATAAACGAGTATGATCGAGGAATTCTTCTTTAAACTGGCCTTCATCCTTTATCTAATTTCAACAGTGGGTTTCTTTATTTATTTCTATTCTCTAAAACCTGAAGCCTTGAAAGGGGCCAGGCTCGTCCTTCTAGGAGGATTTTTCTGTCACACCCTGAACATTGTTCTCCGGTTAAAGATCTTGAAAGCCCCTCCGGTAGCCTCTTTTCACGAAAGCAGTTCTTTTCTGGCCTGGGCGGTGGTAGGGGTCTATTTCTTTTTCGTCTATCGCGGTCCCAAAGTCTATACTCTGGGGACTTTTCTTCTCCCTTTAGTGCTTCTTCTCATGATAGCTTCAGCCATATCTCCTTCGGAGATCACACCTTTGCCCCCGGTACTCCAAAGTCTATGGCTCCCGATACACGCAATCATCTCCCTTTTTTCCTACGCCTTTTTCCTCACGGCTGCGGTAGCAGGCTTCATGTACCTTCTCCAAGAAAGGCAGGTCAAACACAAACATCTGGGAGGCATCTTCAGACGCCTGCCTCCGCTTGAGTCTCTCGACCGTATAAACGAGCTCTCTCTGAAATACGGTTTCCCTCTTCTTACTCTAGGGATCATCACCGGAGCCCTCTGGGCGGAAAAGGCCTGGGGAACCTATTGGAGCTGGGACCCCAAGGAGACCTGGTCCCTCATCCTCTGGTTCATTTACGCGGCCCTGCTTCACGAGCGTCTCATCGTAGGCTGGCGGGGAAGAAGGGCCGCCATGATGGCCCTTTTGGGATTTTTTGTCTGGATAATCAGCTTTTTTGTGGTAAATCTTTTTTTACCGGGGCTTCACAGCTATGGAAAATGGTCCTAAGGAGAAAATACTCATTCTTGGCCTCAATCACCGGACGGCTCCGGTGGAGGTCCGGGAGTGTTTCGCCCTCAAAAACGTTTCTGAACATCCTTTAGCCATTCTAAAACGGGAACTCCCCGAAGCTGAAGAGGTACTGTTTCTTTCAACCTGCAACCGGGTAGAGTTTATTTTAGTTTCAAAGACTTCGGACCAAACCCTAAAGAGCCTGAAAGAGATCCTCGTCAGGACCACCGGGCTGGAGGTAGCCCGGTTTGAGGATCACCTTTACTTCTACGAGAACCGAGATGCGGTAAGGCATCTTTTCCGGGTAGCTTCAGGACTAGATTCTCTGGTTCTGGGAGAACCTCAGATCCTAGGCCAGGTAAAAGAAGCCTATCGGGAAGCAGTGGAATACCGCACCACGGGCCCCATTTTGAATCGGCTTCTACACAAGACCTTTTCGGTAGCCAAACGGGTGCGTACCGAGACCGGCATCGGGTCCCATGCGGTCTCGGTAAGCTATGCGGCGGTGGAACTGGCCAAAAAGATCTTCGGTTCCCTCAAAGGGCGTACGGCGCTCTTGGTGGGAGCGGGCGAAATGGCCGAGCTTGCGGCTCAGCACCTTATCTCTGCGGGGGTCTCCCGGATGCTGGTGGCTAACCGTACCCTTTCCCGGGCCATTGAGCTTGCCGAACGTTTTCGCGGAAAGGCTTATGGCCTTGAGGAACTTCCGGAATGTCTCCTTGAAACCGACATTGTAATCACTTCCACCGGAGCCCCGGGTTATGTGATCACCCGAGATATGGTGAAACCCCTTTTGCGCAAAAGGCGACTGCGGCCGCTCTTTTTCATAGATATCGCCGTGCCCCGAGATGTAGAACCCGCAGTCAACGAGCTCGAAAACATCTACGTCTTTGACATCGACGATCTCAAACAGGTGGTAGAGGAAAACCTAGGTCGGCGAAAGCAGGAAGCCCTGCGAGCCGAGAAGATCGTGGAGGAAGAGGTCCTCAAATTCGAAAGGTGGCTACGAGAACTTGCGGTCTATCCTACCATCAAGGCCCTGCGGGAGAAGGCCGAAGCCATCCGAAGACGGGAGCTTGAAAAGACCCTCGGCCGTCTGGACCTTTCACCGGAAGAGAAAGAAGCCATCGAGACTTTGACGGAATCCTTAATCCAAAAGCTTCTTCACGATCCCATTTCCTACCTAAAGTCTGGCTATCACCGAGAAGGGCGTGAAGCCATTGTGACCGTACGCCGGATCTTCAATCTGGATCAGGAAGAGCCGGGCTCCTCGCCTACCTTTGAGGAGCTCAGTGGGGCTGAGGAGGCCACGGAAATCCCTAAAAAATGGCATTAAAAGGGGAGATCCTCGTCTGGCGGAGGTTCAGGTAAAGATTCTTCTCTAGGAGAGCCAAACGAATCCGAAGGGCCGCTCTCCATAGTGTCCCGGCGACCGTCAAGCATACGCATATCGTTGGCCACGATTTCGGTAACATAGCGTCGGTTGCCGTCACGATCCTCAAAAGAGCGGGTACGTATCCGACCTTCAATATAAACCTGACGTCCCTTGGAGAGATACTCCCCGCAGATTTCGGCCAGGCGCCCGAAGGCTACGATACGATGCCACTCGGTATGTTCCTGCCGTTCCCCGTTTTTCACCCAAACCTCATTGGTGGCAATACGAAAAGTGGCTACCGGCTGGCCGTCGGCGGTATAGCGGATCTCAGGATCCGCACCGAGTCGCCCGATAAGGATCACTTTGTTTACACTCATAAGTTAACCCTCCAGAACTTTGAGATAGACCTTACGGGTACGGGGGCCATCGTATTCCGCAAAGAAAATTCTTTGCCAGGTGCCAAGAACAAGTCTTCCGTCCTCGATAAGGACCGACATACAGGGCCCGGTAAGACTAGCCTTCACGTGCGCCGGTGAATTGCCTTCCAGATGACGATAGGGATGTTCATAGGGGGCCAGACGCTTGTAAATATCGAGGATATCCTCAGCCACCGCCGGATCTGCTCCCTCGTTGATAATGATACCGGCCGTGGTGTGAGGCACATAAAGGAAACAAACCCCACTTTTTATCCCCTTTACCCGCCGGGCAACCTCATCGGTAATGTCTATAAGTTGGGCCCTGCTAGTGCTTTTTACGGTAAGGATCTCCATGCCTCCCCTCCCGAGGAACTTACCAAACTATATCCCCTATCCCGAGCTTGTCAAAGAGAGGCTTCCCCGGCATAATGAAAATGAGAAATTCTATATTTGGAGGCCAGAAATGCTGGTGAAAGACTGGATGAGCGAAGAAGTCATAGTCCTTGATGAAAACGCCTCTATCATGAAGGCGTCTCAGATTATGAAAGAGCACAACATCCGACGAATCCCGGTGGTAAGGCAAGGGAAACTGGTGGGTATTGTAAGCGATAGGGACATTAAAGAAGCAACCCCTTCCAAGGCTACCTCTCTGGATGTTCACGAACTCTATTATCTCCTGGCGGAAGTTCGAGTAAAGGACATCATGACCCCGGATCCCATCTATGTAAAACCGGAGGATACGGTAGAATACGCGGCAGTGCTCATGCTTGAGAATCGAATTTCCGGGCTTCCAGTGGTAGACGAGGAAAAGCGCGTGGTGGGTATCATAACCCAGACCGACGTTTTCAAACTTTTCGTAAATATCACCGGTATCTATCAGGGACCCATTCAGATTGGTCTGGAGATAGACGAATCCACCACGTTGGATGAAGTCACGGCCCTGGTGGTAAAACAAGGGGCCAGGATCATAAGTATTCTAACCTATCCCGAAGAGCTGGATCTTGCTAGACGTCAGGTCTTCATTCGTATCACGGATTTAGAAGAAGATAAGTTCAAGGCTCTGTTATCAGAGTTAGAAAAACGCTATCGGGTACGCTACTGGGCCCGGGATGATGTCACCAAGATCAAACCCCGAGACATCAGCGCCACCAGAAAAGCCATCTTAGAGGAGAGCCTGGCCGAGGTCTAATAGGAGGCACTTCTCTTATTTCCGGAGCTCGGTTTTCGGGATAGGGGAGCCAGATCTCCTCCGGTTTCCCTCGGGGATCGTGGTCCTTAAAAGGTACAAAAGTAATGCCTTCTGGTATCTGAAAGTCTTCGACCGGATGCTGGACAGCCTGCATGACCGCCAGCCACACCGGACAGGCGGCCCGGCCTCCGGTCTCAAGTCTTCCTAGAGATCGGGGGCGATCATGCCCTACCCAGACCCCGCAGGTGTATCGGGGGGTAAAGCCTATAAACCAGGCATCCTGATAGCGATCCGTGGTTCCAGTTTTACCACCCGTCGGTATGCCTAAGGCCCTAGCACATCGCCCGGTGCCTTCCCTAACCACTTCCTTGAGAAAAAAAGTGAGCACGTAAGCCGTTTCCTCGGAAAGAACTTGTTTGGGTTCGACACTCAGGCGATAGATCTCCCTACCCTCTCGGTCATAAATAGTCTCTACAAAGTGGGGAAAAACTAATTTGCCTCCATTTGGAAAGACGGTGTAGGCCCGAGTAAGCTCAAGGGGAGAGATACCGGCTGTCCCCAAAGCCACGGAGTAGTTCCGGGGAAAAGTGGCCGTGATGCCCACCATACGAGCGGTCTCCTCCACTTCTGAAATACCAAGTGCCCGGGCAATCTTGACTGCTACCGTGTTGCGAGATTCCACCAGGGCCAGTCTCAGGGAAATGATTCCAAAATAACGATGGTCGAAGTTCCGAGGACGCCAGAGGCTATCCGGCTCTTCGCCGAGGAAAACCACCGGTTCGTCCACCACCAGGGAGTCCGGGAAAAGAAGGCCGTCTTCTAGAGCCCGAGCCCAAAGGAAGGGTTTGAAGGCTGAACCCGGCTGTCGACGGGCAAAGACTGCCCGATTAAATTGACTTTCCTCGTAATCCCGGCCTCCGATAAGAAGCCTCACCGCTCCGCTCTGGTTTTCCAGGCAAACCACCGCCAATTGCGGGAGCTCCTTCTTACGATGACGTTTGGGGATCTCGGTCAGTTTTTTCAAGGCCTTTGGCCAGGCCTTCTCCGTCCAGGAAAGATCCAGTGAAGTATAAATGCGGTAGCCACCGATAAGGAGATTATGTTCTCCAAGCATGCGCTCAAGACGCTTACGCACCACCTGGAGAAAATAGCCTGCCAGAGGATTCGAAGAAAAGTCTTCAGGATTGAGCTTTAGAGGGGTAGAGTCTGCCCGACGAGCGGTTTCCCAGGTAATATAACCCTCCTCAGCCATACGCCGCAGGACATAACTTCGACGTTTGAGAGCCAGTTTCGGATTCTTTAGGGGATTAAACCGACTGGGGGCTGGAGTAAGACCGGCAATAAGCGCGGCTTCGGGAAGAGTCAGTTCCCAGACGTGTTTCCCAAAATAGGTCCTGGCCGCAGATTCCACCCCGTAGGCCCCGGCCCCAAGATAGATGTGGTTGAGATAGATATTGAGGATCTCGTCTTTGGAAAGGGCCTTGTCGATCTGCCAGGCTAGGATAGCCTCCCGAATTTTACGGGAAATCGTCCTTTCACGGGATAGGAGGAGAGAACGGGCCACCTGTTGGGTAATGGTACTTCCTCCCTGGACAACTCGGCCGGCCCGGATATCGGCCAAAATAGCCC
>NZ_LWLG01000007.1 GCF_001652585.1 Thermosulfurimonas dismutans
TTGCTAAAGAAACTGAGGTTGAAGGTGAAGTAGCTCCCGCTACCTCCTAGTTGTAAATTTTTGATTTTAGATATAGTAGGGACAAAAAGAGCCCCCCATGGGGGCTCTTTTTGTGGAAATTGTTAACTAAATCTAAAAAATTCTAAAAATCTTAGTTAGGAGGGAAGAGGATGTTGAAAGAAGGCTGGTTATTTTTCAAAAGTTTTATTAAACAGAATAAGCTCTGTCTAATAGGGTCTATTCTACTTTTGGTTACTGTACCTCCGCTTACTATTTTCGCTTTAATAGATAGTGCTTACCATGTAGAATCACACGTTTTGCAACAGTTTTTCTATCTAGGTCTTTTTCCTTTAATGCTTTTGGGGTTGGCCCTTTTTTGTGTAGGAATTTTTATCTCCAGACAGGGATTCTTTTCTACTGAAACCATTAAAGAGCTGGTTCAAAAGGCGGATAAAGCCAAGGTTTTAAAAGAAACCGCCTTAGTGACCTCGGTAATTCTTACAGTTGTACTTATCTGTATGGGTGCCATTGTCTATAGTGCGTATCATTATACAGAATCCGTTAATTTTTGTGGGAAATTATGCCACAAAGTTATGACTCCGGAATTTACAGCTTATAAACACTCTCCTCATGCGCATGTGAAATGCGTGGAATGTCATATCGGTCCTGGAGCTAGCTGGTTTGTAAAATCCAAACTAAATGGAATGAAGGAAGTCGTAGAGTATCTTACCAATACGTATCCTAAACCTCTTCCTACCCCCTTGCATAACCTTCGGCCGGCTAGGGAAACCTGTGAAGAATGTCACCGGCCTGAACACTTTATTGGTTATAAGTTTGTAATCAAAGAAAAGAGAGAAACCGATGAAAACAACAGCAAGGTTTATACCGTTCTTTTAATGAAAACCGGAACCGGAGGTATGCGGGCCCAGAAGGCTCATGGTATCCACTGGCACGTGTCTCCCGATGTGAAGATCTATTACAAGTATACGGATGAAAAGAGGGAAAACATCGTAGAGGTCATCAAGGTAGAAAATGGTCAGAAGACCGTTTTTAAGGGAGGCGAGGAAGTAGGCGAGGGCCATATCCGCGAGATGGATTGTTTGGATTGCCACAACAGGCCCACCCATATTTTCCATTCCGCGGAGGAGGCGCTTGATCTTCAGTTTGTAAGTGGAGCCATGCCTGAGGACCTCCCCTTTATTAAGAAGGTCGCTCTCGAAGCGATTACCAAGGAATATTCCTCCCGAGAGGAGGCCGAGATCAAGATTGCCGAATACATAAACAATTACTATCAGAATAATTATCCGGATATCTTTAAAAATGACAAAGAAAAAATCGATAAGGCCATCAAAGCCGCACGTGAGGCCTATTTATTGAATGTATTTCCAGAGATGAACATCTCCTGGAACACTTATACCAATTTCCTAGGCCATGATGGTTGTTTCCGCTGTCACAATGAGGAACTGGAAAGTGCAGATGGAGAAGTTATTCCCCAGGATTGCTCTTTGTGCCACAATCTATTGGCGGAAGAGGAGGAAAACCCCGAAATTTTGGAGACTATTTTAGGAGAATAGTTCTTTTAGAGGCCCGGGGATCCCCGGGCCTCTTTTCATTTTAAATCGTTTTAAAAATCCCCCCACAAAATTATTTTTTGCCTTCTAATCTTCCCTCACGCCCTCTTCTTTTTTAAAATCTTATTTGACCTTTTAGAAAAAAGTCTGTTAAATCTGGAGAACAGAAAAAAAGGAAGTTCCAATTTCCTAAAAAGGAGGTCCTTATGTTGGTAGCCCAAGGCGGAGTCAAGAATAGTCGTATAGTAGGATTGTTTGTTTTTTCTTTGATTCTTTTAGGCATAGGTTTAGTAGCTGGACTTCGAGGATTCATTGTTGGACACGAGCATGTCTATGGAGTTACTCGGGAGGTTCCCTGGGGCATTCTTATTTCTACTTATGTTTTCTGGGTGGTGACTTCTACTGGACTCTGTTTGACCTCCTCCATCGGGCACGTTTTTGGCTATAAGCCTATGCACCCCATTGCCAGCCGGAGTATATTCCTAGCTATCGCCACCATCCTTTCTGGATTCCTAGCCATCGGATTGGAGCTCGAAAATCCCTGGCGTATGCCTATCTGGAACGTCCTTTCTCCCAACCTCAAGTCCAATATCTGGTGGATGGGGACCCTTTATGGTGCTTACCTCTTTTTTATGCTGATAGAGTTCGGTCTCATAAGGCTTGGCAAACACAAGGAAGCCTCCATGGCCGGCCTCTTAGGAGTCGTTGCCGGAATAGCCGCCCATAGTAATTTGGGGGCAGTCTTTGGACTACTTCATGCTCATGAATTCTGGTACGGACCTTATATGCCCATCTATTTCATTGCTTCGGCCATGATGAGTGGGGCCGCAGCCATCATCTTCTTCACCTGGCTGGCTTATAAGCTATCCGGTCGTCAGATGGAGGAATCTATGGTTAAGGCCCTCCAAGTTACCGGAAAGGTCTATGCCCTTCTTACGGCGGTGGTGATCTTTTTTACCATCTGGAAGATCATCGCCAGCTTGGCCGGTAAACCCCATGGCAAGTGGGAAACGGTGATGGCCCTTATGAAAGGACCCTATGCCTTCAATTTCTGGGTCTTTGAGATCTTTCTGGGGTTGGTTCTTCCCTTCCTGGTAGTAATTGGGGTCAGGGCCAAAGATATAAACGCCATGGCCTATGTGGCAGGGCTAGCACTATTGGCCATCTTTGTCATGCGATATGATTTGGTGGTTGGCGGTCAGATCGTGCCTCACTACCATGGTATGCACATCTATGGCCTGCCCGAGTATTATCATTACTTCCCTTCCCTTTCGGAATGGTTGGTGGTTCTAGGTAGCTTTGGTCTTTTTGGTTCCCTGTTCCTCTGGGGAGAGATGGCCTTTGACGGTCATAAAGAAATTCATCACCATTAAGGAGGTGTTCTATGTATTTAAAGGATTTCGCTAAGTGGCTTAAGAGTCTTAAAAACGAAGGGGTCGAGCATGTTTCTGTTGAGGAAAGGAGAAAATTTTTAAAAATGGGGCTGGTCATTACTGGAGTCTATGCCGGTGGTACCTTGCTTTCGGTAGTTTCGAAGGTTAACGAGGTTTATGCGGATATACCCGAATACGTGGGACATTATCCCTATAAACCTCACTATAGCATGGTCCTTAGGACAGACCGGTGCATAGATTGTGAAAGGTGTATGGAAGCTTGCCGTAAGACCAACCACGTCCCTTCTTACGGCTGGCGGACTAGGATACTGGAACAGCATCTTCCCAAAGGCGAAGGTGAGTGGGAAAGACGGTTTATGCCCATCCTTTGCAATCACTGCAACGAGCCCCCCTGTGTAAGGGCCTGTCCCACCAGGGCCACTTATAAGGACAAGAAGACCGGAATCGTTAGGATGAACGTCAAAAAATGTATCGGTTGTAAGACTTGTATGGCAGCCTGTCCTTACAATATGCGTTATTTCAATGAGGAAAAACGTGCTATAGATAAATGCGATTTCTGTTGGGAGAGCCGTCTTTCAAAAGGCGAAAAGATTACGGCTTGTGCTCAGGCCTGTCCGGCTAAGGTTAGGATATTTGGAGACCTTTCGGATCCGGAAAGTGAAGTTTTCCAGCTGGTGCACGATCCTCAACGGGCCATTTGGGTCTTGAGACCTGAAGTAGGGGCCCGACCCAACGTCTTTTACACCATAAACTAAAAAGGAGGTCATAAGCCATGAAGAAGATATTTCTCCTTTTGGGTATTTTCTTTGTAATAGGGTTATTTTTCCATAGCCTACCCTCCATGAGTCAAGAGGGAAGTAGCGAAGAGGAGGCCGAGTATCCCACCGAACCGATAATTTTTACTCAACCTCTCAAGGCTGTCCTTTTTGAACACAAGATCCATGTGGAAGAGGCTGGTCTTTCCTGCGAGGATTGCCATGAGGAAGTTTTTCCTATGGAGGCCGGAAGCACTCAAGAAAACGAAGACTTTACCATGGAGGCCCTCTATAACGGCAAATATTGTGGGACCTGTCATGACGGTGAGTCGGCCTTTGCCTCCAATACCCGCTGTGCCACCTGTCACATTGGGGTCATGGGTTTAAAAAGATTGTCCGGTCAAGAGTCGCAGACCGGGCACGAAGGACATTGAAGATCTTTTAAGACTTGCCTCTTAACTTAGGAAAGATTATCTTCCCCCTCGAAAGAGGGGGTTTTTTGTTTTGGGTATAAAAATAGAACACGGCGATAAAGTTACCTTCCGTTATCAAGTCTTTAGCGATACGGGGTTGGTAGATGCCTCTCCAACCCCGATAACCGTTGTTGTAGGCGAAGGCCAATTTTTTAGGCCGGTTGAGGAGGGCCTTCTTGGAAAAGAAGAAGGAGAAAAGGTTGTTGTCTGGGTGCCTCCCGAGGAACACTATGGCCGCTACGACCCGAAGAAGGTAAAGCTCATCCCCAGCGAGAAACTCCCTCCTCAGGCCCGGGTGGGAGAGACGGTTTTTATTCAGGATGAGTTTGGAGTCCTTCATCCGGCTAAGCTCCGCCGTCGGGATGTTTCACTGGCTGTGGTGGATCTCAATCATCCTTTGGCTGGGAAGTATCTCCGGTTTGAGGTCGAGATTCTAAAGATTGAAAAAACGCCTTCCGAACCTTCTGGAGAAGGAGGAGACTTATGAAGTACATCGTGCTGGTAGGAGATGGTATGGGGGATTTTCCTCTCAAAGAGCTCTCCGGCCGGACACCGCTCGAAGTGGCCACTACTCCCGGTATGGACTTTTTGGCCCAGCATGGCGAAATGGGCCTGGTTCAAACCGTACCTCAAGGAATGTCTCCGGGGAGCGACGTGGCCAACATGAGCCTCATGGGATATCCCCCCCAGGAAAAATATACCGGTCGCGGTCCAATTGAGGCTGCCAGTCTCAATATTCCCATGAGACCCGAAGATGTGGCCTTCCGATGTAACTTGGTAACCCTTAAAAAGGTTGGTACCAACCTTATCATGGAAGACTATAGCGCCGGCCACATCTCTACCGAAGAGGCCCGGATACTCATAGAAGATCTGAACCGAGAACTTTCTACCGATAAGCTGGAGCTATTTTGCGGCAAGAGCTATAGGCATATCCTCCTTTGGAGAGGAGGGCCGGAAGGCCTAAGAACCTTCCCTCCTCATGACCTCATCGGAAAGAACATCTATCACGCCTGGCTAGCCTACAAAGAGGAGCCCATGTTACGGGACTTCCTGATCCGAGCCATTAAGATCTTGGAGAAGCATCCGGTTAATCAGAGAAGGGTTCAGGAAAACAAGCCTCCGGCCAATGCCCTCTGGCCCTGGGGACAGGGAAGGATACCTTTACTCGAGCCCTTCTCCGAAAAGTGGGGCCTTTCGGGAGCGGTGGTGGCCGCCGTGGATCTCATTAAGGGCCTTGGAGTACTCGCTGGTCTTGAGATCATAGAGGTCGAGGGAGCCACCGGGTATCTTGATACCAATTACGAGGGCAAAGCGCTTGCGGCTATCGAAGCCCTTAAAAAGCACGATTTCGTATTCCTGCACGTGGAGGCCCCGGATGAGGCTGCCCATCAAGGTTCCATTGAGCTCAAGATTAAAGCCATTCAGGACTTTGATCGCTATGTGGTAAGAACCATTCTTGAAGAGGCGGCGGCTAATTTCAGTGAATATCGTATCCTGGCGGTTACGGATCATCTGACTCCTATTCCCTTGCGGACCCACTCTTCCAAACCGGTCCCCTTCGTAATTTTTGACTCCCGAGACGAGGATATCAAACGTTCGGAGGGTTTTTCTGAACGGACAGCTCAAGGAAGTGGCCTTTTTATACCTGATGGTCAGACCCTAATGATCCGTTTTCTACAAAAGGAGCCTAGGCTTCCTCAGGAATGATGCCCATGCAAACCGACTTTTTGATCATAGGTTCTGGTATCGCTGGACTCTCTCTGGCTCTTAAACTCTCCTCTCTAGGAGAAGTGACCATTATTACCAAAAAGAAGGCTCACGAGGGGGCCACCGTTCTAGCCCAGGGAGGTATAGCCTGTGTAATGGGCGAGGACGACAGTTTTGAACTTCACATTGAGGATACCTTACGGACCGGAGATGGACTTTCCCATCCTGAAATCGTAGAGCTGGTGGTAAAACAGGCTCCAGAGAGGATCCAGGAGTTGGTGGCGCTCGGGGTGGAGTTCACCCGTGATCCCGAGAACCCGGAAAGATTTATGCTAGGGCTTGAAGGGGGACACTCTCGCCGAAGGATCCTCCATGTGGAGGATCACACTGGCCGTGAGATCGAGAGGGTTCTGCTTGCAAGGGTGCGGGAACAGGCCAACATCAAAATCCTTGAGAATCGGCTGGCGGTCGATCTTATAACCTTGGGCAAGATTGGAAAAGCGGTCTCCGGGGATCGGGTCATCGGGGCCTACGTTATGTCTTGGGAGACGGGGGAGATAGAGGTTTATCTCTCCCGGGTGGTGATTTTGGCTACCGGAGGGGCTGGAAAAGTCTATCTATATACCAGCAACCCGGACACGGCTACCGGGGACGGTATTGCGCTTGCGGTAAGGGCTGGCGCCCGGGCAGCAAATCTGGAATTCGTTCAGTTTCATCCCACGTGTCTCTATCATCCAAAGGCCAAGAACTTTTTGATTTCAGAGGCCTTGCGGGGTGAGGGGGCTCGTCTTCTCGGTCCGGACGGAAGATCTTTTATGGAACGATATGATCCGGAGAGGCGCGAACTTGCTCCTAGGGACATCGTGGCCCGAGCCATTGATATGGAGCTCAAGCGCACTGGGGCCGATCATCTGTATCTGGATATTTCCCATAGGGGAGCAGATTTCATCAAGTCTCGCTTCCCTTACATTTACGAAACCTGTCTCCGCTACGGTATCGATATTACGAAAGAGCCTATTCCGGTGGTTCCGGCAGCTCATTACATGTGTGGGGGGGTAATGACTAATCTCTTTGCCGAAACCGATATCCCAGGGCTCTTTGCCGTAGGGGAATGTGCTTTTACCGGACTACATGGGGCAAACCGTCTAGCCTCAAACTCTCTCCTTGAGGCCCTAGTCTTTGCCCATCAGGCCGCTTTGAGGATTCGCGATAGATGGCCGGAGTGGCGTAAGCTTCCCTTTATTCCGGCCCCGGAATGGGATCCCGGAGGGGCAGTAGATATGGAGGAAAAGGTACTTATCTCCCACAACTGGGATGCCATCAGGCGTCTGATGTGGAACTACGTGGGGATTGTGAGGAGTCTCGACCGTCTTCACCTGGCCTGGAGGAGACTTAACTTTATCGCTAAGGAGATCGAGGATCACTATTGGCATTATATCCTTACTCCGGAGTTTGTAGAGTTAAGGAACTTGTGTCAGGTGGCTCGTCTTGTCGTGGCCTGTGCCCTTTCAAGACGGGAATCCCGGGGGACTCATTACTTAAAGGATTTTCCCAGAAGGGATCCCGCCTATTTAAAGGACACCATGGTTGATCGGAGGGTTCTCCTTGAACGGAGTGGCGGAGAATCTTAGACGTATTAGGGAAAAGATTGCCGAGGCCGCTCTGAGGGTCGGCCGAAAGCCTGAGGAGGTTAAAATCCTTGGGGCGGCCAAAGGCCAGTCCACGGAAAAGATCAGGGAAGCGGTGGCCGAAGGCCTCACTCTTATAGGAGAAAATTACGTTCAGGAGGCCGAAAAGAAAAAGCCTTTTCTTTCGGATCTTTCCCTTACCTGGCATCTCATCGGACATCTACAGAAAAATAAGGCCAAAAAGGCCTTTGAGCTCTTTGATCTAATTGAGACTGTGGATCGAATCGAGATCGCCGAAAAGCTCTCTAAGCTGTGCCAAAAGACTGGACGTAGACTGCCGGTATTTATTGAGGTCAACGTGGGTGGCGAGGAAAACAAAAAGGGAATCTTACCGGAGGCCCTTCCAGAACTTATCCGCCATATAAAAGATCTCCCGGGGCTAGAGATCCGGGGCCTTATGTGTATTCCTCCCTATTTCGAGGATGTGGAGGCCGTAAGACCTTATTTCAGACGCCTCCGGGAACTGCGGGACGAACTTCAAGAAAAGTTTGATCTTCCAGCCCTTACCGAACTTTCCATGGGCATGAGCCATGATTTTGAGGTGGCGGTAGAGGAAGGTGCTACCATTGTGAGGATAGGGACTGCCCTCTTTGGTCCGAGAACACCGAAAAAGTGATCATAAAAAGTCCTCTTCAGGCGGCCGCCCTGGGTCTCTCCTTAGGGCTTCTTTTTTACTTCTGGTGGGTGTCTCCTTCCTTGCACAACTATCTCGGAGAAACCCTTGTTGAGGGTCAGATTTTAAATGTCAGTCCTTATGCCGGTAGAACCATCCTAGAGGTCAAAACCTTTTATGGCAAAGGGATTCTCTTTATGCCTTTTGAGGCCTGGAAATGTCTTCCTGGACGGTTTTTTAAGGCTCGGACCTTTCCCACTTCTTCCGGTTATCTCAATCTTTTTGATACTCCTCGGGAAAGACATCTCCTAGCCCGAGGACTTTTCTTTGCGGCCCGGGTAAAGCGCATAGAAGATATCTCCTGCTTTGATACCCATAGAAGTTCTGTTCTCTTAGACTTTAGGGCCCATCTTTTTGATTTCGCCCGGAGACTTTCACCCTTGGCTCAAGGCCTGTTCTCTGCCCTGGTTCTAGGAGAGAAGGGGCCATTGCCTGAGGAATTCAAAGAGACACTTAAGGCTCAGGGGCTCTATCATTTTCTTGCGGTTTCGGGGTTTCATCTAGGACTTATCTACGGCATGATATATTTCGCCTTCCGCAGATTATGGGTACGAATTTTTCCGTCCCAGGGGATACCGGCTCAGATCCCGGCGGCCTTCTTCGCTCTATGGGGGGCTGCCTTCTACGCCTTGCTTTCCGGCCCCAGCCCTTCGGCCCAAAGAGCTTTGATCATGCTCCTACTATTCACCCTCTCTCGGGTTTTATTTCTCAGAACTTCGGGTTTCGATCTCCTGGCCGGGACAGTGTTTACCATATTGATTCTTTCTCCGGAAAGCATTCTCGACCTTTCCTTTCGGCTCTCCGTAGCCGCAGTCCTGGGAATACTCGTGGGACATAGACTCTATCGAAAATTGTCTCTCCCTCCAAACCGCTTCGTACGATATCTTCTTGGAAGTTTTTTTGTCTCTCTGGGAGCCAGTCTCGCTACCCTACCCTTACTCCTCTTTGCTTTTGGAGAAGCCCCGCTTCTCTCACCCCTTAACACCCTTATTCTTTCTCCGTTCTGGTGTTTGATTCTCATACCTGGAGAAATGGTGGTCGCCGGGCTTTCCTTCCTGAGTGAAGATCTGGCTCACGAGCTAGCCGAATTCTTGGGAGGCCTCTTTGAACGGGCGGTCCATCTTCCTTTACCCAATTTGGTTTTGACACCCCCCTATCCCGTGGGACTTTTTATTTTGACCTCATTTTCCCTGGCCTTAGGGATCCACTTCGGCCTCCGAAAACGTTACAAACCCGCCCTGATCTTGGTTTCGGTGACAGCTTTGTTTTTATTTTCAGGGCTTTTTGTCCGCTATGCGCTCTTCTATTCGGTAGTCCTTGATATAGGTAGGGGAAATGCCATCCTGGTACACCTTCCAGGGGATCGCAATCTCCTATTTGACGCCGGGGCCAGGTATGGCTCGGCCGACCTTGGGAAAAGGATTCTCGTACCAACTTTACGTAAATTAGGGATAGGACATCTCGATTTTGTTATCATCTCACATCCAGATCTCGATCACACCGGAGGTCTTCCGGCTTTACTCGAAAGTGTTCCGGTTACACGAATACTCTCAGGCAAGTTTCGCCGGGAGGACTGGCAAAAACTGGGGCTAAGCCCTCCGCTTGATGAGGTGGTTCGGCCTGAGGTTCTCAAAGTTTCCTCGGCCGAGATCTTTCTTTTTTCCGGAACGCCGGAGTCCCGAAACACCAATCGGGAAAGCCTGATGGCCTATCTGGAATATGAGGGTCTCACGGTCTTTTTTCCGGGAGACGCCGATGGCAAGCGTTTGGCTCGGCTGTTTCGTTTCGGCGGAACTATCCCCGCGGAGATTTTCATCCTTCCTCATCATGGAGCCCGAAACGGATACTTTGCCCCGTTTTGGCAAGCTATTGACTTTCGAGTGGCCGTGGCCTCCGCCAGAGGCCCTCGTCATCCTCATCCTTCGGTGTTAAAAATTCTCAAACTATATCATCGTCCGTTATACGTAACGGCCCAAGAAGGAACCATTACAGTCTTCCTAAAGCGAAACGGATTTCTGGTTTGCTCGGCAAGGCCCCTTAAGAAAGGACTTCCGTTGGAGCTTATCTGGCCTTATATTCCTTATTTAAATGAACAAGGATGTCAAAGATATGAACTTCACGCCTTATGAAACCTTCGAACACGGGGCCGATATCGGGGTAAGAGGCTATGGACGAACTATAGAGGAGGCCTTTGCCAACGGTGCCCGAGCCTTATTTTCGTTGATGGTGGAAAATTTTGAGGCTATTGAGCCTAGAGAGGAGACCCCGGTTTCGGTTTCGGCAGAACTTCCAGACGAACTCTTTGTAGCCTGGTTGAACAGACTGATCACCCTCTCAGCCCTAGAGCACAGAGTATTTAGTGACTTTGAAATCAAAATCAAGGGTGAAAACCTTCAAGGCGTAGCTCGCGGAGAGGCTTTAGATACCGAGAAACATCTTCTAGGAATAGAGGTTAAAGGAGCCACCTTTACCTTGGCAAAAGTGGCAAAAGAAGGCGATCTTTGGGTAGCCCAATGTGTGGTGGACGTATGAGGCCGGTGGTAGAGATTATTTCGTTAGAACTTCCGAAGCCCTCTCTTCAAGATCAGCGATCTGACGAAAGGCGCTTGAGGGAAGCCCTTTCGGAACGTCTTGGGGAAAGCCCTGCCCTTCCTCTCTACCTTTTAAGGAAGCTTCCTGAGGTTTTAAGGGGTTCCGACTTTAAAGTGGAAGTAATCTTGGGCCGTACCGAAAGGGGTTACGAAGTACTAGAGGTGTTTCCCAAGGGAAAGGGCGGGCCGGTCTATGGCCTGGGGATTGACCTAGGGAGCACAGGAATTGCCCTTTACTTGGTAGATTTCAGAGAAAAAAAGGTCCTCAGGGAGGCCAGTTTCAGGAACCCTCAGATTCCTTATGGGGAAGACATCCTGACTCGCCTCCATTTCGCCGAAAGACCAGGAGGGCTGGCGGAACTTCAGGAGAAGACTATAGAAGGTTTGAAAAGTGAGATTCTGAAACTGGTAGGAGAGAAGGAGACCGAATATCTTTATTACTACGCCTTCTGTGGGAATACTACCATGACCCACTTTTTCTTGGGTCTTCCTACCAGGTGGCTCTATCGAGAACCATATATTCCTTGTGCCAATGCCATTGACGTCCTGAAACTCAGAGAAAGCGGGCTTCCAGGGCATCCCGAAGCCCTGCTCTTTGTCTTTCCCTCCGGTGGAAGCTATTTCGGCGGGGATCTCATCTCGGGACTTCTTTTTGCTGGTCTTCATCGCGGCGAGGCCATTTCGCTTTTCGTGGATGTAGGGACTAATGCCGAGATCGTCTTGGGCAATCGGGAATTTCTTTTGGCCTGTGCCGGTGCCGCAGGGCCGGCTCTTGAAGGCGGTGTGCTGGCCTGTGGGATGCAGGCCCGAGAGGGGGCTATCGAGAGGATACGCATCCGGAAAGGACAACTAGAACTCAAGGTTATCGGGGATTCGAAACCGATTGGTATCTGCGGATCAGGCACTATTGAACTTCTGGCAGAGCTATTCCTTGCCGGTCTAGTAAATCCTCAGGGGATATTTCAGCCGGAAAGGTGGCCTGAAAGATTTCGGGAAATAGATGGTGAACTAGCCTTCGTGCTCGCCGACGAGAGCGAGAGTGGTACCGGGCGGCCCATCTATGTAACTCAGGGTGAGATCAAAAATCTCATTCGCTCCAAAGGGGCCATGTACACCATGCTTACGGTGATCTGCGAGAGTGTGGGAGTGCGATTTAAGGATCTGGAGCGATTTTATGTGGCTGGAAGTTTCGGAAATTACATCGATCCCGAGGCGGCCATCACCATAGGGATGCTTCCTGACCTTCCACGAGAAAAGTTCGTGGCGGTGGGCAACGCCGCCGGCGCCGGAACGGTAAAGTTTTTGCTGGAAGGAGATTTCGAGGAGGTTCGGGAGATCGTCTCCAAACTCACCTACCTTGAGATGAACGTAGAGAACCGTTTCATGCAGCTTTTAACCGGGGCCCTCTTCCTCCCACACACGGACCTTGATCTCTTTCCTTCGGTAAAAGCCAAAAGGCCTGGAATTTAGGAGCAAAAGATGCCTCACAAGATCGTCCTTATAGGCAGACCGAACGTTGGCAAATCTACCCTCTTCAATACCCTGATCGGAGAACGGAAGGCCTTGGTGGAGCGCACACCTGGAGTGACCCGAGATCGGTTGTACGGAGAGGCAGAAATCGAGGGCCGTAAGGTCACGGTGATCGATACCGGAGGACTTACTCCTGAGGTGGAAGAACTTTTCAGTCACGAGATTCTACGACAGGCCGAGGAGGCCCTGGCGGAAGCGGACCTAGTGCTCTTCCTCGTAGACGCTCGGACCGGCCTTACCCCCCTTGACGAGAGAATTGCCGAACTTTTGCGGAAAAAGGAAAAACCGGTCCTTCTGGTGATAAATAAGGTAGATAGTAAAAAGGAAGTTCTAAACCTTGGGGAATTTTATGCTCTGGGCTTTGAACCCCTGCTTCCCATCTCCGCCAAACACAAAAAAGGCCTTGAGAATTTGAGAAAGGAAATCCTGGCACATCTACCGGAGGAAACTGAAGAGGAAGCCGAGAAAAGCTTGGCGCCCATCCGAGTCGTCATCTTGGGACGCCCCAACGTAGGCAAGAGTTCTCTTCTCAACCGTCTCGTAGGTTATGAGCGGATGATCGTTTCAGATATCCCTGGAACCACCCGGGATAGCATTGATACTTTGCTCGAGCTCCCTGACGGTCGACAGTATCTCCTTATAGACACCGCCGGTATTCGCCGCCGTCCTCGTATCAAGGCCCGGACCGAGAAGTTCAGTGTGGACAAGGCCTTTGAGGCCCTGGATCGGGCTGAAGTGGCCATCCTGGTCCTTACTGCCGAAGAGGGCATTACCGACCAGGATCAGAAGATCCTCTCTCAGATCGAGAAACGCCATAAGGCCTGTATTATCTTGGTCAACAAGTGGGATCTCTTGGACGGCAAACGCGAGGAAGGCAACATCCTTATGGAACAAATCAAATACGGAGCGAGATTTGTACCCTGGGCACCTATTTTGACTATTTCGGCCAAGACTGGTAGGCGAATAAAGGAGGTCTTGCCCTTGGTAGACGAGGTGTATGCTGCATACTCCCGTCGTGTGCCTACGGCGCAGGTCAATCGGGCCCTGGAAGAGATAAAACGAGAGCGGGCCCTTTACACTCCCTCGGGAAATAGATTAAAATTTTACTACGCCACCCAAGCGGAGATCAGACCTCCTACAGTGGTGGTCTTTACCAATTATCCAGAAGAGATACCAAAAAGTGTGGAGCGGTTTATTAAAAATCGTTTGCGCAATTATCTCGGTTTCGAGAAATCTCCATTAAAAGTGGTCTTCAGGCCCCGCCGATAAAACTTAATGGCCAAGACGGTTTACGGACACATCAGCGGACTTAAACCTAGTGAACTTCGGGCCCTGGAACGACTTTATCGACGTAGGGTTCCGGCTGACTATCTCATAACTCATGAACTCTCCCGAGAGCTCTCTCGGCTTTCCTTTGAGCTCAACCGCCAGCTCGGATTACTCATCAATCGCCGTGGAGAAATAGAGTACGTGATTGTTGGTGATTATCACCAGATCGTGATTCCGGCGATCACCAGATCTCGGAAAAGCGAGGGCAGACTAAAAGGCCTGCGTTGTGTCCATACCCATCTCTCTCACGAAGGGCTCGATCAAGACGATCTTCTAGACCTGGCTTTTCTGCGGCTGGATTGTATGAGCGTGCTTGAGGTCGGTGAGGCAGGGCTTCCTGGACGTCTACATACCGCCTATCTCCTTCCTCAAAAGGATAGCGACGGGTATTATGGCTATCTTTCTCCGGTTTATCCCTGGGAGCTCAAGGGAGACTTCAGGGAGTTTATAGAGTCTTTAGAGGAGGAACTAGAGAGAGTAAGACCCCTCAAAGAAGTGAGCGACCGGGAGGACCGGGCCCTACTGGTAGAAGTCCACTCCGGTCCCAAATTCTATGCAGAAGAAAGGCTTTCCGAACTGCGAGAGCTAGCTCGCACCGCTGGGGTCACAGTGGTGGGAGAGGTCATCCAGCGGCGCGATCGCCCTGATCCCCGCTACGTGGTCGGCAAAGGTAAGCTTTCAGAGCTCATCATCCAGGCCATGCAGACCTCAGCTAATCTTCTCATATTCGATTGTGAACTTACGCCTTCTCAAGTTAGAGCTCTCACCGAGATGGTGGATCTTCGGGTAATAGACCGCACCCAACTTATCCTGGACATCTTCGCCCAGCGGGCGAAGAGCCGCGAGGGCAAGATCCAGGTGGAGATGGCCCAATTGCGATACATGCTCCCACGTCTTAGGGCCAAGGACGACGCTTTTTCCCGTCTTACCGGGGGCATCGGAGCCCGAGGACCGGGAGAGACCAAACTCGAAGTTGATCGTCGCCGTATCCGAGAACGGATTGCTCGTCTTGAGAGAGAACTCAAGGCTATCTCCCGTCAGCGTGAATTACGGCGCAAACGACGTAAACGACATGGGCTCCCGGTAGTGGCTATTATCGGTTACACCAATGCCGGCAAAACCACTTTACTTAATACCTTAGCTCGCGAGCATCTGCTGGCTGAAGATAAGCTTTTTGCCACTCTGGATCCGGTGAGCCGCAGGATAAGGCTCCCTGACGGAAAGACGGTGCTTTTCACCGATACTGTGGGTTTCATTCGTGAACTTCCTAAAGACCTCAAGAGGGCCTTTCAGGCTACTCTCGAAGAGCTTTACTCTGCAGACCTATTGCTTCATCTCGTGGATATTAGCCATCCCGATTTTGAAGAGCACATTAAGACCGTAGAAGAAATACTCGAAGAAATGGGGCTTTCCAGAGCGCCAAGGCTCTTGGTTTTCAATAAAATTGATAAACTTTCTCCCGAAGAGGTCAGGGCCTATCAAAATCGTTATCATGCGGAAGCTATTTCGGCCTTAAATCCCGAAACTTTGCCTCCTCTGCTCTCACGTTTGGCAACCTTTCTTGACAATGAAAAGCCCATGTGATAGGACAAACCCGGAAATTCAAGATCAAAGGAGGGTGAGATGAGCAAGATATATGTAGTGGGGCACAAGAGCCCGGATACGGACTCCATTTGTTCGGCTATTGCTTACGCTTATCTCCGCAACGAGTTGGTCAAAAAGGGCTATATCAAAAACGATACTGAAGAAGCCGTAGCCGTGCGGCAGGGAGATCTCAATCCTGAGACTGAATTTGTGCTCAATAAGTTTGGGGTAGAAACCCCGGAACTCATGAGTGATGGAGCCGGCAAAAAGGTGATTTTGGTAGATCACAGCGAGCGGGGTCAGACCGTGGACAACATTGATGAGGCCCAGATCCTAGCCATTATCGATCACCACAAGATCGGTGATATTAGCACCCCCAACCCTATTACCTTTATCAACTTTCCCACAGGTTGCACCGCTTCCATCGTGAAGGGGCTTTTCGATTACTTCCAGATCGAGATTCCCAAGGATATCGCGGGTATCATGCTCTGCGCCATTTTGAGCGACACGGTGGCCTTCAAGTCCGTGACTACTACGGACTTCGATAAGAAAATGGCCGAGGATTTGGCTAAAATAGCCGGGGTGGATGACGTTATGGCCCTCGCCATGGAGATGTTCAAGGCCAAGTCCGACGTCTCTGGAAAGAGTCCACGGGATCTCCTTTACCGCGACTTCAAGGACTACACCATGAGCGGCAAGAAGGTAGGGGCCGGACAGATCGAGGTGGTGAGCCTAGATCTGTTGGCCGAGGTTAAGGACGCCATCTACGAGGAGATGCAGAAGGTGAAGGCCGAGGGTGGTTACCACACTATCGTCCTCATGCTCACCGACATTATGAAGGAAGGTACGGAACTCCTAGTGGTGACCGACGATCCTTCCGTGATCGAGAAGGCCTTCGGCAAGGCCCTGGAGGGCAAGAGCGTGTGGCTCGACGGGGTGATGAGCCGTAAGAAACAGGTGGTTCCGCCGCTGGAAAAAGCTTTTGGTTAGAGAAGAAAAGAACTCAAGGAAGAGAAGGGGGCCAAACGGCCCCCTTTTTTATTTTTTGAGACGAGCGGCAATTTCCTGGGCCACTTTTTCGCCAGAAAGAAGCATGCCTCCGAAGATAGGCCCCATGCGGTAGGAACCGAAGGTGGCGTTGGCGGCCATTCCGGCCACGAAGACTCCAGGAAAGACTTCTCTTGTATTTTCCAAAGTAGTGGTCTCGGCTACGTCTGCCCAAAGGGACTTTTCGCCCTCGATCTTTCCGCTGGGAGTCATGAGTTGAACTCCCAGTTTTTTCTGCATGATGTGGAGCACAGAAAGTTCGTGACCGGTGGATTCCACCACGTATTTGGATCTTATGGCCAGAGGATCCACATGGAGACCCCCCATTTCCACTGCAGTCCAGTTGATGACCAGACCCACCACCCTATCCTTTCGCACCATGACGTCTTCCACGCTTATGAGATTGAAGATCATGGCCCCGGCCTTACGGGCGGCATATCCTAGGGCGCAGACCGTTTCCACGGAATCGGCGGTGTAATAGTCTTCCTGCCAGGGTCTAGCCTCCACGCCGATTTCCTTTAATAGTCTGGCTCCTTCTTCCTGAACTACGATTTCGTTGAACATCATGCCCCCACCCCACATACCACCGCCGATGGAGAGCTTGCGTTCAAAGATCGCTACCTTGAAGCCCTCTTTGGCTAGCTTGTAGGCCGCCATGAGTCCCGAGGGCCCAGCTCCTACTACCGCTACATCAAGTTCCAGAGCTTCCTTCAACTTTTCGGTGAACCTCTCCACGATGGCCTGTGTAATCTTCACTTCATCAAGCGCCATAAGAGCCTCCTTTTTGGTTTTGGGGATTAGGCTTGTCGCCTTTTTTGGAGAAAACTATAAACGGGTCTTCACATCGGCACAATAGGAAGTGAAAAATTTCAAATAAAAAGTTTTTCGATTTTCAGATTGATGTCCATGGCCCGGGCTGAATGGGTTAAACGTCCCACGGAGATGAGGTCAACGCCTGTTTCGGCTATGGCTCTCACATTTTCGAGAGTGACTCCCCCCGAAGCTTCAAGGATTATCTTAGGGTTGAGGCTACGGGCTAGTTTTACGGCTTCTTTCAGCTCCTCAAGCGACATGTTATCTAGGAGGACAGCCTCGGCTCCGGCAGAAATAGCCTCTCGAAGCTCGGTCAAGGTTTTGACTTCAATTTCTATTCGAAAGACGTGGGAAAAGGTTCGAGCCCGGGCGAGGGCCTCCTTTACACCACCACAGGCTTTGACATGATTGTCTTTGATAAGGATGCCTTCCGAAAGACCGAAGCGGTGGTTTGAGCCTCCCCCTACCCTTACGGCGTACTTTTCAAGAACCCTAAGTCCTGGGGTGGTCTTCCGAGTGTCCACGACTTTGACTGGGAGATCTGCCAGCTTTTTTACGAACTTTCTGGTAAGGGTGGCAATTCCTGAAAGATGCTGCATGAAATTCAAAGCTACCCGTTCGGCTTTTAGGATGGAGGCTACGCGTCCGGAAACCTCAAGAAGGGCTTCACCGGCCGAAACTTCACTGCCCTCCTCCACCAAAGGGCGAACTTCCAGTTCCGGGTCCACCTTATGAAAGACGGATAAAGCCACCGGAAAACCACAGAACACCAATTCTTCTTTGGCCCGGGCTACTCCTAGCCCTTTCAGGTCCGAAGGGATCAGAGCCTCGGTAGTGAAGTCCCCGAAAGGAAGGTCTTCTTTTAAAGCCGCTTCGATAAGCGAATCGTAAAGTATTGGATTGGGAGCTAACATAAAAATAATGTAGCTTAACAAGAGAACTTGGGTCAAGACTGTTCAAAAAATTGACATAAGTGTTAGGCCTGTGATATCTTTCTGTACATGGAAATCATAGGTCAGAGTTCGGCCATAAAAAGGGTCTTTAAACTTATAGAGAAGGTTGCTCCTACTGAAAGTACAGTCCTTATTTTAGGCGAGTCCGGAACCGGAAAGGAGTTGATTGCCCGGGCCATTCATCAGAAAAGCCGACGAAAGGATGGTCCATTTATTCCAGTGAACTGTGGAGCCATTCCGGAGGAACTTTTAGAGTCCGAACTTTTTGGCTACGAAAAGGGGGCCTTTACTGGAGCCAACCGTAGTAAACCCGGGCGTTTCGAGCTAGCCAACGGAGGCACCATCTTTCTCGATGAAATCGCGGAGATGAGCCCCAAGCTTCAGGTAAAACTCTTGAGGATCCTTCAGGAAAAGACGATTGAGCGTCTCGGAAGTGAGAGGTCCATATCGGTCAATATTCGGATCATTGCGGCTACCAATCGAAATTTGGAGGCGGAAGTAGCCGAAGGTCGCTTCAGGGAAGACCTGTATTTCCGTCTAAATGTGATTCCCATCCAATTGCCCCCTCTTCGCGAAAGAAAGGAGGATATTCCCCTTTTAGCCGAGCACTTTCTCGAAAAATTCTGTGAGCGGGAGGAGGTGCCCTTAAAGCGTCTTTCTGAAGAAGCCCTCAAATGTCTTTTAAGTTACTCATGGCCCGGCAACGTAAGAGAACTCGAAAATCTGATGGAAAGACTGGTCATCTTGACTGAAGACGAAGTTATAAGAAAAGAAGATTTACCTGAACACCTGTGTGAACCATCTTCTCTCAGCTTGAATTTTCCGGGAACCTTCCCCCCCGAGGGACTAGATCTACAAGAGACATTGAAAGAGATCGAAAAGTCCTTGATACTCAAGGCCCTTGAGGCCTCAGGAGGGGTCAAAAGTAGGGCTGCCAAGCTCTTACGACTCAATAGAACTACCCTCATCGAAAAGATGAAAAGACTCGGCCTTTGTTGATTTGGCCTTCTTTTTGCAAATCTCTTTTAGGGCTGATAATGAGATTTAAGATAGTGGCTATTATAGCGGTTTTCTTATGGGTAAACACGGTCTTCGGGATTAAGGTGCCCGAAAGGGATCCCTCCTGGTGGCTTTCTGAAGCTCGTTTTGTCTATCATCAGGGCGATCTTATGGGGGCCCTTCAGATCATTAAAGAAGCCCGAAGACGCTTTCCTGGAAAGCTCACCCGAGAGTTTAAATGTCTTGAAGCTCAGGTCCTTTACGATATGGGAAAACCCCAGGAAACAGTTAAGCTCTTGGAGCCCCTTTCCATCTCTTATGAACTGCCAGACGAGAGCTTATTGCTTCTGGCTAAGGCTTATTTAAAATTAAAGGATTTTGGAAAAGCCCTTTTTTACGCCCGATTAGTTGAGAAAAAGACTTCCCGAAGAGATTTGTCCTGTCAGGCCAAAGGCATCGTAGCCAAAGCCTATTTAGCCAATCGGATAAAGGCTAAGGCCGTAAAGAAGGCTCAAGAAATATTGGAATCTACTTGTAGCGAGAAGATAAAGGCTCAGGCCTTAGAAGTCCTTATTGAAGGTGGATATTCTCCAGAAGAGATTCAAAATTTCTTCAGGAAATTTCCTGCTTTGAAACTTTATGCTCCCAAATTTTTTAGGCATCTCGGAGATTTTTATCTTTCTAGAAAAAAGTTAGAAAAGGCCGAAAAGGCCTACTTCCGTTATTTGAACCTTTCTGGGGAAGAAGAGGAAGCGCCGGCAATCCTTTTTAAAATGGCGGAGGCCTACTTCCATCAAAATCAATTAAGAAGAGCTCGCATTTACTATGAATTACTTCTTACTGCTTGGCCCCATCTGGACGAAGCCAAATTTGCCAAGTTCAGGCTTTATCATTTGAACTACATTTTTCACAAAAAATTAGGTCTTCCCACCCTTAAAGAGAGAAAGGTTCTCATACCCCTCATCAACGAATTACGAAAAAAGTATCCCACGAAAAAGATTACTGAAGAAGCCCAAGCCCTTGAGGTCAGATTATATTTAGAGGACAAGAAGCCGGATAAGGCCTTTTTTACGGCTATAGATTTTCTAAAGAGATACCCGCAATCGGAAATAATTAATGAAGTTTACGGTTTGTTATGTGAGGCGGATTCTCTTTATCTCCAAAAGCTTTATGGAGAAAAAAAGGACTTCGAGATCTTGGCTTTGGACCGGGAATATCAGGAGTTTTTAAAATCTGCAACTTGTGGCCCACACTTTTACTGGTTAGGCAAACTCTTCGAGAAATACCATCTTGAGACCCAAGCCAAATATTACTTAATACAAGCCTATGAATTTGGAGTTCCCAAAGGCTGGGAGCCTGTGCTCATGCTTGTCCTGGCTGAAGAGGCTATTGTTAGCGGCAAAGTAGAAGTGGCTACTCAGCTTCTGAAACTATTGATTCAAAAATATCCTTTTTATGCTCAAAATCCAACCTATCTTTATCTTAAAGGTCTGTACGCCTATAAAACCGGAAGATGGCTTGAAGCTCGCATATTTTTCAAAAAAATTCTATCTCAGAAAAAACTGTCACCAGAAATAAAAAGCAAAACCCTTTCTTCCTTCTTTTCGCTAGCCTTGAAATCCAAGGATATAGATCTGGCCTTTGAACTTTTGAAAGATCAAGATTTTCCTTCCGGGGAAAATGAATTCGCCTTTCTCATCCAAATGACCTTGGAAAACGAAGATTACCTGAGAGCCAAGAAGATTTTGGCTTTTGCCGAAAAACGTTTCCCGAATTCGGTAACCCTAAAGTGGTTGAAGGGCCTCCTCCTCGAAAGGCTGGGCCAGGAAAACGAAGCCCTTGGGGTCTGGAAGGAACTTTCCGGGAAGGAAACCACCGAAGGCAAGTTGGCCCAAGGAATCTTGAGGAGTCTCGAACTGGTCGAGGAAGCTAGAGAGGTAATATATTAAAACTATGAAGACGCAAGTACTCCTGGTGGGAGGCCACGAGACTATCGTCCTATTAGCCGAGGAGCTCACCAGGAAAGGCTTGGAAATCATCAATACTAGGGACTATGAAAAGATTTTTCAGCTCATTTCCAAAGAAACGCCTTCGGTTGCGGTATGCGAAATTTCGGTCGAGAGCCCACCTTTTCGTCAAATTCTTGACACAATCAAACGGGCTTCCCCTCATACGGCCGTCATATTCCTAGCGGAAGAGGCCCGGGTTGAGGAAGCGGTTTCGGCGGTGAAGTTAGGGGCTTATGACTTTCGCCTCCTTTCGACCGATCTTGAGGTTTTGGTAAAGCTTATCTTAACGGCCTTAAGGGAAAGTCCTAAACATCCTGTCGAAGAGGGATTTATTACCAGGGATCCGGAACTCCTTGAACTTCTCGAAAGATTACGTCCAGTAGCTCGTAGCCGGGCTCCTATCCTCATCACCGGAGAGTCCGGAACTGGGAAGGAGGTCTTAGCCCGGTGGTTTCATCGGGTGAGTGATCGGTCCCGGGGGCCATTCATTGCCATAAACTGCGCGGCTCTTCCAGAGGCTCTCCTGGAATCCGAGCTCTTCGGCTATGAGAAAGGCGCTTTTTCCGGAGCGCTTACTCGCAAGAAAGGTAAATTTGAGCTTGCTGATGGTGGCACCCTTTTGCTTGACGAGGTTACCGAGATGCCTTTACCTCTCCAGGCCAAGCTCCTGCGAGTCCTTCAAGAAGGAGAGGTCGACCGTTTGGGAGGGGCCTACCCTGTCAAGGTGGATGTGCGAGTCATTGCTACAACGAACCGGGATATCGAAGCCGAAGTAGCCAGCGGTCGCTTCCGGGAGGATCTTTATTTTAGACTGAACGTCATACCAGTAAAACTTCCCCCTTTAAGAGAGCGAAAGGGAGACATTCGGCTCCTTGCGGAACATTTTCTTTCGGAGTTTGCTAGGCGCTATGGCAAGAACGTCCAAGGTTTCGTCCCCGGTGTGCTTGAGATCTTAGAAAGCTATACCTTTCCTGGAAATGTCCGCGAACTCAAAAATCTTATAGAACGGGCCGTACTCTTAGCCCGGAATAATCTAATTACCTTAGAAGATCTTTTATGGGAAGGAGACTCCAAAGGGAACCGAGCTCCTAGGGAAACTGCTACTCCTTTGGAAATAAAACCTCTTAAAGAGATAGAAAGAGAGCTGATCTTCAAGGCCCTTGAGGCTTGTGGCGGTAATCGCACCCGGGCGGCCGAACTTTTAGGAATAAGCGTGAGAACCTTGAGGAACAAACTCCAGGCCTATAAGGCACAGGGTTTGCTATAAATTTGGGAGAGGTTGAAGATGTTCGGAAAGATGTTTTCGAAAACCTGGGATTTAATAGCTCGAAGCCTCAAACTGCGGAACCTGCGTCATGATGTCCTAGCTTCAAACATCGCCAATGTGGATACTCCGGGCTACCGGCGAAAGGATATCCCTTTTGAAAAGGTAATGCGGGCTTATTTGGGGGAAGAGATGCCTTTAAAGATGACACACGCCCGTCATATTTCTAACTCCCCGCGTGAGGTTCAAGCTCAGATAGTAGAACCGGAAGAGGTTGGCACGCCCAACAATGTTTCCCTTGAGGAGGAGATGTCCAAACTCATGGAAAACCACCTACTTTATCAGGCCACGGTGGAGGCCTTGATAAAGGAAATCGGGTTAATGAGAGAAGCTATAACGGAAGGAGGTAAATAGCCATGAAACTCCTTTCCGCTCTTAGGATTGCCGGAAGTGGCCTAATGGCCCAGCGGGTAAGACTCAATATCTCTTCCATGAACCTTGCCAATGCCCATGTAACCAGGACGGCCGAGGGTGGGCCCTATCGAGCTAAGGATGTGGTCTTGGCCGCTATCCCGTTGGAGAACGAGGCGAAGGCCAAGCTTTCCGAAGTCAAGGTGGTGGAGATTGTGGACGACCCCTCACCTTTCAAAGAGGTTTACGATCCCAGTCATCCCGATGCCGACGAACGGGGCATGGTGAAGTATCCCAATGTAGACATCCTAACCGAAATGGTGGAACTTCTTTCGGCCGGACGGGCTTACGAGGCTAATCTCACCGTAATGAACATTACCAAAACTTTGGCTTTAAAGACGTTGGAGATCCTACGTTAGGGGGTAAGGCATGAAAATTAACGGTTTTCAGGGCTTTAAGTTCCCTCTGTCCGAAAATTCGAAATTCAAGGCCCTCGAAAAGGATTTTGGAGCCTTCCTTAAAGACAAGATTAAAGAGGTGGATCAGCTCCAGAAAGAGGCCATGAACAATCTCCAAGATTTTGCTACGGGAAGAAAACAGGATCTAGTCGAGCTCACCCTTTCTTTGAGCCAAGCCGATCTTTCCTTCAAGCTCCTTATGCGGGTGAGGAATAAAGTCATTGAGGCCTACCAGGAAATTATGCGGATGCAAATTTAGAGGTTAAGGCATGAAACTTCTCCAACCACGAGAAATAGGCGGACAACTCAAGACCTTTTACGAGGGGCTAACCAGGGAACAAAAGATTTTGGGAGTTGTTCTGATTTTTCTTGTGATCGGGGGGCTCGTGGCTCTTATCTTATGGAGTAATCGCCCGGAATGGGGACTCCTTTATCGGGGGTTACCGGAAGATACCGCCGCCGAGGTGATCGCTTATCTTAAGGGACACAACATTCCTTTCAAGCTTGAGCCGGATGGCACCATTCGTGTTCCGAAGGAAAAGGTCCCGGAGCTGAGGATGGAAATTGCCGGCCAAGGGTTGGTGGGAGGAGTAGGTCCGGGCTTTGAGCTTTTTGACAAGGGACAGATCGGGGCTACGGAATTTGCACAAAAGGTCAATTACCAGCGGGCCTTAGAAGGGGAACTTTCTCGCACTATTATGGCTCTCAAAGCCGTAAAATATGCCCGTGTTCACCTGGCCCTTCCCCGAGAGAGTCTTTTCATAGAAGAGGAAAAACCTCCCAAGGCCTCGGTTTTCATTCAACTTCGACCTGGTTATACCCTCTCTCGCAGACAAGTTCTCGGGATCGTCAATCTAGTTTCCGGAGCGGTGACCGGTCTTACTCCGGAAAACGTCAAGGTCATAGATACCAATGGTCGTGTTCTTTACCGGGGTGAAGAAGAAGAGGAAAAACTTACTACTACTCAACTGGCCTATCGTCGTAAGCTTGAGGATAGTTATCGGTTGAAGATTGAGGAGCTTCTTTCAAGAGCACTGGGACCGGGAAAGGCTATAGCTCAGGTTTCAGTAGACCTAGATTTCGACCGTGGAGCCATTCGGGAAGAGACCTATGATCCTGAAATGACAGCCGTCGTTTCAGAATCACTTGAGGAATCAACTAAAACCGCGAAGGCTGAGGGGGGACCGGCCGGAGTAAAAGGGGCCCTAGCGGCCAAGGCGGAGGGCAACTTGGGGATAGCAGCTAAGGGAGAATCGTCCTCTTCCAAAAAGATCATTCGAAACTACGAACCCAGTCGAACTCTGAAGGAGGTAACCATAACCCCCGGTAAAATCAAAAGGATTTCGGTGGCTGTGCTCGTGGATGCCAACGTCCTTCCCAAAGAAAAAAGCGGAGCTAAATTAGAATGGATAGAGAAATTGGTTAAAGGGGCGGTGGGTTATAACCCCGATCGCGGTGATGTGGTGGAGGTCTCTACCCTACCCTTTAAAGCCGAGGTTACCAAAGGACCTTCTATGGTCATGGAATATTTGAGCAAGCTGGGCAAGCCTCTAGTAGAGCTTCTGATAGTCGTCCTAGTGCTATTGCTGGTAGTGCGTCCCGTTCTCAAGGCCTTGCTCGAGCGAACTACCCCACCGGCAGCAGAAGAAGCAGCAGCCCTTGAAGGCGAAGAGGGGGCTCCAAAGGTGGAGGGCGAGGAGGCTAAGCCGCTTCCCCACGAAATGGCTATGGGCATTGTACAGAGCAGCCCCGAGCGGGCAGCTATTTTAGTCAAGAAATGGCTCCTTGAAGAATCGGCAGAAGAGAGGGCCAAAGCTTTAAGGGAGGCCGCTTAGGATGGCCAAGATAGATCCGGATAAACTAACCGGTCCTCAGAAGGCGGCCATCTTTCTTATGGTGATGGGGGAAGAATTTACCTCCGAAGTTTATAAGTATCTCGATGAGGAAGACATCAAGCGTATTGGCATCGAGATGGCCAAACTGGAGTATGTGCCGACAGAGGCCATCAAAAAGGTACTTGAGGAGGCCAATCTTGAGGCCAAAGAATTGATAGCCGATATCTCGGTTTCCCCGGAAGAATTTTTGCAAAAAAGCTTGATCAAGGCTTATGGAGAAAAGGGTAAGGCCCTCTGGGAAGAAATCAAAAAGGAACTAGGTCCCGAAACCTTCAAAAAGCTTAAAAAGCTTGACCCCAAGACCGTGGCCAACTTTTTAACCAATGAACATCCTCAGACTATCGCTATTGTACTGGTGCACCTTGAGCCTGACCAGGCCGGTCAAGTCCTGCAATTCCTGCCGGACAGGATTCGTTCGGAAGTCCTTTTACGAATTGCCCTTCTTGATAAAGTGGACCCGGACATCGTTCAAGAAATAAGTAACGCCCTTGAGGAAGAACTCCAGGCTGTGGGAGGAACCTTTGCCCGCAAACTGGGGGGAAGCGAAAAAGCGGCGGAGATTATTTCGCATGCCGGTCGCGAGCTTGAAGACGAGATCCTTTCGGACATTGAGGAAGAAAACCCCAACCTGGCCGAAGAGATACGGAAATATCTATTCACTTTTGAAGACTTCCTGGCCGTGGATGACGTGGCCATTCAGACTCTCCTTCGGGAAATCTCCACCGATGATCTCCGTTTGGCCCTGAAGGGAGCCTCGGAAGAGGTCCGTGAGAAATTCTTCCGCAACATGAGTGAGCGAGCTGCTAACCTACTCAAAGAGGACCTGGAGGTCATGGGCCCTGTAAGGCTCTCAGATGTAGAAAAGGCCCAGCAAAATATCATCAAAGTAGCCAAGAGGCTGGAGCAGGAAGGCAAAATTATCCTTGGTCGCGGGGAGGAAGAGTTTGTCTAAGATTCTGAAGGGCCATCAGGTCCAAGCTTTGAAGGTCGAATTTCGTGAAAGTGAAACTTTTAGTGCCTTAAAGGAATTTTTTTATCATAAAGAGGTTTCTGAGAGTCAAGAGCCTTTGCCTTCATTAAATGAAGAAATAGAAAAACTAAAGAGACAGGTTTATGAAGAGAGCTATCAAGAAGGCTATCAAGAAGGCTTTGACAAGGGACACACAGAAGGTTTTGAGAAAGGATATGCTGAGGGTCGAATTTTTGCGGAAAAAGAGCTCTCCGAGGCCAAAGCCAAACTCGAAGAGGAATACCAGGAAAAATTAAAAACTTTAGAGGGTCTGATTTCTAAACTTAGAAAGACCTTTTCCGAGAGTATCCTCAACCTGGATCAGGAAGTACTAGCCATTGTGGAGAAGATCTCTGAAAAATTTCTTTTTAAGGCCTTAGAGGAAGATCAAGAGCTCATTCTCCGGGTGATAAAAGAGGCCCTTAAAGAGGTCGTAGAGGGCGCACAAATTGTCATAAAAGTGCATCCCAAAGAAGCTGAGATTCTTGAGAAAATAGATCTGGCCTCTCTTTCAGAAAAAAATTTCCCCAAAATAGAGATCAAACCCGATCCTGGAGTCTCTTTGGGAGGCTGTTTATTGGAAACCACTTTTGGGTTAGTGGATGCTACGGTCGAGAGGCGCTGGGAAGAAATATTCAGGGCCCTTGAGGAGGCCTCTTCAAGTGAGGGTTAATTCATTAGAGAAGTACCGTCAGGCCCTTGAACGTGTAAGCCCCATTGTGGCCTGTGGACGGGTGACGCAGGTGGTGGGGCTTGTGATAGAAGCCGAGGGGCCGGCTCTGAAGGTAGGTGATTTATGTCGGATTAAAACGTCCTATAAAGAGATTCTAGCTGAAGTATCGGGCTTTCGGGAAGACAGGCTTTTGCTTACCCCTCTGGGAGAGCCTCTGGGAATTGAACCCGGCGATCGAGTTTACGCTTGTGAGGCCCCTGGCGCAAAGGTTGGTCAGGAACTTCTCGGACGGGTGGTGAATGCTCTGGGCGAGGCCATCGATGGTCGGCCTTTGCCGTTTGTCCGCGAGACCTATCCTTTGTATAACGAACCCCTTAAGCCTTTCGAGCGTGAACGTATTAAAGAGCCTCTTGACGTGGGGATAAGGGCCATAAACGCGCTTCTGAGTTTAGGTAAAGGTCAGCGGATGGTTATTATGGCGGGCTCTGGGGTTGGAAAGAGTACGCTTCTAGGCATGATGGCCCGTCATACAAAGGCGGATGTCAATGTAATTGCCCTTATCGGCGAAAGGGGACGGGAGGTACGGGAATTCATTGAGCGAGACCTGGGTGAAGAAGGACTCAAGCGTTCAGTGATCGTGGTGGCGACTGCGGACGAACCTCCTCCCCTTCGCATCCGAGGCGCTTATTACGCCACCGCCATTGCGGAATATTTTCGAGATCAGGGCCTGGATGTCCTGCTCCTCATGGATTCTCTTACCCGCTTTTGCATGGCGGCTCGTGAAATCGGCCTTTCTATAGGTGAACCACCTACGGCCAGGGGCTACACGCCTTCGGTCTTTGCTCAACTTCCCCGACTCCTGGAGAGGGTGGGACCTAGGGTCAACGGCGGAAGTATTACTGGCATCTATACCGTGCTGGTGGAAGGGGACGACTTTAACGAACCGGTAGCAGATGCGGTACGGGCTATTGCTGACGGACATGTAGTCCTTTCTAGAGATCTAGCCCACGAAGGGCACTATCCGGCTATTGATGTCTTGGCCAGCGTAAGCCGAGTTATGAAGGACATCGTCAAGCGAGATCATATAGAGGCCGCTCGTAGATTGATTCAGCTCTTGGCCGCCTATCGTAGAGCTGAAGATCTCATCAACATCGGAGCTTACGTAAAGGGCAGTAATCCCGAGATCGATCAGGCCCTAGAGCGTATCGGGGCTATTCGTAGATTCCTCCAGCAGGATGTCGACGAAAAGACCTCCTTTGAAGAAAGCCTAACGGCCTTAAAGGAGGTGGTCGGACTGTGAAGCGTCCCCCTCGGATTTTGAAAACCTTGCTCTCTATAAGAGAACTCCGGGAAGAACGGGCCCGAGAGAGGCTGGGCCTAGCCCTTTCAGCCCTCAAAAACGCTACCAGAGATCTGGAACAGATTTCCGAGCTGCAAGAAAGCCTTTTTTCGGAGTTGAGCGGTAGGGAACTTTCGGGAAAGGATTTGTTTCTCTATGGTCAGGGGCTTGAGGCCACTTTCTATGAAAGGAGGCGGGCGGAAGAAAAATGTCAGGCCCGCAAGGAAGAAGTAGAAAACCTTAGAAAGGAACTGGAAAAGGCCCATCGAGAAAAGAGAGTCGTAGAAAGGCTCTATGAAAGACTACGGCGAAAATATCGTCACGAGGAAGAAAGGAATTTTTTTAAAGAAATGGATGACTTAGCCCTTATGAGGGGGGGGAGATCATGAAGCTCTCCCGCCTTATGAGTTTGCTTTTGATAGTGGGAATCCTTAAGTTCTCGCTGGCCGGTTTATTTATGATACTTAAAGTTGAGTCCGGTTTTACCGAGGCTCTGGCCGAAGAAAAGACCTCATCCCAAACTTCCTGCCCTCCCGAACTATTTGAAGGCCTTAAGATAGAACGGAAAAAGCTGGAAGAAAGGCGAAAAGAGATTGAACTTCAGGAAAAGAGGCTCAAACTTCTAGAAAAGCAGATTGAAAGGCGCCTTACAGCCCTTCTTGAACTTGAAAACTCCTTAGAGGAAAAACTGGAGAAGATCCGAACCATCGAAACCGAAAGGTTTAAGCTTCTGGTCAAGGCCTATTCTGAGATGCGACCTTCGAAGGCTGCCGGATTGTTGGTTAATATGGATCCCGAGATGGCGGTTAGGATCCTTTCGGCTATGAAAAGCGATCAAGTGGCCCGTATCCTTGCGGCCATGCCCCCGCAAAAAGCAGCCTCTTTAGCCGAGGCCCTTTCAGGTTATGCCCCTAAGGAATTTTAAGCGTTTTTCTTCACTACCAATTTGCCTCCTAAGAGGCCAAGTTCGAATAAAAGGTAAAGGGGGCCAGCCATGAGAGCCATATTAAAGACATCCGGAGTGGGAGTAAGGACGGCGGCCAAAATAGCAATTACTAGGATGGCGTGCCTTCGATATTTCCCAGCCTTATAGGGATCAAGTAGCCCGATGCGGGCTGCTAGGATCATAAAAAGAGGTAGCTCGAAGATCAGCCCAAAGGCTAAAAGAAAGAGTCCTACAAAGTTTACGAAATGTCCTACTGAAATGGTGGGCACAATCTCGTCCCTTTGGAACGAAAGCAGAAATTTCATGCCGTAAGGGAGGGTCACAAAAAAACAGAAGGCCAGTCCTCCATAAAAGAGGAACATCCCCACTAAAATAAAGAGAAGACCTAATTTTCTAGAAAGTCCAAAGGCCCCGGAAAGGGCCTTCCATAGGAGCCATAGGATATAAGGGAATACGAAGATGATAGCCGAGATAGCAGCTACCTTTATGACCGCTAGCCAGGGCTCGGCTACCCCGTAAAAGGCTAAATTCTGGCCCAACCTCTTTTGGAGATAGAGAAGTATACGGGGAGCAACCATCAAGAAGCCAAGGCTTGTAAGGCAAAGAAGGATTAAGACCCTCAGAATCCGACGCCTTAAAGAGAGGATTACACGGGCAAAAGATTTGACTGGGGCCTCTTCCCTCATGAAAGGAGGGTTTCCTGAATGTACTCCACGGCGTTGCGAAAGATGACCAGACCAAGCTCATCTTCGGAGACCTCTTCTCGGGTCCAACGAGGATGGTTGGTGGTATGATTGAAGGCTTCAGGATGCGGCATAAGACCAAAGATCCTTCCAGTGGCATCGCATATCCCAGCTATGGCCATTACGGAACCATTAGGGTTGTAAGGATATTCTTCGGTGGGTTTCCCGGTTCTGGGGTGGATGTATTGAAGAACTATCTGTTGGCGGGCTACTAACTTGTTAAGGACCTCTTCGTTTTGCACCATGAACTTTCCTTCGCCATGACGCACAGGAAAATAGAGTTTTTTGAGCCCCCGAGTGAACACACAGGGAGACTCTTGATTCACCTTGAGCCATACCCAGCGATCCTCGAAGCGGCCGGAATCGTTGTAGGTAAGACTTACCAGCCTTTCTCCGTAGTGGCCGTCAAAACCGGGTAGCAGCCCTAGTTTTACTAAGAGCTGGAAACCATTG
This sequence comes from Thermosulfurimonas dismutans, assembly GCF_001652585.1. Lineage (GTDB taxonomy): Bacteria > Desulfobacterota > Thermodesulfobacteria > Thermodesulfobacteriales > Thermodesulfobacteriaceae > Thermosulfurimonas > Thermosulfurimonas dismutans. The sequence goes on from NZ_LWLG01000007.1 coordinate 30,308, forward strand.
CAGATACCGATAATGAGTTTTCCGGCCTGAATGAACTCCAAAATGTGATCCATTAACCGTTCGCCCGAAGTTCTTATCCGGGCATGACGCAGTCGGTGGGCCGCAGCCTGGGCCGCTCCCAAATGATCGCCATCGAGAAAGCCTCCAGGGAAACAAAGAAGATGGTAATCGCGAAGGCTTTTTTCGCCGTAAATGAGTTCGGAAAGATGAACAATTTCCGGCTCAGCCCCGACGAGTGCTAGGGTATGGGCTGTCTCTAGCTCACAGTTTATACCGTATCCGAAAAGTACCAAGGCTCTAGGTTTCATCGCAAGAACAATATGCCTCAATTTTTCGAAAAAGACAAGCTTCCCGCTGACGAAACGATTAAGCTAGGATCTGGGAAGGATTTGCTTGACCTGGAAGTGCAAAATAGATTATCCTTTTAAGAAAAAGAGGGGGGAAAATGAATAGGCTTTTTACCTTCTATATTTTGAGTTTTTTCTTGATAATCTTTTGGGGGCCGCCTCTTTATGCCATTGAGGAAACTTTAATTTGTGGAAAAGTTAAAGAGGTTCAGGAACAATCAGTGATCTTAAAGATTAGGGGGCCCTGTCGGGGAGAGAAGACCTTCAAGATACCGTCTGACCTCAGATCCCGAATTCGAGAAGGAAGTATCGTGTGTTTCAAAAGTTCTGCTACGAATTGTAGTGATATCAATACCCTTTCTTTGATCGATCGAATTTTTATCTCTCCTGGGAGATAACCATGAGAAGAAAATTCGAGGTTTCATGGTTAATGTTATTGAGTTTATTTTTGTTTTTGGTAATGAAATTACCCCGCGTGGTGGAGGCTGCCGAGTATTGCGCTCTTCCTCCTTTTCTCACCACTGGCGTTTCGCCTAACATACTGTTTGTACTTGATGTGAGCGGCAGTATGACCAGGCGGGCTTACCGAGAGATCTATAACCCCGATAAAACATACGAAGGCTACTTCGACCCGAATAAAAAGTATAAACTCGTTCACGAGCTCGCTTTTTTTTCGTTTCCTGAAGTATTTTGGGAAGAAGCTGGAGACGCAGAAGAAAACTGTCCATTTGATTTTAATATTGGTTTCGATTTCGATTTTGACGATCTTTCTTTTTCTTTCTCGATAGGGAATGTCTGTAGCGGAAACTTTCTCAATTGGCTGTTTATGACCAGGATAGATTTGTTACGATGGGCCATTACGGGTGGAACTCCGGAATCATGTACCGATGATTTTTTCCTTTCCTTTTTTTCTGTGGACAGTCTCTTAGATAGTCCTGAATGCGATCCGGCTTTTAGTTCCTCCTGTAACGGGGATACCTGCATGTTAGAAACTTACATTGGCCAGAAGGTCAAGGTCCCTAAAAGTCGCATTCAGGGCATTCTCCAGCAAATGGAAAAAGAATCGGTTCGTCCTCGCTTCGGAGCCCTCTTTTATTCCGATAGAATTCGTCCCGAAAAGGTTTATCTCGGAGATTATCCTTATACAGGTAGAGGTCAACCGGGCGATGCCGACCCCGATCATCCTTACACCCACCTTATCAGATTTGTCAACTATATCTCCCCCTTGGGAGGCACCGGAACCGCGATAGCTATGTGGGAGGCCTACGATTATTTTGCTCAAAATAATGCTCACGATTATGCAAACGGTTTTGATATAGCCCCTGGGACTTATAAAGACCCCCAATACTTTTGTGATTACCAGAAGGCAAATTGTCAACCCGCTCCCTGTGCCAAAAACTTCATAATTCTGGTCTCGGATGGTCACTGGAATTATGGCGGAACGCCTGAGGGAGAGTGGACCTGCAGAATAGATTCCGGATATGAGAACTATTCTGCTGATCCCGTGGTCCCGGCTTATCGGATGCACCATGATGTCCTGCGAACCCTGACTACCGCTTCAGGGGGTAGCACCAATATTCGGGTCCAACAGGTTTACGCCCTGGGACTCTTTCTGGGGAGTGCGGGAGAGATAGCTCTCAAGAACGTGGCCATGTATGGAAGCTTCGACCTGAACCACGGAGATTGGCCAAATGGGCTAACTAATTACCCTCAGGATACTTGTTGGCCGGTAGAAGATTGTCCCATTATTAGCAAAGGAAGTCTCTGTACACCTCTTCCACCTTCCTCGGAGGACTGGGACAAGGATGGAGACGGGGTGCCGGACACCTTCTTTAGTGCACAAACAGCTTCGGAAATCAAAGGCTCCCTCTTGAAGTTTTTAATAAGCATCCTGGCCAAGACCGCCTCCGGAACCTCGGTCTCGGTCCTTACCGCCCGCGGCCTCAAGGGTTCCAGCGTAGTCCAGGCCGTCTTCTATCCCCAAAAATACTTCGGCAGCCAAAATCTTAGCTGGATAGGCTATCTTTATGATTATTGGCTCTATACCTCTTTTACAACTTCTAATATCCGTGAAGACACGCCCATCCAGAATCGAGCTTTGGATGTTTGTAGTCCTTCCCTCCAAGAGGGAGGGGACTATATCTTGGATTTCAAGATAGACAACCATACCGGAGATCTTCAGATCGACGCCTATTACAGTGCCTGCAACGGCACCGCCACTACTAAGGCCACTACCTATAATTCGCTGGATGAGGTCCATCCGGTATGGGAGGCCGGGGAAAAGCTGGCCTCCTCCAACGCCACTACGCGTATCATCTACACTTCCGCCGACCAGAGTAGTCTCCTGCCAAGTAGGCCCGTATCTTTATCTGAATTCAAAAATGTGGCCAACGCCACGGCCGGTTTACTCGGAGATGAAGACGGCGATAGGGTGATAGACGACGCCGACGAGACCATAAAGGTAATTGATAATCCGATCAGGGCTACGGATCTTGTGAATTACGTCTACGGGGTAGATTTAGCCGGTTACCGAAGCCGTACCACCGACACCGGTAAGGTCTGGAAGTTGGGAGACATCATTTATTCTACTCCCCAGGTCGTCCAATACTATCGTGAAAATACTTCTTCCGGTAAGGCCTACAATGTAGTTTATGTAGGCGCTAATGACGGCATGCTTCATGCTTTCCGGCTAGGGCAACCTCGTTTTGACGGTTTGGCTGCCAATCAAGTGGTTAAGCTTTGTAATAATAGCCCTGAGACGTGTAGCACCGATGAATTGGGGGAGGAACTCTGGGCTTTTGTACCGAAGAATGCCCTTCCCTATTTGCGATACTTAACAGATCCAGAATATTGTCATCTATATTATGTCGATTTACAACCATATATTGTTCAAGTGGATGACAACAAGGATGAAATTCCAGAAAAAGTCATTCTGATAGGAGGGATGAGGCTTGGAGGAGCCGCTGGTTGTACTGGAACAGGATGTATTAATCCTCCCGAAGATACTTGTAACAATCCAAGTAGGTATTCGCCAACTTCTAATGATTGTGTGGGGCTTTCATCCTATTTTGCTTTGGACGTAACTGATCCGGAGAGACCTAAATTTTTATGGGAATTTGCAGATCCGGACTTAGGCTTTACCTATTCCGGTCCAGCTGTAATCACCTACAATGGCACTCGTTACGTAATGTTTCTCTCTGGGCCCACAAGCTATAAAGGGGATGTTGGACAAGATTTAAAGGCTTTCGTTTTGAAACTTAGAGACGATTTTACCGTAGAAAGAGTATACAAATTTCCTGATGACTATGGTTCGGGTGGTGATACCAGCTTTTTTGCCCCTTACAATAACGCTTTCGGAGGACGTCTTTTTTCCAATGGTATTGACTACGATAAAGATGGCAATACTGACATGGTAGTTTTTGGTATCAATCAAAGAGCAGGAGGAGTTTGGCAGGGTAATATAGCCGGTGTCCTAATTAATAGCGTTAATCCTGCGGAATGGGATTTTCAAACTATTTTTACTTCTGCTATTGAACCCGTTACAGCTAAGGTTGAATACATGGAATGTTTTGGACATCACTTTATTTTCTTCGGCACTGGAAGATGGTTTTTTAAAGACGATGAACCCGGGCAAAACACTCAAGATACTGAAAAGCTCTACGGAGTATCAATTGATGATTGTTTAACTGGGGGTAGCTGTATGATAAATCCAGCCCATGGTTTTGATGATCCTTGTAACGATTTACTTGCAGCCAATCGCGTACCAGCTTGGCGTATAACTTTAGCTCCTAAAGACGATATTTACTTCAAAGAGAGACTGATCACTGATCCTACAACAACTGACATGAATATTATTCTGTTTACTACTTTTCAACCTACCGCTGATATTTGTGGATATGGAGGACGCACCCGAGTATGGGCTATGAATTGTGCTATCGGAGGAGCTCTTAATGATACTTCATGCCCTGGTTATACTTTAGAGAGCTATGGTGGTACAATTTATTTACAACTTTCTCGAGGTAATATCGAAGAATTCAAACTTTCTACCGAATCTTTTACCCAAGAAGCGGGTAAGGCCACCGAGTGGCAAATCGGAGTGCCTCCTGATGGTCATCCCCCGTTTCTGCGACCGTTTCAGTCCGCCGTTGGACATATCATTTACTGGTTTGAAAGATGAAAAGATGGCAAGGACTTACTCTTATTGAATTAATGGTAGTTATAGCACTGATAGCTCTTCTTTCAGGATTCAGTATAGTCTGGGTTAAGGGGATTGTGAAAAAACATAAAATCGCCAAAGATATCCAGCTCTTATTTTCGTCCCTCCAAGAAGCCCGATATCTAGCCTTTACTCGAAAAACTACTTGCGGAGTAGTCCTAGGCAACAGCACTTCACCTTTCTCCTCTTTTGAGATAAGGTGTGACAATGATAGTGATGGCGATATTGAAAATGGCTTTAATTTAATCCAGCGCATCCAACTGAGCGAGAGTTATAATTCATCCAGAATGGTCATTTCTTTCTCTAAAGAGGGTTTTACTACAGATACATGTACTATCAGTCCATTAGAACTACATGATTTACCAGAAAATTCTTGTATTGTAGTGAGTAATACAAGAATCAAAATGGGAATGTGGCGGAATAGTAATTGTGAACTCAGGTAAGGGTTATTCGCTAATAGAAATACTAGTAAGCATTTTAATAATGCTTATAATTTTGCTTGGATTATTACATGGAATGTCCATCTATGTCACACATAATATCAAGAATCTACTAAGAAATGAAGCTGTAAAGATTGCACAAGGTTGTGCTCAATCTTTAAGAAATGGAAGGAATTGTTCAAGTACTGTTACTAGAAACATTAGAAATTTTTCCGTGGATTTTAGAGTTAATGCTCCCGATTTTTCTTCCCTATCTCCTGGTTTAAATGAAGTGGCAATCACAGTAGAATACCCCTATAAAGGACAAATACATAATTATACTTTAACTACTATAATAAAGAAATGATTAACATATCCAAAATAAAAGGTCTTACATTGATAGAAATTTTAGTAGCATTAGTTATTTCCTTTTTGGCTTTAGGTGCCCTTTATGAATCTTACCTTGCTATTCTTAGAGCCAAAAAACAGCAAGAGAAGATAGCAGAAACAAACTTTCAAGTTCTTATGGCCCTAGAATTCCTTAGGAAGGATATCGAACTGGCTGGCTTCGGTATGCCAAGGGATATCAGTATCTCAAATCTTACCTACGAAGAAGCTATCAGTAGTTCCACCTGCTCTCCTGATTATTTTAATTCTTCTACCAACAGCACGCCTAAACCTATAGACTTAGGAGGTAACTACTGCAATAACTCTGATTATTTAGTGATAAGGTCTTCCGCGGCTAACTTGGATAAGAATACTAGCCGAAAATGGGCTTATACTTATTATGACGGGTCCGGTTGGCGGATTACTTCCCTTGGAACGTTAGATTTTTCTACCAACGATCGATGTGTAGCCCTGGATCATCAAAAATCTCTGATTAACTGGAACTTTTCTTGTAATAACTTTTCAGGAAGCAATATTAGTGAAATTTATTATTTATTTGGTATTAATGATAGCCCACTAAGGATGCCTTTCAATAGAGTAGATTATTTTTTGAAAAAACCCTCTTCTCTTCCTTATAGATGTTATCAAGCTACCTATGAACTTTATCGAGGAGAAATCCAGCATAGTAATGGGGATGTAAATGAGCAACCTATTTTAGATTGTGTCTTATCGTTTCAAGTAATTGTAGGCAGGGACACCAATAATGATAATATTATTGATGCTTGGAGTAAAGATTTGAGTAGTTTGTCTGCTACTCAGGTATTTGAAGAGGTTAAGGAAATTGATATATATATAATATATCAAGAAGGGCAAAGAGAGCGCAAAGAAGTTTTTGATAGTGATATAATCAGGATCAACTATCCTGATGGTACTTACGATGACATTAATATTCCTTCAAAAAACTATAGATGGAAATTAATCGAAATAAAAGTCAAACCTTTCAATTTAGAGGATATTAAATTATGAATAAAAAAGAAGGGTTTATTTTAATAAATACCATCATAATAAGCTTGGTTGCCCTTATAATGCTTTTGGGACTAACATATTTGATCTTCTACGGTACAAGGATGTCTGGAATTTCTAAAAGATATACCTCGGCTCTGGAGGCCGCTAAGGGTGGGACCCTAGAATGTTTAACCGCCTTAAAAAACTGCACTATAATAAATTCTTTCAAGTGCGAGCATTCAACCAATACCTGGAGTGCCTATGTTTCCGATACCACCAATGCTACCAGCCATTCTTCTCCTGAAGATATTATCCAACACGCAGATTGGCAAAAGGATTATGGAAACTATCGAGTTTCGTGTAAGATTGTTGATACCCGTGGTTATACAAATGGCTATTTTTATGCCGTAGAAGTAGTGGGAGAGAAAATCGGAGGGGAAGAGAGGGCTTGGCTCTCCGTAGGCTACAGACTGGAAATCGTGGGCTTGTAATAGCTGCTCCCTGGAGCGGATCAGGGAAGACGATTATCACCTGCGCTCTAATCAGGCTTCTGAAAAAACGGGGATTAAAGGTTGCTCCTTTCAAGATTGGACCGGACTATATAGATCCTGCCTATCTCGAAAAGGCCGCTGGAAGGCCCTGTTACAACCTCGACACCTTCTTTTGCCCTGGCGAGGCCCTCCATCAAAGCTTCAGGCGAGGAATGCGGGAAGCGGATCTCGCGATAGTTGAGGGCGTAATGGGACTTTTCGATGGCCTCGGAGGCACAACCAAGGCCTCCACAGCGGAGGTGGCTAAAGAGTTAGGGCTTCCGGTGGTTCTGGTGCTTCCGGCTAAAAGCTTTTCAGGTACCGCCGCTGCCCTTGTCAGAGGCTTGATAGAGTTTGATGAAAGTCTCAAGTTTTTAGGCCTCATTTTAAATCAAGTGGGCTCTGCCAAACATGAGAAGTTTTTACGCCGGGCCCTTTCCGAGGTCGAGATTCCCGTGATCGGGGTTATTCCCAGAGATGAAATCTTAGAGCTTCCTTCCCGACACCTGGGATTGGTTCAGGCTGAGGAACTCGATTTTGGAGAAAGGTTAGAAAAATTGGCGGAGAAAATGGCTAACTTTATAGATGTTGAGGCCATTTTAAACATTAGATCCCATACTTTGGAGCCTGAAGAGGGGTTTCATGGGGATCATCCATTCAAGAAAAAATTTTACATGGCTGTGGCTCGAGATAGGGCCTTTGCCTTCTATTATCGGGAAAATCTCGATCTTTTAATGGAAGCCGGAGCAGATCTGATCTATTTTTCACCTTTGAAAGATCCTTTTCCGGAGAAAGCCCAGGCTCTCTACATTGGAGGAGGCTATCCTGAACTCTTTGCGGAAAGCCTCTCCCAAAGAAAGGAATTGCTGGAACATCTGCGCAAAAGAATCAAAGAAGGTCTGCCGGTTCTCGCTGAATGTGGAGGGTTTATGTTCTTGCTAGAAGCCATTGAGACTCAGGGAAAGGTTTACCCTATGGTTGGCGCCATAAAGGGGGTGGCTAGAATGACTAAGGGCCTTCGGGCTCTTGGATATCGCGAAGTGCGTTTTCCCCGCCAAAATTTCCTTTTTCCCGAAAAAGCTCTCGCTAGAGGACATGAATTCCGGTATAGTGTAGTTCCTAACGGAAAGCTTTGGGGATTGGAAGTCAAAGATGCCGAAGGTCAACGAGTGGAGACCTATGGCTTGGCGGAAAACAACCTCGTGGCCAGTTATATCCACTTCCATTTTGGAAGCTGTCCCGAAGCTCTCAAACATTTCGTATCTCAGATTTAAAGATTTGATTTTTTCAAGGGGGCCTAATTTATGAAAAGGATTTCATTCTTTGGAATAATTTTTGCAATTTTATTTTTAAATACCTCTGCTTTAAAAGCAGCCCCAAAAAACAATATTCCAAGGGTTTCGGTTTGGATTAATATCAATCCGCAAGACCATACTATAACCGGCAAAAGCGTGGTTCTCCTGCCCCAGGGAAAGGTTACTTGGATAAATGTCAGAAATTTAATCCTTCAGAAAGTACTTCTAGGGAAAAAACTTATCAGACCAGAAATCGAAAATGGTCGTTTTCGAGTGCTTTCGGTAGGCAAAAATCAATTTCTGGAAATCCACTTCAGGGCCTATTTTCCTTCGAAAAATTTTGCCCACACCAAAGGGTTTATTTCTAAAGAAGAAGGACTTTTATTGGGAAACTGGTTTCCAGCTCCGGAAGACTTAGCTATTTATAGCCTTCGAGTCTCTGTCCCCAACAAATATAAAGTAATTACCTCTGCTGAAGAGCTGAAAGTCCAGAAGCAAAAAAAAGTGAAGATATATAATTTTTCTCTTTTTCATCCCTCACCAGCCCCACCTTTAATTTTTGGAAAGTATGAGTATTACTACCGTACCTGGCATAATCGAACCCTGGCCTTATACTTGAAGGTGCCGGATCCGGAACTTGCTCGAAATTATCTTGAAAATGCTCTCCGAGCCTTAAAAACTTATGAAAAATTAATTGGCCCCTACCCTTATCGCAGACTTTCCATCGTAGAGATCTCTCATGAAGTAGGCTATTCCTACCCTACTCTTGTGCTCTTTGGAAGCAAGGTTATAAGACTGCCTTTCATCTTGAAAACTTCTTTGTCCCACGAAATACTCCATCAGTGGTTCGGATGTAGTGTATATCCTGATAAAGGAAATTGGTCGGAAGGGTTAGTTACCTATCTCGCGGATTACAGGGCCTCTGAAGAAAAGGGCCAGGGGAAAGATTATCGCAAAGATCTTTTAATAGCTCATGAGACGTGGTGTGCGGGTGAAGATCCTTTGCCTCTTATGAACTTCGATGTTCGTAAAGACCGCTGTACTCAGGCACTAGGCTATGGGAAAGGAGCTTTCTTTTTTCATATGTTGAAACAGCAAATTGGAGAGCAGAGTTTTGAGACTTCTATCAAGGCCATATACTTAGAATACCGATATCGAAAGGCTGACTGGGAAGATTTGAGAAAGATTTTTGAAAAATACTCTCGAAAGGACCTCTCGAACTTCTTTCGACAATGGCTTACCCGTAAAGGAAAACCGAAACTGGGCTTAACCAAAAGATACCTAGTCAAAGATGAGCAAGGCAATTATCGTCTGGGACTAACCATCTATCAGGAAGCCCCTTATTATGATCTTGAGCTTTCTCTTTTGATTAATACCAACCAGGAAAGAATCACAAAAAGGATCCTTTTAAAGGATTTCAAAAAGGAGATAGAGATTACCCTTAACGCCAAACCTCAAGAAGTCATCTTAGATCCGGATTATGATATCTGGAGGACTCTGTCGGAAGCAGAGCTGCCTCCCAATTTAGGCCGGGTCCTTTCGTCTCCAGGAAAGATATGGCTTGAAAAGGAAGACTGGCTGATTTACCGACCCATCATACATATATTAAAAAAGTCGGGATATGAAGTAGTCTTTGGGCCTCCTCCGGAACCAGCTAATGAACGAGAAAATTTAGTTTATTTCGGAAAACTCCCAGGTGGAATAGGTTTTCTCTTCCCTGATCGGAAAATTAAAGAAGGTTTTCTTCTGGAAGTAAAGGAGAACCCAAACTTTCCTCAAAGGGTGATCATGGTGGCCAAGGCCCAAGATGAAAATGAAATAACGGCCGTAATTTCAAAGCTACCTCATCTTTGGCGTTATGCTCGCCTTTATTTCAGAGAAGGGCGAACACTTGAGAAAGATAAAGAAGTTGGAATCGAAGGTCTGAGGCTTTCACTCGAGGCCGGAATTACTGGATTGCCGCTCAAAAAGCTCCTTTCCCTGGATGAAATCATACGGCAGGTCTCTTTGAGCCGGGTTATCTTGGTGGGCGAGGAACATAATCGCTACGAGCATCATTTGGCTCAGCTCGAAATTATAAAATGGCTTCATAACCATGGTCACAAGATCGCCATCGGTATGGAGATGTTTCAACAACCTTTTCAAAAATATCTGGATCTTTATCTCTCTGGAGAGATAAGTGAACAGGAATTTCTCAAAAGGACGGAATACTTTAAACGTTGGCGTTTTGACTGGAAGCTTTACAAACCCATTTTAGATTATGCTAAAAAGAACGGAATCCCAGTAGTAGCCCTCAATATTCCTTACGAAATTACTAAAAAAGTGGCCCGCTCAGGACTTGAGAGTTTGAGTCTGGAAGAAAAGGCCGATCTTCCCGAGATAGATTTTTCAAACGAGGCCTATCGAGCCTATCTTTTTGAGATTTATAAGAAGCATCGAGAATTCGCTTACGAATTCCCTAAATTTGAATTTTTTTATCAAGCCCAACTCCTTTGGGATGAGGGTATGGCCGAAGCTGCTTCACGCTGGCTCTCGGAGAATCCTGAGTATCAGATGATCATCTTAGCAGGCAAAGGCCATATAATGTATGGCTATGGTATCCCTTCTAGAATTAAAAGGCGCGGAATCTCCTCAGTGGCCACTCTAGTCCTCGGGGGAAACGAAAAAGTTACCGCCGGTTTCGCCGACTACATCCTTTACCCCGAACCGGTAGCACCTCCTTTTACCGCTCGACTGGGAGTATGGCTTGAAGAGATTGAGGAAGGGTTAAGGATTGCAAAAGTAGAAAAAGAGACTCCTGCCTATAAAGTCGGTCTTAAAAAGGGAGATATCTTGGTTTCTGCTGATGGTCAAAGATTAAAAAGTGTAGCAGACTTAAAGATTATTCTTACTTTCAAAAAGAAGGGAGATAATCTCGAACTTAGGTATCTAAGAGAACAAAAAGTACATTCTCTTACAATAAAGTTTTAATTAAGGGGGGATAACCCCCCCTTTTTGATAAATTAGCTTATTTCTTCTTGTTAACTATAGACTCTAGGTTGCTTCCGGGCTTAAATTTTACTATTTTCCTAGCAGGGATCTTTATCTCTTCTCCGGTTCTGGGATTACGGCCCTTTCGAGCGGCTCGTTTAGTGACCATAAAGGTACCGAATCCCACCAGAGTGACCTTTTCGCCTTTCCCAAGGGCTTCTCCTACAGCCTCTATAAAAGCATTCAAAGCTTTTTCAGCCGAGGCTTTGGTCATGCCAGAGATCTCAGCCATTTTAGAAACCAATTCAGCCTTATTCATAGAAACCTCCTTATATAGAGTTTTTAAACCCCCTCGTTTCTCTCTTTTAGAAAAATCGAAAATGAAAGTCAAGAGGGAAGTTTTAAAATGAAGAAATAAATTTATTGTAAAAGAGTCGGTTCGAAATAGACCTATCCAAGATTAAAGCTCAAAAAAGGATCTATTTACATTTAGAACATCTTCCATAGAAAAAAATCTGAAACTTTTCTATAATTAAACCCATTTGATCAAAATTCTGAATTTTTAAATCTAAAGATTTACAAATATCAATTATCTTTCCACATTTAGTACATACAAAATGATGGTGAGGTTGAGGATTAGGATCGAACCTTTTCCTACCCCCCTCAATATTCAATTCAGTGATCAAGCCTTTTTCTTTTAGGGCCTCCAAGGTATTATAAACGGTAGCAAAAGACATACTGGGAAACTTTTCACTTACATGGCGATATATGTCCTCGGCCGTTGGATGAGAGGTGTTACCCTCTAGATATTCCAAGATGGCTAGCCTCTGAGGAGTAATCTTTAAGCCTAATCTTCGATAATAATCAATTTTATCTTTATCCAACATCCCTTCTCTCCCAAATAAAAATTCTTCTAAAAGAATAGCTTCTTTAAATTGTTTGTCAAGATAAAAAACAAGATTCTTTCAAGAATTGACTTTAATTGCAATTCTAGCTATAAAAAAGGCCATGCAAATATCGAAAACTACGATTATAGGTCTGTTTTATATCTGGATATCATTTGGTCTTATTACTCAAGTTTTGGCTTTCGAACAGAAGATTTTTTTGCCTGGAGACTACAATGATGAGAATTTAATCGAAGAAAATCTTGAGCTTCTTCCAGAAGAAATAGTCTCCGAAGAATTGCCCCCCAATCTCAATGATCAGATAAATTATTTTATTTACTACTTTAGTGTAAAAAAAAGGAAGACTTTTGAAAATTGGCTCAGACGTTCCGGGCGTTATTTGCCCCTTATCAGGAATATCTTTTCACGATATGACCTTCCTGAAGATTTAGCTTATCTGGCTATGATAGAAAGCGGATTCAATCCCTTCGCTTATTCTAGGGCCGGGGCTTGTGGTATTTGGCAGTTCATGAGGGGTACGGCCCGAAAGTATGGCCTTAAGATCAATTATTGGATAGACGAGCGTAGAGACCCTGAAAAAGCTACTGAAGCCGCGGCCCTTTATCTGTCGGATCTTTATGGCATATTCGGCGACTGGCGCCTAGCTTGTGCGGCTTATAATGCCGGCGAGGGTAAGATTACTCGGGCTATATTGAGATATCGTACCCGAGATTATTGGAAACTCTGTCGTTATCGCTATCTTCGTAGGGAAACTAAGAATTATCTTCCTAAATGGTTAGCGGCCTTAGTTATAGCCAAAAATCCTGAAAAATATGGCTTTTTCGTGAAGTATGATCCTCCCCTAGACTATGAGACCGTGGAGGTGCCCGGAGGTACAGATCTACGAGTAGTAGCTTTGGCGGCAGGGGTAGATTATAAAACCATCAAAACCCTCAATGCCGAACTTCGACGGGCCAAGACCCCACCCTATATGGCTTCCTATCCGGTAAAGGTTCCCTTTGGTACGGCGGAAATGGTTGAGAAATATCTTTCTCAAGTCAAATTTGTGTATCATCGTAAACGTCTCTACCATCGAGTACGAAAGGGAGAGACCCTTCTAAGGATAGCTTCGTATTATAAGGTCCCTCTTAAAGTTTTAAAAAGAATGAACGGCCTCGAAGGTAATCTCATAAGGGTGGGACAGACTTTAGTTATCCCTTATCCGGAGCAGGTAAGTTTCTATGTGGCAGAACTGAAGGTTTCCCAAACAGGCTTAAAAGCTACCTACTACAAGGTCAAAAAAGGAGATACTCTTTGGAAAATTTCTCAAAAATTTGGTGTGCCATTGCAAAAGCTAAAAGTGTGGAACAATCTTTCTTCCAATCGTATCCTTCCCGGACAAGTACTTGTCCTCTGGCCGGAAGCTTAGTTGCTTGTTAAAGTAATATCTTGGAGCAAAAATGGAAAATTATTTTGAATGGACTATGTTAACAAGCCCATCCTCAGAGGGGGGAAATCTCACCTACTATGCATATGACTTATTTCCAAGTACTTTATAAGGGAGTCTCTGTCCTATGGAGAGGACCAGATTATTTTCCCTTCCAGTGAAACTAAACTTAGTTTTGAATAAAGTTCTATTGCTGATTTGTTTGTTTCTATTTAAGGCTGTTTCGGCCCTTGGGATCACTATCACGGCCACTAATTTCCCTCTTTATGACCTGGCTAGGAGGCTTGCTCCCGAGGAAAGAATTCATTTACTGATCCCGCCGGGAGCGGATTTTCACCACTTCGAACCCGGTTTTAAGGATTTTAGGATCCTTTATGAAAGTGATCTCATCCTGGCAGTGGGCACAGAACCCTGGCTGAAACGGGCTGAGCTGAGGAAAAAAACTCTTTTCCTTACCCAGGATATCGAGGTCGAAAATCCCCATCTTTGGCTCGACTTGGAGATCGTGGAGACTTTTGTGCAGAAGCTCTCAAGGACTTTGATTTCTCTTAAGCCTTCGGAAAAGGTAGCTTTTGAAAAGCGGGCTCAGGAAGTGCTAGGAGAGATTGAGAACATAAGGCGGGAACTAAAAACGCTTGCCACCTGTCAGACCAAAAAAGTGGTCATTTTGGGACATGCGGCCCTAGGATATTTTCTGCGGGAGGCCGGACTTGAAGAAGTGGCCCTGGCCGGTCCCCATCCTGAAGGAGAAGTTCCTCCCAGAAGACTACATGAAACCTTGGAACTCATGAAAAGAGAAAATATTTCTGTCGTTTTCCTTTTGGATCCCTCTTTCCGGAAATATCTACCTCTGTTTCAGAAAAAAAGGCGAGTTCGAGTTTTTACTCTCAACCCCGGATTACCTCTTTTGCCTGAAGATCGGAATTTAGATTTTTTTGCACTTTTACGCAAGAACTTGAGAAATCTCAAGATAGGTCTTTGTTCTTCAAGCTTGCCAAATTCTTAGTTTTGGTATAGGAGAAAACCATCCGTAAAGAAACCTAAAGGCAAGGAGGTCTTTTTATGCCGCGCTATCTCAAGTGGAAGGTCCTTCTGGTGGCGATTCTTACCCTGGTCTCAGTGATCCTAGTTTTGCCTTCTTTTTATCAAAATCTTCCTTCCTGGTTCAAGAAGTACGTCTATGGTGCAAGACTCAAGCTCGGACTCGATCTTCAGGGCGGGATGCACGTGGTCCTCAAGGTGGATGTGGACAAGGCCATCCACAACGCCCTCAACGCCTCTGTTCAGGATCTCAGGGAAGCCTTGGGAAAGCATGGTATTAAAGTAGTCATCAAAGAGGCTCCTGAGGGTTTTGTACTCTCTTTTGGGAACGAAAAGGACTTTGCCCGAGCCAAAGATCTGATCGACCGTGAGTATCCTGAACTCAAAATCCTGGAGGAAAGGCCTGGAAAATATCCCGAGATAAAAGTGGCCCTTTCTGCCGAACGGGCCCAATTCATTCGGGAGCATGCGGTAGAACAAAGTCTTGAGGTTATCAGAAACCGAATTGACCAGTTCGGAGTTACCGAACCAGTAATCGTGCGTCAGGGCAAGGACAAGATCGTAGTTCAACTCCCGGGAGTTAAAGACCCCGAACGGGCCTTGAAACTCATCGGACAGACCGCCCAACTCGAGTTCAAGTTAGTAGATGAAGAGGCTATGCAGAAGATCGATTTCTATTATCGTCTTATAGATCAGGCCCTGAAGGATGGCCGCCTCAAACCCAATTATACCCGTGAGGATCTGAACCGTATTCTTCGGTCCTATCTTCCCCCCGGAGACGAGATCTATTTCTGGGTCACCCGAGATCGGGACACCGGAAGAACTATTAAAAGGCTCATTATTCTCCATCGCCGGGCCCTTCTTACCGGAGACATGGTCAAGACCGCTCATGTGCGCATAGGAGGGCCTTACAATGAACCCTACGTCTCTCTAACCCTAACCTCCCGTGGAGCCAGGATCTTTGAAAGGATTACCGGAGAAAACGTAGGCCGAAGACTGGCTATCGTGCTGGATAATGTAGTACGTTCGGCCCCGGTAATTAGGGAACGCATACCCGGAGGCCAAGCTCAGATCTCGGGAGGTTTTACCTACGAGGAGGCCTCGGATCTCGCCATCGTATTGCGAGCCGGAGCCCTCCCGGCGCCTGTGGAGGTCATTCAGAACATTACCGTCGGGCCCACCTTGGGACGAGATTCCATCCATAAGGGGCTTCTTTCGGGTGTAATCGGTGGCGTAGCGGTTCTGGTCTTCATGATCATCTATTATCGTTTTTCGGGTTTCGTTGCAGACGTAGCCCTAGTCCTCAACGTCCTCTTCTTGCTCGCGGTCCTGAGCCTATTCCGGGCCACTCTCACTCTGCCGGGAATCGCCGGAATCATCCTCACCATGGGTATGGGTGTGGACTCTAACGTCCTCATCTTCGAACGTATGCGGGAAGAGCTTCTCTTGGGACGTCCGCCGCGGGCGGCCATTAACGCCGGTTACGACCGGGCGTTCTGGACCATTGTGGACGCCCATGTGACCACCTTGATCACGGCTCTGGCCCTCTTCCTCTTCGGAACCGGCCCCATAAAGGGTTTCGCGGTCACTCTTTCTGCCGGTATCGTGATCAACCTCTTTACGGCCATCTTCGCCACCCGCATTGTCTATGATGCCTTGATCGCGAAAGGCAAGACTCCACGCATCAATTTCCTGCAGATCATTGGCAAACCCAAGATCAATTTCATGGCCGCTCGCCGATTCTGCTTCGCCCTCTCGGGCGCACTAGTAGCTTTGGGCCTCTTGGCCTTCGTACAGATTTCGCGTGGAGTGGCTAACCTAGGTGTGGATTTTGGAGGAGGAGTTTTGGCTTACTACAAGGCCGAAAAGGCCTTCAAGCTTGATGCCATCCGTAAAGTCCTTTCCGAAACCGGTCTCAAAGGCATACAACTACAGGACGTAAAGAACGAAAATCTTCTACTAGTAAGAGTACGGGAAAAAACTGAAACCGTGGGGAAGACTGAAAAACTTATAAGCAAGGTCCTTTCAGAAAAGTTTCCAGAGCTCAAGTTTAAACTCATAGGAAAAGAAGAAATCGGTTCGGCCATAAGCAAAGAATTGAAGCGCAAGGCCATCATTGCCATCTTGATCTCGCTGGTCGGTTTTATCCTTTACTTGGCCTTTCGGTTCAAGATCAGTTTCGGGGTTGCGGCGGCCGTGGCCACCTTTCATGACGTGCTGGCGGTTCTGGGTATTTTCTATCTTCTCAACCGGGAAATATCTCTTCTTCTAGTAACGGCCCTCCTAACCCTCGCCGGTTACTCCCTTACGGATACCGTGGTTATCTTTGACCGTATCCGGGAAAACATCCGAAAGCTGGGGGAGCGTACGCCTTTTTCCGAGATCATAAACCGGAGCGTAAACGAGATGCTGGCCCGGACCATTATCACTACCCTCACCACCATGTTGGTGATCCTTTCTATTCTTATTTTTGGAGGGGTAGTGCTAAGAGACTTTGCCTTAGCCCTCTTCCTGGGCGTAATCGTGGGAACTTACAGCTCGGTCTTTGTGGCCAGCCCCATAGTTTACCTTTGGCACAAGGGTAAGACCCCGAAACTGGGAGGGTAAGCCGAGCTTAAGTTTTGCCCTGAGAGTTCTCTGGTTTGGCGAACTCCCGGGCCCGTTCGGCCAGTTCCCGGAGGCGCTTGTCAACTAGGTAGAAGACCGTTCCCTCCGGGTATCGGCCGTCGGGCCCAGGCTCTCCCGCAGGCATACCGGTCAAGATAGCTATCCCCTCTTCCACCCGTGAGATGGGCCAGATGTGAAACTTGCCTTCGGCCACCGCAGCCACGATTTCTTTTTTGAGCATGAGATCATTGACGTTAGCCTGAGGAATGATCACCCCCTGCTCACCGGTAAGCCCACGCTCGGCGCAGACTTTAAAGAAACCCTCGATCTTTTCGTTAACTCCTCCCACGGGCTGTATTTCGCCTTTTTGGCTCACGGAGCCCGTAACCGCAATGCCCTGTTTGATGGGCACGCCAGCAAGGGCCGAAAGTAGAGCAAAAAGCTCGGCACTGGAGGCCGAGTCCCCTTCTACCAGACCGTAGCTCTGTTCGAAACAGAGGGTGGCCGAAAGGGTAAGGGGTTTATCCTGAATGAAACGCTCCCTGAGAAAACCGGAAAGGATCATCACCCCTTTGGTATGTATCTTTCCGGAAAGTTCGGCTTCCCGTTCGATATTGACCACGCCCTCTTTTCCAAGAGAGATGTTCACCGTAATACGCGTTGGCCGTCCGAACCGATAGTCTCCAAGGTCATAGACCGAAAGCCCATTTATGCTACCCACTTCCTCTCCGGTGGTCTTGATTTTAATGAGATCCTTTTGAATAACCTCGTGGATACGGTCTTCAAGGAGAGAAAGCCTTCGGCGACGTTCCTCAATGGCCTTCTCCAGGTGAGCGGCAGTAATCCTTTCAGCCCCTTCCTTTTCGGCCCAGAAATCGGCTTCCCTTAGGGTATCAAAGATCTCGGAGAGTTTCAGGGTGAGCTTATCCTTGCGGCCAGAGATCTCACAGGCATACTCTACAAGTCGGGCCAGACCATCTGCGGAGACGGGCTTGAGCCCTTTCTTTTTGACTACAAAGGCCACCGTACGGAGAAATTCCCGGGTGCGCTCCTCATTGCGGTCCACCCATTCCTCAAGCGGGGCCTTGATTTTGAAGAGTTCTCGAAAGGTTTCGTCATAAGTATAGAGAAGATGATAAAGGAAGAGATCTCCTATGAGAATCACTTTGGCCCTAAAGGGGATGGGCTTGGGACGGAGGGTCTTGGTAGTGAAAAGCCCGAGTTGTTCACCGAGATCCTCTAAAAAGATTTTTCCACTTTTTATAATGCGTTTCAAGGTCTCCCAGCAATAGAAATTCCTTAGAATATCGATGGCCCGAATGATAATGAAACCCCCGTTTGCCCGGTGAAGGCTTCCAGCCCGAAGCATGGTGAAATCCGTAATAAGGGCCCCGAACTGGGCCTTGCGCTCAATGGCCCCGAAAAGTCGAGGATAGGTAGGATTGGGTTCAAAAATCACCGGAGCTCCTTCTTTACCAGCATTATCCACAAAGAGATTGACTTCATACCGAGTAAAAATGGACTCCCGGGGAGGCGTGGGGACGGGAAACGGAGGGTGCGGGGCCTCCTTCCCAGGGGCTTGACGGAACTCATCAAGATGCTCCAGGATGTCCTTGGCGACTTCCTCAAGATAGGTGACCACAGGAGTGAGGTGGGCATACTTTTGGTTCAATTCCTGGAGATGGATTGTGATAACCTGAGAGGCCACTTCCCGATCAAGATTCTTCAAGGCCTCATGTAATTCCTTTTCGAGTTTCTGGATATTTCTTACAGTGGCATTCAGTTCCTGCTGAAGTTCCTTGCTTTTGGCCTTAAGCCTCTCCTTCTCCTCCTCGGGAAGATCTTGGACGTCCTGAGGAGTCATGGGGGTACCATCAGGTTTGGCCGGAATAATCATCATACCCATGGGTTCCACATTTAGGACAAAGCCTTCGGCCTTGACCTTGCTCTCGAGTTCTTCAAAGATCTTAGACCTACGCTGGTTGAATTCCCGGAGCAGGGCTTCTTTCTTTTGGACGTAAGTCTCATCCTCAAAGGCCTCGGGAATCCTTTCACGCAGGGCCGTGATGAAACGCTCCATATCCTTCTTGAATTCCCGGCCTTTGCCGGCCGGAAGCTCAAGGGCTTTAGGGCGATCCGGATCCTCGAAGTTATAGACGTAACACCAGTCCGAAGGCGTGGGCCTTTTTTTGGCCTCCTCCTCAACCAGAACTCGAGTGATATAATTCGCTCCTAGCTCCATCTCACCGGCCACATAGATATGAAAATCGGAATCATCCAGCTTTATTCCCAGGGAGAGGGCCGCCAGGGCCCTTTCCTGAGCCATGACCATCGGAGGCTCTTCCCGAAGGAGTTCTTCCGAAGACTCTACGCCGAGAGTTTTGGGGTCTACGGTTACCCTGAGATCCTCAGGAGTTAGCTCTCTTACTTCCGCCATGGGCTCCCCTCCTTTACACTTACCTAAACCATAGGTTAAAAAGGGACGAAAAACAAGAGGCCTACTCCATGAAGATAGCCCTCATATCCATGCCCTGGCCCCTTTTTAATCGACCCTCGATTCAGCTCGGTGTACTCAAGGGCTATCTCAGAAAGCATCTGCCGGAAATCGAGGTCAAAACCTTTCATCCCTACCTCTTTTTGGCACAGGCCCTGGGTTATAAAGAGTATCAAAAAATAAGCGATTCCTCCTGGCTTTCAGAAAGCGTGGGGGCCGGACTCCTCTTTCCGGAAATGCGACCCCGGGCCCGAAAACTATTTCAGAAGCTTGCCCGCAAGGAGGATCTTAAGCAAACCTATGAAGAAGTCTTGGCTATTACTGAAGAGACCCTTTCCATTTATCTCCGACGTCTTCCTTGGAAGACATTCCAGATAGTAGGCTTTTCCGTATGTTTGAACCAGTTGACTCTCTCCCTATGGGCCGCCCAAAGACTGAAGAAGGCCTTCCCACATCTCAAGATCGTATTCGGGGGCGCCCTTTGTGCCGAAGATCTGGGCCGAAGCTATCTTGAAGTCTTTCCTTTTATTGATTTTGTAATAAACGGTGAAGGTGAAAAGCCCCTCACCGAACTCTTGAAAGCCCTTTCATCGGGAACTAAGCCCTCGGATGTCCCGGGCCTCTTTTTCCGGGAAGATGGCAAGATCTCTGGACAAGGTTTTTGGGAACTTTCTCCTGAGGAAATTCCTTCCCCCATCTATGAGGACTACTTCCGAGAATTGAATCTCCTTCCTCCAGAAAAGCGATTTTTTCCGCTGATCTCTCTAGAAGCCTCACGGGGTTGCTGGTGGGGAAAGTGCCGCTTCTGCAACCTCAATCTCCAGTGGCACGGCTATCGTCTGAGGCCGATGAAAAACGTGCTTTACGACATAAGACGCCACGCCGAAGCCGGACTTCTCGATTTCGCCTTCATGGATAACTGTCTTGACAGATCTCAGGCCCTTGAACTCTTTGAAAACTTGGCCGGAGAGGGGCGGGATTATCGCATCTTTGCCGAGCTACGAGCCATTTATACCGCAGAGGAATACCGTCGAATGCGAAAAGGGGGCCTCTATTGGGTTCAGATAGGTATCGAGGCCCTTTCAACTTCGCTTCTCAAACGCCTGGGCAAAGGCACAACCGCCATGGCCAATGTAGCCGCCATGCGCCATTGTGAAGAGACCGGTCTTGAACTCTCGGCCAATCTTATATGCCATTTTCCGGGGAGCACCGAAGAAGAAATTCAAGAGACCCTCTCTGCCCTAGATTACGTCTTTCCCTTTCGGCCTCTTACCACGGTCTCCTTCTGGTTGGGATATGGGAGTCCCATTTTTAGAAATCCTACGGACTTCGGCCTCTCCCGTCTTTATCCTCATCCTTATTATAGTTACCTCTTTCCAGAAGAGCTACGCAAGCGCCTCAAACCCTTAATTTTATCCTATAGCGGAGATCGCAGGAAACAAACTCAGCTTTGGCGGCCGGTCATCGAAAAGGTGAAAGGCTGGCAAAAAATCTGGTCCAGGCTCAGGGAGGAGAAGGGGCCTCTTCTCACTTATCGCGAAGGCCTGGACTTCATTCTTATCCGTCAGGTAACCCCCCAGGGGCGGGTTCTTCACCACCGCCTGAAAGGCCTCTCGCGGGCCATTTATTTGTTTCTTACCGAACCCCGAAGCCTTGGGGATATAACTTCCGCCTTCCCCAACCTTTCCGGAGAAAAGATTAAGGTCTTTCTCCAAGATCTCGTCCGCAAAAAACTCATGTTTCAGGAAAAAGACCGTTTTCTGGCCTTGGCGATAAGGGCTAATCTACCTTGAGTTCCATATCTCGCCTTACCACTTGTCCGGTAAAAAAGGCCACCAGGGTACCGTCCTCCTTGCGGACTTCAACTTCATATATACCGGTCTTTTCGGTGAGGTTTACCTCACGGGCCTCGGCGATCAGACGATCCCCAAGTCTAGACGAAGCCGGATAATATATTTGGGCCGAGACCGCCAGCGCCAGTTTCCCATGACTATTTGAAGCCACGGCAAAGGCAAAGTCCGCAAGTGAAAAGGTTACCCCTCCCTGACAGACTCCAGCGGCGTTAAGCATGTCTTCCCTTACCGTAATGGCCACACGGGCGTAGCCCGGGCGAACTTCAAGTAAATCTACCCCGAGCCAGACCGCCACCTTGTCGTGCTCTCTCATGAAATGGGCGATCTTTAAAGCTTTGTCCATCAGGCACGTCCTCCTTTGTCCAAGAAATTGGCTATCAAATTGAGGTAACGCTCAAGGGCTCCCCGGTGCCTTGAAAAAACCTTCAAAGCGCGCTCTCCCCGATCCCTGGACTCCTTCAAAAATCTTTTCATGGCCATGGCCAGGGCCTCCGGATCCGGCTTTACCTTTTCACCTCCTCCCTCGGCCTCAAGCTCGCGGGCTACCGAAGCTATGCTCTCTACATAAGGACCGAAGAGGACCGGAACACTCAAAGCCGCAGGCTCAAGAAGATTATGTCCCCCCACTGGAACCAAGGTGCCTCCCACGAAAGCCACCTCCGCCAGAGCATATAGAGCCCTCAGCTCCCCCAGGGTATCTACCACCAAAACCCTGGCCGGGGAAGGCCTTGAGCGCAGAGCGGTCTCAAAGCCCAGTCTTTCGGAAAGGGCTTTTACTTCGGCGGCTCTCTCGGGATGCCGGGGGCAGAGAATGAGCGTACCATGGGGAAGCCTTTTGAAGGCTTTAAGGATCAGTTCTTCCTCTCCGGCATGGGTGGAACCACACACTATCACCGGCGGAGAAACAAAGGCCGAAAGATCCTGGCGCAAGGCCTCGATTTCTTCCTTGTTGGGAGGCGGAAAATCGTACTTCAGATTGCCTAAGAAGAGGACCCGGGGGCCCGGAGAGAGGGCCTCCATACGAATACGGTCCTCCTCGCTGGCCATGGCCAGTACCGCAAAAGGCCTGTAAAGGAAACGAGCCAAAAACCTAAATCTTCTAAGTCTTCGGTAGGCTTTTTCCGAAATGGCGCCATTAGCCAGTATCAATGGTACTCCGGCAGCCTTAGCGAAACCCACGAGATCCGGCCAGACATCGGTCTCGACTAGGATGAAAAGTCGAGGCCTTATGGCCGAAAAATAGCGCTTGAGGCTCCGTGGACAATGCAGGGGCGAGGGATGGACCCGGGCCAGGTTCGAAAATCTCTCTTTGGCCAGTTTGAGTCCGGAAGTCGTAGTGGCTGTGAGCACTAGCTCGTATTGAGGAAAGCGTTTGCGGAGTCCTTTGAGCAAGGTACCTGCGGCCTGAAGCTCTCCTACCGAAAGGGTATGGATCCAAATACGTTCTTTTTTAGGCGACAAATCATCGAAGCGAGGATGCCATCTTTTTCGCAAATAGACCCTTCTTTTCTTCTTCAATTGAGCCAGAAAATAAAAAGGACAAACCAATCCTGAAAAAAGAGTATATGCCAAGTCTAACCTTTCAAATCTCACGGCTTAACTATAGCACCGGATGAGCTTTTAAAATACTTCCGAAAGACCTATAATTTCATAAGAAGTCTTCCCTAAAGCGGGAGGAGGAAAGATGGCTGCCGACGAAAAGAAGACTATTCCCCCCGAAGTTATTGAGCGGGTCAACCAACTGCGGAAAGAAATCGAATACCACAATTATCGGTATTATGTCCTGGATTCGCCGGTGATCTCGGATGCAGAATACGACGCCCTCATGCGGGAACTCAAGGAGCTCGAGGCTAAGTACCCTGAGCTAATCACTCCGGATTCTCCTACCCAGCGGGTCGGTTATCCTCCAGCCAAAGAATTCCGGCAGGTGCCACATTATATTCCCATGCTCTCGCTTGACGACGCCTTTTCCGAAAAAGAAGTCCTTGAATTTGATAAACGTATAAAAAGATTCCTCAACCTCCCGAAGGATGCCGAAATAGAATACACGGTTGAACCCAAAATGGACGGCGTGGCGGTGGAAGTAGTTTACGAGAACGGGAGTCTCACGGTGGGCTCCACCCGCGGAGATGGCTACACCGGCGAAGATGTCACTAATAATATCAAGACCATAAAGAGCATACCCCTGAGACTCTTTTCAGAGGGAGATCTTCCTCTACCCCAGCTTCTTGAGGCCCGGGGAGAGGTTTTCATGAGGAAAGAGGACTTCAAAAAGCTAAACGAAGAACGATTGAGCAAAGGAGAACCCCCTTTTGCCAATCCGCGCAACGCGGCCGCGGGCTCCCTGCGACAGCTCGATCCCAATGTCACCGCCAAACGTCCTTTGGACGTCTTTTTTTACGGAGTAGGAAGGGTTGAGGGTTACGAGTTCAAGAGCCAGTGGGAGATCTTGACCACCCTTCCCAAATGGGGCCTCAAGGTCAATCCAATGGTCCGCAAGGTCAAAAACATCCACGAAGCCATTGCTTACCACCACGAGATGGAGAGAAAACGCGAGGAGTTACCCTACGAGATAGACGGTATCGTCATCAAGGTGAACGATCTTTCTCTTTGGGAAAAACTTGGCACCAAGGCCCGCAGTCCTCGTTACGCCCTGGCCTACAAATTCCCCCCTACTCAGGTCACCACGCAGGTCCTTGACATCATCGTGCAGGTGGGACGAACCGGGGCCGTAACTCCGGTGGCCATTCTGAAACCCGTGCAAGTTGGAGGAGTGGTGGTCTCACGGGCCACCCTTCACAATGAGGATGAGATCCGTCGCAAGGACATTCGCATCGGAGACTGGGTCCTGGTCCAACGGGCCGGAGATGTCATCCCCGAAGTAGTCATGGTTATTAAAGAGCGGCGAACCGGCAACGAGAAGCCCTTCAAGATGCCCGAAAAATGTCCGGTTTGCGGAAGCAAACTGATACGCAAACCCGGCGAGGCCGTCTGGAGATGCCCCAATAAGGGTTGTTACGGTCAACTGGTGCGCCATCTTATACATTTCGCCAGCCGGGCGGCCATGGATATTGAAGGTCTGGGAACCAAAGTAGCCCAGGCCTTAGTGGACGCCGGTCTAGTTCAGGACATAGCGGATCTTTACTATCTCAAGGTAGAGGACTTCCTACAGCTTCCAGGCTTTGCCCTTAAAAAGGCCCGTAATCTCTACGAGGCCATCCAGAGGAGCAAAAAGACCACCCTTTCTCGCTTCCTATATGCCCTCGGCATAAGACACGTGGGTGAGGTAACGGCCCAGCTTCTGGCTCAACACTTCAAAAACCTTGAAACTATCAAAAAGGCTTCCCTGACCGATCTCATGAGCGTTCCTGGCATTGGGCCCGAAGCCGCCCGTGCGATTTGGGAATGGTTTCGCAACGAAAGAAACCTCCAGACCTTAGAAAAGTTTCGAAAGGCGGGCCTCACTTTTGAGGAAGAAAAAACGGTGGAGGAGGTGGCAGAGGGAAAGAACCTTGCCGGCCTTACTTTTGTATTTACCGGGGCCTTGAAGAGTATGTCTCGGGAAGAGGCCAAGCGGAAAGTGCAGGCCCTTGGGGGAAGAGTAACTTCTTCAGTTTCGAGGAACGTGGACTATGTAGTAGTGGGGGAGAACCCGGGCTCCAAATACGATCGCGCCCGGGCCCTAGGACTCAAGATCATTAATGAAGAGGAATTTCTTCATATGATCGGCGAAAAGCCTTAAATTAGGAGTCTAACTTCCGTAAAAGAAAATGGGCTCCACCAATTTGATACCACCTTTATAGACCACCTCAAGGGCCTTATCAAAATTCTCGTCAGGGACCTTGAAGACCAAAACCGCTCGGTCACCGCCTCCCACAAAGGCGTAGGTATAATCCACATTGATGTCAGCTTCAGAGAGAAGCTTTACCACCTGATAGAAACCACCCGGTTTGTCCTCCACCTCCACCGCAAAGACGCTTTGCTCCTTAACGGTAAAACCAGCCGCCGAAAGGACACTACGGGCCTTCTCCGGATTGTCCACCACTAGCCGCAGGATCCCGAACTCCGCACTTTCGGCAAGCGCAAGCGCACGGATGTTCACCTGAGCCTTATAGAGGGTCTCGGTGAGTTCCTTAAGACGCCCCTTACGGTTTTCAAGAAAGATCGAAAGCTGTTTTATGGCGTATTGGCTTCGCATGGCTAACCTCCAAGTTTTTCCTGTAATTCACGACGATCAATAACCCTCTTGGCCTTGCCCATAGAACGTTCCAGGGTTTTGGGTTCAACCAATTTAACCCTGGCTCTCAAAAATAGGTGATTGGCCAGTTCTTCCTCGAGTTTGTGTTTGAGATTTTCAAGAGATCCCAGATCCCCGGTAAAGATGCGTTCGTCCACCTCCACCCAGACCTCAAGGACATCAAGTACTCCTCGCTTGTCCACCACAATGACGTAATTGGGGGTAAGGCCTTCTACCTTGGTGAGCACGTGCTCCACCTGAGAGGGGAAGACGTTTACTCCAGAGACGATGAGCATATCGTCGCTTCGGCCAACCACTTTCCCCATGCGAAGGATAGTCCGTCCGCAACGGCAAGGCTCCCGATAGATCCGCGAGATGTCCCTGGTACGGTAGCGAATGAGGGGTAGGGCCTGCTTGGTAAGGGTGGTAAAGACCAACTCGCCCTCCTCGCCCTCTGGAAGCACCTCTCCGGTCGCGGGATCTATGATCTCGGGATAGAAATGATCTTCAAAAATGTGAAGTTCCCCGTACTCACAAGAAGCTGCTACCCCCGGACCAATGATCTCCGAAAGACCGTAAGCCTCAAAATATTTAATGCCCCAGGCCTCGGCCACCGCCTGTCTCAGGCCTTCCGAGGCCGGTTCGGCTCCGAAGAAGCCCGCTCGGAGCTTAAAATCGTTTCGGGGATCGAACCCTTCCTCCTCGGCCACTTCCGCAAGATGCAGGGCGTAGGAAGGGGTGGAACAGAGAATGGTAGCCCCGAAATCCCGCATAAGCATGAGCTGACGCTTGGTGAAACCCACGCTTGAAGGCACCACCGCCGCCCCAAGGGCCTCGGCCCCGTAGTGGAACCCGAGACCTCCGGTAAATAGCCCATAACCATAAGCATTGTGGACCACATCTCCCGGGCCCACTCGGGCCATAAGGAGGGACCGCATCATGACCTCAATCCAGACCTTCATGTCGTGTTCGGTATAGGCCACCACCGTAGGCTTACCCGTAGTCCCGGAAGAGGAGTGGATCCGCACTACCTGATCCATGGGGACTGCGAGCAACCCGAAGGGATAGTGATCCCGTAGATCCTGTTTGGTGGTAAAAGGCAAATTTTTGATGTCCTCGAGACTTCGGATATCCTGAGGCCTGATACCAACCTCATCAAATTTGGCCTTATAGAAGGGCACTAAATTGTAAACTCTGGTAACGGTCTCCTTGAGGCGTCTTAGTTGGAGAGCTTCGAATTCCTCACGTGAAAGGTAATCGGCGGCATTCGGTTTCATGACTATCCTCCCCAGACTTTTATCCCTCCCTTACCAAAAAATGGCCTTCAAGGCAAGAAGGCTTATTCTTATTTTATTTTGCAACTGGGACGACTACGCCGATAACGGCTATTATTTCCTCTTCTCTGAGACCCGCTTTTTCAAATCCCAAAGGGTCTTTTTCTCCGGATGGCTCTCCGTGACATTTGGCACACAAAAATTCAACTTTACAGGAGAGGCGTAAGCTTTTACTTTTAAAGCTATGAGTGCCTTCCATCGTTACGCCAAGGCCCTATTTGAGGCCGCTATGTTGAAACACCTAAAGCGCACGGGTTACGCCTATCTAGGTAGCGGCGAGGAGAGTGTAGCGGCTCACAGCTTTGGAGTGATCTTCTGTGCCTGGCTTCTGGCGGAACTTGTCCCAGAGGCTGATACCGAAAAGGTCATTAAAATGGCCATCCTGCACGATCTTGCTGAGGCCCGTATAGGAGATCTTAATTCTGTAAACAAACTCTATGATAGCGCGGACGAAAAAAGGGCCTTCCAGGATACCCTTTCCGGCCTACCTTTTGAGGAGGAAGGGAAACAACTCCTTGAAGAATATTTGGCTCAGAAAAGCCTTGAGGCCAGGCTGGCCCGGGATGCCGACCAACTTGATCTCATGATCATGCTCAAAGAGCAGAAGGATCTCGGTAACCCTTATGCGCCGCGGTGGCTGGCCTACGCCAAAAGACGCCTTAAGACCGAAAGCGGACGCCAGCTTGCCGAAGCCATCCTTGAGACCGACTGGGCTTCCTGGTGGCTCGATCAGTTTGTAGATCCGGATGAAAAGGCCTGAGCTCGCCCTTTGTAGTCGCTGTGGCCGATGTCTGGCAGTCTGTCCTACTTATGTGGCCACCCAACGAGAATTCTTTTCGCCACGGGGAAGGATTTTTCTCTTTGAGGCCGGCCTTTGGGAGCATCCGGCCCTGGAAACCTGTCTTGCCTGTGGAAACTGTGAAAACGCTTGCCCTAACCGGGTACCGCTTCCCGAACTTGTCTTTTTAAAAAAATTGGAAGATCCTTCTTCCTCAAAAATCCCTATTTCTAAAGGCCCTCTTCTTACCTGGCTTCCCAAAGAAGGGACGTTGCTTGACAAGCTCTGTACAGATCAGCTTCCGAAACGAGCTTCCCGGACGTTCAGTCAAAACCTAAAACTTCCAGAAAAGGGCGATGTTACCATCTTCCTTTCCTGTGGAGCGGAATACCTTTATCCCAAAGCCACCCACAAGCTGATCCTGTTTCTAAAAGGCATGGGATACTCGCCGGGAGTTACCAGACCTCTTTGTTGTGGGCTTCCGGCGGCCTCCATCGGAAGAAAAAAAGTATTCCTTGAGCAGTCCCGAAACACCCTTGAAGTCCTATCTCAGACCGAAGGCCCCATTCTTACCCTTTGCGCTTCTTGCCTGTGGATGTTCAAGAAAGTTTATCCCTTGGTCTTTTCAGATACCAAGGAAGAAAAAAAAGTCCATTCGGTAGCTCAACGTGTAGAGGAAGCCCTGAGCCACCTTAGCCCGAAGGTCTCTACTTGGCCTTTTCAAGTGGATGACTTAGCTATACACATTCCTTGCCATTTGAAAGAATTTAAACCCCAAATTTCGTTCCAAGGGTCTCAAATAAATCTTTGCTGCGGTTCTGTAACCCCTAAAAGGCTTCTTTTTGAAAACCAGCTTCCGAAACCATTTCTCGAAAAACTTATGGAACTCGGTCCTTCCCTTCTTGTCACCGCCTGTACGGGTTGTTATCTTAAATTGAGAAAACTTCTTAAAGTCCCTCCAGAAGTAAAGCATTGGGCGGAGTTGTTAAGTGTTTGAACCCTCGTACTTGAAACTAATCGAGTCCGGAGAGCTAGATCGTCGCATAAATGCCCTTTACGCCCGTATAAGTCCCTGTCTCCTTTGTCCTAACGAGTGCGGAGTGGATAGGCTTTCTGGAGAAAAGGGGCTATGTCAAGTGGGGGCTAGACCTATGGTTTCTAGTTACGGCCCACATTTCGGAGAGGAAGACCCCCTCGTAGGTTTCGGGGGCTCTGGTACCATCTTTTTCACCTACTGTAATATGGCCTGCGTGTACTGCCAGAACTGGGAGATAAGTCATCTCGGAGAGGGAGAAGAAATTTCCGTAGAAGACTTGGCCCGTATCATGTTGCTTCTTCAAGCCCGGGGCTGCCATAATATCAATCTAGTTACCCCTACCCATCAGATCCCCTTTATTGTGGAAGCGTTAAAACTTGCGGCCAAGGAGGGTTTAAGGCTTCCTTTGGTTTATAACTGTGGCGGCTATGAATCCGTAGAGACTTTGCGGCTTCTTGAAGATATCGTGGATATCTATATGCCGGATATCAAATATGCGGAAGAGAAGGTGGCCGCAAGACTCTCCAAGGTCACGGACTATCCGAGAAAGGCGAAAGAGGCCTTGAAGGAGATGCACCGTCAGGTGGGAGACCTAGTCATAGAGGATGGAGTAGCAGTAAGAGGGCTTCTGGTAAGACATCTAGTGCTTCCGGGGAATCTTTCCGGAACCAAAGAGGTCCTTTCTTTTATAGCCCAGGAAATATCGCCTGACACTTACGTAAATCTTATGGATCAATATCGTCCCTGCGGAGAAGCCTGGAAATATCCCCCGCTTGATCGATCTTTAAGCCAAGAGGAGTATGAAGAAGCCCTTAGGTTTGCTCGAGAGGTAGGGCTTAAACGCCTTGATGAACGACGTTCTCGCTTCGTCCTCGCAATATGAAGATATTTGCAGTCGGTGATGTCCACGGATGTGCGGAGGCACTGGAAGCCCTGCTTGATAGGCTTCCGGTGGAATGGGGAAAGGATTTGTTGATCTTTTTAGGGGATTATATAGATCGAGGGCCTTCTCCCAGAAAAGTGATCGAGATGGTGAAGAAACTCGTAACCGAATATCCTAACAAAGTGATAGCCCTTTCGGGAAACCATGAATGGATGTTTAAAAGATATCTTAAAGGTATAGAATCCGCGGTTTTTCTCTATAACGGAGGGGAGATCACTCTCAGAGACTACTTTGAACGGGGGAAACTTAACATCCCTGAGGAGGACTTAAACTTTCTAGAATCGCTTCCTCTGTATTATGAGACCAAGGATTTCTTTTTCGTGCATGCCGGTATTCGACCCGGAATTCCCTTTGATAAACAGGACGAGGAAGACCTTCTTTGGATCCGGGAAAGTTTTTATTACTATCCAGGAAAGTTCGAAAAAACTATAGTATTTGGACATACGCCTTTTCCAGAACCACTGGATCTTCCGGATAGGATAGGCATAGATACGGGTTGTGTTTACGGAGGAAAGCTCACGGCTGTTGAACTTCCAGCACGCAAATACTACCAGGTAGATTGTCTTAGGAGGTGGGTATGAGCGTAATCTTTGATGATTTTGATGACGATCATTACGCTAAGCGGCCTTCATGGCGCGAAATTGATCGCCTTAGAGATCGCAGTCTCCATGCCCGTTTACGTGAGAAAAGGGAAAGGGAAACGGCTCAAAAATCCATAAACCGTTCCTCCTGGCTCAAGGAAAAGTATCTCAAAGAAGTGGAAAAGCTTTTTGCCGGTAAAAAGGGCAAACCGGAGCATGAGAAGGCCTTAAAACGCCTTAAGAACGCCTACGGCACCCAGAGGTTTACCAAGGTGGCCCGGGAATATGTAAAGGCCTATGGCCTCCCTGAGGACTGGAACACCCTGCTCTTATTGCTCGAAGCCGGAGATGAGGCTATCGTCTGCGAGGCCATGGAAACCTTGGCCAAAGTGGCCCCGGAGAAGGGACCGCTTGAGCGCCAGGGTTTCCAAGCCAAGGTGAGAACTCTTAGTCTCATGAGCGAAAACGAGAAGATAAAGCGTACCGCTAGGAAAGTACTGGAGGAACTTTCCGCCTAATGCAAGCTGAAATTGTGGCCTTTCTGGAATACCTGACCCTAGAAAGGAATCTCTCCGAGAACACCCTGCAATCATATGCCCGGGATCTTGGGGATTTCAAAGAGTTTCTCGAAAAAGAAGGGATAGACGACCTCAAGGAAGTCTCGATAGAGACGATACTTCTCTTTCTAGAGAGCTTAAAAAGACGAAAGCTCTCTTCCTCAAGTGTGGCTCGAAAACTCTCGGCCTTGAGGAGTTTTTTTCGATTTCTTGAACTGGAGAAAGGTTTCACCAACAACCCTCTGCTTTTGGTAGAAAGCCCCAAACTCCCTCAGCGATTGCCCAAGGTACTTACTATAAATGAGGTCGAAAGGCTACTTTCCGCTCCTGACACTTCGACCCCCCGAGGTTTGAGAGACAAAGCCATGCTTGAGACCCTTTATGCTACCGGTCTTCGTGTCTCGGAACTGGTAGCCCTTACTTTCTCTCAGCTCAATCTTTCGGCAGGCTTCGTGCGAGTCTTTGGCAAAGGCTCCAAAGAGAGACTGGTCCCACTAGGAGACTTTGCCCGAGAATATCTGGAACGCTATATCCGGGAGGCTCGTCCTAAACTCCTTTCAGGACGCTCTGACCCTCCTCAGGTCTTCCTAAACCGCTACGGGAAACCCCTTACTCGACAGCGTTTCTGGCAGATTATCAAAGATTATGCCCGCAAAGTGGGTATAGATACCGAAATCTCCCCTCATGTTTTGCGGCATTCCTTCGCCACCCATCTACTTGAAGGAGGAGCGGATTTACGAGCTGTCCAGATGATGTTGGGGCATGCCAGTCTTTCCACCACGCAGATTTACACCCATCTTGATCTCAAAAATCTCCGAAAAATACATGAAAAACATCACCCTCGAGGCTAAGACCTTTCCTTTTAAGCGTTTCATTGTCTTTACAGGCTGGGCGGAAACCCTATCTAGGGCCGCGGAGATAGCTGAAGAACTCAAACTCGCAGTTTATGTAGTAGGCGGACCGGTCAGGGATTTTTTTTTGGAAAAACCCGTCAAGGACCTCGATCTCGTAGTAGAGGGTGAGGCTGAAGAATACGCTCGGGCCCTAAGCCGTGCCCTTTCTGGAGAAATCAAGGCTCGGTCTCCTTTCCTCACATATAAAATTGTTTTTCCCGGAGGAGAGTTGGATCTCGTAACCGCTCGCAAAGAGGTTTATCCCCGGCCGGCGGCCCTCCCAAAGGTCTCCCCGGGGAGCATCTCGGAGGACCTCTACCGTCGAGATTTCACCATAAACGCTATGGCTGTGGGACTTTCAGGGCCTTTCAAGGAAAAGCTCCTTGATCCCTTCGGAGGCCTCTTTGACCTCGAGAGCGGCCTTATACGGGTTCTTCATATGAATTCCTTTGTGGACGATCCTACTCGTATTTTTCGGGCCGCCCGTTATGCCGTGCGTTTCGAGTTCGATCTGGCTAAGGAAACTATAGGAGCCCTAGGAAGGGCCTGGACTCAGGATGCCTTAAATCTCCTTACCTCAGCTCGTATCCGTGGAGAACTCCTGCGCGTGCTCTCTGAGAGAGCTCCCGAAAGGGTTATTTTGTGTCTCGAGAGTCTAGGGGTACTCCAGGCTTTGGGTCTTCCTGAACCCCCCGCTTTCCTAGAAAAAAGCTTAAAAATCATGAATGAGAAGACCTCGGCCAAAGTCCTTCTGAAAGGTCTCATCCTAAGTTTAACTCGGGCTGAAGCGGCTCTTTCCCAAAAACTAGGACTTTCAGAAAAAGAAGCCCTGGAGTTTCAAGGCGAGTGGCTAAAATTGCAAGAACTTTTACCCAACATATTGGCCGCTACCAAACCTAGCCAAAGATTTAGGCTTCTTTCGGGTTTTTCTCTCCCTGTCCTCATAGCCACTGCAAGTGTTGAAAAGGACTTTGGAGAACGATTAAAGGAATTTTTGGCCTTAAAAGAAGTGAAACCTCATCTCACCGGAGAAGACCTCAAAGTTCTGGGCATCCCTCCCGGCCCTCAGATGAGGAAAATCCTACAAAATCTCCTTTATGCCCGTCTTGACGGAAAGGTTAGTAGCCGGGAAGAGGAACTAGCCTTGGTTGGCCGCCTATTGAAAAAATGTTAGATTTCGGATTTATGATCTTATCCCGTATCGGCGAATTTCTAATTATTCTCCCGGCCTTACTGGCAGCCATCGTGTTCCATGAGCTGGCTCACGGCTGGGTGGCCTGGCGCTTAGGAGATCCTACGGCCAAGGCCGCCGGACGCCTCAGCCTGAACCCCTTGAAACACATGGATCCTATAGGCACTTTGGTCCTGTTTCTGACTCAGGCCATAGGTTGGGCTAAACCCGTACCGGTAAATCCGACTTACTTTCGAAACCCCAGGCAGGATATGATGTTGGTAGGCCTGGCCGGTCCGGTAGCCAATTTCATTCTGGCTTTCGGCATGGCTTTCCTCTACCGAATCCTGCCGCATTTCCTCTCTGGTATGTATCCCCTTCTTGGTCCTCTCACCCTAGATTTTGGGAAGATTGTTTCAACCATGCTTTATATAGGAGTTCAAATCAACATAGGTTTAGCCCTATTCAACCTTCTTCCGATACCGCCTCTGGATGGGAGTCGTATTCTGGCTGGAATACTTCCTTCTCGTCTGGCCTATATCTACCTTCGCTATGAATATTTGGGTTTTATATTTCTGGTTGCTCTCGTCTTTACAGGCCTGGTCGGAAAAATTATACTCCCGGTGATTATAACTCTTACGAGGTTGTTTCTCGGAGGTTAGCGGTGGCCAAAAAAAGAGTGTTGAGCGGGATGCGTCCGACGGGACCTCTTCATTTGGGTCATCTTCATGGGGTTTTACAAAACTGGCTTCAGCTTCAGAAGGAATACGAGTGCTTTTACTTTGTAGCTGATTGGCATGCTCTGACTACGGAATACGAAAATCCTCGGCGCATTCCGAAAAATACCCGGGAACTGCTCCTAGAATGGCTTTCCGTAGGTCTTTCTCCGGAAAAAGCCACTCTTTTTGTACAGTCGGCCATCAAGGAACACGCGGAGCTCTACCTCCTCTTTGGAATGATCGTTCCGGTGCCCTGGCTTGAGCGCAATCCCACCTACAAGGAAATGCTTCAAAACTTGAAAAACAAGGACCTAACCACCTATGGTTTTCTGGGTTATCCGGTACTTCAGGCCGCGGATATTCTGATCTACAAAGCCGAAAAAGTGCCCGTAGGCGTGGATCAACTGCCGCATCTCGAACTCACTCGAGAGATCGCTCGCCGTTTCAACTACCTCTACGAGCGGGAGGTCTTCCCTCTACCGGAACCCATTCTCTCCCAAGAAGCCGCCAAGGTGCCAGGACTTGACGGTCGCAAGATGAGCAAGAGCTATGGTAACGCCATCTTTTTGAACGATTCCGAAGCAGAGGTCCAAAAGAAGATCCTTTACATGGTTACTGATACCGAAAGGCCTAGGAAGAGCGATCCAGGAGATCCGGAAAACCGCTGTGTAGCCTTTAACCTTATTAAGCTTTACACTCCGCAGGAAAGGATTCAGGAAATCATCGAAGACTGTAAAGCCGCCCGTCTGGGTTGCAAGGACTGTAAAAGAGAACTCGCCGAACGGGTGGTGGAGGCCTTAAGACCCATTTGGGATAAACGTGTTGAACTGGAGAAGCAAAAAGATCTTTTCGAAGAAATCGTTTCCGAAGGCAATCGCCGAGCCCGGGAAGTAGCCCAAACCACCCTAGAGGAGGCCAAAGAGATCCTTTGGGGAATCTCTTATTTTTAGGCTACAATCGGAATTTCGCGTAAAAACCGAATTGTTCTCCCGTCATAGCCTAGGACTAAGGCCTTGACAAGGAGACCTTTTGACAAGGCCGCTTTCAAAGCCCTGCTAAAAGCCGGTTGGATATCTTCGGCGGGTACAACTTTTCGAGCCTCCTTTCTGAAAACCAGAAAAAGCAAGCCGGCCCTGTGGCCACTTTCGAGAAGGCTTCTCAGCGTCTTGAGGTGCTTCAAGCCCCTTTCCGTAGGGGCATCCGGAAAGAGGGCCGTTTCCTCATGGGCCCAGGTAACCCCCTTGACTTCAAGATAAAGGTCGCCAGAGGAGGTCTTTAATAGAAAATCCAAGCGGCCCTCCCCTACTCCGGGCTCGGGATAAATTTCATAAAAGTCGCCAAAAGGTTTTAGTTTAAAAAGAAGGTTGGCCGTAATCTTTCGGTGATAACCCGAATGACAGAAACACCAGTAATCCCGAATACGAAAGGCCAAAAGATCCCAGCGGGTCTTCCTTCTAGGATTTTTGGCACGGGCCAGGAGGACCTCCCGTCCCGGAATGGCCAGATCTGGAAGTCTTCCGGGATCATGAAGATGAACTTCCTCCCGGATCCCTGGCCCCAATTCCACTACGGATAAAAATCGGTTAGGTCTTGAGATAAAAAGGCCTTTGGTATTCGCTGGAATTTCGAAGATCTCGCTCAATTCATCCTCTGAAAGAATTTTCCCGGAAGACTCTGGACGAGTCCCTTGAGTTCAAGGAGTAAAAGCAACTCCGAAAGCTCAGTAACCGGGAGCCCGGTTTCCGCTATCAGCTCATCAAAATGTTTGGGATTAACGGAAAGGACCCCAAGGAGCTTCTCTTCTGAAGGGGATAGCCCTACGACATTATCGTTTTTTTCTTCGTTAATTTCCCTAATTACACCTAAAACTTCAATAACATCTTTAGGAGAAGTAACCGGATAAGCACCCTCTCGGATAAGATAGTGTGTACCCTGGCTGGCTTCTGAGAACACGCTTCCTGGAACAGCCATTACTTCCCGACCTTGGTCAGCAGCCAATCTGGCGGTGATGAGGGAGCCACTCCTCTGGGCGGCCTCCACCACCAGTACACCTTTACTCATCCCGCTTATGATACGATTTCGCCGGGGAAAACGCCAACGCTCAGGTCTTGAACCGAAAGGAAACTCCGAAATCAAGGCCCCTCCCCGAGCCACGATTTTTTCCGCAAGCTTTCGGTTTTCATAAGGATAAATCCAATCCAGTCCGGAACCGAGAACCGCCACCGTATAGCCTTCGGCCGAAAGCGCTCCCCTATGGGCTTCAGTGTCTATCCCTAAGGCCAGCCCTGAAACGATCCCTAGACCGAGAGAGGCCAGCTCCTTGGCCCATTCAAAGGCCACCTTGCGCCCGTAAGGAGTGGGCTTGCGGGTTCCTACCATTGCAAGGTAGCAAGCCTCGGATTCCAATCTACCCTTAACATAAAGAAAGGCAGGGGGATCTTTTATTTCCTTGAGAATAGAAGGATACTCAGGGTCTTCGAAAAAAACTATTTTGGCACCTAATTTTGCGGCCTTCTGCCATTCTTCCCGTCCGCGAAGGACGGCTTCACCTTCAGAAACATTTGGTTCCTGGACTGCCAACTTGGCCATCGAGAGACTCTTACCAGTGAGGATCACAAAGCCGAGGAGAAAGAGCTTTTCTTCAGGAGACATCCGTTTTGAAAAGGACGCTTATCTCTCCGGAGCGGACCTTGACTTCGGCTTCCGGTGAAAGGGTTTCAGCCGCAACCTTAAGATATGGATTTTCCGGAGATATCACTTCTGGAAAAACCTTTACTTTCAATAAAACACCTTCAGGAATATGTTCACCTGAGAGGCTAAGCTTTACCCCTTTTTCCACCAGATCGAAGACCAGCGCAAAAAAGAGGGCACAAAGTCCAGCCCGCAAACGATTGGCTGGTATTTTGACTCTGAAGGGGCCCTTCTCAAAGTGAAAACTTTTCTCTACTTTATGTTTGAAGGTGAGTTCGGCTTCCCAGAAAGTTACCTCTCTTTCTATCATTTCCTTCAAATCCCAAGGGCCTTCAGATTCGTTTCCTAGTTCCGATTCCGCGGCCGAAAGAAGATCCACCAGGCGATAAACTTGTTTTTTCATGCGCACCAAATAATTCTCGAAAAGAGTTCGCACTTCTTCAGGCAAGTTTGCAAGCTTGAGATTGGTTTCAAGAAGTTCTATTTGCATGAGAATGGCCTGAACCGGTCCTCTAAGATTGTGTAAATAACCTTTAAAAAGGAGACCTAACGCGGTATTCCTTAACAAAAGAGATATGTCCATTAAAAATTTCCTAGCATAGTCCGATATTAAAAGTCAAGTGGTGGAAAGTTCTATTTAGATTTTGTCCAGACAAAACTCTACTACTAGGGGGTGACCTTCGAGCTCAAAAAGCAGAACCAAATGAGGGGACTTGCAAAGGGGGTGAATATGATGATCCTTCCCAGTAACAAGAGAGGGCGTGGAAGCCTTGAGGCTTACCCCCTGTTTTTCGAAGCGCCTCCTAAAGGCCCCGCAGATCATGTTGGCCATTTCTCCAGCCGCATCCACCACTTCATGATTGAGCTCCTGAGGCGCGCTTCCGAAAAGAGCGGACACGATTCTGAAAAGGACCTCCTTGGAAAAAGAAACTATGAAGACCCCTTTTACCTTCTCGCCTGTAAGACCGGCAACCGCCGAAACCTCTCCGAAAGAGACCTCATTATCTCTAAGAAATTGTTTCTTGAAGACTGGCTCCGCCCCAGTATAAGTTACGATAACTTCTCTTACTGATTCCTTTAAGGCCTCAACTAAAGGATTCATTCTTCTTTAAATACTCCTTCATCTCCTCCCAAGAAATTCCCTCTTCGAACCCAGGACAAGTGCTCTTTATAATCTCAAAACTCTCAACATCTTTCAAGATACTAGGATGAAGAGGCCATTCGCGACAGCGATCAGGCTTTACCGGATGGACTCGGCAGAGACCTTCTTTTTCGTCATAAAAAATACAGTGTCCATTTATAGTTTTCATTTCGATACGTTTGTCCTTCCTTACTGCATACCTTTTCAAAAAGTCATCCTTTGAAAGCCCTAGATAAACAGCCATGCGCTCAATTTCTTCCGGCAAGAGCGAAACCGTGCTTTCTCCCTGACAGCAAAAACCGCAACGTTTACATTCAAAGACTTTCTTCATAGGGGATGGGGTCCTCTAATCCAGCTTCGGAAAAGGCCTTGAGCCTCAACCTACAGGACTCACAACGTCCGCAAGCCACCTTTTCGTTCTGGTAACAGGACCAAGTGAGATGAAACGGGGCTCCTAACTGGACCCCCAGTCTAACGATTTCGGGCTTAGTTAGGTTTATAAGCGGGGTCTCTATTCTGATATGGGTTTCAGGACGGGTCCCCTCCTCGATGGTCCGCTCAAAGGCATCGAAAAAACTTCGGCGACAGTCTGGGTAGCCTGAAAAGTCTACTTGATTGGCCCCTATAAAGATTTTTTCGGCTCCGATAACCTCAGCCCAAGAGACGGCCACACAGAGAAAATGGGCATTTCTGAAGGGCACATAAGTTATAGGAATACGTTCAGGATCGGGCTCCTCTTCCGGGACCGAAAGTTTGGTATCTGTAAGGGCCGACCCTCCGATGGCTTTAAGGGCCGGCACCTCGGTCACCAGACGAAACTTCGGCCTAAAGTGTTCACACAAGTCAAAGAAGGCCTTTTCCTCCCGGGACTCAGTACGTTGGCCGTATTTTACATGTAGAAAGGCCACGTCGTGCTCTTGGGCGGCCACCGCAGCCGTTACACAAGAATCAAGACCGCCCGAAACGAGAACCACCGCCAGAGGTCTCTTCATCAGGTCCCCATTTCCCAGGAAGAAAGATATTTCTCTTGTTCGGGTGTCAGACGATCGATCCGAATCCCCATCGAGGAAAGCTTCATCTCCGCCACTCGGCGGTCAATATCCTGCGGAACAACATAAACCTGCGGTTTGAGCTCTTTAGCATGTTTGGCCAAATAAGCACAACACAGGGCCTGATTGGCGAAGCTCATGTCCATGACCGCCGAAGGATGCCCCTCCGCAGCCGCAAGATTCACCAGTCGGCCCTCAGCTAACACATAAATCCTTCGACCATTGGTCAAAGTATATTCCTGCACCTGATCCCTTATCTGGCGAACTTCTTTAGAAACTTCTTTCAGACCGTCGAGATCTAACTCTACATTGAAGTGCCCGGAGTTGGCCACAATGGCTCCGTCCTTCATCCGCAGAAAGTGTTCCTTCCGGATGACCGCTATGTCTCCGGTAACAGTGCAGAAAAAGTCTCCTTTCTCGGCGGCCTCTTCCATAGGCATAACCTCAAAACCGTCCATCACGGCCTCAAGCGCCCTTAAGGGGTCCACCTCGGTCACGATCACCCTGGCTCCCATGCCACGGGCCCGCATAGCTAAACCCCTACCGCACCAGCCATAACCCGCTACCACAAAAACCGAACCGGCAAGCAGTCTATTGGTGGCCCTCAAAATCCCATCAATGGTGGACTGTCCCGTGCCGTAGCGGTTGTCAAAAAGATGCTTGGTAAGGGCGTCATTTACTGCAATCACTGGATATTTCAGGGCTCCGTCCCGGGCCATAGCTCGCAGACGGATAACTCCGGTAGTAGTTTCCTCGGTTCCTCCCAAAACCTCTTTAGCCTGCTCCGGACGCTCGGCATGAAGGGTAGAGATCAGATCCGCTCCGTCATCCATGGTGATATGCGGATGGGTGTCAAGCACGGCCTTAATATGGGCATAATAGGTATCCCGGTCCTCTCCACGGATAGCAAATACCGGGATGCCGAAATTCTTCACCAGAGAGGCTGCCACGTCATCTTGAGTGGAAAGTGGATTGGAGGCACAGAGGGTCACTTCGGCCCCCCCGGCCTTAAGCACCACCATCAAATTGGCCGTTTCCGTGGTGACGTGCAAACAGGCCCCGATTCGAAGACCAGAAAGGGGCTTCTCCTTTTCGAATTCTTCTTTAAGACGAGAAAGGACTGGCATATCACGGCCAGCCCACTCGATCCTGAGGCGCCCCTTTTCCGCAAGCGAGGGATCCTTAATATCAAAATTCATCTCTGCCTCCTATTTTTCGAAACCTGCAAGCTCTTTGATCTTTTCTACCATATCCAGACGTTCCCAGGTGAAATCCGGATCCGGACGTCCAAAGTGCCCGTAACAGGCAGTTTTCCGGAAGATCGGCCGACGCATATTGAGATATTCAATCATTTCTCGCGGACGAAAATCGAATAGTTCTTTTATGATTTCAACGATCCTTTCTATCGGTATGGTATTAGTACCATAAGTCTGTACATTTATGGCCAGAGGCTCTGGGACCCCAATAGCATAAGCCACCTGCACCTCAAGTTCCCGGGCCACACCGGCGGCCACCATATTCTTGGCCACGTAGCGCGCATAATAAGAAGGAGTGCGGTCCACCTTGGTAGGATCTTTACCTGAGAAAGCTCCTCCTCCGTGATGTCCCCGACCGCCATAGGTATCTACAATGATCTTACGGCCTGTCATACCGCAGTCCGCAAGGGGACCTCCGATCACAAAGCGTCCGGTAGTATTCACCAAAAACTTGGTTTCGGAAGTAAGATGTTCCGGTGCCACCACCTTTTTGATAACCTCCTCTACGATGGCCTCCTTGAGCTCTTTGTATTCAACCCAAGGTTCATGCTGGGCCGCAACCACCACCGTGTGGACTGCTACCGGCCTCCGATCTTCGTATTGAATCGTGACTTGAGTCTTCCCATCAGGTCGCAGAAAAGGAAGGATGCCCTTCTTCCTCACTTCGGCCAAACGCATGGCCAAACGATGAGCATACCAGATAGGCATAGGCATATAATCGGGGGTCTCATCGCAGGCGTAGCCGAACATAAGGCCTTGGTCTCCGGCCCCGATTTCCTCGCCCCGGTCAACCCCCATGGCAATGTCCGGACTCTGACGATCGATACTGGTTAGAACTGCACAAGTCTGCCAGTCAAAACCGAGATCCGAGTGATTGTAACCGATCTCTTTGACTACCCCGCGGGCAATGGTGGCGTAGTCCACCCGGGCCTCGGTGGTAATCTCTCCGGCGATAAGGATCATACCGGTATTGACCAAGGTCTCACAGGCCACCCTGGCATAAGGGTCCTTTTCCAAGATAGCATCCAAGATAGCGTCTGAAATTTGATCCGCAACTTTATCGGGATGACCTTCCGTAACCGATTCAGAGGTAAAAAGAAAATTGGAGAGCCCCATTCCTTGACCTCCTTTTAGATCTCAGGGTTTACCTAAACCGGATTTAGGAAGATTTGTCAAGCAAATAAACAAATAAAAAATGGCGTCCCCGGCGGGATTCGAACCCTAAAATATCCTATATTTCGTACAGATTTTGCAAGAAAGTCAAAGAAATGTCAAGTCCGCATGGAAAAATTCCCGAGAAAAAGATATAAATAATTCTTGACCTTAATGAAAGATCCGGTGTAGACCATACAAAAGTGGTCGAAAAACACGGGGGCCCTGATGAAGAAAGAACCTCCCAAAACTAAGATTATCGGCACCATCGGGCCGGCCTCAGCCTCCCGAAAGGTCCTCCAGCAGATGATCCAGGCGGGGATGAGTATTGCCCGCCTCAATCTCGCTCACGGAACCCCCGAACTTCACGAACAATACATCGCCCTGGTGCGGGCTGCGGCCCGGACGGCAGGACGAAAGGTGGCCATCATGGCCGATCTTCCCGGCCCCAAGATCCGGGTAGGTGTCCTTCCAGAGGAACCCCTGGAACTCAAAAAGGGAGCCCGGATCTTCCTAGTTCCTCACGAGCGCACTAACGATCCCCGGACCATCCCCATACCCCTACCCGGTCTTCTGGAGATCCTGCGCCCTAAACATTCCGTCTATCTCAACGACGGTCTCATCCAGCTCATGGTGGAGGAGGTCCTGCGGGATAAGGCCCGGGCCAGGGTGGTCGTGGGAGGGGAACTCTTTTCGCACAAGGGGGTAAACTTCCCGGGAATAGATCTGGGGCTTTCCGCCTTCACCGAGGAGGATCAGCGCCTCATGTCTTTTGCCCTGGCCCACGGGGTTGAGGCCATAAGTCTTTCCTTTGTGGAAGGCCCGG
The DNA here is from genome assembly GCF_001652585.1 of Thermosulfurimonas dismutans. Taxonomy (GTDB): domain Bacteria; phylum Desulfobacterota; class Thermodesulfobacteria; order Thermodesulfobacteriales; family Thermodesulfobacteriaceae; genus Thermosulfurimonas; species Thermosulfurimonas dismutans. The sequence continues at coordinate 72,167 of NZ_LWLG01000007.1, forward strand.
AAGAAATACGCAAAGCCCGGGAATACGCCCGCTCTCTTGGATATTCTCCGTTTATCATCGCCAAGATCGAACGCGCCCAGGCAGTGAAAAACTTTTCCGCCATCCTGGAAGAGGCCGACGGGATCATGATCGCCCGCGGAGATCTGGGAGTCGAGATTCCCATCGAGGAGATAGCCGTGGTTCAAAAGTCCCTCATAGAAAAGGCTGCTCTTGCCGGAAAGGTGGTCATCACCGCCACGCAGATGCTTAAGTCCATGACGCACAATCGGCGCCCCACCCGGGCCGAGGTCACGGACGTGGCCAATGCCATCCTGGATGGAACGGACTGTCTCATGCTTTCCGAAGAAACCGCCGCCGGGCTCTATCCCGTGGAAGCGGTAAAGATGATGGCCAAAATCGCCATAGTGACCGAGAAGGAAAGGAAATACTTCCCGGTTCGCGAAAACCTCCTGGCCTCTTTTCACAAGGGAAAGATCAGCCTGGATGATGTCCTTTCGCTGGATGTTTTTACCACCGTGGAGCATCTGAAGGTCAAGGCGATAATCATTCCCACCGATACCGGGGCTACGGCCAGGAAGGTGGCCCGCTTTCGTCTACCGGTCTGGATCTACGCCTTTAGCCCCCACGAATCCACCTGTGAGCGTTTGCTCTTTTATTACGGAGTGAGACCGGCCCTTCTTACCGAAAGTCTCAGCGATTGGCAGGGGTTTGCTCTCCACTGGTTACGAAAGAACATCCTCAAAGAAGGACTCGTCGTCTCCCTGCAACGCACCTTCCTCGGCTCCCACAAGACTTACCGCCTGGAACTAATCGAAGTGGAAAATTGAAGGCGTCCCGCGATGGCCTTGAATTCCGCTTTTTTCAAAAAATCATATGATCTCCTTCGGGAAGACGGGTATGTTTACCATACCCCAGATGGATTACTGGGTGCCGACAGGTCTCGCAGAGACGGTAATAACGTACTTTATCCTCCAGAGCATCAATGATCCCTTCCACCGCTTGGCGCATGACCACAAACTCTTCGGGCGTTAAACGGCATTCAAAAACGCTGTAGAGGACCCGAATCCCGAAGTCCTCCATTACGCGGGCTACTTTTCTCAGCCTTTTCTCGTCGGCAATGTCGTAGCAGACCAGGTAATAGTTTCCGCTCACAGGATCAATTCCTCCTCGGGTTCCTCTGCGAAATATACCGGGCCGGAGAATTCAAGATTCTTGAGACACTTCCGGCAGAGGCGGTAGATCCGCACCCGATCCTCCGTGCGCTTGATGAAATCCGCAAGCCAGGAAATAACCTCCTCCAGTTCCTTCTGCGTGAGCCAGCACTCGAACACGCTCTTCTGAACCGGTTTTCCATAGTCCTTCAGGAATTTGTGAACCCTCTGTACCGGACGCCATTCCTCCATGAGATCCAGCACCAGGGAAGGTTTTCCGTAATCCGGGGCGTGCAGGAAACCCAGATAGGGGTCGAGCCCTGCGGTTTCCACCAGGCTCCAGATCCGGGAAAGGAGCAGGGTGTAACCTAGGGAAAGCAGGGGTTTACAGGATCCCTAGGTGGGCGGCGGGTACGTTCCCGGAATTCAAAACCGGAGCGTTTTGAAAGTATTCCCAGCCCTTCGAAATAATGCCGGGAGGCCATGCCCTCGAGACCCAAGATCTCGTCAATATCTTTGGCCTTTTCAAGTTCGGTAAGAACGCGTTTAAGGTGAAATATCGGACCTTCCAGGGCCGTTTCCCCTAGCCTTCGTTTCTGACGGGCCAGGTATTCCCGCTGATTGTGAATTTTTCCGTGTACGAAAGCCCTGGCCAGTTCGAGCCGTTTCCACAGGTTATGGAAGCTCTGAAACTGGCTTAACCGCAGTTCTATGTTCTTCCCGAGCGGAGGCGAAAGTTTGTCGAGATATTTTCCGGAAAGGGTGAGGAAGTGAACCTCTATTCCGCGTTTGAGCAAGGCCTGGAGGGCCGGGGCAGTAAAGTTTACCCTCCCGAAGACCACCACCTGATCCACTTCCGCTAGCCTGACCTCCTTTTTCTTCTGACCGATTTCCAGCTTGAGCCTTTCTCCTTCCCGCGAGACCTTTAACCCCTGTTCGGTGAGATAAAGGATCATTTTTATCCCCCATCATCATTAAAGGTCGCAATCCCTTCTTAGTGAGGGAAAGTTTTCTCATACATCGAGGATATGAAAGTCGCTCAGCAATTCGCTCGTATGTCGCAATCCCTTCTTAGAGAGGGAAAGTTTTCTCACTTGCCCTTGAATTTCTAGATGTTTCCACGGCTCTAGGGTCGCAATCCCTTCTTAGTGAGGGAAAGTTTTCTCACTCTTACCGCTTTGATGTCAAAACCGTTTAGGAGGTGAAACCAGTCGCAATCCCTTCTTAGTGAGGGAAGGTTTTCTCACACTCCTATAGCTGAAGGTAAGCCTGGCTATGTTCTTACTGAGTCGCAATCCCTTCTTAGTGAGGGAAAGTTTTCTCACTGCATATTTTATAACTTAAGAATCTACAGTATCTTTTAAAGCCGTAAATGATAAGGATTGAAAATGAATGTTTAAAAAAGTGGCTCCCCCGATATCTTCGCTGGGGGAGCCACAACATAACAGCCCATAAAATCGTCCAAAATAGATACTGGCAATCCTTTACTTAAAAGCACCCTAAAAATGACGATATCAAGCAGGCTTATGAATCCCTCACCAAAAAGGGCACCCTTATCGCCAGTTTTTCAAAGAGCTGAATCCTCTTATCCTTTAAAATCAAAAATTTTCGGAAGTGTAAAGGGGCTATGCGGATCGAGGGCGAACGATAATTTCCTCGCCCTCTAAGGAGAAAATATAATCTCCGACCCGAAGTCTTTGGGGATTTCTTCGGAAATGTCTCCGAAGCTCGTGTTCCACATACCGGAGCCTCTCGCGCAGGTGAAGGTAAACCCGTCCCAATTCTGCAGGACGACTATAGTGAAGGGTGAGACGGTCCTCTAAAGTAGGCACCAGTTCGGGATCTATGTGAAGCAGGGGTGAGGGATAGCGTCCCTTCAAAGCCTCTCCGAAAACGCATCCGCAGGGACGATCCAGAACAAAATCCCGAAACCACATCTCAAGCTTGGCGCAACTTATGGGATTCCTGGGTATTCCCTCGAGCATTCTTTCTATTCTGTGATAGCTATAATCCGGCGTGCCGGAAAGGATGTGGTGCAACAGCTCACGGCCATTCCTTAGAAAACCCACCGAGAGCATTACGACCAGTTTTTCCTCCCGAGAAAGATGTTTTCCGGCCTCGGCTCGCCGGAAAACAAAGTCCAGTACCGGACACGCCCGGCGAAGCTTTAATAATTCAGGAGGATCTTTCCGGGAGACAGATACCGGCATGGATTTTCGGCAAAAACTTTTTAAGGTTTCAAAAGGTAGTTCAAAGCCCTTCTCCCGCCAACCTACACCCTCGCCCCTGGTTCCAATTTCGTAGGAATGAAATATTCCTTCACTGGGAAAGGGGAGTCTTTCTTTCAGCGTCTCAAAAAATCGCCTGACCCAGAGGAAATAAATCGGCTCGGAGAAAAAGAACCACAACCGGTAGCGAAACGGGCTAACCCGTTCCAGCGCACCCTCAAGCCCCCACCCCCAGGCACCACACCGAAAGGGCCTCCCGCTTCACAGCTTCAGCCTTAATGGCCAGTAAGCCTCGATTGCGCCGGTTTCGGTCAAGCTCTCGCTCCGGAAGGGCTATAACGAAATAAGCCCCGTGAAGTTTGTTTTCTTCAGTAAGAGGGAAGTAGATGAGATAGGTCCGCCCCAGAAGGTGCTGTGAAAGTTTTTCCAGAGAAGGGGCTCCCTCTTTGATTACCAGAGCCGTCTTTCCGTAAGAGGTAAGATGTAACTCGGCATGAAGGGGTCTTCCACGAAAAAGTCTTCTAAGGGGCTCAGTTCCCGAGGACCGAGATTTGGAGGATAATAGCGCAACGGAGTCTCGGTAGAAACGCTCTCAAGAGGGCCGGCCACCACGGCGGCCGCTCCGGGACGGCCGAGTTCCAAGAACACCCGGGCCAGCTTTTGCCGCACGGTTTGCGAATCGGCCAGGCGCAGAACCCGCTGAAATAGCGTGGCCGCCCGACGAAGTTCCCCAAGTTCGTAGGCCACTTCGGCCCGGGCCAGGAGATAGCGGGACTGATCGGGATCGCGCGAGATGGCAAGATCGTAACACTCCGCCGCCTGGGGCTTTAACCCCAAGGTTTCACAGAGAGCACCCCACCGGAAGTACTCCTCGGCGGTCTGCCCGGGACGGAGACGGTGACGGAGGATCAAATCGCGGGCCTTGCCGTCTTGACCTTCGGAAAGGAATTTTTTGGCCTGATCAAGAAATTTGTTCACGAATAGGCTTTATCTTAGAGATTTTAAGATAAAATTCTGTACATTATTCTTTTTTTCCTTTGAATATCTTATCTTCAAGCCTTCTTCCGTTTGACGGAGTTCGACGGCGTTCTTTTCCAGACCTCCATGAGCAAAAAAGTTTCTCGGATTTGGAGAATCTGGTTTCCGGCCCTCAATTTCAGCTAAAAGTTTCCAGTCGAAAGGAAAACCTTTAATACTTTTTAAATTATGCATTTCCGTCCCCAGAATACTTCGGAAAATATTATTTTTCCAAAAGACCTTTTTGGCGATGCTTTCAAGTTTATGTAGAAAAATCTCCTCTTGGCGGGTCTCTAAAAGATTCTCCTTTTCAAAAAACTTCAGCAAAAGCCAGACCAAGGTTAAAACCCGAAATAGAGGAGTTAAACGCGCCCGACGCGTGAGGCGAAGACGGCCTCCTTCTTTGCGGATCTTTATTTCTTTCTCGTAAATGTTCAGGGCCTCTTTTAAGTGAGAAAAAACTTCTTCCGCGGGAACGAAGAAGGTGGTCAGCATTAGGGGCAAGCCGTAAACCATCCCTCCTAAAAAAGTCAAGATTTCTTTAAGCCGGGGTTTCCCTACAACTTTTAATTTTTGTCCATTTTCGTCTACCACCAGCTTCTCAAAAAACCGGGAGCTTACATTTACCTCATACGGACTAAGCGCAGGGAAACGCGGAAGTTCTTCTATTTCCTCCACCACATGAAGGGTGAGAACAGTTTCGGGACCGCCGGAGACGAAAGGATCGGCATTATAGGCCACAAATTTTATCGGGGCAAAAAAGCTTACTACCTGAAGGATTTCCTTTACCGCTCGATAAGTGAGGACCGGCATAAAGTTAAGGCCGTGGGTAAGGTCGAGGTGAACTTCTTTGAAATCGCTTTCATTAAGAAGTCTGGCCAATTCATAGAGGAGGCGGTAATAGTAATCCAAAACCTCTCCCTCAAAAACGCCGTTTTTGAAATATCCCGTTCCGGGAAGGACCAAAATATCTATTTTCGTTTTGTCCAAGGGAATATGGCAATCTTTCAGAAAATTAAAGATTTTGTCCCTTACCGCGGCCTTTGCCTCGGCGTAGTTCGTATTTTCGCGTAGAGAGTCCTTATCCACCAGGGAATCCGCTACCAGGATCACTATGTATTCGGGGTTTAGTGCCTCAAGGAGGACCTTAAGAGAAGTTTTGGATACGGATTCCACTTCCCCGAAACGATAGGTAACCTCATTCCAGCCAAAAGGATTTCCCCAGGGGGCGATGAGGAGTTTCATGGTTCAAACCTCTAGCTTTTGCATCACAAGTGTTTTTCCAGCTTCTTTATCTCAAAGCGTTTATGGCCATGACAAACGCCAAAAATGCGGCGAGCATCCCGATCGCTCCAGGCATAAATTTCGTGGGTGCAGTCGGAAACGGGTTTACCTTTCAAAGGGTGACAGTTGAGGGATCCGGGATTGTGATGCCCTTCTCGCTCCAGGTGTAGGGCCAGCTCATCCATCCGTTTGTTGATTTCATAACATCGATCAGGCGGCAAATCGTTTACATCTTTTGCAAATTCTTCAGAAAAAGTGATACGCTCCGAAGGCGGCTCCCAGAACCTCTCTTGGTAAATTTTCTGCTTGCACTGCTGCCAGATGAGCTCACCCCACGGGGAAAGCGTAATCTCTTCCCCCAGAAGCAATAAAAAAGAATCGGGGATTGGACGACAAACATCGGGCTTTACTGGAAGCCCCAGGGCCAGCCGCCGCCAAACCGTAAGGTTTTTCCTGATGGAAGGCAAAACATCCAAGACCAGGGGCAAACGCGGAATGCGTAAAAGCTCCTCGCTTGTTTCAAAAATATAGACCGCTTCATCCGCGTAAAATTGGGAAAGCGTTTGCAAAATACCCTGAATGCTTTTGAATCCTCCGGTTAAATTAAAAATTATCCTAAAACCTTTATCCTTATAGCCGGGGAGACTCTCATGTAAACGGCGGACAAGCTCGCTTACCGCACAGTGAAAGTTATCAAGGCTGTCGGTGCGAAGACCGGCAATGTCATCCCAAACCTGGACGTTTGTAACTCCCTGATACCGCAACCAGGTCTCCACCATACGGGCCGTTTCCCTTCCGAGCCAGGTATCCGTGGCAATAAGAATATGTATGTCCTTTGATCCTGAGGAAATATTTCTCTGATAAATCCTGAATATTCCGTTTATTTCGGCGGAAATTCCGGATGCTTCCTCCGGGGAAAGTTGAAGCAAAAGTTCTCTCCGTTCCTTGAGGTGCTTTTTGAGTAATTCCCCTTCGGGACCAGAGATCGGCTCCGGGTTGTTTGCGTGTTTAAAAATCAAGGGACGCAATTTATTATCGACTCTATTGGTCAAGATACTGGTCCCACAGGGAGATAAGATGAGTTTTGTTCTTTTTTTACTCATAGAGGGACACTTTTAGCGTAAATTTTTGAACAAAAGGGTTCCTCTTTAGTTCTTCCCGGGTGTAACCAAAAAGATCACAGGGAAGCCCCACTTCGGCAAAATAGTCAAGGTAAGGGCGTTCGGGAAACGGTCCTTCGGCCCTGTTAAGCACCAACAAGATAACTGCATCGCTTCCGGGGATGGCCCTGCCTTCGGCAAGGGAGCCGAAAAGGCGTACCTCTTCCACCTCTTCGTGATCTCCAAGGAGCCTGCGTGCGGCCTCCCTGAGTCTGCGCAGGACTTCTTCACAATGGAGCCAAAATATCTTTACAGAACCGTATGATTTCTCCTGCACCACGGACGGCTTCACGGGCGTCCTACCTTTCATTTCCCAAGCGGCGTTTTCGAGATCTTTTTCGGCTTGTCTTAACCAATCAGCGCTTCTTTCAGGCATCACCGCCTCTTGACCACCAGTCTGAAGCGTGGATTTTTGGCTAGGGAGGAAAGGTTCACTTTTACAAAACTTTTAACTTTAAGCTATCTTTTTCCTCAGCAATAATTACTTTTTCCTGGCCTTTAGCAGCAATAGTTTCTCCAATTTCGAACCATTTAACCCAGCCAAGAGGCCAAAATTTATTTTGTTGAATTTTCACCAGTCTTCGACTTTTAGGAGCCATAATCTTTCCTCGATCGTGCCGGAGACGATTCCTGATTTTCTGCCGTAACTCTTCAGGAAGCAACATAAAAATGGTGGTGCTGAGCAGTCCTCCGCCCCAACCCAGCCGAAACATTTTTCCCGGATAGGGCTTTGCGTAATAATTAGTGGGACCATTACTAAACACCTTTCTTTCGTAATTCCAGAAATCTCTAAAAAATTCCTGAAGCGTAATCAAAAATTCTTCTATAGTTTTAGGATAAATATCAAAAGGTATTTGCGGGGAGACGTTTTTCTGGAAGTGAGAAAGTAATGTCCGGTCAAGAAGAAGTTCTAATTCGTAAAGGTAGCCCTTTGGCAAAGCCTCCACAAATAAAGGCCTTTCTTTAGGAAAAAATTTTCCTCTATGCCAGGAAAATATTTGAACTTCAAAAAGTCCGGTAGTTCGCTGAAATAAGGACTTGACATCTCTAATTTTTAAAATTCGTAAGTAGTCCGTATGAGGATCGTTAGTCTGCTCATTTAATCTGAAATTTTGTAGCCAGAAATTTATAATTTTCTTGAAGGGCTCTCTTTTTGAAATTTGATTTTGGCGTAGCACTTGATATATCTTATTCAGTAATTTATTTTCGAAAACTTCGGAATCTTCGTATTTTATCTGTTTCAGAATTCTATAAAGTAAAGCCGTCCGGAAAACACCTTTTATACTCGAAGCCGGAATAAAAGGAATACCAAAAGCATCCCTTATTTGAGATTTAAATTGCTTAAAAGAGCGATTAGTTTTCAGTTCTATTTTTGAGTAAGATATATTAGAGACTAAATTTTCGTCAATATTTTCTATATATTTCTTAAGAAACTCAACAATGTTTGGTTTTTCTCCTTGTAGCGCCCATGAAACAAATTCATTTATTAGGTTTTTATTGGCTAAAAATTTACTAAATTTATTTTCGGAAAGAAAATAAACATGATTTTCTACTTTTAAGTATTCAAAAGGCCCGACAAAGAGATTTCTATTACTAATATGGAGGGGAGTGTCAATTTGTAAAGCTATCTTCTTTCTTTCCACTATTTTATTTTCAACCATTTTCATCAAAATGGAATGGTTAAAGCTAATCCATAGCGATATATCTTATGAGACAAACTTCCTAAAGTTACATCTTCAGGGGTAATATCTACTATAGTTCCGTTAAAACTCTCTTTGAGAACCGAACCCTCCTTTAAAAAGCGTATTCCCTTTCGTTTTAGAGGAAGAGCTATACGGCCGGAGGTTATCCATCCTCTGGAAATGCCGATTTTGTAAGCTTCAAGCCCGTTTTCTAATCTCGGGATCTCTTCCCCGGAAGGGATAAGCCGAGAAATAAGCACCTTGCAAGGACTTGAGTGGCTTAGCAATTCTTCAAATTGTTTTTTAAGCTCTTCCTCCGGTTCTTCTACCTCAAAAACTCCGCAACCGTAGGTCCTTTCCCCTCCCAATCCGATTTCCCCTAAAAGGGCAAGACCTTTCATAAAAAGGTTTACGCCTTCCTGATTTCCAACCACCACTCCCCAAAGTCCCCCTTCTTTCGCATATTGGATATATCCTTCGTGAAAGAGATTGCTTTCCAGACCTTCTCTATCCAGAGCTACACGGGGGCGAATAATTCTTTTATATGCCCGTTGATAACGTTCTTTCTGGATAGTGTAAGCAGTCTCAATTATTGAAGAAGAAACTTCTCCTTTTAACCATTCTTTATAAAGATTTAAAGGTACCCAGTCCGTCTTTTTGAAGATCTTGAAAATATTAGACCGTTCTTCCTTGGCAGGCACAGCGAAATGAGGCTTAGGAAGAAAATAGCAGGTTTGATAATATATAAACAGGCTTGATATTCGAAACGGGGGACTTTTTAAAAATTTCTCGCATATTTCGGAAGCCTTTTCTATTCCCCAGAAAGCGCTTACCGCATTTAGCCAAGCCGAAAACAAAGTATCCGACCCTACCCACTCGGAAACACTTTCTAAATCTATTCCAGTCTCCCCGAAATGCGTAAATCCTTTAAATTTCAACTTGAAAATTTTATATTTCATAACCAACTTTTATCATCAATTCTTGAGTAGAGATTACATCCTCAAACCCTTTTTCCTTTAAACCTTTGAATAGTTTTTTATCTCCAGTCCATAGAAGCGCTTTAAGCTCTATAGCCAAAGCTACAAACGGAGTATCGCTTTCGTCTATCTCTTTACAGAGTTGCCAAGCTTTTTGATAAGCTTCTTTAGAAATATATCTTTCATTTACAAATTCGATCTCTTTTATGATTTGATGTACAAAATATTCTAATTGCTCAGGTTCAAATTTAGTATGTTTTATAATCTTACTTTTAAGACTCAGCAACTCTGTAATAGCAGAATTGCAGGAGAAAAGATCAAAAATTTGTGATGTTATTATTTGTCGTATGTGACCTGTTGCTGACAATAAAGCCGAAAATATTATATTGGTATCCACTACAATTTTAATCTTCACTTAATATGCCTTTCTCTATTAAAATTTTCTTTCCTTCTTTTTCCCACCATGCTCTTTTAGCCTGATCAGCTAAATCATTTATCTCTTTTTCTGATAATTTTATTTGTGTTGCTATTTCTTCCATTTCTAAACGCTTTAACAACTGTCTGATTACCTCCTTGGGAACAGTTTTGGGTATTTCTATAATAAAACTCTCTGCATTTTCTTTAAATTTAATATTTAAAGACATTTTAACCTCCAGAATTTTTAAATTTTTGATGAATATTTTCTATAATTCTACCAAACTCTTTCAGTTCAACTTTTTCATGGTTTTCTATTTGAAGTTCCTTAACTTCACCGTTTTCAAATTTTTTTCCGGTAATTTTTATATCGTGGATTTTTACCTGGCCGTAACCCCTAGAGCCGTGTCCCCCCAGA
>NZ_LWLG01000008.1 GCF_001652585.1 Thermosulfurimonas dismutans
AAGATCAAATTTATTTTTACCCCCCGGCCGGTGGTACTTAAATTTTTGTGTCCGGGTATTAAGAAAAAAAAGGGAGCCTCTTCTACTGGAGGGGCTCCCCGAGCAAAAGAAAAAAATCTAAAACAGGAGGTACACCTATGAAGCAAGATAACCTCTTTACCGAAAAATTTCTAGAGGAACTCCAGAAGTGGGAAGACTTTGTTCCTCAGGAATTCTTCTCCTGGCTCTTCAAAAACCTGGGCCTGGCTCACCGCGCCATCCACCTTAAAAATCATCCCCACGACAAAGGAAACGGTTTCTACCAGAGAAATCTCCAGATAGGAGGACTATCCTTTCCGGTAGAAATTGCCCGCACCCGCTACGAAAAATTTCGCCCTTTCTTTCTTCCTCCAGGCCATACTCGCTACCTCCCTGAAGACTACCTCAATCTAGCTTTCTCCTTCCTTCTTGGGGCTCGTTCTATACAGAGCGCCTCCCGAGCCCTCCAAAATATAGATCTGCCCTTCAACCAAGACTACCTGGATGAAGTGATTGAAGAATTCGTAACTTATCTTGAAACCCTCAACTCCTCGCCTCTGCCCTCGGATCTGGCCGCCATCTTCCTGGACGGCAAATCCATCCGCCAGAAAGTTAAAGAGGGAAAGGAAGTCCGGGAATACACCACCTACGTGGCCCTGGGTCTTACCCTGGAAGGCCAAAAGCTGATCCTGGGCCTTTACACCTTTGAAGGCCAGGAAAGCCAGGAAAACTGGAAAAAAGTTCTTGAGAAGCTTATCCAGAGGGGCTTAAGAAGAATCCTTATTGTGGTTCACGATGATTTTCCCGGCCTCTCTTCCCTTACCGAAGCCTTCTTTCCCAGGGCAGATATTCAGCTCTGCACCGTACACCTTCTGCGCAACGCCAGAAAACACCTCAGCCGAGAGCACTATCGAACTTTCAGAGACTATTTCCAGAGTATCAAGAATAGCCTCAACTATGAGGAAGGCTTGAGGCTTTTTGAAGCCCTGTTGGAAAAGCTACCGCAGGGGTTGCGGTTTGTGAAAAGGGTTGCCAACCGCAAGGAGCGTTATCTGGCTTTCTTGAAATACCCAAAAGAGCTGAGACCGTTATTTTCTTCGACGAATCTGGCCGAAGGCCTTAATCGGAAAATAGAGGAGGCGGAGAGGGCTTGTGGAGGGTATTTTCATTCGGAAAGGGATCGTAATTTTCGGTACGGGGTATTGGCCAAAGAACTTTTAGAGGGTCGCTGGAGGCGTCCCAACTGGAAGTATCGGGAAATAGCTCATCTCCTGAGATGCCTTTTTGAGGAGAGGTTTTCTAAAGATGACCACTAAGTCCAGACACAGAAAACTTGACAAGCGCCCTCGCTTCCTCCCCCATCATGCCCTCCTTCATTCTATCGAGTATCTACTAACTAACATCCGTCTCACGATTGAGTAATTCACCTATTAAACAGGAGGGAGTTTTTCCTTCTTTATCCTGAACATTTACATCCGTCCCATAATTGAGAAGAATTTTTACGACCTTTAAACGACTCACCAATCTCGATCCTGGATGAATAACTGGAGCTAAATGCAGAGGAGTTTTACCGTCCTCATCTTTTGCGTTTACATCAGCCCCATGCTTAAGCAGAATTTCTGCCACCTCGGAGTTTCCATCCCATGCCGCTAAATGAAGTGGGGTTCTGCCTTTTCTATTTCTTGCATTTATATCTGCTCCGTGTTGGATTAAAATTTCTGCTATTTTTCCTTCGGTGTTTCGCGCAGCAAAATGAAGAGGTATTTCATCGCCCATAAACATATTTCCAAAAGGAGATATATCACAAGAATTATCAATCCTTGCATTTACATCCGCTCCATATTGGAGCAATATTTTTACTACTTTAGAAGTTCCATTTCCTGCTGCTAAGTGAAGCGGCATTAAACCGTCATTATCTCTTGCATTCACATCCGCTCCGTGTTTAAGTAAGCATTCTACTACTTCTGGATTTCCATAATATGACGCTATATGAAGTGGCGTCCAACCATCTTCATCTCTTGCGTTTATATCAGCTCGGTATTTTAATAAAAGATCAACCATTTTTGAATATTCACTTTGAGCGGCTAAATGAAGAGGGGTTCGCTTATTTATGTCTTTTGCGTTTACATCTGCTCCAAGCTTAAGCAACGATTCTGCCACTACTAAATTCCCATAACATGCTGCGTCAAAATCATCTTTGTTTCTTGCATTCATAAAAGCTATTTTAAAATAAACACCATCTGCTGCTAAATGAAGAGGGGTGCGACCATTTTCATCTCTTGCATTTACATCTGCTCCGTGTTCAAGTAAATAACTTACTTTTTCAATATCTCCAACTTCTGCCGCCTCAAATAGCAATTTATTTTTATTTTTCATTCATTTACTACCTTCCAGGAAAATTTTTAATAAATTTGAAAAAGAACTACCAATCTTTTTTCTTTATTTTATTTTTTAAAAGCTTTTAAAAGTTTTCCCAACTCTTTTTTGTGATATTTTGCATCTATTTTATCTCCTTTATATCCCCTTCCCATAACTTCTACCCCCTTTTTTTGTAAGTGTATTTTTATTTTCTATTTTTTCTATACAAGCAAAATCTATGCCATCATCCCAAATTTTGGACCCTATCACAAAGTGGCGTGATGAAGGAGGTAAAATGGGGCCACCGGGGAATAAACTCTCATAAGGAGGTGAAACAGTGGCCCCAAGGCAATTACTCATAAATATTTTCATAACCTTCGAAATCCCTTTGGGCAAGGTCTCACTGGCCGTTATAGAAGAGACCGGCCGCCAGAGTCTAAAGGAATCAGGTCGCCTAATGATAAAAACTCTTCTGGAAGCTCTCCAGGAACGCCTTTCGTTCATGTTACAAGCCTTGCATCCTGAAAGATTCGTCAAAAACGGACGGCACGGAAGATTGCGCACCTTCAAAACCTCTTTCGGGAAAGTCCAGGTGGTCAATCACCAGATCCTGGATAAACAGAGTCGCAAGAGTCTTAGGCTTCTTCCTCTGGCGGTCGATTTTCGTTCAGGGAGACGTTTTTCGCCGGGAGCCTTGCGGTTGGCCACAAGGCTTTCGGTGCTTACTTCTTTTCGGCAGGCGGCCAGAGAAGCAAGCTACGAGATGGGGCTTGAAGTACCCTCCCATGCTACTGTCCATCGGAACTTCCGTGAAATTTTTGCCTTCAGCGAGGTATTCACCAAGGGCCGGAAGTTTCGTCACTTGATGGTTGACACCATGAAGGTGAGGCTTCAGAGTGGTCGCGGGAGGGATGCAGGGTGGGGAGATGTGCGGGTGGTGCTGGCAGCCGAGAGAGGGGAAGGGCCGTGGATACCGGTGGGATTTTTTGTGAATAGGAGCTGGGAGGAGGTACGCAGGGAGCTTGAGAGAGTTATAGATTATGAGGAAGTTGAGGTTTTGATCAGCGATGGGGAGCCGGGGATAGAGGCACTTTTACGGGAAGGGATGAGGCACCAGAGGTGTGTCTGGCATGGCTGGAGGGATCTTAGCTTCGTGCTTTATCAGGACGGCTTTCGGGGGCTTGAGAACCGGGACTTGGTGGATCTTTTGAGCGAGATCCCGCTTTTCAGGCTAAAAACCAAGGATCGGCCTGGGATCAGAGAGAAAGTGGAGGGGATTCTTGAGGAGAGCCGTCGGCTGTGGGAGGAGTTGCTTGAGGTTTTTGATCGGGAGGTATATCCGCGGGCGCATAGCTATTTGAAGCGGCTGGGCGAGAATTTGTTCATATTTTTGGAGTATTTTTTGGAGAAAGGAGAATGGATTCCGAATGTTTCAAATATGGCGGAGAACGTTATAGGTCGGATTAAGCTACGGGTAAGACGGATAGGCAAGAGATGGAGCGAGAGAGGGCTTATAGCCTTATTTCGGGCGATGGCAAGGAGGATTTTTGGGGTGGAGAGCTGGGAGGCCTTTGAGGAGAGGCTGCTGGGGGCGGGGATTCGTCCGAAACTCGTGGCTTTAGAGGTGAAATACCACTGGAGGTGGCCTATCACGCCACTTTGATACAAGGCCAAAAATAGATGGTCATATATATCAACGATTTTTACAAATAACTTTGGATTTATAAAAATCCACTACTTGCCACTTAACCCTCAATACCGTCCCTTTACAGTATTCTTTTGTCCTTTGATTAAATATTCTCTTAATATGACACCCTCCCATACATAGATAAACAACAGGACAATCTTTACATAATGGATCATTGAAAGGGTCATAGTCTAAAAAAATAGTTTCTGCCATTTTATTAACTTTCCCATTTTCCTGATCATGTATTCCAAAAATTCTCCATTTGGATGAAGGTATATTTACATTACACCTGTAAGTAAATAAATCTGGGCCTATTGTAATAGAATTTGGATCATCTGCAACACATGCAGAAAACAATCTCGTTGGAAGGGAAGGTTCCCATCCTATTCTTAATGATCTGAAAAAATCCGCTAAAGACCAGTAGCGATCTATAAATTCCGAATAACTCATGGGAGACCATGTACCCAAATCTCCATGAGGTTCCAAATATCCCAAAATAAAAAAAAGATTTCCATTTGAAATAGAAGAAAAATACTGAGCTATTTGCTTGATTCTATCCCAATTTTGTTCTTGCACATTGTACTTGATAGTTATAGCACATCCCTCTTCCAGAAGTTTTTTCACTGAAAGTTTTATTTTCTGCAAAGAGGATTCGCTTGTTTCCTTATCTATAGAAATCTGAATATCTCTAATATATGTATTTTTCATTATAAAAATAGCCATATCTTCTGATAAAAGAACTCCATTAGTTAATAATGTTTCCTCATATCCTAAATCGTTCAAAAAAGCTATCCTGTGTAACTCATTAGACAGCCTACTAATAAAATTTACAACAAGTAAAGGTTCTCCTCCATGCCAAATTACAGAAACTTTTTGTGGCTTTTTCTCTTTTATAAAATTTTTGATATAATGAAGTAATGTAGGAATATCCGCAATTTTCATTTCCAAATTAATTGTTCCTCCATGATAACAATAAGAACAACTTTTATTGCACCTTAAAGTTGGAACTATAACTATTCTAGATGTATTGAAGGGCTCAGATTCAAGTTGAGGTTCATCAAATATTCCTACTTTTTCTAAATCTTTAAAAAGTCTTTCAAATTGATCTTCAGAAGAGCATCCTCTCTCAAATAGACACTTAGCTTCTTCTTTATCCAACTCTACAAGAACTTGGTTAACCGTATTAAACAAAAGAACTTTTGAACCTAAATCAAAATCGCTTAAATCTATTCTCAAAACATAATTCGGAAGTTGCATATTACTTTATTACATAATTCTACCTTCCAAAATCCATTTGTCCAATAATTTTTCTCATTAATCATCAATCTTAACAATATTTTATCTCCCCACATCAATACTATTCTATACCTTTACCCTTTAAAAACCTATCTCTTCTAGCTCCTTTCTTCATAACTCCTTTACCTTATCCTGAAATTATACAATAAAGCAATTACCTAAATATCACTTGTACATATATCTAATGTATTTAAAGTGCTTATATGAACAAAATTCCAAAATTTTTCAAAGGTCTCTACTGGTGATTCATACAACACTTAGAATGAGGCTTACCACTAACTTCCACCACACCCTTCTTTTTTTTCTTTTTCTTACAATCCTTTGCATTTATTACCTTCATAACACCCTCCCACAAATAAATGTTCTTAGTGAAATCTATACTAAACTTATCCAAAAATCAAAGAAATTACGCCACTTATCATACTCCTGAACATCTTTAGTTGTTAAAGTGTCAAGTATATACAAGTTGTTCAACAGAGATATATCTTCTCATTTTCTACTTACATTCCAACTCCCACACTTTGGACATTTAGGTGCTTTTGTTCCGTGATGTTTTATACCTTTCCATCTATGACCGCAATCATTACACCAATAAGTTACTTTTCTCCCAGACATATTTTACCTCCTATTCTTTTTTATCAACAAATTCCTTTTTGCCTTCCAATAAGGTTTACGAAATACAATATAATCCACTATAAGTTCATCAATCCATGCACCAGCTCTAATAACCAGTTCATCCGGCTTCAACTTATCGTGCAATTTTACCCTAATAGGCTTGCTTGGTAATTCCTCTACACACTCCTCCAGATCTACTCTCCCGGTTTTAATAGCGCGAAGACGATCAAGATGTTTAGGCCGCCCAAGAAGGACACTCCCTTTCCACCCATAAACCCAAACACTCTTTCAATAGCTTTAATTTCCATTCTTTATCAAATCGAAGCATTTTCAATACCCCTTAAAAACATAATTTACCACAACTCTTTTGCCTGGAGTAAAAATTTCTTTCAAAATTATCTCTAAGCCCTGAATATCTTCTTCATATCTTATTTTAACGGACAATACATCCCACCAGGAATATCCAAAGCTTTCCAGAGCTTTTTTGATTTCCCTCAAAAACCTTTCTTCCACTTCCTGAGGCAACAGCAAAAGAATCTCATAATCGCCCGGACCAAAAAGCTCCCGTACCTGCTGAAAAACTTGTTCCCGATTCGGAAAATCGGAAGTTAAGCGCCTGGCTCGAGGACTATAGCCTTTTAAAGAAGGATTGGGCAGAAGTGTGCCATCCAGCAGGATAGAGCATACAAACCGGCCTTTTTCAACATCGTAAACAACAACCTGTGCCCCGAGACGCCGCATATATTCAAGATATTTCTCAAAAGGCAGGCCGTATTCGGCAACAATAACAGGTTCGTTCGAGCGGTTTCCGAGGACTCTTTTACCGGAAGATTCCCTTGCCCGGGAGCGAAGCTTTACCTGGACGGAGGATTTTTTGGCAGCTCTACGAATATCTCGGGCTTCAAGCGGTTTAGGCCTTGGCAGTTCAACCATCTGAAGAGGGACTACAGACTCTTGCCTTTGAAAGGTTACCCGCCCCACCTCCATAGGAGCCTCACGGCTCTTTTCCTTCAAATTGAGCTTGTAGCACAGGAAAATGGCTAATGTCAACCCCAAAATAAAGGGCAGCCAGCGGATGGCTCTTTTCATGGCTATTTCCTTTTTATGTAGGCCAGGCCCAGCCGGATTCCCAAATCCTTGGCTGCGATCATGATCTCCTGGGGATACCTGAAGGGCGTGTTTTGATCCACCCGCAAAACCAGGGCCTGGGGCCTTAAACGCTCAAGCTCCGCCACTACCCCTTTGACCGAAGAAAATTCCAATTTCCCAAGCTTTTGTGACTCCAGGACAAAGCGATAGCCTTTTTGACCATCGGGCACGATGGAAAGCTTCGGCGTTTCCGGACCAAAGGCCTGACTATTAGTTTGGGCTTTCTTTTTCAGGAGATTTACTTGAGTCTGAATCTCCTCTCTGATGGCGGTAGCCAGAGCCACGGTCATGAACATGTAAACCAGAAGAATAATGGTCACAAGATCTATCCAGCTGGCATCAAACTTAAGACTCTCAAGCCTTCTGCCGCCCATGCCCATCTTAAACCCCCTTTCTCTCCATAAATTCGTGAAAATCTCGCTTTAGTACTTCGAAATGTTTCCTCAATTCGATCCAGGCCTTCGAAATCGCTTCCTCATCCCTTGACCTCCTCTCCCCTCTTATAAGCTCCCTTCCTTTTATAAGTTCAATTGTCCGAATCCCTATGGGATTGCACACAATCGCTTCCTGAAAATATCTTTCTAGGTTATGTACATATTCCAGAAGTTCCTCGTTCTGATCTCTTCTCTCAAGCATTCTTCTGAGAATCAAAATCCGCGATAAGGATTCACCGAAATAATACAACTTAAGGCCCTCGTACTCTAAAATCACCAAGGCCCAATATCTACTTTCCGTCTCATCTTTGGCAGTCTGCAACTGCTTCATATCTTCTCTTTCTTTTGCAGCTAACAACTCAATTATGTGCTGATATAGGATAATATCCTTCAAACAACTTATGACAGCCTCTCTTCTCACGGAGGAAGATTCCTCATTTTCGAAAAGATTGTTATTTTTGCTTAAACAGAAATCGCAAAATATTCCCAATATTATAACTAAAATTATCAATATTTTTTTATTCATGGGACACCTCCTCTAAAGCGTGAGAAATTTTCGCCAATAAATGAGAAATATTGGTGGAATCCTCTCTCACTCCGTAACGAAGGATAAGGCCAGAAAGAGCAAAAATGACAATTCCGAATAAAGTCGAGCTTATCCCCTGTCCTGTGCGCACCGCCATCTGAGCCACGGCTTTGGTGTCAAAACCGTGTTTGAAACCCAGGGTCCCCGAACTAAACCCAAGAAGTGTTCCAATAAACCCCAGAAGTGGTGCCAGGAAACAGATGACCCGCAGTAGCTCCGTGGTTACATCCTTGCTTCTCAAGCGTCCAAACGGTAAAATGAAGACCACTGCGAGAACGAAAACCGCCATAGGCACAAGAAGAACAGTTGTTGGCCCTATATAACCCCAAAGGAATCTTAAAATTGTAACTAAATTGTAAGGTAAATTGAAAAGGGTCAACATTAACACCACAACGGAAATCAAGATGAAAGAGAAGTCTGCAAGCTTATTGAAGTTCGCTTTCATTTTCTCACCCCCTGTGAAAAAAATTAAATAAGGAGAGGCCGCCTCTTGGGCCTCTCCCGCAAGGAGTTTAATACTGGCCTACACTGTTCAAGTCGGCGAAGGGATAATCAGCCTCCGGTGTGTCCCCCCTTACGCTACTCAAAACTTCGGCATCATACTTGTGATACCGTGAATAATTTTTCACAATATTGTAATATGTTGGTTTTAAACGAAAGACCTGATTCGTAATATTTGTCTGCACAAACTGATAAATGTTCCGAAAAATTTCACCCCTCTCTTCCTCAAGCAGAGACAAAGAGGCACGGATAGAAGCGGCCAGATCCGTCAAATAATCGATTTGTTCCTGGAAGCTAATATTATCGTTGGAACGGAAAAACCGCCTGAACCGCTCGTCCAAACTTTTTATATTGTGAGAAATAAGCGCAAGTCTGGGATTGTTGGGCGAAGATTCTAAGATGCTGTAAAAGAGATTCCGGAGCCCCACCATGATATTACTTACAATCCTCTTGTCATCCTCCGAAAGAGGAGAAAGCTCTTCATTATCTTCCATGAGACGATAAAGCTTTTCCATCTTGGATATGGTGTTCACCAAAATATCGTGAATCTCAGCGTATGTCTTGGCCGTAGTAGCTAGAATTTCTGCGCGCAACCGGAAATACCGCTTCGCTAAGTAGTTCCTCCTCTCCGGATCCTTAGTAGCACCGATCTCCTGGATCACTTCCTGGATCTCCCGATCAAGCTCTACAACCTTTCCCTCGTACTCCTTCTGCATATGATCGAGCCTCTTAAACGAATTTCTGATGTCTTCCTGGAGCTTGACAATCATTGTAGTCTCAACAGCAAGCGCGTATCCCACAATGTTGATCCAGGCTACCGTCACTACTAAGATCTTAAACATCACTCCTTTAATTCCTTTTATAATTCCCCTCATGGCACACCTCCTCCTTAAGAATTATTGTTATTTCCCGTCTCTATGGAGACGGGAAATGTCGCCGTGGGTCTCCAACCCGTCTGCTTTTCAAATCGCTGTAAAATCAGCTCGTATACGAAACGGCTTACATTCAACCCCTCTTCCTTTGAGGCTATGCCGCACACAAGACGAGGATCCTTGGGAGAAACTCCGTAAGCCAGAAGCCCTACCTCCGCAGAAACAATCTCCTCCAGGTAACGCTTGCAAGCAGCCATAGGCCTTCCGCTTCTCCAGCACTCTATCAAACCCGAAATTCCACGCTCATGCCTCTGCCAAAGCCTCTGAATCATACGCCCTCTGGAACCAGCAAAAGCTACTGAAATAACACCGAAAATCAGAGTTAAAGAGACTATGGTCACTAAATACCTCCTCATGGCTCCCCTCCTTTATTTAAATATTCGTTCCAGCGAAATAAGGGTCGATTCGGCTTCCTCCAGAGGATCTCTCTCCCCCGGAGGATAAGCCTTCCCCTTATCGTTTCCTTCCCCCTTCCTCCCGGAGTATTCCCCTCCCTTACCACCATCGAAGTATTCAGAATCCCCCTTAAGCGATTTAGAATTTCGATCCCCGCCCAAATGTGACACTAAAGCTCTTGGGGCCTTCTCTCCGGCTCTCTCCGGGGTATACCCAGCTTTCCCAAAACGACTAACCTTCCCGAATACAGTTTTAGACTCACTCTTCTCAGAGAATGCTTTACTAAGAACCTCCTTCTCATTCTCCCGATAAGCTACGGCCTCCATAGACCTCTTGGAAACATCTCTTGTCCCCGCGATTTCCGGCGCTATCCTCGGCATAAACCAAACCGTAGCCAGCAAAAAACAACAGGAGGCCAAAATTAAGCTCGAAATGAATCTCAAAGTTTTCATCGCTCACCTCCTTGGAAAATGGTGGCCAAAGCATCGCGGATCTCAGGAGAAACACGGAAATCCTCGGACGATTTACCCTCCGAGATATAGCTCCCCAATTCCAACACAAACTGTGTCTCCTTGCGTAAATAGGGAAGTCCTTGCGAGACATCTTCAAGTTCGGAGGCACACTTCGAAAACATCTGGACATTGCCTTCGGATTCCAGGTAACAGAAACAGAGTTTGGTCAACAGCAAAGTCTTAATCCGGTTGCTTGAAAAAGCTGCCGTGCTGAAAAGTTGTGCTTTGTAATTTTCGGCCTCATAACAGTCGTGCCCGGCTATGCTCTCCTCAAACCGATCCAAAAGAACCCGAGACCTTAACTTCTCCTCTTCCCAGCTGATAGTGGAGGCTCTGTAACTAAAACATCCGGTTAAAACAAACGCTAATAATGGTAAAACTAGTAAAAGCATCAAGTAATTCCTCATAGCACACCTCCTTTTCTGTATTTTTTCCAGGTCATTAAGACCTGTGTGGCGTATTTATGACTTTCCCGGGGAATGCGTCCCTTCCTTACGGCTTCAGGACCGGCATGATAGGCCAGCAAAGCCTTATAGTGATCACCATTAAACCGATCAAGAAGCATGCGATAGTAACGAGCCCCTGCGAAAATGTTTTCGCGAGGATCCCAGGGATCACGCACCTTCAAAAACTCTATCGTTTCCGGCATCAACTGCATTAACCCTATAGCCCCTTTGTAACTTACAGCGTAAGGATTGAAGTTACTTTCGTGCTTAATGATGGCCTTCAACAATAGAGGATCTAAATCGTATACATAAGCTGCCTCTTCAATGTAAGTTTCTATTGAGTAATTGTAGTTTACAAATTTATGATTACTGACAATTTTAGTGTTGATTAACATCCTCGTGAAAGATACTAGCTCCTGAAACTTTTTAAGCTCTGTAGAGTCATAAGCCCAAACTGATTGAATTTTTATGCTGAGTACCAATATAGCTATAACCATTCTCCAGTACATCTTTACTTCTCCTATCGACCTATTCTACCCAATAATATGCAATTAATGTGCCAAAATTTCGGAAAATAATTTGAAAATTATTTGTAAGTTACTTTAGGTTACTTTGAAATTTGTTTACTAGTGGAAAGGACTTATCTTTTAGTGAGGATCAAGCTTTGAAATTCTGTTACTTTCTGATAAGTGGCCTTCTCCGGGAAAAGAAAAGTCGGATCTCGAATTATGCTTTTGTCGAAGGTGAAAAACCGGCATAGAAAGTACGCACTTTCTTTAAAACCTCTTTATAAGGGTAGTCGAGCCAGAGAACATCAAGCCCGTGCTGTTTAAAACTTTTCAAACTCTCAGGATCCTTTTCGGTAGAAATTACCAGAAGTTTGAAATGTGGGGATACCTTAAAGATCTTTTCTAAGAGGGTTAGTTTCTTCTTGACATTGGTCTCAAAATAGTTTCGGCTCCATCCTTTGAGTTTGACTTCCGCCAGAAAAATCAGTTCTTCGCCTATGACGCCGATAACATCCACCTGATAGGATTTTCTTTCGGAGGGGCTTGGCACGGTGATCTGGCCTACTTTCATGCCGGGAGGGGCCTGGGCGGCCAGCGCCTTTCTCCAGAGAAATTCGTAAAGAGGACCCAGGTGTTCGTCCGAAAGTCGCTTTTCAATGCCCTGCCAGACCACCTCCGGCTCTCGCCAGGAAGATTCCTCAAGCTCGCTTCCGAATCTTCCCAGGAAACAGAGGAAGGGATCGGAGATACGCCAGAAGAACTTTTTCTTCTTCAGATCCCTTTTAGAAAATTCCGGATCCGGTTCAACCACACCGAGGCGCTGAAGGAGGGAAAGATAAGGAGATAGGCTAGGAATACCGGTGGCCTCCCGCAGGGCCTCCTCCCGCAAAGGTTTCCTGGAGAGGGCCACCACAATAGCCTTGAGAATGCGCCCGGCTAAAGGTTCCTCCCTGAAGACCCGGTCGAATTCCTCCCGCAGGATCGGTTCTCTGGTAAAGATCCGCATAAGGGCTTTAGAGAAATCTCCCTCTTCGAATTCCAGAGCCGCGGACAGAACCTCCCAGTTGAAGGGCACCCCTCCGAGAAGGGCATAGAGATAGAATGTTTGCCAGCGGTGGTCTTTTACCCTTAGGTCCAGATCCAGGTATTCCGCAAGATAGTCCATAGCAAGGGGACGCAGAGCCAAAGAGGCGGTGCGTCTTCCAAAAAGCGGAGCAGCCGCATCCGAAAAAGCCTCCTGCATCATGGAGACCGAGGAACCCAGAAGGATGAACATTACCGGAGATTCCGAAAGACCTTCGTCCCATAGACGCTGAATAAAGGAATCGAAGGAAGGGTATTTTTGCTCCTCAAGGCGGGTTCTCTTAAGCAGCCTGGGGAACTCATCGAGGATGAAAACGAACTTTTGGCCGGTCTCCCGGGCCCTGGCTGTAGCGGCACGGATGAAACTTTCCAGAAGATCCATCTCAGAAAAAGCGCTTTGGGAAAGGGTTAAATAGGGCTTAAGATTCGTTTCGGAGGCCAAGCGGTTGAAACTACGGAGAAGGGCGGCGAGATTCTGGGTGAGGGTGACCTCCTGAGCCTGGAAATAAAGAACTAAAGGTTTTCCCTGACCAAACTGGCGCACAAGTCGGGTTTTGCCTACACGCCTGCGTCCGTAGATGGTTACCAGGCTTCCACCCGGACGCCGATACTCAAACTCCAACCGCTCAAGCTCTTCCTGCCGACCTACGAATTTTTTACGCACGGATGTTATCATAAAAATTTTATAGAAAATTTCAAGAACAAAAACTCACAGCAATTATGATCCTCGAAATAAAAAACCGGCCTTGCGCCCGCCGGAAAGGTAAAAGTTTAGCTAGCCATTTTCTTTTTACAAAACTCTTTCAAATCCGTCAAAGTTTTTGATCTTTTATCTAGAATTTTGAGATTATTTAAACATGGCCATCTATCAGAGTATTTTTCTAAAAGTTCAAGAATTTCTTTGGCATATTTTTTAAAAATATTATCTATATACTGCGTAGTAACTCCCTGCTTTCCTCCTCTTTCCCTACGACAGTACTTAGCCCATTCTTTGCGAGTAAGACAATAATTCTCTGTGCCTTCAGATAATTTTTGCTCTAAAGCTTTTTTGCAAGCTTCTTCTAGCCTATTTAAAATATCTTGAACCCGAATATATTCATCGTTTTCATCAGTTTCTATCTCTTGAGACAAGCATTTTTCTATTTCATTTTCAGTACTTGATATACGGAGATTTAAAATTGCCCAAACATGTTTTTTAGTAACTTCAGAAACATTGGAACAGTGAATAAATATATTTTCTATTATATCTTCAAGTTCTCTAATATTTCCGGGGAAATTATAGTTCATTAAAAACTCTATCGCATCTTCAGAAATTTCTATATTTCTATTATATTGTTTTTGAAATTTATTCCTAAAAAAATCAATTAAAGAGAGAATATCTTCTTTATGTTCTCTAAGTGGACTAATATTTATACGAGCTGGAAAACGGGCAAATAAGTCGTTTCTAAATTTACCACTTTTAATTAATTCTTCTATATTTTTATTAGTAGCTGCTATTATCCTTACATCGACATTAATATATTCAGTACCGCCGACACGTCTAATTCTTTTTTCTTCTATAGCTTTTAATAACTTTGCTTGTACTTCTGGAGGCATTTCTGTTATTTCATCTAAAAATATTGTGCCCCCATTTGCTAATTCAAATATTCCTCTCTTCATCCTATCAGCTCCTGTAAAAGCCCCTTTTTCATGACCAAAAAGTTCACTTTCAAGAAGCTCTTTTGGAAGATTAGCACAATTTATATCCTTATAAGGTCCCTTTCTTCTAGAACTTAACTTATGAATAACTTCTGCGATTTTAGTCTTACCTGTACCAGTTTCTCCAGTAATCAAAATATTTACATCAGATTCTGCATATAATTGTATAATTTTAAAAAGACTTTTCATATAATCTGAATTACCAATTAATCCATAGTCTTGGGGATTGTATCTTAATTTTATTCTATCGAACTCTAAAATTTTAGTTATTTCTATAAATTTTTTAGCAGATTTTTTTGCTTGTAAAGCTTCTAAATAGTAAATTTTACTTTTAATAGCCCAAAAAAGTAAATTAAATAAAGAATTAGCATCTTTATGGTATGGAGGCAAAATCCTTTCTGAATCTATCCCTTTATTTTCTAAGTTCGCATAAAAACGTTTAAGCCTACTAGAATCATAAAAATGCTTCGTAAACAAAGTTATCCAGGGCAAGCCCGGATAGGAGCCTTTAATTTTTTTAAATACTTCAGGCAATATTTTATCTTGTCCAGCATATTCTTCATCCGGCCCCCAATGATCATCAATTAATACTAAATCAAACTTTTGATTTAATTTATTGTTTCTAATGACATCAATAATCCTATCTACTTGATCTTCATGTTCATCATTTAAAACAAAAGAAATAGAAACTCTTTTTCTTAAAACTTCAGAAATAGAGTGATTAACGTTAATTTCTAAAGAAAAATTCACATTCAAATATTCTCTACAAAAAGTTTCTAAAATACCATAAATACTACCAGGATTGTCATCCAAAATTAAAATTTTAAAATCAATCATTTTATCTCCTCCATTTTTGCAATTTGAATTTCAGTAATAATTTTAGTATATTTACCATTATTAATTTTTTCACATCTCCATTTGGGTTGATCATAGTTACAAGCTCTAGCACATAATTTTAAAAATTCCGTTCCCAAATAATCATCAGTCCCCTCCAATATAGCTTTTATTATTCTTTTTGTCTTTTCATAATCAAATCTCGAGTAATTCGAAACAATTAAAAACACTTTGTCATTATTTTTAAGAGATAAAGATATTTCAATATTGCCTTTTTCTATAGAATACTTTACAGCATTTAAGATAACTTCATATATTACACTAAAAAGATACTCTTCAGTATATATTACATTTCCACATTTCTCTATATTCCAAAAAAAAGTAATTTTGGGTTTAACTTCAATATAATCTGCCACTCTTTCAATAGTTTTCTCTATTATGGTTTCTTGTAAAAAAAATTTAAATTCCTCCAATTTTTTAGAAGAAAAATTCAGTCGATTTCTCCTTCTACTATCAATAGCTGCCATAGCTAAGTTGCAAAAATTAGAAAGAAAATCCAATTTTTCTAAAACTTTTTCATACCTTTTATTTATAACATCTCCTTTTATTTTATTTATATACGTTGGCATTGCATGAGAAAAAATGGCAGAATGTCGAGAAACACTTAAATTATGAATCTCTAAAACATGGCTAACTTCTTTGTTAATATAATCAACTACTTTCTCTAACAAAACCTCCTCTTTAAAGGCACCATAATTAACTTGAGGTTTGCCAAAAAATGGATTTTCTTTAGCAATAATAGGCAAATTTCTATAATAAAGAACATCAATTTTTTTAGCTTTTTTATTTTCTTCTATTCGAATTAATGGAAATGGATAAATTCTTGCTAACCATTTTAATTTTTTATTTGTTTCTTCTATAAATTCTGATACTAATTTAGAAGGTTCATTCAACTTTTCAATAAAAATATTACCTATTTGTAAAATATATTGATCTAAAGCTTTTAATCGTAATTTGGTAGCCACTACTGAGATGATATCACGATAAAAAGTGTAATTATATAGCCATCTATCTTGGCCAGAACTGAATGTAAATAATGCTAACCATGGGTGTCCTCCAACATGAATGGGTACATAATATATATATCCAGAAGGATAGATACATCTTTCAACTTGTTGCCTACTTTTATCCATTTCAAAATTCTCTTTATAAGTGTCCCAAACTTTATCACTAGGTTCACGGCCAAACTCAACAATTCCTGAACAAAAAACCAAATCCGCAATAGCTCTGGCGTTCTTACTTAAAGGTGCCTCTAAAACATCAACAATATTAGCACCATTTTTTACTTTGCAGTTTTTTCTACATTTATTACATTTATGTTCCATCCAATCTTGAAGTATGTTTGCCTGGTTTTTTGATAATAAAATCTTGGCAGTATATGGAAATATGGTATATCTTAAGTTTTTATAACAAGCCATTCTAATTACACAAAAAATATTTCCTAACTCCGGCTTATCTTCTGAGTTAATTGATAAAAAATCTTGAATATCTTGCCAACATTCATCAAGAATTACTCTTAGACCATCCGTACATTTATTAACGAACTTTATATCAAGATCTTCATCAATTTGTTTCTCATAATCATCAACTAATTTTGACATATATGGATCTTTTATCTCAGATTGAATTGCACTTAATAAAGAATTTAAAGTGCCTCTTTCAATGAAAAATAACTTAAATTGTGAGTCTTCAAAAAGTATTTCTAAACTTTCTGTTTTCTCCTTATCTACTGGCAAAAGCTCATTTTGCAATTCTGCTAAGTTGTCTCTGTTAGACTTTGCATTTTTTTTCTTTTCAAATTGTTTCAATTTTTGGCTATTTACTTTATGTATAGACAAATAAAAGCCAGAATCGGAAAGAAGCATTCTATGAGGGGGAGGAGTAAAATTTTCTTTTATTAATCCGTATTTTTTGGTATAATAAAGATCGTTAAAAGAAGAAAATATACATCTATCTCCTTCCCAAAACATGAAAACCAGAGGATCATCTTTTTTACTAGGTTGAAAATAAAGGTAAAGATAATCTAAAAAAGGATAAATTAAAACCTCTCTAGGTTTAGAAAATTTCAAAATACTACCAATAATCCCAGATCTAACAAGGGAATTTTTATCATAACTCCCTATCTTAATCATTTAAAAATTACCTCCTATTCAACAAATTTGATAGATCTCCTATATCAAATTCTTCCTTTTTAAAATCTGAAATTATTTTTCCATGTGCCATAACAATAATTCTGTCTGCATATTTTTTAGCTAGATCCAAATCGTGTGTTACTTGCACGATAGTCTTTCCTTTATTATATAAACTTTTTATAAGCTCCATACATTTTTCTGCATTTTTTGGATCTAATGCTGCTAAAGGTTCATCAAGAAGAAAAATTTTTGCTGGACGAAGGTGGGCAATAGTAAGAGCTAACAATTGCCGTTCTCCGCCTGACAATGTTTTAGCCATTTGTTTGAGTTTATTGCCAAGGCCTAAAGGCTCTAATAAAGCTAAATATTTTTCCTGTAATTGTTTTCTAGACAAACCTTTAGAGTTCCAATCTGCAACATAAAGGTTTTCGAATATAGTTAAAGATGCAGCTGTTCCCAATAAAGGATCCTGATGCACATAAAAAATACTATCAGAAATTTCTTTAACGGTCATTTGTTCTATTGGTTTATTATTAATAAAAATTCTACCACTATACAAAAAAATTCTACCACTAATAGCTTTTAATAGTGTAGACTTACCAGAACCATTATGCCCAATAAGCATGATCCATTGAGCTGACGGAATAGACAAGTTGACACCATCAAGAGCCTTAATAGTTTGTCCCCATCGGTTATAAGAAACTTCCAAATTTTCGATATAAAGAATTGGATTGTCCATAATTACATATCAGCAAACAATTCTGAATCTCGAGAGACACGCAGAATTACCACCATTAAAACAAGTAAAGCTGTCACTAGTTTTAAATCTGTAGGGGCCAGCCCAAATCTAACAGCATATGCAACCAAAAGTTGATATAAAATACTTCCAACAACAGCAGAAAGACAAACAAAATTATGGAAAGAAAAACACGATTCTGGTAAAACACGTTCTCCTATAGTCATCGCTGCTAGAGCCAAAATCAGGGTCCCTTGTCCCATACCTACATCAACGAATCCTTGATACATGGCAAGCAAGATACCAGAAAAGGCGGCTAGACAGTTCGTAAAAAACAATCCTATGATTAAACTAATAGAAACATTGATACCTAATGACCTAGCATATTCTGGATTAGATCCAGAAACTCGCAAACGAAGCCCAAATTTGGTAGACAAAAGATGAGATATAAAAATCAATCCAAAAACGACAAATAAAAAAAGGAAACCAATAATTCCAACATGGAAACCACAATATAAGTATCGATTCAGGTAATCAAGAAGAGTTTTTGTCTTCAAAAGGCTAATATTAGATGCTCCCATAAGTCTTAAGCTTAAAGAATAAATGATAGCTATCACAATAATAGCGGCTAAAAATTTATTCAATTTAAATCGTGAGTGCAAAAGAGCAGTCAAAAATCCAGATAATCCGCCAGCTATGCTAGCCACAAAAATAGATAGACAGATATTAAAATTGGCTTTATACAAAGTTGCATAAACAGCGGCACCCAAGAGGAAAGAGCCTTCTATAGTTAAATCGGGAAAATTAAAAAGTCTAAAAGCTATTGCAAGAGATAGAACCACCCAGGAAAAAATCAAACCCATGATTAAACCAATATCTAAAGGAATCAACCAATTCATTTTTGAATTTCGTAGTAAATTTTTTTAGCTTTCTTGATAATCTCTTTCGGAATCGAAACACCCATTAGTTCAGCAGCTTTTAAATTAAGGTAAATTTCAGAACCGCGAGCCACTACAACAGGAATACATCGTTCCCCTCTTAAAACTCGAGCCACTAATTTACCTGTTTCTCTACCCAACTCAGGATATCCCACAGAAACGGCAGCTAATCCTCCCTTAGCTACCGTTCCACTGTCTCCAACATATAGAGGAATCTTGTGTTCTATAGCAACCTTTAAAGCAGCACCAACACCACTAATAACCGTATTATCGCTAGACAAAAATAAGGCATCAACTCTAGAAGCTAAATTTTGAGCTACTGGATACACTTCTGCAGTAGAACTAACCGCCCCTTCGAGCAGTTTAAACCCTAACTTAGGAGCATAATATCTTATTTTTTTGATACCATACTGCGAAGCAGCTTCACCGGGATTATAAAGAACACCTAGCACTTTAACCTTGGGAGTGATTTCTTTTATTAGTTTGAGTTGATCATAGTAAGGCCAAGCGTCACTAGTACCAGTAATCATCTTTTCACATTTATCTAATGATTTCACTAAACCTGCTCCCACAGGATCTGTAACCGCTGCAAAAACTACCGGACATCGTGCAACCTTGACTATAGCTTGAGACATAGGAGTTGTTACAGCTACTATTACATCCGGATTGAGGGCAGACAATTCATTAGCAATATTGGCTGCCAATTGTATTTGTCCGTTCGCGTTTCTTATAATGTATTTTACATTTTTATTTTCTACAAAGCCTTCCATCTCGAGTTCTTTTTTAAGATTCTGGATAACTGCATCTAAAGCAGGATGCGACATTAATGTAGCAATTGCTATGAGTTTGTAATGTTTTTTTTGTTCTTTAATACTAAATTTGATAGTTAAAAGTGTAACTATTATTAGAAATATAATTATCAGAAAAACTATCTTTTTCCACATTTTTACCCTCCTTTTCCCATTAATTCAGAAACAATATAATCTCCATAATTAAAAACTTTAATCCCGGGCAGTCTAGAAATTTTTTTTAATGTATAAGAAATTGCCAAAATTTTGTCAGTTTGTAAATCAAATACTCTATCTTTTAGTCGTTTCTTATCCAATATCCCTATAGGAAGCCCTCCCGCTCCATGAGCAAAATGCTCTCCTAGCCAAGCAATTACTGGTTGATGGTCCATTTCCCACTTAGTAAAGTATTCGAAAATATCCTCTGGAAACAAACCGTTTTTTAACTCTTGATAGAAAAGTGGAGTTCCAGGATAAATAACATGCAGTTGAGGGAAAATTGTTATAAATTTTCCTTTGTTAAGAGCCATATGTCCAATAGATTCTAATATACTAATAGTATTTTCAACATGATAGGTCGTTTCATTTGGCAATCCAAACTGAAGATTTAAATAACATTCAATTTTACTATCCATCAAGTTGGGAATTACTTTTTCAAGCAAAACTTTTATATAATATTCAGGATTTTTGGTCTTATTCAAATAAATTAAATGATCAAAATTAAATGACTCAACCCCTATGTATACTGCTTCGCATCCAGCAGCTTCCAGCAGATCAACGATGTCTTCATGAATTAAAGATTCTACTCGAGTCTGACAATCCCAAGTGAAATTCCTCTTCTTTTTAAGCTCTATAAGAGCTTTACATATATCCTTGGCTCTTTGCAAAGAATGCACAAAGAAATTATCTTCAATAGCTATCCTTTTAAATCCCAATTTTAACAAACTTTCTATATCTCTTATAAATGCTTTTATGCTTTTAGAACGAATCTTGTTATTTCCAACAGCGCAAAAAGAACATTTATAAAAACAGCCTCTGGAAGATACATATGTAATATGATTGAATTTCCCCGGAGTTCCAATAGATTTATTTTTAAAAACAACAGGTATAGAATCTAATTCTTCTTGTGTCAATAAAGGTGGGGGAAAATTTTTATGGATTCTATTATTTCTTACATAAGCGATTCCGGGAATTAGCTCTAATTTTGGATAATTTTGCAATAGATAATTTAACGATTTTTCTCCTTCTCCTATGATAATAACATCTACAATATCTCTGTGATATTTCAAAATAGTTCCATAATCCGCAGTAGCATGAGGCCCCCCAAATATTATAACTGATTTTGGCAGGAATTTCTTAAAAGTTTTTGCCACAAATAATGCAGCTTGATAAGTAGCAGTAGTAGTAGTTATTCCTATAAAGGATAAGTTTGAACCATCTACATCATTTGAAATTTCAGAAATACGGTTTTCTACCTCACTAAAGGACATGCGACTAAAATCTAATAGATCTACTTCGACGTTTTTATTATTCAAAACAATATAATTAGCCAAACTAATCAAACCAAAAGAAAATCCATCAAGCAATCCTAAAAGAGGAGGTTGTACCAATATTAACTTTTTCATTTTTGATTTGGGGACTCTTTTTTTGAAAACTATAGCAAATGCAATGCCAAAACTTTCATTGAAAATAGCACAAAATTCAGTGTATTAAACAGTAAATTCGATTTAAGAGGTGAAAGTTATTAAAGATTGTAAGTTATTTGTAAGTTACAAAAGCTGAAATTATTTATGTCTGAGCAAGATAACTTGTTTACAGAATTTGAGCTTCATCAGAAAAAGAACCGGAAAAAGAGGATGTAAAATCAAACAGCGCTTCATTTAACGCTACTAAATCCTCTTTGCTGAAAAATTCTTCCAATAATTCTGGGTTTGTATCCTTGAATTTCAAATAGGCTTTGAGCCAGGAGGGAGGATACAGGTAACAACTAGGAAAACCTACGAGAGACGGGAGATAATGGCTGGCCACAAATTTCTTCTTTTGGAGCAGGCGCCTCAGATGGAAGATAGTCGCAAAACCGTAGATTTCTCCGCTCCAGGTTTCAGAGGACTCCTCGTAGGGATCCATGACCACTCCTATATAAACTAGCGCGCCTTCCTTTTCGCCCGAAAGAATCGCCTGCTCGCACCACAGGATAGGTAGATAATCAGCGCATTTGACCGTGGTTTTGGTATTAAAACGGGCATTGAGATAGTCGTATCCTCCATCGCCTTCAAGATAAAAACGGCCGTTAAGCTTGAGTTCTGGAAAAGCCTTAGCCACGAGGACCTGGCCAGCGGCTCCCAAAACATGGCTATGCTTGACCACCGCTCCCCGGGCCAGAACATCGGCCAGAAAACGCACCCTCATTAAATCCAAACGATTCAAAGTTACCCGGATAAACTTGGAATAAGAAAGTTTTTTAAACATGGTTAAGCCGCCTCCTTAAGCTCAATTTTATTGGTAAATTCGAGTTTATATTGACCGTTATTGAAAAGATACAAAGTAATATTTCCCACACAGATTTTTATAATTTCTCTCCCTATGGTAGAATATTTTTCCAAAAGTTCCGGAAGATTGTTTAGGTAGTTATCTAAAGTTTGCATAGTCAAAATTGGTATTTTTGGCTTATATTTTATAGTTTTATTTAGTTCTTCTATAAGCATCTTCTTTCTATTTTCTGTTTGAACAAGCACTTCTTTTGTTGTTTCTGTAATAATCCCAGCTTTTATGGCCTCAATAATGTTTTTTAATTCTTTCTCTGTCTTTGCCAGTTCTTTCTTTATCCATTCTATCTGAGTACTTTGATTTCTTTTTTTATATTCTTCTCGAATCATGTTGTTTACTTTATCTAAAATATAAGCTTTATCTTTAGAAGTTAAATCAATCTGAAGATTTCGATAAATCTCTTTCCATAGTATTTCTTTTGATATTTTCAGACTATTGTTGCAGGCAATTTCACCTTTATTCCAATAAGTTGAGCAACCGTATTTTTTCTTTTTGCCTCCCTGGACTACCACTATATTTCCGCCACAAACACCACATTGGATTAGACCTGTAAACAAATTGGAAGAATAACGGCTTTTGGCTTTGGCAAAATTTTTTCGCGCTATACTGGCGACTTCTTTTTGTCTGGCCTTAACTTTGAACCAGAGATCATCGGGAACTATCCTGAGATGAGGCAATATTGTTTCCACCCATTCTTCCTTAGGATTTTTTATCCTCTTGACTTTTCCCGTCACCGGATTTCGTTTGGTAGAGGTGCGGTTCCAGCGATAAATACCGCGGTATAATTCGTTGTTAAGAATGCCCGTGCCTTGGGAAGGACTTCCCAAAATGGTAGTTACCGACCAGTATTTACCCCTGGGTGGCTTAGGATACCCTTTTTCTTTGAGCTCTTTATTTAAAATGTTTACAATCTGTCTGGCACTCAGTCCCTCCTCGCCATACATCTTAAAGATACGCAAAACGGTTTGAGCTTCACTGGGTTCGATCACAAGTTTATATCCTTCGGCAATGGGTAGACCATAAATATCCACCTTTCCGTTGTATACCGGCACAGAACGGTAACCGTAGCGACGCCCGCCGGCGCTAAATTGCTTTAAGACCTGGCCTTCCATACCTCTCTTGGTCTTGGCGGCCAGTTCCTTGAGAAAAAGGGCATCCATGAGACCGTGCATGGTGATAATTTCTTCGGCGATCTCGGTCTTAGTATCTATCCCCTGGGAGACAAAATAGACTCCGATATCGTTAAAAGAGAGAACATGGAATATCTCAAGAGCCTCCCTTGTGTTTCTTGCCACTCGGGAGGTGTCGTCAACCAGAATGTACTGAAACGGCGGGTCGGGAGATAAGGCTATTCTCAAAAGTCTTTTAAAGGCCTCCCGTATATCCAAGGAACTTCCGGATATAGCCTGGTCAACATAGATATGCTCTTCAAGGACTTCCCACCCACGAGAAGAAGCAAATTGCTTGCATCTCCTGATCTGATCCTCGATGGAGGCCTCACGCTGGTTGGAAGAGCTATATCGGGCATATATAGCGCATCTAACGCTGTGGCCCATCTTCGTCACCTCCTCCTTCTGAACCCTCTTTTTCTTCGAAATTCAAAATTTCCAAGAGAATTATTCGAGCAATCAAATCAAGAACGACCCTTTTAAGGTCCTCGTTCATGTCGTCCAACCTTTCTTTATGTTATTCTAAAATCCATTCAGTAATATACATTAACATCCCTTTTGGTTCTGTCAATACCATTTTGTTATTTAGAGATACAAAAATTCCCTGTCTTTACAGAAAGGGATTTCTGGTTGTAAAATGGGGACATGATCAAATGCCATCTCTCGCGGCTTATGGGGGAGAGAAAGCTCAAGATCATAGATGTAGCCCGTGGAAGTGGAGTGCCCAGACATATGGTGGCCAAGCTGTACTACGAGACGGCCAAAAGGATTGATTTGGAAACCATAGACCGGCTGTGCCGCTTCTTTAACTGTCAGGTGGGGGATCTCTTCGAATACATTCCGGAAAAACATACCGATAAGCAGGATGAAACAAATCAAAGATAATGAAAGGCGATGCGGTCTTTATGTAAGGGTTTCCACGGTGGGCCAGGCTGAGGAGGGAGAATCCTTAGACGAGCAGGAGCAGAAGTTAAAGGCCTTTTGTGAGTTCAAAGGCTGGAAGAATTACAAGGTTTATCGGGAAGAGGGGCGCTCGGCTAAAGATACCAACCGGCCCGCTCTTCAAAGACTCCTTTCGGATATCGAAAAGGGCTTAATCAATACGGTCATTGTCAAGAAAATAGATCGTCTCTC
Source organism: Thermosulfurimonas dismutans (assembly GCF_001652585.1). Lineage (GTDB taxonomy): Bacteria > Desulfobacterota > Thermodesulfobacteria > Thermodesulfobacteriales > Thermodesulfobacteriaceae > Thermosulfurimonas > Thermosulfurimonas dismutans. The sequence goes on from NZ_LWLG01000008.1 coordinate 24,559, forward strand.
CCGTTCCATCTTGGATTTTGAACAAATGTTCAAATTTTTTGAAGAAAAGGGCGTAGACCTGATTTCGCTAAACGAAAACTTTGATACCTCCACCGCTATAGGACGGAGTGTGATCAGGATAATTCTGGTGTTTGCTCAGCTTGAGCGAGAACAAACGGCGGAAAGAACGATAGATATTATGAAATATCGGGCCCAAAAAGGGTTATGGAACGGTGGTTATCCGCCTCTGGGCTACGATGTGAAAGACGGCGTTCTCGTACCAAATAGTGAGGAAGCAGAGGTGGTGAGGGAAATCTTTGAGACTTACCTAAACACCGGTTCTTTGAGTGAAACGGCCAAAATTCTCAACAGCAAGGGGTATCGCACCAAAAAATGGGTTACCCGTCAAGGAAAAGTAATGGGTGGAGCCAGGTTCAATAAAAACAACCTCAGCCGACTCCTCAGAGATCCCGTGTATATCGGGAAGATAAAATATGGCGGCGAAATTTATGAGGGGAGGCATCCGGGAATTGTTGACGAAGAGGTCTTTTATTACGTGCAGGAAATGCTTGACCAGAATCGTGCATCGAACACCGGTTTCAGGGCCGGTACCGAAAAATTCCTCTTAAAGGGGCTGGTTTACTGTGGACATTGTGGGTGTGCCATGGCCCCCTCTTTTGCTTACTCAAAGGGCCGAAAATATTACTACTATCGGTGCCTGGTGAATAACGACCCCAGCAAAGGTAAATGCCCTATAGGGGCCGTAAATGCCAAAGCACTTGAAGATCTGATCGTAAAAGAACTTCAATTCCTTGCTGAAAGCCCGGAGTTTGTGGACGAGGTGGTGGAGGAGGCTATTCGGGAGGAAAGGGAGGAGGGGGAGCGTTTAAAAAAGAAAAAACAGGCTTTGGCAAAAAGACTACAGGAAGTAGAAGGTAGCGCTCGCAAAATGATGAACCTTCTTGAGGGGTTGGAAGAAACGGACCCCCGTTTCGCTTTTATACTCCAGAAACTAAAGGAACTTGGAGAAGAACGAGACGGATTGAAAAAGGAAATCGAGCTTCTGGAATTCAAAATTAACGAGGTAGAGAACAACTATTTAAATGCCGAAAGTCTCAAAGCCAATTTCAGATACTTCAAAGAGGTTTTTGAACACCTCACGCCCGAGGAGAAATACGATCTCCTACACCTTCTAATAAAGCGCATCATCTATTACGGAAAAGAAGTCCGGGACGGCCAAGAAGCGACCAAAATCAAACTCGAATTGTGGGATATCGGACCTATTTCCTCGGGGGAGAGTTTTGCTGAGCGTATCATTTGGCTCCCCGGGCAGGACTCGAACCTGCAACCTACGGGTTAACAGCCACTTTTCACCCCTCTATTTAGCATAATTTGCGTGAGAAAAACGAAGAAATCATGAGTCCGTGAGGTGCCCCGAAGGTGCCCCGCGGTGTCCCAAATAGATGTAATGGGTATTCCAAATAAATTGACTTTTGGGGTACTGCGACGCGTATATTTCTTGGGTTAAATCTCGGCGGTAAAGGCAAGGGCCATCCTATAGTTCCTGGCTCAATAGCTCCAGGAATTCTCTGGGGCTCAAAATCCGTACGCCCTGAAATTCCGAATTTTTTCCTGAGGACCCCGGCCACCTCGGCAAGAATTACCTCGCAAACGAATACTTCAATTTTTCCTTTCCTAGCAAGATCTCTCAGCTCGGCGCATACGCCACCAAAAAGGATGGCTGAAAGATACACATTGGTATCGAATACCGCTCTAATCAAAGCTCTTTACGATATTCGTGAACAAGCCTCTCTATATCCCCTTCACTCCTTAAACCCAGAGCCTCCGCCGTTTCAGCTCTCCAGGCACGAAGCTTTTCCCACCTTTCCTCTGAAGCCACATAAGCCTCAAGAGCCTCTTTCAAAATTTGACTTTTAGGAACTTTCCTGCGACGAGCCAGGTTTTCCGTTTTCTTATAGAGATCCAGTGGCAAAGAAAAATTTACAACTTTTGTGGTGCGGCCCATAGAAAAACTCCAGTAAAGAATTTTCTTTACTGAGATAATGCCCCCTCCAGAAAGAGCAACAAAACGGCTATCCTTTCTTCCCAAATTTCTTTCCAGCTCCATTGGACCTTACAAAGATTATTAAAGAAAAATCAAAATCCTCTGGCAAACCGTCTCTGTCATCTGTAAAACCAGCTCTATATAAAAGAGCTTTTTCTATAGCTTTTCTTTCTTCTAACTTCTTTATCTCCGAATAAGGTAAGATTAAAGCGAGTTCTAAGAAATTTACTTTGTTTTTGGGATAATCGAGAGAAAGCATTATTTCACGATAAAGGGCCTCATCCGGCGGAGCGATTTTGAGAAGGTTTTTCATTCTTTGTTTTTTAAGTTCGAACCATTTTTCACCGAGGTGGTTTAAGTTTATGTATGACATTTTGTTTAATTACACTTTTCACAAACTTCTTTTACGAAAAAGGTTTCAGATTTAATATATTTTTCACATATATCTTTAGCTATCTTTTTAACTCCATCATCTTCAGTTTCACAAAGATATTTGATAAATGCTTTTATTTTATCTTTTGGATATTCAAAAACTGGAGCTTTTAGCAAAATTTCACCTATGTTTTTAGCTGCTTGAATTCTGTCTCCAATTTCTATAAGTTTCTCAAGATAATCTAAAAAGAAAGAGAAAATTACAGGATCCTTTATAAATGGGACAGAAAATTTTAACCAGTTTTTATAAGGCTCAGTTAATTCTGGTAAAAATACTATTAGCTCTACAATATTAGATAAAATTTCTTTTTCTTTTTCTGAAAGATATTCCTCTCCTTTATCCTTTAGTTTATTATAAACAAACTGCCAAAAATCTAAAATTTTCTTTTTAATTTGCCTGTTTCTTTCATTGTCTTCTTTCAAGTAATCTCTTTGCCTCCAGAAAAACCATATAATTTTATTAATATCTTCTGAATCAAACTTTTCTATAAGTTTATAAAATAAACTTGATGGCTCTAAACTTTCTAAATCAATAAGATATGCTAAAGATAGATGCTCAATAAGCTTTTCTTTAGAAAAATTATTCTTAAAATTATAATTCAAACTTATTTCATAATGTTTTTTCATAAGATCATAAACTTCATTATTAATACGTCCAATAGCAAAATATCCTTCCATAAAAGCTTCCCAAATTTCTTCTCCTTCTTTTAGAGACTTAACAATTTCTATAGTAAAATCTTTATCTATATGGAAATAAAAATTCAAAAGATACATTCCAAATAATGTGTATGCTTCAACAACTGATTTTTTCAAAAGCTCTTCATATTTTTTTATAAAATTCTTTATTATAGATTCTTTCTTATCAGATGAAGACCGAATCACTGTAAGAATAAATTTTATATAAGTTTCAATTACCCGACCTAATGGAGTATTCAAAGAATAAAAAATGTGGTCAGATATTTCTTGAGCTGGTTTTTCAATTTGTAATTTTTCCAATATTAAATGAATAAGTTGTTCCACCTTTTCAAAAAGTTCTTCTGGAATAGGATAAGTTTTATTTTGAAATCCTTCAGTTATAAAAGAACAAAAAGCACTAATAACCCATGTATGTTTGGCAGAGAGTGATGATTCAACTATATATTTATCCTGCCAAAATTCATTCCTGTTGATATATTTTTTAATAAAATCTAAAATTCTTTTGTAATCTATAAATTTGCTTTCTTTTAAGGCCTCTGTTAGTCCTTCAAGAAGTCTTGTGATATACAAATATCCTACATTAAGAAATGGTTCTAAATTTTGAGTAAATTTTTGAGGTTCAGTTTTTACAGCTGTTCTTAAATTGTCAGCAAGTGCTTCTACTGTAGGTCCCTCCCAAAAATCAGTAGTTTTAAACTCTATAAGATACTCAGCAAGGGTTATATTATCCCTTTCCAAAATTTCTTCTACACCAAGGGGAGACTTCCCCCAGCCGGTTTTAACTTCTACTTTTCCTATTGCAGGATGTAATTCTGCGTCTATTCCTGTTATTTTCTTCATTTCATCATATAAAACTTTAAATTTTTCATCATAAGACAAAGCTTTATAAATCATCTGTTTAAAAATAGCTTTCCATTTTTCTCTTTCCTTTTCATCTTTGTCTTCTAACATTTCAATATATTTATCAGCTGCTATTTCAATTTTTTCTTTTAAAAGTTCTCTTTTATTATTATCTAACGGACCAAGATTTCCCAGAACCTTTTTAAGTTCATCTCCCCAAAAAAGAAAAGCTCCTTCAAAAATTTTATCTCCTTTATCGCTTTCAATGATTCTCCAGAAAACATCTTTAAACTTGTCTATATTTTGACCAACTACAAACAAAGCTATTTTAGTAAAAATTGGATAAGATTCTTTAAAGAATGATTCTAAAATTTGTTTTACATTTTGAGGATCTTTTTTAGTTTTAATAAGCAAAATTTTGCTCAAAATATAGATAAATAACTCTACAGGTCTTTCCAATAAATAATTTGCTCCTTCATAATCATATAAAGAATTAAGTGTTCCTTCATATTCAGTTGAAACTAATTCTTTTATTCTTTTAACGAAGATACTTACAACTTTTATGGAGCATTTTTCGGCTATAATATTTAAATGCTTTTCAAAAAATTCTTTAAATAAGTAAATATCAACTTTAAGAAACTTTTTTCCATATTCTTCTTTTATTTCAGTAAGGTGCCAAATAATTTGCTCTGCTTTTTGAATATCATATAGATTATCTTTAAGGAATTTTGGAAAAAGTTTCTCCATAATTTCTATTGCTTGAAGTTCAGTGCTAAATCTGGAATCAAGCCATACAGGTATTAGATTAATAATTTCTTTTGTGATCTTTTCATTAGGCAAGTTTGATATTATTCTGACAAAAGAACTCCAGATATGGTAATTATCCAATTTTTGTGTCTGTTTATGATATTCTGTTACTTCTTTGACAATTCCTAAAAGTGCATCAATATACATTTCATTACCGGGTTCTTTTGCTTCTTGAGAAACTCGCTCTAAGTAATCCAATACATTCCAGTATGGAATTCTGTAAAATCCTTCTTTGTCAGCAGGTTCAGGACCAGGAGCTTTTTCAGGAGAGAAGAAGCCTTCTAATTTAAGAACATCAAACCATTCAATATCAAAACATTCAATAGAAGTTAGTTTAGAAAAAAAGTATCTTTCATAAACAGAAGATTCTTTTAGCAAACTTAAAGCAATTTGAACTTCTTGTCTTGTAGGTTGTTCTTTTTTTTCTTCTTTTTGTAAAATAATATCTAAATGTTTAATGTTATCTAGCACCCTTTCCTGAAATTTTAATAAACTTTTTGCTTTTTCATGATTCAAAATACGTTCTATTAATTTCTGATACTCCTCTTCATCAATAATGACTCTAGTTTTAAAAAGAGCTGCTTTTAATGGAACTAGTATAGGAGGAACTTCCTCTTCTGAAATTTCTAACCAGACAGGTAAAATTTTGCTTTTGTTTTGCGTAAGTCTGGTAAAAGCAATATCTATTTCCCTTTGAACCCATTCTTGCTTGATTGAATATTTAGATAATACAATTATAAAAAAATCAGCTTTTTGAGAGGCTTCATCTATTTTTCTAACAATTGAATCTCCAACTTTAATTTCCCAATCATCAACAAAAATTTCTGCTATACTCTTTAAATCTTCTTTCATTTTTTTTGTAAGCTCCCAAACAAAATCATGATCTTTAGAAGTATGAGATACAAATATATAAATTTTAGACATTTCTTTTATCCTCCATGAGTCTTATTTTACAGCTAATTAAAAGCTTTATCATAAATTTCAGAAAGCAATTTAATTAAGCTTGTTTTATCTTCTACTATATATGGAATAGTTTTAAAATCTAATTCCAAAACATATCTAAAATACCTTATATTATTTTTAATATTTTCCTTGTTTTTTTCAGAAATCCCTGGTATCCAAAAAACTTTTTTTCTTTTTGCATCTTCATTAAAAAATTGTGAATATATCTCCATTTCGGTTAAACTATACCCTATATATACAAAAATCATATAATTGTTGAAAATTTTTTCCCAACATTCTCGAACTTTCCTAGGTGGATTATGATAAAATTTCGCGTAATCTTCTTCCGCAAATACCCATGATTCCGGTTTATCTATTCTTCCATGAAGATAAATAATTTTGGAGTTAATAGAACAATTTTCAATGGGAATTATACTTATATGATCATCTGATAAATTGAGAGTATTTTGCAAACCTTTATCAATGTTAGTCGTGATTATTAAAATCTCTTGGTTTAAAAATTTTCCTATAATTTTAAATACTTCTTTATCTAACATATATTCAACTTCTTCAAAAACTTTCTTCATTGTATCTATGTATAAGTATTTATGACATCCTTTAAAGCACTGCATTTTTTGAGGAAATTTAAGATAGGGATCATCTAATAATCTCAAGATATGTGGCTCCACAACTCCTCTCCATATAAAAATTTCTTTTAATTTCATTATAAGCTCTTCCCACAAAGGATAACCTGCAATTTTTGAAACGCCCGCTCCTAACCAAAAGCAACATAGTTCTTTATTGCTTTTCAAATTTTCAATTAAAGTCTCTAAATGTATTTCTTCTTCTATAGAATATATAAACATCTTTTTTACACACACTTATTGCCTTTTTTAATCTATTTTTTACTAGTTCAGCTACAGCCCAATAGACTTCTTTCTTCTTCGGTTAAACCGAGGGCGTCAAAAATAATGTGTCAAATAACTTTATTACACATCCCTTTCACAATTTCAAACCAATTTTTTATTTCTTCCCATGCATTGAGTTCTTCTAAATGACTTTTAGTAATTTTCTGTGCTACTTTTCCACAAAGAAGTTTCTTGGCATCTTTTTCTTTTATCCCCTTCTTGTTTGCAACTAACTTTGGAATATCAGCATTATCCCAATCTGAAATATTTCCAAGAATAATATTAAGCTCAGTTTCAATAAGCTTCTGGGGAATATAATTCTCTATCTCTCTTTTTTTTGTCAAAAGCCCATTTGAACCATCTTTTCGCTGTTTTACTTTTTCTATTTCATTTTTGTATTTTTCATCTTCATCTCTATCATAAAGATGAAATTCAATTGCATTAGTATTTCTAAAAATGTGACGGTCAATATGATTTTTTAGTTGACTACCTCCCATTATATTGAAAGCTAATACCCCCGAATTAATGTAAACACTCAAATCGATTATTTCTTTTAGTTCTGGAATATTTTGATTAATATTTATCAAAAATTTTTCGTCAGTTTCTCCCTCAACACACCAAATAACTTTTCCAATAGTTGGCATAATTCCTAAATTTTGTATAATTTTACTAAGAATATTTTCATCAAAAATTGCAACACTTACAGAGTTATTTTCCTTTTCTATATATTTAATGCTATCAGTTGGAAGTAACCTTATAAAAGAAGGGCTGTGAGTAGTAATTAACACTTGATAAATATCAGAATTTGCTAAACCTAATAAGCTGTCTAATAAAATTCTTTGTAAATCTGGATGTAAAGAAGTTTCAGGCTCTTCAATAGCATAAATAACATGAAAGGTACTTTCCTCTTTTCTTTTTTCTTTTTCAGAAATAAAGAAACTAAGAAGAACCAACCTTCTAAATCCACTCCCTCTTTTATTAAGAGGTACACCGTCATCTGTTTTAAACCCAATTCCCTTATAGACATCTTTCCATTTTAGGTCCACAGCTGAAGGAATATCTGGTTCAATTTTAGTTTCTTGTTTAGCTAATTTTTTAAATTGTTGTATAGTACTTTCAGCGATTGATTTTATCTGATTTTCAACTTTTTCGGCTATTTTAAGGAGTTGCTCTTTAATTTCCTCATCATCTTTAAATATTCTTTCAACTGCAATTTTAAGTGGATCCTGAATTTCAGCATCTTGATCAAGATTTTTGCGATCAGAGTGAAAAAGACCATATATAGGTAAATAATTTTTTAGTTTTTCCCAAATCGCCTTAGCATCTTCTGCGTCCACTTGAATTTCAATCTTTTCAAGTTTTAAATTTCCATCTTTTTGTTTATAAAATTTTCTTATTGATTCTCTTAAGATTGCATTAATATTTCTGTTGCTACATAATATAGAGTTGTCATTCACAAATTGTTGAAGCTCGCGCCGTTTCTTTCTTAAAAGGTCTTTAAGGAAATTATCATTAACTGGATGTATACAGGCAATAGTTGTTACTACCTTCAATCTGCCCGAAAATGTAAAGGTTTTCCATACTTCCAATAACTCATCCTCGTTAAGTAAAAATTCATTTTTAAGATTTGTAGGATATCTTTCATCAATTATCAACTCCTGTGGAAAATTTTTAAAAACAATACCTATTTTGAAACTATTTTTACCTTCTGCCCGCGCATGGACATTTATATCTTCATGATTCGTTTTAACCACTCCCTTTCCATCGTTAAGAAAAATATCAATAGCTTCAAGGATAGACGATTTCCCCTGATCATTTTTTCCTATAAAAGCTGTAAAATCATCCAAAGGAATTACAACTTTTCCCTTAAAAGCTCTAAAATCTTCAAGTATAACTTTCGCAATTTTCATTCTCCTTCACCTCTTTCTAACAACTTACACTTTTGAATATTATCCTTTTTAAAACAGATGTGTTTTAAAAAAACATTTTTCTCTATTAGGCCAATTTCTTTTGGGGTTAAATTATAAAGTTTGCAAACTAAACGGTCTATTTGTTTCTCAAGGGCGGTGGTGTCGGCGGAGCAGCTGTTGGTTTGGTTTAAATAAAGAATTTTAAATTCTGCAAACATTTTATATTATTTTTTCAAACATTTTCTCAATGTATGTCTCCTTGTCATCCTTTTGAAAAAGGACATGGCGATTTTCGAGTTCTTCTTTAGTAAGGCCCCACCATTTGATATCGCTGTAAAGAGTATAAGAAACGATAAAAGAATGGAGCTTCAACTGAGGATCACCTAATTTGCGTTCTATTTCCTTGATGCTCTGATAAAATCTCAACTTGGGATCATTAGGGCCTTCACGTTTTCGGATTCCCTTGGGATCAATAAAGGCTACATGTTGAATATCTGGTAGAAGTAGCCAAAGAATAAAATCGGGGTAAAAATTTCCGGCCTCAAAAAACCCTATTCCTCTGCGGCTACGATTGCGTAAAAGATAAAGCTCCTTATTTTGGAAAAAGTCTCTATTTTTCTTGTAGAAATTCCGCAAGTCGAATAGAAAATCCCTTTCACTTTCGGAATCTAAAATCACAGGCCTTACTTCAATAAAATCTCCTCGAATATAAAGTAAAGGTTGATATAAATGGCGCCCAAAATTGATAGCTAAAATGTTTTCAAATTCGAAATCCCGTTTAAACGTTCCAGACTGGACTAGGTTCTTTAGCTCCTCCAACTTTTTCACAATATCTTCTCGTGAAGCTTCGATATAAATACGATACTTTTCAAAAAAGTTCGGATCGTCTGGTCTTAGTTCGGAAACTTCGAGATATTCATTCTCCCATTCACGCTTGCAATATGAATAATGTCTATCTAAATACTTTTTGAGAAGGGTTACCGCAATTTCCTGCCAACGACGAACTTGTTCAAAACTTTTAAATTCCATTTCTTCCCGGGGGATGTAAAGCTCGTACCACGATTTATCGGTCAGGAGCTTTGGGATTTCGTCTCTCTCAAGCCTTACATTGTGCCAGGAACGTTCGGCTTTATATTCTTGAAGCTCAAAGTAAATTTGGTCGATATCGAGAAAAGCAACGTGTTTTTCTTCGAAGAAACAAAGGTCTTTCTCTGCCCTTTGTTTGGAACCTATTCCAGCGCCACTTTCCAAAGCCTGAAGGCGGGGATACCAGTCTACAACTACTTTGTAACGTCTTAAGTATTCGGTTACTTCTCCAAAGTAAGGTTTCGGGCCATTGCGCTTAAAATCGATCCCTTCTTTTAAACGAACAATCTTTAATGGTCGGCTGCTGTTAAAATTTTTGACTACAGGAAGAATGAATTCAATGCGATCTTCATTGGTCGGGAGACCTTCTTCCTCAAGATATTCTTTAAATTGCCGCATGTAATCGGCTCTAACTCCGAAAACATTTAGCGTTTCCAAAATCTCAATATATTTAGGCGGTTCAATTCCTTCCAAACGGCGGCTTCGTTTGAGGCAGTAATCTTTACCTTTCAAGCGCACTCCGCGGCCGAATAGCTGAATAATTTGAGCTCCTTCTTTTTTTCCAATATTCATCAAGCCCATGGTGCTTACACGCCAGCTGTTCCAGCCCTCGGTAAACTTACGGGAGCCGATGAGAATGTTCACTGTGGAATCTTCCTCGTTGAGATTATGAAAGAGACTTCCAGAAATTACCTTTTCAGTAATAACCAGATTAGGATGGTTTTCACAAAGTTTCAGTAAATTCCCTGGATCACCTACATTGATAACACCAAAGGGTTCGTTATCTCCCACTTTAATGGCGATTTCGCCCTCAGCGTCTTTCAAATGTTCTAGATGCAGAGCGCCTGGAGCCTTGGTATTGAAAACGATTTCCAAAATGTCGTGATAGACCTCTTCGGCTGAAAGTTTAAGAGTATTCAAATAGCGGAAAACCCCAGCAAAGAGTTCGTGGCCTTTCTTGTCCAAAAGTCCGGAACGTCCCTGGAGAAGCTGTTCAATAATCTCTATACTTTCGGAACGATTTTTTATGAAATTTGCCAAAAAGAGCAAAATATCAAGAACGTCTGAAACTTTTCGGCCATGTTGTGTGCGTACAGCATTTACGCTGCCACCTACAAAAACCCATAAGGGCTTGGCTAAAAGGTAAGGCCGAAATTCTTCTTTTTTATCCAGGTAAAGTCTTAGTTGTTGATAGAAGGTAAGAAGCCCGGCGGTAAGATATTTTTTGCGTATGACTTCGTCGGAATCGTCTTCCAAATTGAGGATGCGATAATCCTTACCGTAACCATCTTGATAAAAATAGCGATAGGAATAGTCAAAGATGATACACTTGGCGTAAAGAGCTTCCAGTTCTTTATCGCCTTTGACGGCTTGGCCAAAAGTGGCGGAATATTCAAAGGAAAAGCCCTTCTCACAGAGTTTATCGCGCCGCGAAAGCCATGAACTTTCTTTTCCGCCGGAGGCTCCGCGGTGCCCTTCATCTACGAGGACAAGATTATTCCCTTCAAAGGTCTCTGGGGGGATGGTTTTTTCGCCGGCTTCTTCGCGAAGTTTGTGAATATCTATAATCAGGACTGTCTCCCGAGCAAAGAGCCCTCCACTTTCCTTACGGAAGATCTCCGCCGGAATGCCGGAAAGATTAAATTCTTCCAGGTGTTGAAGGGAAAGCCCTTCATTCGGCGTAAGCAAGATAATGCGGTTCAATTCTTCTGGCTTTCCATATAACCTAAGGTAGTGCAGATATTGCAGGAGGTTCACGTGCATTAAAAGTGTTTTTCCGCTTCCCGTGGCCATCCAGAAGACCAGTTTGTTGAGATCTCCCTTTTCGAAAGGTTTAAGTTCTTCCTCGGGATAATTTTCCTTGAAACGCTCAAGATAAGCATTCAGAGAATTGAGTAGCCCCTCGAGGTTTCGAAAATAGCGGTCCAGATAAATCTCCGTGAAAAGCAAAGCCAGATATTGGAAATATTTGGGATAAAGGACATGGCCTAAACGATTACGATTTTCGGTTATTTTTCTCCAATGGCGCACAATGTTTTCATCGTAACGAAGAAGATCCTCTGGTGTTAAAGGACCAGTACCCTCAATTTGCTTCACCAGCTCATGATAGAATTTAGTGACATTGTTTTCGTCAAAGCCTTCGAGTTCTGGCCGCTTCAGGGCTTGAGCCAGACTATCAAAAGAATCTTTGCCAAAAAGAGATAAAACCCAGCGATTTAATACCAGCCGCTTTTCGAAAGGCAATTTAGGTTTTGATTGATGTTTAGTTCTTTTCTTCGGCATTCTGGCTTATTTTATAGCGCTCAAAAGATTCTCGGCCCGGATTTTTCTGTACTTCCTATTTCGAGGTTGCCGACCGTGTGACCCACCTGCAATTATTACAAAAGTCCTCGAAGGATTTATTTGAAGCCCTAGATTTTCAAAAAGATAGCGGGCTCCTCTTTCTTTATTTTCAAGCTCGGCTTCTTCATGTTTCCCAAGTTCAAGCAGAAAGAATTTGACCCGGATCAACCCAGATTGTAGCTTGGCATATATCAATAATATGTCCGGCAAAGCTACAGATGAATCCAATTCAGCAAAGTGCTTCAGACATGGCATATGATGCCTTTTTATATCAATATTTACCATCAGGATAAGCTCGTCCGGTTCGATGGTGGGGAAAGAAACGGTTACTCCTTTTTCTTTAATAGAATTACCTCTTATCAGGCACTGAAAGAGGCGAAAAAGCCCTATTTCACTGCTCTCTCTTAAGAATTTCATCCTGAAGTTCCCCCAGAAGACCTAGTTTTTCCCAAAGGGCTTCAGAGACTTGCGAAAATGTGCTCCAGTCAATATCAACCTCCGGGACTTCTTTAGGAATCTTCCGGATGTCTTCTACCTGGCCGTCCGTCCGGAAAAAATAGGCCGAAAATCTGGAAGGGTCCAACAAGGCCTCCTCAGGCACCTCAAAAGGAGGGGCTTTAAGAATATTTTTTAAGCGTTCTTCTAGAGAAGAAAGACCGTTTTCTTTTATTTTTTCGCGGATTCGATAAGACCAAGCCAGAAAATTGAAGGTGTCAAGGATGTAAGGGCTGTGGGTGGTCAATAGGACTCGTAGGCCCAGGTTGACCGCCATGGCTAGGGCTATGGCCAGAATCACCTGAGCTTCAGGATGCAGATGCATTTCCGGCTCATCTATCACCAGAAAGGCCCCTTCGGGAGCGCTTCTCAAAAACTTCTCCAGGGGAAGCAGGGCCTTAACCCCCGAACTGGCTCCGGAAATTTTTATCTCTCCTTCTCCAAAATTGAACCAAAATTCATCTTTTTTGAAATTAATTCTTCCTTTAAGTAATTTTTGCTCTAGAAGAGCTATCACTTTATCATAAACTTGAGAGACTTTTTTCCTCTCACTAAGCAAAAGAAACGTTAAAAAATCTTCAAAGACTTCCGGAAATTCGATATATTGTAAAAGAGAAAAAAGTTTTTTGCGCCATTTTTTGATAGATATATTTTCTCTCCATAATTGTGTGAGCTGATTTTTCAAGACAAACCATTGACGATAAAAAAGAAAAGACGTGCGTTCGGAAGGAATTATTAAATTATGTCTAGGAAATCCTAAAAAATAAGCAAATTCTTCGCAAAATGTCTCTTCAAAAAAATAGTACTCAGTATCTGTATCATATTCTTCCAGATATTCTCCAAAAACATGTTCGTCTTGACTGTCATAAGGTATATAGACTTCAAAAATATTACCATCTTTTTTCAAGAAAGCAGAATAAAATAATCTACCAACTTCTGCTCCTTCCAGAGTATTTTCATCTATCTCTCCTACTATTCCAGAAATAGGAATATCACCCTCAAATTCCAATTTTTGTACCTTTTCTTCTTTTGTAATCAAGGATATTTCAAGTTTAGGTATTTTATTCTCTATACCGAAATATTTTCGCCAAAAATTGGGTAGCATCGATTCTGCAATTTCTTTTTTCCAAGCTTCTATCCATTGTTCTTTGAGTTCTTCAAAATTGAATTTGAGACGCTCATGTAAAAAAAGCTCGGAAATCTTTTCTTCGCCCAGGCCGCACTGGTCAGGATAGGTGTTCAGTAAGGCGTGTATCAGATAAGCGGTATATGTTTTTCCGGTATTGTTCGGTCCAATAAAGACCGTAAGAGGTCGCCAAACGATCCGAGAATCTTTTACTGGCCCTAACCGTTTAATGTCAAGAATTAACTCCATTATTTTTTCTCCTATTGAGTTTTATACATCTCTTACTTCAAACATTCTTTTCAAAAATTCTTCTTCAATAAGCCTGACTTTCCAGGTATGGTCTTCGCGGCGGAGATTTTCTAAGAAATTATCGCCGTTCACATAGATGATGTCGAACTCCTGGTCTCTGGTGTTGTACCCCTGCTTTCTAAACCATTCATTAAGCTTCTCAGCGTCCATCTCTTTAGTATTGCGCCAGAGGATAAGGACTTTCTCTCCTTGTGGATTTTCGCCGGTGATCACGCGCACGCCACGGATATGATCTACAGTCTTTACTCTCAGACCTATAAGATAGTTGAAGGTCTCCACCATATCCACTTTGACCCGGCGGGTATCGCCCACAGTAGTGGTGGCAATTTCCATTTCGTAATTGAAAGGATCTTCAAAGCGTTCGACATTCAAAAGGCTTTCCCGAGTTTCAAACTCCAGCATGTAGCGCAGGATGTAATCCTCACGAAACTCCCGATTTTCATAAAGGAGTTTTTGTTGAATTTCGGTGCGTTTGAGTTCCAGATTGTTAAGGGTATCTTCGTAAGATTCTAGACGAATGTATTTGAGGAAGTGGCTTATGCCGTTTAGATTGCCGTCCTTATCCGGCTTGGGCTTGCCGTCCTTCCAATCACGGGAATAAATAATCTTCTTTATACGGGGAAGGAGCACGGTGTCGAAATAATCCGCCACCTCCACCAGGATATATTTCCTTTTCCCGCCATCTTCGCGATTGAGATTGATCACCGCATGTGCCGTGGTGCCGGAGCCGGCGAAGTAGTCGAGGATGAGGTCTGAATGGTTTGATACTGCATAAATTGCATCAGATACTGTATAAATAGACTTAGGATACAAATTTTCGTCAAATTTTAATCCTAATTCGGTTAATATACGAGTTCCATAATCTCCGGCTATATACTTCGGATCATCCCAAACAGTTTTAAATTGTTTTTCTGTATTAGCTTTTAAAATCTGAATTTCGCCCTCACGAGTAATATGGACTTTAAGTAAATGCTTGATTTTTTCTATAGAATCTCTTGAATATCTCCATTTTCTTTCTATTCCTTGTTGATCTACTGGATAAATAGCTACTATTTGGTCATTTATGTAAATATTAGCTTTTCCTGGATGAAAATTCTCATCACATACATCACCAAAACCTACAATGTTTTTATTTTTAATGTTTACATAAATAGGATAAAAACAATTTCTTGCTGTTTCTCTTTCGGATTCTCTGCCCCATTTTCTGAGATTCACGTATTCCCATTCTTCTTTTGGAATAGGCTTTCCATGTATTTTTGGTAATTTATGTGGAATACAAAAATAAGCAAAATCATGATTATAAGAAAAATATTTTCCCTGAATTCCTTTTTTATTGTGAATAATGGAAACGCAAATTTTTTCAAAATGATCTTCTGGAAAATGTAGTGATAGCAAACGGCCAAGTAATTCCTGTTCATTTTCATCAATAGCTATTATATGGCTTCCATCTTCTGTAGCAAAAATTCGACTTAAGGCGAGTCGATTATCTATCAATGTAAGCCAAGAGGAATGTTTATAATCATTCTTGTAAAGAATTTCCGTTGTTTTTGAATTATACGGCGGATCAATGTAAATACACTTAACCTGCCCCCTATACCGCTCGAGCAAAAGATTTAACGCCTGGAAGTTTTCGCCGTGGACGAGAAGACCGTCAAGCTCCTCGTCCAGGTTATCAAAAGAGGAAATAAGCTTGAGCTTGAACTCTTCGTCAAAATGGCGGGTGTCTATCACCAGATGGGGATGGGCTTTCAAAAATTCTATGGTCGGCGGTTCTGACCAGCCCGGCCGAACTAGATCGCCCTTTATCTCATGGACATGGTAAAGTTTTTTCCACTCTTCGATTTGGTCCTGATTTTCAAGGATACGTTCAATGAGCCAGTTTCGTTTTTCCTCGTCCTCAATGGCAAAAATACGGTCAAGGGTTATGCAATATTGCGTCTCCCAGATAAATTTCTTTTTGAGCCAGAGTTTTTTCTGAAAGTTTTCAAGCTGGGCGAGAAAATCGATGATCTTGTGCCCGATGCGGCGGATAGCTTTAACTTTAGCGAGATATTGTTCTACCCGTGGCGCAGACTCGTTTTCTATATCGTCCAGGTGAACGACCTCATTCTTGATGTAAAAATCGAGCTCCCGGCGTAAGAATCCGCCCAGGTCTTTGTGGATGAAATAGTCAAAGGTGTTTCGGGCAGTAAAAGCGGCCAGATGTTTCTCTAGAAGGGTTCGGTCTTTATTCTTTGGAGTAGGACGCGGCTCCTTGAGTTCTTTTTTCCAATCCTCAAAGCCATCGGTTTCCAAAAGAATAAACTCGGCAATAGCCTTATTGATTTCTTCTTGTTTGCGGTCGTCCGGCCGGTATTCAAAACGAATAACCAGTTCGCCGGCTTCCTCCGCGATGGGATCGGCTTCGTGGAGCACAAAGCGACGTTTTTTAGAATTGGTAGTTTTTATATTGTCCCGGTCAGCCTCGGCTTGGACAACCTCGAAACGGACCCTTTTACCGGAACGAAGTCTAAAAGCGTAATTGCGGAAATATTCGCTAGTTTTGATGTAATATTGATCGTAATTGGCCCAGTAAAGTTTTACTTCTTCACCGTTGTAAGGAATGGCGTAAACATTTTCCTTATAGCGGCGTTTTGAAATGAAATCTCCCTCATCGTAGTAGCGACTGAAGAAGGTGTAGAGATGGGAATAGACTTCCTCTTCAAGCGCCGCTTGATCCGTCGTTCTTTGTAACTGGGCACGAAGCTCTTTGACTTTTGGAGATTGCTCAGGATCAACGCCAGCGTCTTTAAGCTGGTTTTCCAATTTGATAAGCTCTTTTTCCAGAGCCTGCCGGCGCTCCTCGTCCATCTGGCCCAAAATTTCTTTCACTTGGGGGAGAAGATCTTCATTAAGAAAGCGAGAAATTTCTTCTCTCTTGGCATTCATGATGCGGTAGATGCCGAAATCAAGATCAGCGTGGTCAAATTGAAAAAGCTCGGCCAGAAGTTTTTTTAGTTTTTCAAACTGCTGGGACATTTAGATCCTCCCCCTTAATTTTTATATAACCGACCATCTAATAGTAAAAAGAGGTTCTCGATAAGTCTTCTGTCTAAGTCTTCGCTCAAGTTGTTCGATAAGTTCATCCCGTTTGGCCAAAATTTCATCCTCGATATCAAAAATTTTTTGTCGTAAGCGGCGCTTTTTCCGTTCAAGCTCTTGAAGTTTACGCTGAATTTTGTGTTGTTCTTCAAGAGTGGCGGCCAAACGAGCCTGGCGCCTTAGGGCTTTTATCTGTTCTTTGGTTTGGTTAAGTTCCTGCTCAGCAGCCAAAATCATATCATCTGCCCATTTTTCAAGTTGTTCTCTTGCTTCCTGAAAGTAGCGGTTGTTTTCTTCAAGAGAGCGTGCAATGGTGGCCTGAACATGACGTTCGGTCTCTGCCTCTAGGCGTTTGGCTACTTCTTGCGGAATTTGGACAGGTCCTTCCACTTCTCCACCGCAAAGGAAAAGTTTTTCGCATATTTCCTGGTCGAGAGATTGACCCTCGTCAGTAACACCGGAAAAAAGTAAGTATTCCTCTTTTTGAAAAGATTCTATTACCAGCCTTTGTAAATGTATCCAACCGGATTGACCTTTAAGGTTTTCAATCACAGTAATACGCGCAGGGTGGTTTGTTATATCAAAAATTACATGCATGGGAGGGGTAGGAAGCTTTTGGCCTTCGTTCAGAACATACTCTCCTAAGGGATGAGAAAAACGATAAAGAAACCGTGCTCCTATCTTTTTAGAACTTTGAGAGGTTTTCAAATAATAACGGCCGAGGGGAATTCCTTCTATCGGAGAACGATAGAGCTCAAAACTCAAAGATTTATCATCAAATTTGGCGCAATCTTTAAGAATATTCTTGGTAAGACCCCAAAACATACGACTTAGACGATCAAGATATTGCTCTGTTTCGCTTAAGCGGAGTTTTAGGCGTTCGTGAACTTCTTCGTCAAAATGTTCCAAAAGTTTGCGGCGGGTTTCAGCTAAAGTGCTCTTGATCTTTTCATCAAGCTCTTTTTGGAGCTTACGAAAGGCTTCATCGATTTCTTCTGGGGTACGGCAAGTTTGGTATATTTCCAAAACCCTTTTTTCGAAATCTACGCCTGATTCTATAGCTCCAAGGACTTCATCCGAAGCACCAAAAAGTCCAGTGAAAAGACGAAATTTTTCGGTCAAAAGCTCGTAAACTCTTTGATCTGCAGCGTTGCGCTGGTTTAAAAAATTGATTACCACTACATCAAACTTTTGGCCATAACGATGGCAACGACCGATACGCTGTTCGATACGCTGGGGATTCCAAGGAAGATCGTAGTTAATCACCAGAGAACAGAACTGGAGATTTATTCCTTCCGCCCCGGCTTCCGTGGCAATCAAAATTTCGGCATAGTCTCGGAAATGTTCAATTAGAGCCGTTCTGATGTCCACTTGCTTATTACCGGTTATACGGCCGGTGCCGGCGTTAACTTCAAGCCATTTTTCATAAATGCGATGGCTTTCAGGGTCTGTATTAGTGCCACTAAAAGTGACTATGCGCCCAGCATAGCCGTTGGCTTCTAGGAAATCTTTGAGAAACTGTTGAGTACGGCGAGACTCTGTAAAAATAACGGCTTTTCGAGCCGCCCCCATTTCCTCCATTTTTTTAAAGCCAATTTCTAAAGCCTTAAGAAGAGCTCGGGCCTTACTATCTATGCCTATGCTTTTCGCCCAGCGAATGAGGGAGTCAAGCTCAGAAATTTCGGCTTCAAGTTTTTGTAAATCGATTTCTTCTGTGGAGAGTTCTTCCTCCGGCTCAGTGTCTTCTTCAATAAGTTCGCTTTCGAGCTCTTCCTCATTGAGGATGCGTTCGAGCAGGTCGCTATCATCTTTTTCTTTGAGCCCATCTCGAAGTTCGATAAGTCTGTCACGTAAAGCCTCTAGCATGGCGGCTACTGCTCTCGGAGAAGAAGCCAAAAGTTTTCTGGCAATTAGAATCATGAGATGACGATGTCGCTTTGGAAAGGCGTAAGTATCTTCACGCTGTAGATAGGATGATATAGCTTCATAAAGGCCTTGCTCGTCATCCGAAGGAGTAAAGGGTTGGGTAATAAGACGCCTTTCAGTGTAGCGAATATATTCGGTTACCTGACGCCTAAGAGTTCGATAACAAAACTTTTGAAGCCTTTCTCGTAGCTCTAACAAATTACCGTTTCGTCCCATATATTGGGCACGGAAAGCTTTTAGATCTCCAAAAATGCGTTCGTCTATCAAAAGAGAAAGTCCATAGAGTTCGAGTAGAGAGTTTTGAAGCGGAGTGGCCGTCAAAAGAATTTTAGGACGGTCTTCTAAAGCAAATTTTATATTTTGTCCGATCCGATTCGAAGGCCGATAAAGATTTCGCAGTTTATGGGCTTCGTCTATAACTACTAGATCCCAATTAACTGCGCGAATGTAATGGGCCATCCGGCTGGCATAGTGCATAGAAGTAATAACAATTCGGTCACAATCGAAAGGATTGGGATTTCCTTGTGCCATAGATTCTTTGAAAGATTTAGCATCAAGAATAATTGTAGGCAGGAAAAATTTTTCCTCTAATTCAAGAGACCATTGTTTGCGAATAGAAGCTGGACAAATAATCAAAAGTTTACGCTTGCGTTCTGCCCAAAACTGGCATAGTACTAACCCGGCCTCGATAGTTTTTCCAAGACCTACTTCATCAGCCAAAATAACTCCTTTGGAAATAGGAGAACGCAAAGCAAAAAGAGCGGCTTCAATTTGGTGAGGATTAAGATCAACCGCGGCATCAAAAAGAGAGTGCGATAGACGGGTTAATTCTTGGCTACTACGTTGTTTAATAGCGTAAGCGTAATATTTAGCGTGATAGTCGGTAATCATTCAGTACTTCTTTATCTTCTGACTTTATCTTCTGGCTCACGACGCCGATGATCTCGCGCTCCTCGGTCATCTCGATTTCGGGATATTCGTAGTTTTTCCTAAGCCACCCTACAAGTATTTCTTTCCCCCTTTAAAAGGTTTTTCTACCTAACTTAAATTTTCTTGACAAGCTAAAGTGAGATAAGATGTGAAGGCGGAAAGCCTGGGTTTCCTGATAACAGCCTTTTTAGAAACTACATCAACCTTTACTCCTAAAATGCGTTCTAAATAATCTTTGAGGCCAACAATCTTTAAGCCGATTAGCCTTTCAAATTCCACTAAAATATCAATATCACTACCCAAGATTTCCTCCCCTGCACACAAGAATAAAAAGATTAATCTCTTTAAACCCGAAATTCTTTAGCTAATATTGATTTGTGCTCTTGAAAAATGCGTTTTATGTCGTCTAAAGTTTCGTTCCCATAACGCCCGAGCTCCTTTTTCTATCCCTTCGCACTCATTACGATTACCTGCCAGCCCTCCTTGGTAAGGGAATGCAATATCTCCATCGTCTTTTGGGTGCGGTCATGGTCAAAATAGGCGAAGGGTTCGTCAAGCAGCAAAAAGGCCTTGCGGTCGAAAAAGAGACGAATCAGGGCCAATCGGGCGGAGAGAAGGAGCTGAGAAGAGGTTCCGTCAGAAAGCTCGTTAATGGGAAAGGATCTTCCGTCCTTACGGATAGCTCTCCATTTGGTTTTAAAGGTGTCGCCGTCGAAAAAGAGGCTTTCGGTCTTGAATTTTACGCCAGTGTAATTTCCGTAGGTAATACGGGAGAAGAGGTCGCTTACGCTGGATTCGAACTCTCCTAAATATCGACGATTAATCTCCCCCCTCAACTCCGCAAGCACCTCAAGCCCAAACCGCAGGACTCTTTCCATATTTAGCATGCGCCGGAGCTTCTCTTCAAGCTCTCTTTTCTGGAAAAGTAGGTCGTCAAGCTCTTTTTTATCCGGCTCTTTTTGGGTCAAGCCTTCATAAAGGCTCTTTTTCTTCTCTAGCTCCACTATTTCTTCCCGTAGTTCTTCAAGCCGCCTTTCTTTCTCTTCGATTTTGGTTTTCAAATCTTCGAGATCTAGGTGCGAACACTCTTCTTCAAACTCTTTAGCTTCCTTAAGAGTGAGGTTTTCTATCTCTTTTTCGAGGGATTTAAGCGCCTCCTCTTGACGATCCCTCTCATCCTCAAACTTCTGTCTTTTAGGTTCAAGCTCGCTTTTCCGTTTTTGAATCTCCTCAAGCCCTTTTTCTACTTCCTCAAGCCTTCGGCTTAACGCTTCTCTTTCTTTTTCCTTTTTTTCTATTTCTTCGTCGATATTCTCCAATTCCTTTATTTTGTCCGATAAGGCTCTGGCTTTCTCTCGCAGTCGGACCAGATCTTCCTCGGTATCGAATCTTGTGGAAAGACGCTCCTTTTGTTCAAGTAAACTTATCAAGTCCTCCAGGGTTTCAATGCTTCCGTAAGTTTTGGCCAGTTTTTCGACTTTTTTCTTTACTTTTTCTATCTCCTGGGAGGTATAGATTTGAAGCGAAAGATCCCGGTAGCGAATAAGGGCTTCGCCTTCGAATTCGTAAGCTTCCCCCGGGCCTAATTTAGCTTGATCTCCAACCCCGACTTTGTCTTTAGCTTCCAAGACCCTGATGATGCCCCTTGACCTATGGCACAGCCTTCGATAGGTCTCCCAATCTAAAAAATCGGATCTCAGTTCTTTGGAACTCCGGTTTTGAAACTTCCCGAGTTTCCGGTTTAGTTCTTCTATCTCTTGTAAAAATTTAATCTTTTGGTTGGTATCTTTGAGTTCCTGTTCTGCCTTTATTAACTCAAGTTTTTTCCTGTTTAGCTGGTTGATTTTCTCGAAAACTTCATTTTCTTGCCTTTTGAGCTTTTCTTTTTCTTCTAGTTTTTCCTTCTCTTTCTGGCCGTATTCTTTCAGTTGTTTTTCAAGGTCTTCAATTTTTTTCTTCAAATCTTTTATCTTATTTTCCGTTTCCTTGAAGGTGGCATAATTCAGTAATCTTTTGTCTCTTTCAATTTCAGCCTCAAGAGCCGTCTTCGCTTTAATTTTCTCTTCAAGCTCAGCTTTCGTTTTCTCAAGCTCCTCTTTGTTCCTTCGATATTCCTCGTGTCTTTTAATGGTTTCGGTTAAGCGTTCCTCTGTGCGTTTCAGCTCTTCCTTGAGGGATTTTTCCTCTTTTCCAAAGGGCCTGCTCTTGAACCTCTGTGTGCTCCCTTTCTGGAAAATGAGTATGTCTTCTAGCAGCTTTTTCACTTCTTCGATGCTTGCCGATTTGAGGACTGTGTCAAGCAAACTCTTTAGGCCCTTTCCGGTTTCGGTGGCAAGATCCCTTTCCTTTAAGACCAGAAGGCCGTTTAAGACCGCGGGAAAGAAATGATACCCCTTTCGCTCCAGAAAATCCTCTATGGCCTTGGCTCGGCCGAGATCCGTACCATCGCTTCCCGAAAGCCGCACCGTTCCGTCCTGAGCATTAACTTTGAGGGTGTAGGTGTGCTCTCCAATCTCGAAGGTTACTTCCAAGACCGGATCTATCTCTTTTCCCTCGGTTCTCTTGGCCTTGAGTCTTTCCGGGGAAAGTGAAAAGGCGTCTTTTATGCCCTCGATGAGGGTAGATTTTCCCGTCTCATTCGGAGCCGTAAAGACAAAGGGATTGTCCTTAAACTCAAATTCCCTGTCCTCTAGGATTTTATAGTTTTTGAAGGATACCTTGAGGAGTCTCATAGCTGTTTCCCCCTTAAAGGCCGTATTTGTCCCTCAAAAACCGTTCAAAGTCCGATTTGCGAGAGCTAATCTTAAGGCCGTAAAGCAGAACTTCCTTGACCTCCTCCCGCAACTCTTCGGGGACTTTTTTCTCAAGGATTTTTTCCAGAGCCTCTACAAAGATAAGGGCCTCTCTTTTGATCTCCGCGGCCTCATCTATTCGAATTCTATCCGGGTAGCGATTCTTGATCTCCTCAAGATCGTCTCTGAAGTCCTCTAGATAACCGGTGATTTTCACATAAGAATGTTCAAAGTCCAGAGTCTTAAGCTTTTCCAGATCTTTATCAGAGAGCACCTTGAAGTAAATAAAACGAGGGGCATCCTCAAAGGCTCTATAAGCGATTTGGGGATGAGGGGAGATAGAAAGGTCAACCTCTACATAACCGCTTGCTCCCTTCCGATAAGGCAGAAATTCAAACTGGATGAAGGCCCCGCTGTAGGCGGCTTTGTTGGAAAGCATTTTGAAACGGTGATAGTGCCCGAGAGCCAGATAATCGTAAGCGAGGGCCCTTTCGTCTTTCAGAGACTTTTCCTTAAACTCCGGTCTTTCGCCAAAGGCTCCGTGCATGACCGCCACATGATACGACACGCCCTCCGCAAGTCTTGTTTTGGGGTAGTCGAAAAATCCGCCGTAGAAGGCCATGCCTTCCTCTCTGAAGACCGCCACAGGGTCTTCCGGGGTTAAGAGAAACAGGTGATCTTTGCGGTCGAAATAGGACTTAACCTCCAGTCTTCGGTAAAGGGAATTTTCGGTATAGGCATCGTGTCCGCTTACCTCCTCTCTGTGAGCGTTTCCACCTCCGGGAAGGAGTATGAAGTTTACATCTTTGGCCTCGGAAAGGAGCTCCAGAAATTCCAGAACCAGAGAGGAGGACAGGGCGTTGGAATCGAAAATATCTCCCGCTAGCACCACGAACTTTACATCTTCTTCTCTGGCTCGAGATATCACCTCCCGAAGTTTTCGCATCACCATCCTCTGATGACCCGCTCTTCCTAGAAACGGGGATTCAACCCCTAGGTGAAGATCAGAGAGATGGTAAAGTTTCATCGGTAAACTCCTTTTCTTTTGGTTTGGTCTTTATTTTATAACACCTCACCGTTCAATAAGTTTGAACGGTCCTATTTTTGGGAGAAGATTCGGACCAGCTCGTAAAGGGCTTGTGTGTCAAGCCCGCAATACCGCTTGAGTTCCCTTTCAAGCTTCGGGATTTCTTCCTGAGGGATCATTCCGTAGTAAGCCTGGAGATAGGCATGTGTGGCCATGCTTCCGTGACTTATTTCCAAATCCTCGTAAGAAAATCCGGGGATGACCACTGGAGCCACGCTCTTTAAAGACCATGAGCCTTTCATGTCGGGATGGTAGTAGTGGTCGTTTAAGAGCTTGCAGAGATCCACGAGACGGGCCTTAATGCTCTCCAGGTCTTCCCTGTATTCCGGAAAATCCTGAGCAAGCTGGGAGAGGATTCTCCCCTCGAAATTCCAGTAAACAAATATGGGACCTTGGGTGCCCTTGAAGAGCGTTATAAGACTTTCGACGAACTCTCTTCGCGGATCGTTTCCGCTAAGGTCTACGTATTCCCGGTGTTCCAATACTCCGGGGGCCGTTTCTATGTGACAGGAATATTGAAAGGGAATATGTTGGTAGGGACGGGTTCTTTCCCATACCGGAACCACAAAACTTACCGTTTCAAAATCGAGATAAAAGCGGGGATAAGTGTAACTCCGGAGTTTTTCCCGCAGTGTGGGATCAAAATACTCTTTGTTTCTCACCGTACATTCCCAAACCAGCTTCTGTTTTTCGGAAAGAAGACAGGCCTCCGCTTCGGTGATGTGGCGGATGTCGTAAACGCCTTTCTTAAGGAATGACTCGTAATGTTGGTTGTTGGTAATCCGGGGGAGATTCCATATCGGAAACTCTATTCCGTGGAGGTTTTTACAGTAACTCTGAAAGGGACATTTTACCGGACTATTACAGTGCGATCCGGGAAATTGGTTTATTTCCTCAGGCGAGGCAATGATTCGGTAAGCGTCATCTATCCATTGAGGGATCTTCTGGATTTTGGGCCGACATTTTTCGGTAACATCTTCCGTTATTAAAAGGTCACCGTAGTTTCCGTCCCCCCGATATTCGAAGTTTTCGTTTATGTAGGCTACCTTGACTTTGGTTACCGGTATACCGGAATTTTGTAAAGTAAACCACTGTATAGCACAATCATCGAGGTAATAATCTTTTATTTTCTTGGCAGATTTTACTTCTATCAGTTCGTATTTGTTTCTTAGTCTTTTCAAAATGTCCACTCGAACGAGGAGTCCTTGGTGAGCAAAAGCGGGTTCAAAAAATGCCGAATGTATGTTCTCATTTATCAATTGTTTGGTTTTTTCCAGAGTATGAGATAGATTTTGAGAATACTCAATCAGAATACCTCCTGGATATCGTGTTCTAGCTATTTCGTTTAATTTGTTTCCCCAGAAGATACATAACTTCAGTTCGTCTTTATTTTCTTCCTTAAGTTCCGGCTTGTGGACTTCAAGCCATAACCTTTTCGGACATTGAAGATAAGACATGATCCGGCTTTTCGATAAACCGATGTTTTGACTTTTAAGATTGTGTCGCATTTTTGGCCCTCCTTATTCTTCATTGCCTCCTGAACTCCCCGAGGAGTGGCCTAGCCGGCCCCTCCCCGGGGCTAGCCATTAGCGGTTATTCCTCCTTTCTATTTAGAGAGGCAAAAGCCAATTCTAGAAATGACCGTAAGTCCTTTGATCTTCTTACTGCCAGTTCTTAGAAACGGAAATCGCTCTTCAAGAAGCTCCACCTCCACCCGGTTTACCAGATACCGAAAAGTCACTTCGAGACTTTTATGCGCCGCCAAAACCTTTCGGGCCACCTTGCGGACAGTCTCAGCAGAATACCTCTTCAAGACATTCGAAAGGTTCCTGTAAGAAAGGTTCAGGAGAACCTTCACCTTCTCCTCCGGGCTGTAAGGCGGAAACTCGATGAACTCCACCCGATCGCAAAGCTCCGGTAGCCCTTCGAACTCCCCGGTCCTATTCCCCGCAAGCATCACAAAAACCTTGTACCTCATATCATGCCTGCGACTAGGAAACATCCCGGAAACAAAGTTGTCCTCCAGAGGTTGGGCTGGATCAAGCAGTTTCACCAGGATGGGCACGATCTCTACCCCGGCCTTGTCCACTTCATCCAGAAAGACGATCACCACCCGGTGTTTCTTCTGCGCCACAAGCTTCAAGATCTCCGAAGGATGGGCGTTGGAATAGTGAGCTTCGGTCCCGAAAAGTTTCATGTCCATCTGTTCCTTCCCTTCATCCCCCGAGGTGCAGACCACTCTCATCACGCAGGCCGAAATTCCAATTCTCTCAAGCGCATACCGAAGCGCCACGACCGCCTGGCTCTTGCCTGTTCCCGGAGGTCCCACCAGGAAAGGAGCCCGCGTGCACCGAGACCCCATCAAAAACTTTAAAAGAAACTGCACCAGAATCCTCTTAACCACCTCTTCCCTTAAAGGAAGCTCCCTTTTCATGTGCTCGAAAAGCTCAAGGACCTTTTCATCGGAAAGATTTTCTAAGACCGGACGCTGAAGTTGGGGATAGAAAAGCCGAAATTCGTCAAGACCAGCTACCAAAGCCCTTGCCCTCACCACCACGTCGTCATCTCCTTTGAAAGAGCCCTTTTCAAGCTCCTCCAAAAGCTCCTCTTTGAGACCGTAAAGATGCTTGGCGAGAAGCTCTTCCTTTAGCCTCAAAAGTTTTTGCTTCGGGCAATGACACTCTTTCATGGCGCTCCTCCTTTTAGGGTTTTCACCCCTGTCTAAAAAGAAGAAAAAAGCCCCCTCCGAAGGAGCGGATGCCGCAGGCCCTAATATCCGGAAACTCCGCACAAGGAGGAGCACCACGAAAACCAACGCAACCAAGATCGCCATGAGATCCAGATCCAGACCAAGATCCATTCCCTTTCGTCCTCCCCTTCGGTGTCCTCACCTAAAGAAAGATCCGAGGAAAAGATCTTTCCGGAAGGACTCAGGAAGCTTTCAGAAGGGCCTCAAGGGGGTCTCGGGGAAGAATATATAGATCCAATAATGATTAGTTCTTCCTGGCAGAGTCGATCCTTCCCACCAAAGAGTAGATCTTTTGCCATCTCGAATCTAAGTTCTCCCTCTACTAGGGTGGCCAGCAGGTTTCCGGCAGGTCTGAATCTCAAAATGCCCAACGGTTGTCGAAAAACACCGCCTTCTCAAATTGAAAAACGATTTTCTAAAAACTCAGTATGGCAGAAATTCGTGGAACGGTCGTCATTTTCGAATCACTTTTTGATCTTGCGAGACTCTTCCTGGAGAAAAGATCTGGGGGAGTCCGCAGAAGAAAAGGGCTCGATCCAGAGAGGCCTCTGGCAGGCGATTTTTTTCGCAATATCCCTCTTTCGGCTGGCCTTTAAGAAGAAAAAGCCTACATTACTGCAACTTAAAGGCACCTGAGTCGGATCATTCTTCAGGTAAAGTCTTGATCCTCCACGAAAGGACCGTCCCTCACTCGAAGCCAATTTTTGAAAACGGGTTCGATTACGGCTACCAACCCTTCGGCAGGGTGGCGTCCTTCGGAAACATCCGGCCACCGCCAAGCGGCGACCTCCGTCTCCATCCAACCTATCCCCTCCTCAGAAGAGGAAGAGTTTTGAAAACCATCTTTCGAAAAATCGCCCTCCGAGATCGAAAGCGAAAAGCAATTCCGAGTAAGATCCTCAAGAGGTAACCCGGGCCTCAGCTCGGCGGGAACCTCCAGGTTTCCCCAGAAGATGAACTCCCGATACTTCCCTCGCCCTTCCTTTTTAGCAGCCAAACAGCTTACCCTCTCCACCAGGGCCAGGTTTTCCCCGAAAACCTCCCGGTACATCTCAACGAGCCCCTCGTTAAAGACATTCGTCCCTAGGATCACGGCTCCCCGCTCAAGAGCCCGCGATAGAGCCTTGAGGAGCCTCTCCTGATCCTCCCAGCCGAAGGCCTTGAGCACATAGTCCTTGAACCCTCTTTTTTCGGGAAGCGCATACGGAGGATCTATGAAGAGAAAGTCACCCTTCCCCGCCAGATCCACCAGAGCCTCAAAATCGCTCACGCGGAGATCCGCAGCTTGAAGGGCCCAGGAAACCTCCTCCCAAAATTCCGGAGGCAAAAGAGGTTTGATCTCCTTACCCATGGGGGCGTTGAACTCACCTCGCAGGTTGTACCGACAAAGCCCATTGAAACAGGCACTGTTCAAGTAAAGAAACCATGCCGCCCGCTCGAAGATTGCTTCGGGCCTCTCCTTTCGAACTCGGGTGTAATACTCCTTTGAGTGTTTTTCGTAGTGGACCTTGAGAAGCTCGTAGACACGGCACCAGTCCTCCCGCAGTGCCTCATAGGTAAGGATCAGATCTTCGTTTATGTCTCCCAGGATCGCTTTCTCGGGAAGAAGATAGAAGAAAACCGCTGCGGAGCCCACAAAGGGCTCGATGTAGCGGTTGAACTCCCTGGGAAACATATCCCCATACCTTGCGGTAAGCCACCTCTTGCCTCCCACCCACCGCAGAAAAGGCTTCAAGCCCCTTCTCATAATTCGGGTCTCTCCTCGCAGGGTGCTTTTAGTCCTTTTAAAAAAAAGAAGCCCCGAGGAAAAATCGTGCGGTGGAAGTATGTGAAGATGTTGGGCAGGCTTGGGCGAGAGACTTCAGATTTTCAAATACTCTCTTAAGCTCAAAATCCTGATCCCCTCAAACTGGACAAGATCCAAGATCTCCCGGTCTCCGGTAACGATGACCTCGGCTCCAGCCTCTACTGCACACTCCAGAATCCGATTGTCCGCTTCATCCGAAAGGATAGTTAGCTTCCTCTTAGGACTTACAAATTGAGCTATTTCAGATAGCCATACCGCTAGGCGGGCAAGTTCTTCCCGGTCTTTGCTGAACTTAGTCGCTAAGACTCTCAATAGCTCGTCAAGGATCGCTTTGGAAATGAAAAGCTCGTCTTTCCCTTCAAGGACTCGATAGATGGCCTTTTCCGCAAGACCTCCGGGAAAAACCAGAGCGGAAATATAAATGTTGGTATCGAAGACAACCCGCATTAATCCTTGAGATAGCACTCAAGATCCTCTTCGGTGAGGATGCCCTTCTCGCGGGCCTTGCGAGACCAGTAGTCCTGGATGGACTTAAATTCCTCGGAAAGCCTTTGCCTTTTGAGAAGCCTCAAGGCCTCCTGAACCACGCCACTAAGAGTCTTTCCTTCCTCCCGGGCTATCTCCTCCGCCACCCGGGCAAGCTCGGGCGGAAGGGAAATGGTCTTTTTAACCACCCGGGGCATCTCATTCCCTCCTCAAGAATTGGTATGAATAAATCATACCACAAATTACTTCTGTCTCCTAGAAGGCTTCCATTCGTTTTCTTCCTGATGGCGAAGGCACAAAAATGAAACGTGAGGATTGACAGAGAGCTTCTGATGGTGCTACTGGATCTCGAGAAGCTCGTGGCGCCTCCCGAGAGGGAGCGCAAGGGGCCTCGGGTGCGGATCAAGACCAAAGAGAAGTGCCCAAAATGCGGAAAAGCCTTCGCCGAGACCCCCGTAGGTTATCTGTGCCTCAAATGTAAGACCGTCCCACGCAGATTTTACATCTACCTGAGTTGGAAGGGCCGCAAAATCAAGATCTACTCATTCAAAGACGGACAGCCGCTCTCCTCTTGGGAGCTTGCCAAGCGTGCGCGGGAGCTGATCCAGCATGAAATCGAGTCGGGTGTTTTCGACCCTTCTAAATGGGTAAAGGGCGAACTCAAGCAATACTTACTCCCTACCCTCATCAAGGACTACTTGGAGACGAAAAAAGATCTCAAGCCTTCCACTTACCGTGATAAACGAAACACCCTCCGCCTCATTGAGAAAGCCCTCGGCCCCATGGATGTTCGCGAAATCCAGGGCGTCCACCTCCACCGCCTTGCAATGGACTGGCAGAAAGAAGGTCTCTCCCCAAAAACCATCCGCAACCGCCTGGTGGACTTCCGGGCTTTTCTGAACTGGCTGAAGCGCCGGGGTATCCTTCAGGAGGTTCCTCCCCTCCCGGAGATTCGGGTTCCCGAGCCGGAGATCAGGTGGCTCGATCCGGAGACACAGGAGCGTATCCTCGCCGAGATACCGGAGGTCCATCGGCCCATCTTCGAGTTCATGTTCCTCACCGGGTGCCGCCCTGGTGAGGCCCGAGCGTTAATGTGGGATGCGGTCCACCTCAAAGAGGGCTTCGTCCTCATCAAGCGGACATTCAGCGCCGACCGGCTGGTGGAGGCTCCCAAGGAGGGGAAAGCCAAGGCCATTCCCATTGTGGGGAGGCTCAGGGATCTTTTCGAGGATCTTGCGCGGAACAAGGTCTCAATGTTCGTCTTCGCCCGGAAGGTGCCCGGCTACAAAGACCCAAGACCTTACTCCGCGAAGTTCCTCTCCCTTACCTTCAAAGAGGCCTGTCGCAAGGCGGGTGTGGAGGGGATAAATCTCTACCAGGCCGTCCGCCACTCTTTCGCCATGCAACTCCTACAGCTCGGCTTCACCTACGAACAGGTCGGCGCGGCCCTGGGGCACCGTAGCCCATCCACCACCCGGAAATATGGCCGCTTGAACGCCATGATGGTGGCTCCGGTCTTTGAGGCCAAGCAGAAGGTGGTCTCCCTAGAGGAGAGCCGCCGCCGGAAAAACCGGGAATAATCACCCAAAATCAGAGCCGAACCTCTCGGGACCCCTCTTATTGAGAATGGATTGCAGCGAGTTTTCGTCGGTTTCTCGCGGACTTATAGAGCAAGTGCCCCAATGGTGCCCCAAGCACCTTATCGCAATTTGTTCTCAAGAGCGGGTGTTTTGTAAGTAGGGAACTTTCCGGGAATTTTTGGCTCCCCGGGCAGGACTCGAACCTGCAACCTACGGGTTAACAGCCCGCCGCTCTGCCGATTGAGCTACCGGGGAACCAATCAGTTCTTAAAGTTATAAAGGGCCTACGGCCTTGTCAAGAGGGCCTTTCGATGCGCTCGAGGCCTCCCATGTAGGGTCTCAACACCTCTGGGATGACGACCGAACCGTCAGCCTGTTGGTAGTTTTCCAGAATGGCCATCACCGTCCGGCCTACGGCCACCCCAGAGCCGTTCAAAGTGTGCACAAAACGGGGCTTGCCTCCCCCTTTCGGACGATAACGAATATTGGCCCGACGGGCCTGATAATCCTCACAGTTAGAGCAAGATGAAATCTCCACGAAACGATTCTGTCCCGGGGCCCAGACCTCAATATCGTAGGTCTTGGCAGCCGAAAAACCAAGGTCCCCGGTACAGAGGAGCAATACCCGGTAAGGAAGTCCAAGAAGCTGTAGCACCTCCTCGGCATCAAGAAGAAGGCTCTCCAGCTCATCGTAGGAGGTTTCCGGCTTGGTGATCTTTACCAACTCCACCTTGTTAAACTGGTGTTGTCTTATGATACCGCGGGTATCACGGCCGTGAGATCCGGCCTCAGAACGAAAACAGGGGGTGTAGGCCGTGTAATAAAGAGGCAGAACCTCCTCCGTCAGGATCTCGTCCCGGTGAAGATTGGTTACTGGGACTTCGGCTGTGGGTATCAGGTAATAGTCCCAATCCTCAAGCTTGAATAGATCCTCCTTGAACTTAGGGAGCTGACCGGTTCCGATAAGGGTGGTCTCGTTAACGATAAAAGGAGGCAGGACCTCCCGGTAACCGTGTTTACGGATGTGGAGATCGAGCATGAAGTTGATAAGGGCCCGCTCAAGCAGCGCCCCTACCCCGTGATAAACTACAAAACGGGAACCTGTAATCTTGGCCGCCTGCTCAAAATTGAGAATTCCGAGCTCCACCCCGATCTCCCAATGCGGCCGAGGTTCGAAGTCGAATTTCGGAAGATCTCCCCACCGCTTAACCACCTGGTTCTCGGTCTCGTCTTCCCCCACGGGAACGCTTTCGTGGGGTATATTCGGAATCTCAAGAAGCAACCGGTTTTCCTCCTCCTTGAGAGTCCGTAGCCTATCTTCGACCTCCTTGATCCTTTCCCCGATCTCTTTCACTCGGCGGACGAGATCTTCGGCCTCTTGCCCCTCGCGCTTGAGACGCCCTATCTCCTCAGAGAGTTTCTTGCGCTCGTGTCGAAGGCCGTCCACCTCGGCCGTAAGCTTACGCCGTTCCTCATCGAGCTCCAAAAGCCGATCTATGGGATAATCTCCACCGCGAGTAGCAAGTCTCTCTTTAACCCAGTCAGGCTTTTCCCGGATCAACCTTATATCAAGCATCTCGGCCTCCCAGAATTTGGCTATCCTATTATAAACTGCCCTATTCTATAAGTAAGGAAGGACACGATCCAGGCCAAAAGTAACTGGTAAATGACATTGATGGCCGGATATTTCAAGCTTCCGGTCTCCTTCCAGATGGCGATCAGGGTCCCTACACACGGCACATAGAGCAACACGAAAACCATGAAAGCCAAGGCCGCGGCCGGAGACATGCCGGAAGCCCTGAGAGCCTCCTCAAGGGTCTGGGTGGTTTCTTCCCCCACCTTATAGAGCACTCCGAGAGAGGAAACCACCACTTCCTTGGCCACAAAGCCCGTAGTAAGGGCCACCCCCATACGCCAGTCAAAACCAAGAGGCTCAAGCACCGGCTCCATGGCTTGGCCCACCTTACCTATGTAGCTTTCCGCAAGGTCCGGGGATCGGCCGTCCACCCTAGGAAAAGCGGAAAAGCCCCATAGCAGGAGCGAGGCCACCAGAATCACGCCTCCCATCTTCCGAAGATAGATCCGTGTCTTGTCCCACATGTGGAAGAAAAGGCTGCGGACCGTTGGTAACCGGTAGGGTGGAAGCTCGAGCACGAAAGGGGTGTCCTCTTCTTTGACCAGAATCCTTCCGAACAATCTTGCAATGAGGGCCGCTAGGATAATCCCCAGGGCATAGAGCCCGAAGACCACCGGGGTCTCATGCCCACGAAAGAAGGTCCCGGCAAAAAGTACATAGACCGGAAAACGCGCCGAACAACTCATGAGAGGATTTATGAGGATGGTGAGAATACGCTCACGTGGGTTTTCAAGAGTACGGGTAGCCAGGATGGCCGGAACGTTGCAACCGAAGCCCATAAGAAGGGGTATGAACGACTTTCCATGAAGTCCCAAGGAATGCATAACCCGATCCATAATGAAGGCCGCGCGCGCGAGATAACCCGTATCCTCGAAAAGGCTTATGCCTAGGAAAAGAAAGAGGATATTAGGCAGATAAACCAAGACTCCGCCTACCCCTCCGAGAACGCCCTCCACAAGGATCTCCCGCAGAAGGCCCGGGGGAAGTTTGGCCCGCAGAAGGTTCTCGGAAGCTTCAAGTAGATGTTCCAGCCAGGCTACGGGGTAGGCCCCAAGTTTAAAGGTAAGATAAAATAGCAAATACATGAAAAGAATAAATATAGGAAAACCCAGAAGACGATGGGTCAAGAGATCGTCCAGACGTTCGGAAAGGGTCTTCCGAGAAATGGCCGAAACTCTTACGGCCTCGCGCACCGCTCCGGAAATGAATCCGTAACGGGCCTCTACGATCAAAGCCTCCGGAGTTTCATCGAAAAGCCGGGTAAGACTTTCGGAGATCTCCTTTACCCGCAAAAGAAGTTCCTCGGCCGCGGGTTCTTCTTTTACCTTATTCAGGATCTCCCGATCCCCCTCAAGGAGCTTCAGGGCCACCCAACGGGAAGGATAATCCTGGAGTATGCCCAAAGAGGATAGCTTTTCGGAAATCTCTCTTAGGGCCTCTTCTATTTCCCGGCCATAATAAACATTCACCGGTTGGCTCTTCTTCTTTCCCAAAGCCACCTGAACTACGGTCTCAACCAACTCCTCTATGCCCAGCCTCTTAGTTCCCACGGTAGGCACCACCGGAACTCCAAGAAGCCGGGACAAGACCTCCACATCCACGTAAAGCCCTCGACTCTTGGCCACATCTATCATGTTGAGGGCCACCACCATGGGCTTTCCGAACTCCAAGAGCTGCACGGTTAGATAGAGATTGCGCTCAAGGTTGGAGGCGTCCACTACGTTCACGATGACCCTAGGGGACTCCTCCAGGATAAAATTCCGGGCGATGACCTCCTCCAGAGAATAGGCCGAAAAGGAATAGATGCCCGGAAGGTCCACCACTTTCAAAGTAAAGTCTCGGAAGCGGGCCTCCCCCTCTTTCTTCTCAACCGTAACTCCGGGCCAGTTTCCGACCTTTTGGTGGGCCCCGGTGAGTTGATTGAAGATAGTGGTCTTACCGGAATTAGGATTGCCAGCAAGGGCGATGACTATTTCGGACATTTCTCCACCAACACCCGAGCCGCTTCCTCGTGCCTAAGAGCCACGTGATAGCCTTTCACTTCATACTCCACCGGATCCTCTAGGGGAGCATAGCGAATCACCCGGACCTTGGTTCCGGGAAGGAAACCCATTTCAAGGAGCCTCTGGCGAAAAGTTCCATTTCCCAAGACCTTGACAATGATACCTTCTTCTCCAGTTTTAAGCTCCTCAAGAGTAACTAGATTTTCAAATCTAGGGCAAGTTTTCCCCTCTTCCACCGAACATCTTCTTCTCCTTCCCCATCGGAAACGCCACCGGAACCCCATCTTTAGCCCTCCTCCTTACCCTTGCAGTTTGCGCAGTAACCCAGGATCTCGAAACGACTCATCTTCACCTCGATCCCGTATTTTTCCGCATATTCCCGGGACACCTCTTCGAGCCTCTCATCCCGAAACTCCTCAACCCTTCGACAGGAAAGACACCGGAAATGGGCATGGGGTTCGTGCCCATAAATGTGCTCATAGTGCATGTGCCCGTCTTCGTGATAAACCTCCTGCACTAACCCACATTCAATGAGTAGAGGAATCGTTCGATAAATGGAGGCCTTGGAGATCCGGTGCCCCTTGTTTCGGAGCCTGAGATAGAGTTCGTCCACATCGAAGTGGTCATGAATATTGAAAATCTCTCGCAATATTATCTCCCGCTCTGGAGTATAACGTAAACCTTTCTTTTTTATAAAGTTTCTAAAAATATCTAGCTCGGAAGTTTGAAGTTTTTCCATGACAACTTATTGCAATTTTTTTTCAGTAGAGTAATGAGGAATCCCGGGATGTCAAGGCATATTTCTAGGGTATATTGATAGGATCATGCAAACTTTGGAAATAGCCCGAAGGGTTTTAAGAACAGAAATAGAGGGCCTTGAGGCCGTAGAAAGGAAGCTTGGGGCCTCGTTCGAGGCCGCGGTTGAGCTCATTCTTTCCACCCGCGGTCGGGTGGTGGTTACCGGGCTGGGAAAAAGCGGTCTAATCGGACGCAAAATTTCGGCCACCTTCTCCTCCACCGGAACCCCTTCCTTCTTTCTACATCCGGCCGAGGCCCTTCATGGTGACTTGGGTATGGTCACTAGAGACGACGTACTCCTAGCCCTCTCCAACTCTGGAAAGACCGAAGAGGTCAACCTCATCGCCTCGGTTCTCAAACGACGGGGCGTGAAGATCATTGCGCTCACGGGTAATCTTGCCTCTCCATTGGCCCGACTCTCGGATGTAGTTATCGATGTCGGAGTCCCCCGGGAAGCCTGTCCCCATGATCTGGCTCCCACCGCAAGTACTACCGCCACCTTAGCGGTAGGGGACGCTTTAGCGGTGGCTTTAGCTGAGGCCCGAGGTTTTGGCCCCGAGGACTTCCGCCGCAATCACCCGGGGGGATCCCTTGGAGAAAGACTCAAAGTACGGGTAGCGGAGATCATGCTTACCGGAGAACGGCTCCCACTTACTAGTGAGGGGACACCCCTTCAAGAAGCATTACTGGAAATGGATCGAAAGCGTCTGGGCTGTATATTGATCCTAGATCCTCAAAGAAGACTCCGGGGCATAATCACCGACGGAGATCTCAGACGGGCCCTGGTAAGACACGGAAAAGTTGAAGGCCTTACCGTGGATGAGGTCATGACCCGTGATCCCAAAAAGATAGAAAAGGACCGTTTGGCCTCCGAGGCCCTGGATCTCATGGAAAAACATCTTATCACGGTGCTCCCGGTAGTGGACGTCGAAGGGCATCTAGTAGGCATCCTCCATCTCCATGATATTCTAGGCAAGGGCAGTTTCAAGTTTACCGTCTGAGATCACTCCCGACTTTTCGCTTTTCGCATCTCAATCTCACGCTGAATCACATAACGAATGATCTCTTCCCTGTTTTTATCGTTGATGTGAAATTTGATCCCTAAGAGCACACCGTCTGGACTATTCTGACATCTCACCACCTCGGCTTTGGGAATCTCGATAGAACCAAACCTTCGGGTGGCAGAGAGTAGCAAATCCAAACGCCCCTCGGTTAGGATCTCTCTTTCGGGGACCTTCTGGTTGGGTTTTATAATCGCCAATCCCCCGGCACTAATATCCCTGACCTCTCCCAAAAGTTCTTCCTCTCTCCACTTGAATGAGGCCTTAGAACCCGGAGGGGTAGGCACACGATAGTACATTCTCCTTTCCAGACGATAAACGGCCTTGGGTTTAGTGGTATAAATGTACTTATCTTTCTTAGATTCTCTAATAATCTCCACCCGAAAGAAGTGTTCAATATTACTAGCATCCCGATAAATAACCCTAGCCGAGGCAAGGCCAGGTAGCCAGGGCCGGGGATAGTCAAAAATCAATTGCTCGTCGGTAATATGTAGAAGAAGAGTGGGTCCGGACCGAAAGGTCCCGCTTACGAAGATTACCCAGTAGGCGGCCTCCTTGACCTCCTTCAAAAGAGCTTCAATATAGAGCGGATCGCGATTGACCTCGTAGCCTCCTTCCCAGGGTTCCCACATTAGGCCTTAGCCTCCGCCCAAGTTTTACCCCAAGACAGGTTAACCTTAAGGGGCACACTTAAAGGATACACCTCCTCCATATCCTTTCGGATGATCGCCACAACCTCTTCAATCTCTTCCTCCGGGACCTCGAAAAGGAGTTCGTCGTGAACCTGAAGGATAAGCCTAGTCCTAAAGCCCCCGACCGAAAGGCTACGATCTATACGAAGCATAGCCAATTTGATTAAATCTGCGCCGGAGCCCTGTATAGGAGTATTAATGGCCGTGCGTTCGGCAAATTCCCTCACCGCTCTTTCGCGACTTCTGATGTCCGGAATGGGACGACGCCTACCGAGAAGGGTGGTCACGTAACCCTTATCCCGGGCTTCCTCGATCATCCCTTCCATATAAGCCTTGACTCCGGGATAACGCTCAAAGTAGCGATCGATAAAGGCCTGGGCTTGCTTGTAATCAATGTCGAGTTCCTTAGAAAGACCATAGGGACTCATACCATAGGCAATACCAAAGTTTATGACCTTAGCCAACCGCCTCATCTCCGGAGTCACTTCTTCTTCTCGGACACCAAAGATCTCGGCCGCAGTAGCGGCATGAATATCCCGGCCCTCCAGAAAGGCCTCCTTCAGGTTTTCGTCTCCGGAAAAATGCGCGAGCAATCTTAGTTCAATCTGTGAATAGTC
This sequence comes from Thermosulfurimonas dismutans, assembly GCF_001652585.1. GTDB lineage: Bacteria > Desulfobacterota > Thermodesulfobacteria > Thermodesulfobacteriales > Thermodesulfobacteriaceae > Thermosulfurimonas > Thermosulfurimonas dismutans. Next base: position 61,742 of record NZ_LWLG01000008.1, read on the forward strand.
AGCCGAAAGCAGTAACCAGCTCTCCTCAGCCACAAAGGCCCTTCTTATGGCCTCCCCCTCTTCACCTTTTATCGGGATATTCTGAAGGTTGGGATCGGAAGAGGAGAGACGACCGGTGGCAGTTCCCGTCTGATGAAAGGTGGTGTGCACCCTACCGGTGGCAGGATCTACTAGGCGCGGCAAGGGTTCTATATAGGTAGAAAGGAGCTTGTAAAGCGTACGATAGCGAAGAACCCTTTCTGGGAGGGGATGAAGCCTCGCAAGTTCTGACAAAACCTCCATATCGGTGGAATAACCTGTACCTTTGGGGGTCTTCTTTTTCCGGGGGAGCTTCAATTTTTCGAAAAGGATGCGGGCTAATTCTCGCCCGGAACGAAGATTGAAAGGTTCCCCGGCAAGTCGGAAGATCTCTTCTTCAATGGTCTTGATCTCTTCTTTGAATCTCTGAGAAAGCTTTCGCAAATATGCAAGATCGACCTTAACTCCAAATCTTTCCATCTTGTAAAGGATCCTGGCCAGGGGAACCTCCACTTCAAAATACAGTTTTTCGAGTCCGGATTGAGTCAAAGCTGGTCGTAATTCCCGGTATAGTTCCTGAAGTACGTAAGCCCTTTCGGCGGCTCCAGAACCAGTAAGTTTGGTAGAAAGCCTTACTCCAAGGTATTCCTCGGATAGAGCTTCAAGTTCATAGGTCTTCTTTACGGGTTCGAGAAGCCAAGCCGCAAGTTTGACATCAAAGAGTTCCCCAGAAGGGGAAAATTCTTCCCCCAAAAGGTGATAGACCTCCTTGAGATCGTAAAAGATCTTTACCTTCGGACCATCCTGAGATAGGAAGTTCTTAATCTCTGAAAGGGCCTCTTCGGGCAGGTAAAAGGCCTTCTCCGGAGTGGCCACCCCCAGGACCTGTATCCGTACCTTTCCGAAGAGATCGGGAGTTTTAAAGGCGAAAAAGGCTACCCTTTCTACCTTCCGGACTTCGGCGGGAAGTTCTTTGGCCTCAAGGAGTTTTTCGGCAGGGATCTCCCGCTCCGGGGGCAACTCCGTCAGGAGTTTCTTGAATTCCAGTTTACGAAAGATGGCCCTCAATTTGTTTAAGTCTGGTTCCCGAATACGATAGGCCTCAAGATCCGCAGGCACCGGAGCCGAAGTCTCTAGTTCGATCAGTTTGCGGGAGAGAAAAGCCGCTTCTCGACCTTCCTCAAGAAGCTTGCGAATACGAGGAGGCGTCACCTCCGAAAGACGCTGATAGAGAGCTTCCACGGAACCGAAACTCTTAATGAGTTTGGCCGCGGTCTTCTCACCGATACCCTTCACCCCGGGGATGTTGTCACTGGGGTCTCCGACAAGGGCCCTCAGCTCCGGGATCTTTTCCGGCGGAAGACCATAACGTTTCACGACTGTCTGAGGATCGATCACCTTTTCGCGCATGGGATCCCAGATGTAGACCCGTTCACTTACCAGGGCCAAGAGATCCCGATCACCGGCGATGATGATAATAGGATTTAAAAATTTAGTGGCCAAGGTGGCGATGAGGTCATCGGCCTCATAACCGGGAACGCTTAGAAGCGAAAGACCTAGAGCCTCGGCCACCTCTCGAATATATGGAAGTTGGACCGCTAGATCTTCGGGCATGGGGGGCCGGGTGGCCTTGTATTCCCGGTAGGCCTCGTGGCGAAAAGTGGGGGCCTTCTCATCCAGACATAGAGCCAGATACTCTGGCTGAAATTCCTTGAGGACCTTAAGAAGCATACGTGTAAAGACGAAAATCGCTTTAGTCGGAAGCCCCCAAGAAGTCGAAAGATATTCTTTTACGGCATAGTGGGCCCGGTATATAAAAGAAGTTCCATCAACGAGATAAAGAACCGGGCCCTTTCCGGCTCTAGGCAAAACGATTGAGGATCCAGGTGATGATCTCACTTTTGAGATTCATCTCTTCTTCAGGGGTCCTCAGGGTGAGCCATCTGAGAATCCATTTTTGCAAACGATTGAAATGGGTCTTGTTTAGCTTTTCCCCGTAGACCATCTCCAAAGCCTGCAAATACCAAAGAAAAATAGCGTGAAGGGGCATATAACGGTATTCCAGCGTAAGGGGATAAAGGGCCTCATAAAAGGCCCGGTTAAGGAACTTCTTATCCGGCTCGCTGGAAAATTTACGAATAGTAAGACGCGAAATCCGGCCTTCTTCAGCGTCAGGAGCTTCTTGAGCCTGAAGATAAGCTAAATTTTGCTGCAATAACTCCAACCGATCCTGATGTTGCTTTATCAGGGTCTCCTGTAGAGACATCAAGGCCAGAGGATTTTCCCTTTCGCGATAGTACTTAGCTAGCTTTTGTCGCAAAACAGACTTTCGACTTCTTCCACCCATAAAGTGACCTCCTAGGATTCCTCTCCCCAAAAAGACCACAAAACATCGGCTTTTTCAAGGGTAAAACCCGCTTTAAGAGCTTCTAAAACAGAGAAGAGTGCGCAGGTCTTGGCTTTGAGGAAGCTCAAACTCGACCCGTTCCAAAAGAGGAAGGCAGAGATCTCCACCCCATGGTTCCGCGTCGTTTCGCCAGAGGTAAAAGGCCACCCCCGGCGAGGATAAGAGCCTTTTAGCATGTTTGGTGAACTTTTGCACCGAACCGTATCCTCGGGCCACCACTACCGGAAACCGCCTATCCGGCCAGCTCTTGCCCAAGTGTAACACTTCCGCGCAGATGCCCGCCAGAGAAAGCTCTCGGATCACTTCCTTTAAAAAAGCTACGCGCGGCGGGTAGGCCTCATATAAGGTAACCTCGACTTCAGGGCGCGCGAGTTTGAGAATCAGGCCTGGGATGCCCCCTCCGGTGCCTAGATCGGCCAAGGGAAAGGCCCCCGAAGGGAGTCTTGAGGCCATGACCAGGGCCTCGAAGACCTGGGAGCACAACCGTTCGCGAATGGTTTTGACCGCGGTAAGATTAAGTTCCTCCGCCCTCTCCGCAAGGGCCCTCAAATAGATCCATAACCGATCCCAAAAGGTCTCTACCCTAAGAGGGAGACCGTAGTCTTTAATGATATTTTCGAGTAGATACCGCCCCTCTTCCCAGGAGATCTCCATCCTAGGTCCGTTTACGCTCCAAAGCCGCGGCTATAAAGGAAGCAAAAAGGGGATGTGGCTCCATAGGTCGGGAACGGAATTCGGGATGAAACTGACATCCCACAAACCAGGGGTGGTCTTCCAACTCGACGATCTCTACTAGCTCTCCATCCGGGGAAAGGCCGGCAATCTTTAGACCTTTATCGGTGAGTATCTCTCGATACTGATTGTTGAACTCGTAACGGTGCCGATGTCTCTCGAAGACCTCTTCCTGATTGTAGGCCCGGTGAGAAATAGTCCCAGGCACCAACCGACAGGGATAGGCCCCAAGGCGCATGGTGCCACCCTTATCACACTTTTCGTCCCGAATCTCCACCCTTTGGGTCCGATAATTGAACCATTCCCGCATGAGATAGATAACCGGATGCGGAGTATCGGGATCGAACTCCGTGGAGTTGGCCCCGGAAAGTCCGGCCACGTTCCGAGCGAATTCTACCACCGCAAGCTGCATGCCCAGACAAATCCCGAAAAAGGGTACACCATTTTCTCTGGCGTAACGAATGGCCTCCATCTTGCCCTCTGCTCCCCGATAACCAAAACCACCGGGAACCAGAACGCCATGAGCTTCGGCGAGTTTTTCGGCTACATTATCAGGTGTGAGCTCGTCGGCACTCACATAGAGGATATTTACCTTGGACTCGTTGGCCAGTCCTCCATGGACCAGGGCTTCGTGTAAAGATTTATAAGAATCTTTGAGGTCCACGTATTTACCCACCACAGCAATGGTGACTTCGTCCTGAGGGTTTTTATACTTCTTGACCAGCTCCTCCCAGGATTTAAGATCCGGCTCCCGAGTCCAGATGTTCAAAAACTCGAGAACCTTCTCATCTAAACCCTCCTGATGGAAAATAAGGGGGATCTCGTAAATACAGTCCACATCCTTGGCAGTAATAACCGCGTCCTCTTCCACGTTACAAAACAGAGCGATTTTCTTTTTGACCTCCGGAGGCAAAAAACGTTCCGTACGGCAGAGAAGAATGTCCGGCTGAATGCCGATGGCCCGAAGCTCTTTTACACTGTGCTGGGTAGGCTTGGTCTTAAGCTCTCCGGCGGCCTTGATGTAAGGCACAAAGGTAAGATGGATATAAAGGGTATTCTCTCGCCCTAGGTCGTATCGCAACTGTCTTATGGCCTCAAGGAAGGGCAGGCTTTCAATATCGCCCACCGTACCCCCGATCTCAATAATGGCCACATCCACGTCGCTTCCGGCTAGTTGTACGATGGCGGCCTTGATCTCGTCGGTCACATGGGGGATGATCTGAACCGTACCCCCTAGATAATCTCCTCGTCTCTCCTTGGTGATCACGGAATAATATATACTACCGGAGGTGTAGTTATTCCTGCGCCCCATGCGAGCGGAAGTAAAACGTTCATAATGGCCCAAATCCAGGTCGGTCTCGGCCCCGTCGTCGGTAACATAGACCTCCCCGTGCTGGAAGGGATTCATGGTCCCGGGATCTACGTTGATATAGGGGTCGAGTTTCTGGAAGGTGACCCTCAACCCCCGGGCCTCAAGCAAGGCCCCGATAGAGGCCGAAGCCAAACCCTTACCCAAGGATGAAAGTACACCTCCGGTTATGAAAATAAACTTAGTGTGGAAACCGTGTTTCTTTCTTCTCCTAGACATAGACTACCCCTTTTGAGATGAGTTGATCACGGCCTCTCCATATACCAAACCCGATTTTACTCCTCTAAGGATCACGGAGGAAACTTTCTCCAGAGTAAACGATGGACCAAGCGAGCGCACGAAAACCGTTCCCGAAAGCTTGCCCGCCATCCATCCAATCCCTTCCCGATAATAAAGAATCACATAAACTTCCTCCTTAAGCCTCTCGGAAAGCTGGATCTGGATGATCTTGTCTTGATGATCCTTGGAAAAGAAGCTTACTCTACCGATGGACTGCTTAGAAGGTGAAGTCATCGTAAATTCTGCCAGAAGGACCCTATGTCCCCTCTCTTTGGAATACCTGGCCCAGAGAAAGGCCATAATCAAAATAACAATGAAGACCAGGTTCCAAAGAGGATTTCTTCGTTTCAAGAAACTTCCCTCAAACTGGATTTTCAGGTATTTTAGCTCAAAACCTTAAGGAGAGGAAGCGTGGAAGAACCGGTATTCGATCCCAGGGAATTTAGCCTGGAAGATGAGATCGTATTTGCCTGTCATCCAGGGGTCCCTTGTTTCAACAAGTGCTGTTACGATGTCCATCTGGTGCTTTCCCCCTATGACTTTTTGCGGTTGAGGCGCGCCCTGGAGCTTTCTCCGGAAGAATTCGTGGAGAAATATGGAGAAGTATATATTGGAGAAGTCACTCAGCTTCCGATTGTGGCCATAAAGATGAATCCCCACGATTTCGCCTGCCCCTTTCTTAGGCCGGAAGGCTGTTCGGTCTATGCGGATCGGCCCTCGGCCTGCCGTATCTATCCTCTGGCCCGTTTCTTACGAGAAGACCCCGAAACCGGAGAGCGACAGGAAATCTACCGCATTATCCGAGAGACCCAGTGTAAGGGGCATTACGAGAAAAGACCCATTAAAGTAAAAGACTACCTCGAAGAACAGGGGCTTCCGAACTATCATTATTTCAACGACCTTTTCGGAAAGGTAGTGACCAAAAGACAACAACACGCCGAAACACCCCTTACCGCAGATCAACTTGATCTTATCTACATCGCCTGTTACGACCTCCCCCGTTTCCGGGAAATGATTGACGCTGAGGAGATCAAGCTACCAGAAAAGCTAACCTCTAAAGACTTAGAGGACGAGGAGAGGTTGCTCGAGGCCGGCATCCAGTTTGTTCTTGAGAAGGTACTTGTCTTTTAGGCCGGCTTTCGGGGCTCGTAGGTGCATAGGGGTTCGGCCTCAAGATAATCCCCGGTGGCCTCATAGGCTCGAGCCCGACATCCGCCACAGACCCTGACGTATTCACAGCGCCCACATTTACCTTTATAATCTTTAAAATTCCGCAAGTTTTGGAAGACTTCCGAACCCCACCAGATCTCCGGGAAAGACTTCTCTCGAAGGGATCCACAATTAAGCTCAAGGTATCCACAAGGCTGAACAGTTCCCTTATGGGAGATGAAACAAAAGCCCGTTCCGGCTAGACATCCCCGAGTCACAGCATCCAGCCCGAAGGTCTCCATGTCAACGGTTTTGCCTTCGGCCCGGGCCCGCTCCCGCAAGATGCGATAATAGTGCGGGGCACAGGTGGCCTTGAGATGGAGACCGGCCCGTTCTCTCTGGTCGTAGAACCAGTGCAAGGTCTTCTCATAGACTTCGGCCGGAAGGCTCTCTTCCGCTAGCTCCTTACCCCGGCCCACCGGCACCAGCAGAAAGATATGATGGGCCACGGCCCCTAATTTCTTGGCCAGTTCATGCACCTTAGGCAATTCCTCTAGGTTCTTGGCCGTAACCGTAGTGTTGATCTGGAAGGGAATACCCACCTTCTTAAGAATCTCTATGCCACGCAGGGCCCCCTCAAAGGCTCCGGGCATTTTGCGAAAATCGTCATGGGCCTCAGGGCTGGCCCCATCGAGGCTTATGCTAGCCCGGGCAATCCCAGCTTCCTTTAGCCTGCGGGCCAACTCTTCCGTAAGAAGTGTGCCGTTGGTGGCCAATACCGGACGGAACCCCAGATTTTTGGCCTTTTCAGCAAGCGTCAACAGATCATCCCGCAGCAAGGGTTCCCCCCCGGTGAGAATAATGATGGGTTTGCCTACCTCGGCGATTTCTTCAAGAATCCGAAGACACTCCTCGGTGGAAAGTTCGCCTTCATACGGCCCACGGGAGGCCGCCGCTCGACAGTGCACACAGTCCAGATTACACGACCGGGTAAGCTCCCAAGCGACGAGCCTCGGAACGAAGGGTTTGGTTTCGGGATGACCGGTCATTAGTTTTCTCCTTTGATTACCTTTACCGGGTCTCCTACGCGCAGGGTGCCGCCCCGGAGGACCTTGGTAAAAATTCCACGGTTGCGCATTTCACAGCGGCCGACGCGCTGAAAGATGGCGCAACCAGTGTGACACTTCTTGCCGATCTGAGTGACCTCGAAAAGGCATTCTCCGGCGGCGATCCGATCACCGAGTTCCACCTCGGAAAGGTCTAGGTCCACGGTTACGTTTTCGGCAAGCTCTCCAGGACGAATCTCCCGGCCAACAAGCTCGCGCATACACTCCAGGGTGGCGGTGTCCAGGAAACTCACCTGTCGATGCCAGTCTCCCCCATGGGCATCGCCCTCCACTCCATAACCTTCAACGATGCGCACCTCGGGTACGTTTTCCTTGGGAACGCCTTTTTTACGACTTACTGACAGAGCTACGATCCGGCCTTCCACCATCAGCCTCCATAGAAAACGTTTTTGAAATTAAACTCCATTTTGCAGTTTTCCAGTTTAAAACAAACCGTTTCCAAGTTACGGTAGAAGGCAAATAATTTTTAATTTACTCCCCTCTCACAAAGTTTACCAGCCGGCCCACGCCCTCCACCTCCACTTCCACTACATCTCCCGGGGCAAGGGGTCCTACGCCAGGCGGAGTACCAGTGGCGATCACGTCCCCAGGATAGAGGGTCATCACGTATGAGATGAAACTCACTAACTCGGGGACCGGAAAAATAAGGTTGGTGGTGGAAGAATCCTGGCGCAGCTCACCATTCACGTAGGCCCTAACTCGAAGATCCGAGGGGTCAAGATCGGTCTCGATCCATGGGCCGATAGGGGCAAAGGTATCAAAACTCTTGGCCCGGGTCCATTGACCGTCTTTCTTTTGGAGATCCCGGGCGGTGACGTCGTTGAAACAGGTATAACCCAGGATGTATTCCCTGGCCTTCTCGGGAGGAACCTTGCGGGCGGTTTTGCCTATCACCACCGCCAGCTCCGCCTCGTAATCCACCCGCCCTACCCCTTGAGGAAGCACTATGTTGTCCTCCGGGCCGATCACCGCTGAGGGGGGTTTTAAAAATATCAGTGGGGCCTCCGGAAGGGCCATCCCAAGCTCTTCGGCATGATCCCGATAATTGAGACCCACGGCCACGATCTTCGTGGGTAGGGTAGGCGGAAGGACCTGAACCTCCTTGATGGAAAGTTCGGTATTCCCCCCAAAGGTGGCCTCATGTCCTGGAAGGGGAAAGATTTTTTCACCCTCAATCCGGCCCCAGGCTTCCTTGTTCTGCCATCTAAATCGCAAGACCTTCATTAAAGGACCCCTTTCCGGTAATCTTCTGGTAAGATTACAGCAAATCTTAAAGGCCGTTAAGATGGAAACGCTGTCTCTTTTCAAAAAAGGGCTCTATTTTTCACTTATTGAAATAGGAGGGGTAAAGATTACCCTCTTTGCCCTCCTCAAATTTGGCCTCATCCTGATATTAGGGATCATAGCCCTCAGATTCTTTCGGAGGAGGCTCCAACGCTTTTTGTCCGGGAAGCTTACCCTTCCCCCTGGGGCCCTAAATTCTACAGTGACCTTGTTTTATTACTTCTTCCTGGTGCTTCTCGTTCTGGTAGCCCTTTCTACTATTGGCATAAACCTCACCCAAATTGGTTTCCTTCTAGGAGCCTTTGGAGTGGGTATCGGTTTCGGGCTTCAAACCATCGCTAACAACTTCATCTCCGGGCTGATCCTTTTAGGAGAACGGAGCCTAAAGGTAGACGACCTGGTGGAACTGGAAGATGGTACTCTAGGAATAGTAAAGGAGATAAACATCCGCTCCACCATCATCCGTACCTTCGACGGTCAGGACCTGATCGTACCAAACTCGGAGTTCATCTCCAAACGTATCTCCACCTGGACCTATGGAGACGACTGGAGGAGGATCCATATTCCTTTCGGGGTGGCTTACGGAAGCGACCCCGAAAAGGTCAAGAAGGTGGTCACGGAGGCCGCTCGCAAGGTGCCTCTTACCGAAGAGGACTCTGAGCATCCTATAAGGGTATGGTTCATCGGTTTCGGAGATAGCAGTTTAGAGTTCGCCCTGGTGGTTTGGATAAGACAGTCCCAGACTCAGAGGGCCCTTACCGGTATCAAAAGCGATTACTATTACGCCATTCACCGGGCCCTTGTCGAGGCCGGCATCGAGATTCCTTTCCCGCAAAGGGATATCCACTTCAAGAGCATAAGTCCAGAACTCACCGAGAGTCTTCGAAATCTATGGAGGGAGCAGCATGGCTAAAGACTATTTTGAGCGGGTGGAGACCGCCAGGAGTTTTCTTGAAGAAAGACTTCCCTTTATCCCCGAGATCTTGCTCATTCTCGGGACTGGTCTTTCAGGCGTAGGGGAAAAAGTTGTGCCCGAGGTGGTCATTCCCTATCGCGAGATTCCGCATTTTCCGGTCTCAACTGTCGAAAGCCATGCCGGAGAGCTAGTGGTAGGACATCTGGCAGGGAAAAGCGTAGCGGCCTTCCGCGGTCGTTTTCATTACTACGAAGGGTATTCTACCAAGGAGATCACTTTGCCCCTGCGGGTGATGAGCCTCCTTGGGGTCAAAATCCTCATCGTTTCCAACGCCGCCGGAGGTCTCAATCTGGCCTTCAGACCCGGAGACCTGATGCTTATCCGTGATCACATAAACCTCATCCCCGATAACCCCCTGCGCGGTCCCAATCGTGACGAATGGGGGCCTCGTTTTCCGGATCTCTCGGAGGCCTACAGTTCGAGGCTGCGCGAGCTCTTTAAGGCCTGCGCCCAGGACCTAGGAGAAGAAATCCGGGAAGGGATCTATGTGGCCGTACCGGGACCGAGTCTAGAGACTCCGGCCGAAACCCGATTCCTCAGAATGATAGGAGCGGACGCCGTGGGCATGTCCACCGTACCTGAGGTCATCGTGGCCGTACACGCTGGAATAGAGGTTCTCGGTCTTTCGGTCATTGCCAACGTCAACGATCCGGACAACTTTCAACCCATCCTCCTTGAGGAGGTCATTGCCCAGGCCAAAGCCGCTGAAGCCCGACTTACCCGGCTGGTGGAAAAATTCGTGGAGAAACTCTAGCCATGGCCGAACTCCTCATCAACTACGCCCCCTATGAAACCCGGGTAGCCCTGGTGGAAGAAGGACAGGTGGTGGAATTCCATGTAGAGCGTCCAAAAGAAAAGGGGGTGGTGGGCAATATCTACAAGGGCCGAGTGGTGCGAGTGCTTCCGGGCATGAAGGCCGCCTTCGTGGAGGTAGGGCTTTCCCGTACAGCCTTTCTTTACGGTGGAGACTTCTTGCCGGTGCTTGAGAGCGAAGAACTTTTCGGAGAAGCCGGAGTGGTTCCAGAAAAGGCCCTCTGCGAGGTGCTGAAGGAGGGGCAAGAAATACTGGTTCAGGTCATAAAGGAACCCGTAGGGAGCAAAGGAGCTCGACTTTCTACTAACATCACCCTTCCGGGCCATTATCTGGTCTATTTACCCTACATGGGCCATATCGGGGTCTCCCGCAAGATAAAGGACGAGACCGAAAGGGAACGTCTGCGGATGATGGTGGAGGAATTGCGTCCGGAAGGCACAGGTTGGATCGTACGCACCGCGGCCGAGGGAGCCACTGCCGAAGAAATCCGTCCGGAAATGGACTTCCTTCTTTCCTTATGGGAAGAAATCTCGGCCCGGGCAGAAAAGACCAAGGCCCCGGCCTTGGTGTACGAAGACCTCGATGCCAGTCTTCGGGCCGTCCGAGACCTCCTTACCCGGGAAGTCTCCTCGGTGGTCATAGACGACCGGGAGGAGTACGAAAAGATCCTCTCCTTTCTCTCCCGGGCCGCCCCCCACCTCAAGGGTTGCGTAAGATTGCACGAAGGCCCCCGAGGCCTCTTTGAAACCTACGGTCTTGAGGTGGACCCGAAAAGGTTGCTTTCGCCGAAGGTCTGGCTCAAATCCGGGGGCTTCATCGTGATAGAGCCCTGTGAGGCCTTTACGGCCATCGACGTGAACACTGGCCGTTACGTAGGCCGGAAAGACCTTGAAGAAACGGTCTTCAAGACCAACCTTGAAGCCGCCCGCGAGATTGCCTATCAGTTGAGACTTCGAAACATCGGCGGTCTCATCGTGATCGACTTCATAGACATGGAAAACCCTGAACACCGGGAGGAAGTCTATCAGGTTCTCAAAGAAGCCTTGAAGCGAGATCGAGCTAAGACCGCCGTCAAACCCATCTCCGATTTCGGATTACTTGAGATGACCCGTGAACGTCGACGGGAATCTCTTTACGAAGTCTTTCTGGAAAGGTGTCCCCACTGCGGAGGCGAGGGCCGAACAAAGAGCCGGCGCACCATCTGTTACGAGATCCTCCGGCGGATTGAACGTATGGGGCCCCACATACGGGGAAAAATCCTGGAAATACGTCTGAACCCCGAGCTTGCGGAATTTTTCACCGAAGAGATGGATTTTTTGAGTGAGCTCGAGAAGACTTACCACTTCGAGCTAGAGCTCAGCCCGGAAAACGAAATGTCGCTTACGGAATACAAATTCCACATCAAAAACCCGAGCTAAGGCTCGAAGAAATCTCCGGGATAAAGCACCCTTGCGGGAAGACCACGGCTTCGAGCCTCTTCAAGAAATCGTTGAGGAGGTTCGTGGGGAGGCTCGTCTCCCAAAAGGTAGGCCCCCCAGTGTATGGGTATCGCAAGCCGAGCCTTTAGGTCCAAGGCCGCTTGCACAGCCTCTTCAGGGTTCATGTGGAAGGGGGCCATTAGAGATCTAGGCTCGTAGGCCCCACAAGGTAGAAGAGCGAGGTCAAAAGGCCCAAACTCCTCGCCAATCTCCTTAAAACCTTCAAAGTAGCCGGTATCTCCTCCAAAAAAGAGCCGTAAACCATCTATCTCCACCAAATAGCCTGTCCAGAGGCTGGTGTTGTAGTCGAAAAGGCCCCGCTGGGCCCAGTGCTGAACCGGGAGCGAGACCACCCGAACCCCGGAGATCAAGCTCTCGGAGAGCCAGTCAAGCTCAAGGCTTCCATTTCCGCGCAAGTAACGGCCGGCTCCGAGTGGCAAAACAATCCGAGGAGAGCCGGGTAGTCTTTTTAGGCTGGGCAGATCTAGGTGATCCCGGTGAGCGTGGGAAACCAAAACCAGATCTACCGGAGGTAATTCCTCGGGAAGGATAGGCGCAGGGATACGGCGCCTCATCACGCCCCCAATGGTCCCGAATATGGGATCGAAGAGGATGGACTTGCCCTTTAGACTCAACCAGACTGTATTGTGGCCTAGAAAACAAAGGACTTCTCGGCCTGCGATTTTATCGAACTCCAGCTTCTTTACCGGAATAGAGAAACGGCGAGGAAATCGTCTTTCAACCAGACGGGAGGCCTTCCATTTCAAAATATCCTTGAGGGCCGGTCCCTCACCTTCAAACCAGGGATTGGTGAACCGGCCCCCAGGAAGGTGATGTCGTTTTTCGGCCGCAAGCTCAAGCGGTCCCTTCCTCGTCTTCCTCCTCCATGCGCATGAGTTCCTTAAAGCGGATGTCCATCCCTAAGATGCCTATGATCTCCTCATATCGATCCCGAATGGGCGCCGAAACCGTAAGACAGAGGGCCCCGGTAACTTTGGAGGTATAGAAATCTGAGACGTAGACCTTGCCAGTCCGGAAGGGCTCGATAAACCAGGGACGATCCGAGTAGTCTTCATCTTTCAGGAGATGCTCATAACGCCCGCGGTCCTCCACATGGGTGATGAGAGGCGTCAGGCGTCGTCCCTCATTGTTCACCACATAGATGAATTGAATATAAGGATGTTCTTCGAGAAACTCCCGTAGGACCGGGACGATCTTATCCGGATCCATGGAGCAGATTTCGGGCCTTTCGGCAAGCTCTTCGGCCAGCGAAGAAAGCAAGCGCTCGGCCCTGGCCTTCATGCGGTCGAGGTCGGAGACGAAAAGTTCCGGTATGTACTTTCGAACGAGATGCATCATCTCCTCGTTCGAGATAGAAGTGATGCGCCCAGCCTCGTACTGCTTGATGATCTGCTTGTAGATCTTGGCCACCCCCGGATGACGCTTGTCTATCTGGCGGTCGCCCTTGAGGTGGAAGTGAGTGTTGATCCAGTAGGCGATGCCGGCGGTCCCGCTCTTGTCGGTGATGATGATCCCGATGGGACGCTTGAGGAGCTTCTTGGTGTCAAAGGGGTTGTAGATCTCCTCGTTCTTGAGGATACCGTCAATGTGAATACCGGCCCGGGTCGCATTAAACTCCGAGCCTACCAAAGGCTGGTTAGGCGGTATCTTCTCGCCTAGAACCTCTCGATAGTAGTCTGCAATATCGGTAATCACGGTAGTGTCAACTCCGTTGTGGGTCCCACGAAGGGCGATGTATTCGAAAATCATGGCCTCAAGCGGGGTGTTCCCGGTACGCTCACCGAAGCCCAGGAGGGCACAGTTCACAGCCGCACAGCCGTAAAGCCAGGCCGTGGTGGGGTTGATCACGGCCTTGTAGAAGTCGTTGTGTCCGTGCCATTCAAGGAGTTCTCCAGGAACTCCAGCCTCCTCAATGAAGGCCCTTACCAGCTTCGGCACACTCCTCGGAAGAGCGGCTTCCGGGAAGGGCACCCCCAACCCTAGGGTATCGCAAAGCCTGATCTTGATGTCAATCCCGGACTCTTCCCGAAGTTTCATGAGTTCGATGGCAAAGGGAATCACAAAACCGAAAATGTCGGCCCGGGTAATGTCTTCGAAATGACACCGGGGAGTAATACCCAGCGATAGGGCCTCCTTCACAATGGCTAGGTAATCCTCCAGGGCCTGGCGACGAGTCTTCTTGAGCTTGAGGAAGATGTGGTAATCAGAACAGGAAGTAAGGATGCCTGTTTCCTTGAGACCCATCTCCTTTACCAGTTTAAGGTCCTCGGCCTTGGCCCGAATCCAGCCGGTAACCTCGGGATAGCGGTATCCCAGGGCCAGGCACTTTTCGACCGCTTCCCGGTCCTTCTGGGTATACAGGAAAAACTCGCACTGACGCACCACGCCGTTCGGACCACCGAGTTTATGCAAGAATTTGTAGATATCAACGATCTGTTCCACGGTGTAAGGGGGCCGGGCCTGCTGGCCGTCACGGAAGGTAGTGTCCGTAATCCAGATCTCCCGGGCCGGATCCGGTGGCACGTAACGATGATCGAATTCAATGTACGGAACATCCGTATACGGAAAGATCTCTTTCATGAGATTAGGTTCAGGGATGTCCTTCAATTCAGGCCGCCAAAATTTAGTGTGTACATGCTCAAGGAGCTTTTTTTCCGGATTCCACCTGGGCATAGAAAACCTCCTTCCTGAGAGTCCTTCTCACCTTAACACAAGAAAGCCTATCTTGCGAGTTTCAGCGACGATATAGATTAAAGTATTCAATAACCTGGTTCACGTATCTACGGGTCTCGGGATAGGGAGGAATATCTCCGTAGCGCCTCACCGCCTCCGGGCCAGCATGATAAGCTGCCAGAGCTTTCCTGAGATCTCCGAATTCAAGAAGGAGTCTCTTGAGAAACCGGGCCGCGCCCTCAAGGTTCTCGCGGGGATCAAAGGGATTTTTAACCCCTACCATTTCTGCAGTCTTCGGCATGAGCTGCATGAGTCCCAAAGCCCCTTTATGAGAAACCGCCCTAGGATTGAAGTCGGACTCCACTCGGGCCACGGCCTTGAGCAGCGCCGGATCAAGCCCCTGCCTCCGGCCCACTTCCTCAAAAAGGGCTTCCCACTTAGAGTTAGGCTGTTTTTTGGTCTTCGGTGTTCGCAAATAGAGCTTCCAGCCCGACCCCAGCGGAACGTTAGTAAAATAGAGGCGCCCAGATTCATCCACATAGCGATAAATATCCGCCTGGGCCGAAAGGGTCAGAACCCAAAAGATCAGGAAGAACCCACTTCCTTTAAGAACTTTTCCCGACATTGCGGGCTACAGAAATGATAAACTTTATTATTGTATTTCAATTTATAAGACGAACGCTTGGCGCAGTAAACCCCGCAAACCGGGTCTTTGACCAGTTCGTCGGAAAGGGGGGTTACCCTTTCCTCTCTCCCTTTTCTTCCGAACAAGACCTTGAGATCGTTTATCAGGCCTTTGGCCGCCCAAAGGACAAGAAGTACCAAGATGAGGAGCAGTATCAGCCGTATCATTTTACTTCACCGGAGGTATACCCAAATCTTTACAGATCTTTCTAGTCAACTGATCACTTATTTCCGTATGCCGCGGGACCACTGATCTCCGATTTAGCTTCGGATTCCACCACCAAGAATGCTTAACACCCTCCCTCAGCAACTCACAACCATTGGCATTTCCTATATCCAGCCTATCCACCAATCTCCATCTCTTTTAATCACCGCCGTAAAATAACGATCTAATTTTCTACGCATAGCTCGATCCTCACTTAGAGTCTTTCCCAAAATTACTCCTTACCCTTGAGGCCGGCAATTGAAAGGCCAAGCGAACCCAGACAGCATACCTCCTGGCCGGGATCGAGGCCCCGAAGGAGTTCCTGTACGGTCCGGCCGAGGATCGGATGTCTCAGATCCGGAGCGATTTCGGCAAGCGGAGCCAACACAAAGGCCCTTTCGTGGAGACGCGGATGAGGCACCCGCACCCACTTTTCATCAATAACCTCCTCATCATAAAAAAGAAGATCTAGATCCACCACTCGATCGGAAAGGCCTCCGCTTCGCACGCGACCCAGGCGCATTTCGATTTCAAGCCCCCGGGTTACCAATTCCCAAGGCGAAAGGGACGTAAGTACCGAAACCACCAGGTTATAGAACCAGTTATTTGAGGTAAACCCCACCGGTTCGGTGAGATAGACTGAGGAGATCACCTGCGGAAAGACCCCGGGCGTCATAAAAAGGAGATCCAGGGCCCGTTTCAAGTTTTCGGCCCGGTTCCCCAGGTTCGAACCTAGGCCAAGATAGGCTTTTGCTAAAGGCTTAGGGAAGCCAGTCGTGAGAGGGCCTCCTCAAGCCTCTCCTTGCCCACCGTAAGCGCGATGCGAAAATATCCCTCACCCGGATCGCCAAAACCGTTTCCGGGAGTAACCACGATCCCAGCCTCCTTGAGCACCTTAGCACAGAAGTCGGCAGAGGTGTATCCCTCCGGCACCTTCACCCAGAGATAGAAAGTGGCCTTCGGCGGATGAACCTCGAAGCCTAGTTTCTTTAAACCTTCGAGCATCACCTGCCTTCGCTCGTCAAAGATCCGCCTATGTTCGGCCACACAGTCCTGCGAGCCGGTTAGGGCCGCAATGCCGGCCTCTTGGATGGCCTGAAAGCACCCGGAATCCACGTTGTTCTTGACTGTTGTAAGGCCCTTGACCAACTCGGGGTTGCCAACGGCAAATCCGATACGCCACCCGGTCATGCAGTAAGTCTTGGAGAGGCTGTGAAACTCGATGGCCACCTCCTTGGCTCCCGGGACCTCGAGGATACTCGGAGGCACGTAGCCGTCAAAGTAGAGTTCGGTATAGGCGGCGTCATGGGCCACGATGAGGTTGTGCTCCTTGGCAAAGGCCACTACCTCGGAAAACCACTCCTTGGTGACTACCGCAGTAGTAGGATTATTGGGATAGTTGATCCAAAGGATACGAGCCCGTGAAAGGACATCTTCGGGAATACTTTTGAGGTCGGGCTTGAAGTCGTTTTCAGCCGTAAGAGGCAGGTAATAAGTTTCGCCTCCGGCAAAGAGGGTCCCGATGTGATAGACCGGATAGGCCGGAGTGGGCACTAGGACCACGTCTCCCGGATTTACAAAGGCCAGAGGGAAATGGGCAATCCCCTCTTTGGAACCGATGAGGGTGACCACCTCGCTTGCCGGATCAAGTTCAACCCCGAAACGGGCCTTGAACCAGCTGACTACCGCCTCCCGGAAGGCTATCATCCCTACACTCGAGGGATAGTGGTGGTTTTCGGGTTTCTCGAGGGCCCGTTTCCCGGCCTCGACGATGTGTTCCGGGGTGGGGAGATCTGGGTCCCCCACCCCGAGGTCTATCACATCCACGCCCTTGGCCTGAACCTCGGCTTTTAGCCGATCGAGCTCCACGAAAAGATAAGGGGGAAGCTTCTTCAATCTTTCGGAGAAATCAAACATTCCTCCCTCCCTTACCGTTCACGCTTGCCTTCGATGAACTCGATGGTCATCTGACGGGCCTTCCAATCCGGATACTGCTCCGGAGGATGTTTCATAGTGTAGGCGGAAATGGAAAGTAGCGGCCCACCTATGCCACGATCCTTGGCGAGCTTGGCACACCGGATGGCATCCATGGCCGAACCCGCGGAATTAGGAGAGTCTTCCACACTGAGCTTGAGCTCGATGTACATGGGGACACCCCCGAAGAGCTCGCCCTCGAGCCGAATGTAAGCGATCTTGTTGTCCTTGAGCCAGGGTACATAGTCCGAAGGGCCGATGTGGATGTTCTCCGCCCCAAGGTCATAGGGGATCAGGCTTGAGACTGCTTCGGTCTTGGAAACCTTTTTGGTCTTAAGCCGTTCGCGGGCCAACATGTTGAGGAAATCCGTGTTTCCGCCGAAGTTGAGCTGATAGGTCCGCTTGATGGGTACACCCCGGTCGATCATGAGTTGAGCTAGGGTACGGTGCACGATGGTAGCGCCTACCTGGGACTTGATGTCGTCTCCCACCGCCGGAATACCCTCCTTGGTAAAGCGCTCACCCCATTCCTTATCAGAGACGATGAAGGTTGGCATGGCGTTTACAAAGGCCACTCCGGCCCGCAGGCAGGCCTCGGCATAAAATCGGGCAGCCTCTTCCGAACCCACCGGCACGTAGTTGATGAGAACGTCTGCTCCGGTGTCTTTGAGCACCGCCACCACATCTTCAAGATCGTCCTCCTTTTCGTCTGAGAGCACGAAGGTCCGCCCCTCGGGATAGTCCTTCATGTGACTGGCACAGCCGTCAAGGGTCTTCCCCTTGCGCACCTTGACGCCCGTCTTCGGCACATCCGGGTAAAATACGGTGGTGCAGTTAGGAGGAGAAAAGATGGCCTCGGCGACGTCCTTGCCCACCTTGCGGGCGTCCACATCCCAGGCCGCCACCACCTCTACGTCCCAGGGATGATACCCCCCGATTTCGGGAAACATCACACCTTTAATAGCGTCCAACCCCTTCTCCTTGTAATAGTAAATGCCCTGAACAAGAGAGCTCGCACAGTTTCCGACGCCCACAATGGCAAGCTTCACCTTTTTCTCCGCCATGGCCTCCCCTCCTTTCAAAATTATTTAATGAAATCAAGCCGAACTACGCGCCCCGCTTCGAGGAGACGGACCCTCTCCACCGAAAAAAACGGGCTGTCATAACTATAAGTTTTAATAGTAAGGGTTGCAAGGGGGAGACGTCCTAAACCACCCTTAACAAAGAGAGTCATTACTCTTCCCCTTTGAAGGGGGGGGAATTACACCTCCCCCTCATAGGGGGAGGTTGGGAGGTGGTCTCAAATGTTTTTCTCCAGGTACTCCAACACTCCCTCTAGGTTCTCAAGGACTTCTCGGTTGGTGAACCGAAAGACACGAAACCCAAGATTCATTAAATAACGATCGCGGTGTTCGTCTGCCTTCCTGGCTTCAGAAGTATAATGGCTATCGCCGTCTATCTCGATCACCACTCGGGGATTAAAAGCGCAGAAATCCACAATATAAGGGCCAATGGGGATCTGGCGATGGAACTTGATGCTTAAGAACCGTCGCCCTCTTAGCATCTGCCAGAGCTTTCGCTCCGCCGGGGTCGGCTCTTTTCGTAGCTTTCGGGCTTTTTCTTTTAACTTGTAGTTGTAAAGGAAGCGTTTCTTTTTGTGGGCCACAGAGTGATTTTAACCCGCCCCT
>NZ_LWLG01000009.1 GCF_001652585.1 Thermosulfurimonas dismutans
TTGAGACTGTCATAGCATTTATCTGCTATAAGACATTCGGCTTTAAAAGTGACCGGATCAATCTCTGCCAGAGCTTCCAGGAGAAGTTTTACCTCGCTGGCATAGGGACCTCCGGTTTCAGCGGTAATGACGATTCTTTTTCCGGATGAAGTTACTCCGATTATGGGGACCACTCTTATATGGGCTTTTACTTTTCTGATTTCTGAGCCTCTTAAGAATTTTAAAGGGTAGAGGTCATGATAACTAAAGCCGGTGCCATCAGAGATAAAGAAAAAGAGGTGGTGTTCTTTTGCTAGAAGTTTTCGGGCCAATTCTTGGAGAAGGATTTTCAGGGATTGTTTAGGGAATTTTGAGACTCGGTAGTGGTAGGTAGAAAGGGCGGGTCTTCGTCCCAATATATCGAAGGCCTCTTCTAGGGCTTCTCGGTAGGATAGATTTTTTAGGGTTTGGTAGAGGAAGATAGAGATAATGAAGGCATCGGAATAAGTTTTTGGGCGACCTCGAAAGGCTAGGGGCTTTTCATTTATTATGGCTCGGGTTATTTTGAAGATGGTCTTGAGACGCAGTTTGCTTCTTCTCATGTTGGGGGAGTTAATTCTAGGCTCCCCCAACGTCAATATCTAGTTTTTCGAACACCCTCAGCCATTGTATTGATCCAGCACCTTTGGCACTCGGGATAATTTTCAAAATTTGCAGCCTCGGGGAAAAGATCAAACTCGGCCGTATGCCCGTTGGAAGCTGAGACCGAAAGATATATAGGGGGCGTCCAATCAGAGCTCTCACCAGAGTCGTAATCTTCCCCTGCCCACACGTCCCCCCGTTGCTCCTGAGAAGTCCAGGTGATGGTGGGGGTTCCGTATACCCCCGTGACCGAAAACTGCGACCAATCGAGGTAGATAGTGGCTGTGTGGTGGAAAGAGGGGCAGCTAAAACCTCCACTACAGCCAACTAAAACTAAGGCCAGAAATACCAACCTTAACACCTTACACCACCCAATTTTAAGCATGACCTAACACCATGAATATTTTCGGCGAAAGATCCCCCAACCTAAAAGCCCCCCGCCTAGGAGCCACACCCCCGCCGGAAGCGGAACCGGCGCCCCATTATAACTGTAAAGGGTGGAAATTTGATCGGAGGAAAGGGCCGTCTGCCAGAGAGTAACTTCGTCCATTATGCCGTAAAAGTAGTTGTCCGAACCAGGAAAGTCGGCCCCCACATAAATAGGTGAGTTAGCAGCCTGAATGCCGGCGCTGATATTCACCTCCCCCACCAGGGAAGCGTCCTTATAGAAACGAAGGGTGGAGCCGTCGTAGGTCACGGCCACGAAGTGAAAAACATTCTCCTCCACCATGGGGTTTGGCGTCCAATATTGATTCCACCAGTTCTGTTCTCCGAAGCGCACATGCCCCTTTCCGTTATAAAACTCAAAATTAAAGGAATTCTCATCACTATTTAAATCCTCGTTTCCACCTTTGCTCACAAAGGCAAGCCAACCAAACCAGTCGGTATTTAGAGAGTAGGGCTTGAGCCAGCCCGCAATGGTAAAGGAATTTGTGGGCCATTTTAAGGCTTCAGTATAGAAGTAAGGATAATCACTACCCTCCTTTTGAAACTCCAAAGCGTTCCCGCGTACGCCGGAAGTAGCCTGTAGGAGGTCGCCTCTCACCACCGTAATATCCGTAAAACGCCCGGTCTCATCTTTGAAAGGATTTTCCGGATCGTCAAAGGACCACCAGGCCACAAGATCACTCACCGGAAGCGAAGTTGCCGAGGACAGGGCAAAATACCCAACTAGTCCATACAATATAAGTGTAAAGACCAGCACTCTTTTCAACATTTGCCCACCTCCTTATACTCCTCAATTTTCAAGGAATGAGACAAAGGATTCTTTATCGAGTTGCGACAAAACGGCTTGGTCATTTCTTAATGGGCAAACCACCGTTTTCTAGCCACCAAACCACCCGCAAAAAGTGCCGACCCCAGAAGCCAGAGAGCACCCGGGAGAGGCACCGGAGAAACGTTAAAAAAGAGCCCTCCCTGTACTGATATTTTATCCCCGGCATAAGCATAAAGTTCAAAACCGGTACTTCCATCAAGATAGTACAACCAGCCAGGTTCAAGCAAAACTTTCTTCGAGTAAATATAGGAATAATCTCCCTCTGGGCTCACCCCATAAACTTGGAAAGTGCTGCTTTTCTTTAGCAAATCGACCCCATCATCGTCAAAATTGGCATGTTTAGAAAGCTCGATCGAAAAACCGTATATAGCCTCGTTCAGAGTGGAACTATAATCCTCAACACCGGAGAGCTTCACCGTATAAACCACGGAAAGAAAAGAAGGTTGTTCCACCTGGAACCATCCCTCTTGAGAAAGACGAATATCCTCATGATTATAGGTACGCAAGGAATAAGAAGAATCTAAAGATACACTTCCATTAAAGCTAAGCCCTGTTGCATCACTTTTCAGATGAGCCGTATAAGGATAACCTGATTCTTCACCATCCGAGACATTCAAGAAAGCGGGGGGACCGTGTGTAAACGAAGAAGGATTAGAGTCAGCCGTATCATAATCCCCCCCTCCGACTATGGTACTTCCTGAGTCATATGAATAAACCTTATAGCTATACCCCACTTTAAATGTTGCGTAGTGCTCACTCCCTATGAAATAAGGAACGGGTGAGGCCCAAAGCCGGGGAAGTATTCCTAAAATACCGACCAGAAGCACAGCTACTGCCGCCACCAGCTTTTTCCGTAAACGCATTCCTATAAATCCCAGACAACCGGATAGCAGCAGGAGAGCCGCCGAGGGAAGAGGCACAGGCGAAAACCCCAAATTCACCGTATAATTTCCGCTAATTTCATCCCCCCCAAAAGCCTCAAGAGTTATGCTTCCACTAACCTTAAGAGAATAAGAACCGACCTGCAGCGGAAACTTTAAAGGCATAAAAGAGCCCGTAGATTCTGTAATGAAACTCTCACTTCCTGATCCGAGATAAGAAAATATTAAATCATTTTGGGAATCGTAAAGATATAGATTGAACGTTTCTTTCCAATAATTTCCCGTTTGTCCAGAATCCTGTCCCCCATAATTTACACGAAAGGCCACATCCAAAAAACCGGGTTGCAAAACCGTAAATGTTCCTTCTTGCTTGAATTGGAAAGATACTTTACTTTTGAAAGCATTATCCGGGCTACCCAAATCGGGGGCGGCTGCATACCCCGTAAAAGTCACCCCGGAAGAGTCGTTTTGCAGGCTACCCGAAGCCTCCCAATCTCCATTCTCGTCCTTCAAGGAAAAGGAAAGAGTCCCCGCCTGCTGAGAAGTGGAACTTTGAGTAAAGATAGTAGTAGCTCCATTCGAAGCTTTAATGCTCCCCGATGTCCAGTAGTAGGGCGTTCCAGTCCAAGGAATAAGAGCCCCTATAGCCCGAGTGGAAAAGAAAAAGAAAGCGCATAAAAATATACCCCCCACCGCATGGCCCCCTCCTCTTTCGAGGCGGTGTTAAGCCTAATATAACAAAAATGAGACTTTGTCAATATGTGCGAGAGGGTGTTCGAAAAAACTAGATATTGACGTTGGGGGAGCCTAGAATTAACTCCCCCAACATGAGAAGAAGCAAACTGCGTCTCAAGACCATTTTCAAAATAACCCGAGCCATAATAAATGAAAAGCCCCTGGCCTTTCGAGGTCGCCCAAAAACTTATTCCGATGCCTTCATTATCTCTATCTTCCTCTACCAAACCCTAAAAAATCTATCCTACCGAGAAGCCCTAGAAGAGGCCTTCGATATATTGGGACGAAGACCCGCCCTTTCTACCTACCACTACCGAGTCTCAAAATTCCCTAAACAATCCCTGAAAATCCTTCTCCAAGAATTGGCCCGAAAACTTCTAGCAAAAGAACACCACCTCTTTTCCTTTATCTCTGATGGCACCGGTTTTAGTTATCATGACCTCTACCCTTTAAAATTCTTAAGAGGCTCAGAAATCAGAAAAGTAAAAGCCCATATAAGAGTGGTCCCCATAATCGGAGTAACTTCATCCGGAAAAAGAATCGTCATTACCGCTGAAACCGGAGGTCCCTATGCCAGCGAGGTAAAACTTCTCCTGGAAGCTCTGACAGAGATTGATCCGGTCACTTTTAAAGCCGAATGTCTTATAGCAGATAAATGCTATGACAGTCTCAAGGTCATGGAAAAACTTGTAGAGCTTGGATTAAAACCGGCCATAAAAGTAAAAGAAACCTTCAGGCAGAAGGTAAAACATCCTCTGCGGAAAGATTCCAGAATTTTCTGGGAGAAATGGGGCCGAAATAGATATCTGATTGAAAGTTTGTTTGGTACGGTAAAACTGAAAATAGGCTCGCATTTTAGGGTAAGAAAGGAAGAAATAGCCCAGAAGAGAGGACTGGCCGCTTTTGTGCTCTATAATATGTACCTCCTGGCTACCTTCCTCTATATCTCGTTGCTCCTTAAAAACTATTTTCGAACACTCTCATATGTGCGATGAGTACGCCGTGAGGGGTCGAGGCGGCTCAAAAGGGCCTGCATGATGCCCTTCCAGTCCCTTTCAAGGGAACGACAAAAATCCAGGCGCTCGGAAAGCTCGGCCACCAAGGCCTCAAGGACTCTGACTCTTTGCTCGAGGGCCTGGACTCGCGCCTGCAAATCCTCTGAAGGCGGGGCGGTAGCGGAAGCCTCCTCCCGCCGGGAGGACTCGCTATCGAAAAAGAGACCACTTTTTCGACGGTCCTCCACCACGTCCTCTATCACCTTCCGATCGATGCGAGGAAGCTCGTCCGCAAACCCGTAAACCAGAGCGGTATCGCACAAGATATTTATCAGTCGGGGTATGCCCCTAGAATAACGATAGATGGCCTCCACGGCGTCTTCCGTAAAGAGGTCGAGATCTCTGGCTCCGGCCACCCGCAAACGGTGGCGAATGTATTCCGCTACCTCTTCTCGGTTGAGGGGTTCCAGATGGCAATAGACCGTAACCCTCTGAATGAGCTGTTTGAGAGAAGGATGCTGAAGTTTGCGACGCAACTCCGGCTGCCCCACCAGAATGATCTGCCAGAGGGGTTCCTTTTCGGTCTCCAGATTGGAGATAAGGCGGATTTCCTCCAAGGTTTGAAGAGATAGGTTCTGGGCCTCGTCCACGATCAGGATAACCCTCCGGCGAAAAGCGTATTCCTTCAAAAGAAATTCGTTCAAGACGTTGAGGATTCCGGCCTTATCCAGGCCATCAACAGGGATCTCTAGCTCCTGGCAGATGAGTTTTAGAAATTGTAAGGGTGAAACCGTAGTATTATAAACATAGGCCACCTTGATTGGGCCTTTAATCCTGCGGAGAAGAAAGTTTAGAAGCGTGGTTTTCCCGGAACCTATCTCCCCGGTTATGACCACGAAGCCCTTGTTTTCATAGATGGCGTACCGAAGGTGAGTATAAACGTTTTCGTGCTTACGGCTCATAAAAAGGTAATCGGGATCAGGAGAAAGAATAAAAGGCTTCTCCCGAAAACCGTAAAAAGATTCATACATAAGGGCTAATTCCTCATCTTATTAAGTACTACCCCTATAAAAGGCTTCTCCTCCAAAAGCTCCACCGCGGCTTTAACATCTTCGGCAGGGGTTTTCTCCGCCTCCACCACCATCAAGACCGCATCCGCATAGTCAGAAAGCACCAAGGGATCCGCCGAAGAAAGAAGAGGTGGCGAATCTAGGATAATGAATCGCTCCGGATAGCGAGTTTTTATGTCGTGGAATACAGTCTCGGCAAAAGGCGAACCCAAAAGCTCGGCCGAACCGGAAAGACTTTTCCCTGCGGGCATGACTACAAACCTAGGGATGTCAGGGTTGATCAAAATCTCGGGGATCTGGGCCTCTTTAAGGAGTACGTTAGCCAGTCCTTTATTCGGATTCAGCCCCAGATAGGTATGTACGGCCGGATTTTTAAGATTGGCGTCTACCAGAAGAACCGTCCGATCAAATTCCTGAGCTATGCTTATGGCCAAGTTGATAGCAGCCAGAGTTTTTCCTTCCCCGCGCCGGGCGCTAGTAACCAGAAGGGTGTTTCCTGAAAGCTCCTCCATGCGGTCCATGATGCGAGTGCGCAGGATCCTAAGCTGCTCGGACATGCTTTCTTCATGGAAAAAGCTAAAAATCTTGTTACGCCGGAGAAGTTCCCTGTCCACCGGAACAATTTGGGTTTGCGTATATACAGGGCTAATTTCCTCTCTGCGGGGGGAACGGGTTGATTTAGCCTCGATCTCAATGGCCTCCTGTCTGGCCTCTCCCGCTTTTTCCAGGGCCTTTTTTATCTTGCTCATAAAGTGCTCCTCCCTAAATTTCACTTAACCATCAATTTAGTGAACCAATTTAAATCCAGAGCTTCATCACCTTGCGTTCAAGCTTTATCCAGAAGATATCAAGGGGCATGACTAAGAAGTGGAAAAGTAGCACAGCCAAGATCGCAGCCACAATCATCCCAAAAAGGAACAGCCATCGTCTTCGCTGACGAGCCCTTCTCTCTTCCTCGGTCTCTATATAAGGGAAAACCGAGAGCACCGGAGCCTGCACCAAACGCTGTAGCTCCTCGGGGCTCTTAATAGAGTGATCCAGGTATTCCGTAAGGGCCATACAGCCTACCCCGGCCCCCAGGGCCAGCACGAAACCTATGAGGACAATGGCCAAACGTTTGGGCTTGTAAGGTTTTTCCGGAAGCTGGGCCGGATCAATAATGGTAAAACGTTCTCCACTCTGGGATTCCTCAAGCTCTTGGGCAATACGAGCTTCCATCAATTTGTTCATGAGTTCGTTGTATTTGAGCCGGGCATTTTCATAGTCCCTCAAAAGGGCATTGTATTCCTTCTCCACTAAAGGGGTATTTTCCAGCCTACGCTGATACTCCTCAATTTTTTCCTTTATTCTCCTCCTCTCTTCTTCCAAGCTCTTTATTTCTACATCTATAGAAGCAATTTGAGTTAAAAGGTTGATATAAGCAGGATTGTCCGGTCGGTTGAGGCTGACTTCCGCGGCCGTGGCCGCCCCCGGATCCACCTTCGAAAGCTCCTGCGAAAGGGCCTCTATGTCCTTGGTGAGTTTTAGCACGTCTGGATGCTTGGGCCCTAGACGGGACCTAAGATCCGCAAGCTGCGCTTGGAGATCGTTCAAACGTTTTACCTTCTCCAAGGTATCATCGGTTTCACCCAGCTCGGCCTCAAGAGCCGCAATCTCTCTCTTCAATTTCTTGATATCCGGATGGTTCGGTGAAAGAGTGGACCGAAGGCTTATGAGTTTGAGCCGGAGATACTTGAGACGCTCAACCGGGCTCATCACGGCTTTTCCTTCCTCGGTCTTGATGGGGGCCATGGGATCTACCAGAGCGAGTTGGCCTTCCAGATAGACCTTTCGTTCCTGGAGGGAACGTATCTGGGCCTCGATGTCATCCAGATCTCGATTAAGTCTTTCTATGGTCTGAATATTTATGTTAACAAACTCCGGAAGCTCCCCCATATGTTCCCGTTTGAATTTACTGATCTTTTCTTCTAGCACGCTCATGTGTTTCTTCAGTTCTTCAATTTCCTGTTCTAGAAAAGCCGTAGTACTGGAGGCCTGCTCCTCTCGGGCCCGAAGATTGTATTCCAGGTAAAGAGAAGCCAGGACATTGGCCACCTGCTGAACCTTCACCGGGTCTCGCCCTTCATAGGAAAGCGAAAAGGCTATGGTGGCAGAAGATGGCCTCCCCGTACGCTTGTCTGAGACCTCAGCGCTTATGGTCTCGAGCTCAATGTCGTTGCGCATCTTATTTATGATTTCCTCCATGGTGTACTTCCCGCGCATCTCGGGATAAAGATCGAAACGCTTGATGATCTCCATAAGATTAGAACGGCTCATGATTTGCTGGGTGATCATCTGCAACCGCTGTTCCACGTAGCCGGTAACGGTGGTCTTTACATACTCTGGAGGAATCTGTTGTTCTTCTATCAAAATGGTAGTGGTAGCCCGATAAACCGGAGGGAGAAGAAAGGCCACCAGCGTAATGGCCACAAAGACTAAAACAAAAGGTATAAAAAAGGCCTTTTTACGGCGGCGGAAGACCCTAATCAAATATTGAACATCCCTCTGTTCATCCATACAGCCCCCCACATCCAGAAGTTTTTTTGCATTATAACGCAAACATTCCCTAGAAAAAGCTTAGGGCGCAAATCCCAACGCCGGAGGTTTTCCGAATTCAAAAGTCAAAACCATCCAAATTTGGTGGCGATCGTACTCGTGGTCTCGCACCTTGTCTCTATAGTCCGAATAGCTATAAGCCAATTCCAGGGACCAACGTTCGGTCAAAAGGTACTTCAGAGAGGGCCTTAAATAGTAAAAAATATTGTCCTCCTCATAGACTCGCCCTTTAGAAGAAGTAAGATAGTAGCCTGCGGAAAACAAAAACGACCAGCGGGGACGCAATTTATAGGAAAACCTTCCGTAAATACGGGTGCGATCCACGGCCTCACCGAAGGAGCTATAGCTTAAATCATTATTGAGACCTAAACGATATGTGGATCGTTCCCCTTTCTTATGAAAAGAAATGTCAGCTAGATAGCTCCATTCTTCGTCGGTTTGTTTTCTCTTTTCGAGGATCACCCTAAAGGGCGGCCAGAAACGGGGGTCAACAACCAGGCGTCGATAGTAAAGAAAATAGTCAACCGATGTATAACGAACCCCGGCAAAGGCCGTAAATCCGGAAGTCTCTGAAAGGAAACGCTGCCAGCCAAGCAGAAAACCGTAATTGTCCACCTTGCTGGTATCGGAATCTATATTGGTGTAATAAAAACGGGACATTAAGACATCTCTTCGATTTCTTAGGCGCCGCTGGAAAGATAAGGAGGCAGAAGAGTAATCGTAATCCACGTTGTATTGCCAGTCATACTCCGTTCGGGACTTAACAAAATTAAAATTCAGTTGAGTGAGCTCGGTTAAGAGATGGGTTACACCTAAAGAAAAATAATATCGCCGACGGTCCTCTCGAAAACGGACAATACCTGTTTCCTGCAGTTCGGACTCCAGGGTAGTGTCCTTTATTACATAGGCCTGTCCAGAAAACCGCCAGCGATCCCGCCACTGATAGTCTGTTTTTATTTCGTAGTGCTGGTTTACGGTATCCAGACGATCAAGATCCATGTAATCGTAAATATCCAGACCGGCCCTGGAGTACCAGGAAAAACGCTCGCTTTTGTAATTAAAAAATAAAGATGGGGAAGTGATACTCAGAAAGTCTTCCTCCGGATTGTAATATGTAAAAGTCACATTGTCGTTGTACTCGCCTCGAACTTTCAAGTAAGCGGAAAAAAAGGTATCCGCCGCCCAGAGAGACGAATTCAAGATCAACCAAAAGGCCAAAATAAAAAGTGCCCTAAGGTACAACAACCACGTCTCCTCGTTTCAGGATAATATTCTGTTCCAAATTCTTACCCCGGGCCACCTCATCGTAGTTGAAAGGGATCTTCACGATTTTATCCCCTTCCCGTCGAAGGATAATAATCTTTTTAGAGGAAGCAAATGGGGTAAGTCCTCCGGCCATAGCCAAAATTTGCATAACATCAGTATCCAAATTTATAGGAAACTCTCCGGGACGGTTGACCTTGCCGATAACATAGGCCTTGAGGCTGTTGATTTTAACCAGCATGACCGTAACGATGGCATCCGGAACGTAATCGTTCAAGCGCTCGGTTATGATTCTTCTAAGGTCAGCCACCGTGAGATCGGTAACCTTGATGTCTCCGATAAGGGGATAAGAAATCACTCCATCCGGAGGAACCACCACCTGCCGATTGAGACGTTCATCCTGCCAGACGGAGATCTCTAAGACATCTCCTGGACCTATCTTGTAAAAGGGAACGTCCATCCCTTCGGCCATAACAGGCATGGAAAACGCTACACTCAAAAAAATGAACCAAACTATAAAACGTTTCATCCCATTACCTCCTTTTGAATAAAGTATCAAACCTTTTCAAGGCTCTGAACGACTCTTTCGGCCTCCTTACGGCCTGGAAAACCTTTCTGCCCTTTTAGGGCCTCTTTCAAATATTCCAAGGCCCTTTCTTTCTCTCCTAGACGGTAATAAACCATGCCTAGATGGTAAGAAATGACCGGATATTTCTTGACCTTATCGCCCAAGCCTTCAAGCAACTCCCGAGCACGATCGTACTGTCCCTGACGGTATTTAATCCAGGCTAAAGTGTCAACCAGCTCCGGCTGTTTAGGAAACTTTTCCACCCAAGGACGCAT
The DNA here is from genome assembly GCF_001652585.1 of Thermosulfurimonas dismutans. Lineage (GTDB taxonomy): Bacteria > Desulfobacterota > Thermodesulfobacteria > Thermodesulfobacteriales > Thermodesulfobacteriaceae > Thermosulfurimonas > Thermosulfurimonas dismutans. The sequence goes on from NZ_LWLG01000009.1 coordinate 10,280, forward strand.
TAAACTCTCTGCCCTGGAAAGATTTTCCGGAGAGGGTTCGTACTCCGCCAGATAGAAGGCCAAGTTGTTGGCTGCGATCAGGTTTTTCGGATTACGGTCAAGGACCTCTTCGTAAATACGGCAGGCCTTTTTGTAAGCCCCAGCCTCTCCATAAAGCTGGGCTAGCAAGAGGTTCACCACCGGATGATGGGGATTGCGAGCCTTGAGTTTTTCATAATAGGAAATGGCCTCCTCGAGGACTCCTTCTTCTCTGGCAAGACGCCCCAAACTAAAAAGGACCCCTGGATTCTGGGGATCAAGCTCCAGGGCCTTTTCTAAGGCCTTGCGGGCGGCTGCAAAGTTCTTTTGACTAAAGTATAGCTCTCCGAGCATCAACCGATAATGGATATTGTCCGGCCTCCGGGCTATGTGTTGTTTAATTTGGGCAACGGCCTCCTCCCACTTTTTCTCTCGGAGATATAAGCCCACCAGCATCCTGAGAGCTTCCACATCGTCTGGGTCAGCCTGCAATATCTTCTCAATCTCCCTCCGGGCTAGATCCAATTTGCCTTTCCGGTTATAGACCTCCGCCAGTCCGAAGTAAGCTTCCTTGCGTTTTGGAGAAATTTTGAGGATACGCTTGTAAGTGTCTTCAGCCAAGGAAAGGTCGCCGTTTTTGAAATGGGCCCTAGCCAAACGAAGCATAAGTTCCACACTATTAGGTTCTTCCTTAAGAGCCGCCCGGTATTCGGCGATAGCACCGACAAAATCGCCCTTCTTAAAGAGAAGATCTCCTTTTAGAGTGTGAGCTCGAACATCTCCGGGATTTTCACGCAAAATCCTCTCAAGCTCTTGCAAGGCTTCTTCACGTTTGCCTTCTCTAACAAGAAAAGTAGCCTTTAGAAAACGCGCCTGAAGGGCCTGAGGGGTCTTATCTCTTCGAAGGTAGTCTTCCAAAAGGGTATAAGCCCGAGCCCTTTTCCCCCAGGCGAAATAGTACCCTGACAACACACTCCGAAGGGCAAAGCTGTCAGGAACCCGAGAAATTCCATCCTCCAGAACCTTCACGAATCTCTCTTTTTCTCCGTACCGACGATAAAAATCAGCTAGAATTAAATAAACCTCTTCGTCTTCGGGATATTGGGCCAGGAGTTCCCTTAATACTTCCTCTGCTTTTTTACGATTATCCCGGCGCTCATAAAACCCGGCCAGCATAACTCGGGGACCTTTGCTTTTTGGTGCTCGGGACACCAAAGAAAGATAGAGTTTTTCGGCCTCGTCAAAACGTTTTTCCTTTTCCAAAATCTGAGCAAGCATGACAGTGGCCTGTTCGTGACCGGGATGCTTTGTTAGGAGTTCCTCCAAATATCTTTGGGCTTTTTTCGGTTCCTTGCGCTTGAGATGAATCGTAGCCAACATGAGGTAGGGGGCGGGCAAAGAGGGCTCCTTTTTGCGCAGATCCTCCAGAATTTTTTCAGCCGCTTCTTCCTTATGCTGCCCGAGAAGAGCCGTAGCCTTTAGCAGAATAGCCTCCTGGTTCTCCGGCTCGCGGGCCAAGACATACTCGGCTTCCTCCAGGGCCCGATCTACCTGATGGGCCATGATCAAAATCTGCCCTCGGGCCAGGCGAGCCCCCAAAAGTTCCGGATCAAGCTCCACTGCCCGAGAAAGGGCCCCATAAGCCGCTCGCAACTTACCCTGTTTCAGATAAACCATCCCCAAACGGTAATAACCAAAGGCAAAACGAGGGTCTATCTGGAGGGCGTTCTTGAACTCCACCGCCGCCCGCACATAATTCCCCTCTCGGAAAAATCTTTCTCCTCGCGAGAAAAACCTGTCCCGCTTTTCCTCGGGGCTTCCTCCGCAACCGCAAAGCAAAAGTAAACAACAGACCAACAAAAACCCTCTCTTTTTAGGAAAAATCATAAGGCTCCCTTGCGTTGCAAGACTACCACGATGGTCTTCAAAATAATTTTTATATCATCTATGAAACGCCAGTTTTCCAAGTATTGGCAATCGAGTTCCACAACCTTATCGAAGTCGGTGATCTTGTTGCGCCCCGATATTTGCCAGAGACCAGTTATACCGGGCTTGATGGAAATGCGTCGCCAGTGCCAAAGCTCGTACTTCTCCACTTCTTCAAGGGTAGGTGGACGGGTTCCCACCAAACTCATCTCCCCTTTTAACACGTTCAAAAATTGTGGAAATTCATCCAAAGAGGTTCGGCGCAGGAATCGCCCAACTCTGGTTATGCGAGGATCGTTTTCCAGTTTGAACATAGGTCCCTTCATCACATTTTTGGCCATGAGTTCCTTTTTGCGCTCTTCGGCGTCCACATACATAGTGCGGAATTTATAGAGGGTGAAAACGCGTCCGTGTTGCCCCACTCGCTTCTGCTTGAAGAGAACCGGCCCCGGAGAATCGAGCTTGATAGCAATGGCCACAAAGGGGTACATCAGAAGGAAAAGGACCGTCCCCACTAATCCCCCCACGATGTCCAGAAGGCGTTTGTATAGCAAACCGGTAGCGTTGAATCCATTAAACCGTAAAGTGATAAAAGGGATACCTTGAACACTTTCTACATTAAGATGCGGGCTTTCCGGAGACCAAAGAGCCGGCAATATACGGGCTTCCACCCCCATTTTACGGCACAGGTCAAGATAGTATGGGAGGTTTATGGCCTTATGGCCTCCCATAGCAAAGACCACCTCATCAATGGGGTGCTTACGAAGGACTTCCGGAAGGTCTTCAAGTCGTCCGATAACTCCCGGCGAAGAGACTTCGTTCCCCACTAACAGCCGTCCCAGGATCCTGTGGCCCCAGCTGAGTTGCTTTTCCAGGGCCTCAGCCACGATTTTTCCTCTTTTTTCGTCTCCTACCAGAAGGAGATTACGGGCATAAAACCGGCGACGGGCAAAGTGTTGAAGATATATCTGCACTAGGAGCCTTTCTACCACGATAAAAAGGAAAGTAAGAAGGGCAAAATATAAAAAGAAGGCCCGAGAGTAATGCATTCTTTTAAAAAGAAAAAGAGAGGCCCCAAGAAACGAAAAATCTATAACAATGGCCTTGAGTATAGAAGGAATAAGATGAAAACACCGCACAGGTTTGCGGTCGCTGTATAGGCCCACCCGCCCCATGACGTAATTGTTTAACAAGGCCACCAGCAACACGGAGAAGGTAAAAAGCTCGGTCTCAATAGACCAACGGCCCCCGGAAAGATGACGACGCAAGAGATAGGCCCCATAGCCAGCCAATAAAATGGAGAGGGCATCCAGGGCCATTAAAAAGTTATTTATGACCCGGACCTGTTGCTGGAACATACTACCACCCCCCTAGTCCGGGATAAATTTAACCAGTTCCGGCCAAAGGTAAACCAGAAATTTTTTGAACTCGCGCTCGGCCTCTCGTGGGGCTATCTCCGAGGCCAGCAACATCTCTATCCTGACCAAGGCCCCATCTGTACGACGACGGGTAATGGCATCCCAAAAAAGATAAAACTTGTGCCACCAGGGACTGGTGATGACCCGACCCCGCTGCAGGAAAAAGTAAGCGGCCAACAGGCGCTGGCCCCTCTTCTCCAGCCACATATATCTTATCGGGATGACCCTGGCAGGAGAAACTTTAAGTTTCCAGTCCCCTGACTTGAGAATGGCCCATCCGCTTCCCAAGAGGCAGGACTGCGGAGCATGAGCCGTGTGCCGTGTAGTTTGATAGCTATAATAAGGGATAAGCAAATATATGATTCCAGGGAACCCTTCTCGACGATAAACGCTATAAACATAGTCGTCTGCCCAGAGTGATTTCAAAGTTCGAGAGGAGAGCTTCAGGCGTTCGCCCTGCCAGCCGTCTATCTCCATCGGAAAAACGGCTAAACTTGCTTTAGTTGGGACAATGAAAGTCTTGGGAAAAAAGCGAAAACCCACTCCCCCTGCCACCACTATTAAAGAAAAGAGAGAGACCAACACCGGGAAACTTTTCGGAGGGGAAGTCATTTTCTTCGGTTTCACTACAGATTCTTCTTTGACGATTCGGCCTTCAAATTGTCTTAGGAGAACGGCCACTAGGAACAAAAGACCCCCAGCCAAGACAAACACCAGCCACCCCGCAAAATAGTGCGAAAAACCCTCCGCCCACTCTCTCAAACCTTTGAAATACAACAAGCCCAGTAAAAAGATCCGAAAGGCATTGGCTACCACAGAGACCAGAGGCACCAGGGCCAAAAGCAAAGCCCGAGACCACCATCGGCGAAGCACATAATAATCCATGAGGAGGGCTAGCAGGACTAAAGGCATGAAATATCGCAGACCGCTACAGGCCTCCACCACCTGAAGTTGGGCTACCCCCAGATCAATGATATTTCCCTCCCGGAAGACACTAAGACCGCTTAACCTCATCAGGGAAACCGCAAGGGCAGAGGTTAGAATCTGAAGCCGGAAAGTAAGCAAACGATTGATGAAGGGAGGAAGAGGTATCATGAAGAGAAGGATGAGAAAGGGGAAAGCCAGCTCTCGAAGGCGCCTCCCGTAAAGAATCAGCCCTAGGGCCACTATAGAAAGCCAGAAACCGAAGTAAAGAAGGGTCTCAAGAGAAGAAAGCTCTCCAAGAAAGCTTATCCCGATAGCCAAAACAATGAGGGCAATTCCCTCATAACTTCCTGAAAGCAAACCAAAGTCGAAAGTTTTCCTTTTTTCCCAGCAAAGATAAAAGAAAAGAGGGGGAATCAAATAACAATAACTATTGTCGCCACTATTCCAGCGAATAAAAAGCTTACGAATTGCCGGAGCATAGGCCAACAGAAGGACCGTCGGGCCAACCAGGCACCAAAAACACTTCTTAAAATTTCTCACTTAACTACCCACCCCCCTTTAAAACCGGTGGTACCTTAACGACTGAATAACAAGTTTCTATCTTAAGCGACTTATCGAATTTCTAGGCCAGACTGTTTTTTGTAATTCCAACTATCAAATAGCAATTCTCATGTCAAATCTCAAATAGCATAAATTTCATTGACTTGGTCCAGTTCCATAAACCGAGTTAAAATTGAGATCAAAAAATTTCGACGGAGCTGGCAAAAATGAAGGTTACTCTCCTAGACTACGGGGCGGGAAACGTGCGCAGCGTAGTGAACGCGCTCAAGGCCCTCGGGGCCGAGGTGCGTCCGGTGGAGCGCCCGGAGGATATCCTTTCCGCCGAGCGCCTGGTCTTTCCCGGAGTGGGAAACTTCGGGAGCATCATGCGGGCTCTTCACGAGCGGGGTTTCGTTGAGCCCCTCCGGGAGTATCTGCGGCAGAACCGGCCTTTTCTAGGAATCTGTCTAGGTCTTCAGGTACTCTTTGAGGGCAGTGAGGAAGCCCCGGGAGTAGCGGGCCTTGGCGTTTTTCCGGGTTTCGTAAGGCGGTTTCGTGTCGGGCTTTCCGTGCCCCACATCGGCTGGAACGGCGTAAAGGCCCGTAAACCCTCCCCTCTCTTCAACGGGCTTTCCGGGGAGGAAAAATTCTATTTCGTACACTCGTATTATGTGGAGCCGGCTGACACGGGCCTCGTTCTCACCACCACGGATTACGGCCTGGAGTTCGCAAGCGCCGTACAGCATGGAAACATCATAGCCGTTCAGTTTCATCCCGAAAAAAGCGGAAAGGCCGGCCTGAGGTTTTTGCAGAATTTCCTCGAAGGTGCGGGTAAAGCCGTACTTCCCCCAAAAATACCGGAACGCACCCGGCTTGCCCGGCGAATCATCGCCTGCCTGGATGTACGCTCCGACGACGAAGGGCGCCTGGTAGTCACTAAAGGCCTCCAATACGATGTCCGGGAAGGCGGGCGAGTAAGGGACATGGGAGATCCGGTGGAGCTGGCCCATCGCTACTACCTTGAAGGCGCCGACGAAATCACTTTCCTAAACATCACCGGTTTTCGGGATTTTCCTCTCAAAGATATGCCCATGCTCGAGGTCTTGAGACGGACCTCGGAGAAAGTCTTCGTGCCCCTTACCATCGGGGGCGGCATTAGGGACTTCACCGACCGCGACGGCACTCATTACAGCGCCCTTGAGGTGGCCGGGGCCTACTTCCGGGCCGGGGCAGACAAAGTCTCCATCGGAAGCGATGCCGTCTACATCGTGGAAGAATACCTCAAAACCGGGAAGGCCTCCGGCAAATCCTCCATTGAAACCATCTCAAGGGTCTATGGTCGTCAGGCGGTGGTCATCTCCATCGATCCCAAGAGGTGCTATGTAACAAGTCCTTCAGAGACCCCCCATCCTGTAATAGAGACCGAAATCCCTGGCCCGAACGGAGAGCGCTACTGCTGGTTCCAGTGCACGGTCAAAGGTGGACGAGAGGTCCGGGACGTGGATGCCGTTACACTCGCTAAGGTCTGCGAGGAACTCGGAGCCGGGGAAATTCTTCTAAACAGCATTGATCGGGACGGCACCAACCAGGGCTACGACTTAGAACTCATTCGGGCAGTGAAGGAGGCTGTAAGCATTCCGGTGATTGCCTCAAGCGGGGCCGGACGAGTAGAACATTTCTATCAGGTCTTTGCGAAAACGGAGGCCGAGGCGGCGCTGGCGGCCGGGATCTTTCACCGCCGAGAGGTGGAAATACCAGAGGTGAAGAAATACCTCCACGAAAAGGGTATCGAGGTAAGACCGATCTCATAATCGATTAAGAAAATGTTTAGACGTCCGATCGGGAAAGACATGAGAAGGTTAAGAGTTTGGAGTTATGGCCATGGATAAAAAATTCTTGCTCGCGGCGAAATGGATTCTTCCAGCCTGGGATAGAGAACCAATAAAGGACGGCGCCCTTTTGATCCGGGACGGAAAAATAGAGTCCCTGGGGCCCCGTGAGGAGCTTGTCGCCCAACATCCCGGCCTTCCGGTGGAGGATCTCGGGGAAGCCCTGATTTTTCCAGGGCTCATTAATGCCCACACCCACGCCTCCATGACCATCTTCCGGGGACTGGCGGATGACCTTCCCCTCATGACTTGGCTTCAGGAATACATCTTTCCGGTGGAAAGCCATCTCAAGGGGGAATGGGTTTACTGGGGGGCAAGGCTCGCCATCGCTGAAATGATCCGGGCCGGGGTAACCTGTTTTTGCGACATGTATCTATTTGAACCTTGGGTAATCCGGGCGGTAGAGGAAACCGGCCTAAGAGCCGCCCTCGGAGAAGGGCTTTTTGACTTTCCCTCCCCGGGCTATGGGCCGCTTGAAAAAGGTCTGGCTCTAACAGAAGACCTCTTACAGAGCTATGAAAAACACCCCCGAATAAACATCATCGTTTGTCCGCACGCGGTCTATACCTGTTCCCCCGAAACTCTTAAAAAAGTCCGAGAAATCGCCGAAAGACACGAAGCCATCATACATATCCATCTTTCCGAAACCGAAGATGAGGTCCAGCAGTGCCTTGAGCGCTACGGACGGCGCCCGGTAGCCCATCTCAGAGAATTGGGGCTGCTAAACAAAAGTCTCCATATTGCACACGCGGTAGAACTTACAGAGGAGGAGATCGAGCTCCTGGCTTCCACCGGAGTCTCCGTGGCCCACTGTCCGGAAAGCAATCTCAAGCTCGGCTCAGGGGTGGCCCGGATACCGGAGATGATTGCGGCCGGAGTAAAGGTCTCCCTTGGAACCGACGGTCCAGCCAGCAACAACGACCTTGATCTCCTTTCTGAAATGCGAACCGCAGCCCTCATTCAGAAAGGATTGAGACGAGATCCTACTGTGCTCCCGGCAAAGGAAGTCTTTCGCATGGCCACCGAGGCCGGAGCCCGGGCTTTAGGTTTTCCCCACTGCGGTCGGCTTGAGCCTGGCTACCAGGCCGACCTGGCGGCCCTTGACCTCGAGACCACCAGTCTGACTCCAGTCCACGATCCTCTTTCGCTCCTGGTCTATAGCGCCCGGGCCGGTGAGGTCTCGGACCTCATGGTGGAGGGTCGGTGGCTCATGCGCGAGGGCCGGATCCTCACCTTCGACGAAAAGGAAACCCGCACACAGGTGACCCTCATCGCCGAAGAGATCCAGGCCCTCCTTCGCGAGCGCCCTACTCCCTAATCTGGCCTTCCCCGAAAACGATGAATTTCATGGCCGTCAGTTCCTCTAGGGCCATTGGGCCGTAAGCGTGTAGCTTGGTGGTGGAGATCCCGATCTCGGCGCCTAGGCCCAACTCCCCACCGTCGTTGAACCGGGTGGAAGCATTCACCATAACCACCGAGGCATCCACTTCTTTAAGAAAACGCATGGCCCGGTGGTAATCCTCGGTGACGATGGTCTCGGTATGATTAGAGCCATAGCGGGCAATATGGTCTAGGGCCTCATCCATGGAGGGCACCACCCGGACTGCAAGGATAAGGTCCAGATACTCCGCGTCCCAGTCCTCTTCGGTGGCCTCCTTGGCCCAGGATACGAGTTTCCGGGTCTCGGGACAGCCTCGGAGCTCCACTCCGTGGGCCTTAAAATCCTCGGCCACCACCGGCAGGAACTTTTCGGCCACCTCCCGGTGAACCAAAAGGGTCTCCATGGCGTTACAGACCCCGGGACGCTGAACCTTGGCGTTCACTGCAATTCGACGGGCCATCTCAAGGTCCGCAAATTTGTCCACGTATACGTGGCAAACCCCCTTGAAGTGTTTAAGGACCGGGATGCGCGAGTTTTCGGTAACGAACCGGATAAGGCCCTCGCCTCCTCGGGGGATGATAAGGTCTATGTATTCATCAAGGGTAAGGAGAACGTTTACAGCCGCCCGATCCGTGGTGGGGATGACCTGTACGGCTTCCTCGGGGGCCCCGGAGGACCGTAGGGCCTCCTGAAAGATCCTGGCCAGCGCCAAATTGGAGTTAATGGCTTCCGAGCCCCCGCGAAGGATAACGGCGTTTCCGCTCTTGAAACACAAACCTGCGGCGTCAATGGTCACATTGGGCCGGCTCTCGTAGATCATGGCGATCACCCCCAGAGGGATCCGCATCCGTCCCACCCAGAGGCCGTTCGGTCTCCGCCACATTTTGACCACCTCGCCCACCGGATCCGGAAGGGCCGCCACTTCCTCAAGCCCTCGGGCCATGCCCTCAATGACCTTATCCGAAAGAGTGAGCCGGTCTATCAGGGCCGCCGAAAGCCCCTTTTCCCGGGCGTAAGCCAAATCCTTTTCGTTTTCGGCCTGAAGAAAGGCCTTCTCCTCCCGGAGACGCCTTGCAGTCTCAAGCAGAACCCGATTTTTGACCTCGGTGGAAAGGGAGGTCAATTTCCTTGAAGCCTCCCGAGCCTTTCGAGCGATCTCGGTTACCAGAGTTTCAATTTCCGCCATCCCATTCCCTCCTCTAAAGGTTTTCCCCTATTTAATCGTGGCCCTATCCAAACGCAAGTCAAATTTTCAATTGAACACCGAAGCAGAATAGATTACAAAAGGATTATGAAAGGCTTTGAGCATTATTTTTTAATCAAAAGCCAAGAATTCGATTCCGCTTGTCTTAAAATCCGTAAATTCCTTGATAGATATGAACTTTTATCCTACGACCGCCTTGAGTTTGACCCTAGGGCTTCCAGGAACGGTTCAGATCCTGCCTTTAAAAAGGTCCTAGAAGAAATTCAAGCCCGCAACCGTGAAATTATAAAAGGTCTCTTGGAAGAATTTTCTCGAAAAGGCTATTCCCGCCTAGAAGATCTAGCCGAAATCCCTCAGGGATACCTCTCCAAGCTCTTTCATACCCTAGCCCATCTGCTGGACGGTTTCTTAGGGATAGACTCTTACTTTTATAATCTTGAAGAGGATTCCCACTGGGTAAGTCCGAAAATGGAACAGGAACTTTCGCGAAACCCGGAGTCCTTTTGGTTAATCAAAGTTTGCGGATTCACCAGTATCTCTGAAACCAAATTTGAAATTCTAAGTCCGCCAAGCAAAAGAATCAAATTGGAATAATAATACCTAGCCAAGTCCAAAAGATGTCTTATTTTATTTTAAAAGCCTTCGAAAGGAGAAATTATGGACGAAAGAAAAATTAATTCCGAAATCATCTGTCAAAAGATTCATGAAGTTTATCCAGACATAGGGGCCTGCGGTATAGAAGTAAAAGTCGATTGGGATGAAAATGTAGGACACTGGGTAGTCTATTTAGAAAAGGGAGAAAAAACTCTTAAGACCTATCTTGAACCGGAAGAAATTGAGGCCTGCCTGGCTGGCAAACAATGTGTTTCTTTAGGCATACAGATAGGACAGCTTAAACAATACCACGGACTACTATAATTGATCGTTGAAGATTTCAATTTAGGGACTGTCCACCCTTCTGTGTAAATCCCATTATAGCCTATCCTCAAATAAAATTGAGAGCTGGGCGTAAATTGAAGGCCAATCCTTAATAGGGCGGCGCCATTTCCTCTCAAGCTCCATGGCCGCCATGTATAGACACTTAAGCAGAGACTCCTCTGTCGGAAAAACCCTCCTGCCCGCTGTTGCCTTCCGAAATTTGCTGTTTACGCTCTCTATGATGTTCGTGGTATACATTACCCGCCTTATTTCAACCGGATACCTGAAAAACGTCGTTAAAGCCTCCCAATTCGCCTCCCAGCTCTTTACCACATGGGGATACTTTTCGCCCCATTTGGCCGAAAAATCTTCAAATTCTCTTTCGGCTACCTCAAGTGTAGGGGCCCCGTAAACCTTCTTGAGATCTCGGGCCAGCTCCCTTTTGTCTTTCCAAGAAACATATCTCAAAGAATTCCTGATCTGGTGTACCACACACCTCTGAATATCCGCCTTCGGAAAGGTTGCCTCTATAGCTTTATCTAACCCTGTTAACCCATCCACGCTGAAAATGAAGACATCTCTTACCCCCCGAGCCTTAAGATCATTGAGCACTCCTAGCCAAAATCGGCTAGACTCTGTCCCATCTATCCAAAAGCCCAAAATTTCCTTGTAGCCTTCAAGATCTATACTTATAACTACATAGATGGCTTTCTTCCTTACTTGACCATCCTCTCGGATATTGTAGAAAATGCAATCGATCCAAAGTAGAAAATATTTTTCTTTGAGTGGACGGGCTTGCCATTCCTTGATCTTGGGCAGAATCCGGTCTGTGATCTTGGAAATCAGAGAAGGGCTTACGTCAAAACCATACATATCAGAAAGAATCTCCTGGATATCTCGGGTACTCATACCCTTGGCATAAAGGGCTGTTATCTGATTTTCTATCTCATCAAGCATGGTTTGACGCTTCCTGATAAGTTGGGGCTCAAATTCCCCTTTCCGGTCTCTGGGAACTAGGAGCTCAATAGGGCCACAGGTGGTTTTCACGCTCTTGGGAGTGTAGCCGTTCCGATAATTGTCCGAATCAGAGCGCTCGTACTTCTTGTAGCCTAAGAACTCTTCCAGTTCGGCTTCCAGGACCTCTCCCAGGAATTCTCGAGTAAACTCTTTGATGGTGGCTTGTACTTCCTGTGGCTTAGGGGCCTTCTGAATTTTGCTCATGGTGTCCACCCTCCTTTTTGTGATTTGGTCATTTTACAATTTCCACAATTGGGTGGACACTCCCTCAATTTAATCTTTTAAGCTCTCTGAAAAAGATATCCAAGATGCCGTGGAGAAAGTTTCCGAAGAACTCAAGCGTCGAAACGAAGTCTTTCGAGAGGGGCGTCCCTACCCTGATCTTTCAAAAAAGACGGTTATTCTGGTAGATGACGGCCTTGCCTCAGGGTTTACTATGCTAGCCGGGGTAAACATGGTCAAACGCAAAGGGGCTTCTAAAGTTATTGTGGCTGTTCCCACGGCTTCTCCTTCAAGTATCAAACGCCTGGGCCACTTGGCAGACGAAATCTATTGCCCCAATATCCGAAGCGGTCCCTACTTTGCAGTCGCCGAAGCTTACCAAAACTGGCACGACCTAACCTACGAGGAAGTCCTTGAAATCTTGAAATCCTATTTAGAACATTATTAATATTTTTTTCCTACTTCCTCCACGGAAAGTAGCTTCACCCTCCCCGGCCTTTCAAACTCGCACACCGCCACGTTGCGCACGCCTCGATAGCGGTCCGCGATGAGCATGTCGAGCCCGATCCACTTGGTCGGTCTTTCGCCCATGGGCCCGCGGACGCCCTGCCCGTAATGGGGCATGTGCCCGTGGAAAGAAAGCACGGGCCGAAAGTGACAGATGAGACGATCCACCATAGGGGAGCCCACGGCGGCGTAGACGGCCTCCTCCCAGGTCGCTCCGCCCGCCGGTTTCACCGGCCACTCGTGAGCGATGAGAAGGCCTGCGCCCGGAACCTCGAAGAGCAGTCTTTCTTTGTCTTCTAGGTTGTGGTAGTAAAAATTTCTCGGCGAGGTCACGCAGAACTCTCACTTCATACGGTTGTAGATTCCCGAAAGGGCCACCACCCGCATACCGAACACCTAAACCACGGTACACCGCCCAAGAAAGAAAATATTCGGAGCAAGCTCATAGGGCGGAGAGACTCCCGCCTCACGCATCTTATCTTCTTCAAAGGCTAGATACGGCCAGTCCTCATGGTTCCCGCCGACGCAGTAGACTGGAATGGGAAGTTTAATATCTCCGTGATATGGCCTGCACCTCATCGTCAAAGACATTGTAGATAATATGTAATTATTAGCTATTTTACCGGGAAACAATGGCCGCGTGGCTAAAAATCGAGATCTTATTGGATCAGGAATAAGGAAAAAGGCTTGCTCTATCCTCTGTAACACATTATCTTTCAGTCAGTTGGTAAAGAAAATTCTTTATTGGAGGTCTCCTGTATGGGACGTACCACAAAGATAGTAAATTTTTCTCTGCCTCTGGAACTTTACGAAAAGACGGAAAAGTTAGCTCGTCGCAGAAAAGTTTCTAAAAGTCGCATCCTGAAAGAAGCTCTTGAGGCTTATGTAGCTTCGGAAGAAAGATGGGAAAAACTGCGGGCCTGGGGAACCGAGACGGTGAAGGCTCTGGGTCTAAAAGACGAGGGGGATGTAGAAAAACTCGTTCATGAATTTCGGGAAGCTCTTTGATTAGAACGGTATTCGATACCAATATATATCTTTCGGCCCTGCTTTTTGGCGGGACATGTGCCGAGCTAAGAAATCTTGCCAGAAAAGGAAAAATTGAAGTTTTTGTCTGTGAAGCTATCCTGGCCGAGGTGGCCGGGGTTCTCAGGAGAAAATTCGGGTGGAACCACTATCAGATCAGCCTTACCTTGGCGGAAATCAGAAGCTTCACCACCGTAATTTTTCCGCTTGAGCGAGTAGAAGTCATTATAGAAGATCCTGCAGACAACCGGGTGCTTGAGTGCGCGCTTGAAGCAAAGGCTGAGTATGTAATTTCGGGAGACCGAAAGCATCTTCTACCCCTTAAAGAATTTCAAGGCATACGGATTGTTAGCCCCAGGGAGTTCCTGGAGCTATTCGTTTCCAGAAAAGTGGACGAGGGTTGAATGTTCTTGAAGTGCCCCCCATTTTTGACACACCCTTTATGTTAAGCGAAAACACTAGGAAGGAGGAGGGGCACTATGAGGAAACGCTTTGAAATCGACCAAATCATAAGAATCCCGGCGAGTGCCCCAAAGGTGCCCAGGAAGATTTTGCCGTTTACAAGTCCTGAAGAAATCGTTAACTTTTGGGGTGACCGGTGGGACTCGAACCCACGATCTCCGGGGCCACAGCCCGGCGCTCTGACCACCTGAGCTACGGTCACCACCGAGGTCAGCTATACTATAACCGCGCTCGCCGGCTCCCGCAAGCCCACTTCCCTTGAAGGGAATTATAGTCTATTTTTCACGCCAAAGATGCTTAAAGGAGGTAGTATATGATCCCGCGTTATACCCGTCCGGAAATGGCCCGACTCTGGAGTCCGGAGGAAAAACTCCGGGCCTGGCTTATGGTGGAGGTCCTGGCCTGTGAAGCCTGGGCTAAGCTCGGAAAGGTACCGGAATCTGCCCTCAAAGTGATTCAGGAAAAGACCCGCAAGTATCTTGAAGAGGGTTTTTCTCCCGAGGACGTAGCTCAGGTGGAAGAAATCGAAAAGGAGACCCGGCATGATGTCATCGCCTTTCTCACCTATATGGAAAGGATCATCGGTCCGGAAGGCCGGTATCTTCATCTCGGCATGACCTCTTCGGACATGCTGGATACCGCCATGGCCTGGCTCATGAAACGGGCCATGGAAATCATCATCGAGGATGTGAAGGCCGTGCTTGAGGTCCTAAAGCGCCGGGCCTTTGAATATAAAGATACGGTCATGATCGGCCGCACTCATGGAATTCACGCCGAACCCATCACCTTCGGGCTGAAACTAGCCATTTGGTACGACGAAATGCGGCGTAACCTTCGTCGGCTTGAGGCCGCGCTTGAGACCATCTCCTACGGCAAGATCTCCGGGGCTGTGGGCACCTTCGCCCACCTGGAACCGGAGATAGAAGCCTATGTGTGTGAAAAGATGGGCTTGAAACCGGCCCCGGCCTCCAACCAGGTCATCCAGCGGGATCGTTATGCGGAATACATGGCGGCCCTAGCCATCTTGGCCGGTACAGTAGAAAAGATCGCCACCGAGATCCGGCACTTACAGAGAACCGAGGTGCTTGAGGCCGAAGAATACTTCGCAAAGGGACAGAAGGGTTCCTCGGCCATGCCCCACAAGCGAAACCCCATCCTCTCTGAAAACCTCTGCGGGCTTGCGCGTCTCGTGCGGGGTTATCTCACCCCGGCTTTAGAAAACATGGCCCTCTGGCACGAGCGGGACATCAGCCACTCCTCGGTGGAGCGGGTCATCGTACCAGACGCCACCACGGCGGCGGATTTCATGTTGAAGCGCCTGGAAGGCCTCCTCGATAGACTGGTGGTTTACCCCGAACGCATGGAGGCCAACCTTAACCTCCTACGCGGTCTCGTTTTCTCGCAGCCTCTACTTCTGGCCCTTACCGAAAAGGGCCTTCCGCGGCAGGAGGCCTACCGTCTGGTCCAGCGGCGGGCCATGGAGGTCTGGGAAGACCGAAGCAAGAACTTCAAAGACCTGGTGCTGGCGGACGAAGATATTACGCGGCACCTTTCCCGCGAAGAGATCGAAAGCCTCTTTGATCTCAAGCGCTATCTCCGGCACGTGGACACCATCTTCCATCGGGTTTTCGGGAATGCCTAAAAAAGCTGTGCCGGTGGTGGCGGCCTTCGTGCGGGACGTTTCCGGGCGCATACTTCTTGCCCGGAGGCCTCCGGGCAAGGCCCGGGCCGGGCTCTGGGAGTTTCCCGGCGGGAAAGTAAAACCAGAGGAAACCCCGGAAGAGGCCCTAAAGCGGGAACTTCAAGAGGAACTGGGGGTTTCCGCCGAGGTTGGTCAAAAACTGGCCTCGGTAACCCATGATTACCCTGAAGTGACCATCGAACTTAGCCTTTACGAGGCCCTCATAAAAGGACCGGTCGTTCCCCAAGAGGGGCAGGAAGTGGCCTGGTTTAAACCGCGGGAACTATTTGATCTTGAACTCTGTCCCGCGGACCGAAAACTGCTTAAAATTTTAGAGACTTGCATTTAAAAAGAAGCGGGCTATATTAAGGACCGGTGGGCGGTTAGCTCAGTGGTAGAGCGTCATCCTCACACGGTGGAAGTCGCTGGTTCGAATCCAGCACCGCCCACCAAGTTTTGTATTTGAGCCCTGCTCCCGGCTTAGACCGGGGGCCACAAGACCAAGGGGAGGTTTGAGATGATCGAGTACAAACGTCCGAAGCGCATCCGTAAGTATGAAACCCTCTTCATTATCCATCCTGACCGGGTAGAAGAAAAAGACGCCGTCCTCGAAAAACTCACCAATCTCATTCAAGAAAATGATGGTGGAGTCTTAAAGGTCGATGAGTGGGGGATGCGGAAGTTGGCCTATCCTATTGAAAAGAAAAAACAGGGCTACTATATCCTAGTCGAATTCTACGGGAATGCCGAATTGCCTCCCAAAATAGAATCTTATTTCCGGGTAGATGAAAGGGTTATTCGGTTTATCGTGGTAAAGCTTGAAGACCGATATGTTCCGGAAGAAGAAGCCGCGGCCGCGGCTTAAAAGATTTTGAAGGAGGATTGAGATGGCCAACAATTCTACGGTAAAACGTAGGTTCTTCCCTCGAAAAAAAGTCTGCAAGTTCTGTGCGGACCCCAATCTTAAAATTGACTACAAGGAACCCGAAACCCTAAAGGCCTTCCTTACCGAAAGGGGCAAAATCATCCACCGGCGACAGACCGGAACCTGTTCTTATCATCAAAGGCGCCTTACTACGGCCATTAAAAGGGCCAGAATAATGGCTCTTCTGCCTTTTGTGGCCGAACTCGAGCCGGAAGAGATTATCCGTATGGGAGGCTAAGATGGAAGTCATTCTGCGCACCCATGTCCCCAAATTAGGAAAACCCGGAGACGTAGTCAGAGTAAAGGATGGATATGCTCGTAACTATTTGATACCCAAGGGGTTTGCCATTCCGGCCAACCGCAAGAATCTGGCCGCTATGGAACGGGAGCGGCAGATCATCCTGGCCAAGGCCGAACGTGAGCGCAAGAAACACATGAGTCTGGCCGAAAAGATTGAGGCCCTTACCCTCACCATCCCGCAGCGGGTGATTGAGGAGGATCGGCTTTACGGTTCGGTTTCCGCCCAGGACATCGTAGCAGCCTTGGAAAAGGAAGGCATAGAGATTTCCCGCAAACAGGTCTTGTTGGACAATCCTATCAAGACCCTCGGGGAATATGAGGTTGGGATTCGTATCTCCCCGGAGGTTACGGCTAACCTCAAAATTAAAGTTGTGCCTTTGGAAGAATAGTTTTGGCCCGACGGAAAGAGGCCCCGGCTCTCCTTCTGGATCGTCTTCCGCCTCAAAACCTCGAGGCGGAAAGGGGGGTGCTGGGGAGTATATTTCTTGAGCCCTCCGTAATCCTCAAAGTAGTTGAAATTCTTTCTCCGGAGGACTTTTACCGGGAGGCGCATGCCGAGATCTACCGGGCCATGCTCTCCCTTTTCGAACGCAACGAACCTATCGATCTCATCACAGTTCACGACGAACTGGTCTCGCGTGGCACTCTGGAGGAGGTGGGAGGAGCTACCTATTTAGCCGAGCTTGCCGGGCTTCTTCCCACCTCGGCCCATGCAGTCCATTACGCCCAGATCGTAAAGGAAAAGGCCCTTCTCCGGCGTCTCATCCGGGTAGCCACTGAGATTGCGGCCCGGGCCTATGAGGCTGCTGAACCTGTGGAAGACATCCTTGAGGCTGCGGAAAAATCTATCTTTGAATTGCGCTCTTACTCGGAGCGAGATGGTTTTAGAAATATCAAGGAGCTTATCAAGGAGGCTATCCGTCAGCTTGAAAAACTCCATCAGCGTCCGGAACTCATCACCGGTGTGCCCACCGGGTTTACGGAGTTTGACCACATGACGGCCGGGCTTCAACCCGGAGACCTCATCATCGTAGCCGGTCGGCCCAGCATGGGGAAAACCTCTTTGGCCCTGAACATCGCCTGTTATGCCGCGGCTGAAGCCGGTATTCCGGTAGGCATCTTTTCCCTTGAAATGAGTCGGGAACAGCTTGCGGCCCGTATGCTCTGCGCCGAGGCCCGGGTAAACCTTCAAAGTTTAAGAACCGGGCGGATTTCGGAAAGCGAGTGGCAGAGGCTTACCTTTGCCGCCAACAAGCTCTCTCGGGCCCCCATTTTCGTGGACGATACCCCGGCCCTTTCCATTCTTGACCTTCGGGCCAAGGCCCGGCGCCTCATGAGCGAACATGGCCTAGGTCTCATCATCATCGATTATCTCCAACTCTTACAAAGCCGTGAGCGACGTGAACGCCGAGAGCAGGAAATTTCGGACATTTCCTCCTCCTTGAAGGCCATGGCCAAGGAATTCAATGTCCCGGTAGTAGCCCTCTCACAGCTCAATCGTCGGGTGGAAGAACGCCCGGACAAGCGTCCTCAGCTTGCTGACCTTCGAGAATCCGGGGCCATCGAACAGGACGCCGACCTTATCGTCTTCATTTATCGGGACGAGGTTTATAACAAAGACACTCCTCATAAGGGGGTGGCTGAAATTATTATCGGCAAACAAAGGAATGGCCCCACCGGAACGGTAAAACTAGCCTTCCAGGCCCCTTATTCTTCTTTTGCTAATCTTTCGGATATTCAGGAATAAACAGCCACTTCTGCCCGGAGCTGGCCGCAGGCGGCCCCAATGTCAAGCCCTTTACTCTTGCGAATCGTGGCCACGTAGCCTTCGGAAAGGAGTATCTCTTGAAAACGGCGAATGTGCTCCTCACGAGGACGTTTAAAGGGCAGTTCCGGATGGGGATTAAAGGGAATGAGATTTATTTTGGCCGGAATCCCGCGCAAGAGTTCGGCCAGTTTCCGGGCCTGCCAGAGATGGTCGTTCACGCCACGTAACAGCACGTATTCAAAAGTAATGCGAGCTCCCTTGCGTAAAGGGTAAACCCGACAAGCCTCAAGGATATCTTCTATAGGATAGCGCCGGGTGGCTGGAATAAGTTTTTCCCGGAGTTCATTATCTGGGGCATGAAGCGAAATCGCAATCGCCACCGGAAATTCCTCGGCTAAAGTTCGCATCTGGGGCACCAGCCCCACGGTTGAAACCGTGGTTCTTTTCTTTGCGAAATGGAGCCCCTTGGGGTGGGTAAGTATCTTGAGGGCCTTTACCAGATTGCGATAGTTGGCCAGAGGTTCCCCCATACCCATAAAAACAATATTCCGGAGAGGTTTGTCTTTAAGACCGGCTTCGTCCATGAACCCCAGAGCCACAAGGACCTGAGAGACGATTTCCCCGGTGGAAAGATTCCGACGAAAACCCATCCTCCCGGTAAGACAGAAACGGCATCCCATGGCACAGCCTACCTGCGTAGAAACACACAAGGTAAAGTGATCCCTTTCCGGGATGAGAACGCACTCAATCACTTCCTCATCGTAGAGTTTAAGGGCCAGTTTAGCGGTGCCATCGGTAGAGATTTTGCGGTTAAGGATCTCCGGGAGTCGGATCTCGGCTATCTCCGAAAGCTTCTCCCTCAAAGACTTGGGAAGATCACTCATAGAAATGAAATCTTCTACTTTGGACCTCATTAGCCAGCGAAAGACCTGTCTCCCTCGAAAAGGAGGCTCTCCCAGGGATTCGAAAAAGGCTTCAAGTTCTTCCAAGGTCAAATCCCTAAGGTTCACCATAATCTTAAAGTTCAAGAGGTTTTACCGAGAGGACGTGTGGAAGATTGCGCAGGGCCGAAACCACACTTTCATCCGGCGGCGTGTCTACCGAAAGTAGGATAACATTCCGACGTTTTTCCGGTTCCTGACCTACATACATACGGGAGATGTTGAGTCCGGCTTCCCCTAGGGTTACCCCGATAAGACCGATCACTCCCGGACGATCTTCGTTGTGGATATAGAGCATATGCCCCTCAGGCAGAGCATCCAGCCTAAAGCGATTGATTTGTACGATCCGGGGCTCGGTCTTACCGAAAATGGTCCCGGCCACGTAATTATCTCCTCCCTTGAACTTGATCCGCACGGCGATGAGATTAAGGAAGTCTTCCGCAGTCTCGGTCTTGGATTCCGTAATCTTTATCCCCCTCTCCCGAGCCCGCAGAGGAGCATTTACATAATTGACGTCCTCTCGAAGGGCCCGCGAGAGAAGCCCCTTTATCAGGGCTACGGTAAGAGGCTCGGTATCAAGTTGCGAGACCTCGCCTTGATACTCAATGGCTATCTCTTCAACCGGGCCCTCGGCTAGTTGGGCCTGAAGAGCCCCCAATTTTTCAGCAAGCACGATATAGGGTTTGAGAATCTTCAGGGCCTCCGCCGAAACCGAAGGCATGTTGACCGCATTCCGAACAACACCGTGGACCAGAAAATCCACTACCTGCGTGGCCACCGCCAGGGCCACGTTCTTTTGGGCCTCAAGGGTAGAGGCCCCAAGATGGGGAGTGCAAACAAAGTTTTCCATCTTGAGCAGGGGATGATCCGGGTCCGGAGGTTCTTTCTCAAAGACATCCAGAGCCGCTCCGGCCACCTTTCCGTTCTTCATGGCTTCGTAGAGGGCCATCTCGTCCACGATTCCACCTCGGGCGCAGTTGATGAGGAGCACCCCCTCTTTCATCTTGGCAAAACTTTCGGCGTTGATGAGGTGATAGGTCTCTTTCATAAGCGGCACATGCAGCGTTATGATGTCTGCTCTGGCATAAAGTTCGTCAAGGGAAACGAGTTCCACCCCCATTTTGGAAGCCTGTTCTGGAGTCACAAAGGGGTCATAGGCCACCACGTGCATCTTTAGCCCCAGGGCTCGATCCGCCACTACTGAACCGATCCGCCCCAAGCCTATAATGCCCAAAGTCTTACCCATAAGTTCACGGCCCATGAATTTCTTCCTTTCCCAGCGGCCAGCCTTAAGGGAGGTCATAGCCTGGGGGATATTCCGGGCCAGAGCGAACATCATGGCCAGGGTGTGTTCCGCGGCGGAATTGGTATTCCCACCGGGACAATTCATAACCACGATCCCTTTTCGGTTGGCAGCCTCAAGATCCACGTTGTCGAGTCCGGTACCAGCCCGGGCAATGACCTTAAGTCTTTCGGCAGCCTCAATAACTTCGGCCGTAAGTTTGGTACCGCTGCGGATGATGATACCATCGGCCTCCCGGATGGCTTCCTTGAGCTCTTCCGGAGAAAGACCCGTTCGTTCCTCGACTTCAAGACCGGCCTTTTTGAGGATCTCTATTCCGTCAGGAAGAATGGGATCTGTCACCAAAACCTTCATGCGGAAACCTCCCTAGCCTTTTCTTTAATGTATTCTAAGGCCCTTGAGACTCCGGCTCCCATTTTAACGGGATAACCCATTTCCGAAAGTCCGATCTCAAGGGCTGAAAGGGCCAAAACCACGTCTAAGGGACTCTGATCCCCCATATGGGTGATACGAACTACACGTCCTTTAAGTTTCCCCTGCCCTCCTGCAAAAATGACCCCATATTTTTCACGGAGTATCCGATTGAGCTTTCCGCCGTCCACCCCATCGGGAAGTTCAATCACAGTCAAGGCCTCACAAGGTTCCTCTGCAAAAAGTTTGAGGCCTAAAGCCAGAACCCCTTCACGACAGGCTTCGGAAAGGAGACTGTAATGAGCAAAGAGCCTCTCCAATCCCATCTCGCGGATATGTTTGAGGGATTCCCTGAGAGACAAGAGAAGGGACACCGCCGGAGTATAAGCAGTAGTATCCTTCTCATAGGCCTTCCACTCACGTCGCAAGTCAAAGTAATACCGGGGAAGACCCTCACTTTCCACTCGAGACCAGGCCTTCTCCGAGAGGGCTATAAAGGAAAGCCCCGGCGGAAGAGCCAGGCTTTTTTGTGAGCCAGCCACCACTACATCAAGTCCCCACTCATCCATAGGAAGAGGATAAACTCCAAGCGCAGAGATGGCATCTACAACAAGCAGGACATCTCTCGACCGAGTAATCTCGGCCAGTTCCCGAACCGGGTGTTTCAC
The DNA here is from genome assembly GCF_001652585.1 of Thermosulfurimonas dismutans. GTDB lineage: Bacteria > Desulfobacterota > Thermodesulfobacteria > Thermodesulfobacteriales > Thermodesulfobacteriaceae > Thermosulfurimonas > Thermosulfurimonas dismutans. The sequence continues at coordinate 31,732 of NZ_LWLG01000009.1, forward strand.
TCCGGTTGAGGTCTCGTGGGCCTGAACCAGCACGGCCCGAATTTCAGGATGGTTCTCAAGTTTCTCCTCCACCTCTTTCGGCCTTACGGCTTTGCCCCAGGGTACATCCACGTAAATTGGATTTAAACCGTAAGTCTCTGCGATTTCGCCCCAGCGTTCGCCAAATTTGCCTCCTCTCACTACCAGAACGGTTTCACCCGGCGAGAAAAGATTGGCCACCGCGGCCTCCATCGCTCCGGTCCCAGAAGAGGCAAAAAAGAAGACCGGCCTTTCGGTCTGAAAGAGATACTTTAGATCCTGTCTGATTTCCGAAATAACCGCTGAAAATTCGGGAAGACGGTGATGCGGAATAGGCCCTGCTCCTGCCAAAAGGACTTTAGGATGTACCGGTACCGGACCGGGAGTAAAAAGATGCCACTTTTTCAACATAACTCAGCCTCCTCCAAAAAACCTCGCCCCTACTTTAATCCGATTTTTCGAATTGACTACCCTTTACACCCTCATAATAAAATGTTATTTGAGTCCTAAGATTTAGGGGAGGCAATTATGAAAAAATTTGGACTAATATTTCTTATTCTTCTCATCTGGATTTCTCTAGGCTTTGGCTGTCCCTCCGCGGAAAGGACAGAACGGGCTCTCAAAGAACTTTTCCAAGGGCCGGAGATAAAGATCATCAAGGTTTCGCCATCTCCTGTAAAGGGCATATGTGAAGTAATTGTTTTACAAGGTCAAAGAAGAGGACTCACCTATATCGACGAAAGTGGAAAATTTTTGATCGCTGGTAGAATCATTGATCTCACATATCGGAAAGATCTCACTCAGGAAAAGATCGCCGAGCTTAATCGCGTCAAGCTTTCCCCAGAGAAACTGAAAACTTTAAAAAAGTACGTGGCCTTTTCGGCTGGGTCAGGGCCGGAGATCTTTCTCATCACGGATCCCGACTGTCCCTTCTGTAAAAGGGCGGAAAAGATTCTTTGGGAGCTTGTCCAAAAAAATCAGGTAAAAGTCAACGTCGTCTTTTTCCCCCTTGAAAAGCTCCATCCTAAAGCCAAAGCCAAGGCCATTTCCATGATCTGTGAAGGCAAAGGTTTCGAAACTCTCCTTATAAACTATAATGGAAACAGCACCTGCCCCGAAGGGCAAAGAAAGGTAGAGGGTAGCGTGCAGTTCGTCAAATCTTTGGGTATAAGTGGAACACCTACCTATATTTTCCCCTCCGGTCTCACCCATTCGGGGGTTTTAACCAAGGAAAAGATCCTGGAAATGGTAAAAGATGGATCTTAAAGACGAAGAGAAGATCTTTCTCCTAAAACTTGCCCGAAAGACCTTGGAGGCCTATTTCGAGCGCAGAAAGTTAGAAATCACACCTCCTTCCTCGCCTAACATATCTTCTCCGGCAGGGGCCTTTGTAACCCTTCACAAACATGGTGAACTACGAGGTTGCATAGGCTGTTTTCAATCGGAAAAACCCCTCTATCAAGTAGTTCAGGAAATGGCTCTTTCCTCGGCTCTTAATGATCCCCGGTTTCCTCCTCTTTCTGCGGATGAACTTCCAGAGATAGAGATAGAAATCTCCGTGCTTTCACCTCTTAGGAAGGGAGGGCCGGAGGAAGTAGAAGTTGGCAAACATGGAGTGTACCTTATCAAAGGTTATTTCAGAGGAGTACTGTTGCCCCAAGTAGCGGTAGAACACGGCTGGGATCGAGAAACCTTTCTTGACCATGTATGTCTTAAGGCCGGCCTTCCGCCTCGTTGTTGGCAAGATCCCGAAACCGAACTCTATCTCTTCACCGCCGAAGTCTTTAGCGAAAAAGACTTCGGACTTGCCCCTTCACAAAAAATTTTATAGGATGTAGCCCATGAGTGAAGAACTCTATCTTTTGCTCCTTCCAGAGGAAGGAAAAACTAAAAAATACAAGATAAAATATTGTTATCTCAAGTGGCTACTTCTTATTTTCATAAGTCTGTGTGTCTTCTCCGCAATTGGTTTCTGGGCTTTATGGAACAACATAACACTTCGTCAAGAAGTAAAAAATTTAAAAAGTGAAGTAATCGCCCTTCAAAAGAAAAACGATGATCTCCTCTTCCGTATTTCCGAGCTTGAAAAGGAAAAGCACGAACTTTTGGCTAATGCCGTAGGCAAATTAAAAAATCATTCCCAAATGCTCAGAGACCTGGTGGCAGACCTAGGACTTTCCAAATATGTGAAATCCGCCCAGAACAAGGCTTTCAAAGGTGGTCCCTACAAACCGGAAGGGGGAATCTTTGTCCCTCTACAAGAGAAAGCTACCCCTGAAATACTACTCAATACTTATGAATATCTACTTTCGGATATAGAAGCTTACCTTAAAGTTCTTTCTAAAGTCCCTATAGGCAAACCTTGTCGAGGATATATCTCCTCACGGTATGGAAGACGTAAGGATCCTTTCACAGGTAAACCGGCTTTCCATACTGGGATTGATATCGTAAGCTATCCCGGTACTCCTATCAGAGCCACCGCCGATGGGAAAGTCATTTATGCCGGAAACCACAGTGGTTATGGAAAAGTAGTGGTCATTCGCCACGGTTTCGGTTATTCCACCCTTTATGGGCATCTTAAAAAGATTAAAGTCCGGGCCGGTCAAAAGGTGAAACGGGGACAAGTCATCGGCTATCTAGGAAATACCGGCCGGAGCACAGGACCCCACCTTCATTACGAAATCAGACGTTACGGCCGTTACTTGAATCCTTCCAAATATCTCCGTCTACAGCTGGCCAAGAAATAAAAATGCCTTTCAAGAAAGATCTGGCCAGAGAAGACCTCAAGGCCTATATTGGGACCGGTCTCGAAATAGAGGGAAATATTGTTTTTCAGGGAAATGTTAAATTTGAAGGCAAGCTCAAGGGGCAACTAAGTGGTGAGAAGGTCGTCATAGGTGATACGGGAATCATTAATGGCGAAATCGAAGCCGAGGAGATCATCTGTTTCGGATCTATCGATGGTCGAGTACGAGCAAAATCCCTACACCTCAAAAAAACGGCCCGATTTAAAGGAGAACTTTTAGCCGAAAGGCTTTTAGTAGAAGAGGGGGCTAAAATCGAAGGACAGATCAAAGTGGGAGAACTTCAAACTCGGCCTTCAGAGGCCGAGAAAGCAATTTCCTAAGGACCTCCGCAGGACTCTCCTCTTCGTATAAAATCCGATAGACAGCCTCCGAAATAGGCATTTCCACTTGATGCTTTTCGGAAAGCTTTTTGACGGCCAAAGCTGTCTTCAGACCTTCGGCCACCTGGTGGAGGTCCTGAAGTATCTCCGAAAGTTTCTCACCCTTTCCGAGCCGGAAGCCCACGGTGTAGTTACGGGAAAGATTCCCGGTGCAGGTAAGAACTAAATCTCCAAGACCGGCCAGACCGGAGAAAGTAATAGATTTAGCGCCCAACTTTACGCCCAGCCTTATGATCTCACTCAGACCCCGCGTGATAAGGGCCGCTCGGGCGTTAAGCCCTAACCCCAAGCCGTCTGAGATACCAGCCGCAATGGCGATTATGTTTTTTAAAGCCCCACAGAGCTCCACCCCCCGCACGTCCAGACTCCGATATATACGGAAATAAGGGAGGGACAAGGCCTCCTGAAAACTATGCACCAGTTTTTCATCCTCTCCTGCCAAGACCACCGCCGTGGGAAGCCTATTGGCTACCTCCAGGGCAAAACTTGGACCAGAGAGCACCATCAGAGCCCGGTTTTCCGGAAAAAATTCTTGCAGGACCTCAAACGGGGTCTTTCCACTCTCAATCTCGATACCTTTAATGGCCGAGATCATAGGAGTGTCGGATCCAAGGTAATCTCGCAAAGATTTCAGAACTCCCCGCAAACTCTGACAGGGAACCACCCAGAGGATTAACTCTCTATCTCTCAAGACCTCTGGTTCTACTGAAGCCTGAAGCTCCGCAGGAAGGATTATGCCTGGAAGGTATTGAGGATTTTCGCGCCTATGATTGATGGCCTCTGCAACTTCAGATCTTCGAGCTAGGAGAAAGACTTCATGTCCTTTTTCGGACAAGACTTTGGCAAGGGCTGTCCCCCAGCTTCCAGCTCCAACAACTGCTATTTTCATGATTATCTGCAACGAGCTTTGAGAAATTGGGCCAAATCCCGGTAAAGAGACCCTGAAATAGAATCTATTTTCTTAAATTCCAGACAGGCTTCAGAATAGTCTCCCTTTTTTATCTCCACCATTACTAAATTTAAACGAGTTGAGGGATCGTCCACCAATTTCAAGGACTCCCGCAAGGCTGTCTCCGCTTCCTCTAAGTCTCCTACCAGAAATAGACAAGCGGCGTAATTATTTAGGACTTCGGCGCTCTTTCGAAGTTTAAGATATTCTCGATAAAGTCTCAAAGCCTCACTACACTGACCTTTTTTGCGCAAAGACTCGGCCCGCACCAAAAGACCACGCAATCTCTCCTCAGGCCCCAGAGGAAGGGGGGGCTTGGCCGGCTCTTTTTTAATCTTGTAAGACCTCTCCGAGAAGGCGCCCTTCGCCGCTTCCTTCAAAGGTTTCCTCACCATATCTCTCTTCGTTTGTTTCTCGTTCGAAGTAGCTAAAACTACTACTTTTTCCGGCAACTTAGAAGCTTGTAACGCCGCCCCTTTGCTTTTAGGGGAGGCCTCAACTTTGGGGGGCTTGACTGGCGGCTTAACTTCAACTTTAGATTCCTGGACTTTAGATTCTTGGACAACTTTTGGGGCTGGAGGAGAAGATTTCCTAACTATGGACGTTTGGGGAATATACACCTCGGGGAAGAAGAAGCTTTTAAAGGCATAAAAACCCCCAAACCCCAAAATGACAGAGAGCACCAGAATGCCGATCAGGATAGCAACTTTCTTCCTAGACTCTGGGGAAACTCTCTCTGAAAATTTTTCAGAGGGAAAAGAACCCTCTTTTCGGCTTTCAATCTGTTTAAGGATTTCGTAAAGCTTGCTCATCTATCAAACCAGAGAAACCTTAAGTAGGATTACCAGTTCCACCTTACGGTTATCTTTTAGGGAATGGGTAAAAAGAGATCCCAAGCCTGGAAGACGCCCAAGCCCCCAGACCTTTCGAGTCTCAGTACTTTTCCTATCGAGTATCAAGCCTCCAATAACCACCAGGTCATGGGGCGTAACCTTAATGACTGTGCTCATTTCTCTAAGGTTCACCTGGGGCAGGGTCACCGCGGTATCCGTTCCGAATTCCTCCCTTTTCAACTCTACCAGATCGCTTTTTATGGGGACGATGTGCAAGATAATTTCTCCTGTTCCCGTAATATGAGGGGTAACCCCGAGAAGCAACCCGTCAAAGATGGCACTGGTGTCCACCGTGGTCTGCGTCTGAGAGATGTTCTCCGAAGAGATAACCTCCCGGTTTATCTCCTTTACGTACCCCACAGAACGTCCCACGCTTATGAGAGCGGGCTGGCCGTGAAGGATCCGAAGTCTGGGGTTGGAAAGAATGTGGACTTCGCCGTAACTTTCAAGTAGCTTTAGCATGCCTTCGAAGGAGGGTTTGTGCTGATAAGTAAAAGTCAAAGTGGTCATCGTCGGCCGAAGGTCCAGAGTGGCCGCTGAAGCGTTGGGAAGCCTGGCTTCCTGTATCCTCACCCAGTCTATACCGAGATCATGGCCCCGAGAAAGATCCACTTCCACAATTTTGGCCTCGATAAGGACCTGGCGACCATAACGGCTCCTAAGTCTTTCCACCAGTTCGGCTACTCTTTTTACCCGAGAAGGGTGATCCCTTACGAAAAGGTTGCCCGTCAAACGATTGAAGGTGAAAGTACCGTCCTTTGAGAGGAGGACTTTAATGGAAGCCTCAAGTTGTTTATAGACATCCGTGGAGTCCTTGGTAGTCTCTCCGCTCAACTCATATTGACCTTTAAGAGGGGACACGAATTCGGTTCCCCCCGACTCGCCACTGCTTCCGCTAGATCCGCCGGCACTACCGCTTACGCCACCCAGGACATCTCCCCCCAAAGAAAACTTAGAACTTCTCAGAGTTTGAAGAAAAGAAAGGTCAAACAGTTTTTCCTCAAAGGCCTTGATGTAAATAATACCCCCTTGGATTTCGTAAGTTAGATCCAGTATGCGGCAGATGCTCTCAAGGATCTCCTTTAAGGTATAATCATGAAACTCGGCGGTTATGAAACGCCTATCCTCGGGCAAGTAATCAAAGACCTCGCTTTCGATCACTAGGTTAAGCCCAGCCTCTCGAGCCAGAAGATAGAAGATTCCGATGGCGTCTTCCTCTCTTACAGAAAGGGAAAGTCTTCGGGTCTCGAACGGGGAAACTTCTTTAAAAATAGGTTTCAGTTCGGGAAGCGCGGACTGAGTTTCAGAGGGTTGTGGAGGAGAGGTTGAGGCAAGATCTAAGGTCTGCTCCTGTGGAGTTCTAGTAGCACACCCCAACAAGGAAAAAATCACCAGGCTAAAAAGAAAGCTTTTCACCCACCAGAAGCCGGATCTTTTTTTGTCTGCCATACAATTCCACATAATTGTCCCCGATAAAAACTATTTTAAAAGGACCTATCTTTTGGCCCTCTTTTAACAATTCACCGTCAATTTTACAAATCTTTTCCTGTCCGATCTTCAATACCGCCTTGAGCTCAAGGACACTCCGGGGGCTAGGAGGAACCGGTTTATCCAGAAGCAAAAAGGCCTCACTTATAACCGGCTCCCGGGGTATGTATCTTATTTTCTCGGGACTCACCTGAGGGATCTCCCGGTAACCCTGAGGTACGCTCGGAACCCTGATGGTCCTGAGATCAGGCCTTAAATGCCAGTAGAAAAGGAGACTCAGGGCCACGGCCAGCACCACAGGACCCCAAAATAGCCCCAAGATTTTATATCTATCCATTTTCAAAAAAGCACCTTCCTCCCGGTCACATAAAAATGCGGCACGCAAGAAGGACGAGATCGGCGCACTCCCCGTTTCTCCCCTAGACAAGTCCTCAATTCGAACTTATCCAAAAAGAAAAATCCACGTTCTACATACAGATTTGAAAGTTTATAAATAGCCTCCTCAAAGGGCCTCAACCCTAACTTCTCATAAATCTTTACCTCCTGAGGAGGGCTAAGATGTCGCCAGAAGGGATACCTGTCATAGCTTTCAAGTCTTCTAAGAACCTCCTCCGCAACCCTGAGTTCTTGTTTCAATCTGCCCGAAAGGTACACGTTTCTTTCAAAACGTCCGTATTCCCTCATAGCAAGAAAGGCGCTTACCACGAAAACCATCGTGAGCACTAGAAGTCCTATCCATTCCCGCCGATAAATGTTCAAAAAACCCTTCATTTAAGCCTTACCTTAAGTTCAAAATCGGCCCTTTGGGCCATTTCATCGTAATTAAAACGGGTATCCAATATCTCTGCTCTAGTCTTTATCTTGTCGAAAAAAGTGAGAAAGCCTCTCCTAGCCGAGGCCAGATCCCCCTCAAAAAATAGCTTAAGCCCTAGCTCATAGTTTAGGCCTTTCTTAGAAGTCTCAAGAGAACGTACCTTTATCCCTTGGGGAAGGTTGTTACCAAGCCACCACAAGAATTCGTCCAAGCGTGGCTGCTTCTCGAAACTCTCTTTAAGACTCAGATACTCCTTTAGATTTTTTACCTGAGAGGGAGAATAATCCTTATTAAGGATCGAAAGCTTATTTTCTAGAGTTTTGCGGGTACGGAAGATTTCAGCTTCAAGGGTATGGTTCTTCTGGTAAAAATAGGCCCAAAGTCCATAGTTAAGAAGGGCTAATATAAAAAGTATCCCTCCGGACCAACGGACCCACTCCAGGTTCTTCAGGAAAAACTTATGGGTTTCGGGGAGGAGATTGTATCCTTCCGGCACAAAAACGGCCCCGAAAAGCTCCGGATAAGTGAGAAGCTCCTCCTCTGGGGCCTTGATAAGTCTATTGAGATCGGGAGATAGAGGTTCTAGAGTTTCTACCCGAGGCACCGCCTCCCTTTTCGGACCACAAGGTAGGATCTTGCGGATAGTCTTTCCAAAAAACCTTTCATAATAATCTAGAACAGCCAGGATGCTTTCTTCTATAGGATGCCCTTCAAGCCCTAGAAACTCGTCCACCTCCTGGAAACGGAGGTAGGTAAGCCCTCCGGCCTCGGAGACGGTCATCCAAAGGCCTTCCGGGGAGATCCATACCACAAGCACCGGCTCCTTTGAAAGAAAGCCTGCCAGAAAGGCCATAGCCACGGCCTGGTGATGAATGGCCTTGAGTCGAGCCTGAGCCCTCCCCAGAGTCTCAATTAAATGGTTTACCCCTTGGGGTTCAAGCGCCAGGATCCCAGCCTCTACGGTAACCGGCCCCTCGGAAAGTTTGCAGATAGCGGTCTGAAAAGCTCCGGTGAAGTATCCTGAGTCCCTTATCTTATCCTCGGCCTGCAGGTGGAGAACCTCCTTTGGGCCCTTATTTAAGGTCTCTCGGGAGAAATAGACCCGCGGAGTGGTCTCCAAGGCCACCACCGACCGGCCTTTAAGTTCAGAGGCCTTCCATTCCTTGACCGCCGAAAACTCCCACCGACCCCGCTTCCTTGAGGCCTTAACCCCCAAAAACCGGTCTTCGTACGGTTTAACGACCAACAAAGACGGCATACACCAGTCCCAAAAGGATTAAAAGTCCTAAAAACCCCCAGAGCACGTATTTTCGGAGCGTTGTTTTCCGGGAAGTTCTAATCGAAAGGGCGGCGGCCTCGGCTGCCTCTCTGACAATCTGCGGACTAACTCGAGAGGTACCCCGGGCAAAGGCTATAAGAAGGGCCCTATCCATGACCTTGTTTATCACCCGGGGAATACCTCCGGTAAGGCGATGAAGTTCTCTATCCACACCCCGGCTAAAGACCACCCCGGCCCCCCCGGCCCTGGCCAGCCTAAACCTTACGTAATCCAGGACCTCCTCCCTTCCGAAGGGCTCAAGCTTCTCCCAGATGGTAATCCTCTGGGCGAGCTGAGAGAGATCAGATGAACGAAGTTTTTCTTCAAGCAAGGGTTGACCAGAAAGAAGTATTTGTAGGAGTTTGCCCTTTTCGGTCTCAAAGTTAGAGAGTAGCCGCAATTCCTCGAGGCTTTCCACCGGAAGATTCTGAGCCTCGTCTATCACCAAAAGAAGGGTCTTGCCCTCCTTGGCCAGCCCGAAGAGGTAATCCCGAAAGGTCTTGAGCAGACTCTCTTTGGAACCGCTTGCCGGAATCGAAAGATCCTCCAGAATAGCCTCAAAGAGCTCCTTTGGACCCAGGGTAGGGGTCAAAACCATAGCCGTAAGGACGTCCGTGGGAAGCTCCTTGAACAGGAGACGAATTAGAAGGGTCTTCCCCATCCCGGGTTCTCCGGTGAGAACCAGAAAGCCTTCCCGTTTAAGGATCCCATATTTCAGTGACTCGAGAGCGGCCTTGTGCTCCGGAGAAGGATAAAAATAGTCCGTATCAGGGGTCATCCGGAAGGGATGATCCCGGAGGCCAAAAAACCCCAGATAATCCGGCATCTCAGTGGATCTGACCGATGAGTTCATAAATGGGACCTATAAGGGATATGACAATCAAAAGGAAGATTATACCGGTTATAAAAATCAAGATGGGTTCCAGAATCTTGCTCAAGGTTTCCACCAGCCCCTGGATGATGTCATAATAATATCGGGCAAGATGGTGTAGTTGTTCAACCAATCTACCGGTCTCCTCCCCCACCCCGATCATCCTAAGATCTAAAGGAGAAAAGAGCCCTACCCTTGAGGCCACCTGATGCAAGCTTTCACCGCGCAAAATACCTTCCTTTATCTCCCTAGCCAAACGCTTACCAATTTCACTCTGAATATTGGCAAATATAATATCAAAGCTACGTAAAATATCAATTCCGGCACCAAGAAGCAAAGATAAATACTCAAAAAAAAAGGCCAAAAGCGAACTTCTTTTTATTTTGGCAATAAGTGGCACCTTTAGAGAAAAACTTTCTAACCAATAACGCACCACGGGTACCTTGCGGTAAAGGAAAAATAAAAGCGTAAAGAAGGCGATGAAAAATGTCGCCAAATATAATATATAGGTCCGCAGGAACTCGGTAACCGCAAGAAGCATCCGGGTAGGCAGAGGGAGCTCTACCTGAAATTGCGTAAAGAGTTCGAGAATCTTAGGAAGAACGAAAAGTAGCCAAAAAAGCAGGGCTCCGGTCATGCTGATGAGCACGAAGGTCGGATAGAGCATAGCCCTTTTGGTCTGGGTGATAATGGTGTGCACCCGGTAAAGATGTTGAGAGGCCTCCTCCAAAGTCTCGTCAAGCCTTCCGGTCTCTTCCCCGAGAGAGACCAAGGATCTTACGATACCCGGGAAAATCCCCTTTTCTCGCTCCATACCCCTGGACAAGGGATGGCCGGCCATGATTTCCTGAACGAGGGCCGTAATGGCTTGCTTGAGACGCTTGTTGGGTGTAGCTTCCTTCAAATCCTTTAAGGCTTGTAGAAGGGGCACCCCTCCCCTTATAAGGAGGGCCAGATTGTGACAAAATTCTGCTAGTTCCGGCCGTTTGATCTTGGAAACTGTTATCCGATCCCAGGGTAGAGCTGGCCGGGTAGAATATTTTAGAAGGACCAAGCCTTCGCTTTTGAGGTAGTCGTAAAACGCCCTGAAATCGGGAAACTCGGCCTGATCTTTTATTATTTTTCCTTCGGGAGTTAGGGCTTTAAAACGATAAAGCGGCATTAACCTATTACCCTCCGTATCTCTTCCACCGTAGTGATCCCTTCAAGGACCTTTTCCCGGGCAGAATCTCTAAGAGACTTCATCCCCTCTCCACGGGCAACCTCGGCAATTTTGACCAGAGGGGCATCTTCCGCAATCAGAGCCCGAATACGATTCGAGACTCGGAAGATTTCCGTAACTACTATCCGGCCTAGATATCCTCGTCCCCCACAGAACTCACACCCCTTTCCACGGAAATAGGTGTGGTCCCGGGGAAGGTTATAGTAAGTTAAAAGCTCCGCCGGAGGATGATATTCCTCACGACAATAGGGACAAAGCTTTCGGATCAAGCGCTGGGCCGAAGCCCCTAGGAGAGAAGAAGCCAAGAGATCCGAGCTTATCCCCAAGTCCTTCAATCTGTAGATGGTAGAAAGGGCATCGTTAGTATGCAAAGTAGAAAGAAAAAGGTGGCCTGTAAGGGCGCTTCTTACCGCCATCTCCGCGGTTTCTTCGTCTCGCACCTCGCCCACTAGGATCACATCGGGGTCCTGCCGCAAAAAGTGCCTTATGGCTCGAGCGAAAGTATATCCGGCCTCTTCGTTGACCTGGGTCTGGCGCGCAAGAGGCAACCGGTATTCAATGGGATCTTCGGCGGTAAGGACGTTTTTCTCTAGGAGATTCAGGAGCCTCAGACCGGCATAAAGAGTGGTGGTTTTCCCGGAACCCGTGGGTCCGGTTACCAGGAACATACCGTAGGGTCTTTCAAAAATCTCTTTGATTAGAGCCACCTCCTCCTCGGTAAAACCCAGAGTGGAGAGATGGTGCACGGCACTTCCCACAGGAAGGATCCTAATGACCATGTTTTCTCCAGGAGGAGTCCTCACGGTGGAGACTCGCAAGTCGTATTCCTCTCCCAAGAAGGCAAAGTGCATCCTTCCATCCTGCGGCAGGCGGACCTCAGCGATATCCATTCCGGCTCGGACCTTGATCGCCCCTATGAGACGACTATGAATGACCCGAGGAAAGATCCAAAAAGGTTCCAAGACCCCGTCTATCCGGAAGAAAACCTGGGTGGTTTTTTCCGAAGGAGTAATATGGATATCGGTAGCCCTCTTTCCGGTAGCCACGATGAGAAGTTTTTCAATGAGGTCCTCGATATTCACCTCAGCGTTGGGATTTTCCCGCAAACGTTCCGTAACCTTTTCGAGCTCCTTTTCCGGGGGACTTTCTAGGAAGTAATAGAACCTTTCGCTCGCCCGGTTGATCTGCGAACGGGCGGCCACCACCGGCTTGATCCGCATACCGGAGACCCGAGAGATGGCTTCCTGAAGGGGGAAATTGAAGGGATCAGAAAGGGCCACCACTAAGGCCCCTTCCTCTATCCTGAGAGGCAAAACCTCCCTCTGTTTCGCAAAGGCCGGAGAAACTTTGAGGAGGGCTTTGGGATCCGGGGTTACCGTGGAAAGATCCTCGAAAGGCAGGCCAGCCTGTTCAGCTAGCACCCGGGCTACCTCAAGCTCCGTAACCAATCCAAGGCGGGTTAGGATCTCTCCTAGCCTCTCTCGGGTAGCCTTCTGTTCAAGGAGGGCAAATCGAATATATTCCTCGGTGATAAAGCCCCGTTCCTTGAGGAGCTGCCCTATAGGCTTCCGCTCGTTCATCTTTCCTTTTTAAAAAATTCAGGCCTTTGAATCAAGCTTTTTCAAGCCCCAGGAAAAGACCTCCTCCCGAGAGACCCCGAGAAGATGGGCGGCGGCTTCTTCGGGTCTAAGACCCCCCTCCCGAAATTTCAACCGAAACAAAAGGGTACCATTTGAGATCTCGATCCCGGGAACAAATTCTCTGAGATCAAGGCTGCGACGTTTCCCTTTACGCATGACCTCAAGAGGCAGGGCAAGCCTTTCTTCCAGCACCTCCTCTTCGATTTTGAACCCTTCTGGCACCTTTACGGCAAAAAGGGCCTCCTCCTCTCGGATTTCGGGAGAAGTCACAGGCTCAACTTCAACGGGCGAGAGTCCCTGAGGCAGAACCTTCGCGAGCCTTGCAAGTACCTCCTCCGAGCCCAACCTTTCCCTCAAGGCCAGGGCCATAACCTCTCCCTCGGACTCGATCCCCACCGGAAGGGCCCTGCCGAAGGATAATTTGGGATGAGGATGAAACCCTCGGGTGAAAGCCAGGGGGAGTCCGCTTCTTCTCAGGGCCCGCTCAAAGGCTCGGGTGATCTCAAGTTGTGAAAGGAACTGGAAAACCCCCTTTTTGACATACTTTACCCGGTACCAGTAAACATCTTCCGCTATAGAGATTTCAGGAAGGGGAAGACTCTCCGCCTCTTTAGGTCGCAAGACATTTCTTACCTCCTTTCCGCAAACCCCGCATTTGAGGCACCTTTCAAAACGACAGTCTAGCGAGATTTCTCCCCGATAGGCCCGCTCCCTTTCCGAGAGGAGAAATTTTTTGTCCAGACCGCAATCAAGGTGATCCCAAGGGAGGATCTCTTCCGGATCTCTTTCTCGGAGATATTCCGAGAGTCTAATCCCTAAGGCCTCCGCGGCGGATAACCAGTGCCGTAGCCGGAATTCCTCGCTCCAGCCATCAAGCCGGGCCCCGGCCCTATGGGCCCCGAAAATGAGTTCCGATAGCCTCCGGTCTCCACGAGAAAGCACACCCTCAAGAAAACTTTGTTCCGGAAGATGCCATTTAAGCTTCAGCCGGCGCCCACGAACCAAACGTTTCAAAAGCTTGAGTTTCTCTCGAGTTTCGGGGATGTCCATCTGACGTTCCCACTGAAAGGGCGTATGAGGCTTAGGCACAAAGGTGGAGACCGAGACTGTCACCGCAAGTCCCCTGCTTTTTTCGGAGACCCTTTTTGCGAGTTCCGCAATGGCTCGTACGTCCTCCTCGGTCTCGGTGGGAAGACCGATCATGAAATAAAGCTTTATGTCCCGCCAGCCGAGATTTCGCGCGAGCTCCGCCCCGCGGAAAAGTTCTTCTTCCGAGATGCCCTTATTGATTACCCTCCGCAGGCGTTCGGTTCCGGCTTCGGGAGCAAGGGTCAGTCCCGTGCGGCGCAGACGGCTTAAAACTTCAAGGATTCCGGGGGTAAGACTGCCAACCCGCACGGAAGGAAGCGATATAGCCACCCGGTCTTCCCCGAAACGGATATAAAGGGCCCTTACCAAGGCCTCAAGGGCCGTATAGTCTCCAGCCGAAAGAGAAAGAAGTGAGACCTCTTCAAAGCCCGTGCTCTTAACCCCCTCTTCGGTCATTTCAAGGACCCTTTCTACAGATCGTTCTCTCACCGGACGATAGATAGAACTTGCCTGACAGAAACGACATCCCCGTGTGCAACCTCGGGAAATCTCGACCGAGAGTCGGTCGTGGGCTATCTCCGCCCAAGGAACCGGGGGACGCCAGGGATAAAAAACTCGGTCAAGATCCGAAACAATTCGGCGTCTCACCTTTTCATAGCCTGGAAGCAGGGGCTCAAGCCCTCGAAAACGCTCATTCTCATAAAGCGGCCGGAAAAAACGGGGCACATACACTCCCGGAATACGGACCAAGGCCCGCAGAAGTTCATCTCGGTTCCCGTGGGCCGCCTTCCAATCCTTTACGCACTCGGCTATCTCAAGAATAGCCTCCTCACCATCCCCAAAGATGATGGCATCATAGAAGTCAGCCACCGGCTCGGGATTGGCCATGGCCGAACCCCCGCCAAGAACAAGAGGATCCCCTTCTTTCCGATCCCTTGCGAACACCGGAATCCCAGAGAGCTCAAGCACGGTCACGATATTGGCCGCGCAAAGCTCATAGGGATAAGAAATCCCCACCACATCGAAGTCTCTCAAGGGACGGCCGTGTTCAAGAGAGAGAAGGGGAAGCCTCCTTCTGCGAAGAAGATCCTCCAAATCCCGAGCCGGAACATAAGCCCGATCCGCAAGATAGCCCTCACGGGAATTCAATATCAGGTAAAGGATATGGAGCCCAATATGGGACATCCCGATCTCATAAAGATCCGGATAGACCAGGCAGAATCTAACCCCGGCCTCCTCCCAAGGCTTACGAAAGGCGTTTACCTCGCGATCAAAATAGCGCGTAGGTCGCCTTATGCGGTATAGAAGCTCGAAGGGATACATCTGTTATAATGATACCGGCTTTCTGCGATCTCGATAAGGGAAAAAGGAGGTCCTGTTGTCAACACAGGGGTACCTTAACTACAAAAGAATTCCCAAACCCTTGAGGATTCCACGACTTACGGTTGAAATCGGTTTTGGAAACGGAGAGTTCCTAGCCGCTCTCGCCCGAAGGCATCCCGAACGCAATTTCCTGGGTATAGAGCTTTCCGGGATCTCCATCGAAAAGCTCCTCAAGCGTATTCGCGAGGCCAATCTAAAGAACCTTTTTTGCGTCCGGCTAGATGCCTACTGGGCCTTCCTACTCCTCTTTGAAAACGAAACCATAGAAACCATTTATATGAACTATCCCGATCCTTGGTTCAAAAAGCGACACCACAAACGACGCTTAACCCGTCCAGCGAATCTTTATATTTTCGCCCGAAGACTGAAGACCGGAGGGGAAATTCTTATCCGCACAGATGACCGTCCCTTTCTGGAATACTCTCTTGAAAGCGCCCAAGAGGTAGGAGCTTTTGAGATAAAAGTGGAGACGTTAAAACCCGAGGCCCCACTTACCAAATATGAGGCTAAGTGGGTGGCGGAGGGAAAAACCCTCTATGTCTTAACCCTCAAGAAGACAAGACCCCCCCGCCATATTCCGCATCCCGTAATAGAGGAGGTGGAGAACGTGTTTCCGGTAAAGGTCCCCAACATCAAAAATCTTCCAGAGACTCTCCAGAAGACCTTCCGGCCGAGAGAGGGCCTGGTGATAAGAACCTTCAACGTCTGGGAGAAGGGCGAGGACCGTCTGCTGGAGATCCTGCTTTCCGAAGAGGGGTATCTTCAACGATTCCTGGTCTTCATCAAGAAGAAGCCTACGGGCTATCAGATGGATGTTTCGAGTTTCAGCGAGGTTTTGAAGACCCGCGGTCTTCAGGAGGCCCTGGAATTTCTGGCCAAGCAGGTCTCGGCCCAATGTATTTCCTAGGGGTGGATCTTGCCGGAGAGGCCAACACCTGGGCGGTAGCTCTGAGGAAAGAAGATGCAGCCCGAAACTGGGTGGTTTCCTATCACGGACTCCAGGCTGTGCCCGTGCGGGGGAAGATCCTGGCCGAAGCCCTCTCTCCGGTGGTGGAGACCATCCTTGAAACCCACCCCCGGGTCTCCCTCTATTTTTGCCTACAGGAGGAGATGAAAGACCTTGTCTTTCTTTATAAGCCTCGAAGAAACCTCTCTGCCGATCTTAGGAAGGAGGCTTGCCGCTCGACTCTTTCATCTCGCCCCGGAGCATCTGATCTTCTTTTCCAAAAAAGCCTCCGGAATCTTCGGTCGCGGACCTTTTTTGGTTATCAAAAGCCTACCAGGAAAGGGTTAAGGCTACCACAAGCGGAAGGGTAAAGTTGTCATTTACTCGGGGAAGCCTTTCGACAAGGGTCCAACTAAGAACCTTCAGGATATTTAGCGGATCGAGGGGATAGCCAAAGACCAATAAAATAGCGAGCCCACAAAGGAAAAGGACCACACTTCGGCCTCTGATAAGCAACCCCGCTACGGCATCTCCTACAGCTAGCACCCAGAGACCCACCAGCGCCGCTTCAAGAGGAAACATCAAGAAAGCCAGCCCCACCCCCCAGAAGTAATAAAAAGCCCCCGAAAACCGCCTTTCCTCCCCGGAGCGCATGAGTCTACCAAATAAGCGATTTAAAATAGAAAATCGTCCTGAAATCCGCAGAACTTCAACAGTCGTAATCGATACGAGAATAATAACCCAAAAAATCTCTTGCCACGCCTCCAGCCAGAGGACCAAGGGATGAAGGGCCAGGCCCGAGAGGTGAAAAAGTTTGCGCGGAAGCTCGCGTCTTAGGTTTACTCCCACTCGATGGTCGCCGGAGGTTTGGAGGAAATGTCATAGACCACGCGGTTTACTCCCTGAACCTCGTTTATGATGCGGTTTGAGAGTCGGGCGAGAAGCTCATAAGGGAGTCTCACCCAATCTGCGGTCATGGCGTCCTGGCTTTCCACACATCGAATGGCAATCACGTGTTCATAGGTTCGGTAATCACCCATGACTCCGACCGTCTTCACCGGCACCAAGACCGCAAAGCTCTGCCATACTTTGTAGTACCAGCCGCTTTTCAGCATCTCCTCCGTAACGATGGCATCCGCCTCCCGCAGGATGCGAAGCCGCTCCTCAGTAACTTCTCCCAAGATTCTTATGGCTAGACCCGGCCCTGGGAAGGGCTGCCGCCATATCACTTTCTTAGGAAGCCCAAGTTCACGGGCAATCTCACGGACCTCATCCTTAAAAAGCTCTCGCAGGGGTTCTATAAGTTTGAGCTGCATCCGCTCGGGAAGACCGCCTACATTGTGGTGGGTTTTAATAGTAGCCGAAGGGCCACGAAAAGAGACGCTCTCGATGACATCCGGATAAAGGGTCCCCTGAGCCAGCCACTTTACATTTCCGATTTTCCGGGCCTCCTCCTCAAAGACCTCGATAAAGGTATATCCAATGATACGACGCTTTTTCTCTGGATCAGTAACTCCTTGGAGTCTTTCCAGGAAACGCTGGGAGGCATCCACATAGTGCACCTTGAGCCCCAGCCCTTCCATGAGAGAAAGTACCTCCTCGGGCTCATTCTTGCGGAGTACCCCATTATTCACAAAAATGGGCACCAGTCGATCCCCGATGGCCCGATGGACTAGAAGGGCCGTAACCGTGGAGTCTATGCCCCCCGAAAGGGCACAAACCACCCGATCCTCCGAAGACACCATCTCCCGGATCTCGCGCACGGTGGTCTCGATAAAGGACTCCATGGTCCAGGTGGGTTCACAACCGCAGATCCGGAAGACAAAATTGGAGAGGACCTCCCGGCCAATCTCGGTATGCACCACCTCGGGATGAAACTGGACTCCGAAAAGTGGCCTTTCCTTATGCCGCATAGCGGCATAAGGCGAGTTCTCGCTCTCCGCAATAGATATAAAATCCGGAGGCAGGACTTCGATACG
Source organism: Thermosulfurimonas dismutans (assembly GCF_001652585.1). GTDB lineage: Bacteria > Desulfobacterota > Thermodesulfobacteria > Thermodesulfobacteriales > Thermodesulfobacteriaceae > Thermosulfurimonas > Thermosulfurimonas dismutans. Next base: position 49,529 of record NZ_LWLG01000009.1, read on the forward strand.
GTCACCGTGACTCATCCAGACCCGGTACTTCCGATTGGAATCAAGACCGTAGAAAAGATCTTCTGTAGAAAGGACTCTGAGTTCAGCCGGACCATACTCCCTCTTGAAGCTCCTTTCAACCAGGCCCCCCAAGAGATGGGCCATGAGCTGCATCCCATAACAAATCCCAAGGACCGGAATCCCCATATCGAAAATCTCCACCGGGATCCGCGGAGCCTCCTCATCGTATACACTCGCCGGCCCTCCGGAAAGGATAATCCCCTTGGGACCGAAGGCTCGAATTTCATCGAGACTCACCGTGCAGGGACGGATCTCGCTGTAAACGTTAAACTCCCGCACACGCCTGGCAATAAGCTGCGTGGTTTGAGAGCCAAAATCCAGAATCAAAATGGCATCCTTGGTCTTCATCATAACCTTTCCTTCCTACGCCCTTTCCTTAGAAGCAAAACAGCCACTACCAAAGCCAAGATCAGAAGTCCCACAATTGCCATTTCTATGAGATAGTATTTGACACGTTCGACCTCAAGTTTGCCACCATGCGAGATTTCAAAGGCCACCAAGAGCAATCTCCGGACCAGAGCTATAATGGCTACCATTAAAAAGGGCTCAATACATTGAAGATGGTACTCCTCTCCAAAAACGATCTGTACGGTATAAAGGATTTCCAGGAACATAAGAGCGATAAGGAAACGGTCGATCACCTTTAAAATGCCTAGGGCAAAATCCTCATACTCAAAGGCCCGGAAAAGGGCGTGAAAGCCATCGTAGATCACCTCAGCGGTGGCAAAAATAATGCCTATGGCCACTAGAATATAGAGGAGACGCTCTACTTTAAGGAAGGTATCTTGAAACCAGATATCAGCTAGGGAACGCCTCTTAGGATTTTTGGTTTTCTCTACCATAGATTAATTTTTGATCAAATCTCGACGGTTGTAAAGGGTCATAGCCTTTTCCAAACCTTCTGAGAAAATCACCTCTATAGCCTCCACCCCAGCCTCTATCACCTTTTCCGCCAAGGGCCATTCCTCAGGTCCGAACTCTGAAAGTACATAATCCTTTACTGATACCCCCTTCAGAGGACGACCGATGCCGAGTTTCATACGAGGAAAGGCTTCCGTTCCTAAGGCTGAAATAATTGAAAGCACTCCCCGGTGGCCTCCGGCTCCCCCTTTGGGAACGAGCTTTAATCTTCCGAGGGGGAGATCCAGATCGTCGTGCACCACCAGAATTCTCTCCGGCGATACGGAAAGCTCCCGAGCCGCCGGCAGAACCGCCTCCCCTGAAAGATTCATATAGGTAAGAGGTAATAGAAGATAAGCTTTGCCAGGAAGCTCGGCCATCATCGCCTTTCCTGAAAGGGCTTCAAAAAATTTAAGGCCTTGGCTTTCCGCCAAGGCCGAAACGACTAACCACCCCAAATTATGCCGCGTACGGAGAAAACGTGGGCCGGGGTTTCCCAGCCCCACCAGAAGCCACATAGCTTACGCCGCAGATTCGCCCTCGGTCTCCTCTCCCCCCTCGCTCTCAGCCTCAACTTCTATGATGGTGACCACGGGCTCATCAGGATCTTCCACAAATTTCATGCCTTCAGGCGGGGTGAGATCGCGAACATGCAGGGTATCACCTATATCGAGCTCGGTCACATCCACCTCGATGCTATCCGGAATCTGGTTCGGAAGGCAGGAGACCGTAATCTCCCTCATAATAAGCTCAAGGAGTCCACCCTTTTCCACACCTTTGGCCTTGCCTACCACCTTGATAGGCACATCCACTTCCACGGGCCTATCCATCCGAATCTCATAAAAGTCGGCATGGATAATTTCGTCCGTAACAGGGTGGTATTGAAGCTCTTTGATGAGGGCCATCCGCTGAGAGGTATTTCCGTTGTCCACCACCGTCAAATTGAATATCAATGACTCGCCACGGTGGCGCTGCAAAATCCTCTTGAGCTCATTTACCTTGGCCGCAAGAGGCAAGGGGTCGGTTTGAGGCCCATAAAGGATGGCCGGTATAAGCCCCTGACGCCGAAGTTTTTTGGCCATCTCCTTGCCGGTCTTTTTCCTGACCTCCACGGTAAAAGGAACCTGTTTCATGATTCAAAACCCCCTTCTTCCAAAGATTAAACAAAAAGCGAACTCACCGAATCGTCGGCATGAATCCTTCTTATAGCCTCTCCAAGTAGTTTGGCCACCGAAAGAACTTCGATCTTTTTAATATCTTTGACCTCCTCCCGCAAGGGGATGGTGTCAGTAACCACCAAGGATTTTAGAACCGAATTCTTTATCCGCTCTGGAGCCGGGCCAGAAAGCACCGGATGGGTAGCCATACCGTGGACCTCCTTGGCCCCTTGATCCTTAATGGCTTTGGCCGCCTGGCACATAGTGCCCGCGGTATCCACCATGTCGTCCAAAATAATAGCCACTTTGCCCTTTACATCCCCTACCACATGCATAACCTCGCTCTCGTTGGGACGGAGACGACGTTTGTCCACGATGGCGATACCGGCTCCGAGTCTCTTGGCATAGGCCCGGGCCCTCTCCACACCTCCGGCATCTGGAGACACGATTACCAGTTCCTCATCTCGGAAGGTCTCCTTGAGATAATCCAGGAGAACCGGGGCCGCAAAAAGATGATCTACCGGGATATCAAAGAATCCCTGGATTTGGCCGGCGTGAAGGTCCATAGTAAGGACCCTCCTCGCCCCGGCTACGGTGAGAAGATTGGCCACCAGCTTGGCGGTAATGGGGGTTCTGGGCGCAGTCTTCCGATCCTGACGGGCGTAACCATAATAGGGCATAACGGCAGTAATACGCCTGGCTGAGGCCCTCCTTAAGGCATCAATGATGATGAGAAGCTCCATCAAATGTTCGTTTACTGGGGGGCAGGTGGACTGGATCACGAAAACATCCGCCCCTCGGACATTTTCCTTGATCTCCACAAAAATTTCGCCATCACTGAACCGTCTGATCTCCATGTGTCCCAAAGGGACCGCTAGATATTCGCAGATCTTTTTGGCTAGTTCCGGATTAGAGTTCCCGCTAAAGATCTTCATGTGATTGATAAACATGTCTCTCCCTCCCGAAAGTTCCTCGCCACCAAAACTTGGTAATCTTTAAATCTCTCTCGGAGCCTTTCGGCGGCCCTTTCGGCCAGGCCCTGTTCTTCAAAGACTCCGAAAAGGGCCGACCCACTACCAGAAAGCCCAGCCTTCAGGGCCCCAGCATCATAAAGAGCGGCCTCGACCACCGAAAGCTCCGGATATTTCTCAAAAACTAGGTCCTTAAAGTCGTTCACCAAGGATTTATCCCAAGAAAAATTTTCCGGCCCATTAATAAGCGGGGTTTCCCTTTTTGTCAATCTCAAATTTCGATAGGCCCAGGCCGTAGATATTCGAAAGGGTGGTACTACGACCACATACCATGCCGGAAGCGTTGGCCACGGCGAAAGGCGATCCCCGATCCCCTCCCCGAGGGCGGTACTATAAGAGGACAAAAAGAACGGCACATCCGCCCCGAGCGACCTTCCGACCTCAAAAAGTTCGGCCTCTGAAAGGTGTCCAGGATAGAGCTTTGAAAGCCCTTTGAGCACCGCAGCCGCGTCGCTGCTTGCCCCACCAAGACCTGTTCCCGCAGGAATGCGCTTTTTAAGCCGGATGAAGACCCCACCCTTAATAGCCGCCCGCTCAAGAAAAATCTCGGCCGCTCTAAAACAGAGGTTCTCGCGCCCCGGAGGGGCTTCTCCAGAAACCTCAAGAGTGATTCCCGTGGCCTTTTCCAGATGGACCTCGTCGCAAAGGCTAATCTTTTGGAAAAGAGTGAGAAGATCGTGATAGCCATCCGGCCTTCGGCCAAGGACATAGAGAAAAAGATTGAGCTTGGCCGGAGCTTCTATCTTCATGAAGTCAATTTAATGTAGCGCATCCGCAATTCGTAAAGGACACTTTCGAGAAGTTGTTCTTCCTCCTTAGTGAGATTACCCTTGGTTTTTTCCTTGAGCATATCTAGGGTATCAATAGTATGTCGGGCCAGGGCCAGGTTCACGCTCTTTTCGTTGGTCTCGGGATTGGGAAGCTCCCCCAAGTGGATGAGAGCGGCGGTATTAAGCGAAAGAATGAAAGTACTAAAAGTGACCGGTGGAAGAAAGGCCTCCTCCTTTTGTTTGGTCATAACCGCCTCCTACTTTTTCTTTTTGATTACCACTTCCGTACGACTGACATAACCCCCTTTGACCGGCTTCCTCTCGGAGAGGGAGTCATGGAGTCTCTTCACGGCATCGGTCTTGACATATTCTTTAGCCATAGAAAGAAAGCGCCTAGCATCTTTAACTTTGCCGTCTATAAGATAATCCCGAGCCCTTTTGAGGACGGCCCTTTCCCTTTCCGCCCGGAAATCGGAAGCGTCCTGAAAACCAAAAATAGAAGGGAGCTTAAAGACCCTCTTTTCCCCGCAGCGGGGACAGGGAGGAAACTCTTCCTCCATTTTCATCAACTTTTCAAAAATCTCCCCACATACCTCACACCGAAACTCGTAGATGGGCATAAGAGCTTCCAATAAAATTGGTTTTGTGTTAGAAATTTTAACACCCCTTTAGATTATACCAAGAGGTTAACAAATGGCGATTGCAGCGCTGGATTGTGAGGGTCCCATTACCCTAAATGATAATGCTTACGAGTTTACCGAGATCTTGATTCCAGACGGAGGTGACTTTTTCGCCCGCGTATCGCGTTATGACGATTATCTGGCAGACGTGGAGAAGCGTCCCGGATACAAGGCCGGAGACACCTTAAAGTTGATTCTTCCCTTTCTCAAGGCCTTCGGGGCGGACAACCGCAAACTTCGAGAGTTTTCCCGGAAAACGCTCAGGGTTCTTCCCCGAGCGGTGGAGACCCTGAAGGCTTTAAACAGCCTTATCCCAACCTTCATTATCAGCACCAGTTACCGGCCCTATCTTGAGGCCTTGTGCGAGGTGGCAGGTTTTCCCATAGAGCGGGTTTTCTGCACAGAGGTGGACTTTGAGGCCGTAAGGCTCTCCCAAGCTGAAGAAAAGGAACTTCAGACTCTTGCCCGTAAGATCTTAGAGCTTCCAATAATCGAGATCCCCGAAGGAGCCCGGGGCTTAGAGGATCTTCCTCCAGAATCCCGTAAGGCCGTCGAGCGACTAGAGGAGATCTTCTGGAAAAAACTCCCCGAAATGGAAGCCGGACGATTTCTTACAGAAGTTAATCCTGTAGGAGGCCAGGAAAAGGCCCGGGCGGTGGAGATCGCCTGCAAGGAGATCGGGACTCCGCCCTCAGAGGTCCTTTACATCGGAGACAGCATCACAGACGTGGAGGCCCTTTTCCTTGTACGTGAAGCCGGAGGGGGAGCGGTGGCCTTTAACGCCAACCGCTATGCCCTGCGGGCCGCAGAGTTTTTCGTGCTCTCGGAGACCGCCGAGCCTCACGAGATCCTGGCCCGAAACTTTCTTGCCCGGGGAAAAGAGGGCCTTCACGAACTGAGCCTAAACGAACGCACTCGATCTTTTATTTTCGGCAGGCTTGAGGAGTTGAGTCCTGAGCTCATCAAACGTAGTGAAACCTTCCGTAAGAATGTACGTGGAGAGGCCATCGGAGCCCTTGGATGATACCCCTACAGGATATCCTTCCTAGACGCACGGTTCCCCTGGTTACTTGGGGCCTCATTGCGGTGAACACGCTGGTTTTCCTGTTTGAAATTGCTCTTCCTCAACCTCAAAGGGAACTCCTTTTTCACTATCTCGGCCTCATCCCTGCCCGCATCACTGATCCCGAATGGGCAAAGCTTCACGGCTTCCCGCCCGGGGCCTATCTTACCTTTTTCACCCATCTCTTTTTACACGGCGGCTGGGTCCATTTTCTGGGTAATATGTGGACTTTATGGATCTTCGGAGACAACGTAGAAGATCGACTGGGACATGTGCGATTCCTTTTCTTCTATCTCTTTTGCGGAATAGCCGCGGCCTTGGTTCACATTTATATCCATCCCCTTTCGACGGTACCCACCATCGGAGCCTCGGGGGCCATTTCCGGAGTACTGGGGGCCTACTTAGTAATGTTTCCTCTTGCCCGGGTGATTGTCATGGTGCCCATCTTCATCATTCCCTTCTTTTTTGAAATTCCGGCCATTGTATATCTCGGCTACTGGTACCTGATTCAAATATTTTCCGGCACCCTTTCTCTGGCCCTACCTGGAGAAGTAGGGGGCGTGGCCTGGTGGGCCCATGTGGGCGGTTTCCTTGCTGGAGTGCTTACCCATCGGCTTTTCTATCAAAAGAGACGTTCTTATTTCAAAGATGAAGAGGTCCCCTGGGGGGCGGTTATCTCCTATATTGATCGCATAAACCGTTAGGGAGGTCACTCATGTCGGGTTTTGATGTCCTTTGGTTCTTTTTCATCCTTATGGCCCTGCAGCCAGTTCTGCGTCAAAGGTTGCTTGAAGCTGCCCGTCAGCGCATGATCGCCAAAATCGAAAAGATGAGAGGCTCGCGGGTCATCCTTCTTGTCCACCGACAAGAGACCATGAGCCTTCTAGGTTTCCCCATCATGCGCTTTATAGACATAAACGATTCGGAACAGGTCATCCGGGCCATTCACATGACAGACCCAGATGTGCCTATTGATATCATTCTTCACACTCCGGGAGGGCTTGTGCTGGCAGCCTTACAGATTGCCCGGGCGGTAAAGAAACATCCCGCCAAGGTCACGGCCTTCGTCCCCCATTACGCCATGAGTGGTGGCACGCTCATCGCCCTTGCGGCCGATGAAATTGTGATGGATGAGCATGCCGTGCTCGGTCCGGTAGACCCCCAATTGGGCCAGTTTCCCGCAGCCTCCATCCTTCGCGTGGCTCGGGAAAAGCCATTAGAGCACGTGGACGACCAGACCCTCATCATGGCTGATATGGCCGAGAAGGCCTTGCGTCAAATGAAGGAGAATCTACGAGACCTTCTTTCCGACCGCTATCCTCCAGAAAAGGCCGAGGAACTCGCGGAAGTCCTCTCCCAGGGACACTGGACTCACGATTATCCCATAACCTTTGAAGAGGCCAAAAAACTCGGACTCCCGGTTAAAACAGACCTACCCCACGAAATTTATCAACTCATGAGTCTCTTTCCTCAACCGGTAAGGCAGATCCCATCAGTAGAATACACGCCTGTTCCCCGAAAGGCTCCAGCCGGAAGCCAGAATCATAAATCCACATTTTCGCTCCTACGCACCCTTTTTCATTGACCGGAGACCGATCGAGAGCTAACTTTTCGAAAAGTTCCCTCAAGAGGAGGTGAAGAATGGCTCGAAAGAAAGACGAACTCAAGGAGCTCAAAGAAAATCTTACCCTAAAGCGCAAACCGGTATGGGACCAGCTTAGCCAAAAGGAGAAAAAGGAGGCTGAGACCCTAGCCAGGGACTATCTGAAATTTCTCTCGCAGGCCAAGACCGAAAGAGAATGCGTGGAGGTGATGGTCGAACTTCTCAAAAAGCGGGGTTTTACAGAAGACCCTAGTCCTTACTGTTTTACAGTCTTCCGTGACAAGATGCTGGCCGTCATGGTGGCTGGCAAGAAGCCTCCTTACTATGGCTTGCGAATCATCGCCACCCATATCGACAGTCCCCGTCTGGACTTAAAGCTACATCCCCTTTATGAGGACCTAGACATGGCCTTTCTCAAAACTCACTACTACGGCGGCATCAAGAAATATCACTGGGTTGCCCGGCCGCTTGCCCTACACGGGGTAGTAGTCAAACCGGACGGCACCAGGGTCAAGATCGCAATCGGGGAAGATCCCAAAGACCCGGTCTTTACGATCTGTGACCTCCTTCCTCATTTGGCCCGCAAGACCCAGGGAGACAAAAAGCTCTCCGAAGCCATCCCTGGCGAGAAACTAAACGTCCTTGTAGGGGGTCTGCCTCTAGTGGGCCAAGAGGAAGACAAGGACCGGATAAAACTCTCCATTCTCAAACTCCTTAACGAAAAGTATGGCCTTACCGAAGAGGACTTTGTAAGTGCGGAGCTTGAGGTCGTGCCGGCGGGACCGGCGGTGGAAGTCGGACTTGATCGGGCCTTTATCGGGAGCTACGGACAGGACGATCGCATCTGCGCCTTTTCAGCCCTAGCGGCGGCACTAGCCCTCAAGGAACCGCTCTATTCCACCCTCCTGGTCTTCATGGACAAGGAAGAGATCGGCTCCGACGGCAACACCGGGGCCAAGAGCCGTTTTCTCGAAAAACTGGTCTATGATTACCTCAAGATGTACGGTGTCACGCCCGGTGGAGACACCGTGCTTGAGACCTTCCTTCGTTCCAAGGCCGTCTCCGGAGACGTAACCGCTGGTATGGATCCCCACTATATGGAAGTTCACGAAAAACTCAATGACGCCCGGGTGGGTTACGGGGTGGTGCTCACCAAATACACCGGACACGGTGGAAAGTACATGGCCAATGACGCCCATGCAGAATATATGGCCTGGCTGAGACGCATTTTCTCCGAGGCTGGGGTGGTCTATCAGGCGGCCTCAATGGGCAAAGTGGACGAGGGGGGAGGCGGTACGGTGGCCAAATATCTGGCCTCTTACGGCCTAGACATCGTGGACCTGGGCCCGCCTATCCTTTCCATGCATTCGCCCTTTGAGGTAGCCCACAAGGCCGATCTTTACATGACCTATCGGGCTTATCTGGCCTTTCTTTCTGCCGGAGACTAATGACGGAAACCATCCGGGAGGGAGACTTCATCCTACTTTTCACCCCGGAGGGGGGACATTACCTCCTCCGGGCCGAAGATCGTATATTTCACACCCACCGGGACAGCGTGGCCCTCTCGGATTTCATCGGACGGCCCTTTGGTTCCGTGACCCGCGGCAAGAACGGCACCCCTTTTTATGCCGTAAGGCCCACCCTCCACGACCATATCATGAAGGTTCGTCGGGCCACGCAGATCATATATCCCAAGGAGATCGGGATCATTTTGGTAAAGCTCGACGTTTCGCCTGGAAAAACCGTGGTAGAGTGCGGCACGGGTTCCGGAGCACTTACCCTGGCTCTCGCCCAAACCGTGGGGCCAGAAGGTCGAGTCATAACCTATGAACGGGAAGAGCGTTTTCAAAAACTTGCGCAGGGAAATCTCGAACGGGCCGGCCTCTTGGAAAGGGTAGTTTTCAAGGGTGAGGTCACAGAAGATGGGTTCGAAGAGAAAGAAGAGGCCGACGCCCTGTTTTTGGATGTACGGGAGCCTTGGGAGTTGTTGGCCGCAGCCTGGCAGGCTTTAAAGGGCGGAGCTCCGTTCGGGGCCCTAGTCCCCACCGTAAACCAAGTCTCACGCCTGCTTGAGGCCTTGGGCGAGCTACCCTTTATAGGTCTCGAGGTGCAAGAGATCCTTCAGCGGTTCTACAAAACCAATCCCGAAAGACTTCGCCCGGAGGATCGAATGGTGGCCCATACTGGCTATCTCATTTTCGCCCGCAAGGTCTTTGAACGATGAAAACCTTTATCAAGCACAAACTCAGAAAGGCCCTTGCCTTACTCGGACTCCCAGAAAGGGAGTTCGGCCTTTATCTGGTAAGGGATGCCGAAATAACAGAGGTCAATTTCCAATACCTTGGCCGTCCTTATCCTACTAACGTAATTTCTTTTTCTTATTGGGAAGGTCAAAGACCACCTGAAATTCCTTACCTTGGCGACATCTTTATCTCCCTAGAGACTGCGGAAAGAGAGGCCAAAGAATATGATCTTCCTCTAAGGCCTTACGTTTTATCCTTAGCTCTGCATGGTCTCTTACATCTTTTAGGATATGAACACGAGAAAGGAAAATATGCTCCCTATCGCATGGCCCAAAAAGAGGCCGAACTCCTTGAAAAACTCCTTCCCAGGGGGCATAAAAAGGTGGTTAATTTCATAAGAAGGAGGGAATATATGCCGGCTAAACTCGCGGTAAACGTAGATCACGTGGCCACGGTAAGGGAAGCCCGCAAAGTACACTATCCAGACCCCGTACATGCGGCGGTCCTCGCCGAACTTGGTGGAGCCCAAGGCATCGTGGTTCATCTCCGAGGTGATCGCCGTCATATTCAGGAAAGAGATGTGAGACTCCTTCGGGAAGTCATAAAGACCAAACTTATACTTGAGATGGCCCCCACGGAGGAAATGATTGACTTTGCCCTTGAGGTCAAGCCGGACCAGGTAACGCTGGTTCCGGAAAGACGCATGGAGATCACCACCGAGGGGGGTATGGCTGTAAAGGGACGGGTCAAGAAGGTAAAAGAGGTAGTTGAACAGTTAAAGGAAGGGGGTATCGCCAAGGTAAGCATCTTCATCAATCCTGATCCTATCCAGCTCAAGGCCGCGGCCAAAACCGGAGCCGACGTGGTGGAACTGCACACCGGCCATTACGCCGAGGCCCAAGGCAAGGAGGAATTAGAAAAAGAGCTCTCACGACTTGAAGAAGCCGCCCGGGTAGCCAAGGACCTCGGCTTCGAGGTCCATGCCGGACATGGCTTAGCTTACGAAAACGTAGAACCCGTGGCCGCCATCCCAGAGATTGAGGAGTTCAGTATCGGTCACGCCATCGTAGCCCGGGCCCTCATGGTAGGCATGAAGGAAGCCGTCCGAGAGATGCTTACCCTCATAGAAAAGGCCCGCTAAACATAAAAGGGCGGCCACGAAGGCCGCCTTTAATTTTTCAATTGATATAAATAGAAACTTATTTAAGAAATTTTGGCTTTTTCGAGGCGTTTTAATGCTTCTTCAAGGCTCATGATACCTTTGGCTACGGCGTAGGCCACATAAGGATAAACCCGCGGATCATAGCCCTCTGGACGCGGGAAAAGTCCCTTGGCCCGCAGTTTGGCAAGTTTAGCCCTTCTTCTGCGCCGGCGTTCAATTTCCCTCTTCCGCTCGATCTTTTTATGTCTTGCCATAGCCTTATCCTCACCCCTTGATTTTCGAGTTCGGCTCTTTTATATAAAGGCTACTTCCTCTTTCGTCAAGGAATCTTATAATTTTGTTAAGAGGCGGAACGATGCAGTGTGCACGGCTTAAAAGCTTAGCGCGAGAGTGGTTCCAGAAGGTAAGAGAGGATGCCCTGGCCCCAGCCAGAATGATGGAGTTCATCCATCGTCATATCCGGGGTTGTCCCATATGCCAGAATGACCCGGATCTTCCCCAAGAAGTAGAAAAGATTCGGGAATTCATTCGGGCCCCGGAAGTCATACCCACCGTTACGGAGATTTCAGAAGAACCCGAAGAAGAGGCCCTTGTCTAATCGGTAATTTAGGGCAATATAATTAGGGAAGTGCCCCCGTAGCTCAATCGGATAGAGCAGCGGCCTTCTAAGCCGTTGGTTGGGGGTTCGAGTCCTCCCGGGGGCACCAGGATAGTAGTATAAGTCAAGACCGCGGGAGTGGCGGAATTGGTAGACGCTCCGGACTTAGGATCCGGTGGGGCTATTCCCCGTGGGGGTTCAAGTCCCCCCTCCCGCACTTAAAGTTTGTGCGCCCGTAGCTCAACTGGATAGAGCGTCGGACTTCGGATCCGATGGTTGGGGGTTCGACTCCTCCCGGGCGCGCCAGTTAAAACAGGTGCTTGAAGGTACTCGCTCCCTTAACCTGTACAGGCTTACATTCCCCAATATTAGAAGCGGCGCTACAGGAAAGTCGCCATTCTATTTCCCAGTTTGCGTCCGTGGTATTATTTTTCACTTGGAGGGTGTAGTTATCTTTATTGGCATCGCTGCAGCCCGGAGAAAGGACCGTAATGTAAAACTTGCGCCGGTCATCCTTATCCGAATTCAGCCAATATTTATTGTCGGCTGAACCATCATCAAAGCCCGCAAGATCCTCTATACGGCAGGCATATTCATCGTGATCGGCGTAGTATTCTTCCTGGGCCAATTTGGCAGCCATAAGTACGGATACCGGATCCACTTCAAAGGCCGAACGAAAATAGTGGCGATAAATAGAAAAGGATACCGAAGCCAGGATGGCCAGAATAGCCACCACAATTACGACCTCCACAAGGGTAAAAGCCTGAAGTCTTGGCTTCATAATATTTTCTCCTCTGGCATGTATCTTTCCACAAGAACAAGACTAAACTAAATTACACGATAAAAACTACAGGGTAGTTTATTTTTAACGTCGACGGCAAAAACGCTATAGTAGCGGGACGGGAAGAAAAGATTTGCACCAGGAGTGGTAATTACAAGACTGCTTACGGTGTCGTTCGTCAGATGGAGACCGAAAAGAAACCGATTAACTATGTTAGGAGTGAAGCTTTCCCTAGACAGGAATATTTCCATTTTTGTTCACCATATATTCAAGCCAGGGCCTGCGTTCACTAGGCCCTGGCTTGAACGATCAAATCGTTTGTTTTAGTTTTAGCTCCAAAAATCGTTGCTACCGCCACCAAGGTAAGCACTATAGCTATAAGCGTTATATGGTACCCTTCTTTATTTGTTCGCAATACATATCAAAATCGCTTTCAACTCTACATATTTCATAATAGTCATTTCCAGAAGCAGAACCGACTTTACCAGTAGCACCGATCGCGAAACCATCATCATCACACAAAGCCACACTAGTAGTATTAGCTATAGCAATAAAATTGCTTGTAGCATTTGCAGTAGTTGCATATTTGATGCTTACATCAAATAAATATTTGCCAACTTGCCCACTTTTAGTGCATGACTCTAATTGTCCAACATTCTTAAAAGATGGATCAATCTGACATTCAGCAACAATATCTTGGGCACAATTTCGGGCCAAGTTGATCAAATCTTTAGCCTGAGCTTTCTCTTTGTATGTGGAATACTGGCTGATAGCCACCGCCGCCAAGATAGCGATGATCGCGATAACGATCATCAATTCAACAAGCGTAAAACCCTTTTCAGACCTTTTCTTCCTTAACTTCTTTACTTCCTTCATCCTGCCACCTCCTTATATGTTTTTTTCGCATCAAAATCACTACAAAAACCATGCCAAACCTTCAAATTCCAAATTCTTCCAATTTTTATGATTTTCAGGACCTATCCCTTCAGACTCCCAAGGCCTCAGTTCCGTTTTGGACAAAAATTGTCAGGCCTGGGACAAAAATTGTCAGGAAAACAGCCCACCCACTCCCGATTAATCGGGCCAAGGAGTATCACTCTTCCATAAGGGTCAATGATTCCCGAAAGGCCGGTATTCGAGACTTGGATAACGTAGCGGCGGGTCTCCACCGCCCGAAGGACCGACTGGTAAAAGTGTTGGGGCAAGGCCGCTGATTCTCCGAACCAAGCGTCGTTGGTGACTACGAGAAGCACCTCCGCCCCGGCACTCACCCGTTTCCGAGAAAGTTCGGGAAAGACGTTTTCAAAACAGATAAGAACCCCGAGTTTCTTGCCCGCGACCTCGATTACTCCCGAGCCTCGTCCGGGCTCGTAGTTGCCGGAGGCCACAGCCAAGTTCCTCAACCAAGGGAAATGCCTCTCAAAGGGCACGTACTCCCCAAAGGGCACCAAATGTTCTTTGTCGTAAACTCCAAAAATCTTTCCTTCTGGAGACAGGGCCACCAGACTGTTTTTCATAACGTAACGGCCTCCCTCCTTCTCAACCCTCGGGGCTCCGAAAAGTACGGGCACGCCGAGGTCTTTCACGCCGGAGATGAGCTTTCGGGAAAGGGGGTCCAGCGGAAAGAAGAAGGGCATGGCAGTCTCTGGCCAAACGATGAGGTCCGGATAGCAACCCAAGGCCTGCCGGGAGAGCTTCAGATATTTTTCAAGAGACTGGATCTCGTTGCCTTTTTGCCATTTTATATCCTGAGGGATGTTCCCTTGGACGAGAGCCACTTTAAAGGGAAAAGAAGACATCCCTTTGGGAACAACCAAAAATCCGTAGAGGAGGTCCAAAAGAATCAATAAAACGGCTAGGATCAAGATCCTTAAGGACCGCTTCCCGGACTTAGCCACGGCAAAGAAAGCGTAATTTAAGAAGGCAAGCATAAACGAGAGAAAATGAGTGCCTAAGTGCGCAGCTAGCTGGAGAAGATAGGGATTGGGAGCCAGGGCTCCTCCGAGAGGCTCCCAAGGGAAGCCGGTAAAAAGATAGCCCCGTAGAGTCTCGAACAACACCCAAAGAAGGGCAAAGCCTATACCGTGCAGAAGACTAGGAGCCCTCAAAAATCCCAGGATTTCGGAAAAACCGAAGGTCAGGGCCGGATAGAGGGCGAGGTAAAAAGCCAAAAGGAAATGGACCGAAAGGGCCGCCAACCAGGGGAATCCTCCGAAGCGGACCATGACCGAAACCAGCCAGTAAAGCAAGGTGGCGAAATGGACAAGGCCCAGAAAAAGTCCCGCAAGGAAGGCTCGGCGGAAGCCTTTTTCCGCGGCCTCTAAAAGTGCCGGAACCAAGGCCCAAAAGGCCAGTGGATAAAAAGCAACTTTGGGAAAAGAGAGGGTAAGGAGGAGGCCTCCCGCCATCGAAAGGAAGGGAAACTCACTGAACCTCATGGGGCGGGATTGACGGGCGTACCCTCAAAGCCCTTACGGCCCGTTCGTCAGCTTGAAGAACCTCCACTTCGAGTCCCGGAAGGCTCACACGCTCTCCTGAATGCGGCAAGCGCCCCAACTTGTCGGTAATAAGACCGGCCAGAGTCTCAAAATCTCCCCGGGGAAGTTCTATCTTCAAGACCCTTTCGATTTCTTCAATAGGGGTTTCAGGATTCACATGGTACCAGCCCTCGCGATCCTCTGGAAACCCGATCCTTTTTACCGGAAAGAGAAACTCAAGGAGATCCTTGAGACGGATCATACCGGAAAGACTACCGAGTTCATCTATCACCAGGGCCACGGATTCGCCCCGATCACGGAAACCCTTGAGGGCCTCCCGCACCTTAAGGCTTTCAGGAATTACGTAGGCCAAACGCACAAGTTCTTTGAGACGAAAGTCTTGTCCGAAATGAGATGCCAGGTCCTTTAAGGACACAACCCCTAGAAAATTGTCCAAATTTTCCTCGTAAACCGGATAATAAGAATGAGGGCTTTTCGAAATCACCTCCCAAATCTTTTCCATGGGCCAATCCACCGGCAGAGCTACAAGTTCCTTCCTAGGAATCATCAGCTCTCGGACAGCCACTCTTCGAAGCTTGAGGACCGCAAGGACGATCTCCCTCTCCTCAGCGGTAAAGAGGCCCTCTCGCTCGGCCTCAGAAATAAGTTCCGAAAGTTCTTCGGTAAATTCAGCCAGATGTTCCTCGGGACTTTTTTGAAAGAGCGCCTTCAGGACCTCAAACCACGACGGCTCGTCTGGCACCTTCCTATAGCCTCCTTTTAGTCTTTAATGTAAGGACCTCTCTAAATTCCCAACTGTTAAGATCTTCATACCTTCCCACTAGAAAAAGTCAACGGCCTCCCCTTGTTTACTTTCAAAGACTAGGATAGAATTGGCAAAATTGTAAAAATAGGTTTACGAATTGAAGGGGATGTCCTCGCACACATTAGAGGAATTGGCATGTCTGTATGAGATTGCTAGTACTTTAGCCAGCACTCTGGATTTAAGAGAGACTTTACAAAAAACCCTTTCCATTCTTTCGGAACGCTTCGAGCTCAAGCGCGGAACCATCACCATCTTCAATCCTCGAACCGGGGAGATCCAGATCGAGGTAGCCCACGGGCTTTCGGAGGAGGCCCGAAGACGAGGACGCTACCGTCCGGGAGAGGGTATTACGGGAGAAGTGGTGGCCACCGGCCAGCCCATCATCGTGCCCCAGATAAGCGAAGATCCCCGGTTCCTCAATAAAACCCGAAGCCGGAAGGAAGAAGAAAAAAAGAGCCTTTCTTTCATCTGCGTGCCCATCAAAAGTGGCGGGCAGGTTCTAGGAACTCTTTCGGTAGACCGTCCCACGGCAGACACTGCAGAGCTCGGTGAAAACCTGCGTTTTCTTACCATCGTCTCCGGGTTGATCGCCCAAACGGTGGCCAAACTTCAAGCCTTAGAAGAGGAACGGGCTCAACTCCTGGAGGAAAACCTGCGCCTCAAGCACGAACTTCGAGACAAATATCAGCTCGAAAATTTTATAGCCACCAGTTCCAGAATGCAGGAAGTCCTGGAAATGATAGACCGGGTGGCCCAGAGTCCGGCTACGGTGCTTTTGCGGGGAGAATCCGGAACCGGGAAAACCCTCATCGCCCGTATCATCCACTACAACAGCCCCCGAGCAGAAGGACCATTTGTCTCCGTGCCCTGTACGGCCATTCCGGAAAGTCTCATCGAATCCGAGCTCTTTGGTTATGAAAAAGGGGCCTTCACCGGAGCCCACAACCGCAAAATCGGACTCATGGAAAAGGCCCACGGAGGAACGCTTTTCCTAGACGAGATCGGGGATCTTCCGCTTCCCATTCAGGCCAAGCTCCTTCATGCCATCCAGGAAAAGGAGTTCTACCGTCTGGGAGGTACGGAGCCTATCAAGGTGGACGTACGCATCATAGCCGCCACCAATCGCAATCTCGAAGAACTGGTGGAAAAGGGCCTTTTTCGGGAGGACCTCTATTATCGTTTGAGCGTCTTTCCTATATTCATTCCGCCTCTCAGGGAACGCCCTACGGACATCATCCCTTTGGCGGAATACTTCCTTGAGAAATATTGCCGGCTTTACGGTAAGAACATAAAACGTCTTTCCTCCCCAGCCATAGATCTTCTTATGCAATATCACTGGCCGGGAAACGTGAGAGAGCTTGAGAACGCCGTTGAACGGGCGGTCCTCATCTGTGACGAGGAGGTCATACGGAGCTACCACCTTCCGCCTAGCCTGCAGACGGCCAAAAGTTCGGATACTCGAGCCAAGCTCACTTTAGCCGAGGCGGTGGAGAAGGTAGAAAGAGAGCTCATCGTGGAAGCCCTGAAGGAAACCCGTGGCAACCAGAGTCGTGCGGCCGAGCTTCTGGGGACAACCCTCCGGATCCTCAACTACAAAATTCGTAAGTACGGCATCAATCCCAAGCTCTTTCGAATTTCTAGAAAAGAAGCCTCTAAAAATGCCTGAACAACTGGAACTCTTCCCTGACTTTTCGCCCATCAAACCCCGAATCGTTCCCCGTTCGGAACACCCTATTTCTCGAAAGATGATCCCCAGAGAGGCCCTCAAGGTCCTCTACCGGTTGCATGACGCCGGATACCTGGCCTATCTCGTCGGAGGAAGCGTAAGGGACCTTCTCCTAGGACTTCCCCCCAAGGATTTCGACGTGGGCACGGATGCCCGGCCAGAGGAAATCCGGAGACTTTTTCGAGCCAGCCGGATCATCGGTCGCCGGTTTCGGCTGGTACACGTCTATTTCCGCGGAGGCAAGTTCGTAGAGGTAGTCACCTTTCGAGGGCCGGAAAGCGCGGAAGAAAACGGAGAAGAAATCTACGGTACCCCGGAAGAAGACGCCTTCCGTCGCGATCTTACTATCAACGCTCTTTTCTACAATATCGCCGATTTCACCATCATTGATTACGTCGGTGGACTTGAGGACCTAAAAAACGGCACCATCCGGGTTATAGGGAACCCGGACCTACGTTTCATTCGTGATCCGGTAAGGATGCTCCGGGCCATAAGACACGCCGCCAGGGCGGGCTTTACCATTGAGCCGGCCACTTGGGAGGGCATCCTGCGACATCGGGAAAAGATACGTCTTTGTTCTCCCATAAGACTGAGGGACGAATGGCTAAAGGATGTAAGCGGAGGCTGGGCTGCCCCTTGGTTAGACCTCATGCTCAAAAGTGGGCTCTTCCGGGAGATTTTTCCCCTCTATCACCGAGCCTTCTTGGATAGGCCGGATCTCCAAAATTTTCTTAAGACTCTCCTTGCGCGAGCCGATACCCTAGTAAAACAAAACAGACTGTCCCAGGCCGGGGCCTTGGCCTTCTTCCTCTATCCCTATCTTCTCTCACGGAATTTTTTGAGGCCTCTTGAAAAACCAGAAAGGCCTACTCAGGAGGTCGAACGGTATCTTCTCGAAATACTTGGTTCCTATCGCTTTTGTAAGGAGCTCTTTGAGGAAACCGTGGTCTTGCTCTCGGCTCTGCTATACTTACGATTCTTCGCCCTGAAAGGGAAGTCTCCTCCTAAAAAGCTCGTCCGAAAGAGCTATTTTCCGGAGCTCCGGCTCCTTTCAGAAAACATCTTCCCTGAGGAGAAGAAGAGGCTTAAAATTGAGGTCAAGGCACGGAAAAAGAAGCGAAGACGGAAGTAGATGCCGGATTATAAAAAATCTATAGGCTTTCTCTTTTTAGAAAAAACCAAACTCGATCGCCAAGAACTTTTTTCCGGAGAAAGAGAAAAAATCTCGCCGGTTTCTTATGTTAAAACCTATTCCAAAGCGCCTCGCTATCCTCTTCCGCGGCCTAACTTCCCTCCAGCCGAACTTTTCGAGGTACTTGCTAGACGGAGAAGCAGCCGGATTTACCAGCGAGCCCCTCTAACTCTTGAAGAACTAAACCTCTTGCTTTATGCCTCACAAGGAGTCACGGGTAGGGCCGGACGTTACCTTCTCCGCACAGCCCCTTCGGCAGGAGCCTTGTATCCCATCGAAACCTATCTTGGTATAAACGCCGTCTCTGGTCTTCCTGCCGGACTCTATCATCTTGAGGTTACGGGATGGGTGCTCGAGGAGCTTGCCCGCGGAGAATTCGGATCGAAGCTCAAGGAAGCGGCCCTTGGGCAAAGTATGTGTGAGACCGCTTCGGTAGTCTTCATATGGTCGGCCATACCTCGTCGGACCATGTCCAAGTATGGAAGCCGCGGAATGCGATATATCTTCATGGACGTGGCGCACATTTGTCAAAACCTATTACTGGCCGCCGAGGCCTTGGGTCTCTCAGCGTGCCCCAGCGGGGCCTTCTTCGACGAGGAAATAAACGACCTTCTTGGCCTCGACGGTGAAGAGGAAACGGTAATCTATCTTGCTACCGTAGGGCGCCCTAAGATGCAATGATCGGGATCTGGCACGAAGGCGCCTTGGGGGATCTTCTGCTATCCCGGCTGGCCATCGCCCACCTCAAAAGAGAATTCGGAAGACTTACTCTCTACGCCCGAAATGAAGTCCGTAATCTTTACAAGGAGGCCGGTCTAGCCGATCAGGTCCTTTCCACAGAATACGGAATTCCCAAAGATTTGGAAATACTCTTTGTCTTCACCCGGAGCCCAAGCCTGCGGGAGCTCTTTGAGGAGGCCTTTTCCGGAAAAGTACATTTTATTGAAACCGTACCAAATGAAAGACGTCACGTAGCCCTTTTCCAGCTAGAAAGAGCCGGAGGCAAAGAGGTTCCAGCTGAAGGCCTGCTCCTTAAGCCACCGGGCTTTCTATGGACTCCGCAATATCTCTTGTGTCATCCAGGAAGCGGAGGACGAGCCAAGTGTTATCCTCGGGAAGACCTGAAACAAGCCTTAAAAATCCTCGGAGCCGAAGGGCTTCCGATCAAGGTAATCCTTGGTCCGGCGGAAATGGATCTTGAAGAGTTTTTCGGGGATTTCGAAGTGTTTTTGAGCTCGGACCTAGAGAAGGCTCTAAAGGTACTTTCACGGGCCAAGCTCTTGGTGGGGAACGACTCCGGCCTAAGCCACCTAGCAGCCGCTCTGGGCGTCCCTACGCTAGCCCTTTTTGGCCCCACCGATCCCGTTCTCTGGGCCCCCTTCGGGGGCCAGACAAAGATCCTCTATCCCTTCTCGAGGCTTCCCCCTAAAAGGCTTGCAACCGAAATACAAACCCTTCTCAGTACCACTGCCAGGTCTCGCCCTGAGACGGAGCCCCTTGAGAGGGAGGCGGAGCCGTGGGTGGAGAGGGTGGTGGAGCCGTCGGGGGTTGGTAGGTCTGATACCGAGGCTGCGGTTGAGGCTGAGGAGCCAGAGCCCCAGGATAAGTCTGTGGCCTTTGAGGAGCTTGATTGGCTGGGGGTGGAGGTGGTGGTGGTGGAGGCGGAACCTCGCTGAGCTTAACCTCTTTTTCCTTCTTTCCAAAAGGCCAGAGTTTCGAGCCTATACGTCTGAAGATGGACTTCTTCTTTTTGGGTTGAGGCTGAGCCTGAACCACCGGAGGCGATGGAGGCGACGGGTGCTGATTCACCGGGGGAAGACTTTCCTCAGAAGGAGGATAATCCGGCCATTGGTCTACATCGGCATAATGAACAAGGGGCACCTTAGAAGAGGTAGAAGGAGCCTGTGAAACTTGAGAGGAAGGGGCAGGAGCCGTTTGGGGTGGCCTGTAAGCTACCGAGGGCTTAGGAGCCGTCGCTTCGACCAGTTTTTCGGGATGCATTTTGGCCGGAGAGACATAGGTTCCCTGAGCAGGAGTCTGAGCTTTAGGCTTAAGAGGAGATATCATTGGAGCCGGTGAGGTAGTTTTGATAGCGGGTTGTCTTTCGAGAGACCATTTTTCTCCTAGAATGTAGGCCCGAGATCTCTTGGCAAAGTTGGCTAGCTCCGGAATGACCTCCCCAAGGCCATTTACCTGGGTATAAAGAGTAATAGGAGGCCTTTCCCCTTTTACCGGGATAAGTTCGGCATCCACACTAACGGTCTGACCGAAGACACTAAGACTTCCGAAAAGGACATAGTCCACCCCGAGTTTTTGGCCTAATTGTCTAGCAGTCTCCCGAGTTAGAGGAGCCTTCAGCTCGGAAAGGGCTTTGCGAACAAGTTCGGGATCCACCGTTTCTACTTTCCCGGGAGCAAAAAGCCGGGTGGTAAGCATGTCCTGAATACCTTCCCGGACGTAAGATAGATCCTGGGGGGCGTGAATGTTGAAAGGTAAGATGGCCACCTTTTGTGTAACCGCGTGTGCGGAGGGAGGAACAAAAAACAAAACGCAAAACGTAATCAAAGACAGGAGAATTCTCATCTTATCTTTCTCCCGGAGAAAGTTTAAACTTGAATAAAACATTTTAAGTTCTTACCGTCAAGGAGGAGGCCATGCGGATAGTAGGTATCATACCAGCCCGTTACGGTTCGACCCGGTTCCCGGGAAAACCCCTAGTAGAACTCTGGGGGAAACCCTTAATTGAACATGTATACCATCGGGCCCGACAAAGTCCCCTCCTAGAGGAAGTGGTCGTCGCCACCGACGACGAAAGGATATTCCACTGCGTGGAAGGTTTTGGCGGAAGGGCCATCATGACCTCTCCGAAACACACCTGTGGCACGGAAAGATTAGCCGAAGCCGCCGGGCTCCTGGGGCTGGCCGACGAGGACATTGTGGTTAACATCCAAGGGGATCAACCTTTGCTGGCCCCGGAAGTCATAGAAGAACTGGTGAAACCCCTTCTCCTTTCCTCCGAAGTACCCATGGCCACCGTGGCTATTCCTGTGGAAAATCCCGAAGAAATAAATGACCCCAATCGGGTTAAAGTGGTTTTGGATAGGGAAGGACGGGCCTTATATTTTTCGAGATCCCCCATACCCTATTTCCGACCTCCGGGGAAGGCCCCTCTCTACCTGAGGCACATCGGGCTTTATGCCTACCGCAAAGAATTTCTGGATCTTTTCTTGAAGCTTCCCCCGGGCGAACTGGAAGAAGCGGAAAAACTGGAACAGCTCCGGGCACTTGAGAACGGCTATCCCATCGCGGTAAGTATTACCCGCTACGACTGCCCCGAGGTGGACACCCCGGAGGACCTGGAAAGAATCAAACAAAAATACGGCGGTGAGGCCTAAGCCCCACCGCCCGCCTGTTATGCCACTTTGATCTCTATCTTCCTGGGCTTTTCGGCCTCGTGTTTGGGGATAAAGAGTCTTAGCACGCCCTGACTAAAAGTGGCCTCGATCTTGTCCTGATCGAACTCCGGACCCAAGGTAAAGGCCCGGAAGTATTCTCGTCCCCGAACCTCCACATATTCCGGAGAGACCTCCTCGCCCGGAGTTTCCACAATGGTCCCTTTGAGGTAGAGGACATTGTCCTCCACCTTGAGGTCCAGAGTGTCCTTGCTCACCCCGGGCATATCGGCCAGCAGGATGAGACCATCGTCGGTCTCGTAAACGTCCACTGGAGGTACCATAGCTCTGACCCGTTTCCGGGCAGAAACCACGGTTTCCTCACGGGGAGCAATTTCTTTCCTTTCAGCCATAAGTCTCACCCCCTTTCCTCAAGGATTTTAAGCGGCCTTGACCTCTATCTTTTTGGCCTTGTGCGCTTCCTTCTTACCAATACTCACTACAATGATGCCATTCCGATACTCAGCCTCCACCTGCGCTGGATCCACGGACTCAGGAAGAGAAATCACCCGCGAGAACCTCCCGGAAAACCGCTCGCGCCGAGCAAATCTCTCGGGTTTCACTTCCTCCACCTCTAGGGCCTCTTCGGCCTTGCGCTCACCGGAGATGGAAAGGAGGTTGTCCTCGAGCGAAAGTTCCACGCTCTTGGGATCTACCCCCGGAGCAAAGATATAGACCAGAACCTTATCAGGGGCTTCGCCCACATTAATCCGGGGATAAACCTCTTCGCCTCGCAAAGGCCGAAAGGGACTCATCCACTCAAACAAGCGATCCAGCTCCTCCTGGAGCCTTTCGAACTCCTTAAAAGGATCCCATTCCCAGGTCCAGTTCAGAGGCATAATACCACCTCCTTTCATCTAATTTTTGGATTTTACGAAATTTTTTGGGAAGGCCTTCCAAAAGGAAAAGTAAGTCTTCCGGTATCCGAAGGCAAGGGGTATAATTTAAAAATTGTTGGTTTCCGTAATTATTCCTACCTACAATCGGGCTCCTTTTTTAGAAGAGGCCTTAAATTCCGTCCTAGCACAGACTTATCGGCCACTGGAGATCATTGTGGTGGACGATGGTTCCACCGACGAAACCCCTCGTTTGATTACCCGCTATCCCGTCGTCTATCACCGCAAGGCCCAGGGGGGGCCGGCCTCGGCCAGAAATCGCGGAATACTCATCTCAAGGGGAGAGTTCATCGCTTTTCTTGACAGCGACGACCTGTGGCTCCCGGAGAAGTTGGAAAGACAGGTGGCCTTCTTTGAGACCCATCCAGAGGCTGTGGCCGTCCAGCCGGAGGAAATCTGGATCAAGAACGGAAGACGCGTCTTTCCCAAAAGCAAACACCGCAAGCCCAACGGCTACTTCTTCGACCGGGCAGTGAAGCTCTGTTTGGTTTCTCCTTCTGGGGTGATGCTGCGACGGAGAATCTTCGATGAGATCGGCCTTTTTGACGAAAACTTTCCGGTTTGTGAAGACTATGAACTCTGGTTGAGACTTGCCGCCCGGTATCCGGTGTATCTAATACCCGACCCCCTGGTAATCAAACGCGGAGGACATCCAGACCAGCTATCTTCCACGCCGGGGCTAGATTTCTGGCGGCTCAAGGCCTTGAGCAAGATCTTCAACGATCCGGTGCTCACTCCGGAGATGCGTTTTATGGTGGCCGTAGAGGCCCGGCGCAAGGCCGAAATTTTCATCCGCGGGGCCCTCCGGCACGGAAATATCTTCGGGGCCTTTGAAGCCCAGAAGATACTCAAGCGTTTTTCACGCCTTTCGTTTCCAATCTTTGAAAACGATGGGAAACACCTCTTCCACCCGTGAGACCAAGTGGAACTTGAGGCTCTTGCGCACCTCTTCCGGCACCTCCGTGAGATCCTTTTCGTTGCGTCTGGGAAGGATGACCTCCTTGAGGCCAAACCGCCTGGCCGCAAGCACCTTCTCCTTAATGCCTCCCACGGGCAACACCAGTCCCCTTAAGGTGATCTCGCCGGTCATGGCTACCTCTGGACGCACCGTGCGCCCGGTAAGCAAACTCACTAGGGCCGTAAGGATGGTGATCCCGGCACTCGGACCGTCTTTAGGAATGGCCCCGGAAGGCACGTGGATATGGAAGTCGGATCTTTCGAGGACTTCTTCGTCTATTCCCAGTTCCTCGACGTGCGAACGCACGTAAGTAAAGGCGGCCTCGGCACTCTCCCGCATCACCTCGCCGAGCTGTCCGGTAAGGATCAACTTGCGGGTCCCCTTCATCCGAGCCGCCTCCACAAAAAGGATCTCGCCACCCACCGGAGTCCAGGCCAGGCCAATGGCCACTCCCGGCACCTTTACCCTCTCGGGGACCTCTGGGAGATACTTGGGCGGCCCGAGGTATTCCTCCAAGTTTTTGACGGTAACGTGTTCTCCTGAGCTCTCGCCCTCGGCCACTTTGCGTGCTACCGCCCGACACACGGCCCCGATCTCCCGTTCGAGCTGTCTCACACCGGCCTCCCGGGTGTAGTGGGAGATGATGCGTCTCAAGGCCGCCTCCGTGAACCGTACCTGCCCGCGTTTGAGACCGTGGGCCTTTAGTTGCCGCGGGATCAGATATTTCCTGGCGATGTGGAGTTTATCCTCCTCGGTATAGCCCGGAATCTCGATGACCTCCATACGATCCCTCAGGGGGGCAGGAATAGTATCAATCACGTTGGCGGTAGCAATGAAGATTACCCGCGAAAGATCAAAGGGAAGCTCTAGATAGTGATCCGAAAACTCACGATTCTGTTCGGGATCTAAAACCTCGAGCAAGGCCGCCGCGGGATCACCCCGAAAGTCGGCTCCGATCTTGTCTATCTCATCGAGCATGAGAACTGGATTATTAACTCCCACCCGGCGCAAGGCCTGGATGATGCGACCGGGCATGGCCCCCACGTAGGTTCTCCGGTGTCCCCGGATCTCAGCCTCGTCTCGCACGCCACCGAGAGAAATCCGCCAGAACTTGCGCCCTAAGGCCCGGGCAATGGAACGTCCCAGGCTGGTCTTACCCACTCCCGGAGGGCCCAAAAAACAAAGGATAGGCCCCTTCATCTCGGGATTGAGTTTCCTTACCGCGAGGTATTCCAGAATGCGTTTCTTGACCTTTTCCAGATCGTAATGATCCTCGTCAAGTATTCGTTCGGCTTCACTGATATCCAAATGCTCCTCGGTAGACTCCAACCAAGGTAGTTCCAGGATCCAGTCGAGATAATTCCGAATGACGGTGTATTCCGCAGAGGCCGGATGCGTGCGAGAGAGTTTCTTCAGCTCCTTTTCGGCTTCTTTACGAACCATCTCCGGAAGGGCCTTCTTCTCAAGTTTTTCCTCAAGTTCCTCAACCTCGGCCTCAAGACCTTCGGCCTCCCCAAGTTCCTTCCGAATAACCTTGAGTTGCTCCCGAAGATAGTATTCTTTCTGGGCCTTTTCCATGCGATCCCTGACTTCGGCCTGAATCTTCTGACCGAGCTCAAGGACCTCTAGTTGCTCCGCAACAAGTCTTACAGCCTTATGAAGTCTTGCCTTAACATCAAGGGTCTCAAGGAGGGCCTGTTTTTCATTATGAGGCACGTTAAGATGGGCTACCGAAAGATCAGCTAGCATCCCCGGATCCTCAAGATTTTCCACCAGAGACCGCAGCTCCCCTGGGAGGTGGGGGGAAAGCTCAAGAACGCGACCGAACATTTGCCGGATATTGACCGCCAAGGCCTCTGCTTCCCGATCCGGAGAAAATGTCTCGGCCAGAAGTTGTACCCGGGCCATGAGAAAAGGCTCGTTCTCGACAAAGGAAAGAACCTGGATACGAGATAAGCCCTGGACCACGATCCTCACCCGGTCGAGCTCCACCCGGCTGGCCCGGAGGATAAGGGCCAGCGTACCGAATTGGAATAGCTCCTTGCGTTCGGCCTTGGGATCCTTGACTGCCACCACGGCCACCATACGATCCTGGGATAGGGCCTCCTCCACGGCCTTCACCAACCCCGGCTCCGTAAGCACGAAGGGTACAATCATGTGAGGAAAGAGCACGGCGTCACTGGGAATAACCGGTAGATCCCTAATTTCGTCCGGTCTGGCCGGAAGCTCTTTTTCCGCCATAAACACCTCCTCTCGCAAACCCCTACTAGGGAAAATAAGGCTGAAAGCCGGAATGACAATTGTTAAAATTGAAACTATGTCCGAGGATCTTTCAGCCTGGAAGGAACGTTTCAGACGTCCTCTCCTTTTTGCCGCTCGGAAAAATTTTGCTACTCTTCCAAAGATCAAGGACCTGGAGACAACCTTAAAGGAAATACTAAAAAACGCGCCTGAGGATCTTCCTGAAAACCTCAAAGACCGCCTTGAGCAACTAGTATCTGGACTGGATAACCTTTCTCTTGAAGAAAAAAAGGAGCGTCTTCAGACTCTTCTCG
>NZ_LWLG01000010.1 GCF_001652585.1 Thermosulfurimonas dismutans
AGGGAGGGTCCAAGGGTCTTTAAAGTTTTTCCCACCACTTCCGATACGTATAACAGAAAGGCAGATAAAAAGGAAAACAAAGCTAGGAGGTGTAGCCATGGCCTTAAGAATTAACTTCAACTACGAAAGTGCTTCAACGCACACGGCGTTGAAGGCCAACGAAAGAATGATGAACCAGTCGCTCCTGCGCCTTTCTACGGGATTACGTATCCTTTCAGCGCAGGACGACGCGGCGGGGCTTTTCATCGCCGACCAGCTCTCGGTGGTGGCGGCCGGTCTTTATCAAGGTAACCAGAATATTCAAACCGGACTTTCGGCTCTCCGGATTGCGGAGAACAGTTTAGGACAGATTTTCACCAAGCTTCAAGCTATGTATACAAGGGTTGAAAGTGCTGCGAATGATATTAACGATGTAAACGCTAGGGCGGCTCTTCAACGGGAAATTGATAATTTTAGAGATGCCATCGATAAAATCGCTGCAGACACCGAGTATAACGGGATTCACCTTTTGAACGGAGATTTCCAGGGCAAAAAAATCCACTATGGCGCCAGGAAAGATCAGACGGTTACCGTTAATATATCTAACATGAGGGCTTCCCAGCTAGGAGCTTATCTTGAGACCGGAAACGGAGGGGTTAGTACTAAATTTGAAGCCCAAACCAGTGGAGGAAGTCTAGCTAATTTTACTGCTAATGTTAATACTGTAGCCAATAATTTTGTTCTTTCCGGGACTAGTGAATATGTAAGAATTGCTGGGACAACGGTTTATCAGGGAGATGCTACTACTAACTATTTGATTGACGCCAAAAGTCTAGCCGACGCTATTAATAGCAATGATACTTTAAGCAATCTTGGGATCACAGCTACAGCTTCTAACACTAGTACTGCGGATACTACTTACAATACAGCCAATGTAGTAAATGCTAGTGCTAC
This sequence comes from Thermosulfurimonas dismutans, assembly GCF_001652585.1. Lineage (GTDB taxonomy): Bacteria > Desulfobacterota > Thermodesulfobacteria > Thermodesulfobacteriales > Thermodesulfobacteriaceae > Thermosulfurimonas > Thermosulfurimonas dismutans. The sequence continues at coordinate 934 of NZ_LWLG01000010.1, forward strand.
TGCAGCGGCCGGTGCTAGTGATGAAACTTTTACTGTTTACCTGAATTTTTATATAGGAGATGGTTCAACTTCTTTTCAAGTACAACTCGGGACAATTACGGTTGCAGCTGGTTCTACTACTGTTTCTAAGAATATAGCTGATCTTGATACTTTAGTGAATCGTATTAATACCGCTGCTGGGGCTGCTGGAGCTCCGATTGTAGCAACCAATAGCGATGGAAAACTTCAGCTAACCACCAATGATGGAGAAACTATTGGTATTGAAGCTCAAGTTACGGCCCCTGCCGGCACAAGTGCGGCGCCTGATGTCACCATAGATTTTAGCCAACTTTTACAAGGGGGAAATAATGCTCTCCAAGTGGCAAGTGCTTTGGCAGCTGGTACTTCGGAGTACGGTGGTCAAGTGAAGGTAGGAACCATTAATATTGGTGGAATTGATAGCTTTCTTTTTGAATATGCTGGTGTCTCTGGAACTACTAGTGGAAATGTAGGATTTAATTTTACCGATACCAGTGGAACTAATGTGGGATTAACCTCTATTACGGCCATTGATGTTTCCAGTAATAGTAATGCTGAAACTTACTTGCTCGTTGTGGAGAAAGCTCTTCAAAAAGTGGATAAGGTCCGCTCCCAGATTGGTGCCATCATGAACAACCTGCAGTCCATCTATGATGCCCAGAAGACAGCCTACGACAACACCAAGGAGGCCGAGAACGTCATCCGGAACGTGGACTATGCCGAAGAGATGAGCCGATTCACCACCTTCCAGATTCGGATGCAGAGCGGTATCGCGATGCTGGCCCAGGCCAACCAGTTGCCGCAGCTGGTACTCCAGCTTCTCCGATAATCTAACTAGCCCCGGCCCCACCTGGGGCCGGGTTTTTTTAATATTGGAGCGGGGGCGTAGAAATGAAAGTGCTAGCAAGTATGAGTCAGGCCGTTTCCCCCGAAATAAGGGCCCCGGCAAAAGGGAAGGCCATCTCGAATGAGGAAGCTTTTAGTATTTTGAGAACCGGTGTTGCCCCTTTTAAAAAACCCTCCAGACAAAAGTCTCAAAATACGGAAATAAACTCTCAAGAGCTGAAAAAACTCATTGAAGAGCTCAAAAAGAAATTCGATCTCTTCAGTAAATATCTCAAGATCGAGATAGACGATGAGTTAGACATTCCGGTAGTAAAAATTGTGGACAAGGAAACCAACCAGGTCATTCGGCAAATTCCTCCGGAGTATCTGCTCAAGATTATGAAGAACATCGATCAAATGTTAGGGGTTTTGGTGAACAAAAAAGTGTAAATAGGTTGCAAAAAGGAATAAATTTCGGTTTTTGGAATGTTTTCTTGAAATAAGGGTATATTATAACTAAAAAGACCTCTAAAAACTTCCCGTTTTCGCTAGGGAGTTCCCCCGGATCCTTTTTTTAGTATTTTATTATTACGGTTTCTTATAGAGATTTCTCCCCTTTGGAAGGGGGAGCAGGGGAGTTCCAAGACCCCCACCCGGCCTCCCCTTACAAGGGGAGGAGTTGATCCCTTTCTAAGGTGGGAACTAGCATTTAAGTCTCCAAGGTCTTTAGCCGATAAGTAGAGTAGAAATTGATAAGGTAGGGGGCCGGAATGGCAGGAGAAATTTATCTTAGTAATTTGACAGGGGCCTTCGATTCTGCGGGCATAGTGGAAAGGATCATGCAACTCAAGGCCCGTCCCCTTGAAGTCCTGGCCCAGAAAGAGCAAATCCTTCAGGTCAAAAAGCAATCCATAGACGACCTAAAATCCACGGTCGATTCGTTGGAGACTTTCTTTACGGATGCCAATATCGAAGAGCTCTTCAAGGCCAAGAGTGGAACTTCCTCGAATACCGACGTGGTTTCCGTGTCGGTGGATCAGACCGCCCCGGACATCTCCTTCGATGTTACGGTCTCCCAGCTTGCCCAGAAGGAAATCCGCGTTTCAAGTACCGGGGTCTCGGACCTTACCACTATCTTGAGCACCGCTACCTTCACCCTGCGGTACAACCTCACCGGCACAAGCTACGAGGAATACACCATCGACTTCGGAGGCGGAACGCTCGAGGATCTAGTAAACGCCATCAACTCCGCCCAGAGCCGGGTGGAAGCCAGTGTATACTTCGACGGCAGCACGTACAAGTTGCTTCTTTCCGAAGCCGATGAAGGGGCCTCTACGGTTGAGACCGACACCGTAGGCGGCACCTATGCCATAGAAATCTCTTCCGGGGCTTTGCCCACGGAACTCGGAGCCCTTGACACCAATGTCATCCAAGAGGGCAAGAACGCACAGCTCCAGGTGGGGACCGGGAGTCCGGTCTACAGCCCCACCAACACCTTCGAGAACCTCATTTCAGGCGTGACCCTTACGGCTAAGGCCGCAGGCACAGCCCAGATCTCCATCTCCGAGGACTATTCCCAGGTTTCAGGATTTCTCAATAACTTCGCCCAAAACTACAACCAGATTATCGACAAGATCCGGGAATTCACGGACCTCAAGACCGGTATCTTCTTGGGCGAAAATTTTGTAAATTCCTTGGAATCTTCACTCTCCAATCTCCTTGAGCCCTTAATCGAAAAAGGCCTTATCGAGTTCGACGACACGGGCCATATCTCCATCAACACCGAGAACTTGAACCAACTTCTGGAAACCAACGCGGAGGAAGTCAAAAACACCCTTAGCCAGCTAAAAACTGGCTACAGCCAGTATCTAGAGATAGAAACGAATTACTTGGGAAGCCTCTCCTCGCAGTACGAAGATCAAATCAATAGGATTGAAGAAGAGGCCCAGAAGATTCAAGAACAACTGGCCCGCGAGGAGGCACGGCTCAGGCAAGAGTACGGCAAGCTAGAGGTCTTCATGAACGAGGCCCAAAACACCATTCAGAGGCTTCAGGACTACATCGTAACCTTATCACAAATGTGGGGAGGTAATAAAAAATGACGACTAATCCTTACCTTGAAAACATGGTAAAGACGGCAAGCCCCGTAAGGTTGGTGGTATTGCTCTATGATCGGGCCATATCGAGCCTCAAGACGGCCTTGGAATTCATGGAAAAGAAAGAGGAAGACCCTGAGGAGCTTCAGAAAAAACTCGAAGCCCTTTCCAAGGCCGCGGATATCATCGCCACCTTGGACGGCACCCTTAACTTTGAAAAAGGGGGCGAGATCGCCCAAAAGCTTCACGAAATCTACGACTCGCTTCTTAATGAGCTGGTCACCCTCAGCGCCAAAGACAATCCCGAGATCGTAAGGAAAATGATCAAGATCCTTGAGGAACTTCGAGAGGCCTGGCAGGATGTGGAAAAGGAGGTTAAGGTGAACGGAAACGCCGGGCCGCAGGCCGTGAGGAAGACCCCAGATGCCCAGTCTCAGGGAGTGGTTGCTACGCTGTAAGGAGGACCTAGCCCAAAAGGATCTGGATCGTCTTCTCGAAGACTTCAGACATTTCCAAGCCCTTCCCTTGAAGGGTCTTAGCCTTGAGGAGGCTCGGGAGTGTGCGGCTCTTCTGGAGGAGCTTCTCCTAGAGGCCGAAGCCCTAAAGGCTGATTATGAGACGGGGCTTTCCGGATTATCGGAAATACGCGAACGTCTCCACACTTTTTTTCAACAGTTGCGTTACTTATTATTGTCCCACAACTTGTAGGATGCGGATTTATTAGGGGCGGGTATAAAGCCCGCTCCTACCAATTCCCTTAAATGAAATTCACCAAACTGAGTCCCATGGTCTGCGTGGCAGCCTTTAAGGCGGCTTCGTAAGCGGTGCGCTTGGCGTTTAAATTGGTCACGGCCTCGAGGTAGTCGGCCTCTTCCACCTCGCCCAGGTTACCGATGAGCACGTCTTTGAGCCCTAGATAAAGATTGTCCTTGAGTTCCAAGTGATCCATCCGAGCTCCGAGGGCCGAACGTTCCTCTAAAATATGGTTCAGTACTCGATCAAGACGACCGATGTGGGTTTGGATGTCCTCGATCTCCTTTCTAGGATCGGGAACGTTGTTGGCGGAAAGGGTCTTCTTTAGGCCAATTAGGGTCTGAAACAATTCGGAAGCCATGAGGACCTCTTCTCCGTTATGGGCAATCAGGATCTTCCTCCCTTGGGTGTAGCCCATATAGAAGTCCTCAGAACCTCCGTTATAGACCACCCGTTCCACCACTTCTCCGTTGGGGAGAGTCTCCTTAATCAGTTCAAAAGGCCTCTCCCCTTCGGGATAACCTGATGGACGGTTGCCGGCAAAGACATAGCGGTCGCCGTGCTGGGTGTTGGCCAGGGCTAGGGCTTCCTCAAGCAGGCCTTCGATCTCCGCGGCGATGGCCTGGCGGGTGCTTGCGTTCTGGATATCGTTGGCGCCCTCTAGGGCCAGTTCCTTGGCTCGCTCGACCACCTTTTTTAAACCGTCAAGGGCCCCTTCCACGGTGCGAAGGAAACTCTTGGCTTCGCGGATACTTTCCTGATAGCGCTCAATCTCTTTAAGGGCCTTACGGTAGCCAAGGGCGTAAGAAAGCTCCACCGGAGCCTCTGAAGGCCGGGTATACTTTTTGCCCGTAGCGATCTGCGTCTGATATTTGTAGATGTCCTCCGTAATATGCTCGAGATCGGTAAGAAGACCGCCGTAGATAGTCCTCAAACTAAGACGCATGAGTTATCCCCCTAACGCTTGGACTCGATCAAAGTCATGAGCATCTCGTCCGTAGTAGTCAGAAGTTTGGCCGCCGCCGCAAAGGCCTGCTGATACTTCATGAGGTTGGCCATCTCCTCGTCCAAAGAGACCGCGGAGATGGAATCCCGCATAAGCTGGAGCTGTTTGATAAGATCTTCCATAAAGGTCTTGGCCTCGGAAACCCGTTTCCCGGCCACGCCGATCTCACCAACCACCGCAGTGTAGTAGTCGTACAGGCTGGCTTCGCCCAAGGCTTCCCGTTTGGAGTCTGAAAGATCCGAAATTCTCAAGGCGTTGCGGTTGTCTCCAGACTTAATATCGAAGCCCTGAAGGGTATCGGCCAACGCCTGTGTTCGTCCGAAGACCCTTCGCGCCAGATAGGTAGCCAGATTACCTTCCTCTGTGGTTCCTAAACTGGATTCCAGTCTAAAACGTACCCAATCAGGCCGCCCGTCGTTGTTGCGATCAGAGTCCTTTACACGGATCACGAGCCTGCCGGAATCATCCTCCTTTACCTCAAAATCCGCCTGACCGTCACCGTCTGAGTCTAGGGAACGGAGCTGAGAGATGAAATCGTTGAGGGTAAAGCTGGCTCCAAAACTAAGGGTTTCGGTGTGCACGATATTGTTGTCGGCGTCCTGGTAATTGATCACGATGTCCTGGGGGGAAAAGCTGTCGCCCGTGGAGACCGCCTCGTCCGTAAGGAAATACCAAGTATTGGTGTCGGAATCAAAACGGTTGGCGTACACGGTTCCGGAAAAGGCCTCCCGGCGAAAGGCATCGGTGACCACAAAGCTGCGGGTGTCGTAAAGACCGGTAGTCTTTACGAGTAAGCGTCCGTTGGCGTCGATCTCGGCCGAAAGCCCCCAGCGGGCGTTTTCGGTGGCGTTGTATTTGTTGACGATTTGGATGAGCCCCTGGTCGGTAGTAAGAGTCACCCGGAAAGGATCCACCACTTTATTGGCGGTATCGGTATCAATGGGCTTGCCAGTTTCATCATAGACCCAGTTCTCAAGGGTACCCATGGTAAAGGTTAGCTCATAAGGTGTTCCGGCATCGAGCTTTATTTTTCCCCAAGAACGGGCCGTATCGTCGCTTTCGATCACAAAATAGGCTATTTCCGGGGGAGCTCCGCCTTTATCTAGAGCCATGACCACCTGGCCGTGATCTATATAGGCCTTTAGATTGGTGCTTCCATCGATGGCCGTTATCAGATCCTGAAGATTGGTGGCTCCAGAAAAAGTTTCTGAGCCCACTTCTTCCCCCTGAGAATTGAAATAGCGTATCGTAAGCGTTCCCGAAAAACTTAAAGAAGCGGGGTCAAGGCTTCCGATATTTCCTACGTACTGCGTAGGCTTTACCAAAGGTTCGAGTCCGGAAAAGATTTGAGAATCGTTTACAGGATCTCCGGTATGTATATACTGCGGCACCCATACTCCCTCATCCCGAAGGTAGGCCAAAAAAGAACCCGTAGTATTCGGATCCTCCACACCGAGTTCAAAATAGGCGTACGATTTGGAACTGTTCGGATCGAGGCCCAGAACAAGGCGTCCCTCCACATCTATATAGGCCCGCAAGCCTTCTAGGGCATCCAGTTTATCCAAGATGTCTGCAAGACTATCCCCAGAAGCCACATCCACCCCGAGCTCCTCAACCAGCTTCCCCTGAGCATCAAAAAACTTGACGTAAAGGGTATGGTCCGGTTCGGAAAAGATGAGACTATCCGGATTGACTATGGCCTTGCGGCTCCGGTAAAGACCGGTCACAGGGATCTCGCTTCGCCAGGCCTCCCGATCAAGTCGTGCCGCAGCTACGTATTCCGGATGAACCGAGAGAAGTTCATTCACCTCAATACTGGCCGCATCTATCCCGGTAAAAAAGACGTTAATGCCGGTGGAGGCCAGGATACCGGAAGTGTCGTTGGAGAAGGCAAAGGCCCAGCCCTCCTGGGCCTGAAAGACTAACCGCCCATTTCGAACGGTAGCCCTAACCGTTTGATTGGGATCAAACCCCTGGGCCAAAATAGCCGCATTAATCTGATCGGCAACATCAGTAAGTAAGGCGTCTGAGGGGAGTTCGAAGTCCACTCTAACCGGAGTAAGGTTGCCACTGGGATCTTTAATCCAGATAAAAAGGCTACCATTGCGGTTGAGATCCAAAAAGAAAGGAAGGGTCTTGATGTAATCTGCGGTCTGGTAAGTGCCCTCTAATTCCCCAGTAAAGAACTTGAGGCCAACCCCTTCGGAGTGGATCCGATTTATGGCCCGAATGAGCTCCTCGGCGAAGGCCGAAAGTTTTCCGGTGAGGTTTAATTCCTTCACCCGGTAATTGAGACCGGGCTCATCGAAGCGTCCGAAATCGAGGGGTGAACGTGTAAAGGCAAACTCAAGTTCTCCTGACCCCCGATAGGCATCCTTGATAAAGATCCGACCATCCTTGAGATAGGCGGTAACCGTAAAACCATAGGCCTTTTCGATCTCGTCAAGGAGATCCCTTACGGTCTTGTCAAGATCCTCGATGCTTTCGATCCTAAAAGAACCGCTTACGGCGTTTCCGAAATGATCCGTCCCGGAAAATTCAAAGGTATCCCCCACCGAGAGACCAAGTTCTCGAAAAGTAGTATCCTCAAAAAGAGGACTACCATCTTCTTTGATAATAGCCCTGGTAGAAGAGACATATTCGTGATTCCACTCGTCGGATATTTGTTCCAAAATCCTCAGCCAACCCCCAAATTCTCCGCCTGAGATTTCCTGACTGGTAAGACGGGCCCTTTCTCCTCGGTGTCCCACCCAATAAACTTCGGTCCCGGAAAGATCAAGCTCCCAGGAGCGGTCTACATCTACCAAGTTGAAACCCCGACCGAGGATAACATTGTAGGCCCCGTCTTTGTTTTCGAAGTAACGGATAGGGGCCAGCTTTGAAAGTTCGGCTATCAGGCGATCCCGCTGATCACGGAGATCGTTGGCTTGATGCCCTCCAGTCTCTGCCGCCGTTATTTGCAAATTGATCTCTGCGATTTCCTTGGCCAAACGATTGATTTGTTCTACAATACTTTTAAGTTTTTGGCCTACGTTGTCCTCAAGCTCCTTTAAAGTCCGGAATTTTTCCGAAATATTTTCCGCAAGTAGCTTGCCCTTTTCCACCACTAAACGCCTTTCCGGAAGCCCCTCCGGCCGGTTGGAGAGCGTCTGCCAGGCAGAGAAAAAGTCGTTGAGGAGTTGCGAAAGACCAAGTTCACCGGTCTCATTGAAGATGGACTCCACAAGCCGCATACCGGTCTCTTCTGCAGTAAAAAAGCCCAAATCCGTGCGTTTGAGATTAAGGTTGGCCTCAAGAAAGACATCAAAGTAGCGTTTGATCTGATCAATCTTGACTCCGCTTCCGATAGGACCTACCGGGGATGGAGAAGGTGGATAAGGAGTAGTTACAATTTTCTGCCGGCTGTAGCCCTCAGTATCAACATTAGAGACGTTGTGACTGGTCACATGAACCGCAGTCTGAAAAGCCAAAAGGGCGTTCTTGGCAATATTCAGGGCACTTGTAATACCGGACACGCCTAAGCCTCTCGGGAAATGATTTGGGCTCCAGCCGAAGAAACTCCCTCGCCGGCGTGGGAGTAAAAGGTCTCGGGTTTCATGGATTTAGAAAGCACCCGAAAGGCCTCCTCAATAAAGGAAAGACCAGCCTCGATCAAGGCCTTGTTACGTTCGTTTAGCTTCAGAACCTCTTCGAGAAGCTCCCGGTCGTCCTCGGAGAGCCCTTCTTCTTTAGCCTTTTCCACTAGCCGCGCCTTGTAAGAAGCCGTGCGCAAAACACTTTCGATAGCCCCTTTGAGAAGGGCCTCCCGTTCTTCTTCAAGGGCCTTTTTGAGTTCCAGAAGGGTCTTCTTAGCCATCTCTACCTCCTTTTTCGGCATTTTTCGACTTTGGCATAAATTTTTCTTCGGGGAGATAGCGAGAAAGCTCTCGATATAAGAGGTCCGAAAGCCCCAAACCTCGTCCGGCAAGCTCTCTCGAAATCTCCTGATAAAAGAGATCCCGGTAGATCTTGATCTCAAGACCCTCCGGGAAAAATCCGCTACGCATGACCGTACGATCAAGCCCTTTGAGGATCTGGTGAAGCAACAGGCCCTCGAATTCTCGGCAGGCCTTTTTCAGGGCCGAACGGGGATCTTTCTGGGCTAGACTCTGCAAGCGTCGCAATTTTTCAAAACTAGAAGTTGGATAGTAACCGTAAGCCTTCATATCCATGCCCCCTACATAATCACCAGTTCGGCCTGAAGGGCACCGGCGGCCTTAATAGCCTGAAGCACGGCGATGAGGTCCCGGGGAGTGGCCCCCACGGCGTTAAGCGCCCTCACTAGCTCTCCGATGCTGGCCCCTTCCTCAAGCACTACCACCCGGGCCTTCTCCTCTTTGGCCTTGACCTCGGTTCGGGGAACCACCACGGTCTCGCCCCTGGCAAAGGGCTGGGGTTGAACCACCTGCGGGGTCTCTCGTATCTCCACGGAAAGGTTCCCATGGGCTACTGCCACCCGAGAGACCCGCACATTCTCGCCTATGACCACCGTGCCGGTACGTTCATCAATAACCACCCGAGCGGGCACATCCGGCTCGACCTCAAGATCACCAACGTCTGCGAGCAACGCCACCACTCGTCCGCGGTACTTTGGAGGTACAAGGAGCTTAATCGTGCGTCCATCCAAAGCTTGAGCGAAAGGGCCATGCAGATAAGCGTTGATAGCCGAAACGGCTCGAGAAACCGTGGTAAAGTCTGCCTCACGAAAAGAAAGGGTGAGGGCCTCCTTACCATTCAGATCCACCGGAACGGTTCTCTCCACGATGGCCCCGTTGGGGACCCGGCCCACGGTGGGATGATTGACCTGTACCGAGGCTCCGGCTCCTCCGGCTCCGAATCCTCCGATGGAAACTGGCCCCTGGGCCAAGGCGTATACCTGCCCATCCGGCCCTTTTAGAGGAGTCAATAGCAAGGTTCCTCCTTGGAGACTTTTGGCGTCTCCGATGGAAGAGACCAGGACATCTATCCGCTGACCAGGCTTCACGAAGGGGGGAAGCTCGGCGGTAACCATAACAGCGGCCGCGTTTTTGAGCTTCACCTGAGCCCTGGGGACCCGAATTCCGAACCGCTCGAGCATGTTCACGATGGACTGAACCGTAAACTTGGTCTGGTCGCCGTCGCCAGTTCCTTTAAGACCCACTACTATGCCGTAACCCACGAGGAGATTACTCCTTACGCCCTCCACCGTAACAAGGTCCTTGATACGGGCCGCCAATCCCGACCCGAAAAGTAAGAGAAACCAAAGCACGAAAACCATTACCCTCTTCACCTAATTTCCTCCTAAAAGAGCCAGATAATATGGAGAAGCTGAGCCACCCAGCCCGGCCCCCTTATGATCTCTTTGTTGGGGCCTTTTCCGCTGTATTCCAGGGTGACATCCGAAAGCTGGGTGGAAAGCACGGCGTTGTCGGCGTCGATGTCTTGGGGTCTGACGATTCCGGTTAGCACAATGTATTCCAGATCGGCGTCTTGTTTGACCACCCGCTTGGCCTGCACCACCAAGTTGCCGTTGGGTAAAACTTTCACCACCCTAGCCGTAATAGTGGCCGTAATAGAGGTATTCCTTTGGCTTTGAGACTGAGCGTTCAAGTTGTATTGATAGGAGGAATCAAACATGGGATTGGCTGTGAATCGATGATTGTAATCTTCCATAGCCTTCTCGTATCCCAAAAGCTTTGCGATACCGGCCTTGATCCCGGTAGACCGAGAACCCTTGTTGCTTACTTGCTGGGAACTCTGGTAGCTTTCCACGATCTTGATGGTTACCAAGTCCCCTACCCGTCTGGCCCGGTGATCTTCGAAAAAGTAGAGACCACCGCCTTCAGTAAAAAGGGAACCCTCCGAAACGGGAGAGGGCTTTCCGGCCTTGATCTCAGGCACCTCCGGCGGTGGAGGGGGCACAATGGCCTCCGGCTTAGTGGTAGTACACGCCGACAGGATCAAAACCAATATCATGGCCCACCATGCCCACCGCATCAGAAACTCACCTCCACGGTGTCCGACGAAACTACCCGAGCGTAAATTTCTTTTTTGCTTGAGAGATTCCGGACCCGGATGATCTCCCCCATACGACCGTCTTGCCGGGCCTGGCCCTTGGCCACCACCGTAAGGTAAGAGGTACGGGCCAGGATTTTTACGATCTGGTTTCGCCGGATAATCGGTGGCTTTTCGATTTGGGAAAGTCGCAAGACCTTTCCGGCCGAAAGGCTGTACTTGACCCTTTTACCGAGGGCCTGGGAAGGATCAGTAAGCACATCGTGGGGAAGTCTGGTGAGTGGTCGAGGCTCAAGAGCCAAGACCTCTTTGGTAAGGATGGCCCCTCTAGCTACCGGTCTAGAAAGAACAACCACCGGAAGCAGGACCTCCACATATCCCACCAGCCTCACCCGAGCGATCAAACGACCATCCTTGAGATAGTCCACCAGGAGAGTATTGGAACCGGCCTGAGGATGGTTAACAAAATGGATTCTTTCTTCGGCCCCGTCTGGAATTTCAACCGGAAGGGGTTCCACGGCTAACCGTAAAATTTCTATCCGTTCCGTCGGCCAAGGGAGTCTTTCGGCCACCACCCTCTGGAAAAGTTCTCGGAAATAGGATTCTTCAAGCCTCTTGGCATGCACAAAACTTGAGGCCCAAAGCAACACGATAAAGGACCACAAGGCCAGAAATCCCAAGAAGATGAGAACCCGACCTATCCTGAAATCCCCCGTCTTCATGGCTTACCTCTTGAGGTTATTGGCAAGCTCAAGCATTTGATCCGCGGTGAGAATACCCTTGGAGTTGGCCTCGTAGGCCCGCTGGGTAATGATCATCTTGACCATTTCCTCCACCACGTCCACGTTGGACATCTCCAGATACCCCTGAGCAATGGTGCCGAGCCCCTGAGTTCCGGGGTTACCCTCAATGGGATCACCGGCAGCGTCTGTAGCACGGTAAAGATTCCGGCCAATGGCATCCAGACCTGCGGGATTGGGAAAATCATAGATGAGGAGCTGGGTCTGGGCCAAAGTATTGCCATTGGCATCCAAGGCCGTGATCATACCGTCCGGGGTGACCTCGATCCGAACCGTGCCGGTGGGCACCACAAACTCCGGCTGTAGCCGAGCCCCGTTGGCGGTCACGATGTAGCCATCCCGATCGATCTTGAAGTTTCCGGCCCGGGTGTAAAGTTCCTCCCCGTTCACCAGAACCTTAAAGAATCCCCGTCCCTCGATGGCCCAATCCAACTCCTGATTGGTCTGCTGATACTCGCCTTGAGTGAAGAGCTTGTGAATGGCAACCGGTCTTACCCCTAAGCCGATTTCCATGCCTACCGGAACCTGAGTTCCCTCCGCGGTGACCGCTCCGGCCATCTTGAGCTTTTGATAAAACAGATCCTCAAAATCCACCCGGCTTTTTTTGAAACCGGGAGTGTTCACGTTGGCCAAATTGTTGGCAATGGTGTCGAGCTGAAGCTGCTGTCCCTGCATTCCGGTAGCCGCACTCCAGAGCCCTCTAATCATGTCTTGACCTCCTTATTAAGTTCTTGAGGCCGTCTCTATGAGACGCCCGGTAGCCTCGTCCGAGGCCTTCAAGGCCTTTTGGACGGCCTCAAATTCACGATGGATCTCAATCAGAGAAACAATTTCCGTCAAAGGATTGACATTGGATTTTTCGAGGTACCCCTGCCGGAGCTGAAAGTCTTCGGCCGGGACTTCCCGGACCCCTTCGGCCACAAAGAGATTTTGGCCCAGTTTCCGAAGCTTAGAGAGGTCATCGAAGGTTACGATGTCCAGACGAGCCACGGTGGTACCGTCCACGGAGATGGTACCATCCTCGTAGATAAGAAACTTCTCGGTAGGCAGGGTGATAAGCCCCCCTCGAGCCAGACCTGGGTCCACGATCACCGGGGCACCGTTGGCCAACACTGGATAGCCCTCCGGGGTTACCAAGCGGCGATCCCGATCGATCCGGAAGTTACCGGCCCGGGTGTAGGCTATCCCCTGGGGAGTCTGAACCTTGAAAAAGCCCTCTCCAACAATGGCTAGATCCAAAGGATTTCCAGTAGGCTCGAGTTCACCTTGTTCAAAGATGGTCCTTTGGGTAGTCTCCTTGAAGATTCGCTGGTACCGGGGCCCAATCTTCCGCATGAAGACCTCGCGAAAGGAAAGGGCCTCACGCTTGAAACCGGGGGTGTCCACGTTGGCCAGATTGTTGGTGGTAACCGCAAGCCGCCTCTCAAGGAGCCTCCCGGCTTCAAGCCCTTCCAATAAACCCAGTTGAGGATTGACCTTAAGTCCACGCATGACACCAAAATCAATGCAAGGGATGTGCCATTGGAGAAGCGAGTGGATCCAAAGGAAAGCGGCTATCAGGAGGATCTTTTGCCCGTCTAGGTACTTATAGAATAGGAAAATTTTTCCGCTCGGAAAGATTTTCCTAGAGACCCAAAAGGCCCTTGAGTTTTTCCTCGATTGTTTCTTTTAATCTCCGTTCCAAGGGCCGAGATCTAAGAATTACTCTGGGTTTGCGGTAAGGCCCCTTTACCAGGACCGTAAGCTCCACTTCTCCCTTATCGTTTAGGAAGTGTCTGGCAAAAGGAAGACGCTGTGTCAATCTTTTGGACAATCCTGGAGAAAAGACGAGGTCAAAGGGCATATCGAGGTACCCCTCGAAATCGAGGGTGCCTGAGGGAAGGCTAGCAGAAAGCATAGGACCTACAAGTTCAGCTTTGAGAAAGAGTCGTTGGTCTTTGACCTCAAACTTTCCTCGCCCGTAGGAAAAGAGAATAATCTTGAGCTCCGGGAGATTGAGGAGTCGAGACAGGACTTCGGTAGCCGGAATGCCGGAGAGTTCAAGGGGTTTGACCTCAAAACCACCTTGACCGGCAAGCGTTCTCTTGACCTCCTCAAGGCTCAGGCCAGCTCCGGCAAACTCCCCCTCATAGCTGATTTGGCCATTAATTTTGCCGGGCAGATCAGGGTGAAGGCCGGAAAGAATTTCAGCCACCTCGATACCGACCCCGGTCTTCCTCACTTTCCAAGAAGGGACACGTGTTCTGAGATCGGCCTCTAGGTGGTCCCTTACCTTGCCTCCAGCCACCTCTCCCTGAAAGTCTGAAGTAAGTTTGCCGTCTCTAAAGGTAGCTATAAGTCGCGAGTTAAGGAGAGCTAGTTTCCGATAGATAATCTTCGTCAAGGTTATCTCTACCCGGGCCTTAGCCACCGGTATAAAAATAGTCGAGGATAGAGAACTCGATCGGGATGTCCCGGCCTGCGAAACCTGCCTTTTCTCAAACCCGCTTCCCTTGAGAAAAGGATTAAGGTCCAAGGTCTGGCCAGAAAGATTGACTTCGAGCTCAGGGGCAGACAGGTAGTCCTTTACTTTAACCACCAGCCTAAAAGGTTCCTTGAAGAGTTCAAAATCAGCTCTGGCAGAAAGCCCTTCCGGACTCAAAGAAGCCTTGACTTCAAAGGGGATCTCCATCTCGGGAAGGTCTCCGGTCTCGTCCTTGAAAAGCAACTTGCCGTTTCGAACCTCTAAATTCGGGATTAGCAAGGTCAAAACGGCTTTACCGAAAGCCTTCCCCCTAGAAGACGCGGCAGATTCCCCATTCTCCCTGCGGGTATCTTCTTTTTTGAGAATTTTCAGGGTTTCCCAGTTGAAGACCCCTTTTCTATCCTTTACCACCCGGAGGTAGGGACTATCGATTTCGGCCTTGGTAATAACAACCTTCTTCCTCAATAGAGGAAGTAATCGAAACTTGACCCTTAGGCCCTTGAGGCGGACAAAATCCGTTTGACCATCGCTTTCCTTTATGGTCAGCCCTTTAAGGAGTATCCCTTTAAATAAGCCTACTTCAATTTTTTGGAGTTCTACCTTGCGCCCGAGAAGGGTCTCGGCTTTGGAGATCGTAAGATTGCGGATCTTTTCGGGCTTCAAATAGATATGAACCAGGAGGGCCAGGGCTGCTATAAAACCCACCAAAAGGAGCCCTAAGGTTACAAGGAAACGATAAAAAGTCTTCATTCCCCCTCAATAAGAATAGCGTCTTAAAAAGATGATAGCCAACAAAGTGGGCAAGATCAAACTCAAAGGGAGGGCGAGATACGGAGAGATATACCCTCCGGCTGAAAGGATCTTAGCCGAAAAGATGAGGGCGTAGGAGGCCACGATGATGAGAAGTCCCGCCGAAAGCCCCTTGGCCGAAGCCCTTTTACCCCGAAAACACAGAAAGGCCGTGAGAGCAGGAAATAGCATCACGGGCGCCAGGAAAGGATAAATCAAACGAAATACCATCTCTGAGAGGGGTTCGGCTGCTGAAAGGCCGGAGTCCTTGAGAAACCGATATCTCTCATAGAGCTCTCGAAGAGCCAAAGCCTTGAGAGGACGCTTTACCGAAAGCATAACCCCTGGCGAAAAAGGTATGTCAAATTCTTGACGATCAAAGATCTGGGGTTGAAAATTTCGGATCTTGTTTTCCACGACCCCGTGTTCGAGCAACCAACGTTTTTTCCCTAAAAAACGGGCCCTTCGGGCGTAAAGGATACGGACAGGAAGAAGGTCCCGGTGTTCAACAAAAAAGAATTCGGCCAGCCATTCGCCGCCGGGCTCAAGGGGTTTGGCGGAAAGCATAAAATCTCGACCGGTAAGAAAGAGCTTGCCCTCAGCAAGAAGACTTTGGGGGCGTTGGCCCTTAATTCGAACCTCCCAGGTATAGAGGGCCTGATAGGCACTTCGGGGCAAAGTCAAAGCTAGAAAGACCGAAGCCCCCAGGGAAAGGAGAAAGGCCACTGCCAGATAGGGTCCTATAAGCTTGCGGGGAGAAAACCCCAGACTTCTCAAAGCAAGAAGTTCCTGTCCCCGGGAAAGATAGGCCAGGGCCGCCAGGGCCGCAAAGGCCATAGCTGAAGGCCATATCTGAAAAAAGATTTCTGGAATCTTGAGCGCGAGATAAACCAGAAAATAATGGAAGGGGACTTTCTCTGAAAGAACATCCTCAAGCCTTTCAAAGAATTCCACCAATAGATAGAGGCCGGAGAGAGCCAGGACGAAAAGGGGAATAAAGAGCTTTAAGGGAGAAAGTAAATAGCGCTGATAGAGCCTCATCGTCCCTCTCTCTTCTCAAAGTCACGAAACAGGAAAAGTGCCAGACCCAAGAAGAAAAGATTGGGCCAGGCCAAAGCTAGAAACGGAGGGAGCTTGCCCCCTTCCGCCAGGGTGGTTCCAAACGAAAATAATAGATAATACAAGAGATAAAGGAGAAGGCCGGCAGCCAAGGCCAATCCCCGTCCTGAAGCTCTAAGCCTGGCCCCCAAGGGAAGCCCCAAAAGTGGAAGAATGAGGGCCGAAAAAGGGTAAAAAAGCCGTTGATAGAACTCCGCAAGGTATTTGCGACGCTTGCGAAGAGGAAGCTTGGGGTCTCGGGCCTTCTTTAACAGAGCCCCCAAATCTAACTCTCCGCGCTTAAATTCCCTTTTCTTTATCAGCCTTTCCATCGGAATCCGATAGATGTAGGTGCCGAAATAGAAATTTTCGGCCTCCGAAAGATCCTTTGAAAGGAAATGGCCTTCTCCCTTCTCGAGACGTAGTTCTATTTCACCTCTTTTTATCCGTAATTCTCCCTTTTCGGCATAGACAAATCCCACCTTTTGATTACCACTCTCCTCAAAGAGATAAAAATCCTTGAAACGAAAGCCCTTTTTAACTTTATGAGCATAAAGAAGAAGGCCCGGGAACCAATCCACAGGGGTCTTTTCTGGTAATCCTTTTTCAAGCCGACGTTTAAACACCCCAAATAGGGTATCCCGCATATGACGCTTGGCTACCGGGAGGAAGACGAGGTTAAGAACGAGAATGATCAGGAATATGACTAACGAAAAATAAGTTACTGGAATTAAAAGTTTTCGAGGAGATACTCCGAGAGCCGAAAAAGCCAGGATCTCCTGGTCATGAGCCAAACGCATAAAAGCCAATAAAGTTCCAGTAAGAGCCGCTAGAGGAAGAGCAAAAGGCAAAAGAAAGAATAGTAAGTAACCAGAAAAACTTATCAAATCAGAAAAGGTGCCACCTTTTTGGAATAATTCTGGACCAAAATCCATTATTCTAGTTAAAAAGAGCAAGAAAAGAACTACAAAGAGAGCGACTAAAAAGTTTGAAAGAATCTCCCTTATGAGATATCTTTTGAGCACGTATTGATTTTAGACTATGGGTGGCTTCTCTGCCATAGAACTTTCAGTCTTTTACGCCCTTTTTACCTCGGTGGCCGAGGAGATGGGGACAGTACTCCAGCGTTCGGCTTTCTCTCCCAATATCAAGGAAAGGAGAGACTTTTCCTGTGCCCTTTTCGATGGCCAAGGCCAACTATTGGCCCAGGCCGCCCATATCCCAGTTCACTTGGGAGCCCTTCCGGACACCGTGGCCGAAGTTCGGCAGGCATTCGAACTTCGGCCCGGAGACGTAGTGATCACCAACGATCCCTACCGGGGAGGAACCCACCTTCCGGATATCACTCTCATAAAACCGGTCTTCGTAAAAAACGCGCTTTCTTTTTTCTTGGCCGTGAGGGCCCATCATGCGGATGTAGGTGGTAAACATCCCGGCTCCATGAGCCTTGCCCGGCACATTGAAGAAGAAGGCCTTTTGATTCCGCCCACCAAACTTTTTGCAGAAGGCAAGTTCAATCATGAATTTTGGGAAAACTTTCTTTCTAAGGTAAGAGGGCGGGAAGAACGAGAGGGCGACCTGAGGGCCCAGTTGGCCGCCCTTGAGCGGGGGGAAGTACGACTGGTGGAATTGATAGCCCGTTACGGTTTAACCGAACTCCAGAACAGGGGGAAGGAACTTCAGGCGTACTCGGAACACTATATGCGTGAAATCATAAAAGAGATACCTCCAGGACGTTACTTCTTTGAAGATTATCTGGACGATGACGGTCTGAACACTAACCGTATAGCCATCAGGGTTAGGATAGAGAGCCTAGGCGAAGAGGTAGTCGTAGATTTCAGGGACTCGGCCCCTCAATTAGAAACCAGTCTTAACGCCGTGCGTTCCGTAACTCGAGCAACGGTCTTTTACGTCTTCTTATGTCTTTCCGGAGGGCTCATCCCTCCGAACCAGGGAGCCCTCAGACCTTTGAAGATCCTTACTGAGCCCGGGACGGTGGTGGACGCCGTTTATCCGGCCCCGGTGGCCGGAGGCAATGTAGAGACCTCCCAGAGGATCGTTGATGCCCTTTTGGGGGCCTTGGCCCAGGCTCTACCGGAACGTATACCGGCGGCTTCATGTGGTTCCATGAACAATATAGCCTTTGGCGGCCTTTTCCAGGGTCGGGAGTTCGCCTACTACGAGACCATCGGGGGCGGCATGGGCGGAAGACCGGGAGCCCCCGGCCTTTCCGGAATTCATACCCATATGACTAATACCTTGAACACCCCCATCGAGGCCCTGGAACAGGGACTCCCGGTGGTAGTGGAGCGGTACGCCTTGAGGGAACGTTCCGGCGGGAGAGGGAAATTCCGGGGCGGCGACGGGCTTATCAGGCGCTTCCGCTTCACCTCTCCGGCCACGGTGAGTCTCCTTGCGGAGAGACGAAGACTGGCGCCTTATGGTCTTTTCGGAGGCGAACCGGGTAAAAGAGGACAAAATGTCTACTTCGACCGTTACGGACGCAAACACATCCTTCCTGGAAAGGTCACCCTGGAGGTGGCCGCCGGAGAGGTCATTGAGATCCGTACTCCCGGCGGTGGGGGCTATGGGAAATAATGGAAGCGGCCCTTTATTTACATGTTCCCTTCTGTCGGCAAAAATGTCCCTATTGCGACTTTTACTCGGTACCCACAAAGCCAGAGGAGAAGATCTATCTCAAGGCCGTCCTACGGGAGGCCGAAATCTGGAAATCTGCGATCTCCGGAGACCTGAGCTTTGTGACCTTTTATGCCGGAGGCGGGACTCCCTCCCTCCTGTCTCCCTCTTTCTATGAAAAACTCTTTGAAGGCCTTGGCCGACTTTTTGACTTCCGGCCCGAAGAGCTCACCCTAGAGGCCAACCCCGAAGGTTTAAACCGGGGGATACTTACGGCTTACCGAAAGGTGGGCTTTAACCGATTGAGTCTGGGACTTCAAAGCCTTTCCGAAAAGGGGCTCAGGGCCCTGGGGAGGAGACACACCCTGGAGAAGGCCTTCCGGGCCATTTCGGATGCAAGGGAGTCCGGGTTCGAAAATCTATCTGTGGATCTCATCTTCGGCTGGCCTGGAGAAACCCTAGAGGATCTCCAGAGGGAACTCGAAGGTATCCTCCGAATTTCTCCGGAACATCTTTCTTATTACGAGCTCACCCCAGAGAAAGGCACGCCTCTTTTTGAGGAGCTGGCGGCGGGGCGAACTCGGCTTCCCGAGGAGGATACAGTAGTAAGCATGTATCTAACCATTCACGAAAGCCTCTCCGCGGCGGGCTACCACCATTACGAAATCTCAAACTACGCCCGACCGGGCCATACCTGCCGCCACAACCTCTTTTACTGGAAGGCCCTCCCCTATTTAGGGCTTGGACCGGGAGCAGCCTCTTTCCTAGAGAACAAGCGCTATCGCACCCCCCCAAACCTCACTCTATATTATCGCGCTCTTTCCGAGGATAAATTTCCGGCCATCCTTGAGGAGACCCTTTCCCCGGAAGAGGCCTTCCGGGAGGCCATCATCTTAGGCTTGAGGCTCCTTGAAGGCGTTTCAGCCCTCGAGCTCTACCGTCGCTTTGGTTTTGATCTTTTTCAAATCTTCTCCCAAGAGCTCGAAAAGCTCCTAAAAACCGGCTTAATAATCAAAGAAGGAGATCGGCTTAGGCTTAGCCTTCGCGGCGTTATCCTCTCAAATCAGGTTAAACTTTATTTTCTTTAAAGAATCCCCAACTTTTGGCCAAATTCTAGCCTGATTGACTTTTAAGATGAAAGCGTTATATATAGTAATGGGCGGGCATAGCTCAGGGGTAGAGCATCAGCTTCCCAAGCTGAGGGTCGCGGGTTCGAATCCCGTTGCCCGCTCCAAAAAATTTAGATGCCCAAAAAGTGGGCCTGAGTGCCCACTTTTTTGTTATGGTCTCCTGAAAAGGGGATGGGAGCTTAAAGAAGGGGAAATATGGAAAAGGAGAAATTAATAAAAGAAATCTGGGAACTGGCCGAGCCATTGGTACTCGCCAAGGGGATGGAGTTGGTGGAGGTAGAATGGCAACGGGAGCGACAGGGCTGGGTACTGCGGCTTTATATTGACAAACCCGGAGGGGTAACCCTCGGAGACTGTGTAAAAATAAGCGAAATCGTGAGTGATTTATTAGATGCCAAAGACCTCATCCATCATTCCTATCACCTGGAGGTCTCCTCTCCAGGTATAGATCGGCCTTTAAGGAAAAAGGAGGACTTCAAGCGTTTTGCTGGAGATAAGGTGAAGATCAGTTTAAAAACACCCCTTGAGGGAAGGAAGAACTTTACGGGCATTCTCAAGGGTATAGAGGGTGAGGAAGTGATCCTTGAAGTGAGTGAGGGCGAGGTAAGGATCCCTTATGGAGAAATAAAGAAGGCCCATCTTAAGGCCGAAATCGAATTCTAAGGGGTGGAATCATGGCCGAGGATGTAAGGAAAATTGTGGAGATCATGAGCAAAGAGAAGGGGCTACCGAAGGATGTGATCATTTCAGCCCTGGTGGAGGGTATGCGCACCGCGGCCAAAAAACGCTTGGGGTCACAGGCCGAAGTGGAAGCCATCTATAACGAGGAAGAAGGCAAGATCGAAGTCTATCGTCTATACGAGGTGGTTGAGGAGGTCCACAATCCGGAAAAGGAAATTTCGCTGGCAGAGGCCCGCAAGAAGAACGCTTCGGTACGAGTGGGAGATACCATTGGCGAGCCGGTCAATATCAAAGACCTCGGCCGTATCGCCGCCCAACTTACCAAGCAGATCCTAACCCAGAAGATCCGAGGAGCCGAAAAGGAACTCATTTATCAGGAATATAAAGACAAAGTGGGACAAGTGGTGAGTGGTTTTGTGCACCGATTCAGTCGCAAGGATGTCATCCTCTCTATAGGACGGGCCGAAGCCATGCTTCCCGAAAACGAACAGATCCCTACGGAACGCTATCACAGAGGAGAAAGGCTTAAGGCCCTTATCCTTGAGGTTCGCCGCACTGGTGATCCCCAAATCATCGTCTCCCGCACTCATCCGGAATTTCTAAAGAAACTCTTTGAACGGGAAGTTCCCGAGATTCGGGAAGGGATCGTCAAAATTGTAGCGGTGGCCCGAGAACCCGGAAGGCGAGCCAAGATGGCCGTAACTTCAAAGGATCCCGACGTCGATCCGGTAGGAGCCTGCGTGGGACTGAGGGGCTCAAGGGTCCAAGTGGTGGTGCAGGAGCTCAAGGGAGAAAAAATAGACATCATTCCCTGGGATCCCGATCCGGCCAAATTGGTCTATAACGCCCTTTCGCCTGCGGAATGCACGCAGGTCATCGTAGACGAGGAGAACAAGACCCTTGAGGTCATTGTGCCAGATGACCAGCTCTCGCTGGCTATCGGCCGTGAGGGTCAAAACGTGCGGCTGGCCTCTAAACTGCTTGGCTGGCGGATTGACGTTTATAGTGAAAGCCAGTACGCTCGAAGGCAAGACCCAGAATTTCTAAAAATGCTTGAAATCGATGGGCTTTCGGAGGAAGTGGCCGGAAGATTATATGATAATGGATTTAAGAGTCTTAAAGAACTTGCGGATGCCGAGCCAGAAAAGATTGCAGAGGTTGGCCGAATAAAACTCTCGGAGGCCGAAGAGTTGATAAGGAAAGCCAGGGAGAAGCTCTCCGCGGGGGGCGATGGGCAAGGGTAAACACGTTCCCATCCGAACCTGCATTTTTTGTGGCCGAAAGATGGCTAAGTATGAGTTGCTACGGCTCGTTCTTGATGATGAAAAGCGCCCGATATGGGACAGAAAAAAATGTCTTCCCGGAAGGGGAGCTTACGTATGTCCTAGAGACGAATGCCTTCGTAAACTCGAAACCCAGAAAGGGAGGCGGCGTCTGGCCAAGGCCTTCAGAGGGCGTCTGGCCAGAGAAAATCCCGAACTTTTTAAAGTGCTTATAGAAGCCGCAGGAGGCCAGGATAAATATGACCAAAATCAGGATTTATGACCTCGCAAAGGAGCTTGAGATTTCCCCTAAAGAGTTAGCCGAAAAGATCAAAGCTATGGGGATAGAGATCAAAAGTCATTCCTCCACCCTTACGGAGGAAGAAGTGGAAAGGGTAATGGACATAATTTCTGAGGAAAAGAAACGGCCCGAGCCGAAAGAAAGCCCGAAGGTTTCTGAAGAGGAGGAGAAGTCTTCTCCTCAGGCCATCATCATAAAAAGACGTGAGGAAAAGGAAGCCAAGCCCAAGCGCATCAAGCTCAAGATTCGCCGCAAAAAGCCCAAGGCTGAAGAAGCCGCCCCTCCTGAACCCGTTCCCGAAAAAGGGCCTCCTGAGGCTAAACCCCTAGAAGCTCCCGAAGAAGTAGCTCCTCCAGAAAAGCCGAAGGAAGAACCTGAAGGCAAACCCGAAGAAACCATCGAACTCAAGGCTCGTATAATCTCTAGGATAGAGACCGAAAAATTTGTCCCTGAAAAGAAACCCAAAAAGCGGATAGTCAAGGACTTCAAACCTCGCAAGCCGGCGCCACCTCCACCTCCGGAAGAGGTCAAGGAAGAAAAAGAAAAGGAAAAGAAAAAGAAGAAGGTTAAAGTCGAACGACCGGAAGCGGAAGAGAAGCCCAAGAAAAAGAGTAAGAAAAAAGGCGCTCCTCCTAAAAGAGAACGGGAAGAGATCCTTGAGGAACTGGAATTGATGGAGGAACTCGAAAAAGAGCCCGAAGGGCTCGAAATGCTAGCCGAAGAGGAGGAAAAGGAGGAGGCCAAGAAGGTTTCCCAAGAGAAAAAGGTTGAAAGGCCTCCTACCCTTCCTCCCAAGAAGAAAAAGATCAAAGTCCATGAAACTATTCAAGTGGGAGAACTGGCCAAGCTCATGGGGGTTCGGGCCGCGGATCTCATCAAGAAGTTCATGGAACTCGGTACCATGGTGACCATCAATCAATCTATCGATGCCGAGACCGCGGCTATCGTGGCCTCGGAGTTCGGATACGAGGTCGAGGCCGCCACAGTGGAGGAGGAGGCCCTTCTAGAGTACGTGCCACCTTCTCCAGAGGAACTAAAACCCCGGCCTCCTATCGTGACCGTTATGGGACACGTGGATCACGGTAAGACCACCCTGCTTGATGCCATCCGGCACACGGATGTAGCCGCTAAGGAGGCCGGTGGTATCACCCAGCACATTGGAGCCTACAAGGTGAAGCTCCCCGATGGGCGAGAAATTACCTTTATCGACACTCCGGGACACGAGGCCTTTACCTCCATGCGAGCGCGCGGGGCCCAAGTTACGGACATTGTGATCTTGGTAGTGGCCGCTGATGACGGGGTCATGGATCAAACCAGAGAAGCCATTGATCATGCTAAGGCAGCCGGAGTCCCTATCGTAGTAGCCATCAATAAGATAGACAAGCCCGAGGCCAATCCCGAACGAGTAAAGAGCGAACTTGCGGAACTCGGGCTGGTCCCTGAGGACTGGGGTGGCGAAACCCTTATGGTTGAAATTTCGGCCAAGAAACGGCAGGGTATAGAGGATCTCCTTGAACTAGTCTTGCTTCAGGCCGAAATGCTTGATCTCAAAGCCGCCCCGGATCGTCCGGCTCGGGGACGTATTATTGAAAGCCGGCTCGATAAAGGCAAAGGGCCGGTGGCCACGGTCATCATCCAAGAAGGCACCCTCCGGGAGGGCGATCCCTTTGTGGCCGGTATGACCTACGGCCGGGTGCGGGCCATGCTAGATGAGTACGGTCGGAGGCTGAAGGAGGCTCCTCCGGCCACTCCGGTGGAAATCCTCGGTTTTGAAGAAGTCCCCCAGGCCGGTGACGACTTCATCGTGATGCCGGACGAAACTAAAGCTCGCCGGGTGGCTGAATATCGGCAGAGAAAGGCTCGCGAGGCCGAAGCCGCCAAAGAGGCCAGGCTTTCCCTGGAAAAGGTCTTCGAGAAGCTTCAGGAAGGCGAGATCAAAGAACTCAAGATCGTTCTCAAGGCCGATGTCCAAGGAACCCTTGAGGCTCTCTCCGACGCCCTCCGCAAACTCTCCACCGAAGAGGTCCGGGTGACCATCATCCGTTCCGGGATCGGAGCCATTTCCGAAAGCGATGTCATGCTAGCAGCGGCTTCGGAGGCCATCGTCATAGGTTTTAACGTCCGGCCCACCTCCAAAGCCAAAGAAATCGCCAAACAGGAAAAAGTGGATATCCGCTATTATGACGTCATCTATCACGCCCTTGAAGAGATCAAAAAAGCCCTTTCCGGGTTGCTCGAGCCCGAATATGAGGAGAGGCTCTTGGGGGTGGCCGAAGTGCGGGCTACCTTCCGGGTGCCTAAAGTGGGCACGGTAGCGGGTTGTTACGTAAAAGAAGGGAAAATCGTCCGTGGAGGAAACGTGCGCCTCCTCCGGGAAGGAGTGGTGGTTTATACCGGAAAGATCGCCTCCCTCAAACGCTTCAAGGAAGACGTCAGGGAAGTGGCAGCCGGTTATGAGTGTGGTGTTGGGCTCGAAAACTTCAACGACATCAAAGAAGGCGATATGCTCGAAGTCTACGAGATGGTAGAAATCAAGCGGGAGATTTAATCACCGTCATGGTGGTAGGAGTGGTGCGCATGGAATTCTTCATTCCGGGGAACAACTCCCTTAAAGGAAAGAGACAACTCGTAAAGAGCTTGCTTCACCGCCTTGAGGCTCGGTTCAAGAAACTTTCGGTGGCCGAGGTTGATGAGCAGGACCTCTGGCAGAAGGCTGTGATCGGGATCTCCACCGTAGGTACCGATAAAGCTCTGGTGGACCGGCGTCTTAATCAGGTCCTTTCCTTTGTAGAAGACTTCGATGGCCTTGAACTCGTTTCCGCGGAAATAGATTTTATTTCCTATTGAAATGCACTATCGTCATTTGCGAGTTGCCGAACTCATAAAAGAAGCCTTGGGGCTCATTTTACTAGAAGATATCCGGGATCCGGACCTTCAAGGCCTTATCACCATCTCTGAAGTAGAGGTCACCCCTGATCTTAAAAGGGCTCGGGTCTACTACCGTGTTCACGGCGAAGACGAGGAATGGGCTCGAGCAGAAAGGGGGTTCAAACGGGCTCGCAAATACATTCGACACCTCATTGGGGAACACGTCTTCCTGAAATATATTCCAGAAATAGATTTTTTCCCCGATCGTCGGCCGGAAGATCTGGAAAAGTTCGAAAAAGTCTTTCGGGATCTGTCATATGGAAAGGATCAAGAAGATTCTTGAGGGAGAAAGATATTTTATCCTGGCCACCCATGTAAATCCGGATGCCGATGGTCTCTCCTCGGTGCTGGCCATGACCTTGGCCCTCAAGAACCAGGGAAAAGTGGCCCTGCCGCTTGTGGAAGAAGCTCCTCCGGCTTTCCTTGATTTTCTGCACGGTTTCAGGGAATTGCGAATTCCCGAGGACTTGCACCAGGAGAATCTTCCTTTGAGAGAAGCCGTGGCCATGGTCTTCGATCTTTCGGAGGAACACCGTCTGGGAAAAGTTGCAGAAGTGGTCAAGGAGACCAAAGAACGCGTCATCCTGGATCACCACGCCTTAGCCGGCAAATCACTTCCAGGGGTAAGACTCATCGATCCCAAGGCCTCGGCCACCGCCCTTTTGGTGCTGAGAGTGCTTGAGAGTCTAAATTGGCCTATCTCGGCGGAGGTGGCCGAAAACCTTTATGCCGGCCTCTATAGTGACACTGGCGGTTTCCGGTTTGAAAACACCGGGGAGGATACTTTTTTGGCGGCCGCTAGGCTGGTTCGTCTCGGGGCTAGACCGGCCTTCGTAGGCGAAAAGCTCCTAGAAAATTATCCCCCGGCTCGGTTCGAACTCCTGAAAAGGGTCCTTGCCCGTCGAGAGATCCTGGCCGGGGGAAAGGCCGTCCTTTCTTACCTGACCCTATCGGATTTCGAAGAAGTCGGAGCCCGACCTACAGAGGCCGAAGACTTTGCCACTTTCTTGAGGAGTATGCGTGGCGTGGAACTTTCGGCCTTAATCAAAGAAATCCGTCCCGGAGAGATTGGGGTAAGTCTCCGGAGTCGAGGGACCATCAACGTGGCCGAATTGGCCTTCCAAGAGGGCGGAGGCGGACATCTCAGGGCCGCTGGTTTCAAGAAAAATGGTTTTACCGTAGAGGAGGTAGTGGCCCTGGTCAGAAGCAAGATCCTCGTGGTTCTAGGAGGTTAAAGATGGCTAGAAACTTAAACGGAGTCCTCGTTCTAGACAAACCCAAAGATATAAGCTCCACCGAGGCGGTGGAAAGGATAAAGAAAATCCTGAGAGTTCGCAAAGCCGGACACGGAGGTACTCTGGACCCCTTTGCCACCGGAGTCCTCCCCATTTGCATCGGAAAAGGGACCAAGATTGCGCAGTTCATCTTGGAGGGCGACAAAGTCTATGAAGGCTGTTTCGAACTGGGGATTGTTACGGACACTTACGACCTTACCGGAGAGGTAATAGAAAAGAACCCCGTTCCGGAACTTTCGGCGGAAGAAATCGGAAAGGTGATGGAAGGCTTTCTGGGAATCATTGAGCAGGTCCCCCCACCCTATTCGGCCGCGAAATACAAGGGACGACCTCTCTACAAATGGGCCCGGAAAGGCATCAAGATCGAAAAAAAGCCCAAAAAGGTAGAAATTTTAGAATTTAGACTCAAAAAATTCGAATCTCCCCGGGTCTATTTCGAAGTTTATTGTAGCAAGGGGACTTACGTTCGTTCCTTGATCCATGAGGTGGGACAGAGACTGAACTGCGGGGCCGTGCTCGTAGAACTTCGGCGCATACGCAAGGGACCTTTTACCATTGAAGAGGCTTTGGCTTTCGAGGAAATCGAAAAACTCGCCCAAGAAGAAAGGCTTATGGAAAAGATAATCTCACCGGCAGAGGCCCTGTCCTTCATACCGGCCGTCACGATTTCGACGAGCATGGCCCAGAGAATAAGGCAGGGCCGCCCGGTTTCCCTGAACGTCCTAGGAAATCTGATAAAACTCCAGAAAGTGCCCCGGAAACACCGAGTTCCCTGGCTCAGAATCGTAACTGAGGAGGGAGACCTGGTAGCCGTAACATACTATCCGGAAAAACTCTCTGGAAACGGTTGGGCCGAGATGTTGCGGGTTTTCGTTTCCTGAGTTTAGATTAGGGTAAGCTCCGGGGAAGGCCGATGAATCCTCCCAGGGGCTTAAATTTATATTGAAAAAGGAGGTTGACTATGCCGCTTGATCCCGAGATTAAAACCGAGATCATCAAGAAATTTCAGCGTCATGAAGGAGATACAGGCTCTCCCGAAGTACAGATTGCCCTTCTTACAGCCCGGCTCAAACAGTTGGAAGAACACTTCAAGGTCCACAAGAAGGACCACCATTCCCGACGAGGGCTTCTCAAACTAGTTGGTCGTCGGCGAAAGCTGCTCAACTACCTGCGGCGTACGGATTTTGCCCGTTACCGTAAGCTGGTACAGGAACTGGGGTTGAGAGGCTAAAAATCAAGTGGAGGCATAGATGCATCGTGTAGAAACCGAGATAAATGGGCGGAAATTCGTCCTTGAAACTGGAAAGATGGCCAAGCAGGCCCACGGAGCGGTCCTGGTTAGCTACGGCGACACGGTGGTGCTGGTTACGGCCGTGGCTTCAGAAGAAACTCGCGACATGGATTTTTTGCCCCTTACAGTGGAATATCAGGAGATGTACTACGCCGCCGGGCGTATTCCCGGAGGCTATTTTAAACGTGAACTAGGGCGGCCTAGTGAAAAGGAGACCATCACCGCCCGTCTCATCGATCGGCCTATAAGGCCGCTTTTTCCAAAGAACTGGCGTTACGATACCCAAGTCATAGCCACCGTACTTTCGCTCGATCCGGAAATCGACCCTGACATCCTGGCCATTACCGGGGCCTCTGCGGCCCTTGAAATCTCGCACATCCCTTTCTCTGGCCCCATCGCGGCCGTACGAGTGGGCCGTATAAATGGTGAGTTCGTACTCAATCCCCGGGCCTCGGAGCTCAAGGAGAGTGAACTCAATCTGGTGGTAGCCGGGAGCGAAGAAGCCATCGTGATGGTAGAGGGCATGGCCCGGGAGGTTCCCGAAGCCGTGATGGAAGAGGCCCTGTTTTTTGCCCACGAAGCCTTGAAACCTCTTATTACTCTTCAGAAGGAACTCCGTGAGAAAGTTGGACGTCCTAAACTTGAGATCCCGGAGCCTCAACCCGACGAGGTCCTCAGGGAACGGGTCTGGCGTCTGGCCGAAGAAAAACTTGAAGAAATTTTGAGTACCCCAGGCAAGGTAGAACGTAACCGCAAGCGCAGGGAACTCTACGCTACGGTCCTTTCCGTTTTGGGAGAAGAGGTTCTCGGCCGGGAAGCCGAAGTGCGGGAATATCTGGATGAACTTGAAAAGAAGCGCATGCGAGAGATGGTCCTCAACCAGGGACGAAGAATCGATGGCCGAGGACCGAAGGACATCCGGCCCATTTTCTGTGAAGTCAACGTCCTTCCAAGGACCCATGGTTCGGCCCTTTTTACCCGCGGTGAGACTCAGGTTCTAGTAGTCACCACTTTAGGTAGCCCGGAAGAGGAACAACGCCTGGATCTTCCAGGGGAGGAAATCTTCAAGCATTTCATGCTCCACTACAATTTTCCTCCCTTCTGTGTGGGGGAAGTCAAGCCTCTTCGTGGTCCCTCCCGGCGTGAGATCGGACACGGAATGTTGGCCGAAAGGGCATTGACTCCGGTAATCCCAAATGAAGACGAGTTTCCTTACACCATTCGGGTAGTCTCTGATGTACTGGAATCTAACGGTTCCTCCTCCATGGCCACCGTCTGCGGGGCCACGCTTTCGCTCATGGACGCGGGTGTGCCCATCAAGGACATGGTAGCTGGCATCGCCATGGGCCTCATCAAGGAAGGTGACCAGGTGGTGGTGCTTACGGACATCCTGGGCGATGAGGACCGGATGGGAGACATGGACTTCAAGGTGGCTGGCACGGAGAAAGGCATCACGGCCTTCCAGATGGACGTCAAGATTGCGGGGATCACCCGAGAGATCATGACCCGAGCCCTGGAACAGGCCCGCGAGGCCCGACTGGCCATCCTTTCCAAGATGCGGGAAACGTTAGGCAAACCCCGGGAAAGCCTCTCGGCCTATGCCCCGAGGGTGCTTACCCTTGAAATCAATCCCGAAAAGGTGGGCCAGGTCATTGGTCCGGGGGGCAAGACCATCAAGGGTATCATCTCGGCCTGTGGTGACGTCAAGATCGACATCGATGATCAGACTGGCCTGGTAAGAATTTACTCTTCGGATCTCGAGAACGCCGAAAAGGCCGCCAAGATGATCAAAGAGCTCACCCAGGAGGCGGAGGTCGGCAAACTCTATCTCGGCAAGGTCACGCGGGTTACCGACTTCGGGGCCTTTGTGGAGCTCTTCCCCGGCACTATTGGCCTCATCCACATATCTCAGCTCGATCATCGTAGGGTACGCAAGGTCTCGGACATCTTGAAGGAAGGCGACGAGGTCATGGTCAAGGTCATAGACATCGACAAGGCCGGACGCATAAAACTCTCCCGAAAGGCCGCTCTTGAAGAATCGGTAAGGGAGCTTGAAGAGAAACCTTCAAGCGAGTAGATACTCCAGCACCGCGGCATGTAACCACATCTTGTTTTCAGATTGCTCCCAAACCACCGATTGTGGACCCTCCAGGACTTCCTCGGTGATCTCCTCTCCCCTGTGGGCTGGCAGGCAATGCAGCACGATAGCTCCAGGGGCCGCATGCTGCAGAAGTTCCTGGTTGACCTGGTAAGGTTGAAAGATCTGTCGACGCTCCGCCGCTTCGGCCTCCTGACCCATACTGGCCCAAACGTCGGTATTGATCACATCAGCCCCCTTGACGGCTTCTACCGGGTCCCGCGTAAGGAGAATAGGTTTCTTGGCGTGTTTTCTGGCCTCGGAAAACACGTCTTCGTCAGGATCGTAGCCCTCCGGACACGCAAGCCGTAATTCGAATCCGAAAAGGGCCGCGGCCTCCAACCAAGAATTGGCCATGTTGTTGCCGTCCCCCACCCAAGCCACTTTGAGATCTTCGAGCCTCCGGCCAGTTTCGACCACGGTCATGAGATCCGAAAGTACTTGACAGGGATGAAACTTATCCGATAGGCCGTTTATGATCGGCACCGAGGCATAGGCCGCAAGCTCGTCTACCACCTCCTGGCCGAAAGTCCGTACTACGATACCGTCCACATATCGGGAAAGCACCCGAGCCGTATCCTTCAAAGGTTCTCCCCGGGCAAGCTGAAGGTCGCGGGCCGAAAGAAAGATGGTCTCTCCGCCGAGCTTCAGCATAGCGGCCTCAAAAGAAACCCGCGTGCGGGTAGAAGGTTTTTCAAAAATCAAGGCCAGGATTTTACCCGTAAGTGGCCGGTGGGGTATTCCAGATTTCACTCTCTTTTTGAGTTCAAGTCCCCTCTTAATGAGGCTCTCGGCCTCCTCCACTTCAAGATCAAAGATGCGTCTTATGTGTCTCATGTTTTTACTCCTCAAAAGTGGTATAGTTGGGATTTAATTGCGGGAAGGGAAAGATGTCAAGCATAAAAGAAGAAAAAAATCGGCTCCGCAAAAAAATCCTGGCCGAAAGAGCCAGGCTTACGATAGAAGAAAGGAAAAATCTTTCCCGGAAAATCATAGAAAATCTCCTGGCCACCGAGATCTTCTCCCGGGCCGAAACGGTATTTCTCTTCGTATCCTTTGGAAGCGAGGTTGAAACCCTGGAACTTATAGGTCAAAGCCTCCTTCTCGGCAAGAAAGTGGCCCTACCTCGTACCCTCCTTTCGGAGAAGAAACTCGTTTTTCATCGGCTGTACACTCTGGGGGAACTCGTCCCCGGGGCTTATGGCATCCTAGAGGCGCCGACAAGAAATCCGGTAATCCCTCCGGAGGAGGCCGATCTAGTGGTTGTCCCGGGAGTGGCCTTTGATCGCAAGGGCCATCGTCTGGGCTACGGAGGCGGTTTTTACGACCGCATGTTCTCAGAGACTCAGGCCGTCAAAGTGGCCCTGGCCTTTTCCCTTCAGGTCCTCTCCGAGATTCCCACTGAACCTCACGATATAAGGGTGGACTATATCCTTACGGAGAAGGAACTCATTTCTTGCCGGAAGCCAGTTCCTCAAGACGCGCAAGACCTTTTCTCTCTCCGAGAGCGATCAAGACGTCTCCAGACTCAAGCACGTACTGCGGCGGGGGATTGAAGACCATGTCCCCCGAAAGTTTTTTCACCGCCAAGATGATGGCCCCGGAAATTTCTCGAATGCGGCTCGATATTAAGTCTTTGCCCACTAACGAAGACTTCGGACAGAGCCTAACCTCCTCGAGCTGTAGCTCCAGGTTGATCTCTGGCGTAGTAAGTTCAAGAAAATCGGTGACCGCGGGCCGCAGGAGGGCCAAGGCCATCCGGCGAGCTCCGATGAGATAAGGCGAGAAGACCTTGTTGGCTCCGGCCTGACGCAGACGCTTGACCACCTTCTCGTCGTCCGCCCGGGCCATGATGAAGATGCGGGGGTTGAGGCTGCGGGCGGTAAGGGTAATGTACACGTTGTCGGCGTCAGAGCGAAGGACAGTGACCAGCCCACGGGCCCTCTCAATCCCGGCCTTTATCAAAACCTCCTCGTTGGTGGCATCCCCCTCGATGAAGAGGAAGCCCTCAGCTTCGATTTCTTCGATCACGGCGGGATCGTTCTCGATGACCACAAAGGGCAGTTCCCGGGCAATCAGATTACAGATGTGCTTGCCGATACGACCGTAACCGCAGACGATGTAGTGATCCTTCAAAGCCTGGATCTTCTTCTCCACCTGTCGCCTCCCGAAGACATTCTGAATGGTCCCTGAAAGGACCACCTCACTTATAAGTCCGAAGGCGTAAAAGAAAAGCCCCGCCCCTCCAAGAATCAAAAAAATGGCAAAAACCTTGCCGGCCTCGGTCTGGGGCACGATGTCGCCGTATCCCACGGTGGAGATGGTGATCACCGTAAAGTAAAGGGCCTTGAAAAAGGAAAGCCCCTCAATGAAATAGAACCCCAAGGTGCCCACGGAAAGAAGAAAAATCAAGAAGAAAAACCCGAGGGCAATACGTTTAAAATGATGCATATTATAGTCTTAAGGCTTCTTCAAAAAGATCATAAAGCCTCTTCAGATCCTCCTGATAATTTTCACCGAGGTGAATGTGAATAACCGGCCGTTTGGCCTCCTCCAGGGCTCGGAAATCACCATAAGCCTGGGCGAACTGGAGATCCCAAAAAGTGATATCTTCCCCAGGAATAATTTGTTCCGGCCGTCGGCCCTTGCGCGTGAAGATCACAAAGCGGCCCGAGAGGGTCCCGCCCTTGAAGAGCTGACCGGTAGAGTGAAGGTAACGAGGCCCAAAACCGAAGATCGTGCTACACTGCCGGCGACCGCGGATAAGGGTCCTAAGGTCTCGGAAGAATTCCTCAAGTTCCGGCTCCGGTGGCAGGAAGGCCAAGAGTCCCACGTAGCCCCAGGGAGGCATTTCCTGGAAGAACTTCTTCACCAAAGCCGAAAGTCGGGGATACTCGATCTTCGTGGTCTCTGCGTAAAGGAAGCCAATCCCCAAAGCCTCATCCAAATAGAACTCAACCGGAAACTCGCCGGTCTTCTTGAACTCGGAAAGAAACTCTCTGGTCTTCTGTTTGGTCCGAACCACATCCGGCTCGTCGAAAGGATTTACCCCCATGAAGGCCCCGCAGAGGGCCACCGCTAGCTCCCAGCGCACGCATTCCGCAAAGATCTCGTAACGATCCTCTAGAAAATAGGTCTTGAGAGCAAAGTCCGCCTCCCGAAGATCGGAAAAGAGGCGCCTGTATAGGTTTTCCCGTCCGCGTAGGCCGATATAGACAAAATAACGGTCCGGACCATAGACCGTGGGTGAGCCCGGACTCTCGCCCACCACCGGAATGATGCCTACGAAGTTTTTGCCCAGGCTTTCAGCCACGAGCTGTTCTATCCAAAGGGCAAAAGTTCGAAGAAGAGGATCCGTCATAATAGTCAGTTTGTCCTTCCCGTGTACGAAGTGTTCGGTCATGAACTCCGCCAGCCAAGCCGAAAGATTGTACTCCCACGGAAGCTCTGGAAGGGAAGCCTCAAACATCTCCTCCGCCTTGGAAAGGGCCTTCTCCAAATCAAGCCCCATAAGGGCCGCCGGCAAAAGTCCCACCTCTGTCAAAGCCGCATACCGCCCCCCTACGTCTGGGGGATGGTGAAAAACTCGC
Organism: Thermosulfurimonas dismutans; assembly: GCF_001652585.1. Lineage (GTDB taxonomy): Bacteria > Desulfobacterota > Thermodesulfobacteria > Thermodesulfobacteriales > Thermodesulfobacteriaceae > Thermosulfurimonas > Thermosulfurimonas dismutans. Next base: position 34,068 of record NZ_LWLG01000010.1, read on the forward strand.
AAGAAGCCCTTTTCCTGAGCCTCTTTTTCAAGTGGACTTCCCGGATCCGTTAAGGCTACGAACTTCGAGCCTGGTTCGATACCGGCGTCCTCAAGCTTTTTCCAGAAATAACGATACTGAGAGAGAGTTTCCACGGTAGTTCCAGACTTACTTGCGATCACGAAAAGGGTCTTCTCAAGGGACACCTCTTCCTCTATGCGGGCGATAACTTCAGGATCGTCGGTATCAAGGACCGTAAATCGAGGATACCCGGGCTGAGGACCAAAGATCTCCGCCAGGGCTAGAGGAAAGAGGCTAGAGCCTCCCATGCCGCACCATATGATTTCCTCGAAGCCCCCCTTGACCTCCTCGGCAAAAGCCGAAAGCTCAGAAATTTTGGGACGCATGCGTTCCACAGCTTTCACCCACCCGAGGCGGTGGGCTATCTTCTCCTTTTCGGTTGCCTCCGTGGTAAAGGCTTCCGGATCTCCGGTAAGGATTTTAGCCAGCAGAGCTTTTTTTTCCTCTTCGCTCATCCTGGAGGGTCTTCTGATTCTGGATTTCATCGGGCCTCCTTTCCCTGGCAGAAATCTTTTCCATAATACCTAACACATACTCCTTGCCAGACCAACCCTTTCGGTGATTGTCTGGGCCTCAATTTTAGGGTAGGGATTTAGGGGCATATGAGTGAGAGCAGCTTGTTCCTACAGTTCCTTTTCTCCGGGCTTACAGCCGGGGCTATCTATGCCCTGGTGGCGCTGGGATTTTGCGTAGTAGAAAATAGCCTCCGAATCGTAAACTTCGCCCAGGGGGACTTCCTCACTTTGGGTGGCTTTTTCATGACCACTTTTCTGCTATCCCTGAAGATACCCTGGCCGCTAGCGGCCCTATGTTCCATCCTGGCCGTAGGGCTCTGCGGATACCTGCTCGAACGCATAGCCCTGCGCTCGGCTAAGACCCACGATCCCTTGACATTGATCTTCATCACCATCGGAGCCTCCATCTTCATTCGGGGCCTCATTAAGCTTTTCTGGGGCAAGAACCCCCGTATATTTCCGCCGCTGATAACCGGAGAACCCATCAGACTACTCGGGGCCAGCCTTACCAGGGAAAGTCTTCTCATCCTCGCAGTAGGGTTCTTTTGCGTAACCATTCTGCACCTCTTTTATCGTGTAAGTCGATCGGGGAAGGCCCTTCGGGCCGTAGCCTATAGTCCGCGGGCCGCGGCCCTCATCGGACTCCCGGTAGGTTTCCTGAACTCGGTCTCCTTCTTTTTGGCCGGGGCCCTCGGAGCCGTGGCTGGGCTTCTCATCGTTCCGGTTACCGGGGTGAGCTTCGACACCGGGGTCATACTCGGGCTCAAAGGCTACGCTGCATCCGTTCTCGGGGGTTACGGGAGCTTCCCCGGCGCCATAGCCGGAGGACTGCTCTTGGGCGTGATGGAGGCCCTCGTGGCCGGTTTCATTTCGAGTGGTTTCCGGGACGTTTTCGCCTTTGCTCTCTTGTTCTGCGTGCTCGCAATAAAACCATCGGGACTTTTCGGAACGCATGAGGAGGAGAGAGTCTAACCGTGTCCTCAGGTCTTAAGAGGGATAGAAGAATTCTAGCCGGTCTGGCCACCGCTATAGGGATGATCCCTTTTTTGATTAACAACCCCTATTACCTCACAGTACTCAATCTCTCGGCCCTCAATATCCTGACCGTGTGCGGACTTACCCTTCTCATAGGTTATGCCGGTCAGATCTCTCTGGGGCATGCCGGGTTCTGGGCGTTAGGAGCTTACGGTTCGGCTCTCCTATCCCTTAAGACCGGTCTTAATCCCTGGCTCACTACCGCTCTGGCCTTAGGCTTTACCCTGGCTGTATCTGCGGGCATGGGTTTTACGGTCCTCCGCCTGAAAGGAAATTACCTAGTGATGGCCACCCTGGCCTTCAACCTTGCGGTTTACTTCTTCCTAGTCGAGGCCGAGGAGCTCACTGGTGGCCCCCCCGGGCTTCCAGGCATCCCACCCTATACCCTGGGAAGCCTAGCTTTCGTCACCGATCTTGCGGCTTACTACCTCATCTGGCCGGTGGTTCTCATTACGCTCTTTTTAACTTTCAATCTAGTCCACTCCGGGGAAGGCCGAGCCCTGCGGGCGCTCGCCTCGGGAGAGATCGCCGCCGCCTGTTTGGGCATCAATCCTAGACGATATAAGGTCTTGGCCTTCGTGTTGAGCGCGGCCTACGCCTCGCTTGCGGGCTCCCTCTACGCCCACTACTTCTCTTTTATTAGTCCCAAGACCTTTGACATCTTCTTTTCCGTGGAATTGGTGGCTATGTGCCTTTTTGGAGGCAAGGGCTCCCTTTGGGGAGCGGTCCTAGGAGCAGGCCTCCTGACCCCCTTACCCCACTTCCTCTCTATTTTTGACGAATACCGGGATCTGATCTACGGGGGCCTTCTGATGGGCGTGTTGATCTTCTTCCCCGATGGTCTTTCGGGGCTGATGAGGAAATTATATGGCCGAAAAGCGCCCTAAAATCCTCAAGGTGGAAAACCTATCCAAGAATTTTGGTGGGGTACAAGCCCTGCGGGGGGTCTCCCTGAATCTGCGTGCCGGAGAAATCTTGGGGCTCATCGGTCCCAATGGGGCTGGTAAGACCACCTTGATCAACATCGTCTCCGGGGTGGTCCGCGAGGATGCCGGCACCATCTTCTTTGAGGAACACCTTCTCAACGAACTATCTCCCTGGCAGAGGGCGGCCCTGGGGCTGGCCCGAACCTTCCAACACATTCAGATTTTTGCCGGCCTTACAGTCCTCGAAAATGTGATGTGCGGAGCACATCGTCTTCGAAAAACCGGTTTCTGGGAGACCTTTCTGAGGCTTCCCCGGGCTGTTGCCGAGGAGGATGAGTGCCGTCGGCAGGCCCTTTCTATCCTCAGCGAACTAGGACTTGCAGATAAGGCCAACCTTCCAGCCGAAAACCTCCCTTACGGGGAGCAAAAGAAAGTGGTCATAGCCCGGGCCCTCGCAAGTCGTCCTCGGGCTATTTTACTGGATGAGCCCGCCGGAGGTCTGAACGAAAAGGAAACTGAGGAACTTGGGGAAATCATCCTGAGGCTCCGGGAAAAGGGACTCGCCATTTTGCTCGTAGAGCACGATCTCAACCTGGTCATGAGGATCTGCGAGCGGGTGGTGGTGCTTAATCAGGGCGAGGTCATCGCCGAAGGTCCGCCTTGCGAGATCCAGAACGATCCTCGAGTCCTTGAAGCCTACCTCGGAAAATGATATGAAGCGGAAAACACTCAAGAAGGAGGTTGCCGCCATGAAAAAATGTGGTTTATGGGGCCTGGTTTCAATCTTTCTCTTTTTAATTTTTTCAGGATCTCTAGCGGCCAAAGAGCCCATCAAGATTGGAGCCTTCTTTGCCCTTTCTGGACCAGCGGCCTTTATCGGTACGCCCACCAAGCTCGTAGCCGAGATGGCCGTGGCGGAGATCAACAAGAAAGGGGGCATTAACGGCCGACCACTTGAACTGGTTATAGGCGATACCGAGGGTGACCCCAGCAAAGCCGTGGCCATTGCCAAGCGCTTCATTTACAAGGACAAGGTGGTGGCCATCATTGGCCCTACCCGCACCGGAACCGGTATGGCTGTGAAACCCATCGTGGAGGCCGCCCGCGTGCCCACCATCATGACCGTAGGGGGCGATCCGGTAATCATGGGAGGAAAGTTTGGTTCCTACCGCTACGTCTTCAAGACCCCTCAGCGCTCAAGCACCGCCGTTCGCAAGATCTATCAATACCTTAAGAAAAAAGGCCTCACCCGTATTGCTATCCTCACGGCCACCGACGGTTTTGGAAAAGACGGGCGCAAGTGGTTGAAAAAACTCGCCCCGGAATACGGCCTTACCATCGTGGCCGAAGAAGCCTTCAACCCTCGGGACACGGACATGACAGCCCAGCTCGCCAAAGTCTGGAAGGAAAATCCTCAGGCCCTCGTCGCCTGGACCATCGGGCCCGCTGGAGCCATCGTGGCCAAGAACGTCAAACAGCTCGGCATCACGGCCCCGCTCTTTCAGTGTCATGGTCTGCCTGATCCCAAGTACATCGAGCTCGCCGGACCGGCATCCGAGGGCAACCTCATGCCCTCCACCAAGCTCATGGCCTGGGAACAATTGCCAGACACCGATCCCCAGAAACCGGTGATCGCCCATTTCGTACACCTCTACAAGGAGGTGTACCACTACGACCGGAGGTTCCCTATCAATACCCACTCCGGCTACGCCTGGGACGCCATCATGATCCTGGCCCGGGCCCTGGAAAAAGTTGGGCCTGATCGGGAAAAACTTCGCGAGGCCATCGAGAACACCAAAGGCTATGTGGGCATAAGCGGGGTCTACAACATTACTCCCGAGGATCATAACGGTCTCGACGAGTCCTCCATGATCATTGTGAAGATAGTTAAAGGACACTGGGTCCTTGAGGATTACTAACCCCTGGCTCCTGCTAGCCACCTTTTTCGGTCTGGGAAAGATCCCCTGGGCCCCGGGCACCTGGGGCTCAGGGGTAGGGGTCCTCCTTTACTGGGCTACGGGAGATCTCCCTCTGTGGGGACAGCTCCTCTTTTTTGCTCTTCTCACTCTTCTGGGAACCCTGGCCTCCCACCGGGTGGCCTTGGCCCTGGGCCGAAAGGACCCTTCCTGCGTAATCATCGACGAGGTAGCCGGGGCCTATCTGGCCCTTCTGGGACACCCGGCTGATCCTTTACATTTGGTCGCGGGCTTTCTCCTCTTTCGGATTCTTGACATCTGGAAACCCTGGCCGATCAGAATCACCGAGAGACTTACCGGAGGCCTTGGCATCATGGCCGACGACCTGACCGCCGGAGGGATGGCGAACCTGTTGCTCTTCCTCCCGCAGATCCTGTGAGTCAGGCCGCCATCACCAGTTCTTTAGCACCTTCCACCCCATCGAATCTTTTAGAGCTTATTCCCGGCTTCCCGTAACACCCTCGATGTAGTATTCCAAATCTTAAGTTTAATTCGGAGGACTCTGGTTCCGGATAAAACACCAGCCCCTGGGTCTCTTCCTCCGGCCTCGCCTTTTCCACAGGGAAGGTCAGATAATGCGACCGCTCTCGGCATCATGGCCACCGATCTGGCCGCGGGATGGATTGCGAATCCAGTATTATAATTGAAAAATATAATATCAGTCACTAAGTACACCATTGTTATAACTCACTACACAATCTCGAGAGATATCTGCACTATAAGCATCATCGTAACTAAATTTGGTTTCACGTCCTCTACAGTTAGATTTTCTATATACAGTCGCACACTGGTTAAAACCAATAGATATAGAAGTAAACTCTATACACGAACCACTAGAAACACACAAAAAGCCAAATTTACTTCCCACTTCAACATATCTAGTACCCCCAACATTATTTACTATAATAGGCGTACCATAGGCGCATGTTCCGCCGCCTCCCCCGCCTCCGGGGCTTCCTGAAGAGTTTATGGTGAGAGCTAGAGTTTTTTGGGTGGTATTATTGTCCGCATCTTTAACAAAGAAAGTTAAACTAAAAGTCCCTGTAGCACTTGCGTTTCCGGAAATCTCAATCTGATCGCACTGATTCCAGGTGGGCTCACTGCTACAATTAGCAGAAATCGTGGCGCTACCGGTTCCACAGATAAAATCAATACCAGCTCCTTGAAGATTTGAGGGATCCTCCACACACCAACGATATTTTCCACCGCTGGTATAAGGCACCCCGCCGGCAGCATAGACCGTGGCGTTGTAAGAAGAACCCTCAAAACCGTAAGGCAATTCGTTGTTCAAAATCCGCAAATATTCTTCAGAATAAGGACACTTTAATTTGGCCTTAAGCTCGGCAAGACTGACATAACGCACCATGTCATCGTAGGGCTCAGGGCGATCCATATCAGTGGTGTAATCGTCTACATTTGGATATCCGGGAATATAAATGTGAGTAGTAGAACTGCCGGAAGTCTGAACATTGTAATTCGGTCCTCCGCTTATGATCACAAAAGCTATATTTTCGTGGGTGGCGTTGTCGTTGTCGTCTATTACCTGAAGGGAAGTGGTTTTACGAGCGCAGGCGCTACTTTTGGTCAATTCCAGGGCGGTAATACAGACAAAATCTTTCCCCCACACATCTTTAGCGTTTCTAAGATATTGACTACAGTTAGCCGAGTCAGGAAGGCGTCCATTATTAGTCAAGGCATATCCGAGTAAGGCCTCCACATTGGCCTCAAGCCGCTCCCGGTTCTGGTTGTAATGGACACGCTTGATGAGAAGCCCGACTATCCCTGCCCCTATCCCGGCGAGGACCCCCAGGACAACCAAAACAATGGCCAATTCAATGAGCGTAAAACCTCGCCTTCTGTCTTTCATTTTGTCATAAGTTCGGGAAAAATTCCTTCTAAATAGCAAGAAAACAAAATTCGAACCGAAAATCAAGCCTTATTCTTTAAAAAAATCTTCTACGAACAACCCTTCTCTTTCGGCAATGGCTCTTATATAGTGCCAGTCACCGTTCCGGATCCATTCCGGGATGGGGGCCATGGCCAGTCGCGTGAAGATCTCTCGTCGTTTTTCTTCGGGGAGATCTCGCGAAAGGATCTCTTTCCGCCAGCGGGCCATGAGCTCGAGATAGACCTCCCACTCCGGCCCGAACTCGTCCTCGAGTCTTTCCCGAATCCTTCTCGCCGCCGCTGGACTAGCCCCGGAAGTGGAAATGGCGAGTTGTAACCGTCCTCTCCGCACCACCGAGGGGACAATGAAGGAGCAGAGTTCGGGCTTGTCCACCACGTTACAAAAGATACGACGCTCTTCGGCCTCGGAAAATACTTCCTTCTGGACCTCCGGATCGTCGGTAGCGGCCACACACAACCAGGCTTCGGAAAGATCCCCCCAACGGTAAGGACGCTTGAAGAGCTCGATCCTTCCTTCATCAGCCCACTTTTCTATTTGCCAGGTGATCTGCGGGGCAATAACGCGCACCTTGGCCCCGGAGGAAAGCAAAACTTCCACCTTCCGCTCCGCCACCTCCCCTCCCCCCACCACCACGCAGAGCCGCCCCTCAAGATTGAGAAAAACCGAATAATAGGACGCACCCTTTTCCATGTAAGTCATTTTAATCCTTGTAAAGGATAAAACAAAGGTTAAATTTCAAATAATGTTTTCTTGAGCTTCAGAGGCCCGTGGTGGAGAACATGGGGAAACTATATGCCTAAACTCTTTAACCCTGCCCCCTATATAGATCACACCTTGCTTGCCCCTACTGCCACGGAGAAAGACATAAAGAAACTCTGCTCCGAGGCCCAAGAATACGGAATGGCGGGAGTCTGCGTGCCTCCGGTTTTCGTGCCGCTGGCCAGGAAGGAGCTCTCCGGTACCGGGATACGGGTGGTCACGGTGGCAGGTTTTCCCCTGGGATTCCAGCCCACAGAGGTGAAGGTCCACGAGGCCCGGCTATATCGAGATCTCGGAGCGGATGAAATTGATATGGTGATAAACCTCCATCTGACAAAAAACGGTCGGGTCCGTGAGGCCGTAGAAGAAGTAAAACAGGTGGTCAAGGCCGCTAATCCGACCGAAGTTAAGGTGATTATTGAGTGTGCCTATCTTAAAGCCGAAGAAAAAAAATTACTTGCCGAGCTAATTCCAGGAACCGGAGCGGCCTACCTCAAGACCTCTACCGGATTCGGGCCGGGGGGAGCCACCCTTGAAGATGTAAAGCTCCTCCGGGAGGCCTCCGGCGGTAAGATCAAGATCAAGGCCGCGGGAGGAATTCGGACGCTTGAGGAATGCCTGGCCTTCATTCAGGCTGGGGCCGAAAGAATAGGGACCAGCGCCGGAGCCAGCATTGTCCGAGAATATCTAGCCCGGACCGGCCAACTTCCCTATGAAGAGGTAGAAATCTTTATCGACGGAGCCTGCCTTGGAAATCCGGGACCAGGTGGTTTTTCGGCCATCTTGAGGGCCCGAGGACACGAAAAAGTTCTAACTGGAGGAGAGGCCGAGACCACCAACAACCGCATGGAGATTAGAGCCGCGGTAGAGGCCTTGAAGGCCTTGAAGAAACCCTCTCGGGTAAAAATGTATACCGATTCGAAATATCTCCTTTCCGGGGCCACGGATTGGCTCCCTCGCTGGGAAAAAAGGGGATTCCGGACTGCGGATGGCAAACCCGTCAAAAACCGTGACCTCTGGGAAGAATTGAGCCGCCTGCTTAAAATCCACGAGGTGGAGTGGATTTGGATTGAGGGACACGCTGGGCACCCTGAAAACGAACGATGTGATAAACTGGCGAAAAACGAGGCTAAGAAATGGAAAAACTCCTCGTCGGCATAACCGGAGCCAGTGGAGCCCCCTATGCGGTGGCCTTTCTCAGGGTCCTGCGAGAACTAGGCGTGGCAAGCGAGGTCATCATCACCCGTCCCGGCGAAGAAGTCTTACGTCACGAAACCGGACTTTCCTTGAAGGACCTTATGGAACTAACCGAACGCCTATACCGAGAGGACGAGATTTCGGCTCCTCCGGCAAGTGGTTCGGCAGCCTATCGGGGGATGGTGATCATTCCCTGCACCATGGGGACCCTTTCGGCGGTGGCTCATGGGGCCGCACGCAATCTCCTTCAGCGAGCCGCGGATGTCATGCTTAAGGAACGCCGGCCCCTAGTTCTCGTTATACGAGAAACCCCGCTCAACTTGATACATCTAAGAAATATGGTTCTAGCAACCGAGGCTGGTGCCGTAATTTATCCCGCCATGCCGGCCTTCTATCACCGCTCACAAAATATTGAGGATATGATAGAATTTTTCGTCCGGAGGCTCGCCGAGTTTTTAGGCTTTGAGGTCAGAAATTTGCCTCGATGGGGAACTTAAATGCTCCGCAAGATTAAACTCCTCCTAGAGATGATAAAGTTTGAGCACACCATTTTTGCCCTCCCCTTCGCCTATACTGGAGCTGTGCTTGCGGAAAAAGGCTTCCCTGCGACCAGAACTGCCCTTCTTATTTTGGGCTGCATGGTGGGAGCCCGCACCGCGGCCATGACCTTCAATCGCCTGGCAGATCTCCCCTTCGATGCCCAAAATCCCCGTACCCGCAATCGGCATCTGGTGATAGGTCTGGTGAAAAAGACTGAGGCCTGGATTTTTTTCATAACAGCCTCGGTTCTCTTCTTCCTCTGCGCCGCAGCCTTGAATCCCCTGACCCTAAAACTTTCCCCAATCGCCTACGCTGTAATCCTGGCCTACTCCTATACCAAACGTTTTACCTGGCTCTGCCATATCTTTCTCGGGGCCGCCCTGGCCCTAGCGCCCCTTGGCGGCTATGTGGCCGTGAAGGGCACCCTCACCGATCCGGCGATATTCATTCTCGCTCTCGGAGTGGTTTTCTGGGTAGCTGGGTTCGATATCCTTTACGCCTGTATGGACGAAGAGTTCGACCGAAAGATGGGACTACACTCCATCCCGGCCAAATTCGGCCGGAAAAAGGCCTTCCTTATCTCCGCCCTCTGTCATAGCTTGGCCTTCTTTCTTTTCGCTACCGCGGGATACCTTTTCGGACTCTCATATCCCTATTACTTGGCCTTGTTTGTTACGGCCGCCCTTTTCATCGCCCAGAGGATAACTGTAAATCCGCGAGATCTTACGGGGCTCGATATGGCATTTTTTACCTTTAATGGAGCCATTAGCGTGGTAATATTCTTAGGAGTCCTTCTTGATAATTTAATCTAAAGAGAGGGTATCGAGATGGAAAAGATCCCCTTTACTCCGGAAGGCTTTCAAAGACTCAAGGCCGAGCTTGAACGCTTGAAGACCGTGGAAAGAAAAGAAGTTATCAAGGCCATCGAAGAGGCCAGGGCCCACGGCGACCTTTCCGAAAACGCCGAATACGAGGCCGCCAAGGAAAGACAAGGACACATCGAAGGTCGAATCCAGGAACTTTCGGATCGTCTAGCCAGAGCCGAAGTCATTGAAATACCCAAGACTCCTCCGGAGAAGATCCAGTTTGGGGTAAAAGTCAAGCTCCTCAACCTCGATACCGACGAGGAAGTCGTCTATCGCCTGGTTGGCCCCTATGAGTCGGACGTAGACAAGGGGCTTATCTCCGTGACCTCTCCTCTAGGACGGGCCTTGATAGGCAAGGAAGTGGGGGACGAGGTTGAGGTACACACTCCGGCTGGAGTGCGTACCTTTGAGATTTTGGAAATAGAAGTCTAAATGCTCACTCCGGTCGAAAAAAGGCTACTTGATCGTTTGCAGGCTGGCCTGCCGCTTGCCCCCAGGCCTTTCAAAAAACTTGGTGAGGAGCTCGGACTCTCCGAAGCCGAGGTCATAGACAAACTCAAAGAACTCAAAGAACGAGGCATACTGCGGCATCTCGGTGCCAGTCCCGACTCCCGGAGATTGGGTTTCGTGACCACCTTGGCCGCGGTCTCAGTGCCTCCAGAGAGGGCCGAAGAGGTCGCCCGAGGTATCGGAGAACGTCCGGAAGTTACCCATTGCTACCTCCGGCGGCACCGAATGAACATCTGGTTTACCATCGTGGCTCAGAATTTCGAGGAAGTGGAAAAGATACTTGAGGAAATCTCCCATGAGGCCAGAGCCACGGCCCGTCACTTCCCGGCCGAAAAACTCTTCAAACTCCGGGCTACCTTCAAATTATAATTTGCTCCTTTTTCTTTTGTGATACCACATATAGACGAACACACACAGACCGGCCAAAAGGAGTACCCCAAAGGTGCCCCGGTGAAGGGCCTGTTTTAGCAGGGCTTCATTTCGACCCAAGAAGTATCCGCAGAGGGCAAGAAAGGTGACCCAGATTCCGGCCCCTAGAGCCGTAAAAATGGTAAAAAAAAGCCCGTTCATACGCCCGATGCCAGCCGGAAGACTGATATACTGTCTTACTCCCGGGATAAGTCTTCCCACGAAGGTACTGATGTGACCGTGTCGTCCGAAAAACTCCTCTACCTTAAAAAGGGTGGCCTCACTGAGAAAGAGATAGCTCCCGTACTTTCGGAGGAACTTCACCAAGGCCGGACGCCCCAGTTTCAGGGCCAAGAAGTAGTTAAACCAGGCCCCGGCCACGCTACCCCCTATTCCGGAAAGGATCACCAGCCCGAGATCCATCTCACCCCGGGCCGCAAGATAAGCCGCCGGGGGTATCACCACCTCGCTCGGAAAAGGAAAGAGCGAGGACTCAAGGGCCATGAGTAGGAAAATCCCAGGATACCCCAGGCGGCCGATGGTCTCGAGCAAGAAATTTACGACTTCAGAGAGCACCTAATGCACATCCTCGAAAGGATATGAGGAGGGGCGGACCGCCCCTCTGAGGTTTTAGGCTCAGCCGAAGCCGAAACCATGCCCCCTGCTTCCACAGGAACCAAAGCCAAAGGAACCACTTCCGCCTAGACCACAGGCGAAACTCGAAAGTTCCTTCCTCACCCGGTGGCTCCCACACCGGGGGCAGTTGATCTCCCTTTCATCGCGGAGACCGAAGCAAAGCTTCTCGAATTTCTCTCCGCAATCTTCACACCGGAATTCATAAATGGGCATAATCTCACACCTCCCTTCCGATTTATCCGATCTCTAAAATTTAAGCTCCATCTTTCAAAAGTAAAGTCTATCAACGCGGAAGGTATTCCGGGCGCCAGTTGAAAATGGCCCGAAAAACCGACCCCCTTACCTTGGGATTGATGGTGTAGAGGTGTTCCTCAAGCCATCGCTCCATGAAGACTCGACGGGTCTCCCCGGAAAAGGGGCAGGGATTCTCCACAATGGGGAAACCCTCCTTTTGGGCGTAGGCCTTGAGGGACTCCTTTTCAACCAGGACGAGGGGCCTTATTAGATAGAGTTTGCCCCCAAACATTTCCTGGACCGGAAGAATGGTAGAGAGCTCCCCGTGAAAGCACATATTGAGAAAGAAGGTCACCACCAGGTCGTCCCGGTGGTGGCCAAAAGCGATCTTGTTGAAGTTCTCCTCCCCGGCCAGTCTGAAAAGATGTTTCCGGCGATGCCAAGAGCAGACGAAACAGGGCGAGGCCGTACCCGCATCCGCAGCCTCCATGGCCTGAATTCCGCAATCGGTCTTGATGAGGCGAAAGGGGACCTCAAGATCTTTACAGAAGGCCTCAAGTTTTCCCAGGCCCTCATCATAGTCCTTCCCCCGGGGAAACCCCATATCTAAGTGGACCGCCAGCAACTCGTACTCGAACTTCACCTTACGTCGCCATTCTGCAAGAAAATAGGTAAGGACCAGACTGTCCGCCCCCCCGGAAAGGGCAATTAGAATACGATCCCCGGGGGCCAACATCTCGTACTTATGAAGGGCTCGACCTATCAAACGTTTGAGACGATGGTAAAGAGACATGGGCTAAGGTATAAAGGAAATATGGCCGAAAGCAAGCCCTTTGGGCTTGATCATGATCAGAAAGTAGCGACTACAGCCAAAAGTTCGATGCTGGTGGTGGCTGGCCCTGGGGCCGGCAAAACCCGCGTTCTTATCGCCAGGGCCGCCCATCTCCTGGAAAACGGTATCCCGCCAGATCGTATCCTCCTTCTCACCTTCACGGTCAGAACCCGTCGGGAACTCAAGGAACGACTTACAGAAGCTGGCCTCGGGGAAATCCGAGTTGAGACCTTCCACGCCCTGGCCTACGATCTCCTCTACGAGGCTACTGGGAAGCCTCCTCGCATTGCAGATGAGGAAGAGCTTGAAGAAATTGTCAAGCCGGTATTGCGCAGGGCTGGTCTGAAACTCTCCCCACGCAAGGGGCTCGAAAAACTCTACTACGGTGGAGAGGCCTTTTCGGACGCAAGAAGCGAATACCTGCGCTATCTATCTGCCCGAAATCTTTACGACTACAATCGTCTTCTTATTGAGGCTGGGAAATTGGTCCGGAAAGATTTCTCAGGATATCACCTACTCATTGATGAATTTCAGGATCTATCCCCGGAAATACTTTCCTTTCTCAGTATCTTCCGGGGAGCTGAGTTTTTCCTGGTGGGCGATCCGGCCCAGGCCATCTATAGTTTCCGAGGGGCTCGGCCCGAAAAACTCAGAAATTTCCTTACGGAAAACCTTCCGGAACTAAAAATCCATGTTCTCCGGCACAGTTACAGGGTACCGGAAGGCATCCTACGGATGGCCGAAGGCCTGAGGTTTGACCCCTTCAACCTGGGACTCTCCCTTACTGCCACCAGGCCCGGTGGAGAGATCCTTGGCTGGCGTTATCCCTCGGTCAGGGCTGAGGCCATCGGTGTGGCCAAAATGGTAGCCGAACTCTTGGGTGGCACGAGGATGGAAACCGCAGGTTACACGGATCTTTGCCCTGGAGACATCATGGTCCTTGCTCGCCTCCGGACTGTACTTGCCCCTCTAAAAGAAACCTTCCTCAAAGAGGGCCTTCCCCTTTCCGAACCCGAGGAGGAAGCCGAGAGGCGGGCCGCACTCGTAAGGGAACTCGCAAAGTATGCGGACGATCCGGAAGGATTCAGGGAGAAACTTTCGAGGCTCCCCGCGGACCTTAAAGAGGGAATCAGCGATATTCTGGCCGGAGATCTAGAGAAAGAGAGACTCGTGGCGAGGCTCAAGCTTATCTCCATGGCCGACTTCCTGCGTCCTTCAACCACAGGAGTAAACCTTCTCACCATCCACGGAGCCAAGGGGCTTGAGGCCCGGGTGGTCATCCTAGTGGGGGCGGAAAAGGGACTTCTCCCTCTGAAGGTGCTTCCGGATAGTGATCCTGCCGAGGAAAAACGCCTCCTTTACGTGGCCCTGACGAGAGCCCGCGAGAAATTCATCTTTACCACCGCCCCGGGTCGAAGACTCTTCGGAAAAAAACTCTCCGGGGAGGTCTCTCCCTGGCTCAGGAAGATTCCCCAGCGGGAGGAAAAGATGCCCTCACGCCGTCCGAAACAAGTGGGCCTTTTCGGTATTATCCTATTCTTCCTTCTCATCTGGACTTCGCCGATCCACGGAATGAACCTGATGGAAGCTGTTCACCAGTGGGAAAACGTCCTCCGACAAAAACACCCCGCCCTCAAAGCCCTACGGGCCCGAATTGAGGCCCAAGAACAGAGGATTGAGCCCGCCGGGGCCCTACCAGATCCCCGTCTGAGTTTCATTGTGCGCAATGTTGGAGACCCTGTTCCGGCAAATACCCTGGGGGAAGAGGCCATGAGTCTTACCGGGGTGAGGCTCGAACAGGGACTTCCATGGCGGGGCAAAAGACCCACCCGCAAAAAACTTGCCACTCTAAGAACCGAAGAACTCCGTATCCGCTATGAGGACCTCTTCTGGCGCCTCCGGGGGGAAATGCTGAAAGGTGCTCTCGAACTGGCTTACCTTGAAGGGGAAACCCGAATACTGAAGGATATCTTCAACCTCCTTCAGACCTTTGAAGAGGTGGCTCTTACACGGTATGAGTCTGGAGCAGGCCTTCAGGCCGATATTCTCCGCGTCCGCACGGAGAAGAGTTTTATCCGCAAACAGCTCCTCCGCAACGAGGAGAGACGCAAAAGCCTTTCGTGGCTCCTCTGTCGCAAGTACCTGGTGACGGGCTGCGACCATCCCGTACAAATTGAGTTTCCCGAAGAACTACCCCCGCTACCCCCTGAGGAAAGACTCCATCCCCTGCTCGAGGACTCCCCACGCGTGCGAATATTCCGCATCCGGGTACGCGAGAGGAGCCTTTCGGCCAGACTGGCCGAACTTGAACGCTATCCGGACTTCAGGATCTTTGCAGGCTGGTACTCCCGGGGAAACCTCCCCGAGATCTATGAACTCGGGATAGGGTTAGATATTCCCCTCTTCATCAGTCGCAAGCAGGGCCCCCTCCTAGAGGCCGCTCGTAACGAGGTCTCGGCAGCCGAGGAAAACCTCGAGGACATAAAAAACGATCTCTCCTTCAGGCTGGAAAACCTCCTCATCAAAGCCCGCACCGAGAAGGAACTTGTAAACCTCTACCGGAGGGAAATCCTCCCCCAGGCGGAAGCCGATCTTGAGTCCGCAAGGTATTATTACGAGAATGGAAAGCTGGACTTTCTCAATCTCATCGAACGCGTAAGACATCTCCTCACCTACCGTAGGGAACTCCTGAGACATCGTACGGACTATCTTTCGGCCATTTTTGAAATTGAAAGCCTCCTCGGAAGGGCCCTTCTTTTCACGGAATCTTCAGACGGAGGTCGTCCATGAAAAGGTTTATTGGATTGATCCTGGCGGGGACGATCCTCCTCGTCTCGCCCGCAACACTAGCAAAAAGTAAGATCTACATCTGTCCAATGCACCCCTCGTATCGTGCGGAAAAACCGGGGAAGTGTCCCATATGCGGAATGGATCTCGTACCTCTGAAGACTGAAGAACCCCTAAAAACACCTCCCCCGGCTCACGAGAAAAAAAACCATCTAACCCCTAAAAAATCTGCTCTTCCGCTGGCCCCGGTCAAACTCTCTCCGGAAAGAGCGCAGCTCATAGGAGTAAAACTCGCCAGAGTGACCCATGAAAAGGTGGTCATCTCCCTGAGGGCTCCGGCCCGGGTGAAATATGACGAGACCCGCCTCTTTACGGTTCATACCCGAGTGGCCGGCTGGGTGGAGGAGGTCCGGGCGGATTACACCGGAAAATTCGTAAAACGTGGAGAGGTCCTCTTCACCCTCTACGCCCCGGAGGTTCTTTCTACCCAGGAAGAACTCATCCGCGGGCTCAGGTGGCTCAAAAAGCTCCAGGAAATGAAGGCCTCCCCAAAACTCATATCCGAGGCCGAAAACCTCATCCAGAGCGCCCGTAGACGACTGGCGCTCTGGAATTTCCCGGAGGAAGCTCTAAGAGAGGTGGAGCACACCCTAAAGCCCCTAAAGGCCTTTCCGGTTGTCTCACCGGTTTCGGGCTGGGTGGTGGCCAAACAGGTCTTCCCTGGAAAGAGAATTGCCCCGGAAACTCCGCTTTATACCTTGGCGGACGTCTCTAAAGTCTTCATTGAGGCCGATTTCTACGAAACCGAGCTTCCGGAGATCCGGCCCGGGCTTAAGGTGGAGGTGGTGTTCCCCTATCTCAACCGCACCTTCCGGGGAAAGATAGAAGAGGTCTATCCCTATATGGAAGCGAAACTCCGGGTCCTGAGAGCCAGGCTCACACTCGATAACCCGGAGGGTCTCCTCCGGCCCGGAATGTGGGCCGAGGTGCGGACAGAGATCCCCTTAGGCATGCGGATGGTCATCCCGGACGAGGCCCTTATCTACGGAGGCGGACATTACTATGTGTTCATAAAGAAGGGAGACGGGCTCTTTGAACCCCGCATGGTCAGGGTCGGCAGAAAGGTGGGGGACAAGAGAATAGTCCTTTCGGGAGTTTCTCACGGCGAGGAGGTGGTGGTCTCGGCCAACTTCCTGATAGATGCCGAATCCAGACTAAAGGCTGCCCTTTCGGCCTTCGGAGGAGGCCATGATCACGCGCATCATTGAAACCTCAGCCAGAAACCCCTTGATGGTATGCCTTGTGGTCCTGATGATGGTGGTCTTCTCCTGGTACGCCATCCATAGGGTGCCCCTTGACGCCATCCCGGATCTTTCGGACATCCAGGTTATCGTGGTGGCGGAATGGCCCGGTCAGAGCCCGGACCTCATGGAGGATCAGGTAACCTATCCCCTGGTCTCGGCCCTGGTCTCGGTTCCCAGAGTTAAGACCGTGCGAGGCTATTCCTACTTCGGACAGGCCTTCATCTACGTACTCTTTCAGGATGGAACCGACCTCTACTGGGCACGAAGCCGTATTCTGGAATATCTCCAGCAGATAAAGGACCGTCTGCCGCAGGGGGTACGGGTGAGCCTCGGTCCGGATGCTACCGGGGTGGGCTGGGTCTTTCAGTACGCCCTGGTGGATACCACCGGAAAACACGATCTTGCGGAGCTACGATCCTTTCAGGATTTCTACCTCAAGTACTGGCTTGAGGGCGTCCCCGGGGTGGCGGAAGTGGCCAGCGTGGGAGGATTTGTACGCCAATACCAGGTCCTTCTTGATCCGGTAAAACTTTATGCCTACGGGCTCTCGGTCTCGGAGGTCATAAAGGCCATCCGGAAAAGCAATCGCGAGGTGGGGGGACGGGTACTCGAGTTTGCGGGCAAGGAATTTTTCGTAAGGGGAAGGGGCTACCTCAAAGGACTGAGAGACCTTGAGCGGATAGTGATAAAGGTGGACCCCGAAACCGGAACCCCGGTGCTCTTAAAGGACATCGCGGAGGTCCGTCTCGGGGCGGAGCTCAGGCGCGGGGCCGCAGAATTAAACGGCCAAGGCGAAGTGGTGGGCGGGATCGTGGTCATGCGTTATGGGGAAAACGCCTTAAACGTGATCCGGCGGGTGAAGGAACGCCTCCGAGAGATCGAACCCGCCCTTCCAGAGGGGGTCAAAATCGTCATCACCTACGACCGCTCAGGACTCATCAAACGGGCCATCGGCACCCTGAAGAAGACGCTGGTTGAGGAAATGGTGGTGGTCTCTCTGGTGATCTTCCTCTTCCTGTTGCATCCCCCCTCGGCGCTGGTGGCGGTGATCGTCCTTCCGGTGGCCGTAGCTTTTTCGTTTATACCCATGGAAAAACTCCGGATAACGGCCAACATCATGTCGCTCGGAGGCATAGCCATCGCCATCGGGGCCATGGTGGATGCAGTGATCGTGCTCGTAGAAAACGCCCACAAACACCTGGAGCGCGAGACAGGCCCCCGCCGGGAGGTCATCCTCCGGGCGGCGAAAGAGGTGGGGCCTCCCATCTTCTTCTCCCTCCTAGTGATCACCATCTCCTTTCTTCCGGTCTTTGCCCTCGAGGCCCAAGAGGGGAAGCTCTTCAAGCCCCTGGCCTACACCAAGACCTTCTCCATGTTCTTCGCCTCCCTCCTTTCCATCACTCTGGCCCCGGCCCTCATGAGCTGGTTCGTGCGGCGGGCCTTGCCGGAGGGGAAGAACCCGTTCTCGCGCCTCCTCATCGCCCTCTACCGGCCGGTCCTAAGAAGGGCCCTAAAGTGGAAGTGGGCCGTAATTGGACTCTCGGTGGCGGCCCTTGCTGTCACCATCCCGGCGTGGCAACGCCTGGGCTCGGAGTTCATGCCGCCCCTCAATGAGGGAGACATCCTCTATATGCCGACCACCCTGCCAGGTATCTCCATTACCGAGGCCGTAAGGGTCCTCCAGATTCAGGATCGGTTACTCAAAAGTTTTCCCGAAGTGGAAACCGTCTTCGGCAAGGTGGGTCGGGCGGAGACCGCCACCGACCCGGCGCCCCTTTCCATGGTGGAGACCACGGTGCGGCTCAAGCCCCGGGATCAGTGGCGGCCGGGCATGACCTGGGAAAAACTCATCGAGGAGATGGATCGCACCCTTCAGATCCCGGGCTGGACCAACGCCTGGACCATGCCCATCAAGACCCGCATTGACATGCTCACCACCGGCGTAAGGACCCCCATCGGGATCAAGATCTACGGAAAGGATCTCACCACCATTCAAAAAATCGGCGAAGAACTGGAAAGGGTTCTTAAGGAAATCCCCGGCACCCGAAGCGTTTATGCCGAAAGGACAAGCGGGGGCTACTACGTGGATATTGTCCCGGATCGGACGGCCTGTGCCCGTTACGGCCTTACGGTGGGTGACGTTTTGGAGGTAATACGAACCGCGGTGGGAGGTATGGTCATAGACTACACCGTGGAGGGCCGGGAGAGGTATCCCGTTCAGGTGCGCTATGCCCGAGAATTCCGCGACGATCTGGAGGATCTGAAAGGAATACTGGTCAAAACCCCCTCTGGAGCCCAGGTACCTCTAGGGGAACTTGCGGAAATCAGGATGCTTGACGGCCCTCCCATGATCAAGGACGAAAACGGCTTTCGAGTAGGCTACGTGTATGTAGATGTGGCTGGACGGGATATCGGAGGCTACGTGGCCGAAGCCAAACGGCTGGTAAGGGAAAAGATCAAGCTACCACCGGGCTATTTCCTGGAGTGGAGCGGTCAGTACCAGTTCATGGAAAGGGTGAAGCGCAAACTGAGACTTCTCATACCTATTACGCTCTTTCTGATCTTCTTTTTGCTATACCTCCATTTCCGAAATCTCATAGAGGTCGTTCTCATCATGCTCTCCATCCCCTTTGCCCTGGTGGGCTCGGTCTGGATCCTTTATTTCCTCAAATACAATCTCTCGGTGGCCGTAGGAGTGGGCATGATCGCCCTTGCGGGGGTGGCGGCCGAGACCGGGGTGGTCATGCTGGTCTATTTAGACTCCACCTACCGCAAAAGGCTTGAGGCCGGGGGCGTGCGGGACAGAAGGGTGCTCCGTGAGGCCGTAGTAGAAGGGGCGGTCATGCGTCTTAGGCCCAAGGTCATGACCGTACTGACCACCATCGTGGGGCTCCTACCCCTTCTCTGGTCCCAGGGCACGGGGGCGGATGTCATGAGGCGGATCGCGGCCCCCATGATCGGCGGCCTCATCACTTCCACCCTAGTCACTCTCCTTCTCATTCCGGTCCTTTACGAGTGGTGGCGGAGTAGAAAAATAGCTTGAAGATTTGCGAATAAGGCAATATGGTTTCAAGACACATCCCCGCGGAAGGAGGTTAGCGGTGAAAGAGGAAAGCGCAGTCTTGGAGGCTCGGCGCAAAAAGGCCGAAGAATTTGAAAAACTAGGCCATCCCCTTTTCCCAAACGATTTCAGGCCCACGGATCGGGCCGGAGTGCTCCAGGATCTTTTCAAGGATTACGACAACGAAACTCTGGAAAAACTAGGAAAGACCTTTCGCCTGGCCGGCCGCATGATGGCCCGCCGGGATTTCGGCAAGGCGGTCTTCATCCATATCCAGGATGAGACCGGCCGCATCCAGGTCTTCGTCAAACGGGATGAAGTGGGCGAGGAACAGTTCAAACTCTTCAAAAAGTACTTTGACATAGGGGACATCATCGGGGTGGAAGGCCCCCTCTTTCGCACCAAGACCGGGGAGCTCACGGTGCTGGCCAAGGAAATCCGCTTGGTCACCAAGGCCTTCCGGCCCCTTCCCGAAAAGTTTCACGGCCTGCGGGATACCGAACTACGCTACCGCATGCGCTATGTAGATCTCATTATGAACCCCCGGGTGAGGGAGATCTTCCGCACCCGAACCCGCATCGTTCAATACTTACGGGATTATTTTATCTCCAACGGATTTCTAGAAGTAGAAACCCCTATGATGCAACCTATACCCGGCGGAGCCACTGCGAGACCTTTTAAGACCTTCCATCACGCCCTAGAAAGGGAGCTCTATTTAAGGATCGCCCCAGAACTTTATCTCAAGAGGCTCCTCGTGGGCGGCTTCGAGCGGGTCTTTGAACTGAATCGCAACTTCCGGAACGAAGGAGTTTCCACCCAGCACAACCCGGAGTTCACCATGCTCGAGTTTTACGAGGCCTACGCCACCTACGAGGACCTCATGCGCCGGACGGAGGAGATCTTCGTAGGCCTAGCCCAAGAACTAACCGGAGAAAACCGGATCACCTACCAGGGCGAAACCATAGACTTCACTCCACCCTGGCCCCGGATTCCTTTCAAGAAGGCCTTGCTGGAGATCGGAGGGGTACCGGAGGAAGTTCTAGAATCTAAAGAGAAAATTCTCGAATTTGCCAAACAAAGAGACATCAAAGTGGATCCCCGGGAGCCGGTGCTTCAGAAGCTCTGGGCCAAGCTCTTTGACGCCCTGGTGGAACCCAAGCTCATCCAGCCCACCTTCATCACCGAATTCCCGGTGGAGATCTCCCCGCTGGCTCGGAGGAACGACAAAGATCCTTCCATCACCGACCGGTTTGAACTCTTCATCGCTGGTCGGGAGATCGCCAACGCCTTCTCGGAGCTGAACGACCCCCGGGACCAGAGGGTCCGTTTTGAGGAGCAGATCCGGAAACGCCTTGAGGACGATCCTGAGATCCATCCGGAGATGGACGAGGACTTTATCCGGGCCTTGGAATACGGTATGCCCCCTACCGCTGGGGAAGGAATTGGTATCGACCGGGTGGTCATGCTCTTTACGGATTCGCCCTCTATCCGGGAAGTCATCCTTTTCCCACATCTAAGGCCGGAGGCTTGATGGGGCTTGCCTTCGAGTGGTTCATTTCTCGACGCTACGTCTTCTCCCGGAAGAGGGAGCGGCTCACCGGGGTGATCGCCAACATCTCCGTGCTCGCCATCGCCATCGGGGTGGCCGCCCTCATAGTAGTGATCGCAGTCATGACCGGTTTCCAGCAAATCCTGAAGGAAAAAATCCTTTCGGTGAATCCCCATGTGGTGGTGGAAAAGGTTCAGGGGCCTTTTGTAGAATACGAGGGGCTTGAGCAGAAAATTAGGACTTTCTTTGAAGAAAACGATTTCCCCCTTGAAAGCCTCTATCCCTTCGTTTCTCTTCAAGGGCTTCTGCTTTCGGGCCAAGGTGAAGCCGGGGTGATCCTCAAGGGTCTTCCCTTCAGCAAGGCTAAAGAACTCAAAACGTTGAGGCTCATCTCGGGGAACTTCACCGCTTCCTCCCAAAGCCCCTATCCCATACTCCTGGGGAAAAGGCTTGCCGAAAGACTCGGAGTTACAGTCGGAGATCGGGTGAGATTCCTCTACCCTCGCGGACGCATGACTCCCATCGGATTACTTCCCCGGTTCGTCCCCTTTGAGGTGGCCGGCATCTTTGAAACCGGCCTTTATGACTATGACCTTTCCCTGGCGCTGGTTCCCCTGTCGGTAGCCCAGAAAATAAGCGGCGAAGGGAAAAGGGTCACGGGCCTTGAAATCAAACTGGTGGACCCTTTCCTCTCCAGAGAGGTGGTCCAGAAGCTATCTCGGAGCCTGGGCTACACCTACTATGTAGTGGACTGGCAAACCCTCAACCGCAGCCTGTTTTCGGCCTTGAAGCTTGAGAAGACCGGCATGTTCGTAGTTCTCACGCTCATCGTAGTAGTGGCGGCCTTCAACATCGTGGCCGCCCTAGTAATGTTAGTCTCCGAAAAACGCCCGGACATCGCCCTTCTCAAGGCCTTAGGGGCAACGGAGAAAAACATCCTCCGGATCTTTCTTTTTTCGGGCTTTCTTCTCGGTATCATGGGTACTGCGCTTGGCTTGATCCTTGGTCTATCGCTTTGCGCGGTCCTTTCCCGTTATCCTGTGATAAAACTTCCGGGCGACGTCTATCCCGTGGACTACCTCCCGGTAAGGGTGGAATTTTTGGACGTGGCCACCATTGTATTCTCGGCTTTGATCCTCAGTTTACTCGCCGCCATCTTTCCGGCTCGACAGGCGGCCAAACTTCCGCCGGCGGAGGTCCTGCGATATGGTTAACCCCCCGGCTATCGAGGTCCGCGGCCTCCGCAAGGTCTTCCCTCATCCTGAGGGAGATCTTGAAATCCTTAAAGGTCTAGACCTTACGGTGGCTCCCGGAGAAAAGGTAGCCATCATCGGCCCTTCTGGAGTAGGCAAGACTACTCTTCTACACATCCTAGGCGGACTTGAGGTCCCCACCGAGGGTCGGATCTACCACTTTGGAGAGGACATTTTTTCCCTCTCGGATGAGGCCCTCTCCCGTTTTCGAAACCAGCATATGGGTTTTGTCTTTCAGCTCCACTATCTTCTTCCAGAATTCAATACCCTGGAAAACGTTATGCTTCCGGGGCTGCTCGCCGGTCTCCCACGGGAGGAAGCCCGCCAGCGGGCCGAAAACCTCCTCTCTCAGTTCGGGCTTTCAAAAAGGCTCTTTCATCGAGTAACGGAGCTTTCAGGGGGCGAGAAACAGCGAGCGGCGATTGCCCGGGCCCTGCTCCTCAATCCCCGGATAGTCTTTGCGGATGAGCCCACCGGGAATCTCGACGACCAAAATGCCGAGGAGATGACCGAAATCTTTTTGCATCTCAACCAAAAATATGCTACTACCCTAGTGGTAGTAACGCACAACCTACGTCTGGCCGCCAAAATGGATCGGATCTTAAAGCTTGAAGGGGGAAAGCTCAGGGAGGTCTCGCGTGAAAAACTCCTTACCCTTGAGAGTTAGAATTCTTCTGTTCATTCTGGGGGGCCTTCTGGTATTCTCCTCGAAGGCCTTTTCGCAGATCAAACTGAGGCTCCCCGTACTTATCCTTCCTTTAAAGGAACGGGGGCCGGTGGAAAGACCTCTCCTCATGAAGAGGCTGAGGGAAGCCTTGGCGGATAGCCTTAAAGGGGAAGGTTTCCGAGTTGAGGTCAACGAAACGCTACCTCCCTCTTTTTCCGCCCAAGAAGCCCGCAAGCTCCTCGAAAAGGAAGGATATTTCGCCGTTATCTGGGGGACGGTTACGGAGATAGGGGGCGAGGTGAGTGTGGATCTTGAGGTCTTACGGAAGGACTGGGAAAACCCACATCATACTTACACCGCCGGGGCCCTTTCGGACTGGCCAGAGATCGAAGATAGGGCCGGAGAGGCTTTGCTAGCCACTCTGCTTGAGAAACAGAAGGTCCTTGAGATTAAGGTGTCAGGCAACCTGCGGGTTGATGAAGAAGTCATCCTGGAAAAAGTCTCGGTTAAACCCGGAGAATTTCTTGATCCAGAAAAAGTTCGTAAGGATCTAAAGGCTATTTACAAACTCGGCTATTTCGAGGATGTAAAGGCCGATGTTACCGAAAAGGAAGGGGGCCTGATCCTCACCTACATTGTTCAGGAAAAACCGGTCATCCGGGAGATCGTCTTTAAGGGGAACAAAGCCATAAGTGAATCCGACCTCAAGAAGGTGGTAGAGATCAAGCCCCTTTCGGTCCTCAATCTCAAAGAGATAGACAGAGCGGCAGAGACTATAAAGGCCGTATATCAGCAGAAGGGCTATTACCACACCCGGGTGATTCCGGAGGTCAAGCCCCTTGCTGGTCGCAGAGTAAAGGTAGTCTTTCACATTAAGGAAGGGCGGAAGCTTTACATCAAGAAGATCGATTTTGCAGGCAACCGGGCCTTCTCAGACAAGCAGCTCAAGAAGCTCCTTTCGGTAAGTGAAAAAACGGCCTTCTCTTGGGTAAAAAAGGCCGTCCAGACCGTAAAGGGCTTTATTTCACCCGAACCCGCGGCCGAACCCGGTGTTTACAGTCTGGCCTTCCTCTACCGGGATCTGTCCAAGATAGAAACCTTTTATCAAAATCACGGCTACATTGAAGTCCGCATAGGTGAACCCCGCATCAAAGAAAAGGACGGCTGGGTATACATCACTATTCCCATTGAAGAAGGGCCCCAGTACCGGGTGGGCCGGGTGGAGGTCATCCAGGACCTTTATCCCAGGGAAAAAATCCTCCAAGCCCTTAGTCTTCCCAAAGAGAAGGCCTTCAGCCGAGAGGCCCTGCGGCGCGACCAGATGAAGATCGCCGACCTTTTTGCCGACAAGGGTTACGCCTACGCCAAGGTGGACCCGGAACTTAAAAGGCATCCCGAGACCAAGACCGTAGATGTGACCTTTAAAGTCGACCGGGGCCCCATGGTCTATGTCAACCGCATCGAGATCGAGGGCAACACCAAGACCCGGGACAAGGTCATCCGCCGAGAACTCCTGGTGGTGGAACAGCGCCCTTTCAGCGCCACCCGTCTCAAGAAGAGCGAGGGTCGCTTGAGACGTCTGGGGTATTTTGAAGATGTGAGCATCGAGAAAGAAAAAGGCGTCAAAGAAAATCTTATGGACATCCGAGTAAAGGTCAAAGAACGCCCCACCGGGACCTTCAGTATCGGGGCGGGATACAGTTCGGTGGACAAACTCATCTTCATGGGTCAGATCTCCCAGAGAAACTTCCTAGGGAAAGGCCAAACTTTAAGTTTTCAAGGTATTCTCGGGACGCGTTCCAGCCGCTACGCCCTCACCTTTGTAGAGCCATATTTCCGTGATACCAAGGTTTCACTCTCGACCAGCCTTTACAACTGGTCTCGGGAATACGAAGATTTCACCCGGGAGAGCTCCGGGGGAAGCCTGCGGATAGGTTATCTCTTAACGCCCAATTTGAGGATTTACGGGGGATATCGTTATGACGACACCGACCTCACGGATCTTAATCCCATAATTTCAGATGCCATTAAGGAATCCTTGGATGTCAACATCACCAGTGCCCTGGAAGCCGGCTTAACCTATGACACTCGTAATCGCTGGTTTGTGCCCACCAGAGGCATGTTCCATCAATTAGACACGGAGCTTGCAGGTCAGTTCCTGGGAGGGGATAGTGAATACCTGAAGACCGTACTGAGTTCCCATTTCTATTTCCCTCTCCTTTTTGGCTTTACCGGACACCTCCACCTTGGCGCGGGCTACATTACCGAAGGTTCAGGCAAGAAGGTGCCGGTTTACGAGAAGTTCTATCTCGGGGGGCTTAACTCCGTACGGGGTTATCGTTATGGAGACATCAGCCCCATTGATCCAGACACCGGAGAACGGATCGGTGGTACCCGCATGTTCTTTCTCCAGGCCGAGACTATTTTTACGCTCCTTAAGAGCATCGACTTGAAAGGTGTTCTCTTCTTCGATACCGGTACAGTCTGGGACAAGGAACATGGTTTTGATACTTCGGAATTGAGGAAAAGTGTCGGATTCGGTATTCGATGGCTTTCTCCTATGGGCCCCTTGCGGATCGAGTTCGGATGGAATATAGATAAAAAGCCTGGCGAGGACAGCAGCAACTGGAATTTCCAGTTGGGAGGAAGCTTCTAGTTAAAGGAGGTTAACATGGCTAGGGTTTGTGAGATTTGTGGAAAGCGTCCTCATACCGGACACAAAATTAGTCATTCGGCTAAGAGAGCCGGTCGGTGGTGGTATCCCAATCTGCAAAGGGTAAGGGCCAAACTCCCCAATGGCCAGGTCCGGAGAATCAGGGTCTGTACCCGCTGTCTCAAGGCCGGTAAGGTCCAAAAGGCCGTCCGCTAGGCCATCCGTCTCTCTACTTTTAAAACCCCATCCACGGCCCGGATATTGGCCATAATTTTTTCGAGATGACTCCGGTCCGTGACCTCTACCACCATGTCAAAGACCGCCCGGCGGTCGGGGGTGGTCCGGACCTCGGCCTTTAAGATGTTGGCCTCGGCGGAGCTGACCGCGGTTGAAACCGCGGCCAGCATCCCCTTCCGATCATGAGTGATAATAGAAAGTCTTGCCGGATGAGATAGTCCGTCGGGTTTTTCCCAGCGGACCTCGATCTTCCTTTCATCATCGAGCAAGGGCACATTGGGACAATCCACCCGGTGAACAGAAATCCCCTTCCCCCGGGTGATGTAGCCTATGACCTCGTCTCCTGGAACGGGATTGCAACAGCGGCTTAAATGGAAAAGAACGTCTCTGGTACCATCTACCGAGAGCGCCTCCCCAGCTCGCTCAAAAGCCTCGGGACTCAAAGGTTTTTCGGAAGGAGGTTTAGAGGGCGGAGCTGGCTTCTCTTCCCCCAGATATTTTTTAAGAACCTGAAGGGGGGTTATCTTCCCATAGCCTATGGCCGCAAGGAGGTCCTCCACGCTTTTGTAGGTGAGCTTCTGGGCCACTTCCAAGGCCTTGGGGGACTCCAAAAATTCGGAAATATTTTGGCGGTGTTTACGGAACTCCTTGGCCAACATTTCCCGACCGGCGGCGATAACCCGTTCCTTCTCTTCTGCACGAAGCCATTGCCGAATCCGGCTCCGGGCCCGGCTAGTCTTCACAAATTTGAGCCAGTCGCGGCTGGGATGGTGCTGAGGAACGGTATCGATTTTTACGATATCTCCGGTTTGAAGCTGGTAGTCCAGGGGCACCAATCTTCCGTTGACCCAGGCCCGGGCACAGCGGTGCCCGATCTCGGTGTGGATGGCGTAGGCAAAATCCACCGGGGTGGCCCCCCGCGGAAGGACCTTGATGTCCCCATTAGGGGTAAAGACATAGACTTCCTCGGGAAAAAGATCCATGCGCAAGGATTCCAGAAATTCCCGGGGGTTCTGAAGTTCCTTCTGCAGTTCCACCAGGCGTTCTAACCATTCGAATTTTTTACTCTGTTCTGGCGAGAGGATCGCACCCTCTTTGTATAACCAATGGGCTGCAATCCCTTCGTTGGCGATACGGTCCATCTCCTCGGTGCGAATCTGAATCTCTATGCGTTTTCCCCGCGGCCCCAAAACCGTGGTATGAAGACTCTGATACATATTGGGCTTGGGGAGACTGATATAGTCTTTGAAACGGCCAGGGATGGGAAGCCATAGGGCATGGATGATTCCTAGGACTTCGTAACACTCCTTCACGGTCTTTACGATCACCCGGAAGCCTATGAGATCGTAAATTTGGTCTAACTGATCAATGGTCAAGCCGTAACGCTCCAGTTTGCAATAGACGCTCCAGAGGTGCTTGGTACGCCCAAGAACCCTGGCCTTGATACCGTGTTTTTCAAGAGTTTCCCGGATGAGCTTTTTCACCTCATCCACATATCCCTGGGCCTCCTCCACCCGCTTTTCCACCTCGGCTTTGAGCCTTTCATAATCCTCTGGATAGAGATATCGGAAGGAAAGATCCTCGAGTTCCTGTTTTAACCAGTCTATACCTAGACGGCTGGCAATAGGAGCGTAAATGTCCAAGGTCTCTTGGGCTATACGGCGGCGTTTGTGTTCGGGCTGAAACTCCAGGGTTCGCATGTTGTGGAGCCGGTCGGCGAGCTTGACCAAAATGACCCTTAGGTCCTTGGCCATGGCCAGAAGCATCTTGCGGAAGTTTTCCGCCTGTTTGTGGAGACGACTGGTGGCCGGAAGGGCCCCCAGCTTGGTGACCCCATCCACGATCAGGGCCACCTCCTCCCCAAAGTGCCGTTTGATCTCCTCCAGCGTGACCCCGGAATCTTCCACGGTATCGTGAAGCATACCGGCGGCAATGGTGGGGAGATCCATTTTCATCTGGGAGAGGATGTAAGCCACGGCCAAGGGATGCGAGAGGTAAGGCTCGCCGGATTTCCGGATTTGTCCAGCATGGGCCTTGGCGGCAAAGACGTAAGCCTTCTCTACCAGATGCGTGTTGGCCCCTGGGAGATAACTTTGAATCTGATCCAGAATATCGCTTATCCGAACAATATCTCTGCGAGACATCCTACATTTAAGTTAAAACTTATTTGGGAAAAGAGCTAGGGCAGGGACTGGCACTTCGGGCAGAAGGTAGTCCCCCTAGTGGCCACTACTCGGTATTCCAAAGGGGTACCGCACCGTAGACAAGGACGGCCTCTTTTTCCGTAAACCAGGTGTTCTTCCTGGAAACGACCGGTCCGTCCTTTACCGTCCACGTAGTTCCTAACGGACGATCCTCGAAGCTCTATGGCCCGAAGAAGAACCTCTCTCATAGTGGAGTAGAGTCTTTTAATCTCCTCCTGGGAAAGGGTGGCGGCCGGTCTTTCGGGATGAATTCCGGCCCGAAACAGGACTTCATCGGTATAAATGTTTCCTAGACCGGCAATTTTTTTCTGGTCAAGCAAGAGGGCTTTTATCTTGCGGCGAGAAGAAAGAATAAGACGTTCAAACTGGGAAGGAGATATTCCCAAGGCATCCGGGCCCAAAGAGGCGTAGAAGGAATGCAGAGCCAAATCTTTGCGAGGTACGGCCTCCAGCCAGCCGAATTGCCTCAGATCGGCGTAAAAGAGGGTGCCCTTATCAAACTCAAAGATCACATGGGTGTGAGGTGGGGGAAAGCTCTCTTTGAGTATGAGGGAACCTGTGAGGCCTAAGTGAACAAGAAGAACGCTTTCTCCGAACTCAAAGATGAGGAGTTTCCCCCGACGAGAGATGGCCTCAAGGGTTTTTCCGAGAAGTAGCTTTCGAAAAGCCTCCTGGCCGGGTCGTACTATTTTTACAAGGAGAACCTTTAGATTTCGGAGCTGGGCACCAGGAAGTCGCGAAGCAAGATCCCTTTTGATAGTTTCGACTTCTGGAAGCTCAGGCACGTTGCAGAACCTTCAAACGGTAGATCTCTATTAGAGAAACGGAAAGGGAAAGGATAATGGGCCCCAGAAAGACTCCCAAGATACCAAAGGTCTTGAGCCCCCCAAGGATACTGAAAAAGAGGAAAAGGTTGTGGATTTCAGTGCGAGAGCCCACTATAAAAGGTCGGATGATAGAATCTATCTGGCTCACCACTAGGGCACAGTAAATCAAAAGAATCAAGGCCTTAAAGATGGCCCCCTTGATCAGGAGATATATGACGATAGGCACCCAGACCAGGGCCGTGCCCACGATGGGCACGAAGGAGGCCGCGGCCGTAAAAAGGCCCAGGAGAACCGGAGAGGGAACCCTAAGAACGAGATATATAAAAAGAGCCGCCAGCCCCTGAATCAGTCCGGTAAGGATACTCCCGTAAAGGACCGCAAGTAGCACTTCCTGGACTTTGCCGGCGATCCTTTCGGTCTCCTCGGGAGAGGTAGGAAGAAGGCCCTTCACTTTTTCAAAAAATTCGTCCCCATCCCTAAAGATATAGAAAAGGGTAACCAACATGAAGACCAGATTTAGGATAAGCTGAACGGTGTTCTTGAAAAGGGCCTTGCCCTGGGTAAAGAGAAACTGTCCGGTATTGGAGGCCACCGTGGCCAACACCTGTTTAACCTGGTTCTCAAAGGGAGAAAGCCGTTCAATGATCACCTTTACCAAGGCGTGAAGCCGAGGATGAACCTCAGAGGAGGGAATTAAGGCTTCGGGACCCCGTTCAAGGAGACTTTTACCCCCCCGAATGAGGTCAAGGGCCTGAGCGGTAACCTCGGTGAGAGCAAAGCTTACCGGAATCAGGATAAATACCACTACCGAAATAGTAAGAATCAAGGCCGAAAGTCCACGACGCCCGTGGAGTTTTTTCCTGAGAAAGCGGTTGAGAGGAAAAAGGAAAAGAGACAGAATCACCGCCCAGGAGATAGGCTGAAAGAAGGGTAAAAAAAGCCGAAAAAGAAGGGCAAAAACTATAAGGGTTAAAAAACCGGCCAGGAGAAGAGACGCCCATTTAGCATTCATGGTATTATCTTTTTACCGGATAACTGAGAAGGAGGAAAGGGTTAGTTGGATATCTGGCTAGTGCCAGCAGCGATAGTATTTTTTGTCTTGCTTTCCTCTTTTTTTACCTGCTCGGAAACGGCCCTCTTTTCTTTGAGTCGCATAGACCAGGCCAAGCTCAAAAATCATCCCCGAGCCTCCTGTCGACTGGCTGCCGAATTACTGAGAGATCCTCAAAAGCTACTCACCACCATCCTCATGGGAAACGAGATCGCGGATATCATCTCTTCGGGCCTTACAAGCTGGTTTTTCCTTAAAACTTTTGGTCCGTATGGAAAATGGCTGGCCTATCCCCTAATAACGGCCGTACTTTTCGTTTGGGGCGACCTCTTTCCCAAGGTCCTGGGGCTGAAATTCCGGGAAAAAGCGGCCTGTCTCCTCTCAAGACCCCTTCTTGCGGCAGAAATTTTACTGGCCCCCTTACGGATACTCCTCCTTTCTCTGGCTCAAACGATTTTCCGGGTCTTCGGTCTCACCACCGTCTCCCCCAAATCCGTAACCGCCGAGGAGGAAATAAAACATTTGGTGGAAAAGGCCTACCTGTCAGGGGCCCTAGGCCCTCAGGAAAGACTTTTCATCTATAGTCTTTTTGAGTCCGAAGAAACTCCGGTCTCGGCTATCATGACTCCTCGTAAGGATATCTTCGCTCTTGAAGACCAGAAAATAACGGAAAATCTTCTCCATACCTTAAAGGAAATACCCTTCCACAAAATTCCAATTTATCGGGAACACCTTGATAAAGTGGTCGGTATCCTCTACGTGCAGGATCTCTTAAAGGCGCGCTTGCACACAGAGATCCACAAACTCTCCGAACTAAGTCGCCCGGCCTTCTTCGTACCCGAAAAGACCAGGGTACGTAAATTGCTCGAGGAGTTTCAGAGACGCCGGATAAAAATGGCCCTCGTGGTAGATGAATACGGACACATCAGCGGTCTGGTAACTCTGGAGGATGTGCTTGAAGAACTTTTCGGAGAAATTTATCAGGCAAGGGAGAGCAAGGAGCCCCTGATCGAGAAGTTAGGCGAAGGGATCTATAGAGTGAAAGGACGGGTTCAAATAGAGGATTTCAACCGCGAGACCGGGGCCCACCTGCCGGCAGAGGGATTCCGGACCATGGCCGGCCTAGCCCTCCATCTCTTTCAGGAACTCCCCAAAGAGGGAGATGAGGCCAAGGGCTATGGCTTTCGTTTCCAGGTAGAAAAAATACAGAAAAACCGCATTGAAAGTCTAATAGTAGAAAGGCTCGAGGGAGATGAAGCTCATCTCTAGTCTACTTTTCATTATTTTTCTTCTAGGAGAGGCCTTCTTTGCAGCTGCGGAAATAGCTCTCATTTCTGTCGGAGAGGCCTGGCTCCATAAGAACGCCCGGAAAAATTTTGGAGCCAGGGTGGCCCTCATACTCCTGAAGGACCCCGAAAGGCTGCTGGCCACCACCCTTCTCGGTCTAAATCTCTGTGTGATAGCCAATGGGGTCTTCACCACCGGCTTTCTTATCGAGTTCTTCCCGCAGCATGGAGCCTTTATGGCCCTCCTAGGCCTCCCTCCGGTGATGCTCCTTTTCGGCCAGATTATTCCCAAGAATCTCGCCCGGGAAAAGGCCGAAACCCTGGCCCCGATCCTGGCCCCTCCTCTCTATCTGGCCTCACGCCTCCTGTTTCCCCTGATATTCGTAGTCTCAAAACTGGTAAAAAAGACCCTCGAAAATTTGGGACTCTCTGAAAGGCCCATTCCTTCTATGCTAAGAGAAGAATTGAAGGGTTTACTTGTATCCGGAGAAGAACTAGAACCCATGGAGAAGGCCGCTTTGGCCCGGCTTTTCGAATTTTCCGGGAAGACCGTAGGTCAGGTTATGGTCCCTCTGGTAAGACTCAAGATGCTTCCGGATCGTGCCCGGGTAGAGGAAGCCTTGCGCATATTTGCCCATTACGGTTTTTCAAGGATTCCCGTCTTTCGCGGAAGAGTTTACAACATCATAGGAGCGGTTCGGGCCCAGGATCTTTTGGATGCCCCGAAGGATGGTCTGCTTTCGGCCTATATCCAAAAGGTCCCTTATATTCCGGAATTCAAGCCTGCCGCAGAGACCCTTTCCGAAATGCAGAAAAGCGGCGAGGACTTCGCGGTGGTAGTGGACGAATATGGAGCCGCAGTAGGTATCGTCACCCTGGAAGATCTGGTAGAGGAGATCCTAGGTGACTTCTGGGACGAGCTGGAAATGGAATTGAAACCTTTTATCAAACTCGGTTCCGGACACTTTCTGGTAAAAGCCTTTATGGAAATAGAAAAGGCCAGGGAGATAGGCATAGAGCTTCCTCCAGGGGAGTACGAAACCGTGGGAGGCTTTGTCCTCAAAATAGCCGGCCGGATCCCGAAAACAGGCGAAAAGTTTCGGCATAGAGACTGGGAAATAAGGGTGAGAAAAGCCACCCCTATGGCGGTGGAGGAATTGGAATTTGTGAAAATATCCCGTTAATCAGCCTTTATATCGGTAAATTCCGCCACCTTCAAGGTAAGCCTTTGGTAGGGCAGTACCGGTCGGGGAGGTGGAGCTTCAAAGGCCAAGAGAGGTTCCTTTCTTTTCCATTTAAATTGAATGCTAGCGTGAAAAAGAGGGAATTCAAACAGGAATTCTTTCCCGCTTACCTTTTCCTCAAACAAGCCCCTCTTGCGATAAGAAATTTTAAAGACTGGAGGTTGACCTTTGACCGTCAGTTTATAGCCTTGGCCGAGCCTGATCGAGGCTCGGTTTTCAACTTTCCATTGTAGGGTCGAAGGGAGTTTTCCCTGAATGAGGTAAGACCAAAGCCGGTTCAATTCCGGACAGGGAGGTTCCAAAAGCACATGGTAGGCCTTGCCTTCCACATAGGAGACCAAATAGAAGCCATCAGTCTGTACCCATAAGGAAAAAAGAGGGGCTCCCAAAAGGGAGAAGCCTTCCACATAAAGCGTCCTTTCTGAACTTATAATCACTGCCTTTCCGGAGAGCTTTCTGCCAGGAGCACAAACCCTAAAAGTAACCAAAGCCTTAAAAGAAGGGGACTCCTCCGTCCAGACCTCTGGCGGGAGC
This sequence comes from Thermosulfurimonas dismutans, assembly GCF_001652585.1. GTDB lineage: Bacteria > Desulfobacterota > Thermodesulfobacteria > Thermodesulfobacteriales > Thermodesulfobacteriaceae > Thermosulfurimonas > Thermosulfurimonas dismutans. The sequence goes on from NZ_LWLG01000010.1 coordinate 67,128, forward strand.
TGAAGGGGACGTCTAGCACAGGCAAAGAGGAATAATAAAAGTAGAAACAGGCTTAAAAGTTTTCGCCCCGGCACGCAGAAACCTTTTTCTCGATACGTTCGCGATCCCGGCGGTGTTTAGCCCTTTTCAAGGCCTCCTCATAGCTGCGACAGGCCTCCTCCATGCGACCTAAAGCCTTGAGAATGTCTCCTTCATGCTCCCGGATAACGGCATCCTCCGGAGAGAGTTCAACCGCTCTTTTGATTTCCTGAGAAGCTTCTTCCAGTTTTCCCTGTTTGAAAAGCACCCAGGCCAGACTATCTACAATATACCCGGCCTCCGGCATGGTCTTTAAAGCCTTGCGGATATATTGCTCAGCCTCGGAAAGATTCTCTCCCAGCTCGGCATAGGTATAGCCCACGAAGTTGAGAACCACGGGATCATCCGGATCCTCTTCAAGGAGGGGTTCTACCAAACGTAAAGCTTCTCGAAGTTTTCCGAGACAAGAGAGGAGGAGCCCTTTAGCAAGGATCAAGTCCCTGTTTTCAGAAAAGCGAGCCAACCCCTTTTCGGCAAAGGCAAGGCCCTCCTCGCAACGATCTAGATCTTCGGCCGCAGTGGCTGCAAAAACAAAGATCTCTGGATTGTCCTCTACCTCCCGGGTGATCTCCTTGAGATATGCCAGGCCTTCTTCCGGTCCCTTAAGGTCCAAGATCAAGGAGTATGTTCGACGGACAGCCTCTGTAAAAAAGAGGCTGTCCCTGGGAATTTGCCGATAGAGCTCCAAGGCCTTTTCTTGCTGGCCTTCCTTTTCGAAGACCAGTCCCAGGAAAAAGAGTGCCCGCGGATTCTCGGGGTCCTGCTGGAGGGTTTCCTCCAGCAAAGAGCGAGCCTCCGACCACTTTCCCTCCGTCAGAAGGATCTCGAGCAAGGCCTGTTTAACATGGAAATCCTCGGGATTCTTTTCAAGATAACGGCGATAAAGATCCTCCGCCTCGGCCAAAGCTCCAATCTTTTTCAGAAACTCTCCGGCCTCTAGAACAACCTGAAGTTTCTCCCCAGAAATAGAAACCGCTTTCAGATAGGCCTCCTTGGCCTCTGAAGTACGTTCGGTCCTAGCCAAAAGGCGGGCCTTCAAGAGCCATAGATGATGGGCTTCGGGATGGATCGCAAGCAAACGTTCCACCGAGGAAATGGCCCCAGAGAGGTCCTTCTCGGAAAGATAGGCCTTTATCAGAAGCCCCAAGGCCCTTTCGTCCTGAGGGGACCTTTCGAGAATTTTTTCCAAGGTCACGATAGCCCTGGCAGGTCTGTTTTGAGAAAGGTAGACCTTGGCCAAGAGGTAAAGGATGTCATCGTCTCCTGGAGAAAGTTTAAGGGCCTTGCGGGCTACAGCCTCGGCCTTATCGTATTCCCCAAGTCGGCCATATATCTCTATCAGAATCTTTCGAGGATAAATAGCCTTTGGATCTTTCTTTATGGTTTTGAGTAATTCCTTTCGGGCCTCGTAGAGCTTTCCCTCCTGATAGGCCTTCATACCCGCCAGGAAGTGATAATAAGCCTCGGCACGCTCCGCAGCTGAAACCTGAGAAATCAGAAAAGCCAGACAGAAAAGGCTAAGCAGTAGCGCCTTCAAGGGCCAGCGGATAGTTATGGGCATCCGGCAACCTCTCCTCCAGATATTTGCGGAGCTTCCTGATTAAACGCTCCTCTATCTGTCTTACCCTCTCCCGGGAAATACCAAATCGCTTTCCGATTTCCTGAAGGGTAAGGGGTTCTTCGGCAAGAAGCCTCTCGTAAAAGATCACTTTTTCCTTGTCTTTTAAGGTCTTACCAAACTCATGAAGGATCTGTGAAAACCGGGAAAGAACCTCGTCCTTGGCGATGCGATCCTCGACCGAAGGCGAAGGGTCCGCCAGGAAATCCCGGTAGGTATCCTCGGAATCCTCCTTAATTGGAGATTCCAGACTCATATCCGAGGCCGCAAGCCTCTGTTCCATCTCGATAACTTCCTTTTCCTTGACCTTGAGCCTTTCAGAAAGGAGCTTCGGCGTAGGCTTAAAACCCATGGCCTCCAGACGCTCCTTTTCCTTCCGCAGGTTGTAAAAGAGCTTGCGCTGGGCCTGGGTGGTTCCGATTTTGACCAGCCGCCAGTTGTCCATGATATATTTGAGAATGTAAGCCTTGATCCAGAAAGAGGCGTAGTAGGAGAACTTAACCCCCCGGTAGGGGTCAAATTTGCGAACCGCTTGGAGCAACCCCAGATTCCCCTCCTGGATGAGATCCAGGAAA
>NZ_LWLG01000011.1 GCF_001652585.1 Thermosulfurimonas dismutans
TTCCGGTTCCAGAAGTGCTGAAACTCAAGGGCGATCTTTACTACCAGCCGCAAATTGGAAGTCACCAGTTTATAGGCCAGACGGGGATCCCTGGTCTCATAATATTCCTTGGCGATGCGTTCTTCCTCTTCCCGAGAAAGGAGCGGAAACTTGCTTATCTCGGCCAGATACCGCTGAAGGGGGTCAACCGAAGAAGGCAGACCCTCCTTTTCCTCAGCTAAAACCGGAAGAGTCTCTTTAACCTGGTTTTCGTCCAAAAGTTTATCCTCTTTTCGGCCCATGGAATTAATTATACCGATTTAGATCTCAAATTCTATAACCATGTTTGCGGAGGTAGACCTGGATGGCCGCGATGGCCGCCGGCGTGACCCCGGAAATCCTTAAGGCCTGTCCGAAAGAGGCCGGTCTCACCTTGGAGAGCTTTTCCCGGACCTCGTTTGAAAGCCCGGGGATCTTCCAATAGTCGAGATCCTCAGGGAGGCGCATATGCTCCCAGCGCCGGAAACGCTCCACCTCTGCTCGTTGCCGCTCGATGTAGCCCGCATACTTGGTTTCGATTTCAAGCTCTTCAAGGACCTCTCCGGGAAGTTCCCCAAGCTCGGGATAGAGAGGAACTATCCTTTCGAGGGGGACATCGGGACGCCTAAGGAGATCGTAGAGTTTTACCGACTCCCTGAGGGGGGCGCTCCCTATGGACTCGAGGACACTGTTTACCTCCTCCGGCCGGACCTTGATCTCGCGAAGTAACCGGAACCCTTTCTCTAGCAAGGTCTTTTTGCGCTCGAACCGGGCCCAGTCTTCATCGGAGATGAGACCGAGCCTTCTGGCAAGGGGCATAAGCCTCAAGTCCGCGTTGTCCTCTCGAAGAAGAAGCCGGTACTCGGCCCGGGAAGTGAACATGCGGTATGGTTCCTTGGTGCCCTTGGTCACGAGATCGTCTATGAGGACCCCGATATAGGCCTGCGAACGATCGAGCACGAAGGGCTCTTCTTCCCGGACATAGAGGGCAGCGTTGATGCCGGCGATGATGCCCTGGGCCGCGGCCTCCTCGTAACCCGAGGTCCCGTTGATCTGGCCCGCAAGGAAGAGCCCCGCGACGAGCTTGGTCTCCAAGGTGTGTTTGAGCTGGATGGGATCAACATAGTCGTATTCGATGGCATAGCCGGGTCTTAGAATTTCGGCCTTTTCAAGCCCCGGAATACTTCTCACCATCCGCCACTGCACATCCACCGGGAGACTAGTGCTAATCCCATTGGGATAAACTTCTACCGTATCAAGCCCCTCGGGCTCGAGAAAAACCTGGTGTCTTTCCCGGTCCGGGAACCGGAAGACCTTGTCCTCTATGGAAGGACAATAACGGGCTCCCACCCCTTTTATGATCCCGGTGAAAAGAGGGGAGCGATCTACGCCTCCCTTTATGATCTCGTGGGTCTCCGGGGTGGTATAGGTAATGAAACAGGGCACCTGGGGAAGCGGCGGCCTTTTGCCCTTATTGCGAAAGGAGAAAAGTGGCGGAGGATCGTCCCCCCACTGGATCTCAAGCCGAGAATAATCTATGGTTCGGCCGTCAAGGCGGGGACAGGTTCCAGTCTTGAGCCGGCCTATCTCAAAACCCAGTTCCCGGAGACACTCCGAGAGGCGATTCGAGGGCGGATCTCCCATTCGGCCGGCCGCAAAGTGTTCAAGACCGATATGTATGAGGCCGCGCAGGAAGGTCCCGGTGGTCACCACCACGGTCTTTCCATGATAGACCTCCCCTACCCTGGTCTCGACGCCATAGATCCTCCGGTCGCGCACCAGAAGGCGGGAGACCATAGCCTGCTTCACGGTCACACGAGGAGCTCTCTCTAGCACCCGTTTCATGCGGGCCTGGTAGCGCATGCGGTCGGCCTGGGCTCGGGTGGCCCTCACCGCCGGTCCCTTCCGGGTGTTGAGCTTCCGAAACTGGATCCCTGTCTCGTCGATAGCCCGGGCCATCTCCCCGCCAAGGGCGTCGATCTCTTTTACGAGATGTCCCTTGGCCAGCCCACCGATGGCCGGGTTGCAGCTCATGGCCCCGATGCGCTCTAGGTTCACGGTAAGGACCAGCACCCGGCAGCCCATCCGCGAGGCCGCAAGCGCGGCCTCAATACCGGCGTGCCCGGCACCAATCACTATGACATCAAAAGTCTCCGGATAGACACTCACGGTTCGTTCTCTATGGTAAGATTGTCAACGACGTCCTTTACCCCTTTGGTAGTCCGGACGATTTCAAGCACCCGCCGGCGTTGCTCTTCACTTTTTACCATACCGGTAAGGGTAACCACGCCGTTTACCGTGTCTACATCAATCGAAAGGGAACGAATACCGGGTTCGGCAATGAGCTTGGTCTTGATACGGGCGGTAAGGAGCTTGTCATCCAGGCTCCGTCCGAAACTCCGGTGCCCCACCATCAGGTTGTTCCTTACGCCCCTTACCCCATTTACCCTCTTAGCCACCTCTTCGGCCTTCTTTCTTTCGGCCTCGGTCTCTACCATCCCGGTAAGAGTCACGATCCCGTTCACGGTATCCACATCAATCTTACGGGCCTTGGTCACCGGGTCTTTTATCAGGGCCATCTTTACCCGAGCCGTGATAGTGGCATCGTCCGTCTGGGTCCCTACCGAGCGGGGATCGGTGGCCACCTTGTAACCAGCGGTAGCTCCACCAGCCACCACCGCCGCTCCGCAACTCCAGAGGAGGGGCAGGACCAGCAGGAGAAACAACCCTTTCAAATAGGGTTTCATGTTTTCTTGCCTCCTTCCGAAAAAGTATTTAGGATTAAAGACAAGGAGATCGGCCATGAAAATATTTTGGGACCCCAACGCTCCTTTAGATTTTACCCCGGGCCGGAAGACCGGCAAAGTAGAAAAAAACTTTGAGGTCTATTTCAGGGAGGCCCTCTCCCGGAACGAGGCCTCGCGGGAGGACTTCTCCCAAGCCGTGGCCCTGGTGGAGGAGATGCTCCCTCTCCTAGATCGCCTCTCCGAGGATCCAATCTCTCGTAGTCAGGCCGAAACCCTGGCGGACATCCTCTCTGAGAGGGCCAGACAGCTTGACGAGCTTCTTTCCCATCTTCCCGAAGGTCCCCTGCGTAGGACCCTTTCCGAGGCCGCCATCCTCTTTGGGGTAGAGGCCGAAAAACTACGGCGCGGATTTTATATCTAAACCGGTTTCCGCCCCGGGCAGGCGTAGAGATAGTCGCAGAAGCGGCAGCCGGGCGGTTTCTCCGGAATAAAGAAGGCCTCCGCAGATAACATGTGCTCTATAAGAAGAGTCAGAAGCCTGGGGAAGACTTCTCCCCGCAGGCGTAAGAGATCCTCCTCGGAAAGCCCCCCGTCTCTGGTATTAAAGGGCGCCCGGTAAAGGAGCGGTTTGAAGAGCTCCCGGTCCTTTCCGCTGGCAAGCTGGACATAGGCCGCGTCCTGGGCCTCCTCCTTGAGGAAGAGATAGAGAAGGAGCTGGAGATCCGGCATCCTCTCTCTCAGGGCCGAGAGTCCCTCCAGGGTAGGCGGAGCCGAGAAATCCTCCTCGAGCAACTCCCGCAGACGCTTCAGGCTAAGCGACCGGACGCTGCCCCCGGTCTTGTAGTCCAGGATCACCAGACCACTCTCGAATTCGTCCACCCGGTCAAGCCGTCCGTAGAATTTGAGGCCCAGGGAGGGGTGTTCTCTCCTTACCGACCTCTCCAAAGAGACGATCCTGAAGACCGGTATCTCCCTCAGGACCTCTAGATAGCGCTTGAGGCGGAACTCCGCGGTTCGGGTAATGAAAAATCTCCTTTCCGGACCGAGCCTCCGGGAAAGGACACTTCTTTCAAACTCTTCGCGGAAAAGCGCAAGCAGCCGTTCGGGGTCATTGTCCCGACGAGGTTCATAGTGGCGTCCCTCAAAAGGCTTGAAGTATCTCTCGAGCACGGCGTGTATGACGGTTCCGAGCTCAGCGGCGTCGTAGTCCGTAATCCGGGCCGGGGGTTTAAGTTCAAGGAGGTACCGGAAATAGAACCGCGCCGGGCACTCCAGATAGGTCTCTAAGAAGGTAGCACTGATCTCCCTTTCGAAAAGGATGCGCTCTATCTCCTCTCGCTCAGCCCGTCCCCGCGGAATCGCGGTCTCCGGGCTCCGGGGTTTTAAGAACAGGGGAAGATGCTTCAAAAGTTCGTCGTTTTCCGTAAAGAGCCTCTTCCGCCGGCGTTCCTCTTCCCAGAGAAGGGCCTCCACATAACGGCTTCTCACCTGAGGAGGGCGTCTTGCGGAGGTCTCCGTAACCGAGAGATAGAAAATATCCACCTCCCGGGCGGCCGCAATTAGACGCCGGAAGTGATATCTCTCCAAGGCCTCCTGCCTCGAACGGGGTGGAAGCGAAAGGGCCGGCCTCACCCCCTCTGGAAGAAGGGGGTTTATCTCCTCCGGAGAAGGGAGCGACCCCTCATTGGCGTCAAGCACGATGACCTTCCTGAAGGAAAGCAGACGGGTCTCAAGGAGCCCCATCACCTGAAGACCACAGAGGGGATCTCCCTCAAAGGGGGCCTTGAGGCCTGAGAGTAGTTCTCGGAAAAGTCTGAAAAGGGTCTCGGGTTTGAGGGGTTCGTCCGCGAAGGAAGAGGCCGCAAAGAGGGGCAGGATCTCGGACTCTAGGGCGTAAAGAAAGTGCCGGGCCAGGATGTCCTGGTTATCGCGGGCCTCGCGCAACCTTTCCCTCCGGGGCGCAACTACCCTCTCAAGGATCTCAAAGAGGACCTCCGCAAACCTCCGGGGGGTGTTCACCACTGCAAGCGGCCGAATAAATCGCCGGTGGAAATCCTCAAGGGCCTGGTCTCCACCGGCAAGCTCCTCGATCTCGAAAAGGGACAGGTAGGGACTTCCGTGTTCCCTGAGGAGGGCCTCAAGGGACTTTTCCCGGGCCTTTAGGGCCACAAAGCTTCCCCGGATGTAAGGGTGTTTTAGCAGGGCCAGATAGGTCATCACGGGATAGCGTTCCCCGAGGCGCTTTTCGTGAAGTTCCATAAGGAGCAGAAGGAAGGAGGCCGGAAGAGAGCGTTTTACCGGGTATCCCAGGGTGATGTTCACAGGAAGACTCTCGGGAAGACTGTATAGGAGCGGCAGGAGGTGACCGGCCACGGGAAGGAGGATCAGGACTTCGTCCGGGGTGAGGATCTTTTTAGGAAGGAGATCGGCCGCCGCCCGGCATTCCTGATGCACATCCGCGGCTACCCGGAAGGTTATCCGCGGGCGCCTGACCGGAAATTTCTTAAAAGGCACAGGGTCAAGTCCGAGACGAGAAAGGGTCTCCTCCAGAAAATCCGGAATGTCCTCGGGGCGGCCTTCGAAAAAGACCTCGGCTCCGGCGGAGATAAATGCCCGGAAGACCTCCGCCTCGGCACGGGATAGGGCCGCAAACCCGCAAAGATAACAGGGCCCATCCGGGGAGAAGCATTCCTCAATCCTTTCCGCAAGGAGCCGCAACCTTTCGGCCGGAGTGGTAAAGCCCTTCTCTCTCAGGAGCTTCCGGTAGCGGGTGGCCACTTCCGAAAGATGGGCGAGAAGATTTCGGGCCTCCTGTGGAAGGTCCTCCGGGGGATAGAGCAGATCTTTTACCGGGACCATTTCCTTCTCGAATTCCTCCAGGACCTCCGAAAGCCTGATCCCCCAGGGCAAAAAACGGTCAAAACTTTCGGCTGTCCGGGAAAAAACCGGGGAATCCCTCACGATGGCATAGAGCCACCAGGCCCTCTCGGCCGGAGGGATCACCGGCCGGGGGTCGAGTCTTACCGCAAGCTCGTTCACCAGATCCGAGAAGGCGTAGATCCGCGGAGAAAGGAAGGGACCTCTCAGGTTATGGTAGAGATAATACCTCAGGTAGAGGGCCGCCCGGCGGGTAGGAAGGACTACGGTCACCCGGGCGAGTTCACGGCCGTGTCTGGCGGCGAGCTCCCCAGCCAGGGTCTTCAAAAAACCGGCCTCAGGCGGAATGAAATAGGCGGGCCTCAAAGAGGAACCTCCCTGAGTTCAGGTGGTCTCAAATAAAAAAGATAGCCCCTTACCGGAGATCCCCATATCGCGGAAAGTCCCCTGAGGTACTCCCGCACCTGTTTTTCATGTTCGGTGCTCGGGCCGGAGAGTTTGTACTCCAACACCACCGGACCCTCGGGCAAAAACACGATACGGTCCGGCCGGTGCCCCTCGGGACCGTTTTCTCCCACGGTCACGAAGGGGTGTTCGCGGAGGTCCCTCAAACCCGGGCTAAAGAAGGGCCTTGCCGCCGGGAGGCTGAGAGCGGAAAAAAGAATCTCCGTAAGCTCCCTGAAATAGGTCTCCCTCTCCGTCAAAGGTTCGGGGTAGAGGGCAAGGGCCCGCCTTACGGCCTCCTCGACCTCCTCGCGAACTCCACTGAAGGCCGGAAGAAAATAAAGGGCCAGATGGGCCATCTCCCCCAGGACTCGCTCCCGATCCATCTCCCCGAGCACCTTAAGCGCCCGTCTTTGCTGAAAAATACGAACCCTCATTTTCCAAGAATATCTCTTACCACGGATCCAACGGTGTAGTATCTGGTCTTTTCTGGGAGGAAGATATAAAGTCTCTCCCGCGGGCGGGTAAAGGCCACATAGAGGAGATTAAGGCTCTCGAGCACCTCCCGCCCTTTCTCCCTCAGTTTGGCCCGGGAGACCTCCTCGGAGGACTCCCTACGGGCCCGAATGAGCCCTCTTTCCGTAACCACGAGTTCGTCCTTCCCCTTGGGCCCCCAGGTAAGGTAAGGCACCACCACCGCGGAAAACTCAAGTCCTTTGGCGGCGTGGATGGTAAAAACCCTCACAGCCTGAAGCTCGCGCGGCAGCCCCACTTTCTCCTCAAGCCCCTCTTCCTCCCAGAGGGCAAGAAAATCCGAAAGACTCAGGGCCTCCTCTTCATATCTCAGGACCGCGGTGAGAAACCTCGAAAGATAAAGATCTTCCTCTGGGAAACGCTCCCTGAGGCGGAACCTCTCCACGATGGCCTGTACCAACTCATAGAGGGATAAACGCTCGAGGTCGCGGGAAAGCCCATCAAGAAGGTCAACCAGGGCTTCGGCCCTCGCCTCGAGATAGGCCTTGAGACCGGGGGCCCCATTTCTCTTCTCCGCAAGATAGGCCTCTAGGAGCCCCTCACCTCTTTCTGGAAGGGGGCTTTTCAGAAAACCGGCCAGGGCGGTCTCGTCCTCAGGGTAATTGAGGTACTGGAGGAGGGATAGGATGCCCTTTACGAGGGGAGAATTTTCGAGCCTCAGGGCCCGATCGGTTACCGCCGGGATCCCCCTTTCGAAAAGGAAAGTGGCAATCTCTTCGGCCTCCCGGTTTTCCCTTACCAGGATCGCCACCGTCCCCCCGGTCCTCACATAGGTCTCGTAAAGTCCGGGGATAAGCTCTGCAAGCTTCTCAAAGATCCCCTCCCGGAACCTTTCCCGGTCCTCATCCGAAGGCACGGTAACGATCTCCACCTCCCCCTCCGGGGCTTCGGAAAGGATCTCCTGCTCAAGATCGGAGAAGGCCGTTTCCAACTTTGAGGCCAACTCCTCGGAGACCTCGCAGTCTTTCGGAGGTTTTCTCCCGTGCAGGAGTTTGCGCACCACCTCGTGGGCCCGCTCGACTAAAGTGGAGAAGAAACGGTTGTTGAACGCAACGATCCTTTGGGCCGAACGGAAATTGTGTGGCAGGCTTTCGGAAAAAACCTCCCCCGGAAGTCCTTGCGGAACCTCAAAAAAGAGAGCCGGATCCCCACCCCGCCACATGTATATGGCCTGTTTCACATCCCCCACATAAAGAAGGCTACCGCCTGAGGAGATAACCTCTTCCACCAGGGGATAAAGGGCCTGCCACTGAAGGCGATTGGTATCCTGGAACTCGTCAATCAGGAAATGCCTGATACGGGTTCCGATCTTAAGGTAAATGAGGGGCGGGGGATTCTCGGAAAGAAACCTCACCAGCAATTCCGTCCAGCTTCCCACCTGAAGAAGCCCCTCCTCCTCTCTCAGAGAGAGGAGCTCTCCGGAAAGCTCCCGGAAGAGCCTCTCATAGGGAGCCACCTCCGCCCGCGCTTTAGCAGTAAGGTAGATCGAAAGTTTTCCTTTGAGTTTCTGATAATCTCCATCCAAGGCCTCGGCGAGTTTGCGGCAGCGGGCCTTAAGCACCTCTCTGAAGGAATCTTTTTTAAAGACCTTGCTCCAGTAGTAACGGGGGGGATCAAGGATATAGGTCTCCCAGCTAGGATAGGCGAACTCTCCCCTTTCGGAAAGGACCCTTTCACAAAGGGTCCTTCCAAGCCTCCGCAGTTCCTCCTCGAGTGCGGAGAGGTCCTCGCCTGGATCCCGGGCTTCTAGAAGCCTGCCCCCTGCCCTCTGGCTTAGAAGGCCGTAGATCTCCCGCATCCGCCGACGAAAGTGTTTCTCGGGGTTGAAACCTCCCCGGCCCTCGATCTCAAGAAAGGTGAAAAGGGCCCGGGCGAAGACCTCCTCAAGTTTCGGATCCTCCCGGAGCCTTAGAAGCAATCTATCGAAGGCTCTATTCAAAAAGAGGTCTTCCCGAATCTCAGCCGAAAGCTCGGGACGAAGGCCGAGTTCTATGGCGAGACCCCGGATGAGAGTGAAGATGAGGCTATCAATGGTCCGCACCTGAAACACATGATAGTGGTTGAAGATGGTCTCAAGCCAGGCGGCGGCCTCCTCGGGAAACAGCCCGGTCTCGGCCGATAGTTTCTTTCCTAGATCCGTGAAAAGGGCGATGTTCTTGAGAAAGTAGATGATGCGTTCCCGCATCTCGGCCGCGGCCTGATTGGTGAAGGTCAAGGCCACGATCCCGGAAAGTCCTGCCTCCGAAGGGCACCCCTGAGATTTAAGAAGTCTCAGATAGTGGAGGGCCAGACGATAGGTCTTTCCGGCCCCGGCCGAGGCCGAAACCCGGAAGATCCCCCGGGGCTCAGGATAAAGTGGAAGCTCTAACAGCTCGGGCATCGATCCCAATTTTAACACCTAGGGATCTTTTCATAAGGAGAACTTAGAGATCTAGGAGGTCCTTGCCGAGGCAAGACACCCGATTAAACTGGAAAAATAATGAAAGACAGGGAAACCTTTCACGTTCCCCATCGGTTCCCGGAGTGGGTGACCTGGCTGGTCTTCGGTATCGGACTCACCGGCTCCATTTCCCTCAGGCTTATTCTCATTGCCAAGGCCTACAATCCTGAACTCATAACTTTTCTGTGGTATCTGGGGGTCTGCGGAAACACGATCTTTTTTATGTTCCGGGCTTATATTACCGGCCGTCGACGCCGAACCATTGAAGAACTCAATCTCCTAGAAAAACTGCAAAGACGAGAGGAACTTTCCTCTACAGACATCGAGGCCTTACGTTACATCGTATCAAGCGTTAAAATCTCTAAAGAGCGCTGGAATTATCTGATAATATTTATTTGCTCCCTGGCGGCTATTGCCTGGGATCTCTGGCTGAGGTTCGGTAAATGACCAGATTTTCAGAGGCCATTCTTTATCCCCAGACCTATTTACGGGAGGATCTTGCAGAGCTTGCCTTCCGGGTATTAGAACGGCTCGTTCTGCTCCGGCCGGCGGAATATCCTCCCGAAGGCGTGGCTCGAAAGCTCTCCGAAGAGGACCGGGTGAGGTTCCTCTATCCTCCCCCTCTCGGAGAGAAACTCAAAACCTTTCTCGACTTGGTTTTGGGCTACGAGGAATGGGGCCTCATGATGCGCACTCCGGAGAATGTGGCCCTTTTCAAAGGGTTTTCAGAACCTCTTGAGGAGAGCGTTTCGGACATTAAAAGGGCTCTTCTCGGTGAAGAAAAAAGGGAAGATCCTATGCTTTCGGCCAGGATTGTCTTGGCCCTTGCCGAGCGCCTGGACCAGAAACTAGAATCCCTGGACCGCGAGCTCAAAAACCTGGAAGAAAAAAGCCGTCTCCTTTCCCGTATGATCATAGGAGAGGATCTTCCCCAGACAAGGTTTACGCGCTGGGTGGTGGAAACCAGGGAGCCCTCCTGGAAACTTCACGCCCTCCCAGAAAGGATGCTCGCCTGGGCCAGGCTTGTCCCGGCACTTTCAGAAATTCCCGAAGTCCTCCTCGTTGACCAATCAGAAATCCTTGAAGAATGGAGGGATTTCGGCCCTCAAGAAGTCGAAATATTCGAACTTGAAGGATGTTCGGCAAGTGTTCGTTATCTTGAATATCCTGTTGCCCCTCAAGCCCTCCTAGCCTATCCCGAAGTCGGCCTTACCCAAAGTCCGGGAAAAACCCAAGTGCTTTTCCTAGAACGCATCTAGCTATTTGCCAATAGCTAGAAATTAAGCCTAAAATTTAGGAATAAAATTCAAATAAGGAGGATGTCATGAGCAAGTCTGAGGAAAAACTGCAAGAGGCCTTTGCCGGGGAATCACAGGCAAACCGCAGGTATTTGGCCTTTGCGAAGAAAGCCGAGGAAGAGGGCTTTCCCGGCATTGCCAAGATGTTCCGGGCAGCGGCCGAGGCCGAGACCATCCACGCCCTGAACCACCTCCGGGCCATGGGGGGGATCAAGTCCACCGCCGAAAATGTGCAGGCCGCCATACATGGTGAAACCTACGAATTCAAGACCATGTATCCGGAAATGATCGAGATCGCGGAGAAGGAGGGTAACCAAGAGGCCAAGCGGAGCTTCTTCTACGCCAACGAGGCCGAAAAGATGCACGCGGCCATGTTTGAACGGGCCCTCATGTACATTAAGGAAGGAAAAGACGCTCCCGTGGATCAGATTTATGTCTGCCCAGTTTGCGGTTACACCGTGGAGGGCTCAAGACCGGACAAATGCAAGGTTTGCTGGGCTGAAGGTTCCAAGTTTATCGAAATCAAGTAAGAAAAAAGGGGGCTTAGGCCCCCTCACAACAGCTTTTCAAGCCGCTTAAAAAAGTCCCGGAAGGCCGGGTGTTCGAAGACCCGGTCAAGATTAGCGGTTACGGTTTCGGAGTAGGCTCTGGTAGGCCTTTCCGGAAGGCCAACCGCTTGCCGTATGTAATTCAAAAGGGCCTCCCGAAAGCGATCATTAAAGAAGATTCCATGGAGGTAAGTCCCCAAAATTCGGTCGTCGGAAAGACTGAGGATCTCCCGGCCATCGAGGAAGCTTCGGCCGTAACGGATCTCAAAACCTGATAAAGAGGTCCGCCAGAAAGGAAAATCCGGTTGGTCCTCAATACGACCAGCCCTCTTGGGGGTCCGAAAGATAGTCTCGTGGGGCAGAAGGCCCAGGGCTTCCTCCTCTCCGGAAAATTCTAGGCCCTCAGGATCCCGAATTAGGCGCCCCAGAATCTGAAACCCCCCACAGAGACCCAAAATGAACTTCTCCCGGGAGAGCTCCCGGAGGAGCTCAAAGACTCCGGTTTCCTTAAGCCAACGGAGGCTCTTGGCGGTATTTCGAGAACCCGGAAGGATAATGAGGTGGGCCTCTGCGAGCACCCGGGGCTCGGTGGTGAAGAGTAGCTCTACCCCTTCCTCGTGTCTTAAGGGGTCAAGATCCAAAAAATTGGCGAGGTAGGGATAGGCCAAGACTGCCACCTTCAGGCCATTACCGGAAAATCCCCGGTTTGAAAATTCAAGGGAGGCGCTATCCTCCTCAAGGAAATGTTCGGAGAGATAGGGAAGAAGCCCCAAGGCCGGTTTTCCGGTTTTTTCCTCAAGGATCTTGAGCCCCTCCTCAAAGAGGGCCGGTTCACCCCGAAACTTGTTCACCACAAAGCCTATAGATTGGGCCTTAAGCTCCGACACCAGCTCATAGGTACCCCAGATCTGGGCGAAAATCCCACCCCGATCTATTTCTCCGATGAGGACATAAGGTATGCGGTAAGTTTTGAGGAGTTCGTAGTTAGCGAGATCCCCCTCTAAGAGGTTGAGCTCTGCGAGACCCCCGGCCCCTTCTACCACCACGAGGTCGTTTTCGGCTAGAAGCTCCTCGAAGATACCGAAAACCCTCTCCCGGTAGGCCCGGCGGAATTCCCTAAATTCTCCGGCAGGAAGCACCCCCTGAGGGCGACCCAAATAGATAATTTCGGCCTTTCTTTCGGCAAGGGGCTTCAAGAGCAGGGGGTTCATGCGTACAGAGGGTTTGCGGCCGGCAGCCAGGGCCTGATAGGCCTGGGCCCAAGCCATCTCCCCCTCCTCGGTGGCGAGTGCGTTTAAGGACATGTTCTGGGCCTTGAAGGGGGCCACCCGAAGCCCTTTACTGGCGAAGTATCGGCAGGCAAGGGCCACAAGAAGACTTTTCCCTACCGAAGACATGGTGCCCACGAAGGCCAGAGCCTTTGCCTGCACTTTACCTCCCTTCAGGTTGGTTTTCCCCTCAGAGAAGTTTAAAATAAAACCCTGAAATGGCCTACCTAGTGCTTGCCCGGAAATATCGTCCGCAGAAGTTCTCCGAGGTGGTGGGGCAACCGCATGTGGTCCGCACTCTGCAGAACGCCCTGCGGATGGGTCGCCTGGCTCACGCCTTGCTTTTTTCCGGTATACGGGGGGTGGGAAAAACCACGGTCGCTCGTATCGTAGCCAAGGCCTTAAATTGTGAAAACGGGGAGCCTGATGAACCTTGCAACACCTGTATCCCCTGTCGGGAGATCACAGAAGGTCGATCCATGGATGTCATTGAAATAGATGCCGCTTCCAACCGCGGAATAGATGAAATCCGTCAACTACGGGAAAACCTCAAGTTCATGCCCACCCGAGGCCGGGCCAAGGTTTACATCATAGACGAGGCCCACATGCTTACCCGTGAGGCCGCAAACGCCTTACTCAAATCTCTTGAGGAGCCTCCACCTCATGTGTACTTCATCCTGGCCACTACCGAGCCTCACCGGCTCCCGGTCACCATTCTTTCCCGGTGCCAGCGTTACGATTTCAAACGCCTGCCGATAAATACCCTGGTGGAGTATCTCAAAGAGATATGCACTAGTGAAGGCGTGGAAATAGAGGAGACGGCCCTGGTCCTCATTGCCAGGGAGTCCGAGGGAAGCCTTCGTGACGCCCTCTCGCTTTTAGATCAAGCTCTGGCCTATGGAGTTAAAACCAGAGAGGAACTGCTTCAGGCCTTCGGCTTTGCGGAAACCGAAATGGTGGAAGCCCTCGCCCGGGCCTTAATTCGGCGGGATCTTGCGGAGGTCTTCCGGCTTTCGGAGGAGGCCTACCGTAAGGGCGTGGATCTGATCTATCTTTCTGAAAACCTTACAGAATTTTTCCGCAATCTTTTGAGCTTCAAGATAAGCCCCGAGGGTCTGAAGGAAGATTTATCTCCGGCGGAAGCCGCTCTCCTGCGAGAGTTTTCCATGGACGTGGAAACCGAAGAGGCTCTCCTTCTCTTCCAGCACCTCCTCAAAGGCACGGAAGCCTTGAAGCGTAGCCATTATCCCCATCTCTCCTTTGAGCTCACCCTGGCCCGCATCTGCGAAATAGGAAAGGTGGTCTCTCTGAGGGAGATCTTTCAAAAACTTAAAGAACTTTCCGAAAAATATCCAGAGATTCCTGCACAAACTGGAGTTTCCCGGCGGAGTGAAAAATCCCCCTATCCAAAGTCCTCCCTCTCATGGGAAGAGATCTTATCGGAAATAAAGAATGAAAGCCCGGCCTTAGCGGCTTTTCTCTCGACTCTTGAGGCTCCCCTGGAAGAAGGCGATCGTCTGGTCCTCTCCGTACCCCCAGGGGGGCTACTCGAAGACGAAGACCTCCGCGAAAGGCTCAAAGGGCTGGTCTTCAAAAAAACTGGTCGCGAGCTAGAGATCAGAACCAAAACCGAAGAACATAATTTCCGGGAGAAGCTTCTCGAAAGGCCGGAGGTTAAAGAAGCTCTGGCCATTTTCGGGGGCAAAATAGCCTGGATAAAACCCCATCAAAGGAGTGAAACATGATACCACCTCAGATGCAACAGCTAATGAAACAGGTCCAGAAGATCCAGAAGAGGATGGCTGAGCTCCAGGAGGAGCTGGCTGAAAAGACAATTTCGGCCAGTGCCGGAGGCGGGATGGTAACCGCGGTTGTAAACGGTCGTCAGGAACTGGTTTCCTTAAAGATCGAACCCGAGGTTCTGAATCCCGACGACAAGGAGATGCTCGAGGACCTCATCGTGGCCGCGGTCAACGAAGCCTTACGGCGCTCGCAAGAGATGGTTCAAGAGGAGATGGCCAAGATCACCGGAGGATTGAAGATCCCAGGGCTGTTTTAAGGCATGGAGGGGGTATTTCCAGAACCCCTTAGGCAGGCTATAAAGGCTCTGGCCTTTCTTCCGGGGCTGGGGGAAAAGAGCGCCACCCGGCTGGCTCTCTATCTGGTTCGGCGACCGGAACGGGCCGAGGAACTGGCGGCCGCTTTGAGGGCTCTATCCCGCATTAAACTCTGCCGGGAGTGCGGAAACTTCACCGAAGCCGAACTTTGCGGCCTGTGCGCCAGCCCTGATCGGGACCGTTCGGTAATCTGCGTGGTGGAGGATCCCGCAGCCCTTTCGGCCATTGAGTCCGCCGGGGTCTTTCACGGTCGCTATCACGTGCTCCACGGGGTGCTCTCTCCCCGGGATGGTCTTGGCCCGGAAGAACTTAGGATCCCGGAACTTCTTGAGCGGGTAAGAAAGGACAACGTGCAAGAAGTTCTGATAGGTCTTTCTCCTACCGCAGCCGGAGAGGCCACCGCGGCTTACATTGTCGAACTGCTAAACGACCTCCCGGTGAGAGTCACGCGGCTGGCCTGCGGGCTGGCCCTGGGGATGGAAGTCCGCTACGCCGACCACCTCACTCTAAAACGGGCCTTACTATCCCGGGAGGTCTTGAAATAACTATTTCTCTATCCCCACCCGTGCGGGAACCCCTTTCCGGTAATAGTGTTTGACCTCTCGCATTTCTGTGACGAGATCAGCCATCTCCAATAGAGGCTCCGGGGCGTTTCTGCCGGTTAAAACTACTTCCACCGAAGAAGGCCTCTTCCTTAAAGTCTCGAGGACTTCCGTCAGGGTAACCAGTCCCATAGACAGGGCCATGTTGATTTCATCAAGCACCACCACCTGAAACTCGCCGCTGGCAATAATCTCTCGGGCCTTACGCCAGCCTTCGGTAACCGCCCGTCTTACGGCCTCATCCGGCTGCCCCCGGACGAAGCCCCCTTCGTGGAACTGGAGGATCTCTACTTGGGGCCTAAAGGTAGAAAGGGCTCGAATCTCGCTATACTCGCCCTTTTTGAGGAACTGGATAAAAGCCACCTTAAGACCCGCCCCAAGGGCCCTCAAGGCAAGCCCCAACGCAGCCGTAGTCTTCCCCTTGCCGTTTCCGGTATAGACTTGGATGTAACCTTTGAAATCCTTCAACTTTCCTCCATCTTGAAACGATGAGCAATGGGGTAACACCAGCCATAGCCGAAGGCCTGAGGGGATACCCGCAGGGTAGGTGGAAGCTGCCAACGCTTGAATTCAGACCGTCTCAAACGCCGCAAGACCTCCCGCACCACCTCCCGGGAGATGCCACGATCAACGATCTCTTCCGGCGAAACTCCCTCCTCCACATAGGCTCGAACCACATTGTTTACCAGATGATAGGGTGGTAAATCGTCCTCGTCCCTCTGATCTGGACGGAGTTCGGCCGAAGGGGGTTTACGAATCACCCTTTCGGGAATAATTGGGCGCTCCCGGTTGATTTCAAAGGCCAGCTCATAGACCCAATCCTTGGTAAGATCCCCCAAAACCGAAAGGGCCCCACAAGTGTCACCGTAAAGGGTGCAATAGCCCACCGCGATCTCGCTCTTGTTACCGGTATTGAGCACCAGATACCCCTTGAACCGGTTGGAGAGGGCCATGAGGAGATTACCACGGATCCGGGCCTGAAGGTTTTCCTCCACAACCCCGGAAACCTCTTCCCCCAGCCCCTCCTCAAGCACCCCCTTCATCACACGCAAAGGCTCCTCAATGGGAAACTTCAAGGTTCGGATACCAAGATTCCGAGCAAGTTCTAGGGCGTCCTCCTCGCTCTCCGGAGCGTTGTAGGGCGAAGGCATGATGACCCCGATCACGTTTTCAGCCCCGAGGGCCTTCACCGCCAAAACCGCCGTAACCGAGGAATCGATCCCTCCCGAAAGTCCGATAATAGCCCCTCGGGCTCCCACCTTTCTGAAAAAGTCCCGAAGACCAAGCACTAAGGCTTTGATAAGGGACTCGGGGAGCCTCTCCGAGACCGGATTGATCAGTCCTTCACCGGTCTCAAGGTCGTAAAAGATGAGATCCTCCTCGAAATCTCTTGCCCGGGCAAGGAGATCTCCCTTGGGAGAAAGCACCAGGCTCTGGCCGTCGAAGATAAGGTGATCCTGAGCTCCAACCTGATTACAATAAAAGATGAAGGTCTGAGACCGGCGGGCCTTTTCTGCAAAGAGATTACGCCTAAGCTCCCCTTTACCGAGATGAAAAGGGCTGGAGGAAAGATTGATGAGGATCTCCGCTCCGGACTTCCGGAGTTCCTTCACAGGATCTACAGGATAGAGATTCGGCACGTATCCGGGCTCGTTCCAGAGATCCTCACAAATAGTAAGCCCTAGTCGCCGCCCTTGAAATTCGAAGATCTCGAAGCTCCGGCCTTCGGTAAAGTAGCGTGGTTCTTCATAGATATCGTAGTAAGGGATGAGGGCTTTGCGATAGCGAAATAGAACGCGTCCCTCGACTATGACGGCTGCGGTGTTGAACAGAGGTTTTCCGTAGTTCTGATTCCTTTCGGGATAGCCCACGATTATGGCCGGATAGCTTATCTCCTTGACCAGGCCCTTAAGTACCTTCTCTACCGCCCCCAGAAATTCCGTCCGAAGCAGGAGATCCCTAGGGGGATATCCGCAAAGGGAGAGCTCCGGGAATACCACTAAATCCGCCGCAAAGGCCTGAGCTTTCTCGTAAAAGGCTAGGATTTTACTTAAATTACCCTCTAGATCTCCGACCGTAGGATTGATCTGGGCCAGGGCTATCCTCATGGAGGAAAGACTATTACGGAGGTCTCCCGCGGTCAAGCCGTCAAGGGTTTTCTTGAGAGAAACTGCGTCCGTAGCCTCCAAGGCCTAGGAGATTTACCCACACCGAAAAGCGGGTTTCCTCTGGTGTCCTCCCCAGGGTGAAATCTACACTGAAACAGGAGCCACGATAGGTAAGACCAAGCTCGGCGTAACTAGTCTCGGACCGAAGAAGATTTCGGGAGACCCTTCCGTGAAAAACGAATTTCTGCCAAAGAGTCTTGTTTCCCGAAAGACTAAATTGTTTGATATTGCGAAGCTTATCCCGTTGAAAGTTAAATGAGAAATGATCGAGTAAGAGATGGTTCACCGAAAGGCTCAATTCCTGTTTGCTCAAGCCCAGGCCATAGAAGTTATAGACCAGATCGTAGCGCAGAGTAAGCCTTGAAAGGGTGCGGATCTCAAACTCCGAAAAGAGGTTTGAAAAGGGGCGTCTCTCTTCATCGGCGGCCGTAAGTTTGCGGGCCGCCTCCCGGAAGTCGTAGCGCTGAAAAACCTTGATTCTTGCGAAGTCCCAGTATTTGAGTGTGTTAGCCTCTCGCTTTTTGGCTGTAAAAAATTGAAGGAGGCCGTATTCCAAGTAATGGGCCGGGGGCAAGCGATCCTCACTCACAAAAACCGGAAGGTCTTTCTGGTTCTCCGGTGGACGATAAAAATAGAAAACATAAGGCCTCAGGCTGTGCCTCAGCCCCGAAAGGCCAAACTTTCGGAGGTAATAAACCCGGTAGAACTCAAGGGAACTCCGGGCTGAAATCTCATAAAGGGTACGGTAAAGGCTTTCCTCCGTACCGTTGTCCCAATCCACCCGGTAGTAGGTGTATAGCAGGCGATAAGAGAGCGCATTTTCTGTAGGCCCCAAGGGGAAATTGAGGATAACCTCCGGGGAAAGGTCGGCCCTCAAACCCCGGGAGCCCTCTTCCCGATACCAATAAGTGGTGTCCAGTCCCACATCGAAAGTAAAGGGGCCTATCAGAGGCCTGGTCACGGAGAAGACAAAGAGCCGCCCCAGGGGGAAAAGGGTCTCGGCCTGCTTCCCGGGAAGCATGTTATCGTGATAAGTACTTCCAAGCTCAAAGTAAGTGTTTGTTCGTCGGTGAGACAGCCAGAACCTAGAGGTTCGGTAGGTCTGATTCTTTTCTTCAAGTCCCCGGCCGAACCAGTCAAGATAACTCTGGTGGCTTTTAGAAAAACCCAAATCTCCGCCCTCGAATTCTTCAAGAAAGTCCCGATCGGATAGTAGATCGAGGTCCAAGTGAATATCAGTCTGCGGGGAAATTCGGTGATCCAGTTTGGCGGTCAGCCAGTAGCGAGTTCGGTTTTCCCGAATAATACCGTCATTGTTATAGTCATCGTCCTCGAGTCTATCCCGGAGATAACGATAGCGGATGATACCCCGGTTATAGTCCGAGAGGCGATAACGGCCCTCGGTCCCGAAAAGGAGTCCCCGCCTTCCGGTATAGAAAGGATAGAGGGTAAGATCAAAGCTATCATGTAGGGCCAGGAATACTGGGACCTCAAGCCCAAAACCGGTACGTGACCCTTGAGCTAAGCGAGGAAAGAGCACTCCGCTTTTGCGTTCTCGTTTTACCGCCAAAGTTGCGAAGGGACTGAAGACCAGCGGCAATCTTTTAACCCAGAATGAGACCATGCGGCCCCGCGCTTGACCTTCGCTTATCTCCACTTTCCGGGCGTGAAAACTCCAAGGCGGAGACTCCTTACAGGTGAGTTCGCAAGTGGTGATCACAGCCTCATACGCCACATACTTACGTTCACCTAGCTGCTTCATCCTCTTGGCCTTGACGTGGACTCGATCCTTTTTGATGAAAAGGTGCGCTCCGCGTATCTCACCCTCTCCGGAGCGCAAGTTAATAAAAGCCCATCTCCCCTTAATCCAGTCACCGTGAGGGGTCAGGATCTTGACCGGTCCCCAGAGATAGAGCTTCTTAGAAGCTATGTGATAACGAGCCCTATTAGCGAAAACCGTAAGGTCTTTCCCCGAGATCACAACTTGACCCTCGGCCACCATCACCTGGGAATCCTGATATACCGTAAGCCGCCGGGCCTCTATCCGCCAAGAGGCTAAAGCCCCATCAGACAGGAAAAGCAGGACCACCCAAATGAGGATCAAAGAAAATTTAAAAAATTTCACACTTTACCTTTCACCCAGGCTCTCTAAAATGTCAACTAGAGGTCATGAAACGCATAATAATTTACCAGAAAGAAGGGCTTGAGATCCCAGAAGCCCTAAAAAAGGCTCTTAGAAAAAGTTTGTTCGAAAAAGGTGTGGAAATAGTTGGGCCGGAGAACCCCGAAGGTGCGGAGGCCATAGTGGTTTTAGGAGGAGATGGGACTTTTCTCCGGGCAACTCCCCTAGCCTATCGCTTAGATCTTCCTCTGCTCGGCATCAATCTAGGAAGGCTAGGGTTTCTCACCGAAGTCTCTATCGAAGAGGCCGAGCTTGCACTTTCAGCCCTGGTGGCCGGGAAACTCCAGATCGAAAAAAGGCTACTTCTCGAAGTGGAACACCAGAGAGAAGTCTTTTACGTCTTAAACGAGGTAGCGGTCCTCAAAGGTCCTCTAGGCCGCATGATCCATCTTTCGGTCTTTGCGCAAGGGGAATATCTCACCACTTACTACGGAGATGGTCTGATCGTGGCCACTCCCACCGGGTCAACCGCCTACAATCTTTCGGCCGGAGGCCCCATCATCCACCCCCAAACCTCGGCCGTAGTCCTGACCCCAGTTTGTCCCTTCATGCTCAGTGCCAGACCTTTGGTTCTACCTTCGGAAATGGAAATCGAGATCGAACTCGCCAGTCCCTCTCCGGAGGTCCACATCTTACTAGATGGAAACCTGAATTTGATACTTGAGCCTCACGAACGATTCAAGATCAAAAAAGCCAAACGGTTCTTAAAACTTTTGACTTCCCCCACCCGGAGCTACTTCGAAATTTTAAGGACCAAACTCGGGTGGGGGGAAATCAAACTCTAGGCGGCCTCTTCTTTTTTGAGCTTAGCCGCAAGCTTTTCCTTTTCCCGGCGCATAGCCTCTTTGCCGGCCTCAATGGCCTCCTCAAGTACCCGTTTTTTCTCCTCCAGGGCCTCAAGGCTCATCTCTTTGATCTCCTCGGTGGCCGTCACTAGCTTTTCTCTAGCCACTTCAGCCCTGGATTTAAGCTCCTCCGCCTTTTCTCTCAGACGCTCTTTGGTTTCCTCAGTAGTGGTCTTTATCTTCTCTCTGATTTCCTCCCCGCTTGCCGGTGCCAAGAGAAGAGCCACACTTGCACCCACCAACCCTCCAAGGAGAAAGGCGAAACCCACCGCTCCCATGGAAAATTTCTTCTCCGCCATACCAATCACCTCCTTGTTAATTTTTCTTTCCGAAACGAAAGATCTTTGAAACCACCCTCACGCCCTCCTTGAGACCGGCCGTGGCTGCCGAAAGTTCAATCACCAAATCCCGAACCTCGCGATTGATAGTCTCTACTGCCAAAGTAGCCGTGGAACTTACTTCTTTGACAGACTTTGAAACGCCTTTTACGGCCTCAAAGAGGTCATCCACCGCCGAAAGCCTTTCGTTCACTCCGGAGAGGATCTTTTCCGCCTCGGCCAGGGTCCTTTCGGCTTGAGAAAGCACCGCCGGCACCTCCCCAGAAAGGCGCCTCTCCAAGGTCTCGGATAGGGCATCCAAACGCTCAAGCCGGGCCTTAACCTCTTCCGAAAGATCCCGGGCGATTTCTATAAAAGAGTCCGAAAGCTCTTTCATGGCCCCTGGTAAAACCGCTATCTCTTCGCTGAGTCTGTTCAGGTGTGCCAAGGTTTCGGAAACCGAAGAAAGGGTGCCCTCGGCCGAAGACACCAGCCTCTGGCCCTCTTCTACCAGTGACTTGACCTTCAAAAGCACAAAGATCAGGACCGTAAGGGCTACAATACCGCCCGCCACCAGCAAACCGTAAAGAGCCGCCATCTCGTTCCTCCTCCGAAAGTTCTCGTCTATTCTCTTCTTAAAGTAAGCACCATCATCTCAATAGCAACCCGAACCGCTCATGAGCGGTTCGGGTTAAAGTTAACGACATCACCAGAGGTTCCGAAGCTTTTGGTTTTAAAGCTTCATTCATTCAACCAAACAGGTTAAAAATTTAGAATTGGGAGTGCTACCGTCCTTCTGTTGAGGACTGAGGTTTGGGAACGAAGCCCCACAAGGAGAGCTAAGAAGAATTGCACAGTTAAGAACAAGTTGACGGGAAAAGATTTTTATAGTAGCGAGTTTGCCATGCCGGAATTCAAACCCTTTTATGGTTGGCGTTATCATCCGGACCGGGTGGACATTTCCCGGGTAGTGGCTCCGCCCTATGATGTAGTCAATGAAGATGAAACCCGTCGTTATTTAAGACAAGATCCTCACAACATCTTCCATCTTGAGCTTGGAGAAGAGCTCCCCGGGGATCACGAGAATGAAAACCGCTACCTGCGGGCCAAAAGGCATCTCGAAAACTGGATAAAGGAAGGCGTGCTCGTCCGGGAGGACCGTCCGGCCTTTTATCTCTATCGGCTACGTTTCACCTATCGAGGGCAAACTTTCACCCGCACAGGATTCATCGGGCTGGTACGTCTTAGTCCCTTCTCCGAGGGTCGAATTCTTCCGCATGAAAAGACCTTTTCCAAGGTAACCGAAGCCCGACTGCAACTCCTCAGGGCCACCGGAGCCCAATTCAGTCAGGTCTTCGCCCTTTATCGGGATCCAGAGAGAAAAACCCTAAAACTTTCCCTTCCTGAAGAGCCCCTCTATCGAGTAGAGGAATCGCCGGGAATCGCACACGAATTCTACGTGATCGAAGACCCGGAGGTCCAGGAAACTCTTTCCCTCCAGCTATCGGAAAAAGTCCTTTACATCGCGGACGGACACCATCGATACACTACAGCCCTTAAATATGCCGAGGAAATGGAGGCCAAATTCAAACCGGATGGCCCTCGCTGTTTCCACTACCTCATGATGTATCTCTGTCCCTTTGAGGATCCCGGTCTCCTAGTTTTACCCACGCACCGCCTCCTTAAGATTGACATCCCGGAAGAAACTGTAAAGAACAAGCTCAAAGACCTTGCGGAAGTCAAAGAAGAGAATCCCTCAGTCCTAGAGAACCCCGGGAGGCCCTCTAAGGGCGAGCTTCTATGGCTGGCTCCAGAAGGAGTCCTTTCGATAGGGATTCGGCCGGAGATTCTTTCGACCTGGGAGAAGGAAACCGGTCTTCCGGAAAGCGAGCTTCCTGCGGCCTGGTGCGCCCGCATCATCGAAATTCTCTGTGGAAAGTCCGAAAAGACCCTCAAGGAAGAAGGCCTCCTTCGATACACTCCCTGGCTTTCCGAAATCAAAAAAGATCTTTCGGCCGGTAATCGGGCCCTCATACTTCCTGAAACGCCGATTTCGGTCCTAGAGAAGGTAGCCACCTCCGGCAAGGTCATGCCTCACAAGTCCACTTATTTCTATCCCAAAATACTTACCGGCTTCGTCATTTTCAAAATCAATCCCGAAGCCGTCCCTCCTTGTCCGTGAAAACCGCTGAAGACCTCTTCCAAGAAAGCTTAACCGCGACCTTAAGCCTCTTTAAAAGGATAAAGCCCAAACTCGAAAGGAACGAAGATTTTAAAGCTCTTTTAGCAGAGCTCATGAAAGGCCTTGAGGAAAGCGAAAGGGCTTATCGAGAAACCGGAGCCTACCTCGTATGCCGAGAATGCGCTCGCCTTTCCCGCCATACTTGTTGCGGACACGACATGGAACTCGAAGTCAGCCGTGAACTCCTCATCGTAAACTTATTCTTAAAAGCAAACCTCCCACAAAAACGAAGTTTTCCTGAAGCCTGTTTTTTTCTAGGTCCTCAAGGATGTACTTTACTCGCCCGCCCCATCCTATGCCGAAACTTTTTCTGCCCCTGGTTCAAAGAAAGACTTCCAATCGAAAAACTTAAATATATCCAAATAAGACAAGAAAAAGAGATTATATCCCTTTTTAAGCTCATAAACCACCTCAAAACTCTTCTTTTTAGGGTTGACCACTCTTATTAAAAATCCTAAAATTTCAAAAGTTATTGCTGGTGGAGGTGGTTTATGTACCCTATTTGGGAAGTACCATATTTTTCGTCAGCTTTAATAATCGGTTTGATCGCTTCTTTTCATATTCTGCCTTCGCATCTGGCAGTGGGAGCCTTCTGGTTTAACGTGTATATAGAACGCAAGGCCTATAGGGAAAAACAGCTAGAACTCTTAGATTTCATCAAGCGCTATACCCTCTTGATCCTAATTTTTTGTTTCGTTTTCGGATCCCTATCTGGAGTGGGTATATGGTATTCGGCTACCGTAGCCAGCCCCCGCGGCATCTCGGCTCTCATTCACAACTATGTTTGGGGTTGGGCCACGGAATGGGTCTTTTTTCTGATCGAAGTGGCCACCATCTATGTCTATTATTACACCTTCGGCAAAGTGGATGAGAAAACCCATCTTCGCATAGGCTACCTTTATGCTTTGGCCGCTTGGATCAGCATGATCATTATCACCGGTATCCTGGCCTTCATGCTTACCCCAGGGAAATGGTTAGAAACCGGAAGGTTCTTTGACGGCTTCTTCAATTCTACCTACTGGCCTCAACTTTTTGCGCGCACCTTCCTCATGTTCGGGATCGCGGCCGTTTACGCCTTGGTAGTGGCAACCACGCTTCAAAACAAGGCTGTACAGTACAAGATCACCAGGTTAGCGGGCCTTTGGGGAATCCTGGGATTCCTTATAGGAGGCCTCATGACCTATTGGTATCTAAAAAAACTGCCCGAGCCCGCACAAGATTTCCTTTTTGGAGGCACCTTGCCTTATCTCAAAACGCTACTTTACGTTTCGGGGATTAGCTGGGTCCTGGCTCTCCTTTACTTCCTCCTTTGTGGAGCCCTGTTTCCTCGAGCCAACACTCTGGCCGGAAGCCTCTTGTTGATGTTGATCCTTTTCTTCGGCATCTTTGCCGGAGAGGGCCTCCGAGAAGGCCTCCGACGGCCTTATATCGTAAACTTTTTTATGTATAGCCATCAGGTAGTGGCCGCAGACCTTCCGGCCAAAGGCATACAGGCCGAAACGGAGCTCCTTTCCGAGGCAGGTTATCTTTCTAGGTTAGGATATCTTCCTCCTGAATTAAGAAAAATCACTCCTGAAAATCAGGTAGAAATAGGACGGATTCTAGTAATACACCAGTGTGCCAACTGCCACGCTCTCAGTGCCAAAGGTCTGCGTAGCCTACCGAAACTCCTCTCTGGAATGGGTATGACAGATCCTGAAGATTTAGCAGGCTTCCTGGAAGGACTCGATGGTTATCCCTATATGCCGCCATTTGTGGGTACGGAAGAGGAGCGGTTGGCGGCTGGGGCCTATCTTTCCACTTTGGTGGAAAATAAGTAAAGGAGGAAGTCTATGGACAGCTTTGCCAATTACATAAATACCTTAAGAGATGTAAGCGGATTACCTTTCTATCCCTGGCTTTTTGACATTCTATTAGTCTTCACCTTCACATGCCACATTCTCTTGGTAAACCTCGTCCTCGGTGGCTCGATCGTTCTCCTCTGGGGAAAACTTTCCGGGAATCCTTATGGAGGAAGACTTTCCAGATCTTTGTCTCGGGTCTTACCCATCTCTCTCTCCTGGGCTATCGTCTTAGGGGTAGCCCCTCTCCTTTTTATTCAGGTCATATATGACCCCTTCTGGTACTTTTCGAGTGTCATTTCTGCTTGGTGGACCCTGGCCTTTCTGGCTTTGATCGCTCTGGCCTTTTCCCTCTTCTATGTTTACTACCTCCGGGGAGGGTACGAGGGACAGGGAAATCCTCTTTGGGTGTTCCTCGCACTGGCGGCTCTATCCACTGTCGCGGTCATTATTCACGCCCTATCACTTCAAGCTGTCCATCCCGAGAGGTGGTCTGAGTGGGTAGTGAAGGGAGGGCGGGTGAATTTCAGCGGAAGTGGCCTTTATGCCTTTGAATTGCCGCGTATTTTACACTTCATTCTAGCCTCTGTAGCCATAATCGGCATATTCCTAATGCTTTATGCCCGTTATTTCAGGGCCCGACCAGATTATCCCTCCGAATATCTGGCGTGGGTAGAACGGACAGGCGCCAGAACGGCTTTCGTTTTCTCTCTGCTGCAGGCCGGCGCGGGCATTTGGTGGTTCCTTACCCTTCCTAGGACCTTTCATTTTTACATTCATCCCCTCTTCCTCATAGGAGCTGGTTTTGGCATAACCCTTATCGTGGTCTTGGCTCTAGCACAGGCCAGACCCTCGGCCTATACCTGGCCCGTTACCATCCTGGCCTTTCTTACGGTCTTTTTCATGAGTTATGCTCGAGAAGCCTTGCGTATGAAATATCTTCATCGTGCGGGTTACTCCTTTGCCGATTATCCCGTCCACCCCAGCTGGTCCTCCACTGCTCTTTTCCTTCTCACGTTCGTTATGGGGCTTGTAATCCTTTTCTATGTAGGGTTGGTGGCCTTTAGGGCCGGACGGGGGCATAAGGAAGTAGGAAGTCATGGACTCGGTAAATTGGCCGTTACCCTTAGTTGTCTCTGGATCGGAATTATGGTGGTTATAGGACTTGTCATCTCTTTCAAGAACGGCGCCCTGCCATAGGTTATATCTGACAAGCCTTCCAAAAAGGCTTATAATAGGCCCATCTAAAAGCTCTAAGGGGGTTTTATGGCTTGGATTCTGGTTACAGGTGCAGCGGGTTTTATTGGCTGGAAGACCTGTGAGTTGCTTCTCGCCGAGGGTCATCAAGTCCTCGGAGTGGACAACCTTAACGACTATTATGACATCCGACTCAAGGTCTGGCGAAGGGATCAGCTTGCATGCCACTCAAACTTCAAGTTCTTCAACCTAGACATCGAAAATTACGGGGCCCTAAAACTCCTCTTTGAGGCCTTTCCTATCGAGGCCGTTATAAACCTGGCGGCCCGGGCCGGGGTGAGAGCCAGCATCGAGGACCCTTGGGTCTACTACCGCACCAATGTAGAAGGCACCCTCAATCTCCTTGAGCTCATGCGCAAGAAGGGCGTAAAAAAGATGGTCTTGGCCTCGACCTCTTCCGTTTACGCCGGATCACCGCTCCCCTACCGGGAAGATCTTCCGGTAAGCCGGCCCCTTTCCCCTTACGCCGCAAGCAAGAAAGCCGCTGAGGTATTGACCTACAGTTATCATCACCTCTATGATCTCGATATCTCTGTTCTTCGTTACTTTACGGTTTATGGCCCGGCAGGTCGGCCGGATATGAGCTACTTCCGCTTCATCAAGTGGATTGACGAGGGCCGTCCGGTTATCGTTTACGGCGACGGCACCCAGGCTCGCGACTTTACTTATGTGGACGATATTGCCCGGGGTACAGTAAAGGCCTTAAAGCCCCTAGGTTACGAGATTATAAATCTCGGGGGAGGGAAAAACCCGGTCTCCATCAACACCCTCATCGAAAAAATCGAAAATCTTCTCGGTAAAAAGGCCCAGGTAGAATACCGGGAATTTCACAATGCGGACATGAAGGTCACCTGGGCCGAGATCGGAAAGGCCAAAGAACTTCTTGATTGGCAACCGGAAGTAGAACTTGACAAAGGTCTTTCTATAACGGTATCCTGGTATTTAGAAAACCGGGATTGGCTAAAAAAGATCCCGGTTTAAGGGGGGAGGGTGGAGGTTTCCGTTCTTTTTGGGGGCCGGGCCGGAGACGGGATTAGGCAATTGGGGCAGCTCTGGGCCCGGATGCTTTCCCGCCGAGGATTTAGGGTCTTCCTCTACGACGACTACCCTTCCCTTATAAGAGGCGGACACAACTTTACCATTGTAAGGTCCTCAACCGAACCCATCCTCGCTCACCGGGAGAAGGTAGATCTTATCGTGGCCCTAAATCAGGAGGCCGTAGAAAAACACGCCTGGCGTCTCCTTTCCGAGGTAGACTTAGTTTTTGATAGTACAGCCGTAAAGGCTCAAGGCTTCGGTGTACCTTGGAAGGAAATAGTTAAGGAATTTTCGGCCCCGCCCATCATGCGGAATACGGCTGCCTTGGCTTCGACGGCCAAGCTTTTCGGAATATCCTTTCAGGAAGTGGAAGAAAGTATCAAAAAAGACCTCCCCAAAAAAACAGAACTTAATCTTTCGGTAGCTCACAGGGCCTATGAACTTACGGAAGGGCATCTGCGGAAACTTTCAAGGCCAGGAAATGATCCCTGGCCCACCCTTTTCGGAAATGAGGCCATTGCCCTGGGAGCAGTTTCTGCAGGGCTTAAACTATATGTAGCCTATCCTATGACCCCTTCCTCTTCCATCCTCCACTATCTTGCCCAGCACGGGGAAAGCCTCGGCGTAACCACTATCCATCCCGAAAACGAGATCGCGACCATTCTCTGTGCCTTGGGTGCGGCCTATGCCGGAAAACCTGCTATGGTTGGGACTTCCGGTGGTGGTTTTGCCCTTATGGTGGAGGCCTTGAGTCTTGCCGGCCAGGCCGAACTTCCCATCGTGATCGCCGAGTGCCAGCGGCCCGGGCCGAGCACCGGGGTGCCCACCTACACCATGCAGGCGGACCTCAATTTCGTGCTTTCGGCGGGACACGGGGAATTTCCTAGGTTGGTAGTGGCTCCTGGAGATGCGGAGGAGGCCTTCTATCTTACGGCCCTTTCCCTGAAGCTTGCCTGGAAGTATCAAATCCCGGCCTTCGTGCTTTCCGATAAACATGTAAGCGAGAGTCTTTTCACCCAGCAACTACCTTTTGACGAGGTCCCGAAAGTGGCCTTCAAGGCTTGGGATGGCCAGGGAGAATACAGACGTTACGAAATTACCGCAGACGGGGTCTCGCCCTTGGCCTTTCCGGGAGACCCCGGGGCCGTGGTCAAGGTCTCCTCTTACGAACACGATCCCTACGGTATTACCACCGAGGAACCCGAGACCATCGCCCGCATGCAAGAAAAAAGACTGAGTAAGGCCAAACTTTTAAAGGAAGAAATAGAATCCCTTTCTCCGGTAAAGATCGAGGGAGAGGGCGAAGTAGGGCTTCTCGTCTGGGGTTCCACCCGCGGGGCCGCCCTTGAGGTCTCCCGCAAACTCGGTCTCAAGTACATTCAGCCTCTGGTACTTGAACCCTTGCCCGAAGAGGCCCTCCGGAAAGCCCTTTCCGGGGTAAAAAGACTCATTGTGGCCGAAACCAACGCCACCGGTCAACTGGCCCGTCTTCTTAAAGCCCGCGGGCTCAGCGTAGACAAGACCATCTTAAAATACGACGGCCGCCCCTTTACAGTGGAGGATCTAGAACGAAGCGTCGCGGGAGTATAAAAAAATGCCCATCACCAAAGAAAAAGATCTTCTAGCCACCTATGCCGAAAACACCTGGTGCCCGGGCTGCGGAAATTTTGGTCTTCTTGCGGCGGTAAAGAAGGTTCTTAAAGAATTCAGGGAAAAAAACGAACTTCACCGCCTGGTGATGGTCTCAGGGATCGGCTGCCACGCAAAGATCGTGGACTACGTACCGGTAAATAGCTTTTATTCTATTCACGGACGGGTGCTCCCGGTGGCCTGGGGTATAAAGCTGGCCCACCCCGAACTCACCGTGATCGGACACGCCGGCGATGGAGACGCTTATGGGGAGGGCCTAGCCCATCTCATCTTTGCCGCCAAGAGAAATACCGACCTCACCTTTATCGTCCACAACAACTCCGTCTATGGGCTTACCACCGGGCAATTTACACCCACAAGCCCCAAGGGGTTTAAGGGCCGCTCCACCCCTAAGGGCAGCCCCGAGACCCCCATCAATCCCATTGAACTTTTGCTTGCCAGCGGAGCCACTTTCGTGGCCCGAGGGTATGTCGGCAAACTCGAACACCTAGCCAATCTCATCCGCGAGGCTATCCGTCACCGGGGTTTTGCCTTTATTGATGTCCTTCAGCCCTGCTACACCTTCTTCAACACTTACGAGTTTTACAACCAGCATGTAAAAGAAATCAGCCCCGAACACGATTCCCGGGACTTCTCAGCCGCTATGGAGCTGGCCCTCAAATGGTCTTACAGTTTTGAAGCCGAAGAGATCCCTATCGGAATTTTCTACCAGACCGAAAAACCGGTTTACGAGGACGCCGTTATTGTCCCGGAAAAGAAGGTTGACCTCGGAGAACACTTCCGGCATTATCACCTCTGATGTCCATGGGAGACACTCATCGACTCCTGGTGCGCTACACCAGGCTTCTGGCTAATACCGGACTAATTTCTGGAAGCGAAGGCAATCTTTCGGTAAAACTTCCAGACCGCATTCTGGTCACGCCCGGAGGCGTAATAAAATCAGAAATCATTCCAGAGGACCTGGCGGAAGTGGAATTTTCCGGAAAAATTATCAGTGGAAAACCCACCTCCGAACTTCCCATGCATCTTGAGATCTATCGACAAGCCCCGGAGGCTGGCGCAGTAGTACACACCCATCCCCCCTACACCCTGGCCTTGAGTCTTGCGGGTTTTGATTTTGGAAAACACTACCTGGCCGAAAGCCAAATCCTTCTACGCAGAATTGCGACCGTCCCTTATTTTCCTCCTGGAAGCCAGGAGCTGGCCGAAGCCGCTGGAGAAGCCATAAAAGAGGGCCGAGTTATCATCCTCGCTCGCCACGGGGCCCTTACGGTGGGCAAAACCCTGGAGGAAGCTGTCAATCTGAGCCTGATTCTGGAAAAGGTTGCCAGGGTTATCTACTTAGCTCTAAACTTAAACCGCAAAATAAAACCGCTAACATAAAGCTTGGGGCCCGCTTGGGCCCCAAGCAAAAGGAGGGAGGCAGGGAGGGGTAAGAAAGTTAAGAACACCTTTTCCGACTACATTTGGATGAAGCCTTAGCCTCACAGCCCTCCTTAACCATGGTTCCGGACTCCCCACACTCGGGACACTTTCTAGGTTTACACCGGCTCTCTTTGGTAGCCCCACACTTGTCGCACTTCCAAACCGCCATCGCTAACCCCCTTTATTTTTGTCTTTAAGTTAATATACTTTCTCTACTTTGTCAAGACTTTAGGAAGGCCCCCAAAAGCCTTTTATTAAATGTCCGAAATGGATATTGACAGGTTTTAGTAACAAGTTAGCCTTTCTAGGCCATGAATACCCTTGAAAAGTTGACCAAAGAAGGAGAAATAGAATTACCCTCTCTTCCCAGTGTAGTTTTAAAGTTACTCGAAGCCGTTAAAAACGACTCTTTCGAGGCCCTAGCTCATCTTATCAAATTTGATCCGGCTCTAGCAACCAAGGTCCTCTCAGTAGCCAATTCTCCTCTTTTTTCGAGGGGAAAAAAAATTGAAAGTCTAGAGACTGCTATTTCTTTGCTAGGCACTGAAATGATCAAGAATATTGCCCTCTCCTTTATTCTTGTCAAAAACTTCCAACGCCAAGAAAAAAACGAATTTGACTTCGAAAATTTTTGGAAAAGGGCTATCACAGCCGCCGTCTCTGCCGAGCTGATGGCCCAAAAACTAAGGCTTGCGGGAGACAAAATTTACCTTTCTGCTCTTCTTATGGATATTGGAATAGTGATTATGTTCTTATGTCGGCCAGATGATTACTTAAAGGTCTTTGATGAAAAAAGAGCAGAGAACCTGTCTACCGTAGAAGCAGAACGGAACATTTTCGGTTTTGACCATCAACAGGTAGGAGCCGAAATAACCTCTGCCTGGGGATTACCTGAGTATTTGCGAGATATGATACTATATCATCACTCTCCCGAAAAAGCCCCTTTAGAGATCCAAAAAGAGATCCAATTAATATCCTTCGCTGACAAAATGGCTGGTATTTATTTTGCTTTTCACGCCTTGGATAAGTATACCTATATTCTACATCATGCCCAAAAATATCTGGCTTTTTCTCCTGAGGAAACAGAGAGCTTAGTAGATGAAGTGGCAGAAAAATCTCAAGAACTCCTTGAGATATTCGATCTACCTGTAAGAGAACTGAAACCTTATTCCCAAATATTAGAAGAGGCAAACAGAGAACTCCAAAAACTAACTTTGAATTATGCGCAGCTTCTACAAAAACTTAAAGAAGAAAAAGCGCGGGCCGAGGCCTTGGCCCAGAAGCTTAAAGAAGCCAACCAAAAGCTCATGGAAATGGCTATAAAGGATGGGCTTACAGGAGTTTTTAATCGGAGGTACTTCCAGGAAAGGCTCGCCGAAGAAGTTAATCGATTCAAACGATACAATGGAAGCCTTTCGGTAATAATTCTAGATATTGATCATTTCAAAAAAATCAATGATACTTATGGACATCTCTTTGGAGACGAGGTCCTAAAAAAAATGGGGGCTATTTTAAAGACCGAAACTAGAGAGTGTGACCTCGTGGCCCGTTATGGAGGTGAGGAATTTGTCATTCTTCTTCCTTCAACGGATCTAAAAGGAGCTACCAGATTAGCCGAACGTCTACGTCAAAAAGTAGAAGAAACAGAATTTTCGTATGGAAACCAAAAGGTGAAAGTGACTATAAGCCTAGGGGTGGCTTCTATCTCTTCCCCTAGTGAAAAGACGGAAAAAGAACTTCTTTCGGTAGCAGACAAAGCCCTTTATTATTCTAAACATAAGGGCCGCAATCGGGTCACAGCGGTAAAGATTTAAGACATGCAAGTTCCTAAAGGGTTTTCCTTTAATGCAGTCGAGGCAGGAATCAAGTACCAGGGACGGCCGGATGTAGGACTGATCTTTTCTGAAAAGCCCTCTTTTTGGAGCGGAGTCTTCACCAAAAATGACGTTAAAGCTGCCCCTGTAATTTTAGGTCTTGAACGCCTCCGAAAACAATCGAAGATTCGGGCCATCTTGGTGAATAGCGGTTGCGCTAACGCCTGTACCGGGGAGGCCGGCCTACGGGACGCCGAAATCGTTCTAACCGAATTGGCAAAGAACTTAAATCTTTCACCAGAGGAAATCCTCCCGGCCTCGACCGGGGTCATCGGAAGCAGACTTCCGGTAAAAAAGATCCTAGCAATCCTCCCGGATTTGGTAGAAGAGTTGTCCCCGGATAGAGCCGCTCTCGTGGCCCGGGCCATGATGACTACGGACACCTTTCCTAAGATCGTTTCCCGAAAAATAAAGACTCAAAATACGGAAATAACACTCCTGGGTCTGGCCAAGGGAGCCGGCATGATTGCTCCCAATATGGCCACCATGCTGGCCTTCATTCTTACCGACGCAAAAATACCCTCCCACAAACTCAGGCAGTGGCTCGCTGAAGCCGTAGAGTTTTCTTTCAACCGTATAACGGTAGATGGTGACACCAGCACTAACGATACCGTTTATCTCCTAGCCAATGGCCTGGCAGGAGAGGTCTCTGGTAAAGAAGAAGAGCTCTTTAAAGAAGCCCTATTCGAAATCTCTCGGGAGCTCGCCTATCTCATTGTAAAGGACGGTGAGGGCGCCACCAAAACCGTGAAGATCCGAGTGGAGGGGGCCCGGAGTGAAGAAGAGGCCTTGAAACTTGCCCGAGCGGCGGCAGACTCGCCTTTGGTCAAGACCGCCTTTTTCGGCGAGGACCCCAATTGGGGAAGGATTATGGTAGCCTTAGGAAAGCTTGGTTTAGGACTTGTTCCAGAAAAAATAAATATATTTATAAATGACATTCCTTTGGTGAAAGGAGGCCTGGCCACCGATAAAGAAGATCTGGCTCAAAAAGAGATGGCCCGGCCGGAGTTCACCGTAAAAATAGAGTTGGGAATGGGAGCGGCGGACGCCGAGATCTTGACTTGTGATCTTTCCAAGGAGTACGTTAAGATCAATGCCGAATACCGAACGTGACAAAACCAATATGGAAACCGGTTTTTGCCTCAAATTTCAGGAAGAGGTCCCTTTGGAAGAGGGATGCCGCCATCCTAGGGACTATTGTCCTCACCGCACGGCCTGTTTCTTATACCTGATCTGGAAGGAAAAGCACCAAGAAAAAAAAGATGAAGATTCTTCTCACCAATGACGATGGCATCTTCGCCGAAGGTCTCTGCGCCCTTTACCGGAGTCTGGCCTTAGATCACGAAGTCGTAGTAGTGGCCCCTGAGGCCGAAAGAAGTGCCGTCGGACACGCCATCACTCTCTCGGATCCTTTGAGAGTCAAAATTGTTCGGCGAGGGAAGGAATTCTGGGGATATGCGGTAAGTGGCACCCCTGCCGATTGTGTCAAGATAGCCTTCTATGAACTGGTTGGGCCCGTGGATCTTGTAATCTCAGGCATAAATCGCGGAGCCAACGTTGGTATCAATGTCCTTTATTCCGGAACGGTTTCTGCGGCTACGGAAGCTACTATCTTGGGTACGCCTGCCTTGGCCGTGTCTCTAGCGGCTTACCAAAACGAAGATTACTGTTTTGCGGCCTATTTCATATCAACTTTAGTGGAAGAGCTTATTCATTGGCCACTGCCCAAAACTTTTTGTCTAAATATCAATGTCCCCAATCTTCCGGCACACCTTATCAAAGGCGTAAAACTTACTAGACAAGGAACTCGCAAGCTCAAAGAAAGGTTTGAAAAACGCGTAGATCCGCATGGAAATATTTATTACTGGCAATGTGGAGAGGAATTTCTAGAAGAAGATCCTTCAACAGATGTCATAGCTATAAAGCAAGGCTTCATTAGCATCACTCCGCTAAATCACGATTTAACAGATTTTTCACTCTTACAAACTCTAGCCAACATTCAAATCTCATACTAACTCTTGACAAGTATAAAGCTCGTTTTATTCTATAACTAAAATCTCCACAAAGGAGGCAAGGCATGGCTAGGAAAAGAGGTAGGCTTTTGACTAAGGAAGATGTAAAGTTCATCTATGAAAATTATGCAAAAATGACTTCCTCAGAAATTGCTGAAAAGCTGGGTATTAGCCGCTTTCAAGTTACTAAAGTAGTAAGCGAACTCAGGAAAAGAGGCGTAGACATCCCCAAAAAAGCTGGCAAACGACGTAATCCCATAGATGAGTTTGTTGAAGAGCTCAAAAAAGAAGGCAAGCTCAAGAAGTAAGAACATCCTTGGCAAGTTTGCAGTCGATCTCAATCTGAGTTTTGAGAGCGGCCGGAGAAGAAAACTTTTTCTCCGGCCGAAGATATCTTATAAACTCTACGCTCAAGTTTTGACCATAAATATCTTCTTGAAATTCAAAGATAAAGACCTCGAGACTCAGGTCTCTTTCATCGAAAGTGGGTTTGAGCCCGATGTTCATCACGCCGTTGAAAGACCGGTCATTCACTTTCACCTTTACGGCATAAACTCCTCGAGCTGGTATCAGTTTCTCAGGCGGAACCTCTAAATTAGCAGTAGGGAACCCTAATTTTCGCCCTCGGCCGTGCCCCTTCACCACCCGGCCGGAAAGCCTGTATGGACGGCCCAGAAGCCTGGAAGCTTTCTGGACCTCCCCTCTACAAAGAAGTTCCCGTATAAGGGAGCTTGAGACCGTAAAGCCATCCACCTCTTTCGGTGGAACTACTCGTACCCGAAAACCATATTTTTCCCCCATGGTTTTTAAGAGCTCCGTATCCCCTTCCCTCCCCTTTCCGAAACGGTAATTAAACCCCACCACCAACCCTTTGATCTTGAGACCGTAAAGCAAATACTCTTCTACGAACTCCTCTGCGGGAAGCTCGGCTAAGGCCTTGCTAAAGGGTATAACTAGCACCGCTTTAAGCCCAAATTCTCTTATAAGGGCCAGACGCTCCTCGAAAGTGGTAAGGAGCTTCAGAGAAGCCTGAGGCCGGAGAACCTTGCGGGGATGAGGTTCAAAGGTCACCACCATGGGGGTGCCTTGCAGTTCATGGGCCAACCTTAAACTCTCGGACAACAAGACCTGGTGCCCCAAATGAACTCCATCAAAGTTTCCCAGGGTAACTACCGGGCTCGGCAGTTCTAGGGGCAGATCCTCAGGAGAATAGATTTCCATCCGAGGCTTTAGCTCGATTTCAGAGTCTCTATGAACCGGTCAAACAGATAGACGGCATCGTGAGGTCCCGGGGCATTTTCAGGATGATATTGCACAGAAAAGGCCGGAATTTCCTTGTGACGGATACCCTCAAGGGTACCGTCGTTGAGATTGATATGGGTAACCTCCACCTCTGGAGGTAGTTCTTCGGCCCGTACGCAGAAACCGTGATTCTGAGAGGTTATCTCAATCTTCCCGGTAGAAAG
The DNA here is from genome assembly GCF_001652585.1 of Thermosulfurimonas dismutans. GTDB lineage: Bacteria > Desulfobacterota > Thermodesulfobacteria > Thermodesulfobacteriales > Thermodesulfobacteriaceae > Thermosulfurimonas > Thermosulfurimonas dismutans. The sequence continues at coordinate 35,211 of NZ_LWLG01000011.1, forward strand.
GTCCTTTACAGGGTGGTTGGCTCCTCGGTGTCCGAATTTGAGCTTATAGGTGGAAGCCCCTAAGGCCTGCCCCAGCATCTGATGTCCTAAACATATCCCAAAAATGGGTTTTCGACCTAGGAGCTGTTTTACCGTTTCCACCACGTACGGCACCGCCGCCGGATCTCCCGGCCCGTTAGAAAGGAATATCCCGTCAGGATCCCGCGCCAGGATTTCCTGCGCCGGGGTGTCCGCCGGAAAGACCACACACTCGCACCCCCGTTCCTCGAAAAGCCTCAGCTGATTGAACTTGAGGCCACAATCCAGAATAGCAATTCTGTAATCCCCAGCCCCCAGAAACTCCGAAACTCCCCATTCAATTTTTCCGTCTGCCCAGCGATAAGGTTGGGGGCAGGTGACCTCCTTCACCAGATCCCTTCCCACAAGCCCCGGACTTTCCTTTACCCTTTCAAGAAACCTCTTGGGATCGAGATCCTCGGTGGTCACTCCGGCCTTCATGGCCCCGAAAAGCCGGAGGTGTCTGGTAAGGGCTCGGGTGTCTATACCGGTTATTCCTAAAACACCATTTTCGGAAAGCCATTCACCCAGAGACTTTTCCGCCCGCCAGTTACTGTAACGGGGCTGATATTCCCGGACCACAAAAGCCTCTACCTGGATCTTCAAGCTCTCCGAATCTTCGGTGTTCACTCCGTAATTCCCAATCAAGGGATAAGTCATGGCCACTATCTGACCCCGATAAGAGGGATCGGTAAGGATCTCCTGATAGCCCGTCATGGCGGTATTGAAAACCATTTCTCCGAAAGCCTCACCAGGACCGGTAAAGGACCAACCCCAGAAATGGGTTCCGTCCTCAAGCATCAGCAGGGCTTTAAGTCTCTCTTTAGGCTGCAAGTTTGACCTCCTCTTCCTTCTTCTCGGATTTCTCGGCCTGAGAGAGAAGATAGGCCCGAATAAAAGGATCTATCTCTCCGTCAAGCACAGCCTCCACGTTCCCGGTCTCAAAGCCCGTCCGGTGATCTTTGACCAGACGATAAGGCTGAAGAATATAGGATCTAATTTGGCTTCCCCAGGCGATTTCTTTCTTTTCACCAAGCAATTTCGCCTTCTTTTCCTCGAGTTTTCGGCGCTCGAGTTCGTAAAGTCTAGCCTTTAATATCTTCAAAGCCGTAGCCTTGTTCAAGTGCTGGCTCCGTTCGTTCTGGCAGCTAACCACGATACCGGTAGGAAGATGGGTAATACGAACAGCGGTCTCGGTCTTATTTACATGCTGGCCTCCGTGCCCCGAAGCCCGCATGGTTTCTATCTTGAGATCTTCAGGCCGAATCTCGATCTCAATATCCTCCTCGATCTCGGGAATTACGGAAACCGAGGCGAAAGAGGTATGCCGCCGACCACTGGCATCAAATGGGGAAATCCTTACCAGACGGTGAATACCCTTCTCGGACTTGAGATAACCATAGGCATAAGACCCTTCTACCGTAAAGGTCACATACTTGAGCCCGGCCTCTTCTCCAGAAAGTAGGTCCACCACTTTTACCCGGTAACCCCGCCTTTCCGCCCAGCGAACATACATCCTAAGTAACATCTCTACCCAGTCTTGGGCCTCGGTTCCTCCGGCTCCGGCATGAATGGTCACGATCGCACTAGAAGCATCGTGTTCACCCGAAAGGAGAACCTTTAATTCCTCTTCGGCTACTTCCTGGTCGAGCTCCGCCAGCCCGGACTTAACCTCAAGAAGAGTACCCTCATCCTTTTCTTCCAGAGCTAATTCAAACAGGACCTTAATATCTTCGTACTTTTGAGTAATAGCTTCCCAAGTAGTCAGCAATTCGGATATACGAGCCCGTTCCTTGAGGACTTCCTTGGCCTTAGACGACTCCCAAAAACCCGGTTTAACGGTTTCCTTCTCAAGGGCCTGGAGCCGAGACCTTAACCTCTCCGGGTCAAAGGCACCTCCTTAGGTCCGAAAGCTTATTTTCAAGCCTTTCAAGTTCGGCTTTGATTTCAGCTGGCTGAAGAGCTACTTCTTTCATAACCTCCTCCTTTAGGCCTTCGCGATCATGGCCCGCATGAGATCGGCCGCGTTTTCCGAGCGTCCGGAAATTTCACCTATGTATTCCAGTAGCTGGAGTAAAAAATAAACTCTTGAAAAATCGGTATCAAGGGCAAAGACCTCCCTTTTGATCTCGGTCGAGAAAAGATCGTTTTCGTGTTCGCGACGTCGTATTTCGCGCACGATTTCCTTGGCATCCTGTCTGGAAGCCTCATCCCCCCTCTCGATGTACAAACGAGATTTCTCAATAAGAGGCCCCAAAAACTCCGCAGTCTTCACATTTTCTTCAAGAAGTTTCAAAATCTTGGAGGACAGAACCTCCGGGACGGCAACTTGCTTAAAGGTTAGCCATTTCAGGATGTCTTCCGCAGCATCCGCTACAGCATCCTGCTCTTTAAGATACAGAAACAATTCGAACTTATCCACCGGCGTAATAATGCCATAGGGTAAATGTCCTCTTATGTTTTGTTTTAAGCGATCGGCTTCCCTCTCGATATCAATGATGTCCCGAGAAATCTCCTCCAAACGCTCTTTATCTCCCTTAAAGTAGGCCTCCAAAGCCAGGGGCAAACGCTCCGTGCACTCAATCACCAGCCTGGCATGCCTTTCAAGAAGATCAAACAGATAGGGCTTCTCTTTCTCTTCCGTTTTCTCAGGAAGGACCTTCTCATGTTTCACCACTTTCCCTTCTACGATGTAAACAATTTCTTCCGCGATATTGGTGGCCAGATCCGCCACCCTCTCAAGATTCTGAGCCACTACAATATACTCCACCCCGATCCTGGTGGTCTGAGGATTCTTCTCCATGCAATCCACGATTTTCTCGATCACCAACTTTTTGTAACGATCCACCTCATCATCCCAGGACTTTATCTCCCGAGCCTTTTGGGCATCTCGGCCCACAAAGGCATTGATGACTTCTTCGAGCATCCGCAGGGCCTTACGGGCCATCTCTGAAAGATCAACGGGACAGGTAAAGACGTGCGGTAAGGCTAAAAGACGCGGCACCCTCTCCGCAATATTTACTGCCTGATCTCCCAACCTCTCCAGATCTCGGATCATATCCAGAGTAGAAACCACGAAACGAAGATCACTAGCCACCGGATGTTTAAGAGCAATGGTTTCCAGACAAAGCCTGTCAATGGCAACATCCAGGGCGTCCACCCGCATATCCTGAGCGATGACCTTTTCGGCCAACTCCGGGTCCCGCTTCTCAAAGGCCGTAACCGCCGATCGCACCATCTCCACCACCAGACGGCACATCTCAAGGAGATGGTTGCGAATATCCTGTAAATTTTTTTCTAAAAGGACACTCATCGAAACGCTCCCCTTACCCGGCCTTATGAAAAAGTTACCTGAATTTGATCCCCGGGACAAGGTTTGAGCTTGTTCTTGTTAAAGAATATAAAAAGAAGGGCTTATTGAACCGAAAGAATATGCCCCAAAAACTATAAAAAGCCTTATTTCACGACTTACGCCCGTAACCTTCCAAGTCCAGTGATACCTTTTTAAAGCCCAGTAGTTTCAAGGATTTGACCCAAATTTCTCTATTATAAAAAGCCCTCTCAAGGGCCCCTTCCGGGACCTCTACCCGGGCTTCTCCTCTGAGATATCTCACTCTCAAAGGTTGCACTTTCAATAAGTCTTTCAACTTCCTTTCGGCCTCATAGACCATTTTCAAGGCCTCCTCGGTCACGGGTTCTCCAGGAGGAAAACGGGTAGCCAAACACGGCGAGGACGTTTTTTCAGCCTGGGGAAGTCCCAGTTTTCTAGCCAGTTTCCGCACCTCGGTCTTGTTAAGCCCTCCCGCAAGAAGAGGGCTTTCTACGCCCAGTTCCTTCAAAGCCCTTAAGCCCGGCCTATCTTCAAAAAGATCGTCCAGTTGGGTCCCGTCCCAAACGGCTTCAGCTCCCCAGGCCCTGGCCACTTCGTAAAATTTCTCAAAAAGGGCCTTTTTGCAGTGATAACAGCGATCAGGAGGATTTTCCCGAAAGGCCGGGAGACTGAGGGGCTCAAATTTTACTTCATAATGTTCAACTCCAAGATGGCCTGCCGTCCTCCTTGCTAGCTCGCTTTCCTCTGGGGGGAAGATCGGCCCCGTGGCGGTAATAGCGAGGACGGAGTCCCTTCCCAAAGTCCGGATGGCCAAAGCTAGGAGAACGGCACTGTCCACCCCTCCGGACAGGGCCACCGCCACTCGACGGTGGCCCTCAAAGACTTTCTTTAAGCTCTCCGGAATCACTAGCCTGAAGATCTAAAAGGGAAGAGATCAGCCCCTGGTATGGGGGCCACCGGTTCAGTAAGGAGCATCTCGCCTTTCTTGATCCAATCTTTTAGGATCTCGGCAATTTCCTTGGCCCGAACATAACTCGAAATGGGAACCGTGGGCACTTCCTTATCCAGGACCTTGATCTTTCCGCTCTTGAGCTCGGCGTAGCTTACGATTCCATAGTTCCGCTTGATGCCGTTGGGGTAGTCGTAAGCATAGTCCACTACCTGGGTAAAAAGATCCTCATCACCCAGACCGGCATACATGGCCACTTCTTCGTTCAGAATGGGGATAGGAATACCTAGCCCCACGGCCAAGGAACAACCATAACCCAGGTGACTAGTGCCCACGATCCAGCGCGGATCCATCTCCTTAAGGTTCCCGATTACCATCAAGGTAGCCCCCGGAGTAAGGGGAGCCCCTTTCTCCGTGCGTTTAACCTTCATGTTGTGCTGTGTCCCGGCCCAGATCACATACCCTTTGGCCCCACCTAAGAAAATCCTAGTACCGATCCCGATGGTCTTGAGATAAGGGTCTTTCAGAAGGGGGGAGAGTTGACCGGCAGTGGCATAATTGGCGTTGGCCGCCTTGGGACGCAAAATCCCCATATAGGTATAAATGGTTTTATCAGAAAGGTTAATGGCGCAGTTATAGTTCTGATAGGCATTGCGGGGATTGCAGAGCACGGCGTAGGGGAGATCCTTGAGGGTGATCTCAGCTTCATATTCTTTGCGTGGATAACAGTGAGTGCCGTAAGCCACGGCCTTCAGATAAACCTTCTTGCCGGCCACCAGATCATGAATTACGTGTCCCCCACCGTAACGGAACTCGCCCGGGAAAACTTTATTTAGGGGATCGTCCTCCACAGGCTCCGTAGCCCCGAGGTAAATGTCTACGGCCGCAAGCCCGGCGTAGGCCGGAACCCCGTTAAGCCACACCCGGTAGGCCTTAATAGTGGGTACAGTGTGCCCAAAGTTGATGAAGGCCCCGGAGGAACACATGGGCGAAAAGGTCCCAGTGGTGACCACATCCACCTCGCGAGCGGCCTCCTCTGGCCCTACTTCCTTCACGATTTTTACCATTTCCTCCGCGGTCACCACCACCGCTTCCCCTCGCCGAATCTTCTCGTTGATCTCGTCAATGGTTTTCCGTACCTTGAACTCCCCCATAAGACGCCTCCTCTAAAGATATTCAGTCCACCACCGATATGACCCGGTGGCCAGCCACCTCCAGGGCCGAAGCCAAAGGTTCCAATGGCATGCGTTCAAGGCGGATAAAGTAGATCTTCTCGCCACTCGGTTCCACATCCATGCCAATAGAGATCACCTTTCCTCCGTGGGCGCGGACGATCTCAAGGACCCCATCAAGGCCTTCCGGCTCTCGAGGAATAACGTCAAGCCGACTGCTCGAACGCAAAAGTCCCATAAGTTCAATAAAGGCCTCCAGGATATCCGTAATAGTGATGATCCCCACCAAGCGATCGCCTTCCACCACCGGGAGACCGCCGATTTTGTGCCGATAAATGATCCGGGCCGCCGCATCAATGGTGGTATCCGGGGAAACCGTGATGGGATTAAGGATCATGATCTCCCTAAGAGGTTTCCCTAACTCCTCTGGCCGGGCATACTGGCGAATAGTACTTTCGGTAACCAACCCCACCAATCGCCCATCTTCCACCACCGGAAGGTGTCTTATGGAATGGAGTTTCATGAGCTGCACCGCCTTCTCCAAGGAGTCCTCTGGAGAGACCGTAACCACCTTTTTTATCATCCAGTGCCTAACCTTCAAAAATAGGCCCCCTTATTCCTTATTTCCCCTCAATCTATTCTGATTGTAGTCTTTTCGCAAGAAGGCTAAAAAGCCCTAAGAAGGGCCGCCAGAGCCGAAAGGAAGAGAAACAGATGTATAACACGATGATAAGAAACCTCGCCTATCCGACGATAAAGTCCTTGGCCTAAGGCCATCCCGAAAAGAACAGCCGGAAGATAGAGCAGATAGGCCTTCAAAGTGGAATCCCCCAATCGCCCGTAAAGTCCATGGGCCAGAATCATAAAACCCACCATGACCATGAATACCCCCTGAAGAGCACTCTTGAGCTCGTCCTTTCCCACTCGCAGTAGATTGACATAAATCACCACCGGTGGCCCAGGGGTGTTGAGCATCCCGCCCAGAAAACCGGCCATAAACCCGAAAACCGGGCCCCAAAGTGGTGAAAGCTGTATCTTCCTGAATCTAGGGAAACATTCCCAGAGACAATATCCTGAGACCGTAAAGAAAAGGACAAACCGCAGGATCTTCTCCGGAAAAAGGCTAAGGGCCTCGGCTCCCAGAAAGATCCCCGGAATAGCTCCCAGGAGAAGCCCCAATACAGGTTTCAGTCTAAAGCTTCTCCTCATAAGCCAAAATAAAATAAGGTTCATGGTGAATCCCCAAAGAGCGATCACCGGAACAATTTCGGAAAGGGGACGAATTAGGGAGAGTAAAGGGACAGCCAATAGAGCAAAAGCAAAACCTGCAAGCCCGTGAACAAAAGCCGAAAAAAAGAGAATCAGGGCCTCAAGCATTAGAATCGCAGATCTATCAAAATACGATTGACAAGATCGGTAAGATTTTCAAAAGGAAGAGGCTCCTGAGTCCTGGTCTCAAGATCCTTAAGAAGGGCTTCTTTTTTCTGGAGTTCATCCTCGCCAAGGATCAAGACCTTTCTTGCGGAAAGACGATCGGCCTGCCGCAGGAGGGCTTTGAGACGGCGCCCCTCGTAGTCGGCCTCTACCCGGATACCCCTAGCTCGCAGACTCCGGGCAAGTCTGAGAGTCACCCGAGCAGCCTCTTCTCCAAGAGGGGCGATAAAAAGCTCAGGCGGACTTTCGAGTTCCGCAGGAAGCTCAGAAACCAGAAGCCACCTCTCTATACCGATGGCAAAACCCACCGCCGGAGTATCCGGTCCTCCAAGGGCGGAAACTAATCCATCGTAGCGCCCACCGGCAGCTACCGTATCCTGAGCCCCGAGTCCTGGGGCTTTGATTTCAAAGATGGTCCGCGTGTAGTAATCCAGGCCCCGGACCAGCCTAGGATTTACTTGGTAGCTCACTTCGGCCTCGGAAAGGTAGGCTTTAAAAGCTTCGTAGTGGGCACGACAGTCTTCACAGAGAAAATTGGTAAGCTCGGGGGCCTCCCGATACTCAGCCTGGCAGACTTCGTTTTTACAGTCCAAAGCCCGCAAAGGATTGCGTTCGGCCCGTCTCTGACAATCCTCACAAAGACGCTCTTTACGAGCAAGGAGAAACTCTCTCAGTTCTTCCCGAAAAGGCACTCGACAATCTGGACAGCCCAATGAGTTTATTTCAAGCCTTAAATTCCGGGCTCCACCGGCTTCAAGGATATCCAAGGCCATCACTACCAGTTCGGCATCCGTACCCGGAGATTGGGCGCCAAAGACTTCCACATCAATCTGGTGAAACTGACGCAGTCGGCCTTTCTGGGGACGTTCATGTCGGAACATGGGACCAATGGTAAAGAGTTTAATAGGCTTGGGACGGTTGTGTAAACCATGTTCAATAAAAGCTCTCACTATGCCCGCAGTGGCTTCCGGCCGCAGGGTCAACCTTTCCTGATTACGATCCACAAAGGTGTACATCTCCTTTTCCACAATATCAGTGGCCTCGCCAATACTGCGGGCAAACAGTTCAGTCTTTTCCAAAATAGGAACCCGGATTTCCCGAAATCCATAGCGGACAAGAATCTCTCGGGCTTGGGCCTCAAGCCAGCTCCAGGCCGGAGTTTCTTCCGGCAAAATGTCCTTAAATCCTCGTACAGACTTAATCATTTTCACAGGGAGGATTCTTATGACAGATGGTATAAAGCTCGGTTACGGTAATCATACCCCGGGTAAGGATTCTCTCAAGCTCGGGAAGAATGTCCTCCACCTTCTCTAGGGTCTCAACAACCTCTATTTTCAGAGGCAAATTCTCCGAAGCCCTAAGGAGGCTTGCAGAGTGGACTTTTTTATCCGGCCCGTAACCATAAACCCCTTTAAATAGGGTAAGTCCGTGAATATCTCTTTCTCGAAGAAAGTCCAAAATGACCTTATAAAGGGGCTTTTTCCCCAGTTTTTCATCTTCGTCCACATAAATGGAAAGCAACACACATTTTTCTTTCATCTAATCAACACCTGAGCCAAAAGTTCTCCCAATCTTACCCCTATTATACCCAAAATAAAGCTACCCAAAGCGTTAAGAGCGGTAAGGAGCCATTCTCCACTCTTCAAAAGTTCATTGGTCTCGTAGGCGAAAGTAGAAAAAGTGGTAAAGGAGCCCAGAAAACCCACGGCCAGAAAGAATCTTACCGCCGGGCTTACATAAAGCGTTCCGGTAGCAAGACTCATGAGAAAACCCAAGGCAAACGACCCTAGGAGATTCACCGCCAGAGTACCTAAAGGAAAGTCCACCCCAAAACGGAGAAACCAACCACTTACCAGATAGCGACAGACGGCCCCGAGGCATCCCCCGAGGCCTATGTAAATCAACTTCAATCTATCCCTCCCTACCGCTGTCCGGCTTATTTATACCACTTTTAAGTTTTTGTAAATTTTTACTTTTCTTTACAAAATTATGAAATATTCCTAAATAACTATCAAAAGGAAGTTTCTTAACAATATTTCAAGACCTTGGGCCCAAAAAAGATTTGGTATTTTATATAAATGAGTTTATAACTTAATATTGAAGTCAAATCTACGCTAGGGAGAGCGACCATGAAATTAAAAAGCTTTTGGGTTTGGAGCCTGGCCCTTTTTCTGCTCGCCGGAAAGGCTTGGGCGAATTCTTCGATAAGCGAGGATACCCAAACCTGTCTGGAATGTCACGAGGCTCTTACACCAGGTATTGTAGCAGACTGGAGGGAAAGCCTGCATGCCCAGATCACTCCCGAGGAGGCCCTGAAAAAAGCCCCTCTTGCAAGACGAATCAGCACCTCTCAGGTCCCCGAAGACAAGAAAGGTGTAGTGGTAGGATGTGCCGAGTGTCATACCCTCAATCCTGACTCTCACCAGGACACTTTCGAACACAACGGTTTCAGGATTCATGTGGTGGTAACTCCCAAGGATTGCGAGACTTGCCATCCCAAGGAGGTAAAGGAATACGAGCACAATCTCATGTCCAAGGCCTATCGCAACCTCAAGAATAACCCCGTCTATCACGGGCTCGTCGAGACCTCTTTAGGGCCGCAGAAGCTAGAGAAAGGTAGGCTAGTCTATCTCCCTTCTCATCCCCTTACGCAGGCCGACGCCTGTTTTTCCTGTCACGGGACCAAGGTGGAAGTCAAAGGGTTAACCTCGCGAGACACCCCCATGGGAGAGATGGAATTCCCGGTGCTTTCGGGATGGCCCAACCAGGGAACGGGCAGGATCAACCCCGACGGTTCGGAGGGGGCCTGCACCTCTTGTCATCCCCGACACTCTTTCTCTATAGAAATTGCTCGAAAACCCTACACCTGTGCGCAGTGTCACAAAGGCCCGGATGTGCCAGCCTATAAAGTCTACGTAGTGAGCAAACACGGGAACATTTTCCAATCTCAAGGAAAACAATGGAATTTTAAAGCCGTACCTTGGAAGGTAGGCGAGGATTTCAAGGCCCCCACTTGTGCTACCTGTCACGTAAGCCTCCTGGTGGACAAGGACGGAGCTGTAATAGTGGAGAGGACTCACCAGATGAACGATAGGAACGCCTGGCGGCTTTTTGGTCTCATCTATGCCCATCCCCACCCCAAGGAATCTGACACTACTATCATAAAGAACAAAGCGGGACTATCTCTTCCCACCGAACTTACCGGAGAGCCTGTAACAGAATTCCTCATCGACAAAAAAGAGATGAAACGTCGCCAGACCCGTATGAAGAGGGTGTGCTCCGCCTGCCACGCCACCACCTGGGTGGAAGGTTTCTTTACCCGGCTTCACAAAACCATCGAGATCACCAACCAGCAGACCCTAGCCGCCACTCAGATCGTGCTAATGGCCTGGAAAGAGGGCCTGGCACAGGGACTTCCCTCGAGCATCTTTGATGAGGCCATCGAGAAAATGTGGGTGGAACAATGGCTCTTTTACGCCAACTCCGTGCGTTTTGCTTCGGCCATGAGCGGGGCTGACTACGGGGTCTTTGCTAACGGCCGTTGGTTTTTGAACAAAAACCTTCAAGCCATGAAGGATTGGGTAGAGTTCAAACGCCGGACCAAGAAAAAGGATTAACCTGCGAGGCTAAAAGAGACCCCCGGAGCTGGTATTAGCTCCGGGGGAAATCTCTAAAGTTCCACTCCCCAGCGTCTAAGGAAGTTGAGTCCGCCCGGAGGGACATAAGTATTCTTATACCCCGCAGCCATAAGCCACCGCTGAGCCTCATAAGCTCGTCGGGAAGAATTACAGATAAGAATTATGTCTTTATCCCGCGGAATCTTATCCAAATTGGCCCGCACCTTATCGTATTCCACATGGATCCAGCGTCCCGGATACTTCTTGACCAGAGGTTCGGCTTCCTTGGGATGACGCGTATCCACGAAAACCGTATTAGGATCTCCTTCGCGGAGCCTACGTAGGACCTCCTCCCAATCGATCTGCACCAGAAGACCGGTCAGAATGTTCTCCGCAGTGTGTGCTACGTCATGGATGGGATCGAGTGCGGAGTTGAAGGGCGGAGCATAGGCCAGCTCGAGCCCTATAAGGTCTTCCACCGTGGGTCTATGGGGTAAAATAGAAGATATAGCGTGTATACGGGCCAGCGTCCCGTCAGTCTTGGGCCCCACAGCCTGAAAGCCGAGCACTCGTCTGGTTACGCGGTCCACCACCAGTTCCACGAAGATAAAATCGGCCTCGGGATAGTAATGGGCCCGCTCGGTCTGGTTGTTGAGGGCGTAGATGGCGTCGAAACCCTCGGCCCGGGCCACTGAAAGCGAGATGCCGCAGGCCCCGATGGCCAGATCGAAACATTTCATGATGAAGGCCCCTACAGTGCCCGGAAACTTGGTGGGTCGGCCAGCAAGGTTGTCTCCGATCACCCGTCCCTCGCGGTTGGCTAGAGACCCCAGAGGCATGACCACTCTTTTCCCCAGCACTAGGTGGGGGATTTCTACACAATCGCCCCCGGCGTAGATGGCCGGATCTGAGGTCTGTAGCCGATCGTTCACCACAATCCCGCGGGTAAGCGGCGAAACTAAAAGTCCTGCCTTCTGGGCCAATTCGGTATTGGGCCTCACCCCGGTGGCAAATAGCACCAGATCGGCAGGATAGATACCGTTTTCCTCCACCACCTCCGTAACCTTACCGTCTTTTCCACGGATTTCCTTTATCCGGGCGTTAAGTACTACCTTTACGCCCTTTTCCCGGAGGTGATGTTCCACCATGCGGGCCAAAGGTGGATCCACCAGACGAGGAAGCACCTGATCAAAATACTCAAGCACCGTTGTCTCAACTCCCCATAGATCGGAGAAGGCCTCGGCCATCTCAAGCCCTATGGGCCCGGCTCCGATTACCACCACCCGTTCCACCTCTCCCCGGGCCAGCCTGCTTTTGATCTCTATGGCCTTGTGCAGATTGGAGATAGCAAAAACCCCGTCAAGATCTCTTCCCGGAATGGGCGGCATAAATGGGGTAGAGCCCGTAGCCAGTACCAAGTTGTCGTAAGGAATCTCGTCTTGTTTACCGGAATCGAGGCATTTTACCTTAACCACCTTTCGTTCCCGATCGATATCGGTGGCCTGGGTCTTGGTCAGCACGTTCAGGCCCTTGGCATTGCGAAAATAGTGCTCGTCCCTCAACATGTGAAAGGAGGTCTCTCGCAGTTGGTTCTCATCCGGGATATCGCCGGAGACATAGTAGGGTATTCCACATCCCCCGTAAGAAATGAGATCGTCCTTATCAATAAGAGTTATCTCGGCCTCGGGCATAAGCCTTTTGGCCCGACTAGCGGCCTTAGGACCGCAAGCCACCGCCCCGATCACCACGATTCTTTTACCCATGTTCCCCCCCTTTGCGGGATTTACTTCCTTCTTATCACTTTCTTCAGGACCTCGCAAATTCTCAAAAAATTTTTTATTAAATCATACCTACCTATATTTCCCAAAATCCATATTTTTCCTTAACTTACCACGATTTGAGATAGCAATCCCTGAACCCCACTTAATCGTTTCGTTCCCCAGATTCCCACTTAAACGGAAATCTGGGATAGCAACTTAAACTAGTCGCTAACACCTTTTATAATACTATTCACACTTCGAAGAGCGGGAGGTAAGGACTTATGGAAGACCTCAAGCCCTATCTAGCCAAGCTGGTCGAGGGGAAGGAGCTTACGGAGGAAGAGGCTGCAGAGGTCATTGGGCTCATCATGGACGGCCGGGCCACTCCGGCCCAGATCGGAGCCCTGCTTTGTGCTCTGCGCATAAGGGGAGAAACCTGGCAGGAGGTAGCTGGAGCGGCCCGAGCTATGCGAAAACGCATGGTAAAGGTGCCTCACGGTCTTCCTGAGGATCAGCCCCTGGTGGATACCTGTGGAACCGGAGGGGACGCCAAGGGTACCTTCAACGTCTCTACGGCAGCGGCCTTTGTAGTGGCGGCTGCGGGCATTCCGGTGGCCAAACACGGAAACCGTTCCGTCACCAGCCGCTCGGGAAGCGCAGACGTGCTCGAGGCCTTGGGTATCCCGCTCGAACTCCCGCCGGAATTTGCGGCCAGGGCCCTTTCCGAGGTAGGCTTTACTTTTCTCTTTGCCCCAGCCTATCACCCAGCGGTAAAGGCCGTCATGGGACCAAGACGCGAACTGGGATTCCGGACTCTCTTTAACCTTTTGGGCCCTCTCTGCAATCCCGCCCTGGCAAACACCCAAGTACTCGGGGTCTTTGACTTCCGGCTCACGGAGAAGATGGCCTACGCCCTGGATGCCCTGAGGGTGAGACGGGCGCTCGTGGTCTTCGGAGAGGGAGGCTATGACGAGTTCACCGTGACCGGCTGGACCAAGGTCTCTGAACTCCGAGACGAACGGATCACCACCTACTATGTTACCCCGGAGGAGGTAGGGCTTGAGCGCTGCGAGGACCCCGAGGAGCTTAAGGGCGGAGATGCAGAGGAAAACGCCCGGATCCTAAAAAACATACTCTCCGGAAAGGATACGGGGCCCCGGCGGGACATGGTGTTACTGAACGCTGGAGCGGCCCTCTACGCCGCGGAAAAGACCTTGGATCTAAAAGGGGGGGTGAAGCTTGCCCGTGAGATCCTTGAATCCGGAAAGGCCTACGAAAAGCTCCAGGAAGTACAAAACTTCTTTAAGACCCTGAAAACCTGATGTTTACCGTCCGGCCCCCTATACGCTCGACCTTCTATCTGGTTTTCTCTTTCGCGATCGCCTCCCTTTTAGGAAGCCTCCTACTGGTTCTCCCTGGGATGCATCGGGGGCATCTCTCCTTTCTCGACGCCCTTTTCACCTCCACCTCGGCCGTCTGCGTGACTGGTCTCACAGTGGTAGATACCGCCGATACCTTCACCCTTCCGGGCAAAATCGTCCTGCTTGCGCTCATCCAGGTGGGTGGACTCGGGATCATGACCTTCTCCACCCTGTTTTTTCTCCTTTTTGGAAGGGCTGTTCCCATCGAGGAAAGTCTGGCCCTCAAGGAAAGTTTTACGCCTTATCAAGGAGTAAGATTAAAACCTCTGCTCCTGACCATCATTTCCTATACTTTGATTATAGAAGCCGTGGTAACCATTTTATTATTTCTAGGCTTCATGCCGCTTTTTGCTCCTTCTTCAGCCCTGTTTCACGCCGCCTTTCACGCGGTCTCGGCCTTCTGTAACGCCGGCTTCTCAGATCTTCCGGACGGCCTTCTCGCTTATAGGAGGAACTACTACCTTCCGGGAGTTATCATGCTGGCCGTCCTAGCCGGGAATACGGGGTTCCCCATCATCTTTGAGACCGTAAACCGCATACGCTCCCGTCGCCCCCGGAGCTGGTCCCTGCACCTAAAACTCACGCTCTCGATACACCTGGTCCTGATACTAATGGGAGGCTTCTTCTTTTTTTGGTTTGAACGCGCCGGGGCCTTCCAAAACCTCCCCTTACCTTCTAAGCTGATGAACGCGCTCTTCCTTAGTGTCAGTGCCCGAACGGCCGGCTTCAACCTCATAGATCTAACCGCTTTCAGTGAAGCCTCTCTATATCTTTTAATTTCTCTCATGTTTGTGGGGGCTTGTCCCGGTTCCACTGGTGGTGGTGTCAAGACCACCACTCTGGGGGTCCTTCTGGCCTCGGTCGTGAGTCGTTTAAGGGGCCTCTCCCGAACCATGGCCTTCAAACGCACCATCCCGGAAGAGCTCCTCCATAAAGCCCTTACCCTGGTAACTCTTTACGCCCTCGTCATTTTTGCCGCTCAGTTTTTGCTGGTCTCTTCTCTACCCCACCGCCCCTTTTCGGACCTGGGCTCTGATTTCCTGGCCAGGCTCTTCGAGGTCACCTCGGCCCTAGGGACGGTGGGACTTTCAATCGGTTTAACCCCAGAACTTTCCAACTTTGAAAAACTTGTGATCATAGGCACCATGTTCATTGGACGGGTGGGGGTCTTATCCCTAGCCATACTTCTTACGGGCCTTTCCGCTGGCCACAAAGAGTTTTATTATCCTAAAGAGGAGGTCCTTCTGGGTTAATGACCAAGAAGCGTTTCGGTATCATCGGGTTGGGACGATTCGGGAGTTATCTAGCCCGCACCCTGGCCGAGCAGGGGCAGGAGGTCATCTGCATCGATCGATCTGAAAAAGCGGTTGAGGAAATAAGCCCGCTTGTGGCGCAGGCCGTGGTGGCCGACGCCACCAAAAAGGAAACCCTAGAACACCTGGGATTTCATAGAATAGACACCGCCATCGTGGCCATCGGGGCCCTGGCTCAGAGCGTGCTGGTAACTCTGTTTCTCAAGGAACTGGAGACCCCTTACATCATCGCCAAGGCCCTCAACGAAGAGGGGGCGAAGATCCTTTCCCTTATCGGGGCCGATCGGGTCATCATCCCTGAGAAAGACTCGGCGGTGAGACTGGCCCGTTCCTTGGTGATGCCCAACCTCCTAGACTTTCTTCCTCTTCTTCCCGACTTCTATATCGCCGAGGTTTACCCTCCGGCAGACTTTGTCGGGAAAACCCTCAAGGAACTTGACCTTCGGAAGAGGTATCGGGTCTATGTAATAGGCATCAAGAGGGCTTTTTCAGATAAGATTCAACTACTCCCCCCGGCCGACTATGTAATAGAAAAAGACGACCTTCTTTACCTCGTAGGGCACAAAAAGGATCTCGCTCCCTTCACCAGCTAGAAGCCACCGCCTGAGGCCTCAGGCGGTGGCTTAGCCTGTCAACAGAGTGAATGTACGCAGGTCCTCAACTAATCTTAATGGCCTCCTACGCCCGGCAAGATAATAGGCTTCATAATGGCAAAGACAAACTCAGCTATCATGATCAAGAAGAAGATAATATAAGCCTTCTGTCCGCCGGCTCGCGCAAGGGCTGCCACCAAAGCCAACAAAGGAGCCAAAGCCAGTATACAAATACCGAGCATGCTCAGGCAGTCCATCCCTTTAAGATTAGAAAGGAACCAAGCATATCCATGGATTTCTATCCCTTTGACCTCCTTCCAAAATTCGCTTACCGGGAGGTTCCAATTGGCAATGGCCTGCTTCATGTCCACAAAACCTGAAAGCCCAACTAGATAAAGCAGACCGAAGATCACCATGACCGCTAGACCAATATAAGTAGTTATTTCCATGGCTCTTGCGAAGCTAATATTTAAGGGATCAATATAGACCTGCTTTTCCATCGTTTCCCTCCTTTTTAGGAATTTTTAAATCACGTGGAGGCCCTTGAGGCCCTTGATAATGTTAAGAACCGCCGCCAATAGCATAATAGCCATCACAAGATATTTTACAAAGACCGGTTTGGCCTTCACCGCAAGCTTGGCTCCGATCCGCGCTCCGATGGAAATACCTATCACCGAAGGCACCACGATCATGGGAAGCACTGCCCCTTTGGCGATGTAAATCCAGGCCGCCGCCGCGTCGTTGACCCCAATGATAACCATACTCGTAGAGGTCGCTACCTTGATGGGGGCCCCCATAAGGAGGTTCAGGACAGGCACATTGGCCCAACCAGCTCCCAAACCGAACATTCCAGCGATGAAACCCACTAAGGCGAAAAAGATAATACCTACCGGAAGACGAGTAATCTTGTACTCCACCACCTTGTTTAAGGTGGGCTCAAACCAGCTCCCCGTAAGCCCCAAAGCTGAGGAAAGTCCGTCCTGCTCCTTGACCTCCGGGAACTCCACCCTCTTAGAAGTGAGCATCACGACGAAAATAACGAAAAGCACCAGCCCCAAAGCAATAGTGATGTAGTATTTCCCAGAAGGAAAGGCGTTGGTGATCCAAAGGCCTACGATACCACCAATAATAGAAGTCACCATCGAAACACAAACCACTGGAGCCATGACTTTGATGTTGGCCAATCCCTTGCGAATGAGCTGAGGAGACGAGGAAAGAGCGCTGGTTAAAGCCATAATCAGACCGGCTCCCCGAATAAAATCAACGCTAAAAGGGAAAAAAGCCGTCGAAAGAGGTACAAATAGCACTCCACCCCCTACGCCTGACATAGGAGCAATTAGACCAATAATAAAAGTAAATCCAAAAAGAATAAGAGGCCAGGCCCACCAGGGAAGACCCCCGCCTTTAGCGGCTGCCTCCGAGGCCAAAGCCTCCCCTCCCAGTCCAAAAACCAAAACCAGGAAACCCAAAAACAGCCATAACCATTTAACCCTCATAACACCTCCCTCCTTAGCCTAGATTTGAAACTTTTCTACACCTCTTCCCTTTTTTTGCAACCCTCAACTCCGGTTAACTACTACCAGGGTGGGAGAAGTCAAACGATGGAGGACCCTCTCAAACACACTCCCCATAAGGAGCTCCTTTATATGACCTATCCCCCGACGCCCCAAAAAGACTAGATCGTATTGTCCGGATTCCGCTTCTTCAATAATCTCTTCCGCCGGACTACCCAAGGCCAGCTTTTTGGTAATCGTACTTTGGATTCCGGCCTCCCTAAGAAACTTCTCCGCTGCAACCAAAATGGCATCGCTTTCTTCAGGGGTCCCCTTTTCCAACACCGGCAAGAAATCCACTACATGGAAAAGAACTATCTCTTTAGCCTGCCATAAAAGAGCTACCCCCGCAGCTTCCTCAAGGGCTTTCCAGGCATAAGAAGATCCGTCTAAACAGACCAAGATGCGAGGGGGACCACAGTGACCGCTTTCGGCAAAAAGTCTACCAACCACATAAGTAGAATGCTCACCCGGACGATGAATTAAGGCCTGCGTACAGCTTCCCAGAACAATTTCAGAAATGTGCGAGCGCGCTCTACGGGCTATGATTTCTGCACCGCAGGCCTTTTCATAGGCAAAACGGGCTATCTCTGCGGGCGGATCGCCACTCAAAACCACCTCTTCCACTGGGAGGTTGGGGAGCTCTTTTTTCAACTTCTCAGACGCCTCTGCCAAGAAGGGCTCGGCCTCTTTCTTAAGATACTCTTGATACAACTCCTTAAGGAGCTTGCTATCTTTGACCAAGCTCTCAAGCCGCAGATCTCGGCGGGAGGCTTTCTTGAGGGCATCCGAGGAAACTACGTGCAGAAGATAGACCTTCTTCACAATCCCTTCCGGAAGTCCTTTGAGCATACAGACCACAAAGTTCAGAAGGGCTTCGTAAGAACCGTCCTTACCCAAAGGAACCAAAATTTTTTCCAGATGGGGCAAAAACCTCTGAGGCATAGTCGGCCTCCTAGTAAAAAATTAGTAGCCAGACATTGGCTATGGCCACGCTTATGATCATATAGATGAAACCGACCTTCATGTACTGGAAAAATTTGATCTTATGCCCGGCGGCCTCTGCAATTCCTAAAGTAACCACGTTGGCGCTGGCCCCAATCATGGTGCCGTTGCCGCCAAAACAGGCCCCTAAGGCCAGGGCCCACCAAAGAACATTGCTTTCGGCCCCGGGAATCACCCGAGAAAGATAGGCCGTGATAGGCAGCATGGTGGCCGTAAAAGGAATGTTGTCGACAAAGGCACTCATGATGGCCGCCACCCATAGAATAAGACAGATGGCCACCGTAAGGGAGCCTTGCGAAAGCTTGTAAACACCATCCGCGATGATGGCGAGCAGGCCGGTTTCTTCCACCGAGCCCACCAGCACAAAAAGGAACATGAAAAAGAGGAGCGTTGTCCATTCAATATCTTTTTCTACCACCTCTAGGAGATCCACTTTTTTGGTCACCAAGGCATAGGTAAAGAGGAGAGAAGCCCCGAAAAGGGCCGCTACGGAGACTTCCATATGAAAGATACCGTGAGTTACGAAGAAAAAGATGACTATCAACATGATTATAAGCCCCACCGTAAGAAGCGTGCCATCCGTTATACGGTATTCCTCACGAAGTTTGGCGATAAAGGCCTCCACATCGTCCACTTTAGCTTTGGCATAGTCCCGGCCATATACGATCTTGGAGAAGAAAAAGAGGACCACCATCGAAAGGACTACCACCGGGGTAAGATTCTTTACGAAATCCATGAAGGTAAGCCCTGTATAAGAACCAATCATGATGTTCGGGGGATCTCCGATAAGGGTGGCCGTACCGCCCACGTTGGAAGCCAGGATCTCCGGGATGAGGAGGACCAGCGGCGAAATCCCCAGAGAAAGGGCTATTTCTATGGTCACCGGTGTCAAAAGGAGCATGGTAGTCACATTATCCAGAAAAGCCGAAGCCACCGCCGTAAAAGAGCACAGAATTACACAGAGGAGGAAAACGTTACCTCGGGCCAGCTGGTAGCTCTTGTAGGCACACCACTGGAAGATCCCCGTTCGCTTGAGAACCCCTATGATGATCATCATACCCATGAGGAGGAAAATGACGTTCATGTCTATGGCCGCGATGGCCCGCTCGTAAGAAATGATTCGGAAGGCCGGATCCCAAACTCCTAGGGTATAGGTTACGATGAGCATGATGGCGGCCCCAAGGAGGGCGGCCACTGTCCGATGCAAAAGCTCGAAGCTTATGAGAATGTAGGCCAGCACAAAAATTATAGTTGAGATCCAGAAAGCCGGCCCCAGATGCCGCTCAAGGATCACGTTTTTGACCACAAATACATCTTGCCCATGAAAGGCCAGCTCCGAAGGCTCGATGTGCAAAATCACAGGTTTAAAACTGCTCTTAAAGATCTCCAGTTCCAGCTTCCCCTCACGCAGGGCCCTCTCTGGGACTTCGGCCACCACCTGAAAGGAACCGTCCTTTTCAGTCTCGATGGCTTCAATCTCTTGGTGTCCGTGGGCTCCTTTACGAAAGGCTAGAGGCTTCCCATCAAGCAAAATCTTGATCTCGGCCTCGCTTACCGGTTCCTTATGAGAATCGAGCACTCGACCGGAAATATGGAGATAAAGCTTATCCGTGGACGCAAAAGAATTCAGGACTCCTAGCCATAGAAAGGAAACCACAAACAGGAGCCACCATCTCTTCATGGCGCATCTCCTCTGTTATTTTAGATTTTAAGATCTTCCTTGGCTTTACTAAATTTTTTTTCTCCTGTAAATCCCTTGAGTATGAAAAGAAAAAATTTCCTCTCGGAAAAAGATTTGCGGCTTTTTTTGAAACGCTTTTTAAAAGAGAAATTAAAAGGCCTCCCCCCGGATTTCAAAATCGAAATAAGAGTGTTTTCTCATCAGCCCCCCCGAACGGCCTTGAAGATCCCGGCTCATTCTGAAAAGAATCTCCTTAGAGCCCATCAAGTGGACCTTTTGATCCGTGAGCTTTCCGAAGCGGGCATCACGGTAGAGGTTTTTTATCTTGACGACGAACCCGAGGCCTCAGAGAGCTTATCCTTCAACCCCTCGGAAAAACCTAACCAGGGCAAGGCCCAATTTCCGTAAAAAAGGGGGGGTTGTCTTTATAGAAAAATTTCATCTCCGGCGGCTGCGAATGACGTCCTCGTAAGCCCATTTCCTGAGAATTTCTTCCATTTCCTTCTCGGTAAGCTGCGGTCGATCGTAAAGGCCGGCGGTCTCCCGCTGGCGAAAGGCCTCGTAGAGGATAATCCCGGTGGCTACCGAAACGTTTAGGCTCCGCACCATGCCCATCATGGGGATCTTTATCCGATGGGTAGCCAAGGGGAGGAGGTCCGGCGAGACCCCTTCCACCTCGTTGCCCACTACAATGATTGTGGGATGGGTGTAGTCCACCTCCCGGAAGTCTAGGGTTCCGGCTCCCAGCCAGGTCACCACCACCTGAAAACCTTGATCCCGAAACTCCTGAAGCTTTTCTACCGGAGATTCTACCTTCTCCAAACAAACCCAGCGGTGGGCCCCAAGAGTCACAGCCTCGTTTATAGGGGCCGGACGGTCTTCTTCATAACCATAAAAGACCTGAAAAATCCCCACGGCTTCCGCGGTGCGGATGAGAGCCGAAAAGTTGTGTTCGTTCTTGACCCGATCCATAAAGAGCACAAGATCTTTTTGCCTGCGGACAAGAACCTCCCGCATACGGATCAGTCTTCTTGGGAGCACTAGATACTCTTTTTCAGGCTCTTTCAAGGCGACGGAGCCCCTCTTCGTCCAGTATTCGAATCTGTTTTCCGGAAACCTCGATCAACCCTTCTTCAGAGAGACGATTTAAAACCCGGGATAAAGTCTCCGGGACCGTCCCCAAAAGGGCCGCCAGTTCCCCTTTGGGGATCTCAAGCTCAAACTCCGGACTGCCTTTGGTTTCCCGTAAATAAAGGAGGTAGCCCGCAAGCCTCTCCGGGACTTCTTTAAGGGAGAGGGCCTCGACCATCCCGGCAAGCTTTCTGAGTCTCAAGGCCTGAAGAGCAAGCATGTTGAGGGCTAATTCGGGCCTTTTCCGCACAAGTTCAAGGAAGGCCTTACGCGGAAAAAGTAAAACCGCCGCCGGGGTCAAAGCCTCGGCCCAAGCCGGATAGCGGGATCCGGAAAAAAGGGCCGCCTCGGCAAAGGCCTCCCCAGGGCCAAAGACATGAAGGATTTGTTGTCTTCCACGGGAAGAGAGCCGATAAATTTTTATTCGCCCTTTAATGACCACATAAAAGCCGGTGGCTTCCTCGCCTTGAGCGAAAAGGATTTCGCCCTTTTCAAGTTTTTTAAGGCGTGAAATCTCTCTTAAGCGTTGAAGGTCTTCTTCCGGAAGACCCTCAAAAATTGGGATCTTCTTTAAGACTTCTAGTATCTCCATAGGCGATTAGATTATAGCCCCGGCTCTCCCCCTTGACAAAGAGAAAAAGCCTGGAAAGATTTAGGGAAGAGTGTGGCGGCGTAGCTCAACTGGTTAGAGCATGCGGCTCATATCCGCAAGGTTCGGGGTTCGAGTCCCTGCGCCGCCACCAAAAAATAAGAATTGAAATCGTAGGCGGCGTAGCCAAGTGGTAAGGCGACGGCCTGCAAAGCCGTGAATCCGGGGTTCGAATCCCCGCGCCGCCTCCACTAATAATCCATGTTTGAGCTTACTGTCCGCGACGAGTTTTCAGCTGCGCATCAGTTACGGGGCTACGAAGGAGCCTGCGAGAATCTCCACGGCCACAACTGGAAAGTGGAAGTGGCCGTTCGTGGTTCGCAACTTAACGAAATCGGTATTCTTATAGATTTCAAAGAGCTCAAAAAGGCCTTAAAAGAGATCCTTTCAGAACTTGACCACTGTCATCTCAACGAACACCCTGCGTTTAGAGACCTCAATCCTTCCTCAGAAAACCTGGCCCGGTTTATCTTTGAACGCCTTGAAGAGAAACTTGCGGGAAAACCGGTGGAGGTCTTCCGGGTTACGGTCTGCGAGACGGAAAGGTCCTGTGCCTCTTATTTCAGGGGATAAAATTCGCCTAAAAATCAGTGAACTTTTTGTCAGTCTTCAAGGGGAGGGTCCAGCCGCGGGCTATCCGGCCTTCTTCGTAAGGCTTTCAGGTTGCAATCTATCCTGCTGCTGGTGTGATACCCCTCATGCCCGTCAACCTGAAACCGGCCAGGAGATGGAAATGCCTAAAATTATCAACCGTTTCCGCAAGAGCGGGGTCTCCCAGGTCCTTATAACCGGAGGCGAGCCCTTGCTTCAGGAAGGAGTCTATGCGCTCATGGAGGAGCTTCTTGCCCTCGGAGCCCAGGTCTTCCTTGAGACCAACGGCAGCCTATCCTTGAAGCGCGTACCTTCTGAAGTTACCAAAGTCATGGACCTCAAACCTCCTTCTTCTGGCATGAGTAAATACATGCTTTATGAAAACCTGCGCTACCTTAGCCACAGGGATCAGATCAAGTTCGTGATTGCGGACGAAGAGGATTACCGCTGGGCAAAAGAAAAAGTACTGGGGCTTGGGCTAAACTACTTTACCGAAGTATCCTTCTCACCGGCCTGGGGCCTCATGTCTCCAGAGAAACTGGCGAAAATGATCCTGAGAGACCGGCTTCCGGTGCGACTCCAGCTACAGCTTCACAAGATTCTGAAGCTTCCTTAACGCCGCTCCAAGAATTTCCGCACCGAAACCACCAGTAAAAACACCGTAAGGGCAAGCAACCCCAGAGCCAGGACCGAGAGAAGGAGATGCCCCGAGCCCAGGTTCTTGCGAAAGAGGATAGCCAGGGCTGTGAGGGTTACCGCCAGCATGAAAATGGCCGGAAGGCTCACGAAGGCAAATGGCCTTCCGGTGGCCATCAACCAGACTGTAAGGGAAAGAAGCGCCAGCGCTGCAAGGAGCTGATTGGCCGAGCCCATAAGGGGCCAGATCTTTTGCCAGGCCCCGGAGAAGGCTAAAGCCGCCGAAAGACCCACTACCACCAGCGTAAAGACCACCCGGCTCCGAGAGGTAGAAACGTGTTCCCCCTCGCGGGCGAAAAGTTCCTCAAGCATGAAACGGGAAACCCGGGTGGCGGTGTCCAAAGAAGTGAGCGCAAAGGCTGAGACCGCAAGAGCGGCAAAGGCCTTACCCTTCTCAACGGGTATGCCCAGAGACGCAAAAAACCCAGCCACTCCGGTGGCAAAGGTAGTGATAGGGCCTTGGGTCTTCAGCAAGCCTTTATAATCCGCAAGGCTCAAACCCACCACGGCACACAGAGAAATCACCCCCAAGAGACCTTCCAGGAGCATAGCTCCGTAGCCCACATAGCGGGCCTGGGACTCACGGGCCACCTGCCGAGCGGTAGTGCCCGAGCCCACCAGAGAATGGAAACCCGAAATGGCCCCGCAGGAAGTGATCACAAAAAGCAGGGGGAAGAAAGGCCCGATCTCATTAGTGAAACCGGTAAAGGCCGGAAGTCTTACCTCCGGAGCTCCGATCAACAAACCCAAAAAGGCCCCGAAGAGAAGGGCATATAGGAGAAAGGCGTTGAGATAGTCCCGGGGCTGAAGTAATAGCCAGATGGGCAGAACCGAGGCCAAAAAGACATAAATAAAAAGAAGAAGGCGCCAGTAAATCTCTGGCAACCTTAGGGGAAATTTGAAACCCAGAAAGATGGAAGCCGCAAGCCCGCAGAGCCCGAACACCGTAATCAGGGGGAGAGGCAACCCCACCCGGTAATAAAGTATCCCGAAGACCAGGGCCAAAACCAGGAAAAGAACGGAAGCCGTGGCTACCGGGGGAGAGGCTACAAAGGTCTTGGCTACGATGACATCAAAGGCCGCCACCACCAAAATAAGAGTAGCGGTGGCGAAAAGAAGAAAGAGTTTCTGGGCTTGAGGGCCGAGGTATTGTCTTAAAATTTCTCCGATAGAGCGTCCGTCGTGACGTAGGGAAGCCATGATGGAGCCCATGTCATGCACGCCTCCTGCAAAGACCGCTCCCAGTACCAGCCAGAGGAAGACACCTAGCCAGCCATAGGAAGCCGCGAGAATCGGCCCCACAATAGGCCCCGCCCCGGCAATAGAAGCAAAATGGTGACCAAAGAGGATGGGGGTGGAGGTGGGCATGAAATCCAGCCCGTCCCGGAAACGCTCCGCAGGAGTCCTGCGACGATCGTCAACTTCAAACCAACGGGAAACCAAGGAGGAGTAAATAAAAAAACCCGCTCCCAGAATAGCCAAGGCCACAATAATCAAGATCCGAGAAGACATATTTACATTGAAAAGCCGTTGTCTAATTTCGTCAAGCGGTTTGCCATGATTCCCTCTTAATCGTTTCGTTAGCTTGTGCTCCCCGAAATCCCCTGCCGTGCCTTCAAGTTCAGCCTATACGTTTTCCGATTTTTCTTTCACCCGCCGGCTGAAACCCGCTATTTATCTCAATTCCAAACATATCAACGGCTTTAGGTTCCCAGATCTCCACTTGAGCGGGACTTTGGGTTTCTCTAAAGTTGCGTTTTTTCATAAAAATCCCATCTGTTATCCAAATTAACAAACTTGACTTTTTTAAAAAATAAAATATAAAAATTTGTTCGAATTTTTTCATATATATTTAAAAAGACTATATGGGCGTACAAATCAAAATTGGAAATCAGGCCTCCGTTTGGGATTTCGAGGTTGAACCCCTCTTGATAATTGATCCCAACTTTAACGTTCTCTTCCTAAACCAAAAGGCCAGGGAAAAATACCGTTATACAGGTTCCCTTCCCGTTCGCTGTTTCCAATTGACCCATAATCTGGATCATCCCTGTTTTGAAGAAGGGGAAAAATGTCCTCTCAAAGAAGTCCTTGAAAAGAGACAAGGCCTTACCTGTGTGCATAAATATTCAAGACCAGGTGAAAAAATCTTATACGAAAAAATATTAGCTTCACCGGTTTACGATCTCTCGGGCAAGCTGGGAGGCATAGTTGAAATTATCGTGGATATCACCCCCTATGTAGAGGAAGAAATCCGAGTTCGTGAGGAACTTGAACGCAGGGAAAAAGAACTGGAATCTCTGTTAGAGGTCCTTGAAGCCTCCAAAGTGGGGATATTCATCCTTGACTCCAGCTTTAAAATAGTCTGGCTTAATCAGGCCATTGAAAAGTTTTTCGGAATCAAAAGAGAAGAAGTTATTGGCAAAGACAAAAAGGAATTAATCCAGCAAAAAATAAAGTTTATTTACGAAAAACCGGAAGAATTTGCCGAAAAAGTCCTTAAAACTTATAAAGAAAACACTTATATTGAAAATTTCGAATGCCATGTACTCCCCGGAGAAGGACGAAAGGAACGCTGGCTTGAACACTTCAGTCAACCTATAGAATCCGGCCTTTATGCCGGGGGCCGGGTGGAATACTATATTGACGTTACTCATAGGAAAAGACTGGAAAAAGAATTCCTGCAGGCCCAGAGGTTTGAACCCATCGCACAGATGATTGCTGGGATCGCTCACGATTTCAATAACCTCCTCATGACCATTCAGGGATTTGCCGAGCTCTCCCTTATTAAATTAGATAAGGATCACCCTGTATCGAAAAATATGCAACATATTATCTCTAGTTGCGAACGAGGGGCTAAGATCATTGACAAGCTTCTCACCTTTATGAGAAAGAAACCCATCGAAATAAAAGAGATCAATTTAACCTCCCTTGTCAAAGGGATAATACCCCTTATCAAGATAACGATGGGGCCCCACATAAAAACTCGAATCGAGCTCCCAGAAAAACCTCTTGTCATCCGGGGAAATGAGAGCGAAATTGAACAGGTCCTCCTCAATCTCGTAATGAATGCCCGAGACGCTATGCCCGAGGGAGGGGATCTCTGGATAAGACTTAAATCTGATGGCCAATACGCCTTCATTGAAGTGGAGGACTCCGGAGTGGGTATTCCTTCAGACATCCTGCCCAAGATTTTCGAACCTTTCTTTACTACTAAAGGCGATCTGGGCTCAGGGTTAGGACTTTCCGTAGTTTACGGGGTGGTAAAGAGCCTGGGAGGTGATATTGAGGTCCAATCTCAGCCCGGAAAAGGTACCCTTTTCAGGATCTCTTTTCCACTGGCTGCCGAACTCAATTAAGCTCTCAAGGCTGCCTTCTTTCGAATAAAATCCACGACTTCTTCAGGATTGTCTAAGACGGTAAATAGACTAAGGTCAGCTTCGGAAACTTTGCCACCCGCAAGCACCGTGTCTTTGAGCCACGAAATTAGGCCCTTCCAGTAATCCCGCCCCACCAGAATTATCGGAACCGGTCTAACTTTCCGAGTCTGAACCAGAGTAAGAATCTCAAAGAGCTCGTCAAAAGTCCCGTAGCCTCCGGGAAGAAACACGAAACCTACCGCATACTTGGCCATCATGACCTTACGCACGAAGAAGTAGCGGAACTCAAGCCGAATATTGGCATAGGGATTGGGCTCCTGTTCCAAAGGCAGGCGAATGTTTATTCCCACAGAATAACCACCTTCTTCTGCCGCCCCTTTGTTAGCAGCTTCCATCACTCCAGGCCCTCCCCCGGTAATTACCGAAAAACCAGCCCGCACCAATTCCCGTCCAATGGCCTCGGCCTTGGCGTAACAGGGATCTCCAGGTCTCACCCGAGTAGAACCGAAAATGGTGACCGCAGGATAAACTTTTGGGAGCTCTTCAAAGCCCTCCACAAACTCGGCCATGATCTTAAAAAGGCGCCAGGACTCCCGGGCCGCAAGGCCGTTCAAAACATACTGTTTCTCTTCAAGCTCTCTTTTCATAACTTTCAAGGGCCTTCAGGACTTTTAGGGCTTTTATATCTTGGTCAAGGACCTTTTTCAAGAAGGCCTCTACAAGGGTAGCCATCTCCCGAATTTCATCTTCCGGGATCCTGAGACGGGAAAGGCTATCAGGAGACAGTCTGAAGAGAGCCGAAAGTACGGCTCTGGTGCGGGGAGAAATAACACGATCTCCTTCGCGGGCGCAATGTTCACACCTTAAACCTCCACCGGCAAAAGAAAAATAGGCCGAAGACGCAAGTTCCTTTCCGCAAGTTACACAGCCTCGAAATTCTGGAGACCAGCCAAGGAGCCTCAGCAGCTGGAGTTCGAAATAGGGTTTCAAGATGGGAGGAGGAGACCTTTTTTCAAGAAACTTTAGATTTTCAAGTAAAAGAGGAAAGATCTCCCGGCCCTCGGCCGGAGGAGAGGAACGTTCGCAGAGTTCAATGAAATAGGATGCCAAAGTAAAACGACGAGGATCTGTCCGGAAATTTTCCGGAGCAAACAGAAGATCAGCAGCCTCGAGGAAAGGCGTTAGCCCTGAACGTCCTTTCCTGAGGTGAATTCGCAAAAGATGTCCGGGCTCAAGTTTGTTTACGAAACGTCGGCGACTTCGCCGGGCACCCTTGGCTACAGCGGAAAGTCTTCCTCTTTCACGAGAAAGAAAGCTTACCAACAGATCGCTTTCAGAAATCTCCTTTACCGAAAGGACTAGAGCCACCGACAAGGAGCGCAAGGCCTTAAGACCTGAAAAGAAATAAATAGGCCATTATAAATAACAAAACTATTAAAATTAGAACACTCCAAAATAAAGAAAATGACTTCTGCGAAATCAAAACTTCTTTCTCGAAGACCTCGTTTTTTTTAGGTCTTTCGATAGAATCATACCGCAAAAGCACTTCTTTAGGGTCAAGCCCCACAGCTTCGGCATAAGATCGAAGATAACCCCTTACATAAATTTCCGCCGGAAGGCTATCCCAATCCTCGTTCTCAAGGGCCTCAAGGAAGACTTTGTTAATCTTGGTCTCTTGAGCTACTTCTTCGAGAGATAACCCTCTCATTTCTCTGGCTTCCCGCAAATATTGACCTAAAAGTTTTGTAGTTTCGCTCATCAAATAAAAACCTTAATAAAGGCTCTTTCTTTTAAGTCTTTTATCCATTTTTGGAAGTATTCGTCAAGTTCTTTTTGAAATAAAGTTTGATAAATTTCTTCCTTTACCTTCTCGAAAGGCATAGTGGCCTTCTCCTTTATTTCAAGGACTTTAAAGATCTGCCAGTTTTGTCCTACGCGAATAGGGGGGCTAATCGCCCCAGGCTTCATTTTGGCAATGATCTTTCTAACCTCAGGAGTGAGTTCTTCCAACTTAAAACTCCCAAGGCCCTCTCCACTTCCCGGGACATCGGAGTATTTACGGGCCACAGCCGGAAAATTGGCCCCTCCTTTGAGCTCTGCAGCGGCCTTTTTAATCTTCTCTTCGGAGCTGGTAATAATGGCCGCAAGTACATACACTCGGTTCTTTTCCGAAAGATAGTGCTCTCGATAGTAACGCCTAAGATCCTCATCCGTGATCACAATTCTAGCCCGCACACTTCCCTGGACGAGTTTCATTTTTTTAAGCTGTTCTCTTATTTTTTCGCGATAATCTTTGAGGGTTAACCCTTGAGCGGAAAGAAATTCTTGTAAGCGTTCCTCCCCACCTAGCTGGGCCTTAATATCGTTTATGAAGGCGTCTACCTCCTCGTCAGTAACTCTTATGTTGTACTTTTTAACCTCCTGAGCAATAAGTTTCTCTTCAATCAGACGCTCAAGGACATCCTTGCGAATCTTTCGTATGATCCTCTGTTCCTCAATAGGGTCCGTAACTCCACGAAGATATTTTTGAAAAAAAGGCAGGCAAGCCTCATCCAGCTCCGAAAGAGTAATGACTTCGTCATTCACCACCGCCACCACCCGGTCAATGATTTTTGCTCTAAGAGGAAAAGCCAAAATCAAAAAAAGAAAAATCATTAAAAAAATTCTTTTGAAAAACATCGTCACCTCCCAAGATAAAATAGTTCAAAATCTTGTTTTTTGCAAAATTTCAGCTATCTTAGTGGCCTCAGAAAGTAAAGGATCTTCTACCCTTATACGCAGTCTGTTCTCTCTCACAAGTCTCACAAAGCGGTAACTTTCCGAGAGCTCTCGGATACCCTTTTTGTAGCGCTCCACCTCATCCCCTAAATGGAACACTAACTCTTTTCCTCGGGCCTCGAGCTTTAGTACTCTTAGTTTTCGGAGGAGAATCTTTAGGCGGGTAAGCTTAATAAGGTTTTCCCCTTCTGGAGGTAGTTCTCCGAAGCGGTCAATCAGGGAAGTCCGGAAGGCCTCGAGTTCTTCTTCATCTCTAACTAGGGAGAGCTCACGATAAAGGTGAAGCCGCTGCTCCACATCTGGGACATAGGCCTCTGGAAAGTAGGCCGGAAGACCGAGGTTGACTTCCGGCTCCGGGGCCTCTTCAATTCTCTCCCCTTTCATTTCCCGAACGGCTTTCTCCAAGATTTCCAGATAAAGGTCATATCCCACGGCCGCAATGTGACCGGATTGGGAAACTCCCAGGAGATTTCCTGCGCCCCGAATCTTGAGGTCGCTCAGGGCCAGCCGGAAACCCGAACCCAGGTCTGTGAACTGCATGAGGGCCTTGAGGCGCTTTCGGGCCTCCTCGGTGAGCCCCGAAAGGGAGGGCACCAACAGATAGGCATAGGCCTGGACCTTCCCTCTCCCTACTCTACCTCGGAGCTGATAGATCTCTGAAAGCCCGAAGCGATCCGCCCGAGCAATGATAATGGTATTGGCCGAGGGAATATCAAGCCCGCTCTCGATAATAGTGGTACAGACCAGAACATCTATCTCCCGGCGTACAAAACGGGTCATGATCTCTTCAAGTTCTTTAGGCGGCATCTGGCCATGGGCCAACGCCACTCTGGCCTCTGGCACCAGACGTTTCACCCAATTGGCCAGGGCATGCAACCCCTTCACTCGGGGATAGACGAAAAAGACCTGCCCTCCACGGGATAGCTCACGGCGGATAGCCTCCTCCACCACCTCGGGCTCCATCTTAGCGAGTACCGTTTTCACCGGCAGACGTCCCGGCGGCGGGGTCTCGATCACCGAAAGATCTCGGACTCCAAGAAGGGAAAGTTGAAGAGTTCGAGGAATAGGCGTGGCCGAAAGGGCCAGCACATCCACGGTCTTCTTAAGTTCCTTGAGACGTTCCTTCTGTTTGACCCCGAACCGGTGTTCCTCATCGATGATGAGAAGTCCGAGATCCTTGAACCGGACATCGGTAGATAACAGGCGATGGGTGCCTATCACGACCTGAACCTCTCCGGAAGCCAGCTTCTTGAGAACCTCTTTTTGTTCCGCCGGAGGCCTAAGGCGGGAGAGCACCGCGACCTTCACACCGAAGGGTGCTAACCTTTCGGAAAAGGTACGATAATGTTGCTCAGCCAATACGGTGGTAGGTACCAAGACGGCCACCTGTTTGCCGTCCCGCACCGCAAGCATGGTAGCCCGGAGGGCCACCTCGGTCTTGCCATAGCCTACGTCTCCGGCGAGCAAGCGATCCATAGGCCGAGGGCTCTGCATGTCGGCAAGTACTTCCTCGATAGCAGCCTCTTGATCCGGGGTCTCCTCATAAGGAAAGGCGGCCTCGAATTCACGGAAGGTGAGATCGGGAGGGGAGAAGGCATGGCCTCGGGCTACCTTACGGGCGGCGTAAAGGGCCACGAGTTCTTGGGCGATCTCCTGGACGGCCTTCTTGACTTTTTCCTTGCGGGCCAGGAAAGACCGCCCACCCAGACGATCGAGTTTCGGAGGCCTTTCATCCACTCCCACATACCGGTGAATCTCTCCCAGACGATCCACCGGGAGGTAGAGTTTGTCCCCCCCGGCGTACTCTACCAAGAGAAACTCCCCCGGTACGTCTCCAACCTCCAGCTTCACCAGCCCACGGTAGAGACCGATCCCGTGTTCACGGTGAACCACATAGTCTCCGGGCTTAAGGTCCTCAAATCTAAGACCCGTCCTTTCTCTCAGACGGCGTTTTACGACCGGTGGTTTCTTTTTTCCAAAAAGCTCCCGTTCGGATACGAAAACCAGGGTAAGATCCGGAGCAAAAAATCCTTCCGGAAGCTCTCCCACTATCACTTCTGCCGGCACTCGGAAATTGGGTTCCGGGAAGGGAGCTTCCTTTATGGGAAGCTCTTCACAGAGGCCCTCTCGCACGAAAATCTCAACCAGACGTTCAGCGGAAGGCCGACTACCAAGAGCCACCACCAGATGCTCCCCGCTTGCCAGAATACGCTTCAAGAGCGAAAGCCCACGTTCAAGCCCTGATTTTCCAGAATCCACCGGTTCAAAGGCCTCAAGCCCCTTAAAATTGGCTTTGATATCTGTTCCAGAGACAGGTAGTTCCCTCACCAGAACCTTGAAAGGCCACTTCAGAGTCTGATGTTCTAGAAGTTCCGGCGAAAGAAAGGCCTCTTCAGGTTCAAGAAGAAGACGACCGCGCAGGCGTCTGCCCCCGGAAAGAACTCTCCCCCACCAAAATCCGGCTTCGTCCTGAATCTTCTCAGGCTCATAAAGTATCAGCAGACTTTTCTCCGGGAGATAATCAAAAAGGGTCTCGGTTCGTTCAAAAAGGATAGGAAGCCAGAACTCCTCGGGTTCAAGGAACCGTCTTAAAGAAATTTGTTCCCTCAGGGTCTCCACTCTCTCGGCGGGGATCTTAAACTTCTCAGCTCGTAGAAGGAGCCTTTCATAGAGGACTTCAGCCTCACCAACAAAAAAGACCTCCCTTACCGGAAACAGATAGGCCTCCTCCAACTTCCCTTCCGTAAGTTGGTTTTCGGGAGAGAACGTTTTGATCTTCTCCAGGGTATCTCCGAAGAAGTCGAACCTTAGGGGTTTTTCGTAGCCTGGAGGCCAGACATCGAGCACCGCTCCCTTGACCGCAAACTCCCCCACTCGCTGCACCACCCCTACCCGCTCATAGCCCAAGGCTACGAGCTTATCCAAGAGCCCTTCTCGAGGAAAATCTTCTCCAGGGATAAGATATTCATAGACCTTTCGCAGGAGCTCCCGGGGGGGCAATCTCCTTAAAAGCCCCTTTACCGAGGTGGCGATAAGGACCGGTCTTTCCAAAAGCAGATCATAAAGGATCTCGATTCTTCCGGCTCCTTCCTCAGGATCAGGCAAAACTTCCGCAAAGGGAGGATGCTCCGGAGAGGGAAAGAACTTTACGGATTCCGAGGAGAAAAAGGAGAAGGCGGCCACGAACTCACGGGCCGAGGGATCGTCGGGAAAAATCAAAAGAATGGGTTTGGGAAGCGAAAATCTAGAGAGAAAGAAGGCTAAACTTGAAGTTTTAAAACCACTTACAGAGAAAAGACCATGCTTCTTGTCAAGAAAGGCCTCAAAGGCCTTAAAATTTCGCGGTAGATCCACGCGGACATCAAACTAGGCCGCTACCTGGGCCATCTCCACGGGATAAACACTTACTACCTTGTGGCCACCCCGGGATTCGTACTTCACAACCCCATCAATCTTGGCGAAAAGGGTGAAGTCACGCCCCATACCCACGTTGAACCCCGGGCGGATTTTGGTGCCCCGCTGACGCACTAAGATATTTCCAGCCTTAACCAACTGGCCGTCGTAACGCTTTACCCCCAGGCGCTTACTGTGACTATCTCGACCGTTTCTTGAGGCCCCGCCGGATTTTTTATGGGCCATGATTTCACCTCCTTACTGCACTACGATTTCGTCAATTCGCAGAACGGTATAATACTGCCGATGCCCCTTCTTTCTTTTATAATTTTTACGCCGTTTTTTCTTGAAGACAATGATCTTCTTGCTACGCCCCTGCTCAAGAATGGTGGCCTTTACCTTGGCTCCGGAAACCACCGGAGTTCCTACCTGAGGTTCACCTTCACCGGCTACCAGTAAAACCTCCGGAATCTCAACGGTTTCTCCCGGTTCTCCGGGCAGTTTTTCCACTCTTATAGTATCTCCAGGCGCCACCTTGTACTGTTTGCCACCGGTTTTTATGACCGCAAACACCACTACCCCTCCTTCTCGGAAATCCCCCGCATTTTTATGTCTCTTTTAAGGTTTGTCAAGAGGCGCATGAAAGTCAGACCTCTTTAACATATTTTATAATTAAAAATGCTATGTTAGCCTATTTTTATATGAAAAAATGGTTTTTCGACTTGACATTAAAGAAAAAACTCCTGATTTTGCAAACATTGGCCCTTATTCCCTGGTTTTTTGGGCTGACTTATCTGGCTTATCAGACCTGGCCTCAGGTAAAGATCCTAGGCAAAGAAATCCAGGGCGCCCGCCATCTTCCTTATTATGTTACCCTTATGGACACCCTCCAACGCCATCGGGGCTTATCCTATACTTATTTCCTTTCAAAAAGTCCCGAGGAAAAAGCCCGGTTTCGTCCTGCCCTCCTTGAACTTGAAAAGAAATTTTTCAAAACTATCTCCAAGATTGAAGAAAAGTTGGAGGAAGATCAGCAGGCATTTAAATATCTTGAGGAAATAAAAAACAGATTTTCAAACCTTCAAATAGCTAAATTTCAGGGGACAGCCGATGAAAATTTTTGGGACCACAGTCGGCTAATTTTGATTCTTTTCAATATTATGGAGGCCGAAGGACATCAATACGCCCTCTTCTCAGACCCCGACCTTTATGTGCGCACTCTAACGGAAGTAGCCCTGATTGAGCTTCCCAAGCTTACCGAAATCCTGGGGCGGATAAGAGGACTTGGAAGCGGTTACCTTGCCCGTAAAAACTTATCCCTTTCCGAGAAGAAAAACCTCCTCAAACTTTATGTTTCAGCCCACAGTTATGCCGGAACGCTACAATGGACTATTAAAAA
>NZ_LWLG01000012.1 GCF_001652585.1 Thermosulfurimonas dismutans
CTATTTTATCGAGCTAAATCTCTGGAGCCCACGACCGGACTCGAACCGGTGACCTCTTCCTTACCAAGGAAGTGCTCTACCTCCTGAGCTACGTGGGCTCCTTAAACTCTACAAGAGCGGGAGACGGGACTCGAACCCGCAACCCTCAGCTTGGAAGGCTGATGCTCTACCACTTGAGCTACTCCCGCTCCCTCATTCAACAAAAAGTGGAGGGGGGAGGATTCGAACCTCCGAAGGCTGAGCCATCGGGTTTACAGCCCGACCCCTTTGACCACTCGGGAACCCCTCCATCAAAAAAGCAGGTCTGACCCTTCAGACCTGCTCCTTAATTATAATAGAAACCTTTGGGGTGTCAAGAATATCAAAAGACTAACTATTTCCTTCGGCCTTAGTCTCCTCAGAAGATTCTTCCTGAGAGGCCTCCTCCGGAGCCTCCTCTTTAACTTCCTCCTGAGGCGAAGCCTCTTCTTTCACCTCCAGGGCAGCCATCTGAGCCCTCACGTCTTTGACGTAAAGATCAAACACATAGGCCGTGGTCCGGTAAATGAGATGCGCAAACTTGGAGTAAGGGATACTCAAAAAGAGCATGAAAACCGCTATCAGATGAAGGGCGTACATACCGGGATAAAAGGCGTTGTGAACCAGCCTCAAAATCTCCGTAAGGAGACCAGTAACACCCACCGCCAAAATAAGATAAATGAGAAACCAATCCTGATAACTGCTGCTAAGCTTGCCCTCAGCCGAGGCCCGGCTCCGATTGGCTATCAGACTGATTACTCCATAGAGCAAGAGAATGGCCCCAATATTGGCCAAAATCTTAATAGGGTTATAAAGAGGCCAGGGAGTATGGAAGCCGAACACATCGGCTGCGATAAAAACCACACCCGTAACAAACGCCAGGATAATAAAGGACCAAAGGAGCATCCGGTGACCATTAAAACGCCACTGGTTAGCCCCACAATCCCGGAACCGGGAATGGGCTAAAATCTCCTTGATCGCCGGGACTAAATAGATCTTCAGAATACCCCACAGGCTCTTTTGATAAGCCGCCGGGATATTTACATTCTGGCACATACCATTCCACATCCGATTTATTCCTATACCCGCCATCACCACCACAAACGCTGCCAGAGGAACAAAAATAGCATCTACCATCAAAACCCTTCTCACTGACTCATGAACGTCCAGCGATAGCACCGGAATCAGATCTAGGCTGAAGATACCGGGAATACCCCCAAAGAAGAAAGAAAAAGAGAGAAAAACAAAAAAGAAAGCGATCAAAAAGATTATAGGAAGTCCCCAGGGCTTGTTATAAAAGGTCCAAAGGAACTTAAACTCCGAGAGCTCCCGCACGGCCATATTCCGCAGGGCCCCCAAGACATCTCCAGGCTTTGCTCCCCGGGGACAATAAACTGTACAGTCCCCACACTGGTGACACAGCCAAATACTAGGATCCGAAAGGAGACGCTCCTTGAGTCCCCACTGTCCCATGAGCATCTGCTTCCGAGGGAAAGGCATCTCGTCCTGAGACAGGGGGCAAACCGTGGCACAGGTTGCGCACTGATAACACTTCTTGACCGTATCCCCACCAGCCGACTGAATTTCTTCTACAATTCTTACATCGGGCTCTATACGGGCCATATTCTACCTCCTTACCATCCCTTAAATGGGCTTTCTCCAAATTCCTGAAGCATGGCCACAAAGTCACCCAAAATCTGAGGTATCCTCTCAACCTCGTCAATAGCCACGATCTCAATCTTAACCCGCTCGTTCTCAAGGGCTAGCTGCTGCAAGGTTTCGGCTACATTTTCCATCCGTCGATTGGCAAGCTCACTACCCTTAATGAAATGACACTGATAATTCTCACCGAACTTACAACCCAGCAGGATGATACCATCATAACCACTGCTCATGGCGTCCTTGATAAACGACACATTCACCGCTCCCAGACAACGCACCGGAATCACCCGAATAGCTACCGGGATATTTAGACGCTTGTAAGCCGCCATATCCAGGGCCGGAAGGGCATCGTTTTCACACACCAGTGCCAGGACCCGATAGAGCCCGTAATCCGGCTCCGGCATCTCACAGGCCTTGATCATCTGGGTAACCATGTCAATGCTGTAGTCTTTGAAGTTGATGATTCGCTGCGGACAGGCTCCGAAACAGGTTCCACAACGGCGACAACGGGTTGGATTGGGCATGGGAGTACCATCTTCCGTCTCATCTAGGGCCCCAAAAGGACACTCCTCCGTACACCGCTTACACTGGGTACACATCTTGAGATCCCATTCCGGATAGGCGAAATCCCACGTCCGCGGATGAACCGCATGCCCCATTTCAATAGCCTTGAGGCACTGAAGGGCCTTCAATGCCGCTCCAGTAGCGTCCTCCATGGCCTGAAAAACAGTCATGGGCTGGTGAACCGCTCCCGCAGCATAAATACCCGTACGCCGCGTCTCATAAGGGAAACAAATGTAGTTAGAATCTGCAAAACCGTAAAAGAGTTCTAGTTCCGGAAAACCAGCTCCCTGTCGATACTCAAGTGGAATAATAGGATCATCGGCCGTAGCCGGAACCATACCGGTAGCCAACACCACCATATCTACCGGAATCTCAAGCTCCTCACCAAGGAGGGTCTGATCTACCTTCACCAACAATTTCCCTTCTTCCTCGCTGATCTCTTTAATTTCCCCCTTGGTAAGGAAAATTCCAGGATCATCCTGCATAGCTTTATAGAAATTCTCATAAATACCCGCTGTCCGCATATCTTTATAAATAATAAAAGCCTTAGCCTCTGGATCAGTCTCCCGAATATACTTCGCCTGCTTGAGAGAAACCATACAACAAACCGACGAACAATAGGCTAGATGATTCTCGTCGCGCTGCCCAGCACACTGCACAAAAAGGACACTTTTTACCGGGGCCCCATCCGAACGGCGTTTGAGCTCTCCTTTAGCGCACATTTCTTCGAATTCCACATTGGTGACCACATCCGCAAACTTTCCATATCCCAACTCTTCAAGTTTGGAAGCATCATAAGGTTTCCAACCAGCAGCCACCACAATGGCGCCTATCTTAATCTCCTCCTCGCTTCCTCCCTTCTTGATGGTCACCCTAAAAAGCCCCGGAGCCCCCTTAATGCTGGTCACTTGAGAACCGGTATACACCGTTATGTTCTCATTATTTTGAACTTCCGAGATTAGCCGATCCGTCACCGGCTCGGAAAGCCCATCAAAAGGAGCCTCGGCCTTGATCTGGGCCTTCATCTTGGCCACAAAGCCACCCAGTTCATTCTCCTTTTCCACAATGATGGCCTGATGACCAGCTTTGGCCACTTCCAGAGCCGCGGTCATACCGGCTACCCCACCACCAATCACCAATACGGTCTTCGAAATCTCTTCCTCAGGCTGATAAGGGACCGGAGCCTGGGAGTTCATGAGCTTAGCTACGCCCATACGGACGTAATCTTTAGCCAGAGACATCAACTCATCTTTAAAAGTAGTCCCTTCGGCAACTTCCTTGGAATCATCCACCTCTTCCTCGCCTTCATCCGGTACAGGGAAACGACTCCAGACCACCCCTTCCCGCAGGCTTACTCGCTCGACTCTTACATTCCCAAAGTTAAAAACATCATAGTTCACCCGCGGAGAGCAGGCGCAAATGGCCACACCATCAAGCTCTTCGTTTTTGATGGTTTCACCAATAAAAGCCACCCCTTCCTTACTACAGAGGAATTCCTTTGAGACCGCGACCGCCGCTCCCTGATCTTTAGCCGCGGCTTCCAAATCTCCCACTTCAAGCCGATCCCCTATATTACAAGAGGTACAAATAAAAGCCCCTATCTTCATGGATTACCCCCTTACAATAGTCTGAATAGCTTTCAAGGCTGCGGCCGTAGCCGTCTCGTTGGAGGTCATCACGTCCAGTGGCATCCGGGCGCAGCCACAAGCATACATGCCATCCGAAATCTTCACAAATCCGTTTTCATCCACCGCTACCCCGGGCACACCTTCCACCGCCAGCGAAGGCTGCATACCTAGAGCTAACACCACCATATTCACCCGTTGATTGACTCGTTTTCCGGAAATAGCGTCTTCAGCCGTAACAATCAAGTCTTTGGTCTCAG
This sequence comes from Thermosulfurimonas dismutans, assembly GCF_001652585.1. GTDB lineage: Bacteria > Desulfobacterota > Thermodesulfobacteria > Thermodesulfobacteriales > Thermodesulfobacteriaceae > Thermosulfurimonas > Thermosulfurimonas dismutans. Next base: position 4,130 of record NZ_LWLG01000012.1, read on the forward strand.
GATCCTCTTCGATTTTGGCCACTTTCCCTTTAATAAAATTGATCCGAGCCTCCTCCTGAGCCCGACGCAAAAACTTCTCATATCGTCCCGGAGTACGAATGTCTATATAAAAGAAATAGATATTTGTCTCCGAGTCCTGCTCTGCAAGATAAAGACTCTGCTTTAGAGAAGCCAAACAGCAGATATAAGAGCAATAGGGAAGGTGATTTTCATCCCTTGAGCCGGCACACTGTACAAAGGCCACAGTCTTGGGTTCGGTTTGATCGGAGGGTCTAAGAATCTTGCCTCCCGTGGGGCCCGTAGGTGAAGCCAGGCGTTCCATTTCCATATTAGTAATCACGTTAGCGAAACGCCCATAGCCCAAGTTGTCGAGTTTAGTGGCATCATATGGCTTCCAACCCGTGGCCCAAATGATGGCCCCGACTTCAAGCTCAACCGTTTCAGGCTGCATATCAGGCTCAATGGCATTATATTTGCAGGCCGCCATAATACGATCCAGATCGCCGTCCGCCAGTGCCGACTTATCAAGCACGTAACGCAGAGGAAAGGCCATGGGACTAGGCAGATAAATAGCCTTGGTCTTAGTCAGGCCAAAATCAAAGTCGCTTACCCTCTCTCCCTGACAGACCTTTTCACATTCTCCACAGGCCGTACAATTCTCATTGACGTATCGAGGAGCTATCTCCACCGTAACCTTGTAATTACCCGGCCCCCCGGAAATGTTTTTTATATTGGCCATAGTGTAAACCGTAATCCGAGGATTGGTCTTTATGCGACGATAATTCATTTCCAGACCACAGGTAGGGGGGCAAAGCTTCGGAAAATAATAACGAAGCTGTGCCACACGACCTCCCAAAGAAGGCTGCTTTTCGACCAAATACACGTCATATTCCATCTCGGCTGCTTCCACAGCCGCCGTAATACCACTTATCCCTCCTCCGACCACCAAAATCTTATCGTAAGCCATAACTTCCTCCTCCCGGTTTTATCACGCTTGGCTTGCACCGAAGGCCGATAAATGGCCTCCCGCCCAAACCAAGCAGGCCCAAAAAAGGGGGGGCTTAGCCCCCCCTCAAATTTTCCTAAACCGCGCTTACGGTCCCAGAGGATCAGGAATGATCTGAATGTAGGGGAACTTCTCCATCTCCCACTCACCGGTCTCAGGATTCCAGCGAGAGAGGGTAAAGCAACGCCAGTTCTGATCATCAAGCTCAGGGAAGTCGGCCCGATAGTAGTAACCAGGATAACGAGTCTCCTCACGGAAGAGCACATGACGGAGATGGAGCTCCGCGGTCCAGACACGGTGGATATTCTCCCAAGCCCTCATGAGCTCATGGAGGTCACGAGCCGCAGCCTTCTGCATATCCTCCTTGAGCATAGTGAGGAGCTCAAGGCCGCGCTCGAGCATGATCTTGTTGGTCTGATAGTAAGTGGCAATTCCAGCCACATACTCGTCCATAATCTTCATAAGACGGAGCTGGATCTGACGCGGCAGGAGGTAATTGGGGTTGATCTCATAAACCGTGGTGGCGTTCTTGAACTCCTGGAAGCGATACCAAGGACCATAAATTTCTTTCTTCAGCTCCTCGGGATTCTCCTTCGGAGTGGGCTTGAAGTCCTTATTATCCAGACAGAACTTGATCATAGCCTTGGCCGCAATACGACCCTCCACATGGGAACCAGAGGAGAACTTATGACCGCAAGCACCCACGGTGTCACCGGCAGCAAACATACCCTTGACCGTGGTCATACGGTTGTAACGACCAACGTCATCCCAAGCCTTCCGATATTCCTCAGGCACCCAGTCTTCATCCGGACCACAGCACCAGGCACCCGCACAACCGGCGTGCGAACCGAGGAAGTAAGGCTCGGTAGGCATGATCTCGGAAGGCACCTTCTCGGGCTCAATGTTCAAGCAGGCCCAGAGACCAGCCTGAGTGACGCACATGTCAAGAAAGTCTTCCCAGGCCTCAGCCTCAAGCTTCTTGAACTCTTTCTTATCCATATTCTTCATGGACTCCTGAAGAGCCCACTCGGTGTGCATAAAGATAGGACCACGACCCTCTTTCATCTCAATCAGCATGGCGTGGTTACGCAGACAGGTACCCACCACGGAGGCTTCGCTGTAAGGAGCGAACTTCTTGAGTTCGTCCTTATGCTTGGCAATATAGTCCTCATCGAAGGCGTTGGTAGCCCGGGCCTTAAAGAGGAGGAACCAGGCACCAACCGGACCATAACCGTCCTTAAAACGAGCGGGAACAAAACGGTTCTCCATAAGGACCAGCTTGGCACCGCTCATAGCGAACATGGCATAACCGGAACCGGGGTTCCAGACGGGATACCAAGCACGCCCCTGACCTTCACCAACAGAACGCGGACGGAAGATGTTAACCGCACCACCAGTGGCAACCAGGGTAGCATTGGCCTTGATGATATAAACCTTGTTCTCACGAACAGAGAAACCCACACCACCGCAGCAACGGTTGGGCTCGTTAGCATCCATGAGAGGACGAACAATGAAGACACGCTCAAGGATCACACCATTCTCACCCATCTGATCCATAGCGTTCTTGGCAGCCTCGGCCACGATGACCTTATAGGACTCACCGTTGATCATGATCTGCCAACGACCGGAACGAACCGGCTTGGCACCCCCACGAAGAGTGAGCCCCTTCGCCTTAGCCTCCGCACCATCGATAGTCTTACCATCGTCGGTAGTCTTCCAGATAGGCAGACCCCAGTCCTCAAAGCAGTGAACAGTATCATCCACGTGACGGCCAACATCGAAAGAAAGATCCTCTCTAATGATTCCCATCAGGTCGCAACGAACCATACGAACATAATCATCGGGCTTATTTTCGCCGATATAGGTATTGATAGCGGAAAGACCCATAGCCACCGCACCAGACCGCTCAAGAGCAGCCTTATCACAGAGAACAATCTTGAGACCAGCCGGCTTAGCCCAGCGGACGGCCTCTACCGCCGCACCACAGCAGGCCATACCACCACCTACCAAAAGGATATCAGTCTCCATCTCAACGATTTCAGGCTCGGCACACTCTAAACCAGGGTTATAAGACCAAATCCTGCCCATAATTACCCCTCCTTTCTATTTTAAATTTTTTTGATTTTTCAGTTTACCCCGCAAACTTAATAGCCACCGGATTTTCAGGAGTGGCAGGAGTTACACCATCGGCGATCTCCGTAAAAAGACGATTGTCACCAATAGCCGAAAGATCAGGATCAGGCTTTCCAACCGTAGGATCAGCAGAACCTTCGGGCGTAGTCCGGATAGGGAACTTAAAGCGCTTCACCACACCGTTACGGAATTTAATGGTCCACATAATGTCCGTGGTACCCCGCATAGGCTGACAAGAAGCACCCAACGGAGAAAAGTCCGCATAGTGCCGCACCGAAATAGCACCCTGAGGACAGCTCTTAACACAGCTGTAGCACTCCCAACACTGATCCGGCTCTTGGTTATAGGCCTTCATATTCTCGGTGTCCAAAATCATGAGGTCGTTCGGGCAAATGTACATGCAAACCGTACGATCCCCTCCCTTACATCCGTCACACTTTTCAGGATTAACATAGCTCGGCATACTCCCTACCTCCTTTTTTATTTTTTCTAGCCCGAGCCCCCACTATGGGAGCCTTTCAAACTCTTAATTTCCATACCTAATCCTTCCACAAGGCTCAAGTTCCATTTTTTCCGGTTAACTCCAATTTCGCATCCTTAACCTATTTCCTCTATTCCAAACACAAGCTTTCATATCACTTTATTCAGTTTCAATGTCAGGCGGAGGCAGATACTCAGACTCCTTAGCCGCCATTTCCTTAATCTCGTCCACCTTAGCCAAGACCCCTTCAACCACCTCTGGCCCCAAAGACTTCTTTTCTACTACTTGATTAAAAAGTTCCCTCATAAAGGCCACCGGGACATCGGTGATCGCTCCACGAGAGTCCACCCGGGCAGTCTCAAACTCGGCCAAAATTTTATCCTTAAGTTCCTCAGATACCTCTACCTCTAGAAGGCGGAGCTCACCACCAAACATATATTTAATATTATCTTCCAAGCCCGTACCCCTTAGCTTTGCCATCCGGCTATCATCCAAAAGGACTACCATAAAGTAGGCCATCTCTTTCCCTCCTTCTCGATTTTTTGAGTCTTAAAGGTCCTCCAGATCGACCTCGAGCTCTTTTTCCTTATTAATAACGTACTTCTCGTTACAGAACGGATAACCAAACTTCTTCCACCACTTAACCACCACCTTATAGACCTCTGGCCGCATGATAATGCTAGGCGGCTGAACACCTTCAGCCACCATGCCGCGCAGAAAGCTTCCCGAAAGCTTCTCCCTCTTATGACCACAAGTCTCAGAGTACGCCATCTCTTTACAAGTAGGACAGTAAGAGAACTCTCGCATATTCTGAGGACGAATCTTCAGACCATAGGGAACCTCGGTGGGCGGCGCCGGAAAACCGAAGCTCGGAATACCCTTGGTCCAAAGGATCTGAGTAGCAAACTTGTCATAATATTCACCCACGGCCGCGTGGTCACGACCAAACATATGATGGGTGCACCCCATATTCTGACGGATGATACCGTGGAGCAAAGACTCAAGCGGATTACCATAACGCATATCCCAGAGCACAATGCTCACAAGATGACGTTCAGGCTTAATGTATCCACCCTTGTTGACGGCCTCGTGACCCTCGACAATAGCCTCGTCCGGATAGTCACCCCGACGCTTAACACCAATCACGGCATTCACCAAGATACCGTGACAGGGTTCTACGTCGCCAGTAAAAGCGGCACATTTCATAAGAAACTCATGCCCCACATGAGGAACGTTACGGGTCTGATGATTAATAACCGTGCGCCAACCACGCTTATCAAATTCTTCACGAGCCTTGCGCGGCGGGAACCAGAAACGATCAAAAGGCGGTTTCAACTTGGGCTCATTGATAATAGTATATTTTCCAGCCAAGACATAGGGCTGGTGGCTGCGATAAATCACCCATCCCGGGTGTTTTTTGTCGAACTTCTGCTGTACCACCTCAGGATTAGTCTCTGGATCACCAAAGGTCTTGTATGCCAGCTCCTCAGGGTCAATTTCATAGATCTCTTCAATATCAAGAATAGCAAAAGGCTTTCCTTTAAGGGTAAGACAGAGACGATCTCCTACGGTAACACCAAGTTTATTAAGATCATCCTTACTGATATCGAAGACCAAAGGATAAGGGAAAATCCATTCATTAAGAAGACGCCTCTCCTTTAGAACCCTTTCCACCTCAGCCTGTTTCATAGAACCTTCGACCGGGCTAAAGAAACCATAACAGATAGACATAATCTCTCGGTAAACATTCCTAACCGGAACCCCGGTCTCATAGTGGAGGGTGGGCTTAATTTCATAAGTAGGACAGCCCTGAATCATTTTCCGGGCAACCTTTTTATCCGTAACCACCCTTTCTACCAAACGACCACCATGAGGAAGAGGCCGCTCAATAAGAAGACCTGACATCATACACCTCCTTCAGACATTATTTTGGAAACTTTATATATTCTGAACCTTTACGGCCCAGAGCAACTATAGATTTAATCCGGTCTTTTTGTCAAGGACAAAAAAAAGTCCATATAGCAAAAAATTCAAAATTTGCTAATAAATTTCCATGCAAAGAAGCTCTATCGGATTAATCCTTGCCGGAGGTAAAGCCCGAAGATTCGGGGGCGGGAAGGCCCTAGCCACCCTTAAAGGAAAACCCTTAGTCTTTTGGGTCAAAGAGGCCCTGGATCAGGTTTGTGAAGAGGTTTGGCTTTCACTGCGCTCTTTATCACAACCTGAAGCCCATTTGCAGAAATGCTTTGCACGTACCGTCCTAGATGCTCAATCCGGAGCAGGACCTCTTTCAGGGCTTTTGGCGGCCCTCAAAAACTTAGATCAAAATAGTTATCTATTGGTAGCTTCCTGTGATCAGCCCTTATTGTGTCCTGAATTATTAAAAAACCTCAAAGCCAATTTCGAAAAAGGAAACTTCTGGGCGGTCTTCTGCATCAGTCCTGAAGGACTCCCAGAACCCTTTCCTGGAGTTTATGATCCGAAACTTGCCCCATCTCTCGAACGGTTCCTATCTTATGGCCAAAAATCCGTTCGAAAATGGCTTCAAAGCCTACCTACAGAGAAAATTCTTGGCCTTCCTTGGAAACTCTGGTACGTTTGGGACCAAAAAGGCATGAGTTTCGCGAACGTGAACTACCGGGAGGATCTCGAAAAATTAAAAAGGCATTTTTTTCTATGAGAAAGCCTCTTATCCTTTGTGTGGACGATGATGCCACCATCTTAGAACTCTTATGTGATTTTATTAAGGCTCTAGGATACAATACTATTGAGGCCAGAGATGGTCTGGAAGGTTTAAAACTTGCCCGTCAGTATCTTCCCGATGTGATCTTGCTGGATGTTATGATGCCAGGGCTCTCCGGCTTTGAGGTTTGCGAGAAACTCAAGAAGGATCCTAACACGGAAGATATACCGGTAGTAATGGTAACGGCCCTAGGCGAGATCGAGGATCGGGTAAAGGCCCTCGAGGTCGGAGCAGACGATTTCCTGACCAAACCAGTAGCCCTCCCGGAACTCAAGGCCCGTCTCAAATCGCTCCTTGAAGTTAAGGCCCATCGAGATCACCTCAAACGCCACAAGGAAGCCCTAGAACGAGAAGTCCAAAAGAAGACCAAAGAGTTACAAAAGGCCTTAGAGGCCCTTAAAGAAGCCCATCGAAAAATAAAAGAACTCTCTTTAGAGGTAATCTTCAGGCTTTCAAGAGCGGCTGAATACCGTGATGAACACACCGGCGAACACATTCAGCGTATGGCTCACTATTCGGCCATTGTAGCCCGTAGATTGGGATTAAACGAAGAAGTGGTGGAAAGCATCCTTTATGCCGCTCCCCTTCACGACATCGGGAAAATTGGCATTCCTGACGAGGTGCTCCTCAAGCCCGGCCCCCTGGATGAACGGGAATGGGAGATTATGAAAAAGCACACCGAAATCGGGGCCGAGATTTTGAAAGGCACCAATAGCGGTTTCGTACGATTGGGCGAAATCGTGGCTCTTTATCACCATGAAAGATGGGATGGCACAGGTTATCCCCGTGGCCTAAAAGGATCTGAGATACCGCTTGCCGCTAGGATCGTGGCGGTAGCAGACGTATTTGATGCCGTTACCAGCGACCGCCCTTACCGCAAGGCCCTTTCCACCGAAGAAGCCTTCAAGATCATTGAGGAAGGTATCGGGTCCCACTTCGATCCCAAAGTGGCCGAAGTCTTTCTTGAAGCCCGCGAAGAAATACTCAAAATAAAAGAAACTTTCAAGGACAGTGAGACTCCCAAACTCTATCAATTAATAAAAAGTCTTCGAGAGAAACCTCTTAAAAAGTGAAACCTAACAACAGTCTCCGGATCTTTATAGAGACCTTCGAAGACCTCTTGGAAGAGATAGAAAGTTCTCCCGGGATTTTTTATGCCCACATTTGTGAGCTCATGAAGAAACTCACCGGAGCGGATCTGGTATGGCTCGGTTTTCTTGAACCTTCAGGAGAGGTTCATCCCATCGGGTTCGCAGGGAAGTATCCATCTTACCTCAAAGGCCTGAAGATCAACATTTATGACCCGAATCTGTCTCAAGGCCCAACCGGACAGGCCATCCTCAAAAAGACCACTATCATAGAACCACACATTCACCTCTCTAAAAGCTTTGCTCCTTGGAGGGATCGAGCCCTGCATTTCGGTTTCCGTTCTTCGGCGGCCATTCCATTGACCACCAAAGATAAAGTTTTTGGTACCCTGAACTTCTACTCCACCAAAGAGGATTTTTTCTCTCAGGAAAACCTCGATCTCCTAAAGCCCCACGTGGCCCTGGTTTCTTTGGCTCTTCGGGTCTTTGAAGTGGTAAAGAACAAAGAAAAAACCATAAAGATTCTTGAAAAGAAAATCTATCTTTCAAAAGATCAGATCCACAAAAAGGACCTCGAGATACAAAGTCTCAAAGAAAATCAAACTCGGTGGCTCGCCAATTTAGGGCATGAATTCCGAACGCCTCTGACTTCTATATTGGGCTTTTCTGAAATGCTTCTCTCCGAAATCTTTGGACCGCTTAATGAAAAACAAAAACGTTACCTCCAACACATTAAAACTAGTACCCAATATCTTGCGGAACTCATCGAAGAGATCCAAAAATTTGCCCGTCTTGACCGTTCCCGGAAGAGCTACTCTCCCGAGATTTTCAATCTTGGAGAATTAATAGACGGGGTAGTCTTTCTACTCTACAAGAAAATAGTCTCTCACAATGCCCTCATAGTTAAAGATTTCTCAGATGACTTGAAGATTAAAGGAGACAGTTTTAAGACCAAAATGGTTCTTTTTAACCTCATTTCGAACGCCCTAAAATTCATTCCCCCGGGGGGAACTATAGTCTTAAAGAGTCGTTTAGAAAAAGACCTTTATGGAAGGTCTTGGATGGCTTTTGAAGTGCGAGACAATGGGCCTGGGGTAAAACCAGAAGATCTTTACCGCATCTTTCTGCCCTGGATCCAGGGAGGAAAACTTCTCACCGAAAAGCCGGAGGGGCTCGGCTTGGGATTGGCCTTATCCAAAGAATTGATCGAGGCCCAAGGCGGAAACATCATGGCCCTGAGCCCACCGGAAGGAGGGGGCTTTTTCATCTTCTTTCTCCCCCAAGAAGCACATCCTGAAAAGAAAACATTAGAAATGTTGGTCTTTGAGCCCAGATTTGAAGTGGCCCGCAAAATGGCCCTCTATCTAACTTCTGAAGGAGTTAAGTCTACTATCTTCCCAGAAGTCGAACCTGCCCTCAAAATCCTTAAAACCCAGAAGAAAAACTGGGCTCTGGCCTTTGATCCTTGGCATTTAGGCTCGGAGGCCTTTAAAGTCTTAAAAAAACTGGACCAAGAAGGAATTATAATTCCTCTGCTGGTCTATCGAGCCTCGGACAGAGGAGAGCTTTACTGGATCTTCGGAGCCAATTTTGCCTGTCTTGATCGACCGAGTTTCTTGTCTCTTGAAAGGGCCAAGAAATGTTATCTCTCCCTGTTTCCAATCCTGCCCTCAAAAATCTTTCTCAAAGCCAGACCCCATCTTTTTGAAGAAATCAAGCGTCTAATCTCAAGTTTAAATCTGGAAATTTATACCGATTTAAAAGAAAATTATGAACTTTCAGTCATAGATCTGGGCTTGTCACCGGAAGAGCTACAGAACATTTCGGGGAAGATTTCCCCTTCAAGCCCACTAGTTATCTCCTTTACAGATCCTTACCTACATCGAGAACTTGGTTCCGGTACCTTGAACGGCGAAACCTTTTCACGCGAGATCCAACGCCTAGTCCTCAACTTCGAACCGGAAATAAGCCGCACAAGCCCCCTCACTTGAGACCATGCAGGGCCCGTAAGGTTTTTCAGGAGTACAGACCCTGGCAAAAAGGGGACAGTCCGGTGGCCGGAGCTTGCCTTTAAGTATCTCCCCGCAGCGACAGGTAGGGTTTTCTTCAGCGGGCTTAAGAACGAGAGCCAAGGTTTCCTCGGCCTCAAAATCTTTGAACTCCTCCTTAAGACGGAGTTTGCTTTCCGGAATTTCGCCCAGACCTCGCCACCGCCCCTCAGCAGGGACAAAGACCTCGCGCAAGACACGCTTTCCCCACGGATTGCCTTCCGGACGAACTGCCCGCTGATATTGAACGGCTATGGTAGCCTTACCCTCGGCGATGAGTTTCAAGAGCATGAGAATGCCCTCTAATATGTCCCGGGGCTCAAAGCCCGTGATCACACCCGGGATTCCGAATTTCTGGGGAATAAATTCGTAAGGACGACTTCCGATGACGGTACTTACATGGCCGGGAAGGATAAGGCCGTCGATTTTGATTTCGGGATCGGAAAGGAGGGCCCTTAGAGCCGGGGGCATTAATCTCAGGGCCGAAAAGAAAAAGAAATTTTTGAGCCTGCGCTTATGGGCTTCAAGAACGGTCACAGCTTGGGCCGGAGCCGTAGTCTCAAACCCTACTCCAGCCAAAAGAACCTTTTGGTCAGGGTGAGTTTCGGCCAGCTCCACCGCCTCCAACGGGGAATAGATAATCTTGACCTCTCCTCCCCGGGCCCTGACCTCTTTAAGGGAAGCGCGGGTACCGGGAACTCTCAAAAGATCCCCGAAAACGGCTACCGTCACCCCCGGTTTCTCGGCTGCCTGAACAAGAAAATCAATCTCCTCTTGAGGCATTACGCAAACCGGACACCCAGGACCAGAAAGAAGGGTTAACTCCGGAGGAAAGAGACTTCTAAGGCCGAACCGAAAAATGTTTACGGTATGGGTACCACAGACCTCCATAAGGGTCACCGGGCGGACAAGGTATTCCTGAAAAAGGGCTTTCAAGTCCTTCATTCAAGGGGCCTCCGGGAAAGAGTCTTAAAAACCTCCTCGGGGAGAGCCCTTGTCGCAAATCCCAAAAGGGACTTAAGCCTTAAGGCGTTTTCCGGGGCCCATCCCAAAGAGTCATTATCAAAATAAACATACACCTTTTGGACCGAAAAGGCCCGGATCTTTTCTGCCCAAGCGGAAAGCTCCTCTTGGGTATAACAGGAACGGTAAAGGCTCCGAGAACCGTGCAGACGGATATAGGTGAAATCGGCGGTTATGACCTCCAAAAGCGAAGGGTAACGTCCGGCGGTATCCGAAAGACAGAGGGCTACGCCGTATCTTTCAAGTTGTCTAAGAAAGTCCCGGTTGTGAAAGCTCGAATTTCGGATCTCAAGGGTGACTGAAAAATCACGGGGAATAAGGGATAAAAATTCCTCCATCAACTCGGGCTCGTATTTGAGACTCGGGGGAAGCTGAAAGAGGATTACCCCGAGCTTAGGATAAAGCGGAGAGAGGGATTCAAAGAAACGTTCAAGGGCTTCCCCAACGGCCTTCAACCTTTTTAGGTGGGTAATGAAACGGCTGGCCTTGACCGCAAAAAGGAAGCCTTCCGGAGTCTCCTCTAACCAGCGGGCCAGGGTCTCCTTTTTGGGAGTTCCGTAAAAGGTGGAGTTGACCTCAACGGTATCAAAATATTGGCTGTAGTAAGAAAGCCATTTGCGCGTTGGAAGTTTTTTGGGATAAAAAATCCCTCGCCAGTGACGATAGTTCCATCCCGAGGTGCCGATTCTTATCTCCATATTGACACTTCCCCTAAAGCTCATTATAGATTTTTACGCCAAATATTTAAAAGGAGGGACTGGTCTTGCCGCAGCATAGATCCGCAGCAAAAGCCCTGAGGCAGAGTGAAAAGCGTCGTTTACGGAACAAGGCTATCAAAACAAGGGTCAAGACAATTACCAAAAAGTTTCTAAAAAGCCTTGAAGAAGGAGACCTGGCGAAAGCGGAGGCTACCTTCCGGGAGGCCCAGAGCCTCATTCAACGGGCGGCCTCCAAAGGCACGCTTCATTGGCGCACAGCCGCTAGAAAGATCTCGAGGCTAGCCCAAAAACTCAACGCCAAAAAGGCCAGCCTTTCAGGGCAGGCCTAAATTTGGGTGGGGATGTAGCTCAGTTGGGAGAGCGCCAGAATCGCAATCTGGAGGTCGGGGGTTCGAATCCCCCCATCTCCACCAATATTTTCAAGGGTTTCCGAGAAGCTGTCCTCTTCCTAAAATGTTTTAGTGTCTATAATCGTGTCTCGCGTTGCATTTCTCCTTAGCTCTTCCCTTTGGTAGAGAGAGATTACATATAGGCGAAAAAAGCGAAATAAGCCCTTTGATCGCCAGCTATCCCTTGAGTTTCAAGGTTTTCCGGAAATCGGCTTTTTTCGCACCTCTTGCGAAAAAAGTTTCCCGGATTGCCCGCTTTCCCTAGAGCTAAAAGGCTTTCTGGCTTTTTACTTTTTTCGCATCGGTTTTGCGAAAAAAGTCCCCCTGAGTTAAACAGAACCGCTGGAAGTCGACATAGAAAAAGGAAAATTCAAATCTTAGACCTTAGCGGTAGTGGCGAGGCGGAGCTTAGGCTCCGCCTCTACCACTTCGGTTAGCGGCTTTGCCGCATCGCGATGATAAATAAAGTGAACCATAATAAAATTTCAAAAAAATTCATACTATACCTCCTCTTTTCCGATTTCGAAAAGATTATGTTCGGAGTCCGAATTATTCGTTTTTTGAAACGAAAAAATTTCAGGCCGCTCGAGTGCACCCTTTCATTAAGAAAAGCGCTCCCATTTCGTTTCTGCCTAATGAAAAGATCTCTGCCTAAGTGGTGAAAATAGTTGACGGAGACATCCTTTGGCTAAGGACCGAGAATCAAAGGTGTTACATAAAAGTTCGGTTGATAGGTATTGACACACCAGAAAACCGCTCCAACAAAAGGGCTAAAAAGCAAGCCAGGAACTGGCGCACATCCGTTAATGAAGTGATTAACCTTGGCAAAAAGGCTAAAACCAGATTTGTCCTTGAATTGGACGTCCAGATTCTTGACCGTTATGGCCGGGTCCTGGGTTATGTATGGCTGCCAAACGGGGAGATGCTAAATGAGAAGCTTATCCGCGAAGGATGGGCAGTTGTTTATACCGTCCCGCCCAACGTGAAGTATGTAGATCGGCTTTTGAAGGCTCAAAGACGGGCCCGCCAAGAATCAAAAGGGTTGTGGGGCTTTTAACAAAAAGCCCGGCACCGAGGAGGCACCGGGCCAGGGTATTAAAACAACCTTTCTAAGACTAGAAAAAGCCCTTTGCCCACCAGGGTGGCCATGGTTGCTATCCCGAAAAGCTTGAGGTCTTCCCAAAGCTCGGTGGCCCTACCGGAAAAGCCTCTGCAAGGCAAGTTCACTTCGAGAGTCTTTTTGAAATTACCCCTCATGCACGCGCCCCCTCTCCCTGGATTACCGCAAGGGAAGGCTCGGGCTAAGCGTCCGGGCTTCCCGTAGCGCCCTCTCATCCGCTCCGTAAAGCTCTTGACCGATCACGCCCACGGCGTCCCGGATATACTCAAGCTCAAGCTCGGCATACCGAGAGAGCATAGTGAGAGCATCGGTGAGTTTGGAAAGGATGTCCCGGACGTTCAAAACGCTTGGGCAAAAGTCCCCTCTCTGGCAAGTCGGGCACTCATGCCGGTGCCTGACCTCGTGGTGGGCCACCAGGTCAAGGGCCTGAGCTATCCCCTGGAGGGCTTCCGGTAGGGATTCAAGCTCTTGGTAGGCCTCGGAGAGGATATAGTGGGCCTCATCAAGGGTCACTTCATTAAGCTTGTGGGTTTTGGTATCCTTAGCCATAGCTAGACACCTCCGTGGTGTTTTTCGGTGTGGGGCCAGGGAGGCAAGTTCACTCCCGTGGCCCCGGTGACTTTACCCCCTAGGCCTCCTCGCTTGAGGGGGCCTTTTTCTTTGCCAGCTCTCTAACGGCTTCCTCTTTGGCAAGGATCAGCTCTTCCTGGTGAGACCGCTTCAAGCTTTCCAGAGTCTTGGAGAGGTTTTCTTTCCGGTCGAAGGCGTATTGGGCCAGCACTTCGAAGAGAGAGCCGAGGCCCATAAGGGCTTGTTCACCCCAGTCTTTCACGTCCAGGTCCTTAAAGCCCTGGCCCTGAGAGAGGGAGTAAACCAGGCGGGAGAGGTAGGTCAGGGTTTCGAGGGCATGGCCTAGCTCTTCCACTTTCAGGGCCTCATCGGAAAGATCCATGGCTAGGAGATCAAAGGGGAAGTGCTCTTTCATGTTTACGGCTTGGGTCATGGCTACACCTCCTCGGTTTAGTCTTCGCACCCGGCCCCGGAGTTAATGTCCTCCTCGTCTTCCGGGCCGGGGTTATGGGTTTTGGGCCTAAAGCTTTTTTCAAGCTTGTAACGCAGATGGCCCAGGTCTTCGGAGATCCACATGGCATGGGTGTGGAGCACGTCCAGGATGGTAGAGAAGGTGTTTTGAACCTGTTTGGAGGCGAAAAGCAGACCCTCTTTGTCCTCCGGGTCGGCTTCGGCGACTTGTTCGGCCAACCGGGCCACGTCCGAGAGGAAGTCCAGGGCCAGGGAAAGCTCAAGAACCTCCCGGCTCCTGATCTCTAGGGTCTTCAAGTGATCCTTAACTGTGCCGATCATAACGCACCTCCTTGGTTTGGTTTATTCCAGGGAGCCAAGCTCCCGGATGTCCCCAATGGCCTGGTCTGTAATCACGTAGGCTTCACCTTCAGCCACTAACCGACGGGCCGTCTCAAGGGGCATTTGGGCCGTTACCATGATCCCGTTCCGCCAATACTGGATACGCTCCGCCTTCAACCTCATCGGGTCTCTCTTGGCTTGGCTGATAAGTTCCTTCCTCATAGGAAATCCCTCCATTTTAGGGGTTTTATCTTTTTTCGTTGCTTGCAATAAAAAGCTAGCATGTCCTTTTTAGGTTGTCAAGAAGCAAAAAAGATGTTATTCTAAGTCCATGGCTAGACCAAAAGGAAAACCCAAAAGACACCTCAATACTCCGATAACCGAAGAGCTTTTGAAGGCTTTTAAGATCCTGGCCGTGGAGCAGAACCGCCGGTTAAACGACCTCCTTGAAGAGGCCATGCGGGATCTCCTCCGCAAGTATGGCCGTCCGGTGCCAGAGGAGGGCCAGGGAGAGAAAGCGTGAAGTTTACCCCCTACTTCACTAACAAAGTTCTTTCAAAACGGCCTTATTTGCAGGTAGAATGGATTAAACAAGTTATGGAGGCCCCTATAAAAAGAGAAGTTCAACCGGATGGCCGTATTCGGCTCTGGGGTTACATTAAAGAGGCCGATAAATACCTCCGGGTAATTCTGGAGCCGGACGGAGAAACTGTCCACAACGCCTTTTTTGATCGGAGGTTTAAGCCATGAAGATCACCTACTATCCCGAAGATGATGTGATCTATATTGATCTCCAGGACAAGCCAAGCGTGGAATCCGAGGAGGTCTCCCCCGACATAGTGGTGGATTTTGACGAAGAAGGTATTCCGGTAGGAATAGAGATTTCCAACGCCAGTCAAAAAGTTCGCTTTCAGGACCTTGAGATCATAAACCTTCCTGTCTCTGGTCTCACACTCAAAAAGGCCGCTTGATTACTCATGAAGACTAGCGGCCTGGGGGAAAGGCAGTCCCTTAGTGCTCGGCTAGGTATTTCAGGGCCTCTTGCCATTCAGGGGTGGAAAGCTCCTCCTCGGTGGCTTCTACCTCTTGAAGTATACGGGACCACTCCTCTTTATCGGCCTCTTCACTTCTGGTCGTAAAGGAGGCCTTAAAATAATAGGCCATGACCTGGTTTAGCTCTTCCCTGCTTATTGCCTTCATAGCCTCATTTTTCCCAAGCCAATGAGGGTCCGTCAAGGCTCCGAGAGTTTCAAGAACCGCTAGGCCCTGGCTCCTCCAGCCACCTCTTAAGCGCTGAAAGCGTAGTAACCGGCTTCTTATATCCACGCTTGGTGGGAAGCAATTTGATTGGCACTCCCCATCGCTCCCAGTTATCCTTAAGCGTCCGCTCAGAAACCCTCAGAACCCCGGCTATCTCCTTCCAGCCCATGAGAAGGTCTTCCATGTCCCTGATTTTACCACAACTAGGCCTATTTTCCGCCCTTTTTGGCTCTCCGGTTCCGAGAAGGGCACTCAAGCTTTACTTTGATCTTGCTCAAAGGACAGTTCGTTTTCTCCAGAGCCTGCAAAAACTTGAAGTAGGCGGCCTCAAACTCCTCCAGGCTCCACCTCTCATCCATCTTGGGCGTATAGGCCCCTTCCCGGGCATAGGACCGCAAGATCTCAAATATTTCCTTCCGTAAGATCTCTCTCACCTGGGGCAGGGTGAGCTTTCGGCCTGCCAATTGTTTGGCTAGCTTAAATTCCAGGGCAATAAGCCCTTGCCGAAATTCAGCGGCCCTTTGCGCCCACTCAACCTCTACCCGGTCCCGTTCAATCAAATTCCCTTTGGTGGTCTCAAGCTCAAGGCGTTCTTTCTCTAGCTTGACCTTTTCTCGCTCGGTCCGGATCTTTTCAAGTTCTTCCGGCACCGGTTGGTGAATGTCCTCTAGGTAGTATCGCAAAAGATCCGGTAAGTAGTAAAACACCCGTCCATTTTTATCTTGCTTTCGAGCCTCGCAAGCCGAAGCCCACCGCCTTAAAGTTCTCTCAGATCGCCCAAAGAGATCTTGAAGGGCCTGGATCGAAAGGTAAAGCTCGCCGTTCTCGGTCATCGCAAACCTCCTTTTGGCCGTTTAGCTACAAGACTTCAAAACCTGTAAGGCTGTCTTCTCAAGGCTTTTTGGGTCTTCGCCGGGGCTTTTATAGTGTCGGCCACGGCTTCCGGCGAGTTCAAAACGCCTTTTTCGCCGCAGGGGCCGAGACCCTTGCCGCCCGCCCTCCAGAAGGACCCGCAAGGTTTCACGCATGGCCACCCACCGCTCTTTTCTTGTAGCCTACCAGTTTGGCGAGTAGACGATTTTCTTCCTCGGAAAGAAACGGGCTCGGGCGGCCAGTTATCCAATGGGCCGCAACGTCTGCGTGAAGCTCCGAAAGCCAGGACTCCATCTCGCACTCCGCAAGGGTATGGCCTAAAAGGTGGTGACTAAGCTCATGCGCTAAGGCATAGGTCTTCACTTCTGGCCCAAGACCTTCCTTAATCAGGATAAGCCCGGTTTTCTCCCGCTTTGCACACTCGGTTAGCTTCCAAAAGATCTCGTCTCTCGCTAGATCTTTGTCTATCAGGTCAGGCTCAGGAGCAGGAAGATCGCCCTTCTTGAGATTCTCAATAAGCTTTCTCCGGACTATCCTTGCAGGATTTATGGTAAGAGCCAGACCATGACAAGCCTTGATAGACACCTCAAGCACCTCAAACCCGCAATTTTTCACTAAGCCCTCAACTTCCTCAGGGGGAAGAGGAGCCTTGAAGAGCACGGGAAACTTGTAAAGAAGCGAGCCAAGAAGGGCCAGAAGGTTCTCCCAGGAAGGGTCTCGGAGATAGCGGTCTCGCATCATTAGGTAGACGGCATTTACGTTCATGGATGCACCTCTTGAGGGTCTTGGCCTTTGAGCACGACCAGGGCTTCTTTGAGGAGCTTTTCTTCCCCGGTGGTCAAAGCCTCAAGAACCAAATTTGTTTTAGAGTCAAGGCGAGGATGCGGAACACCGGAAACCCACCGGGCAAAAAGATGAGCGTGGAACTCTGCAACCCCACGAGGCACGCTCCAGTTTTCAAGGTGTCCCAAAAAGATATGCCCAAGCTCATGGGCCAGGGTCGGAGCATATTCTTCCTCTGGGAGCTTCTCCCGCATAATGACCACCGGGCCTCCACCTCGCTCAAGGAGCTTCTTGACCCGAGAGAGCATTTCGTCTGAAAGTAAGCCCGGCTCCCTTTCGGTAATTAAGGGCTTGTCTCTCCCGGCGATTTCACGGGGAAGATCTTGGGGGTCTCTCACCATGACCGTGAGAACCGTTGTTTGCTCCAAAGGGTAAGGCCAGATCTCAATTCCCGCTTCTTGGGCCAGTCGCTCGATCTCCATCGGGCTCAAGGGGGCCTTCTGTAAGAGAGGGTATTTGTGGGCCAGAGCCCCCATGAGGGCCATGGCGTTCGCTAGGGTCGGATTGGCTAAATATTGGCGTTTCATAGTGGAGTAGAGAACTTTTGGGTTCATATTTCTCCTCCCGCAAGGGCCCGGGGTGCCCGGGCCCGAAGTTTTACTCCGCAGGCTCAAGCCCCAGAGCCTTATCAAGGGCCTTCGTAAGGCGGTCCTCGGCCCACGAAAAGTCTACTCTGACAGTAAGAAAGCCAAGCTCTTCTCCAAAGATTTCGTCGCCATTTACTTCGGCTGTGCGTGCCTCGAACTGTCCAGGGGCCACTTCTTCAAGGAGTTCTAACTGGAGGCCAGGTCTAGCAAACGGACGGTGCAGAAGTTCCCCGAAAATCTCTTCGGGTTTCCCGTCCCGTTTGTAGCCTATCTTCTGCATACAAAGCTCCATCTGATCGAGCCAATCGAGAGATCGGATAAAGATGGTGTGACTCCGTAGAATTTTCCGTGCAAGCTCCTGGTAGTTCCGTAGTTCCCGTTGGGCCAGGTCCATTACTTTGTCTCGCAGGACCAGGTAAATTCCGACTCTGGCCTTCTGCGCCTCCGCTTCCTTTTCGGCTTGCCGCCTCTGAAGTTCTTTCAAGGCGAGTTCGCATCCCTGAATCTCAAGACCGTTTTTGTCCATTTGCTTCCGCTTGGCCTCGGCCTCCTTGCGGGCGGTCTCGGGAAGCTCGCCCAGATTGATCTTGGCCAAGATTTCACCCGCTTCCTTTTGGAGAGAAGCATTTTCCTCCTGGAGGGCCTGGATCTTCCTTTGAAGCTCCGCTATCTTGACCTGGATCTTCTCAATTTCCTTGATGGCCTTAAAATACTTGTCCCGAGCTTTTTGGACTTTGTCTCTCATTTTTGCACCTCCTGCAAAGTTTTAGTGTTAAGTCAAACCCCTAACCCGAAAAGCTCAGCCCGGTGGGGTCCCGGCACTTAGGTTTTGGTTTAAGCAAGCGGTCCATGAGACGCACTCCTGATATTCTTCTTGAAAGCCCACTCGGCTATCGCCAGGGTTATAAGGTCCGAGGCCTCGCCTTTGGTCCTGGGCCGAGGCAAGCCCCAACGCTCGCAAAATTCGATCTGCTTCTCGGTGGGCGGATAGTTCCGCCAAGAAGCGTCCGGCTTGTAAAGGGCCGCCGCTCCTTGGTCTCGGAGCACCCCGTTAGCCACACCAAAGGCCAGCTCGATGTCCACGGGCCGAGAAGTGAGAGGCCGGATGCCTTCCCGCTCGATGAGGTAAGGCACAAAAAGCTCTTCCCGTTTGGTCTTCTTGGTCTGCCGGATGTAAAGCGTCCGGCCGTCCCCCAGGCTTGCCGCCCAACCGTATTCGCCTCTGGCCCAGTAGAAAGCCGAAGGATCGAAGACCTGCCGCTCTTCCACTCCCAGAATCTGAGAGGCCAGGCTAAGATCTAGCTGGACGTTCTCCCGACTTCCCCTTCCTACGGCTTCCTCAAGCTCGATCCGGCGTTTGAGCTTAGAATCAAGGTCCGCAATGCTAACCAGGCTGTGGCGGCTTGAATTGTCCACCAGGTCGATCACTAGGCAGTTTTTCTTTCCGGGGTAGAGCCGAAGACCACGGCCCACCATCTGGATATAAAGGGCCTTGCTTGCCGTGGGCCGGGCCAAAAGAAGACAGTCCACCGCCGGGTCGTCAAACCCTTCGGTTAACACCTGACAGTTCGTGATGACCGGAATCTCACCTCGGGCGAAGGCCTTGAGCATAGCCCGACGCTCTTCAAGCGGAGTTTGGCCGGTCACAGTCTGAGCTTCCACACCGTAGGCCCGAAAGGTCTCGGCCAGGTCGTGGGCGTGCTTTATATCCACGCAAAAGGCTATGGTCTTGCGCCCCTCCGCCAGTTCAAGCCAGGTCTCTACGGCAAACGTATTCCGTTCCGGGGTGTTAACAGTCTGGGCCAACTGGTTGACCGCAAAGTCCCCGGCTCTATAGTCGAACCGCACCCCGGAAAGATCACACCCGGTCTTGACCGCCCTGTAGTCAATCCCACAAAGATAGCCGTCCGCTATGGCCTCAAGGACCGAATACTCGAAGACCACTTCCTTGAAGATCTCCCGGAGGCTCTCCCCGTCCCTGCGGAAAAGGGTCGCTGAGACGCCCAAGACCTTCATGGCCGGCTTAAGCTCGAGGAGCCGATCCAAGGCCATACGGTAGGTCGAGGCCGCCGCATGGTGGGCCTCGTCAATCACCACCAGGTCAAACCCCTGGACTAAACGGTCAAGTCGACGCCATAAGGTTTGAATCGAGGCCAGGACTATGGGGCGACCTGGCTCAAACCGCTCGGCCTTGATGACGCCCGGCTCGGGTGCCCCGGGCCACACCAGAGAAAGCTTCTCAATGGGCTGCAAGATCAGCTCATCCCGGTGGGCCACGATGAGGACACGGCCTCCGGCCTCCACTACACCCCGGGCCAGGGCCAGGAAGACGATGGTCTTTCCGCATCCGGTCGGAAGCGAGATCGCCACCGACTGCCGCCCGTCAAGGTAGGCATCCAGAATGTGCTCAAGGGCTGTCCTTTGGTAGGGCCGCAAAGGAAGATCGCTCCGTGACCTCACCAGGGACCAGAGAAGGCCTTGACCGGAAACCTCCTCGTGCGGTAAACTAATTTTAAATCCGGTTTCAAGTTCCCTCATATCTATTCACCAGGTGATCTAGACCTCCTTGCCAATCTCCTGAAGCAAAGGCCTAATGGCCTTCAAAAACCGCCTGGCTCTCTCCTTGGCCGCTTCCCTCACCTGTCCACGACCCGAAAGCTCCGAAACTGTCCTCTTGATAAATTCTTGGGGGTTCAAAACGCTACGGCTTTTGTCTATCTGGATCGGGGCCTTGCTCGCCAAAAAGCCAAGCACCAAGGGCCTAAGCAGACTTTTGAGCTTTTCCGTTAGCTCCCTGGTTTCCTCGTCTGGGCTCTCCGAAGAGGTTTGCTCCTCACTCAAGGCCTGGGCTATACGGTTAGGCCATTCGGGACGGAGAGGGCTTTGGGTGTAGGCCGGGCACGGGGCTTTAAGCTTTCGGCACTTCCACTCATAACCGCTGATCCGCTCCTGGGCCTCCACCAGCTCGCCAAGCTTGCACCGGTGGGGATGTTCCATACCCTCCGGGCAATCTCCGGCCTTGCGGGGATCATGAACCAGGACCACCTCCTCACCCCGAACCTCATAAATTGGCAAGTTTTGGGCCTCCGGTTCGGCTTTGAGTAGTTCGGGGAGGCTTACTCCGTGAAGCCACCAGGCCAGGGGGAAGAAGGGCTTGCCCTCGGCTAGAATGGCCGTATGCTCAAACTCGGCCACTCTCCGGGGAAGCTCCGAAGCGGGCTTTCGAGCTAGGACTTTCTTTAATGATTCATTGTCTCTTTCCGGCCAAGGGCAAGGCTTACCTCCAAACCAAGAGATCCCCCGGTAGAACCGGATCGAGGAGGCTCCCTCTCTTGAGGCCTCCTCGGTCTTGCTTCCCCTGGTAAGATGCCGGGAAGATTTCTTCTCTCTGGCTTCTTCCTTAAGAATGGCTTTCAGGGCTTCCTTGTTTTTACGGAGCTTTTCAAGAAGCTCCTCACTCAAAGGAAAAAGTGAAGACTCGTAGATCAACCGCTCCCCTTCTACCCGCAATCGAACCCCTAAAAACCGGAGATAGGAAATAAGGGCTTTCGGCTCCTGAAAATCAAATTTCTCCACGGTAAGTGCCCTCGTCTGGGCCAATATATTTGATGATCCTTGCCGGACGCCCGCCGGTTTTATCTTTTTCCTCCCGGATAAGCCCCAGCTCCCCGAGCCGCTGTAAGGCTTTGTTTAAATCCTCGCCCTTAACGTGACGCCCAAGCATGTCGTGTATTTCGGAAAGACGAGCCATTTTCTTTTCTTTGAGGAATGTCAAAATCCTAGAAACCACATGCTCGCCCTTTCTGGGCAATCTCCATATAAGTTCGACGGATTTTTGGCAGTAGCGCCAGATGCTCAATGCGCTCTCCACATGCTGGAGATCGATCACTAAGCTTCCGTCCAGCGTTGCCAAACACATAGAAAGCCGTAGGACATGAGCCTCGGCTCGATTAGTTGCCTCACCTGCTAATCCTCCCCGTTCTAATGAAAGCTCAGGATAAACTTCCCGCCAAAAATCCTCGGCTCGCCTGCTAAAACGAAAAGGTTGGGGGGCTTTGTTCCGCAATTCTGAAAATCTAGCCAAAAGCGCCTCTTTGATCTCTGTTTCCACCTCTTCGGGAATTGGGGGAGGAAATGGAAGGAGTTTGGATCTCCTGACTAGCGCAATAATGAAACGGTTAAGAAAGCCGTTACAGAGATCAGTAGATCGCACCTTATCCCGAAGGTCTGAAATTGTGGTGTGCCCTAAAGTTACTAGATGAGCTTGATGTATTTCCGTCTTCTTCTTCCGCCCCAAGGTTTTAAAATGCTCCGAATCCCAAAGACACCTCAAAACACCGGAAAGAAAATTCCCTTTACGGTTAGAGATCTCAAGGAGACTCCCAAATTCTTCAATAATTAAAAAAATTCGATTACCTTCTGGGGGAGTTTCTTCTTGGAGTTCAAAAAGATCGCTAGCGGCTTCCCCTGAGAGCAGAAAACCAGACACTTCGGTAGCTGAAAAATCGGGGAGAGGAAAAAATTCTCTCACGAGTCGTAAAGATGTCCCCTTCCGGCCTTTTCCCGTGGGACCGCAAAGTAAAACAAACAAGCGGGGAAAATGACGAGTTTTATTGATCGGGAAGTAAAACCTTAGGCCTAATTCACATCCCCAACGAGCCAGAAAAGTCAGAAGCAAGGCCACGGGGGAAGCTTCGGTGTAATCTGAAACCGCCTTTACAAAGTCCCCAGCCAATCCATAGAAGCAAGTTGGTTCCGGCTCCGGCCATGTCGGAATTAAGAGATTCTGCTCCAAAAGTTCTATTTCCTTTTGTTTGTGCTGTCTCTCCCGGTCCTCCTTGGTTTTTGCGTGCCATAGCTTGGAGATCGCTTCTTTTAGTTCCGGGAGAGGGACGTTAAAACCCTGGGCCACAGCCGGAAGAATCACCTTCAAGCGCTCTGGCCGTTTACTAATCCTTCTAAGCAGATCCACCAATGCGTGAATCAGCTCTTGGGGGGAGGCTAGCTCCCGGTAGAAAGCCCAGACTTCGGAAGCCTTTTCAAGTAGATTACATATTTCCTGTTTGGGATCTGCTACGGAAACTAGGAGATCATCTATCCCCTTCTTTCGAGGGTCTTCTCCCCAGTCCAGCACTAAAACGTGCGCCCCGATGAGGGAGAGAAAGCCCGCGAGGGCCAATTCCTCTTGCCTGACCATGGCATTTTCCCGGCGGTCCGGAGCATCGAAGGCAAGAAAAACTCTCCTGCCAATAAGGTGAACGCCCTTCCATTCGGGAGCCTTGGCCCACATTGAAACCCCGCCGAGGCCGAGGACCGCAAACTCTAACTCTTCGGCATATTGGGCCAAGCAAAGGGCCTTCTTCTCTCCTTCCACAATCACAAGCGGCTTTTTCGGGCTTTTCAACCATTCAACGGGCTGATTGGGCGGAAAATAAAGGTGCACCGTGTCCCGGACGTGATTGCTGGCGGGGGAGAGATATTTCGCCCCGTTTAATGGTTCCCGCAATCGAATCCGCCCAAATGGTTCTGTGGCCAGGGGGTAAGGGATCAGGTAAGCCTCGGTCGCTTTCAAGATCGGATTACCGTTATAGCGCTCAAAGCCCAAGAGCCTTTTCAGATCCTCCGCATCCCGGACCGCCCGGATTCCGGCCTTATGGATCGTCGCCTCGGTGAGACCGGACTTTTTAAGGTCCTCAAGCGCCCAAGCAGGGAGGTCAAGTGGCATTAATTGACGCCCTCCTCGACCATTTTGAGGATGGTCTCCCCCCGTAGGAGTCGCCGTTTACCAAGTCGAACCGTTGGAATCCGACCAGTCAAAGCCCACAGGCGAAGGGTGGACTCACCCAAACGCAGAACTTTCGCGGCCTCCCGGAAAGTGTAAAGGACATCAGGCTTAATCTCGCTTAGAGGGATAGGATCATTAGGGCTAAAACTTTTCATGAAATGCACCTCCTTTCTTTATTTGCATGTATTTTAAATACATAAGTTCTTTCTGTCAAGTCCCTACAAGACCGCTATTGACTTGCAAAAATCCATTGCTTATTATGACAGTATCGCTATTGAGGTTTTGGGAGGGAGGCCATGCTTACAACCGTGGAGCAGCTTAAAAAAGATGCTCAAATTTCATGGAGAGCACCTAAACTTTTGAAGTTATCCATAAACTGGTGGGCAAGCCGAAGCGCAAGAAGTGAAAACGAAGAGGGAGTAGTACTGCTCAAAGAGGCTTTACTAGAAAGGGCTAAACGAGACAATCTGGTTTTTATGTTTTGGAAAGGGGAAGTTTTTGTCCAAGGAACCGATATCGTAAATGCCTTTACCAAAAGAATATTGAGGATAACTCTAGAAGAAGCGCCTCCTAAAGACTCGGTAGAAAAGACACGTTTTGAGCTAGTATTAGCCCACCTAGAAAACGGAGGTTTCATACACTTCAAACTACCTTTTGAAAGGCTCGAAGTTTTTGGGACCTTCCATAACCAAAAAGTTGATCTCTATTCTGCGGTTCGGGAACTACCTTGGGAAAAGCGAGCTCCAGCGCTTCTTTATTTATCTCTGGATCTTTTAGGAATTGAAGCTTACAAGCTTCCCCCAAATCTTTATGAATTCACATCTCCCTATCTTCTAGACATGAATAGCTCCACATGGGGCCTTCCTCTTGAAGGGCCTCCCCCTTATTACGATCCTCGGGCAGTTAAGGCAGTGGAATTTTCAGGATTCCCTAAATCTATGGAAGAAGTGTTCCAGACTGGTAAACCAGAAGAGCTTATCTTAGACCTTATCCGTAAGGGTAAATTCCAGGTTGTACCGTCTCGCCCATTAACACCTGAAGAAGAAGCGAGCGTTGATAACGAATTGCCTTTTTAAAGGAAAATCTTTATGGCCATCCTTAAAGAATGCCCCGAATGTCATAAGCGGTGGGCCTTAAAACATAGGAAGTGTCCTAAATGCGGAGTCTCCTTCCGTAACCCCAGATACTACGTCCGGGTCCACGTGGGCAACGGGCAATATGAGCTTAAGCCCGCCGGACACTCTTTAAGCGCCGCAAAAGCCCTTGAAGCCGAGATCAAAAAGCTTGTGGCCGAAAGACGTTACACTCCCTCCAAAGTCCGGGGAACGATGACCTTCTCCGAATTCTGGCGGAAACATTACTGGGACTATAGCGTCAAAGCCTGCCGTAATTCGGAGAGGTGGCTACTCCGCAAAAGCGAAATTTACGAACATCACCTTAAAAAGGTCTTCGGCAATGTCCGCTTGCGGGACATCACGGTGAAAATGATTGAAGAATACAAAGCCCGGCGGGTCTCCGAAGGAGCCAAGCCCGGAACCGTGAACTCCGAACTGGCTGTTCTAAAGCATGCCCTGGGTTATGCGGTGAAGATCGAGGAGCTAGAGAGCAATCCAGCCAAAAAGGTCTCCTTAGTGAGAGCCGAGGAAAGACCGCCCTACTTTCTTTCCGAGGAGGAAATAAAGCGTCTCCTTGAGGCTTGCTCTCCCGGTATAAGGCCCATTGTAGCTTTTATGCTTGCCACCGGCCTGCGCCGAGAAAATGCTCTGAAACTTCGGTGGGATCAAGTGAACCTGAAAGAACGCTACCTGAGAATTCCTGCCTCGGAATACAAGGCCCGCCGGGAGTTAATCATCCCACTTTCGGACGCCGCCCTCAAAATCCTTAAAGCTCGCCCGAGGCATATATCCTCCCCTTACGTCTTCTGGCATGGCCCAGAGGGCAAACCATACCGTGGAGATGGCTTTTATGCTTCTTTCAAAAGGGCCGTAAAAAGGGCCGGACTACCCCCGCATGTGCGGGTCCATGATCTGCGACACACCTACGCAAGCCTCGCCATCAAAAACGGGGTGAACCCGATTATCCTTCAGCACCTACTCGGCCATCGAACCTACCAGATGGTCTTGCGCTACGTCCACCTAGACCAGCAAACCAAGCTCCAAGAAGCCAACAAAATCATTTCCCCGGACCTCCTCGAAGAGGCCCTTTAAGAGGATCACTTTACCTACTAACTTTTTTCGCACTTTTTTCGCATCGAGGGTCGATAAGCCCCAAACCATTGGCAAGCAAGGCTTTTACCAGGATTTTGATCAAACTTTTTTCGCATTTTTTCGCAAGGGGTAGAGAAAAAAGTTATAGCCCCAATGCCTTGATAGACAAGGCTTTAAGGGAAAGCCGGGGAACTTTTTTCGCTTTTTTCGCAAGCTTGTAAAAAGTAACTCTTTGAGGAAGGAAAAAAGAGAAAGCTTTCTTCTCTCCCCCTCCAAAAAGGTAAAGGGGAGGAACAGACTCTCTTCCCTTCCCTTTTGTTAAACAAGGAGGGAGTTATACCTTTCTTCTCCTACCCTATATTCTCGAAAAGTAGATAAAAAAGTAAAGATAATGTAAGCTTTGGGCTACTTGGGTTCTTCGCTTTTTCTTTGGTGTCTATATTCGTGTCTAACCTCTCCAACCTTAATGTCATCCTTGATCTAAATATTCCCCTTTTCCCCTTAATTTTGACCTCAAAAACGCTCATGACGATAATGTTTTGCTATCGTTTAGGAATCGCAATCTGGAGGTCGGGGGTTCGAATCCCCCCATCTCCACCATTTTTTAACGATTTCTTGTATAGTTAAGAATACCAAAAACCCTAGACAGTTCGAAAACAACCCCTGAGACACTTAGAGCCTAAAGGGCTTTTCAATTTCGCATGGACAACCTCCTGTTTGGCATCTCTCCTCTCTCCGAGTCGTGGATTTGATTTCAGGAAGGCCAAAAAGCGAGGACGTTTCCATTGAAACAGGTGAAAACTTTCAATAAAATGGCTGGAGACTTCCCACTAAAACCTGTGGGGACTTTCGATTGAAATACGCCCCTGGAAGGGTGTCTGTTCTGGTGCGCCTCCCCTCGCCCCACTGGGGCCGGAAATCTCCCTAAAGAGGGAGGAAACTCCATGAGTGGCGCCAAGTTTTACTTTGTCGCCCGTATGCCGGACCAGCCCGGGGCCTTACATCGAGCCGCAGAGATCGTGCGCAAGTACCAAGGCAACATCAACCGCATTCACTACGACCGGCGCATTGACCCGCACACCGTCTTTTTCGAGGTGACGCTTTCCTCAGAGGAGGACTACCGCAAGATCCGCGAAGAGCTCCAGCGTATAGGCTACCTACAGGAATCGTTGGAACCCTTGGGATTTCTTAAATTTAACGTCTACCTCCCCAACCGTCCGGGAGCGCTCTTCGAATTTCTGAACTACGTCACCGACGCCCAGGCCAACATCGCCTTTTTGGACTTCGACGATCAGGGCCGCCACCCAGACCGTTTGACCGTAAGCCTTACCGTAGAACGCAGCGCCATCATCGATAAGCTCTTAAACCGCCTCAAATCCCGTTATCGCCTGGAGATCCTCGAGTACGACACCCGCGGCGACCATTTGGACAACACCGTCTTCTACCTAAAGTTCGCCCAGAGATTGCGTGAGCTCATCGGCGAAGCCGAAGATGAGTTTCTTCTGCGGTTGCTCCACGACATCAACCACATCGTCCAGGAGCTCACCAACCTCAAGCAAGACCCTCAAGAAGTCTTTCGGTGTATCCTGGCCACCGGGCAAAAACTCAAGGAGACCACCGGCGTGGGCTTCTACGCCGACGTCCAGCACTTCGAGGTGACCGATGGGGTGCGTCTCTTCTGTTTTCAACTCCCTTTCGGAGGAAACATCTTTGTGCTGGACACCAGGGAAGAAATGATCATGATCGACACCGGCTACGGTCTCTACCACGAAGACGTAGTGCGGCTTCTCCAGCACTACGGCCTAGGGGACCTCTCCCGACTCTCCCGGATCTTTCTCACCCATGCCGACGCCGACCACGCCGGGGCCGCGGGATTCTTCAAGGCCCCCTCCCACCTTCATCCCGGCACCAAAGAGATCATCGAGAAGGCCAACCGGGCCTACGGTTCCCGGGTAGAAGGTTCCATCCTGGAAGAGGTCTACACCAAGCTCATCAATCTCTTTTCCCACTTCACCCCGCCCCAAAAAATGGTCCTGTTCCCACAGGAGGTCTTTGGGCTTCGGAACATCTTTCCGGTGATCCAGAGTTTCCGGGTGGGGCCCTTGGAGTTTGAGGTGCTCGAAAGCCTCGGTGGGCACCTCTACGGCCAGGTCTTTTTCTTCTGTCCCGAGGTTGGTCTCCTATTTACCGGAGATAGCCTCCTGAATCTTGAAAGCTTTACCCCGGAACGCCTGGAGTTCAGCCGTTTGGCCAAGATCCTTATGACCTCGGTGAATGTGGATAGCGAGATCGCCACTAAGGAGAGGGAGGCCCTGCTTGAGATCGCCAAGGAGACCGACCTGAGGTTGCGCTCAAAGGGGCGGCGCTGTCTTATTTGCGGCGGCCATGGCGCAATCTCAGTGCTAGAGGAAGGAAAGCTTAAGGCCTTTGGTAAAATAGAAAGCTACCATCCGGTTGGGCCGCGGCCTTAAGCAGAACCGGGGGTTCTAAATAATCTTTCAGGGGACGAATCGGGAAGCTATCCGATTCTGGGGGTCTAGAATCAGGATATCCCCAAAAATGGAGATCGCTACTTTCTTTTGACCAGAATGATACAGGGTTAAGGCCAACTGAGTAAGAAAAGCCACATCCGTAGGATAAAGGGTTAGCATCTTCCGGCAGACGGCTTCGGCCTGGCGATACTTTTTTTGTTCTCGCAGGGCTTGAGCGAGGCGAAGATTGCCATAGTAGTTATAAAAATCTATTTTCAAAACTCGAGTCATCAATTCTTCCACTTCTTTCCACCTTTTTTGAACCATATAGGTAAGGCCCAAGCCCAGAAGTGGTTCCACGGCCTGCGGGGCTACCTCTGCGGCCTTTTCGTAGTGTTTTCGGGCCTCCCGATAGCGCCCCTCTAGATAAAATAACCAACCCAATCTTAAATTGACGGTATAGCCCCGAGGGAATTTCTCGTAAACTGGAAGAAGGGCCTCTCTAGCTTTGACATACTCTCCCCGCCTCTCAAACTCATAGGAAAGATGGTAGGCCCGCTTGATAGCCTTATAATCCAAGGCCCAGGCCCAGCTAACTCCAAGGACCAGGATGAGAAGACTCAAAAGAATCTTTCGCATCAGAAGTTAAAACCGATGAAACCAGTAATTATGGCCTGGTTGACACTTTTGTCAGATTCCACTTCTTTATAGGTATTCCAAGTTCCGGTAAGACCTAGAACGTAATTATTGAATCGGTAAGTGACTTCCATGGAGGCCCCGCCGCGGTACTTTTCCGTAAGGTTGTAAACCACAAAACCGGAATTTTTGACCGCAAAGATCTGCTGTCCTACCCAACCGGACAGCTTTACGCTCAAAGGCCCTCGAGTACAGGTTCCAGAAAGCTCAAAGGAGTAATAGTTTTCCATGGAAAGCCCGATTTTTTCGTCCTCGTCAATATGGATGTAGTAGCCCCGGGCCTCGAGATAAAGACTCCTTTTTCCGAAATAGAAGAACTTTCCGGCGTGAGGAGAGATCTGAAAGACGTCCAGATCCACCATTTCGTCATAGTTCGAATAGAAGAATTCCAGCCCGGCATTCCACTTCCAGGGCACGAAATAAGTGAGGTCCGTAAAAAGAATCAGCCCTTCATCGGTGAGGTCATCGTCGGTGGAGATATAGTGGCCTCCCAGACGCAAAGATAGATTGGGATAAAGGCTCCCGGTGTTGGTGTAGGCCAGGGTGTAATCCGTTTGATCAAGGTCCGAATAACCGGACTCATAGTTGATGTGGAGTTGGGAGACCGCGGCCTCAAGGCCATGATGTCTTCCGTCCCCAAGGCTTCCGTAGGCCGTAAAAGAATATCCATCATCCTTGACCTTGGAGTTGCCATAATTCAAATAGGCCCCGTAGAGGGCAAAATACTTCTTGAGTTCCGAAGTTCGACCGGTGCCCCAAGTCAGACCCAGAATCAAAACTACAATAAGCATCAACCATACTTTTCTCATCTCTTCCTCCTTAATTGATAAATTCGATTTTTGATTTTTATTTCGATCTCTTCAAAGCCTACATCTTCGGCAAGGACCGTCTTAGTTTCTATCTTTTCATTATTCAAGTTGATTTTACCCGAAAAATCAAGTAGGCTTTGTGATTCATATCTGGCTTTTATTTGGAAATATCGTGGATAAAAAGAAATAAGAAAAAGATACCATTCTTTTTTAAAGCCCGAGAGTCCTATTTCAAGTGGAAGACTATCCTCCCAACGAAGGCCTGGTTTCAAGGCCAGAGGCACTTTCGGGGCCGCAAGGAAGAGCCATTTCAAGGGTGAAGACTTACGGCCCTCAAAACTCAGGAAGTAGAAGGCCTTTTCCTTTAAGGCAAAATAAAGCCTACTCTGGCCATCAGTAAGGTAAAAAGTCCCGTCCGGGGCCATTTCCACAGAAAGCGCAATTTCTCCGAAAAGACTGCCGTTTTCATATAGGCTGTAAGCCAACTTCTGGCCAAGGAGGAGATTGAGCCGCTTTTTGAGGGCCTTATCCGGGGCCAAGGGCTCAACCGTTGAACCTTCCACGGGCAAGGAAAAATCCTTAAAAAGCCCCTCTTCCAGATACCCGGAGAAGACAAAAGGCAGGGTGGGCGAGCCGATCTCGGGCCCATGCTGGATATGGAAGTGAAGATGGGGTTCCGGTGCATAGCCCGAACTTCCGCAGAGCCCGAGCACCGTTCCTTTCACTACCCAATCTCCCTTTTTGACCCGCAGGGTTCCGGGGCTGAAGTGTGCAAGCACAGCATAAAAACCGCGGAGATCGTAAATCACCACATGGTTCCCCCAGGGATTTTCCCGATTAGCTGAGCCTGGAGGCTCATCTGGAAGCCCATCTACGGCCTCCACCACCCGGCCCGAGACCGGGGAAAAGACCGGCTTACGATAGGCGTAATAGTCCTCGGGGCGCATCCCCTCTCCGGCAAAGGTGCGGCCGTTTTCGTCCGCTACGACGAAGTCCAGGGCGTGACGCCAAGGCCCCTTGTGGGTGAACTGGCCGTCTGGTCCCTGAGAGATGAGCCAACGTCCACTTACCGGAAGGTCCACCTCTGGAACCAGAGAAGGAAACCGGATCTCAAAGCTTAGATGATGATCCAGGGTTTTCTCGGGCGTGCCCTTATAAAGGGCGGTAAGCTTCCTGAAGCCTGAAACTATGAGGGCATAGAGAAAAAGCAGGGTTACCAGGTTAAATGGAAGGGCAAAGGCCGGGAGACCGAACTTCTCCCAGAAGACCCGAGAGGCTTCGGTTATGGGCACCGCCACCACCGCCCCCAGGATCGCCAGGAGATAACTCCGGGGAGAGGGTATCAGGAAAACCCCTCCCAGGGCCATGCTGATGAGGACGTAGTTGAAGTGTATGGGATTGGAGAAAACCTGATACGAAGAACCGGTGAAGAGGTAAGCCATAAGGGTTCCTGAAAAATAGCCCAGTGCGGCCAAAAGCGCGAGAATCCTTGAGAACCGGAGAATGAGGGCGAAAACTATGAAACCGGGAAGGGGGTGAGGCATGAAAAAGATGGCCCCTAGAGAACGGAAAAAGCCCTCAAGCCACAGGGGGAGACCTCCCACACTGTAATGGAAGGTGGGTTTAAGACTTGTGACCAAGAGATTGGAATAATGGTAGGAGGCAAGAGTAGCCACAAGACTTCCGATCACAAACGGAAGGCTCAGGACCGGGAGCCTCAAGTAATAAGATAGAAAGGAAGAAAGACCATAGGTAAGGAGAAAGGTAAAAATCCCTAGCAGGATTATAAAGAGAAGGGTTAAAGGATCAAGCCGAAAGTAATAGCCCACGGAAAGGCCCACCAGAAGGGGATTATAGATGTAGTAGTCAAGTCTCAGGAAATCTTCTTTAAGTCCGATAAGCCTCGCAAAGCCGTAGGCCGAAAGTACACAAATAAGGCCCGAGAGTCCCAGATTGGGATCCATGAGGGTGGAAAGGGCCAAAAGGACCAGTCCGGCTCCAGGCTCGCTTATAAAAAGGATGCCGGAGTAACTGTTCAGGAGTGAATGGATGGCCGTCTTAAGAGCCTTCATCGCAGATGTTCGGGAACTCTTTCCTTTCTTACGATGTCCTCCAGATTTTCGGCCTCGCGGATGACCTCTGCCCGGCCGTCCTCCGTGATGAGGATCACCCGTGGGCGGTAGGTAATAAATTGCATCCACTGAGTCACATTGTAAGCCCCCACCGGGGAGAGGATGAGATGGGTGTTTCTAGGAAGTGGGGGCAGGAGAGCACTCTCCTCCACCACATCGATGTTCATGCAGAGGGGACCGTAAAGGACGCAGGGTTCGGGTGGACCAGGAATCTCTCTCTCCATCTCCACCTTGAGGTGGTACCAGAAGGCCGTAAAAAGGAGATTAACCCCGGCATCAAGAATATAGGCCCGCCGGCCGTCAGGAAGCCTTTTGGTCGCCCTTACGGTAGTAAGGAGGAACCCGGCCTCATCCACCAGGGCCCGGCCGGTTTCCATAATGAGAAGCGGATAGTTTCCCGGAGGGAGTCCGGAAAGCATGGCCCGGCCGATGGCCTCAATGTACTCCGCTAGCGAAGGAACCGCCACCTCCGGCGGAAGATAGATACCTTTTAGGCGATTGCGGGATGGAAAGCCCCCTCCGAGGTCCAGATACTCTATCTGCCAGCCAAAACGGTTCTCTAACTCTCCGGCAAGCCTCACCAGTTTTTCGGCCGCCTGGCCATAGGCCCCTGGTTCAAGAATAAAGGTACCCTGGTGACAGTGAAGCCCAACCACCTCGAGGAGGCCT
This sequence comes from Thermosulfurimonas dismutans, assembly GCF_001652585.1. Classification (GTDB taxonomy): domain Bacteria; phylum Desulfobacterota; class Thermodesulfobacteria; order Thermodesulfobacteriales; family Thermodesulfobacteriaceae; genus Thermosulfurimonas; species Thermosulfurimonas dismutans. The sequence goes on from NZ_LWLG01000012.1 coordinate 36,574, forward strand.
CCGGCAGCTATCCGCCGGGCCACTTGCATGACCTCTCCGTTTTCAAGATTGAACCCGAATCGGTCCCAGCGGGGATAGATGCCGGTATCCATGTTAACCCGAAGGCCGATTTTAAGGCGCCGGCCCATCTTGCGGGCCAGGTTTTCAAGATCAAGGACCTCGTCCAAGGAGTCGGCGTTAATTCGGGCCCCTTCAGAGACCGCGCGCTCTAGAATCTCTAGCGGTTTATAAGGGCCGTTAAAGACTATTTTTTCCCCGGGAATTCCGAGTCTTCGGGCCTTCTCGTACTCAAAATCCGAGACTACCTCCGCCGTAGCCCCTTCCTGGTGAAAGATCCGGCAGATGGCGTCCAGATAGTTGGTCTTGTAGGACCAACTGAACTCCACCCGGGGATAGTGGCTCTCAAAGAGACGTTTGAGATACCGGAACCTCTCTCGGAGCCTCTTTTCCGAGAAGACGAAAAGTGGAGAGCCGAATTTCTCAACCAAGGTCTTCACCGGAATTCCATCTATCTCCGAACGGATAAGGGTTCGCGCGGCGCTTTTCTTTTCCCGCATAAAACCTACATGCAGTTTAAGAATACTCGGTTTTTGATAGAGTTTTTTCATCTCTCCCCCCTAGTAACCATGTGCTGAAAGATTTGAATATCGGTTACAAAGTCGTCGGTAAAACGGATATAGAGTTTCCCGGCCTCGTAATGGGATTCCCTTTCCGGTTCCTCTCCGAGGGCGGCTTTAAGGAGTCTTTCCGGAAGATTAACCCCTACGCCCACCGCAAAATAGATCCAGGCCGGAAAGCGGGGATTGATCTCGATGAGATAGATCTCTTCGTCCTTCACAATAGTCTCCAGCTCAAAGGCTCCACGCCATCGAAAGGCCCTTACGAACTCCTCGGCGGCGGAAAGTAGCCTTTGGTGGGTTACGGTCACCCCGGTCCAGATCTTTCCCAGGGAGGTAATCCAGAGTTTTTTGATGGTCACCAGCCCGAAATGTCCTCCCTCTCCGTCGCCGACCCCCACCACGTTCATCTCCTCGCCCGCAACCACTTCCTGAAGAATCACCGGAAATCCCCATTCCGCCAAAATACTGTGGAAGTACTGCTCCGCTTCCGCGGGGGTGTGGGCCTTAAGGGCCTTATAAAAAAGGCCCTTAACCATGACCGGAAATTTCAGCTGTGAGAGGGCCCGGGAGAATTCTTCGTATGAAGTAACTACCAGGGTGGCAGGGATCTTGATTCCGATGGTCTCGGCTACTGCCGGTAGCCGATCCTTGGCCCGCAGACGGAACTGTTCTTTGGAGGGAAGAAAGGTTTTTATTCCGTAGGCCGAAAGCCTTTCCTGGAGATCTATAAAAAGAGGCAGTTCGGCATCCAGGGCCGGGATGATGGCCTCAAGATCCTCTTTTTCCCGGATATAAAGGAGTCGATTGAGAAAAGGGGCTTCGCCCTCGGAAGGATAGGGCATAAGATAGGCCCGCTCAATCAGTTGTTCGAGATAGACTCCGGGTTCCATGGCATCATAGGCTAGGCCGACCACGGAGACCGAAAGACTTCCCTCCCGAAGACCTTTTATAATTCCGATTCCCGGGCCAGGATTGTCAACCGCGTTTATCCCGGAGACCGCAACCTTAATCATGGCTTTCCCTCCAGAGCCCGAATCTCCTTAAGCCCTCCAGAAACTCCTCCACGTCCCGTTCCGCCTCTTCAGGGGAAACCTCGTATTCCTCAAGGATGGCCTCAACGATTGCCGTGGGTGACAATCCTTCCTTGAGCTTCTGCAAGATAAAAAGCCCAGTTTCGTTTACGGTATAACTGTTTCCGGTCTCGGGATCAAACACAAAGCCTTCATCACTTATGGCCAGGCGAGAGATCTTCATTTCGGGCCTCCTTATCTATTTTCCCTGAGCCATTTCATAATATCCCAGGCAGTAACACCATGGGAAAGGGCTAATTCCCTTAGAGGGCTATTCCAATCTGGGCGCACTCCGTGTTTCTTAAGAATCCCCTCACAGGTCTTACGGTCAAGCCCGAAGAGCTCACAGACCTCCTTTAGGGTTCGCTTACCAGGATGGGCGATGACCGGTGCTACAGAACCCTTAGCGGTGGAAGCGCTCTGTTTCTGACTGATGATTATCAAATAAAGATCCGCTGGGGAGGTCTTGTTTAGACGGGCAAGCTCCTTGAGAGACATTTGGGAAGAGGGAATTTTAAACCCTCGAGCTTCTAAGACCTGTATAGTTTTTTGCAGGGAAAGACCCTCTCTTTTGACAACGACTTCGAGAGAAAGAAGTTCAGCGTGAGGCACTGGGGGAGGAACTGCCGGCTTGTGCCAAGAGGCTTTAAATCTTTCCTGGAGGCTCATTAGCAGGCTTGCCGGCGGAAGATCCTTTATCGCTAGGACCGTAAGAGCCACCGTAACCAGAGTCAGGGAAACCAAAACCTTGCTCGGGGCCCTTGTCGAGCCCAGATAGCGTTTAAAGGGCTTCCAGTTCAGATAGAAATGCCAGGCCGCAAGAAAGATCACGAGAACCCCGAAGAGGATATGGATAGCCTCCCACTGATCCTTTCCCAGTCCCAGAAGGCGCCAGTCCGTCCAGTAGGCCACGCGGCCAGGCGGCATGATATAAAGCACGAGTCCTGTTAGGACCGTGAGCCCCAGAGCATAGAAGAGAAAGAGGCTAACAAAGCTTCTCATCCCAGATCCCCCTATTTGTTTTCCTGAGGGCATTTTCTAAGGCTCAAAGTCCGGCCGTCTTTGAGGAGTACGATCCGGCAGGCCATGTATTCGTCTATGTTGCGAGCAGCCCAGAATGGAGGCTGGTAGGCCAAGATCTCCACCTTCTCGCCAGGTTTAAGCTCCGGATAATCGTTTAACCAAAGGGGAGAAATCCTGAAGGTAGCCACCCGGCCCTCACTATTTTTTACTTCTATTACCAACCATTTAATCTGAGGCCGACCTATACCGGGGCTGCTCTTCCGGGCCACGATTTCCCCGGAATAGACCAGCGGTTTCAGACTAGTTCTCCAACAGGGCTTGCCTGGCCCCTCTCGCAGCACGAGGACCGCCCCGGTATCGAGATTTTTTACCTCCGCCGCCACCAAAACCGGCTGACCGGCAAAGGCCGTACGTGGGGGAATCCAGCCTCTAACCCTGATCCGGTCTCCCGTAGTAAAGGGAGGCTTGAGCTTCCACCATTCGGGATAAAGCCTCACCTTTATTTCCTTTTTCTCGGTGGCTACCAACGCGGTCACGAAGCCGAACCTGGCCTTGGGAGAGGCCTTTTCCACCCGGATCTCCCTGACCGTGCCCTCCACCTCCTGCATAGGAACCCCGGGACCCTTTCCAAAGGCGGCTCCGAACCATATTAGAAGAAAAAGCAAACTAAATATTTCAATTTTTCTCGTGTTCATACCTACGACCTCCTTTTTCCTTTTTAGCAAAAATTAAGCAAAGGGTATGCCAACCCTAAACCTTTAAAAACAGCGGCTCCGAGGTCTCTGACCTCGGAAACTTTTCCGAAAAAGGGATCATTTTTCGGAAAAGTTTCCGAGGGGAAGTCTAATGGTAAAAACGGTCCAACCGGAACATAATTCGGCCTTGACGCTTCCACCGTGGGCCTCTACGATTCTCTTGACATTGAAGAGGCCGAGACCGAAGCCTCCGGGTTTTTGGCTCTTGTAGGGCCTGAAAAGTTCGGTGGTCTCGGGAAGAAGGCCTGCAGAATCGGCCACCTCTATACGATAAAATTCGCCCTCAACGTCCCCGTAAAGCCTCATTCTGCGGGGAGGAGGTGCCTGAGCCAGGGCCTCCAGGGCATTTCTAATAAGGTTTCGAAGGACCACGCGCATCTTTTCAGGATCAACGGAAAGTTTTGCGGGCGCAAGTCTGACCTCGGTTTCGACTCCAAGATCTTCTACTCTTTCGGAAAATTCTCCGAGGATCTCTTTTATCAAATCGTTTATTCTGGTTTCAACAGGCCTTAGAGCCAGAGGCTTCCTTAAATCGGAGACCTCTACCAGATAAAGGGTGAGTCGCCTAATTTCCTCCTCAAGGATTTTTATTTCTTCGGACGAAGTCTTCTTTTTCAGGCGAAAGACCGCAAAATTGAGGTTATTCAGGGCGTTTTTGACCTCGTGAAGCATGGATGCGATGGCCAGGGATACGCTTTTTAGCCGTTCGGCTTCGGCCCTTTCCTGAGCAAGGATCAGTCTGCTTTCGTAATAACTCCTGAGCAACCAAAGGGTTAACCCTAACCCCATGAAATTGAGGAGTAACCACAAGCTGAGTTCAATGTAGAAATGGCGTTTGATCTCGTAAAAGACCTCCCCCGAGAAGTAGAGTTTAAATACGAAGGGGTTGAGTTCCAGGGTGTAAATCAGATTTTTGGGAGGAATGTCCGTCCCCGGAACGATGATGGTTCTTCCGGAAAGGATAAGGGCTGCCCCTTTGAGAAGGTCGGAATCCTCCATATATTCTGCAAGGGTTTCCACAGGATCGCCTCCAGAGATCACAGTGGCCTTGAGAACCGAATAAATACGCCGTTTTTCTTCCTCCAGCGTCAAATAAAAAAATTTCTCCCATTCCTTCTTCAAACGGTAAAAATCGTAAAGAAAACCCAGACCCAAGGCCAAAAGTACGGTAAAAAAGAGAAAGAGATAACGTCTAGATGCCATATTTTTTGCGTTTATAACGTAGGGACTTCTCGTCTATCCCCAGAAGTTCGGCAGCCCTGGTCTGCACATAGCCAGTCTGCTCTAGGGCTTCCTTGAGAAGGAGCTTCTCCACGTCGGCAAGGACTTTGGGGAGGGCTTTTCCTAGCGGAAGATGCAGATCGATCTTCGACTCGCCCTTAGTCTCAAGTCCAAGAACTTCGGGAGTAATTTCCCTGCCGCTTACCAACACCGCCCGGTGGATAAGATTCTCGAGCTCCCTGACATTTCCCGGAAAAGAATAACGGAGTAGCTCTTCCATAGCTTCCGGGGTGATCTTTACATCTTTTTGGTATTTCTGGTTAAACTTCCGCAGGAAATAAGCAACAAGTTCAGCAATATCTTCCTTTCGTTCGCGAAGGGGTGGAATCTTTAGGACTAGGACATTCAGGCGAAAATAGAGATCCTCTCGAAATTTTTGTCGAGAGACCGCGGCCTTAAGATCTTCATTGGTAGCCGCTATGATTCTGGCGTCGCTTTTCAGAATCTTATTGCTGCCTAGACGACGAAATTCGCCTTCCTGGAGGAACCGTAGGAGTTTGCTCTGAAGAACAAGGGGCATCTCTCCGATTTCGTCAAGGAAAAGCGTACCGCCTTGGGCTTCTTCGATCAGACCCGACCGAGAAGTTTCAGCCCCGGTAAAGGCCCCACGCTCATAACCAAAAAGTTCGGCTTCGAAGAGTTGCTCAGGCAAGGCCGCACAATTCACGGCCACAAACCGACCCTTACGCCCGCTTTTTTCGTGGATATAACGGGCTAAAAGCTCCTTTCCCACTCCGGACTCTCCTAGAATAAGAATGGGGGCCTCGGGCCGGGCAAAGATCTCGGCCTGCCGCAGAAGATCCTTCATTACCTGTGAACGATAAACCAAAGGCCCCGGCTCTCGGGGTCTTCTTAGACTAACGAGTTCCCCACACCTTCTCACCAAATTAAGGAGGACCTCGGGCTCATAAGGTTTTACCAGATAGTGAAAGGCCCCGGCCTTGATCGCAGAAATTGCGTCTTCTATCTCACCGAAGGCTGTAATGATAAGGACTTCGGTTTCTGGACTCTTCTCTTTTATACGCTCAAGGAGTTCCAAGCCGCTCATCCCCGGAAGCCGGACATCCAAAATGGCCACATCTATTTCTTCTTGGCTCAACACGGGCAGGGCCTTTTCGGCACTGGGCACACTCCAAACGCGATATCCTTCTTCCTCTAAGGTCTTCCGCAGAAGTTCGCGATGGATCTTCTCGTCTTCTACTATCAGGATACGCAGGCTATCGCCTTCGGGACCGGAGTCGACCTCTTTTCTTTTCATAGTAGCTTAGAAAACATTTTAAGACGTCCGAAGGCCCCTTTCCAAATAAGCTAGGAACTTGTAAATCAGACGGGCAGCCAGGTATTCCGTACGGGGATCTCCGGGAATAGGCAAAAGCTCTACCACATCAAAACCAATGACCCGGAAGGAGGCTGCCAACTTCAAAATTTCGAGGACCTCATACCAGGTAAGCCCTCCAGGCTCGGGAGTGCCCACTCCGGGGGCCTCCGCGGGATCAAAACCATCAAGATCTAAAGTCACGTAAACCGGCCCCTCCCCCAAAAGGTCTTTCAAGTTTGCAAGACCGGCTTCAAAGTCCCGTTTGAGGTCCCGGGCCCACAGGACAGAAAGTTTTTCCCTCTGAATGAGTTCGTATTCCTCCCGGGAGGCCGTCCGTATTCCCACGGCCACCACCTCAAGGCCCATCTCATAAGCCCGCCGCATAACGCAAGCATGGCTGAAGGGAGTTTCCTGGTAAACATCCCTCAAATCTGGATGGGCATCTATCTGAAGGATTTTGAATGACGAAAAGCGCTCCTTTAAAGCCCTCAGAGCCGCAAGGGTAACGGTGTGTTCACCCCCGAGGAGAACCGGAAACTTTTGTTCGTCCAGGGCCTTACAGACCAGGCTCTCTATAGTAAGAATGGCTTTCTCGGGGTCTACCGGAAGTTCGGGCTCCGGAAAGGTATAGAAACCCAAGTTACGGTGAGGTTCGCTTCCGGTTTCCTCGTCAAAAAACTCGAGATAAGGACTAACCTCTAGGATACGTCTCGGGCCCTCTCTCGTCCCTGGGCGCCAAGAAGTAGTGGCGTCGTAGGGAGCAGGAATGAGGGCTACCCGAGCCTTCTCTCGGACCTCGGGTAGCCCCAGAAAGGTCCGTCTCATCTAGACCGCAAGCTGGTTCCTTTCGGTCCGGATGAAACGCTCCACCGCCCGAATGGAACGCGGAAACTCGTGGCCCCGATCAAGAAGCCGGATTTCGCTCTTCTGGACTTCAAAGAGTCGAGAAATATCCTCGATGGCTTTGTCCACATCGAAGGGCTTGCAGGAAAAGATATCCACGCTCATATAAAGCTTTTCCGGAAAGGTATGGATACTAATGTGACTTTCAGCAATAATCACGAAGCCTGAAATACCCCAATCCTCGGGCACCGGAGCATAATATTTGAAGACATAAGGAGGCATAATCTTAGTCATATTGATTTGGGACGGGTATTCACTCAGAAAATTGTAAATAAAATCCAAGTCCATAAGCTTTTCCCGATTGCAACCATAGCCGTCAAGAATGAGATGCTGCCCGAAACCGTACTCCACCTTTTCCGAATCCATAAATTTCTTTTCCATGGCGGCCCTCCTTCGCTTAATTCCTTAAAAAACCCGCCCCAGCCAAAAAATTAAGGGCAGCCACCCCTTAGATGGCCACCCTGGGCGAGACACAAAATACCCACCTTTTCCCCTTTGTCAACCCCTGGGATGTCAAAACATAAATATGGTATGATTCTCAAAAAAACGGTCATGGAGAACCGAAAATGAACATCTTTGAAGTCCCTTTTGAAAAGATCCTTGAGGAATCAGTACGTGTGCATGGACACCTCTGTGCCGGTCAGGTTCTGGGCGTAAGATTGGCCCTTTTGGGCCTACGCCTCATCGGCATTCAAGAGCCGAAAGGAAAAGATCGCAAGAAATTCCTAGTATTCGTAGAAATAGATCGCTGCGCCACAGATGCCATCCAGTCCGTAACCGGAGCCAGTCTCGGCAAGCGAAGTCTCAAATTCTGCGACTACGGCATCATGGCCGCCACTTTTCTAAATCTAGAGACCGGCAAGGCCTATCGGGTAATCGCCCGGGAGGAGGCTCGGGAACTTGCTGATCGCTATTTCCCGGAAATCGAGGACAAATATCGTCGTCAGCTTGAGGCCTACCGTGTCATGCCGGAAGAAGAACTTTTTCTGGTGCAGGAAGTAGAAGTGGAGGTTTCGGAATTCGATCTTCCGGGAAGGCCCAAAAAACGTGTAAGATGCGAGGTCTGCGGAATCCATGTCCAGGACGGACGCGAAGTAGAAAAGGAAGGCCGCATCCTTTGCCGTCCCTGTGCCGAAGGGGGGTATTTCAGAGTAAAAAGGACCTTACCTCTGGAGCAAACAGGATAACTCCAGTATCAGAGCTAGGAGGCTCAACTCCGGATTGGCATAACGTTCCAAACCCTCTAAGATACGATCCGTAAAGGAAATAATTTTAATCGCCTCCGCGGGGGCAGGTTCAGGAAAGACTCTGGGGTATTCGGAAAGTCCTTTGGCTTTGAGATAGGAATACCAGAGCCAGAGTTTCAAAAGATAGATCAACTCTGGCAGATCCTTTTTGCGTTGAGCAAGCCCCTCGGCAGCCTTAAGTTTCAGAGCCGGATCGTTCATCCGGGCCACCGAGACCACCCGGTTGAGTTCCTCAAGTAGCCCCTTCTCCGCAAAGGAGAGCGCCCGCCCAAGGCTTCCCTCAGATAACAGGGCCAGCATTTGGGCCTCCTCAGGCTCTCTACCAAACCTTTCGATGAGCATCTTTGTCACCAATTCCGGGGGTAGGGCCCGGAAACGCACCACCTGTGACCGAGAAACAATGGTAGGCAAGAGGGTATCGGTGGATACTGCAGTAATAATGAAATGAACGTAAGGGGGAGGTTCCTCCAAGGACTTTAGGAGTGCATTGGCAGCTTCAGGAGTAAGCCGTTCAGCCGAAAGAATCAAAATCACTTTGGCCGGAGCCTCAAGGGGCCTGAACCTCATAAAATTTTCGGCCTCTCGCACCTGAGAGATCTTGATATTTTCCCCCTGGGGGTCCAGGACCATAAGATCGGGATGTACTCCCCGGGATAGTTTCTGACAGTTGGTACATTCATGACAGGGCGAAGACTCCGAACAGAAAAGATAGTTCACCAAAAGAAAGGCACAGGTCTTCTTACCAGTACCCTCCGGGCCTACCAGAAGATAAGTCTGGGCCAATTTGCCGGAGGCGAGGGCGCGTTTAAAAAGCCTTACGGCTGGCTCCTGACCAACAACTTCTTCCCAACTCCTCGGCTTCATCTCTTCCTCTTCTTATCCGGGCCCCTACAGAGGAAAGCTTTTCAGCCATCCTTTCGTAACCCCGATCCAGGTGCTCAAGCCCGTAGACCCGGCTCACACCCTCAGCCGCAAGAGCCGCTAGCACCAGGCAAGCACTAGCTCTAAGGTCCGAGGCCTCGACTTCGGCTCCTTGGAGTCTCACCGGTCCTTTTACCACGGCGGTTCGGCCGTCAACCTCGATCTCCGCCCCCATACGCCGGAGCTCAAAGACATGCTGAAAACGATTTTCAAAAAGGTTCTCCGTGATAAGGGAAACTCCTTTGGCCCGGGTCATAAGGACCATGATCTGGGCCTGAAGGTCGGTAGGAAAACCTGGATAGGGAGCAGTCACCACCTTGAGAGGGCAAATCCTTCGAGAAACCCTTACAAAGATCCGATGAGACTCCGTCTCGATCTCAAGACCAGCTTCCCGAAGCTTTTCCAGCGGGGCTTCAAGGAAAGAGACATCGGTGTCGGAGAGAACGAGTTCTCCGCCCGTAAGACCCGGAAGCACGAGATAGGTTCCAGTCTCGATACGATCCGGGATGATTCTTACTTCCGAAGGAGGAGGGGAGAGATCATCGCGACCGTAGATCACGATCCGTTCGGTCCCTAGGCCTTCGATCCTAGCCCCCATCTCCAAAAGCATTTCTCCGAGGAAGACTACTTCGGGTTCCCGGGCGGCGTTCCTGATCTCTGTGCGCCCTTTCGCTAGGGCCGCAGCCATCATCAAATTTTCGGTGGCCGTAACCGAGGGGATATCTAGGACGATTTCCGTTCCGGAAAGACCTTTTTCCGCAAAAGCCAAAATGTAACCGTGTGAAATCTCTATCCGAGCCCCCAGGCGTTCAAGCCCCCGGAGATGGAGATCAACCGGGCGTTTGCCAATGGGACACCCACCGGGAAGGGCCACCCGGGCCTTTCCAAACCGGGCCACGAGGGGCCCGAGCACCAACACCGAGGCGCGCATAAGCCTTACAAGATCATAGGGGGCCTCAAATTCCGTCACCCCAGAAGTATCCACTAGAAGAGTTTGCCCTTCTTCCCACCACTTCGCCCCTAGATGGGAAAGAAGCTCAAGCATGGTACAAAGATCGCTCACTCTAGGGGCGTTGGTGAAACGATAGACTCCAGGGGAAAGGAGGGTAGCTGCCAGGGCCGGAAGTACGGCGTTTTTGGCCCCGCTTATCTTTATTTCGCCCGAAACTGGGAAACCGCCTTCAATCTCAAAGAAGGCCCTCATTTCTCCACCACCGCCACCCGGGCTATACCCGAAAGGTCTTTTTCAAAGTAAACCTTAAGATCACATCTTCGGCAAATCTCTTCCACGGCCTCTCTCTGATCGTAACCGATTTCAAGAAAGATCTTACCCCCGGGTTTGAGATAACCAGGGCCTTTCTCAAGGGTTCTCCGAACAAAGGCCAAACCATCCCACCCCCCATAGAGAGCCTCAAGGGGTTCATGATCCAGGATTTCCCGAGAAAGACCGGAGAGATCCCTTGCGGACACATAAGGAGGATTGGATACTAAGGCCGAAAATTTAGGACCGAACCTTAGAGGGGAAAGCCAGTCGCCCCGCACAAGAAACATCCGTTCGGCCACTCCGTGGAGTTTGGCGTTCTCTAAGGCCAGTCTAAGGGCCCCCTCTTGGATGTCGATCCCGAGCCCTTTTAGCCCAGCTCGCTCCAGGAGACAGGTAACAAGAATCACCCCGGAGCCCACTCCGAGCTCAAGCACCGGGCCCTCGGGAACTTTGGCCTTGAGGAAGGCTTCCACTAGGATCTCGGTTTCCGGTCTGGGGATGAGGACTCCGGGACGAATTTTGAATGTCCGCCCCCAGAACTCCACCTCTCCCAGCACATAGGCCAGGGGTTTGCCGGAAGCCCGTTCGGCAAGTAGTCTCCGGAATAGTCCCTCTGGGACCTCGCTATCTAAACGAAGATAAAGATCCAGAGGCCGGAGGCCAAGGAGAAAGGCCAGGATGAGACGGGTTTCGTGTTCTGCGTCCCTGGCGTCAAACCCCCGGGAGAGGAAAAACTTTTTCCCCAGGGCTAGAGCCTCGGAGACGGTCATCAGAAAACTTTGGGACGCAGACGATTTAGAATAATCTCATATTGATCTTCTCCGGACCGGAGACGACGAATACTAGTGGCCACATCAAACTGATTCTCCGCCATTTTGATAAAAGGCGCGAGCACCCTGAGCCTTTCCCGGTCGTGGGCCAGATAAATCTCACCTCCTGGTAGGAGATAGTGCCTAAAAAGATCGAAGAGAGGCTGAAAGAATCTACCGGCATAGACCACTTCGGCCCCAATGATGATTTCGAATTCTCCCAGGTCATCGGGCTTAAACCAGTCCAGTCTGGCAACTTTTACGGAAAGGCCATTGGCCTGCGCGGAGCGCTGGATGAGCTCCAGTGGCACCTCATCGTAGTCCGTAAGGGTGACTTCGTGTCCAAAGGCTGCAGCCACGAGGCCCGGCACCCCCAAACCGGCTCCAATCTCAAGGATCTTTTTGGGAGGGGTAAGGGTAGCCACAAAGTCCGCCAGCACGATAGCCGCCTCCCAGAGCTTGGCCCAGAAAGGAAACTCCGAAACTCTAACGCTCTCTCCCTCAAAAAAGGGGCTAAGATCCGCTGGTCTGAAGATCACAATCTCCTTGTCCCTTACGCGAAGAGGCTCTTTAACTAGGGAAAGATCTTTAATCATCTCTCCGGTCTCCTTGAGAGTTTTATCGCAATATACCGTCTTTTGCCTCTCCGCAAAATCTCGAGTTCAAGGGTCTCACCCGGTCTCTTTGAAAGGACTAAATTAAAAAGTTCTTCGGGCCGTTCCACCGGAAGTCCCGAAACTTTGAGAATAAGGTCCCCCCCTATCTGATAGATGCGGTTTCCCACAGATTTGGTAGCCCTTCCGGCCCTAAGCCCGGCCCTGGCAGCCGGACTCCTAGGATAGACTTTAGTAACCAGGAGACCCCGCCGGCTCGGGATTCCCAAAGCCCTTACCAGGGAAGCACTTATAGGTACGGTCTCCACCCCTAGCCAGGCCCAGGTCACTCGGCCCTCCTGCAAAAAACGCTCCACCGCGAGCCTAATCGTGCGTCCAGACTCCACTAAGGCTTCAAATTTTCCTACCGTTGAAGGCAGGGATACCAAAAAACCGCAAAACTCTCCTCGGGCATTAAAAACCGGCCCCGAATAAACGGCCGGGGAGAAGACCTTGAAATAGTCCTCTCGAAGATATCCGTGAACCCTTAAAGGGCTTGGGTTTCTGACCACCCATCCCGGATAAACCTCAAGCTCCCCCCTGCGGGTTACAAGATAAACCCTCTCGCCTGGGACTGGAGTTCTCCGGGTATAGGTGAGTTTTCTTTTCTCCCGAATCTGGTGCTCCAGTTCTAAAAAGGCCAGTTCCGTAAATTGGTCGTAGGTTTTAAATCTGGCGGACAGAGAATCTCCATCTGGAAGGACAACCTCGATGAAAAGGGCTTCTTTAACCTCGGAATAGGGAGCCACTACATAACGCCCTCCGGGCAAAAGCAAGCCCGTAGTCGCCCCTAGGGTTTTATCGTTACGGTAGAGAGCCGTGGCTGGCACGGGTTTGGTAAGTACTGTAACTACTCTTGAAAAGTCTAGCTCCGAAGCGGCTCCAGCCGTCTTTAAAAGGCTAAGTATTAAAAAAATTACTACGCTCAGCCTAAAAGATTGCATAGACCAGCATCGCCAGAAGGAGTCGATAAACGATAAACGGATAAAAACTCCGGGTTTGGAGAAAACTCAACAGGAAGGAGATGGCCAGCCAACCAGATAGGAAAGCGGCCAGGGCCCCGGAAAACAGAGTCAAAAAAGGCAATTCGCCCTGAGATAAGATTTTGACGCCCTCAAAAAGACCCGCCCCGGTGATGATAGGCGCGGAGAGGAGGAAGGAAAAATGGGCGGCTTCGGCTCTTGAAAGCCCGAGAAGTAACCCGGCAGCCATGGTGATTCCGCTCCGGGAGGTCCCGGGAATGAGGGCCAGGGCTTGAGCCAAACCAATGACTGCGGCCCCCAACAAACCAAGCTCCCGAAGACTTTTATCCTTTCGGCCGAAAAATTCGCCAGCCAAAAGGGGTAAACTCATGAGAATCAGCATGAAGGCCACCCTTTCCGGCACTCGAAAGTGGGCCGAAACTATATCCTCAAGGAACAAGCCAGCCACAGCTCCGGGAATAGTCCCCACGCAAAGCATAAGGAATAGCAACCTTCCGAAGCCAGGTCTTCTAAAAGAGGAAATAATCATCAGCCAGTCCCTGCGGAAATAGATGAGAACCGCCATGAGGGTCCCCAAGTGAATAAAGGTATCAAAGGCCAACCCTGCTCGGACACGAAAGAAGGCCTCCGTCAAAATAAGATGCCCTGAGCTTGAGACCGGGAGAAACTCTGTCGCCCCCTGAACCAATCCCAAAAAAAATGCTTCCACAATTTTCATAAGATTAAAACATGCGTTTTTTTATAAAATAAGCCACCACCGAACCTGAAAGAAAAAAGGACGCCCCCATCAATATCCAAAAGGCGTGCGGATTGTCTTGGAGAGGCAAGCGAATATTCATACCATAGATACTTGATATCAGGGTCGGGAGAGCTAGAACAATGGCAATAGCTGTAAGGAATTTCATGACAATATTGAGATTATTTCCGATAATGGAGGCGTAGGTATCCATGGTGTTGCCTAAAATGTCAGAATAGATCTTGGCCATCTCCATGGCCTGTCGATTCTCAATCTGGATGTCCTCAAGCATCTCGAAGTCCTCTTCCGAGAGGCGGAGGTAGCGGCCGGACTGTATGCGAATGAGCACGACGTCATTGCCCCGAAGCGCAGTATTGAAATAGACCAGGCTCTTCTCCAAGCTAAGAATCTTCAAGAGTTCTCGGTTTCGCATGGAGCGGTGAAGTTCGGCCTCATAGTCGTCTATAAGGCGATCGATCAAGCGTAGATAACGCAGATACAGATTGGCTACACAATAAAAGAATAGGAAGATGAAGGTCGTGGGCCTCTCAAGGTCCACCGCAAAAGTCTTGCCGGAGAGGGCCAACACCTCTTCGAAGACCAGATTTTCCTTGAGACAGAGGGCCACAACAGCTTCATCGGTAAGGATGATACCCACCGGAATAGTCTCGTAACGAATGATGTCGCCCTCGTGCCGAGGATCAGGCACATGAAAGATCACCAGAAGCTGTTTCTCTTCGACCTCGATCCGGGGCCTTTCCTCGGCATCGAGAGGGTATTTCAGAAAATCCGGAAGGATGCGGAGCTTGTTCTCCATATAGTGGAGTTCTTCCTCGGTGGGTGCAGTAAGGACTACTAGGGAATGGGGGCTTATCTTTTCCGCTGGGACTAGAAAACCGTTTTCAGAACGATAAATCCTGAGCATGGCTCCTCTATCTAACCCCTTAAACGCTTTACGGTCAACCTTAGGAAGATCATTCTATATTTTGCACCTGTTCGCGTATTTTTTCGATAACGGCCTTGACCTCTACTGCAAGCTGAGAGATCTCGGCCGAGGCTGCCTTGTTGGCCAGGGTATTTATCTCCCGAAACATCTCCTGACAAAGGAAGTCGAGCTTACGGCCGTGGGGGCCGGTTCCCTCTATCGCTTTTGCAAAATGTTCTCGGTGGCTCTTCAAACGGTCAAGTTCCTCGGTAAAATCCAGACGGTCGGCCAGGATGGCCGCCTCCTGATGAAGCCTTATGGGATCGAACCCCTTGTCCCCAAGGAGACTCATAATGCGCTCTTCAAGCCGTCGGCGAGCCTCCTCAAAATGTTTTTCTTTGATGTTTTCAATCTGTAACAGGAGCTCATCCAGGGTCTTTAAGTGCTGAAAAATAACTTCCTTGAGATAGACTCCCTCCTGGTTCCTCATCTCCGAAAGTGCCGCAAGGGCTTCTGTCAGAGCCGGCTCGAATTCCTGCCACAAAGTCTCTATCTCCGGTTGGGCTTCGGCCAGGGTAAAGATTTCTTTAAGACGTAGGAGATCCCTTACCTCGATTTCTCCGGAAAGACCAAACTCAACTTTAAGCTCTCTTAAAGTCCTCAAATACTGGGCGGCTAGCGCCCGATCTACGAAAAGAAGGGCCGTCTCAGATGGGGTGCCGATCAGACGGGCCTGGAGTTCAAAGCGCCCCCGATTAAACCGGGCTTGAATTTCTCGACGGATACGTTCTTCCAGGACGTGATAGCGGCGGGGAAGGCGCAAAATGATTTCCATGAAACGATGGTTAAGGCTCTTCACCTCCACCTGGAGGCTAAAGCCCTTTCCCTGGTACTCTCCTCTACCGAAACCGGTCATACTTTTCATCTCGAACCTCCGACAAAATTTGCCCTTCTATTTACTCCCCCTCTGTGTTAAATAAAAGGGCATGCGGTATCTCCGCGAAAGGCGTCCTGATCCCACCAAGCTCATTGAGGAAAAAATGGCCGTAGCCGAGGAACTTTTCAATCTCTGGGGAGAAAGTCTTTTACGAGACCCAGAACTCCCAGAGCTTCTCAAGGCCTACCGCCAGGCGGTAGAAAAATCTAACCAGGCCATGGAAGCCGCGGGTACCTTTAGGGAATGTTATCTCTGTAGCGTTGAAGAAGGCCTAGGTTGTTGCAAAATAGGTTTAGAGAACGAGTGCACGGTATTGATTTTGCTCTTGAATCGCTTACTAGGAGTAGAATTCCCAAAAGATAGGGAAGTTCCCGGAAGGTGCTTTTTTGTTGGGCCTCTAGGATGCAAGATCTTCGCCCGCCCTATGCTCTGCCGAGACTATTTTTGCCGGAGACTTCACAAAAAGGTCCCGGAACAAGAGATGATCCACATCACCCAGATATTGAACGATGAACTCACGCTCCTTTATCGGATCACTAGTCTCATGCGGTCCCGACTCGAGTTTTGGACCGGAGACTTCATGCAGGAATTAGATCTTACCGGCTACATTTAAGAATTGGGAGGGGAATCATGAAAGGACTGGTGATTTTTCTAGGGCTTATTTTCTTACTTGTCGGTTGTGCCAAAAAGGAGGTACCGGTAGGCCCCATTCCGGAAGAAGCTCCAGCTACGGAAAAGGTGCTCCCTCCGGAAGCGATCTCTCCTCAACCTGAAGAAACCGAAACAGGAAAGCTCTCGGCGATCGAAACTTCCCCCGAATTTACCGAGGAAAGCTTAGAAGAAGCCGCTCACAGGGCAGAGAAACTTCCTCCAGAGGAACGCTGGCAGATCTATGGTCGGAGCACTCCTCCCCTTAAGGCCATCTTCTTCGATTTTGACGATTACCGTATCCGTAAGGACATGATCGAAAGACTTAAAGAGAATGCCCGTTTTCTGGTGGCCCATCCGGAATACCGGGTAGAGCTTCAGGGGAACTGTGACGAGCGCGGCGACCGGGACTATAACCTAGCCTTAGGAGAGAAGCGGGCCCTTGAGGTCAAGCGCTTTCTGGTAAACCTAGGGGTGGCGGAAGACAGGCTCTCCACCGTAAGCTTCGGTGAGGAAAGACCGCTTGCCCCCGGGCACAACGAACGTTCCTGGGCCCTCAACCGTCGGGTAGATTTAGTTATTATCAAAGAAACCTATTAAAAATTAAATAAAGGAGGAAAAGATGAAAAAGTTACTGCTTTTTTTTATTATTTTCAGCCTCAGCTTCGGCACCGCTCTGGCAGAAAATCTCAAGATAGGCGTGATTGATCTCCAGAAGGTAGTCAGGTCTTCCAAGGCCGGCCAGGAGGCCATGACTCAGCTCCAGGCCAAGTTTGAAAAATTAAAAAAGCAGCTGGAAGCCAAACAAAAAGAAATCGCAGCTTTCAAAGCCGAGTTTGAAAAAAAGGCCCCGCTTCTTTCCGAAGAGGCCCGGGCGGAAAAGCAACGGGAATACCAGAAAATGATTCGGGAATTCCGGGCCCAGCAGGAGGATGCCCAGTATGAAATGAAGGAGGCGGAGAAGAAGGCCCTCCAGCCCATCTTTAAGGATCTTGAAAAAGTCATAAAGGAAATGGCCCAGAAGGAAGGCTACGATCTCATTATCGAAAAGAACATGCCTGGAGTCTACTGGGTCTCCCCCGGGGTGGAGATCACCCAGCACGTGATCGAACTCTACGATCAGTATCGATCCTCTAAGGCTGAAAAATAGATGCTCCTTTGCGGAGATCTAGGGGGCACACGGGCGAGGTTAGCCCTTTTTTCGGAAAGCGGGCCCCTTCGTCCTCAAAAATTGAAGATTTACCCTTCGAAAGATTTCCGAGGGGTAGGCCATCTCATCCGGATCTATCTTGAGGAAACCGGAGCTCGTCCTGAGGCCGCGGTCCTTTCCTTAGCCGGTCCGGTTCTGGGACAAGAAGTCCACCTCACCAATCTAGGCTGGCAAGTATCGGTTGCAAATCTCCGGCGGGCCTTCGGTTTCAAGAAGGTCTACCTTCTCAATGATCTCGAGGCTGCGGCCTATGGTATTCCCAAACTCAAGTCTCGGGATCTAGAAATTCTACAGCGTGGAAGGCCGCCTTTCGGTAAGGTTTCGGCCATCGTGGCCCCGGGAACCGGCCTGGGGGAGGCCATTCTGGTACGCACAAAAAAATTCATCCTGGCTTTGCCTACCGAAGGTGGCCACACGGAGTTTCCGGCCGATAACGAAGAGGAATGGCATATTTATCAAGAGTGTAAGCGCCGTTTCGGACACGCTAGTCTCGAGCGAATACTTTCCGGACCGGGATTAGCCCTGCTTCATGAGCTCTTTTCGGTAGGAGAAAAGAAGAGCCCCGAAGAGGTGGTTGATCTTGCACGAAAAGGGTATCCTCCGGCAGAAAAGGCCGTAAGAACATTGGTGAGGATCCTTGGACGAGAGGCCGGAAACTTGGCCTTAAAGAGTCTGGCCTTAGGGGGGGTATATCTCGCCGGAGGACTATCGCCAACCCTCCTTCCATGGTTAAAAGAGGAGTTTCTTCCGGCTTTCTCGGACAAAGGACGACTCAGAGATCTTCTGCTCCGGATTCCGGTGAAGGTGGTACTTCATCCCTATCCGGCCCTTTTCGGAGCGGCCGAATTTTATCGTCATCCATCTCCCCTTCGAGGCTGATCTCTCTTTCGTCCGCCGAAAGGTATACGAAGTGGACCCGGAAACGTGGAGGAGGGGCATCTTCAAGCCGTTCGGCCCACTCCACTACCATTACTCCCCGCGAAAGGAGATCCCAGAGGCCGAGATCTTCGACCTCTTCCGGTAAGAGCCGGTAAAGGTCCACATGGTAGAGGGGCACCCGCCCTTCATACTCGTTTATGAGAGCGAAGGAGGGACTGACTACATAGGTTTCCTCTGGGACACCGAGGCCCCGAGCCAGCCCTTTCACGAAAGTGGTTTTCCCGGTTCCAAGGTCACCGTAAAGGAGAACCAGATCTCCAGACACAAGCCTCCGCCCCAGGGCCTCTCCTAGGGCCTCGGTCTCCTCGGCGCTCTTAGTCCTATAAACCTTGCCCATAGAAAGAAAGTGTCCTCAAGACGCGCGGAAGATTGCGGGCGACCTCGGAGGCCGTAAAGCCATAAGGCCCAAGGCGACGAGAAAGGTCATCCCCGGAGGCCCCGTGGAGATAGACCGCCAGGCAGGCGGCCTCAAAGGAATCATATCCCTGGGCCAGTAGAGCCCCGATCAATCCCGAAAGCACGTCTCCCATCCCGCCTTGGGCCATACCAGGATTTCCGGTAGCATTTACCGCCTCTCGACCATCCGGGGAAGCTACCACCGTGGCCGCGCCCTTGAGCACCACCACCGCCCCGGATGTCTCGGCCGCGGCTCTGGCCACCGCCAGCCGATCGGCCTGTATCTCATCCTTGGGTTTTCCAAGGAGTCTGGCCATCTCTCCGGGATGAGGTGTGATAATCCTCAGCCCCCGGGACTCTTTGAGAAGTTCGAGGTCCCCGGCAAGGGCCGTAAGGGCATCGGCATCAAGCACGGTAGGCACTGGAAGCTCCATCGCTAGTCTCCGAGAAAGGGCCTTAGCTTCTTCAGAAAGCCCGAAACCAGGCCCAAGGACCACCGCCTTCATGCGAGAGGCAAGCTCAAGGATACTTTCTGCGGCCTCAGGAGTGAGTTCTGCCTCTAGAGTTTCGGGTTCAAGCCCCGCAGTGAGGATCTCGGGGACATATCCGGCAAAGAGATCCTGGAGGCTTCTGGCCGAGGCCAGGGTAACCAAACCGGCCCCTCCACAGAGGGCCCCCAGGGCCGCAAGCACCGCGGCCCCGGTTTTTCCCCGGGAGCCAGCTAGAATAAGCACATGTCCATAAGTGCCTTTGTGGGTATCTGGAGACCGAACCTTGAGAACTGAAGCCGCCCAGGTCCGATCCAAGTATTCCCGTAGAGGGGCCTTTTCCTCAATTACTCTCCGCGGCATACCGATATCCACTACCCGAAGTTCGCCCACATAGGTTTTTCCGGGGTAGATCACCTGCCCCACTTTGGGAAGAGCCATAGTGGCCGTAAGGGTAGCCCGAATAGCCACTCCCAGAGGCCTCCCGGTATCCGCTGAAAGTCCGGAGGGCATGTCCACCGCCACCACCGGGAGCCCGCTTCCGTTGATTAGTTTTACCGCCAGGGCAAAACGCCCGGAAAGCTCTCTCGAAAGCCCCGTCCCGAAAAGGGCGTCCACGATAAGACCGGCAGAACGAATCTCCGCAAAAAGCTCTTTTACCGCCTCCTCGGTTAAGGCCCAAATCATAGGGACACCCGCATAGCGGGCCACCCGAAGGTTTATCCCGGCCTCTCCTCGATATTTCTCCTCCGGGGCCATAAGCACCGCCTTCACCGGTAGCGCATGCTGATGGAGATGCCGGGCCACCACCAGGCCATCTCCCCCGTTGTTCCCGGGACCGCAGAAGATAAGAGTTCCGCGGTAGGCCTCCTCACGAAATCTTTCCAAAATAAGTTCGGCCACCCCCCGACCGGCATTCTCCATGAGGACTTCGGCCGGGACACCTACCTCCTCGATAGTGTAACGATCCAAGGTCTGCATCTCGGCGGCATAAACCAGACGCATCTCAAACCTCCCTTTCCAAGACCACTACGGCGACCGCCAATCCAGCTTCATGGGTCACCGAGACCCAGATACGGTTGGCCTTTTTCCGAAAAAGGGCCTCGGCCCGACCATAAAGACGAACCTCTGGCCTGCCGGAAACCGGATCCCTCACAAGACTTACCTCTTTGAACCGAAATCCAGAGATTCCAGTTCCCAAGGCCTTACCGAAGGCCTCCTTCACCGCAAAGGCCGCGGCCAGCGAGCTGTCGGGAGGATTCTTTTTAAGGGCGTAGGCCACTTCTTCCTCCGTAAAAATTCGACCGAGAAACCTCTCTCCATAAAGCTCCCGTAGCTTCCTGATCCGGCCTTCCTCTACCAAATCGACACCTAACCCGCAAAGCATGTTTCAGTAATTATACCAAAACTCGACTTGACTTTTAGTGCTATTTTTACTAAAAAAATAACACGCAAACAAAATTAAAGGGGGCAAAAATGAAGAGAGCACTCTGGTTGCTACTGACGGCGATTATTCTTCCTAGCTTGGCTTGGGCCCATTTTTTGATTGCTATTCCGGAAAAGGGCCAAGGATACGGTCTACGGGGGCAAGAACTCGCTTTCATGATCCTGTTTGGCCATCCCTTTGAAGGCATCCTCTACGACCTCAAGGCCCCTAAGGGTTACGTCGTTACTCCTAAAAACAAGAAAGACAAAGTCTCCCTGGCCCGAATCACCGTCAAGGACTACGCTTCCGGGAAGAAACGTTTTGGATATCGGATAACCTATCTTCCTACCGAGCGGGGGGACTATCTCCTGTGTCTTGAAGGCCGACCCTATCTAAATGAAGAAGAGGGGGAGGTTTGGAAAGATCACATGAAAACCCCCTTCCATGTACAGGTAGAACGAGGATGGGCGAATCTCTGTGGCTTTGGACTCGAGATTGTCCCGCTCACTCGCCCCTACGGTCTCACTGTAGGCCGGGTCTTCAAGGGTAGGGTCCTTTTGAACGGCAAACCGGCGGCCGGCATCACCCTTGAGATCGAAAAATTCAATGGTTTTTACGTCCCAGAAGAGAAACTCCCGCTCGATGCCTATGGCCGAGTTAACGATCCCCTCATCACCCTAACCGTTACGACCGACGAGCAAGGCTATTTCACGATCGGATTCAGTGAGCCTGGCTGGTGGGCCATCAACGCCGCCATTTCCGGAGGGAAAATCACCTACGCCAATCGCACTTTTCCTCTGGTGATCCGTTCCGGTATGTGGCTCTATGTCTTTCCAGCGAAACCAGTAGCTCCCACCGGTTTTGATCTACGTCCGGAGGAGAGATAATGCATATCGCCGATGGGGTCCTTCCGGCCTGGATTTCGGGTGTAGGGTGGGTGGTGACCGCTGGGGGAGTGGTTCTTTCTCTGCGCAGACTACCGGTGGAAGAAGTCCCCAAGATCAGCCTGGTGACCGCGGCCATCTTCCTAGCAAGCCTTATCCACGTCCCTCTAGGCCCTACCAGCGTCCATCTCATACTGAATGGGCTGGGCGGTCTCCTACTCGGGCCGCTGGCCTTCCTCTCCTTTTTTATAGCCCTCGCCCTCCAGGCCCTTCTCTTCCAGTTCGGAGGACTCTTTTCCCTAGGAATCAACACCTTGGTGATGGGAGGACCGGCTTTCATGGTGGGTCTCCTGACTTATAAAGGTGGCTTCCACCGAAATACGATCCTTTCGGGTGTGCTTTGCGGAGGAGCGGTTCTTCTTTCCGGTCTTTTACTGGCTCTGACTCTCTCGCTTGCCGGAGAGAACTTTCTGGGAGTAGCCCGTTTGGCCCTGGTAGCCCATTTGCCGGTGGCCGTATTAGAAGGGCTCATCGGGGCTCTCACCTTAAAGACTCTGAAGGCCCTGAAACCCTCTCTCTTTCCTGCGTGTTTGATCCTCATCCTTATACCAAGCCTATCTTCAGCCCATCGTCTGGACCTGGATCTCTTCCCGGAAAAAACCACCATTCGAGTGGAAGCCTTTTTTCCGGACGGCACTCCGGCTGTAGGAGATCGAGTAGAAATGTCCTATCAGGGTAAGGTCATCGCCACCTGCACCACAGATTCCGAAGGGGTGTGTACCCTACCTCGGCCTAACTATCCCGAGGTAAAGATCGTACTTTCCGGTAAACTGGGCCACCGGGTGGAAAGGACCCTCAAACTAGCAACCAATACCTTTCCGGCCCAAGAAACCCGTGAGTCCTCTCAAGGTCCTTCTAAGGTCAAGATTCACAAAGAAAAATTCCCGACCACCGAAGTTCTGGCTGGCTTGGGATTTATCTTTGGCCTTTCAGGGTTTATAGTCGCCTGGGACACCCGACGGAGGTTTAAGGCCCTTGCATCTTCCGGAAATTGATCGCTATAGCCGAAAAGACGGTCCTCTAAACCGCGTTGATCCTCGGATAAAACTGCTATCTCTGGGCCTAATCCTTCTAGCCGTCAATCTTACCTGGCACCTGAAAGTCGCGGGACTCTTTCTAGGAGTCTCCATCGTAATGCTTTCGGTATCTGGCTTGCCTCTAAACTTTGTCCTCTGGCACCTTAGGGCGCCGGCGGCCATCGCCCTCCTTATCGGAGGGCTACTTTCGATCTCCAGCCCGGGAAAAACTTTTGGCTCTCCAACCCCAGAAAGCCTCGCTCTAGGGCTTACCGTGATCCTCAAAGTACTCTCTTCTTTTATCTTTTTCCTGAGTTTAGTGGGCACCTCGCCTCTGTTTAAAACCCTTCGAGCCGCAAGATCCCTAGGGGTTCCCGAAAAACTCTTGGCCCTCTTTATCTTTACCTATCGTTATGTTTTTGTCCTTCTCGATGATTTCGGGACCCTTAAGCTGGCTATGATAGCCCGAGGATTTCGAGAAAAAACCAACTTCCATACTTACCGGCTCAAGGCCCGACTTTACGCCTTGCTCCTCTGGCGAGCCTATGAGGAAACCGAAAAGGTACTCTTGGCCATGTATGCTCGGGGCCTTTCTTCCCTCACGGTCCAAGGGTTATCCCCTATCGGGAAAGATGAAATTTTTACGGGGATACCCCTCCTAGGGATTTCTCTCCTCCTTCTTGGATTCTCCATCTTCTGGTAAAATAAGAGCAATTTCCAAAAAGGAGGTTCTCATGCCTCTTAGGGCTTATATTCTCATCAACACGCAGATTGGAAAGACAGCGGAGGTTGCCCAAACCCTTTCTGAAATGCCGGAAGTAATAAAACTCGACGTTATTATGGGCCCTTACGACATCATCGCCCAGGTCGAAACTCTAGATCACGATACCCTTTCGGAAGTGGTTTTAAGGAAATTACAGAACATCCCCTACATCCAGCACACCATGACCTGCCCAGTAGTCAAACTAGAGGAAGGGCACTAAAGAAATCGTCGCAGGATCTCAGCGTAGCGTCTGGAAGCTCCACGTAGTTTCTCGGCCGAAAGCAAAGCCTTCCGGCCTATTTCGGAAGCCTTTGTAGGTTCTAAAAGCCACGATCTAAGGACAGTAGTTGCTTCTGCCGGATCTTTAGCCTGATGAGCTCCTTGTCCCAGAAGAAGCGCCCTGGCTTCAGGGCGAAAATTTTCCATGTGAGGACCAAAAAGTATTGGTTTACCGAAAACCGCTGGTTCCACCGGGTTTTGCCCCCCTTTTTCAACGAAACTACCACCTATGACCGCCACCTCGGAGAGGGCGTAAAGTCCGAAAAGCGGTCCCACCTCATCCACGATCACGATCCGAAAACCGGAAAGCCCATTTGCTCCTCGGAAAAAACTTACGGAAAGTCCCAGAGGAGCCAAAGTTTTGAAAAAACTCTCGGCCCTTTCCGGATGCCGGGGAACCACTACGAATCGGATGTCTGGGAGATCCTTGAGGGCCGAGATCATTTGCCGAACAATTTTCTCCTCTCCGCCCCTCACGCTTCCAAAAACCACCAGCTTCTCACCGCCAACCAAACCGAGCCTTTCCCTGAGATCAGAAGGATCCAAACTTTTGGCCCTCTCAAAGAGGAGATCATGTTTGGCGTTCCCGAAAACTTCCACCCTCTGCGGAGGCGCTCCCAGAGCCAAAAATCTCTCCCGGTCCTCCGAGGAGATGGTCCCGATGAAGTTCACTCCTTCGAGAAGAGAGACCAAAAGAGGTTTGATCAGCCGATACCGCCGAAAGGCCTTCTCAGAGATTCTTCCATTGAGGATCAAGACCTTGGTGCCACGGGCAAAGGCCTCCTTTATAAGGTTTGGCCAGAGCTCGGTTTCAATCAGGACAAGAACCTTAGGCCTCAAGACTTCGAGGAAGGCGGCCACCGTCCGAGGGCCATCCCAGGGAGCAAGCTCTATCCTCATCCCCGACATATTTCCGAGGAGGCTTTTTGCTCGCTTGAGACCGGTTTGGGTCTGAAGGCTAAGAAAAATCGGAATGTCCGGGTGTTTAGCCTTTAAAGCCTTGAGAATAGCCCCGGCTACCTGGACCTCCCCCACGGAGGCCGCATGCATCCAGAGGGCCACCGGCGGAGATGAGTTCGGCCTACGGAACCGCTCTGGGAATCGATGAGCCAGGCCCTTCTCCAAAAAGAAACTCAAGAAACGATAGAACTTATACACTTCTCTGTCTCAGGACCTCGTAGATGGCAATGGCCCCGGCCACCGCGGCGTTAAGGGACTCGATATGACCACTCATAGGAATGCGCACCAGGAAATCGCATTCCTTTTTCACCCCTTCCCTGAGACCTTGGCCTTCGCTTCCTATCACCAAGGCCACCGGCCCGGTCAAATCAAGCTCAAAGAGAAGACTTTCACCCTCAGGCGAGAGCCCAAAGACGAAAAGGCCTCTTTCCTTGAGTTTCCTTATGGCCTGTCTGAGATTGACCACCCTCACAATCGGAAGATGGAAAACCGCTCCCGCGGAAGCCTTGATGACCGCCGGCGTAACCCCTGCGGAACGATGTTTGGGGAGAAATAGCCCCGTAGCCCCTAAGGCCTCTGCGGTCCGAATAAGAGAACCTACGTTTTGGGGATCTGTAAGCTCATCAAGAAGAACCACCAACGGAGGAGACTGGAGTTCTTCAAGTTGACTCTCGAATTCTTCCAGAGAGGTGTAATCGAACCCGCGGAGATAGGCCACCACCCCTTGGGTCTTGGCTTCAGGGGGGACCTTAGGAGGATGAAAACTCCGAACCACCTTTACCGGAATTTCAAGGGCCCGGGCAAGTTCAAGGATCCGATATCGCCGACCTTTGAGTTCCTTGCCCGAAAGCCATATCTCTTCTATTTTCTCAGGCTGACTCCTCAAGGCCTCAAGGACGGGATTGATCCCCCAGATGACCTCAGACATCAGTAGCCGATCCGGAAAGGCCGGCACCTTTCGGCCCGCACGATAGCTAAAAGGTCCTCAAAGGCCCGCTCCACTTCATCGTTCACTACCACATAATCAAACCAAGAGGCGTAGTTCATCTCCTCCCGGGCCCGAGCGAGCCGACGTGCCACCGTGATCTCGTCTTCAGTCCCTCGGCCTCGGAGACGTCTTTCGAGCTCTTCAAGGCTTGGAGGCATGATGAAAACAAAGATGGCTCGGGAGCCGAGTCTCTTGCGCACCTGTGAGGCCCCCTGAACATCGATATCGAGGAGCAGATCTTGCCCTGAAGAAAGCCGCCGGTTCACCTCTTCCCAGGAGGTACCATATAGGTTCCCGTGCACCTCGGCCCACTCCAGGAACTCCCCCTTACGGATCATCTCCTCAAAGGTTTTCCGATCCACGAAATAATAATCCCGCCCCTCAACTTCTCCAGAACGGGGAGAACGGGTGGTATGGGAAACCGAAAAAGAAAAACCTGCCCTCTCTATCAAGAGACGACACAAAGTAGTTTTTCCCGCCCCCGAAGGGGCGGAAATGACTAAAAGTAACCCAGCTTGTAACATCTCTAGGAAGACTTTTTACGCTTACGGGAGGGTGTTTTCTCTTCCTCTTCGTTTTTCTGAGCTTCGGCGCATTCTTCATGCATCTTTAGAAGATCCGAGGTCAACCTCTGGGCAATGGTTTCCGCCTGGATAGCCGAGAGGATCACATGATTACTGTCGGTAATAATGATGGAACGAGTCCTCCTCCCCTGGGTAGCATCGATCAGACGTTTAGATTCCTTGGCCTCCTCCCGGAGCCTCTTCATAGGGGCGGAATTGGGGTTCACGATCGCAATCACCCTCTCCGCCACCACCGAATTCCCAAATCCGATGTTCAATAGGCGGCACTTACAGCTCATTTACTCCTCCTCCCTTTTTAAATTTTGAGCTTTCTTTAAATAATACTACTTCATACCCTTGTCAAATGTTTTTCAATTTCTCCCCTAAATTGGCCTTTTGGGACTTCAAAATACCAAGGCGAGGGAAAACCAAGAGCACAAGTTCTTTTAAGGGAGCCATAACGGCGTACAAGAGAAAGGCCAAAAACAACGTAACTTTCGGCTCGGCAGCCATAATAGCAAAGAGCAACACCATCCCAGGCAGGAGATAGGTCATCTGCTTTTCACTAAAACGAAGGACCTTAAAACTTGGGTAAGGCCAAGGAGAAATCATAAGAAAGGAAACGGAATAGATCATAAGGATCAGGGCCAGGTGTTTTACAGGAAAAACGGCACCAATATGATCAAGGAAAATCACAGTTCCGGCCACAAGCCCCGCGGCTGCTGGGCTTGGAAGACCCTTGAAGTATTTGCTCGGTCCCGGTTCCTCCACATTGAAACGGGCTAGCCTCAAGGCCGTGCAAGCCACGTACACAAAGGCCGCTAGCCATCCATAGCGCCCGTAGGGTTTCAGGGCAAACTCGTAGGCCAAAATTCCCGGAGCCACCCCGAAAGAGACCATATCACAGAGGGAATCGTATTCCATTCCGAAACGGCTTGAGGAACGGGTAAGCCGAGCCAAACGGCCGTCCAGGATGTCACACACGATAGCCGCAAAGATGGCCCAGGAAGCCTGGGTAATTTTTCCAGTAAGGGCCGAAACCAAAGCAAAAAAGCCCGCAAAAAGATTGGCGGTGGTAAACAGATGAGGTAAGAGAGCGATCTTTTTCACGGGCCCCTCCATGAGAGAAGGGCCAGGGGGGTCTCTCCGGCCCTAACGCGATGCCCCTCACGCACCAGGATACGTGCGCCCTCGGCCGGAAAAAGCACTTCTACCCGAGAACCAAATTTGATCATACCCAAACGATCCCCGCAGAGGACCTCATCGCCTGCGCGAACGTAGCTCACCGTCCGCCGAGCCAAAAGACCGGCTACCTGAATTATCAAGATAGAAAGCCCATCGTCCCTTTCAAGCCAATAAAACCGTTTCTCGTTGCGATGGAAAGCCTCCTCCCACTGGGCCGGAAGTTTTTCGCCCGGAAATTCGGCAACCTTCACTATTCGACCTGAGACCGGAGCCCTATTAACGTGGACATCCCAGAGCCGCATAAAGACGCCTATCCGATAAACTGGGCCCGGAAAGCCCTCAAATTCCGGAAGGTATCGGACCTTGGCCACTACGCCATCGGCAGGCGAAACCAAAGCTTCCTTGTCCCACACGGGCTCCCGCGAAGGATCTCTAAAAAAATAGGTCGTAGCAGCCGCTAGAAACCCACCTGCAAGGGCCGCCTTTTTCCGACCGATAAGGGCCGAAATACCAGAAAGTCCGAGAAAAGTTGTTACGAATGGTAGGCCTTCTTTAGCTATTTTCACTTTTGGCCTCCTTGGCCTAAATCTGGCCTTCTCGTTTGAAAGGCCGTGGATTTGGCTAAAGGATTTTCCTTCGAACCTATGCTATTTTTGATCCCCATTTGGGGAAACCAGACTTTAAAAACCGAAAAGTTGATCCTCAATGTCACTTGCCACCCTCAAGCCTTTCCTTGACCGAAGGGAAGAGGTCCAAATTGGTGTGAGGCAAAAAGAGAGCCGACATGTAGTAATCCATGTAACCCGGATGAGCCGAAAGCTCAAAATGTGTCATCATTCGAGCAACCGCCACCATCTTCTCCCTGGCCTTGATGGATAGGGCGGACAATCTGGCCCCCCTGAGACTGCTGTTGCCTATGAAATAGAATCTATCCCGAGGCAAATCTGGAAGCAAGCCTATAGTAATAGCCTGTTCAAGGTCTAAATAACTACCAAAGTTACCGGCCAGAATAACCCTCTCCACCATCTCCACTGAAAGGCCCACGGACTCAAGCAGGGTCTGATAACCGGCAAACATGGCTCCTTTAGCCCGCATGAGGTTGTCGATATCGGCCTCGGTAAAGACGATGTCCTCGCCACTGGCCGAATCTTCACCCCACACCAGGACATATTCCCAACCGTCACGGCCTTCCCGTAGTCTCGGATGATCCAGGTCCCGGCGGTATTTACCGGAGCGATCTACGAGACCAGAGAGGAAGAGATTGGCCATGAGGGCGATGATCCCAGAGCCACAGATCCCTTTAGGTTTTTTACCACCGATGGTGAGGATCATGGGCTCAAAGGTTTCGTAATCAATATGCACAGCTTCAATGGCTCCTACCGTAGCCCGCATCCCGTACTTGATGCCTCCGCCCTCGAAGGCCGGACCCGCGGAACAGGCTGCACAGGCCAGAAAATCCTTGTTCCCTACCACGATCTCCCCGTTGGTTCCGATATCAATAAAAAGGGTTAGAGGGTCCTCTTCGAAGAAACCCGCGGCCACCACTCCGGCCACGATGTCTCCTCCCACGTAACTCGCCACACAGGGAGCAAACTCCACCACAGCCCCAGAGGCTCCCGGAAGCCCCAGTTCCGCCGCCGGAACCGGCGGATAAAAGGCCGCCACCGGCACATAAGGATCCTCCCGTAAAAATCGAGGCTCAAGTCCCAAGAACAGATGCGTCATGACGGAGTTTCCGGCCAGCGAGACGAGGCTGATTTTCGAGGTCTCAACCCCGGCCTTATGACACAGTTCTTCGATGAGGCCAGAGATTCTCTCCCTTACTTTCTGTGAAAGGATCTCAAGGCCTTTTTCCCTACGGGCAAACTCTATTCGACTTATGACGTCTTCACCATAGCTTATCTGAGGATTGTAGTCCGAAGTCTCGGCCAAGATCTGTCCGGAATTGAGGTCTATCAGTTCCGCACAAAGGGTGGTGGTCCCAATATCCACCGCCACGGCCAGATGATTTTGGGCAGTGTCTCCAGCTTCTATATTGAGGATTACAGGAATACGCCTTTCAGGATGGTCGTAAAGAGAAGCTGTGACTTTAAAATCCTTTTCCCGCAGAACGTAAGGGAGCCTTTTAAGAAGGCTCCACTCAGCCTCGGGTTCTTGACCGAGGATCTCTTTAAGCCCTCTTTTGAGGCGTCTCAAATCCGGGATGTTGTCTGAAAGATCCGGAGGAGGTAATTCAAGGAAGAACTTTCTTACTGCAGGCTCGATATCAACGGCTCTAGCCCTTTCAGCGGCTTCAATCCAAGAACTGGCCAATCTTTTCGGGGCACGAAGTAGAGCCCGACGGTCGAGATGGCTTTCCACCGGAACCCTTATCACAAGATCGGTCTCCGGGATAAGCGTACAAGCCTTATAACCTCCCTCGGGAAGGCTCTCTCCTATAACCTGGCCCTCCTCCACGAAGACCCGACACTTGTTGCAAACCCCAGCCCCGCCACAGGAGGCGTTGATGTGCACTCCGGCCCGCATGGCGGCGTGTAAAACCGTCTCGCCCTCGCGGGCCTCTACAGTAACCTCAAAGGGAAGGAACCTGATTTTGGTCATCTTCCTATACCTCCGGGAGAATTTCTCCCCCACCAAGCACCAGTCCCCCTCGATAGAAAACCGCAAACTGCCCCGGAGTTATAGCCCTCTGGGGTCTTTCAAATATTACCTTGAAACGCCCATCGCCCAAAGGCACCACCTCCGCTGGGGCCTCTTTATGGCGGTATCGAATCCGAACTTCGGCCCGAAAGGGCTTTTCGGGATCAAGCGGGTAGATAAAGTTCACGTTTGAGACCAGACACTCCTGCCGGAGGAGATCCTTTTTCTCGCCGATTATCACCTGGTTCTTTTGGGGATCGAGACGTATCACATAGTAAGGTTTCCCGAGGCGCACCCCAAGGCCGCGTCTCTGGCCCACCGTGTAGGCGTAAAGTCCCTGATGGCGGCCCACCACCCGACCGTCCACGGTCACGATCTCTCCCGGTGGGAACGAAAGATCCCGGAAAAGGTCCCGATAGTCTCGTTCGATGAAACAGACCTCCTGGCTTTCAGGAGCAGTGAGGTTAAAGAATCCGATGCGGACGGCCTCCCGGACGACCTCCTCCTTGAGGTAATCCCCGAGAGGGAAAATTACCCGCGAAAGGGCCTCTTGAGAGAGCTGGTGCAAGAAATAGCTCTGGTCCTTCCTGCGGTCGCGGCCCCGGTAAAGGAGATAGCGGGCCAACCCCTCGTCATAAACCACCCGGACGTAGTGTCCGGTAGCCAGTTTTTCCGCCCCCCGGGAAAGGACCTCCCTGAGGAGCAAACCAAACTTGATCTCCCGGTTACAGACCACACAGGGATTAGGGGTAAGCCCTAAGGTGTAAGCGCGTCTAAAATACTCTATGACCTTGTCACGGAAGGCCTCTCGAAGATCAACTATTTCGTAAGGGAGCGCCAAAAACCGGGCCAGACTTTCAATCCGTTCTAAATCTGGATGACTAGGAGTAAAAAGGGCGTGGATCAGGACAACTTCGTGCTTCCGGGAGAGCAACCAGGCCGCAAAGGCACTGTCTACTCCCCCGGAGATGGCCACCGCAATCATAGGGCTTCACGTTCAAGGCGCACCTCCATGGCCCGCACCACACAGGCCGTTACACAGAGTTCGCAAGCGCTACACCGGTCGGGGTCGAAGACCACCTGCATGGTCTCGCGATCCACCGAAAGGGCGCCCGTGGGACAGACCGCGGTGCAGGCCCCGCAGTGGATACAAAGATCTTCGTTCCGCTTGATCTCTTGCCCAACGGTTTTGACCTCCACTCCGAGATCCCGAAGATATTGAAGGCCCTTGGAGACGTTTTTGGGATGTCCAGAGAGTTCCATTACCATGATACCTTCCTTACCAGGAAGGATCGTAGCCTTGAGAATATTGAAAGAAAGATCGAAATCTTTTACCAAACGCCAAACAATGGGCTGATCTACGATCTCAGCCGGAAATCTCAAAACCAACCCCTTCTTAAACATTAAATTCCCTCCTTTAACCCTCTTATTTCCGAATTTATCCTTATTTTCAAAAATTTCAAGAAGAGAGTCTTCGTTGACAGCCTATCATTCTTGGGACAACTTCCAATCAAGGATGTCAAGTTTTGGTCAAAAAAATCAAAATCGGCCCACTATAAGCAAAAAGGTAGTGTTTCCTTGATTGTGTCCGTGGTGGCAAATAAAGAGGCCTTCCTCCTTGCGATAATAAGTGGGAGTCAAACCAAAGGGAAGGAGGAAGGCCATGCAGGACAGAGAAATTATAGAAAAGCTGGAGGACCTCATCAAGGAGGCCATCAAAGGCGTGATTGAGCAGCTGGCACTTGAGGAAAGAAGACTTTCACCCTGAAACCAAAGGCAACGGTTTCTACCCTCGCTGTCTTCTTACCAAATACGGGCCTATTGAAGGCCTGATGGTTCCCAGAACTCGAGATGGAAACTTTAGAGCTCAGATCCTACCTCCTCCAAGGAGAAGAGCCGGTCTCGACTTGGGAGAAGCTGTATTGGCTTTGTACGCCTCGGGAGCCAGTACCAGGGCGGTTTCAAGATTTATCGAGACCATTTACGGGGCTTACTATTCGCCAGCCAGTATAAGCAGACTAACGGAGGTAGCCGAGGACCAAATTGAGTCCTGGAGAAAGCGAAGGCTTTCGGAGGAATACTTTGCCCTTTATCTGGATGCTACTTTTCTGCCGGTGAGGAGAGGAACTGTGGCCAGGGAGCCGGTGTATCTGGCTTTGGGGATAAGGCGAGATGGGACCAGAGAGATTGTGGGCTTTTGGACCAGTGGAGGAGAAGGGGAAAGCTCTTTGGTCTATCAGGAAATTCTCAACGAACTGCGCCAGAGAGGTCTCAAGAGGATTGAGGTGGTCATAGGGGACGGGCTATCAGGTTTGAAGGAGGCGGTTCTCAGGGTTTATCCTGGGGCCAGGTTTCAGAGATGCGTTCTTCACAGTCTCAAGTATAGCCTGAGGAAGGTCCGGAGGTCTCACCGGGAGGCTTTGGCTCAAGATTTGAGGAGAATTTATCGGGCTAGGAGGAGGTCCGAGGCCCTGGAGGCCTTCAGGGCTTTCAAGGCTCGGTGGCAAGGGAAGTATCCGGAAGTAGTGAAGCACTGGGAGGAGAACCTCGAGGATCTCTTGGTTTT
>NZ_LWLG01000013.1 GCF_001652585.1 Thermosulfurimonas dismutans
TCCATACCCCTTCGTAAGGGGGGGTAGGGGGTTCACAAAGGTTTCTGAAAAATGCTAATAGTTGGAGTATGAAACCAAAAAGGAAATATCTTTACAATTCACGACTTAAGGAAAAAGCCCGGAGGCTCAGGCGCGAGCTTACTCCCGCCGAAAGAAAGCTCTGGGCCTTTTTGCGGAAGCGTCAGTTTCTGGGAATTAAGTTCCATCGGCAGCTACCCATAGGGCGGTATATTGTGGACTTTGTGGCCTTTAACCCAAAAGTGGTGATAGATATAGACGGGGACTCCCATTATACACCTCTGGCCCGTAAAAACGACGAGAAGCGGGATCGTTATTTGGTGAGCTTGGGTTTCAGGGTTTTTCGTTTTACGAATTCGGAAGTGTTGGGAATGTGGAGGGAGTGCTTGAATATCTGAGGAAAGAGATAGGGGACAAAGGGGGGTTCTAGGGACCCCTCCCTAACCCTCCCCTACAAGGGGAGGGAAGTGGCACCCCTCCCTGGACATCCCCTCCTAGGAGAGGGAAATCGGACTTTCGGTTTGAGGAAGGTGGAAAAGATGGGTATACTGGAGGGAAATGGGGTACCGTCTTTCGGAATTGAGCGAAAGGATCGGGGCAGAGCTCCGGGGAGAGGACCTTGAGGTAGAGGGAGTTTCGGCGCTTGAGCTGGCCCGGGAGAGGGAGCTCAGCTTCGTGGAATCCCGGGCCTGGCTTTCGACGGCGCGAAAGACCAGGGCCGCGGCTCTTCTAGTCCCACCTGAGCTCGCCGGGGAGTTTCCGGAAAGGAGCCTTCTGGTGTGCCCGAACGTGCGGGTGGCACTGGCGCGGGTGGCCCAGCTCTTCTGGAAGCCCTCTCATCCCGCCCCTGGTATAAGCCCCCTTGCGGTGATCGAGGAGGGAGCGGAGCTCGGCGAAGGAGTCTCGGTGGGGCCCTGGGTGTATGTGGGAGCCGGAGCCCGCATCGGGGAGGGAAGCATGCTTTACCCCGGGGTCTTCGTGGGTGCTGGGGCGGAGGTGGGGCGGCGGTGTGTGCTCTATCCCTACGTGGTGCTTTATCCGGGAGTGCGCCTCGGGGATGAGGTGGTGCTTCACGCCGGTACGGTCATCGGGGCCGACGGTTTCGGCTACGCCCAAGAATGGACCAGGGAAGGTCTTAAGCACCTCAAGATTCCCCATTTTGGAACGGTCGAAATCGGCGAAGAGGTGGAGATCGGAGCCAACGCCTGCGTGGATCGGGCCACCTTCGGGGTCACCCGCATCGGGGCCGGAACCAAGATAGACAACCTCACCCAGATAGGCCACAACGTGGAAATCGGTGAGGGAGCCATTATTGTGGCCCAGTGTGGCGTAAGCGGCCATGCCCGCGTCGGACGTTTCGTGATGATGGGGGGGCAGGTTGGTCTAGCTCCCGGGGCCCAGATAGGAGAAGGGGCCAAAATCGCGGCCAAATCTGGAGTATCTGGTAAGATCGCGCCCGGAGAAGAAGTGGCTGGCATTCCGGCCATCCCGGTAAGGGTCTGGCGAAAGGCCGTAGTGGCTTTTGCAAAGCTTCCGGATATGGTAAAGGAGTTACGAAAGTTGAAAGCCCTTCTCGGAGGAAAGAAGTGAGTACCAAAAGCCTCGGCCCCAAAGAAATCATGGAGTTGCTTCCTCACCGTTACCCTTTCTTGATGGTGGATAAGGTACTTGAGGTTGACTGCGAAAAACAGTACATCAAGGCCCTCAAAAACGTCACCCACAACGAACCTTTCTTTCAGGGCCACTTTCCGGAAGACCCCCTTATGCCTGGGGTAATGATGGTAGAAGCTATGGCCCAGGTTGGGGGTCTTTTCGTAAAGGTATGTTTCCCCGAAGCTCGAGAAAAGCCCTTTGTGCTGGCCGGGTTGGACAAGGTTCGCTTTCGCCGCCCGGTCCTTCCAGGAGACACCATCATCTTCGAGGCTCAGGGCTTCAAATGTAAGGGCCCTGTTGTTAAGACGCTCGTACGAGCTACCGTAGACGGAAAGGTAGTGGCCGAGGCTGAAATCATGGCTGCCGTGAGGTAAAATATGCGAAAAATCCATCCCACAGCTGAAATTCACCCTTCGGCAGAAATTGAGGATGAGGTCGAAATTGGACCTTATACGGTCATAGGTCCGCAGGTTTACATCGGTCAAGGCACTCGTATAGGTTCCCATGTCATCATAGAGAAAAACACCCGAATCGGGAAAAACAACTTCATCCATCACCATGTGGTCATCGGATCCGACCCCCAACATCTAGCCTACAAAGGAGAAGAGTCCTGGGTGGAGATTGGGGACGAAAACGTCATTCGGGAATTCGTGACCATTCACCGAGGAACAGCCCTTGACCAGAGTCTTACCAGAATCGGCAATCGTTGTTTACTGATGGCTTATGTCCACATTGCCCACGATTGCTTTCTGGGGGACGAAATCATTATGGCCAACGGAGCCACCCTGGGAGGCCATGTTCGAGTGGGCAACCGGGTGGTCTTTGGAGGACTTTCGGCCGTGCATCAGTTCTGCCGCATTGGCTCTTACGCCTTCGTCAGCGGCATGAGCGGCGTAGACAAAGACGTTCCTCCCTTCGTAAAGGTCTTCGGCATTCCGGCCAAGATCCAGGGAGTAAACCTGATAGGCTTGAGACGAGCCGGGTTCGGCAAAGAAACTATAAGACACATCTCCCAGGCCTTAGGAATCTTCCTGGATGGTCCGGGACGCATCCAAGAAACTATTGAGGAACTCCGAGACGCCTTTCCAGAAGATCCCCATGTACAAGAATTCATCAATTTCATTGAGAATCCCTCCCGCCAGGGTATCATGAGACGCAAACCCTTTGAGGGAGAGGAAGCCTTCTAATCCATGCCTCCGCAACCTCTCGGGCTCATTGCCGGTGAAGGGAAGGCCCCTCTGGTGCTGGTCGAAAAACTTACCGCCACCCAAAAGCCAGTAGTGGTGATAACCTTTTCGGAGGCCCAGGCCAAAAGACTGGCCTCCGCCGGAGCCAAAGCCGTTCGAATAAAATTGGGCCAGTTCGGAAAACTGATCAAAGCCTTCAAAAAAGAGGGCGTCAAAGAGATCACCTTTCTCGGAAAGATCGAGAAACCCAAGGCCCTGAAAGAAGCCATTCCTGACCTTCGAGCCCTTCTTTTGTGGAAACGATTGCTTAGTCGCAATGATGACGCCATCCTGAGAGCGGTGGCTGAAGAGCTCGAAAAGGAAGGTTTTCGTATAGTCTCTCCGGCGGACTTCGTGCCCGAACTTCTCACACCTGAAGGTGTCCTTACCCGCAAGGAACCCTCTTCGTCTCAATGGGAAGACATCCGGTTCGGCTACGAGATAGCCAGAAAGATAGGGGCTATGGATATTGGTCAATGTGTGGTAGTGAAGGACCGGATGGTGCTAGCCGTAGAGGCCGTAGAGGGCACGGACGAGACCATTCGCCGGGCCGGAAACTTTCGAAAAGGAGCCGTAGTGGTCAAGGTCCTAAAACCCAACCAGGACCCTCGCCTTGATCTACCGGCCGCGGGTCTCAAAACTCTTGAGACCATGCTTTCGGCCGGCGCCCGGGTACTGGCCCTTGAGGCCGGCAAGACCCTTTTCTTTGAAAGGGAAGAGGCCCTTGATTTCGCCAATCGACACGGATTAATAGTGGTGGGGATAAAATGAAAAAGATCAAAGTGGGGGTCATCGGCGTAGGTCACCTGGGAAGATTCCATGCCGAAAAATTCGCCCGCATGGAGGAGGCCGAACTCTGCGGCGTGGTGGACATCAGGGAAGAACGAGCCAAGGAGATCGCCGAAAAATACGGCACCGCCTGGTTTACGGATTTTCGGAAGCTTTTGCCCGAGGTTGAGGCCCTCTCTATCGTAACCCCTACGGTCACCCATTTTGAGATCGCCAAAGAATGTCTCTTGGCCGGCAAGCATCTTTTCATAGAAAAACCCATCACCGACCGGCTGGAAACGGCTGAAGAGCTGGTAAGCCTGGCAGAAAGACAGGGCCTCATCCTGCAGGTAGGGCACATCGAACGCTTTCAGCCTTCTATGAAGAGGCTTCTTTCCGAAGTCAAGCGTCCCCTTTTCATTGAGGCTCACCGGCTTTCCGGTTTCACCGAAAGGGCTCTGGATGTGGACGTCATCCTAGATCTCATGATTCACGATCTGGACCTGGTCTTGGCCTTGAATCCGAAAGTAAAACTAAAGGCCCTGCTTTCGGCTGGGGCCCCGGTTCTTTCGGACAAGATCGACATCGCCAGCGTTCGAATAGTCTTCGAAAACGGCTGTTCGGCCAATCTCACCGCCAGCCGAATCTCGCTGACCCCCCAGAGGCGCTTTCGAGTGTTTGAGAAAGGGGCCTATTTTTCGGCCGACACTTTGAACCGCAAATACTTTGAAGTTCGGCTCGGGGAGGACAAAAGGCTTATACCTGAAGAGGAAAGCTTCCCCTCAGCGGACCCTCTTTTGGAAGAATTGCAGGCCTTCGTCCGGGCTGTAGCCGAAGGGGCGTCTCCGCCAGTCAGCGGAAAGGAGGCCCTCTCGGCCCTGGAGCTAGCCTTCCGCATCAAGCGGGATATTGAGGAAAACCTTCAAAAATTCTCTGCGGGTTAAGTCACGGTGCACACGGGTTTTTCGCACAGGATTCTCATCGTGGCCGGAGAGGAATCCGGGGATCTCTACGGAGCGGAACTCATACGCAAGGTGCGGGAGATACTTCCGGGGCTGATCTTTTACGGTATCGGAGGCCGACGGATGCGCGCAGCCGGCCTCGAATGTCTCTTCCCGGCTGAACCCATTTCGGTAGTAGGGCTACCTACTCTTTCCCAGCTCAAGATCATTCGTCAGGCCTGGTCCCGGCTCAAGAACTTTCTCATCAACAATCGCCCTCAAATAGCCGTTCTCATAGACTTTCCGGGTTTCAACTTGAGGCTGGCCAAGATATGTAAGAAACTCGAAATCCCGGTCTTCTACTATATCGCCCCCCAGGTCTGGGCTTGGCACCGCCGACGGGTAAAAATTCTAAAGAATTGCGTAGATCTGCTGGCAGTTATCCTACCTTTCGAAAAGGAATTTTTCAAAAAAGAAGGTATCAACGTGGAGTTTGTCGGACATCCCTTGGTAGATCTGGTAAGGCCCTCTCTTTCTAGGGAAACCTTCTGTGAAATTGCGGGGCTTTCGCCGGTCCATCCGATTTTGGGCATCTTCCCCGGTAGTCGGGAATCCGAGGTCAATCGCTTGCTACCCGTGTTTCTAGCGACCTATGAAATCTTAAAAAAGGAGCATCCGCGACTTCAAGGAGTAATAGTCAAGGCCCAGGGACTTTCCGAAACCCTTCTATGGGAAGAGGCCAGGAAAAAGGTAAAGGTCCTTGTAGGCTATCAGTACGAAGTCCTAAAACAGGCCACCGCCGCCCTTTTGGTTTCCGGTACGGTAACCCTTGAAGCCGCAATTCTTGGAACCCCTATGGTAGCAGCCTATCGGCTCCCAAAATTTTCCTTTTTTCTGGCCAAGAGATTGGTACGGGTCCCTTATATCACCCTGCCCAACCTGATTTTGGACGAACCGGTAGTTCCCGAAATCCTCCAAGACGAGGCCCGTCCGGAAAAGCTAGCCGAAGTCTTAAGGCCCTATCTTTTCGAGACCAGATTCCGAGAAGAAACGCGCGAAAAATTAAAGCAGGTAAAAAAACGTCTCGGCGGCCCCGGAGCCTCCTGGCGGGTAGCGGACCTACTGGCGAGCTTCTTGCGTTCTACTTTATCACCATCACCTCTACCACCTTCGGCTTCCTGAGGACATTTACCACCACATCCTTTTCGTATCGGATAAGTTCTAGATCAATGGTGGACTCTCCCACCCTAAGGCCTTTAAAACGCACCCAAGAAAGAAAAGAGGGCAATCTCGGTTTAAAAAAGCAGAGCCCCTTTCCGGTAAAACGCAATCCCAGAGAGGCCGCAAGCAACATGAAGATCACTCCCGAGGACCAGGCTTGGGGACTGCAGGCCACAGGATAAGGCACCGGCCCCTCCCCGGCCCTCCGGGTAAAACCACAAAAGAGTTCCGGTAGCCGGTGGTGGGGAAAATAATGGCTAGCCTCAAAGAGCCCTTTAAAGACCCGCTCTAGGTGATCCTTGAATCCGTAGCGAGCAAGTCCCTCAGCAATGAGGGCGTTATCATGGGGCCATACGGAGCCGTTGTGGTATGAAACAGGATTGTAAAGCACCTCCTTTCGGGAAACGGTCCTTATCCCCCATCCGGAAAACATATCCGGTGCAAAAAGGCCCTCCACTAGTCTCTGGGCCTCCTCTTCCCGCAACGCCTCCGCAAAAAACAGATGGCCAGGATTGGAGGTCTTCACCCAGCATGGCGCCTTGCGACCATCGAGGGCTAGGGCCAAAAAGCCAGAATCTTCATCCCAGAAACGCTCTTTGATTCTATTCCGCATGGTTTCGGCCTTAGAAAGAAGGGGCAGAACCAGATCGTGTTTTCCGAGAGCCCGGGCGAGCTTGGCCATCTCCAGATAGGCCCGATAAACATAGCCCTGGACCTCCACCAGGGCTATGGGCGGCTCCGGGAACCGTCCGTCCCGGTGAAAAACGCTATCATGGGAGTCCTTCCAGCCCTTGTTGACCAGGCCTTCCTCGGAAGGTGCATATTCCACCAGGCCATCGCGATCTTGATCCCCATAGTCCTCAATCCAGTGAAGGGCCAGTTCAAGGTGAGGCCAAAGCTTGCGGATGAACTCCAGATCCTGAGTCCTCTCGTAATAGGCCCCAGCCAGGATGATAAATAGAGGTGTAGCGTCCACCGAACCGTAGTATCTTCCGAAGGGTACCTCCCCGGTAGCAGCCATCTCGCCAAAACGCATTTCGTGCAGAATTTTCCCCGGCTCGGCATCCCTGGCAGGGTCTTTCTCCTGGGCCTGAGTCCTGGCCAGGACCTCTAACACCCCCCGGGCGATATCCGGATTGAACCAGAGGGTCTGGAGCCCCACGATGAGACCATCCCGTCCAAAAACGGTGTTAAACCAGGGGATACCGGCGTAGGGATAAAGGCCGTAAGGTGTGTGCGTAAGCATCATGAAAAGGTCATTGGTCGAACGCTCAAGCCAGAAATTGAAATGTTCATTTGAGGTTTCCACCTGCACACTTTTCTTTAGGAGGGCCTTGCGCTCTTTGCGACGCAAGAAAAGGGCGGCCTTAAAGTCCCTGCGGAGCCTCTCTTCTCCCGAAAGGCACCGGATCTTTATCCCCAGGTTGACACGCTCCTTAGGAGCGAGCTTCAGTAAAAACTGGGCCTGATCCGGGCGAAGCATACCGGGGAGGTCCGAAAAGACGATTTCAAGCAACCGCGTAAGACCGTCCAGCCCGTGATAGCGAATAAGGACCCTATCCTCCTCCACCACCGGGGGAAGAATGTGGCCCTTTTTTTCCCTCTTAACTCCCCGGACCTCAAAGATATCCGCAAAGTCTGCGGCGAAAGATATGGTTACCGGAATATCCAGGGTGAAAAGCGAATAGTTGGTAAACACCAACTCCTCATAATAGTCTCCTTCGTAAAGGACCTTGGTGCGCCGAATATGAAGCCCTCCACGCGGGATAAAAAGATCCCTTCCCCAAAAAAGATCCGGATTAGTAAGATTTACCTGGATAAGTAGACCGTCCTGGGAAAGGGAGGAGCTTAATAGAAAGGGCTTGGTATGACAACAAAAAAGTTCCAGGCGAGAAAGGAAACGGGTCCCCCTATGATAGAGACCGAGCTCTCCGAGCCCACCAGGGACAATGTCCCCCTCGGCATTGAAGAGGGCAAAGGTGTCCCCGTGCTTGAAGGCAAGGTTACGGGGAGAAAGCCCGGGGTTAGTAGCCAGGATGTAGAACTTCAGGCCGCCTTCCGCCATAGGGGGACTTCCCTCATGCGCAAAGATTCATAGAGGGCCAAATATTCCCGGGCCATTCTTTCGGCGGTAAAGTGTTCCTCAAAAACCCGCCGACATTCCCGACGAGAAAGCCCGGAAAGTCCTTCCACCGCCCTTTCGGCCTCCTCCATGCTCTCCACGATGAAACCGTTTCGGCCATCCTCAATGATTTCCGGCACTGAACCGCACCGCCAAGCGATAACCGGCGTCCCGCAGGCGTTGGCCTCGATCATCACCAGCCCGAAGGGCTCCGGCCAGTCGATGAGCATGAGGAGGGCCAGGGCCTCTCCCAAAAATTCCTGTTTTTCCTTCTCGGTAATCTCGCCGATGAATTCTACCCAGGGACTTTTAA
This sequence comes from Thermosulfurimonas dismutans, assembly GCF_001652585.1. Taxonomy (GTDB): domain Bacteria; phylum Desulfobacterota; class Thermodesulfobacteria; order Thermodesulfobacteriales; family Thermodesulfobacteriaceae; genus Thermosulfurimonas; species Thermosulfurimonas dismutans. The sequence goes on from NZ_LWLG01000013.1 coordinate 8,263, forward strand.
GCCTGGGCTTGATAACTTCTTTAAAATATTCCTCATCGGCTTTGTCCACCTTGGCCGCTATAAGAAGCTTTATCCCTACTCTTTCGGCGAGTTCTATAGCCCGGTCTGGGCGCTTCTCTGGAGATATTCTTCCCAGAAAGGCCAGATATTTCCCGGGTTCATAGACCGGTCGGTAAAGATCCGCTGGCAGACCGTGATAGACCGTGCCGATCCAGTTAAGAAAGGGAAGAGGTCTGCGCTGGGCGTTTGAGATAGAAACGAAGGGGGCTTCCCGGAACTCCTTGTAAAAGGGAAACATCTCCGGGAGATCCAGGCGCCCGTGAAGCGTAGTGAGATAAGAAATCTTCGTTCTACGCATAAGGGGCAAGTGCAGGTAATCAATGTGAAAATGGATAACATCGAACTCCGAGGCCATTCGCAGCACCCTTTCCACCATAAAGACATGTGGAGCCAGGGTATCCTTCACCCCGGCAAGCCTCAGGGCCTGGGGTGCACAGGGAATCAGGCGGGCCGAGGTCTTAGAATCACCGCTTGCAAAAAGCGTAACCTCGTGCCCTTGACGTACCAACTCCTCGGTAAGCCAAGAGACTACCCGTTCCGTGCCCCCATAAAGCTTGGGTGGTACGGCCTCAAAAAGCGGCGCCACCTGCGCAATTCTCATGGCCGCCACCTCCGCTTCCGAATCTCCCTGGATTAAAAAGTAAGAACCAGAAGTCTATTTGCAAAGGGAATAAGATCGAAACAAGGAAAGCAAATACTCGAGGGTTTCTCGGGGGAATCTTAACAAAAGGGATAAAGCCAGCACAGGGAGGAAAGAGACCCCTATGGGAATCTTTACCAAGTCTTTCTCCGTGGTAATCAGGGCCTCAGCGCCGAGGGAAGCAGCCTTTTCTGAGAGTCTGCGAATATCCCTTTCCCGATAATGGTAGTGGTCGGGATAGGCCTTGAAAAAGAGGACCTCAAAGCCCTCTTCCTCAAGGGTCTTCCGAAAGTTGTCCGGGTCTCCTAGGCCGCAAAAGGCTACCACCCGGCGAGGCTTTCGGCCGGTATAAGGCATAAAGCCCGATGGAGTAAGGGTGACTAGAGGTCCGGGCTCGAAGGCCGTCCTGAGGACCGGGAGTCCCATAGAAGCAAACCGACGAGAAAGGTCCTCCGCCCGTTCAGGGAAGAGGTTGGTCCGGGTAACGAAAACTGCCTGGGCCTTCCGGGCTACCGAAAGCGGCTCCCGCAGGCGGCCAGCTGGGAAGAGCCTTTCGACAAAGGGATCCCTCCCCGCAGAAACAACCAGGAGATAAAGGTCTGCAGAAAGCCTCAGGTGTTGAAAGGCGTCGTCGAAAAGAAGTACCCCGGGCCGGAATCTTTCACAAGCAAGCTCAGCCGCAGCCAGCCGGTCTTTCCCCACTACCACCGGTATCCCGGGAAGCCTAAAGGCATAAAGCAGGGCTTCTTCTCCCGCCTCCTCCGAACCCAAAATCGGTCCCTGGCCCTCCGAGACCACCCGTGGTCCCTGTCCTCTCCCGCCATAGCCTCTAAGTATCACCACCGGCCTAAGATCAAGGCCTTTCAATAGTTCCGCCAAGGCTAGGGTGAAAGGCGTTTTGCCCTCCCCTCCTAAGGAGAGGTTCCCTACCACTACAGAAGGCACTGCCGGCTTCCGGCGAGTAAGCCAGCCGGCCTCGTAGGCCTTCCGCCTCACCCGCACCCCGAGGCCATACAACCAGGAAAGGGGTAAATATAGCGGCTTGGTCTTCTCCCAGAAAAAAACTAGAAGTTTCGGGACCATGCCGCAGGACCTAGAATAGGAGCCAGCACCTCCCGGGCGTAGTTAAGGGCTTGAGAGGCTAGGGCTCTGGCTTCCTCCAAGGAAGTTCCGGTTCTAAATTTTTCCCAGGCGTCTTTAAAGAAAGTCGCCATCTCCGGCTCCACGGCTCGGGAAAGCTCCTCAAGAAGCTTTTCCGGTGATGGCTTCTCTTTAGGAGCCTCTATCCGAGAAACGGCCCAGATAGCTTTAGTAGAGAACAAAAAACTGTCTTTAAAAGCCAAAAGGGCCGCTTCCTGGTCTTCGTTTAATCGCGTAAGGGCCTTCTGGTATTCCTCTTCGGCATACCGCAGGTAGGTTTTGGCCCGAATGTAAAAAGGCATTTAATTTTAAGAACCTTCTCCCTCGCTCTTTTCCCTTAGCCGCCGATAAAAGTGTTCGGTCATGACCTCGTCGGCTTTCTCACAGATCTCAAAGAGGATATCAATCATGTCCAACATCTCTGCCTGGCCATCCGGAGGACGCATATCAAAGTCCTCAATAAAGGCCCCACTTTCCAAATACTCCTTAAACTCCCGCAACTTCTTGAGCGTTAACATTTACCCCACCCTTTCCACATACTCACCGGTACGGGTGTCCACCTTGATGAGATCCCCCTCATTTATAAAAAGAGGTACCTGGACTACGGCTCCAGTCTCAAGCTTAGCTGGTTTAGAACCTCCGGAAACCGTATCTCCACGCACTCCAGGCTCTGTCTCCACCACTTTGAGCTCCACCGTATTCGGAAGTTCTACCCCAATAGGTTTTCCCTTGTAATAAAGCACAAAGACGTTGACATTTTCCTGCAAGAACTTCCAGGCCTCACCTAACTGATCTTTGTCCAAATATACCTGATCGTAGTCCTCAAGATCCATGAATACGTAACGATCCCCCTCCTGGTAAAGGTACTGCATTTCCTTTTCCTCGAGATCCGGTCTTTCAAAACGCTCTCCAGAGCGAAAATTGACCTCCAATACCCTTCCTGTAGTGAGGTCTCGAAGCTTGGTCCTTACGGTGGCCTGTCCCTTGGCTACCTTGGAGTGCTGGTATTCAAGAACCTCGTAGGGCTTCCCTTCCCACTCGATCTTGAGACCTCTTCTAAAATCCGAAGTGGTGTAGGCCATATTTACCTCCTCTTTCTGAAGATGATTAATCTTTCACCCTTTTTGACATAACCATATTTTTTACGGGCGATCTCTTCGTAGAGTTGCGGATCTTTCTCAAGGGCCTTTATCCTCCGAGAAATATCCGCATTTTCTGTCCGCAGCTTCGAAAGCTCTTTCAGACTGGATCGATAACGCCAGTCAAAGTAAAATCCGCTCAAAAGACCTGCCACAAAAAGAACTCCCAGCAACCCTCCAAGCCAAATATTAAAGTTCCTTTTAGACTTTGAACGCGAACGGGCCTTTCCGGGCACATAGCCCTTAGGATTGAATGTCACTGCCATCTTGGAACAACCTTAAATCAAACCCGCCCGGGATTCAAGAGGCACCTTATACTAGACCGGAAGGCTTATCAGTAGCCCCATTCCGCAAAAATAAAAAGGGCGGCCCTCCAAAGGCCGCCCCACAATTATAACCACATATTACATATTAGAAGGCATAAGCTTCCTCGCCGTGTTCGGCAATATCCAAGCCGTTAACCTCAGCCTCGCTATCCGCACGGAACCCGAAGACGACATCCACCACCTTGGCCAGAATAAAAGTGGCCACCAGGGTATAGACTACCGTAGCCGCTACTCCGATGAGCTGAGGAACAAACTTGCCCTCCTCAGAGAGGAGCCCCACACAGAGGGTACCAATCACCCCTCCTACCCCGTGAATTCCCACTACATCCAGGGCGTCATCGTAACCCAGCCGATTCTTGGCCAGCACCGCCAGGTAACAGATCAAACCGGCCAGGACTCCTATGAGGACGGCGGCGTTCACCTCCACAAATCCTGCGGCCGGTGTAATAGTAGCCAGCCCTGCAATGGCACCACTGCAGGCTCCGAGAGTAGTGGGTTTGCCCTGGTGAAATCTCTCCACCAGTACCCAGACCGCCATGGCAGTCATGGCCGCCACGTGGGTATTCACAAAAGCCTGCACCGCCGTGCCGTTCACCTCAAGGGCGCTTCCGGCGTTGAACCCGAACCAGCCGAACCACAGCAATCCGGTGCCGATAACCGTAAGGAGCAAGTTGTGCGGGATGAAGGGTTCCCGTCCGTAGCCTTTACGAGGGCCAATCACTAGGGCCGTTACTAAGGCTGCGGCTCCGCAGCTGGCATGCACCACCAGTCCCCCGGCAAAATCAAGCACCCCTAGTTTACCGAGCCAACCTCCGCCCCAGATCCAGTGACAGAGTGGGTTATAGACCACAAGGGCCCAGAGCAAGCTGAAGATCACAAAGCCTCGGAAACGAACCCTCTCGGCAAAGGCCCCGGTAATCAGGGCCGGTGTGATAACCGCAAACATGCACTGATAGATCATGAAAACCATATGCGGCACCGTAGAGGCATAGTCCGGACTGGGTTCGAGCCCTACCCCCCGCAAGGCAAAGTATTTGAGGCTTCCAATAATTCCGTGCAAATCCGGACCAAAAGATAGACTATAGCCTACATAAATCCACTCCAGAGTTACGATGGAAATCATGATAAGGCTTTGAATGACTACCGAGAGCACGTTCTTTCGTCTCACCAATCCACCGTAAAAGACTGCCAGGGCCGGGGTCATGAGAAGGACCAGAGCTGCCGAAAACAAAAGGAAGGCCGTATCTGTCTTGTCTATCATGTCGCAATTCACCTCCTCGTTTTTCCCGGCCCTTAATCAAGAAGTATGCCACCCTAAAGCCTCCGCAATCTATGGCTCCAATTACCCTATCCGCCACCAATTTACCTTTTAGACAATTTTGTTATTTACATTTTTGTAGCAACCTCTGTTTATTTACTTTGTAGACAAGAGCATTTTTGGACTTTTCCAAAAGCACTTAGACACAATTTCCCATTTTGTTAAAAACTGTACCCGGTTTCACGGTGCTGAGTAAGATCGAGCCCCTGAATTTCTTCTTCTCGAGATACCCGGACGCCCAAGATTGCGTCTACTACCTTGAACAGAATCAAAGAAGCCACGAAACAGAACACCGCCCCGGCCGCGGCCCCGAGGAACTGAATACCAAATTGCTTTACATTTCCGAAAAGTAGGCCATCGGCCCCAGCGGGATTTACCGCCTTGGAGGCAAAAAGCCCAGTGGCCAGCGCCCCCCAGAAGCCGCCCACGCCATGCACCCCTACCACATCCAGGGCGTCATCGTAACCCAACCGATTTTTGGCCAGCACCGCCAGGTAACAGATCAAACCAGCCAGCAACCCTATAACCACCGCCGCCCAGAGGGGCACAAAACCAGCCGCCGGCGTAATGGCCACCAGACCAGCCACTGCCCCGGAGGCCGCTCCCAAAGTCGTAGGAGCCCCCTGAAGGATCCATTCCGCTATCACCCAGGAAAGGGCTGCCAGCCCAGCTGCAATCTGGGTATTCATAAAGGCCAGTACCGCTACCTCATCGGCTGCTAGCGCACTTCCGGCGTTGAATCCAAACCAGCCAAACCAAAGCAACCCGGCCCCCAAGAGGGTGAGCGGCAAATTGTGAGGATGAAGTGGGTCCCGGCGATACCCCAAACGTGGACCAACAACCAGTGCAGCCGCCAGCGCCGAGGCTCCGGAGGCGATGTGAATGACCGTGCCCCCGGCAAAGTCCAGCGCCCCCATCTCACCCAGCCAGCCACCACCCCAGACCCAGTGACACAGCGGGGCGTAGACCAACGTAAACCATAGGGCCACGAACAGGAGATAAGCCGAAAACCGCATCCTTTCGGCAAAGGCCCCGGTGATCAGGGCCGGCGTGATAACCGCAAACATAAGCTGAAAAGCAGCGAAAAGAAGATGGGGAATATTCTCAGCCGCAGGGGCGGGCCCCGTCCCTACCCCTTTAAAGAAGAGATACTCCAACCCCCCGATAACCTTCCCGTGATCCGGACCAAAAGCCAAACTATAACCATAGAGAAACCACAATAAACTGATCAACCCCAAACAGATAAAAACCTGAAGCGAGATAGAAAGCACATTTTTGGCACGCACCAGCCCCCCATAAAAAAGCGCAAGCCCCGGAGTCATCAACATCACCAGGGCCGTGGCCACCAGCATCCAAACCACATCCGCCTTTACCATACCCGCACCTCCTACCTTTTTTACATTTTGTGCCTACAAATTTTATGCCAAAATCGTAAAGCATACCGAAACTAAGGATCTACAAACACAACTATCTCGTCCATTTTTGCAAACTATAACAATCAAGTAAATTTTCTATTCTGAATTAATACAAAAACGTAAAAAATTAGTCTCGGGCGCGGTCGACGGAGTGGTAGGCCAAAAAGAAGCCCAAGCCAGCGATGATGAGAAGTATATATAAGGAGGTCAGGGGCACGGGATTTCCGTAGGCGGCGTTACGAATAAGGTGTGAGGCGTGGGTCAAAGGAAGTAGTTTTAAGGGCAACCTAGCCCAAGCAGGCAGGCCTTCCACCGGGAAAAAGGTCCCTCCTAAGAAGACCATAGGAGTAATGATGAAGTTGGTGACCAAGGCCTGGTCGGCGTGCGAGCGGATCAACATGGCCGAGGCCACTCCCAGGGAGGCGAAGACGAAAGCGTTCAGAAAAACGCCCAGGAAGAACGCGGGCCCTAAATGGAGTTTGACTCCGGCCAAAGCTGTAATGGCCAAGATCACCAAGGTGGAAAGCAAAGCCCGGGTGACCCCTCCCAAGATCTCTCCCAAGACATAGGCCCAATTCGAGATGGGAGCGGCTTGAAACTCTTCGAAAATGCGGAGATAAAAACGGGCTACGTTGATCTCCACGTTGATACCGAACCCCTGCATCATGGAGGCGGCTGCCACCACCCCCGGAACCAGGAACTCAAGGTAAGGTCTTCCTTCCACCGTCAGGTCTTTGCCCAAACCGAAGCCAAAGGCAACTAGATATAGAGTGGGTGAAACCGAAAAGGAAAGAAGCATCCGCGGCAACCGGTGCCAGATAATAAGCAGTTCCCGGAGATAGACAGCCAGAAACCCTCTCACACCTTTCTCCCGGTAAAGTGAATGAAGGCGTCCTCCAGGTTAATCCGCCTCAAGGTTACGGACTCGCCCTGTTTAGACAACTTCATAGCTTCCCTTTCAGCCTCCCCGCGATTCCGGAAGTAGTAGGTTTTGAGGCCTTCAGAAGTCACCACATCCACAGCCACTTCCCCAAGGGTTTGGATAAAGTTTTGGGGGGTATCAAGGGCCACGATCCGTCCCCGGTCAAGAAAGGCCACCCTATCGGCCAGAAACTCGGCCTCCTCGATGTAATGCGTGGTGAGGAGAATAGTAGTTCCCTTAGTCTGGATCTGCTTGATGAGCCCCCAGAGTCGACGTCGAATGTGAGGATCGAGCCCCACGGTGGGTTCGTCCATAAAAAGAATACGCGGCGCATGGAGCAGAGCCCTAATGATAAGAAGACGCCGTTTCATGCCACCTGAAAGGGTCCGTACCCTCTGGTTTCGTCTCTCCCAAAGCTCGGCAAATCGTAGGAGTTCCTCAGCCCTCTGGGCTATGGCCCTGCGGGACATGCCGAAAAGGAGACCGTGAATGAGAAGATTCTCCCAGAGGGTAAGTTCTAGATCCAAGTTCACAGCCTGAGGCACAAGCCCTACCATCCTCTTGGCCGCTAGCGACTCCCTAAAAATATCTTTCTCGAAAAACCAGACCCGTCCGGCGGTGGGACGGGTAAGCCCAGAAAGGATACGAATGGTGGTGGTCTTTCCTGCCCCATTCGGGCCGAGAAGGGCGAAAAGTTCTCCCTCCCTGATCTCAAAGGAGACCCCATCTAGGGCCCGAAGCCGACCATATTCCTTGACTAGCGACTCGATTCTTACCGCCAGGCCTGCCATAATTGTAGTATGATTAAACCACAAATTTACACCCTAGGCCATTCAAACCATCCGCGGGAAGTCTTTGAGCATTTGCTCAAAGCTCACCATATCGAGCTTCTGGTGGACGTAAGGCGATTTGCGAGTTCAAAGAAATTTCCGCATTTTGCAGGCAAGGCCTTGGCCACCTTTCTTGAGGACCGTTGTGGCGTAGGGTATCTAGCTCTGCCCGATCTCGGGGGTTATCGCAAACCCAAACCAGACTCTGTAAATACCGGTATAGAAAACCCCGGATTCAGAGGTTATGCCGACCACATGCAGACCGAGGCCTTCCAAGCGGCCTTCAAAAGACTCCTCGAAGAAGCTCGCCGTTGGACCACGGCCATAATGTGTGCCGAGGGGTTCCCCTGGCGATGTCATCGCTGGTTCTTGGCGGATCTTCTATTAATAAACGGCTTTGAGGTCAAACATATTCTTCCAGACGGGAAAATCTATCTACATCGGTTGAATCCCCGGGCTAGAAAAGTAGGGGATTTTTTGGTGTATCGTTAGGCCTTACGCAAAGCCTCAAAGTGGGGGAAGAGTTTGCGGTAGGTAGCCAGAATATGCTCCGGTACCACCCGGATGTCCGCCAGCACGGCCATGAAATTGGCGTCCCCCTCCCAGCGAGGCACGATCTGAAGATGGAGATGATCGGGATAACCGGCCCCGGCCACCTTCCCCAGATTGAAGCCCACATTAAAGCCATCGGGCCTGAGCACCTTTCTTAAAATCCTCAGACAGTGCTGGGCCATGACCATGAGGTCGGTGACCTCTTCCCGGGAGAGGTCCTCTAGTTCGGCCACGTGCCGTCGGGGTGAAACTAATAGATGTCCGGTGTTGTAAGGAAACTTGTTCATGATCACCAGGACCTTTTCGTCCCGGTAGAGAATCAGACGTTCCTCGTCAGGAAGCGGCCCCTCGGGGGGGCAAAAGATACATCCCGGATCCTTCTTGCCCCCTACGTATTCTGCCCGCCAGGGTGCCCAGAGGTTCTTCCGTTCCATAGCAAGAAAAATTAACACAAAGTTAATTTTTATACAAATTGCGAAGTTCGTTCGATGTGGTTAGAATGCTTTCAAACCAGGAAGGAGGATTACGAGTATGCGGATAAAAGAAATCGCGGGAGGTCTTTTAGGAGCACTTTTGATATATCTGCTTCTAGCCGCTAAAAATCATACTGTCCTGGTAAGTCATGCCTACCTTTTAAGCCTGGTAACTTTTATTTACCTGGCCGCGGCGGCCGGATATCTCCTTCACTGGATCTTTAAGTGGGAGGGTATGGGGCTGGCTTCCTCAGCTATAGCCTGGGCCGGCATCCTTTTGCATACCGCAGGCTGGGGAATCCGCTGGTGGGAGTCTCATGAACTGGGTTATGGACACATTCCCCTCTCAAACCTCTATGAATCCTTGATCTTCTTTGCCTGGGCTGTCATGGCGGTTTATCTCTTTCTCGAGCTCAAGCTCCGGCGTAAAGCCTTGGGGGCCTTTGTAGCTCCGGTAGCCTCCCTCATTATGGCCTACGCCTCCTTTGGAACCAGCACCGAGATCGAACCTCTGGTCCCCGCCTTACAGAGCAACTGGCTTACGGCCCACGTCATCACCTGTTTTCTGGGCTACGGGGCCTTTGCGGTGGCCTTCGGGTTGGGGTTGGTTTATCTTTTCCGTCCTCGGACGGTGGCCCCGAGCTCTATTTGGCAGTATCTCCCAGAACAAGAAACCCTGGATAACCTTATGTACAAGATCATACTCTTTGGATTCTTCTGGCTCACGGTAGGTATCATTACCGGAGCAGTCTGGGCGGATCAGGCCTGGGGTTCCTACTGGAGTTGGGACCCGAAGGAGACCTGGTCCCTCATTACCTGGTTCATTTACGCCGCGGCCATCCACGCCCGCATCACCCGGGGCTGGACCGGCAAACGCATGGCCTTCCTTTCAGTAGTGGGCTTCGGGGCCGTGCTATTTACCTATTTCGGAGTAAACTTCTGGCTCTCGGGGCTTCACAGCTACGCCAGTTCCTAAGTGGATCTTAAAGAACTCATAGCTACAGCCCCGGATTCCAAGGCCGCCGAAAGGTATCTAGAGGCCTTAAAGGAGACCTATGGGGAGTCTACGTTCAGAAAACTACTGTCTTCCCCGAACCTCAAGGAGCTCATCCGAGTTTTGGGATTCTCGCCCTATGCGGCGAGCGTTCTCATCCGTAACACGGAGGCCTTACAACCTTTCTTGGAAAAAGAGCCTCTAAGGCCTCCAAACCCAAAAGGCCTTTTAAAAGAGTTAAATCTCGCTCTCCAAAAAGACAGAGATTTTCGAAACGCGGCCCTGATTTTAAGGGCGGTCAAACAAAGGGAAGTCCTAAAGATTTTAGCTTTGGATCTTTCAGGAGAATCTTTCACTAGAACGGTGAGACGTCTCACCCATCTGGCCGAAGTCCTGGTAAGAGCTGGGCTCTCTTTTTGTGTCAAACTTTTCGGAGTTCCCGAAAGAGACATCCTGGTGCTGGCCTTCGGGAAATTCGGCGGACGGGAACTGAATTACGCTTCCGACATTGATTTGGCTTACTTCCACGTTCCAGGAGTCGAAAAGGTCCGGGTCATAAAACTCCTGGAGACCTTTACCCGTCTGATGGATGGCCTTTTTGAGGGCGAAAGGGTATGGCGGGTAGATTTGCGGTTAAGACCGGGAGGTAAGGAAGGAGAGATCAGTTTAAGCCTGCCGGCAGCCCGGGAATATTATCTCTATCATATCCATCCTTTTGAACGCCTGGCCCTCATTCGGGCTCGCCCCGTGGCCGGGAATATTCCCCTTGGCTACGCCCTTTTGCGAAGCCTTCGTCCGGTAGTTTTTCCCCAGTACCTAGATTACTCCTATCTGGAACACGTTCGTGACCTCAAGGAACGCATCCGTAAGGAAACCGTCCGACGGGGAATTGAGGACGACCTCAAGATCGGAAAGGGCGGCATCAGAGAGGTGGAATTCCTGGTTCAGGCCTTACAGAGCATTTATGGCGGTAAACATCCTGGTCTGAGGGGGCGTGGAGTAATCCCAAACCTCAGGAGACTCGCCCGTCTGAACGTTATTCCCGCCTCCGAAGCCCGAGAACTGGAAGAAGCCTATGTCTTTCTCCGCATGGTAGAACATCGCATCCAGAGTCGCTATTTTCAGCAAACTGCCCGGCTTCCTAGAGAACCCTTGGCCATAACCGTCATTGCTCGCAGTCTGAGGTTCGAAAATTCGGAAAGTTTTCTGAATCATCTCGAGACCACTCGGAAAAGGGTCTCCTCCAAATTTGAGGCCTTTCTTTCCCCGGCTTGTCCAAAAGAAAAATCAGAATTGGTAAAACGGTTAGAAGAAAGCCTGCTCTCCGATGAGCCCTTAAAGGAAACTTCTCAATGCACCGGGGTTCCAGAAAACCTTCTTGAAGACCTCCGGAGCCTTATTAAGGCGAAAGGCCCTCTCTCTACCAAAAAAACCGCCCTTCTAAAGGATCTTCTTCCGCAGATTTTAGACACTTTGCTCGGGCTTCCAGAAAAAGACAAAGCCCTCTCTCGCCTCATCACCTTCTTCGAAAGACTGGGAGGTCGACTTTCCCTCCTGCAGGCCTTCAAGGAAAAACCCTCGATGCTGGATCGTTTGATAAAACTAATCTCCATTTCTGAATTCTTGTGGCGTCTTCTGGAAGCTCATCCCGAACTTGCAGAAACGTTGTTTGAACCCCAAATTGAGCCCCAAGAGGATCTTTTCCTAAGAAGGCTGAATCACCTTCCTTACGACGAAGCCCTTTCTACCTTGCGAACTCTAAAAAACGAGCTCCTGGTCGAGACCGCTTTACTTGATCTTGAGGGCCGGATACCCATAGAAACCGTCCTCTCAAGGCTTACCGTCACCGCAGAACTTTTCGTCCATTTTACCCACCAGATCACTTTACACAGGCTATCCGAGGAATGGGGGCGAAGCTTCCCTGGAGCATTTGCCATTTTCGGACTGGGCAAGCTCGGGGCCCGGGAGATGGGTTACCGTTCGGACCTAGACCTAGTATTCGTCTATGAAGGGCCTCCAGAAGCCACCGCCCTTTCCGCCAAACTGGCCCAGCGTTTCCTCTCCTACCTTTCGCTAAGACTTCCCGGAGGAGAGGGTTATCCCGTAGATGCTCGTCTGCGTCCCGAAGGACGCAAGGGCCCCCTTACAGTGCCTCTTTCGGGATTTCTCCACTACTACCGAGAGGAAGCCGACCTGTGGGAACTCGTGGCAGCCACCCGTCTCCGTTTCCTCTGCGGAGATACCGCTTTAGGGAAAAAAGTCACGAGTGAGGTCCGAAAAATTATCGCCCGCAAGGCCATTGATCATCAATTTCTGCAAGAGCTCTACCGAATGCGGCTCTATATGGAAAAAGAAAGAGGGCGAGAGGATAGTGAACACCTAAACCCTAAACTGGGCTACGGTGGCCTTGCAGATCTCGAATTTCTGGCTGCCATCCAGGCCATACAGCTCCTAAAAGAGCAACCCGAACTCGAAGAAACTAATACCCTTGCGATCCTTCAAACCATGTCGGAAAACCGGGTACTGGTCCAAAATTATCTCTTCTTGCGAGAGGTGGAACAAAAGCTTATTCTTCTCTACGACCCCAAAGAGGAGGATCCATGCTATCCGAAAAAACTTCTTGGGTCTTTAGAACCCTGGTTGGGTAAAGAGGTAAGGGAACGGTACGAAAATGTCGTCCGGGAAAATCGAAAAATCTTTGAAGCCTACTTCCATAGAAGAAATACCTGAAGATTTTCGGCTTAAGGCCTATCATTATGATCTTCCCGAGGAACTCATCGCCTACTATCCCTCTCCCAAGCGGGAGGAGTCTCGCCTGCTGGTCTTACATCGGCAGAGTAAAAAAATAGAACATCGCAAGCGTTTTAGTGAAATCGTAGAATATTTACGCCCAGGAGATCTACTGGTCCTAAACGACACTAGGGTCTTTCCGGCGAGGCTTCTCGGAAGGAAGGAAAGCGGTGGACGGGTGGAGATCCTTTTGTTGAGGCTGCCCGAGGCCGGAAAACCGGTCCCCGCCCTTTACCGGGGTAAAAAACTCTTTCCGGGCTACCGTGTAATCTTTTCCGAAAGGCTTTCCGGAAGGGTTCTTTCCAAGGACCCGGACGGTAAAATCGAAATCCTCCTTGAAGGCCCGGACGACCTCCTTTCGGCCCTAAAGGAAGTGGGTAAAGTCCCCCTGCCTCCTTATATCAAGCGGGACCCACAAGCCGAAGACCTTTTCCGTTACCAGACGGTCTATGCCCGCAAGAACGGCTCGGTGGCGGCTCCCACGGCTGGCTTCCATTTCTCTGAAGCCCTGCTTGCAAAGCTTGAGGCCCAGGGTGTACGTCTGGCCTTCATCACCCTGCATGTGGGTTACGGAACCTTTTCCCCGGTCAAGACCCCGGACATACGGGATCACCGTATTCATGAGGAATACGTGGAGATTCCCGAAGAAACCGTAATAGCGGTGGAGGAAACCAAGAAACATGGTAGACGGGTGATCGCAGTGGGCACCACCACGGTAAGGGCTTTAGAGTGGGGAGCCCTTTCAGGAAAACTCGAACCCCGTTCCGGTTGGTGCGATCTCTACATTTACCCTGGTTTTGAGTTCCGGGTGATCTCGTCCATGGTGACCAATTTCCATCTACCGGGCTCAAGTCTTCTCATCCTGGTTTCGGCCTTTGCCGGCCGCAAGCTAATTCTTTCGGCCTACCAAGAGGCCATCCGGCGACGTTATCGCTTTTTCTCTTACGGTGACGCCATGTTTATTCTGTGAAATGTGGTATAAATTACCACGTGACCATTCGCGAAAGTCTTGAAAAACTTGAGGAAGAAATCCTTTCCCCGTGGGCAGCCAAAGCCCATCATTCCAAGGGTCGTCTAGTCTCCGAACCCGAGTGTCCTCTCCGGACCTGTTTTCAGCGAGACCGAGATCGCATCATCCACAGCAAGGCCTTCCGACGTCTCAAACACAAGACCCAAGTCTTCTTGGCTCCCACCGGGGACCACTACCGCACCCGTCTCACCCACACCCTGGAGGTAGCCCAAATCGCACGCACCATCGCTCGGGCCTTGCGCCTCAACGAGGATCTCACCGAGGCCATTGCCCTGGGACACGATTTGGGACATACGCCTTTCGGCCACGCCGGCGAAGAGGTCCTAAACGAACTGGTGCCGGGCGGCTTTCGGCACTATGAACAGAGCCTACGCGTGGTAGATTTCCTTGAGAAAGAAGGCCGAGGCCTCAACCTCACCTTCGAGGTTCGGGATGGCATCCTGAAACACTCCAAAGGTCTTGGGCCCATTCTCACCCCGGATGAGGATGGGCCGGCCACCCTTGAGGGTGAAGTGGTACGGCTGGCGGACATCATCGCTTACGTAAATCACGATCTGGACGACGCCCTCAGGGCGGGTCTCATCCGTGAGAAGGATATCCCGGAAAACTGTCTCCGGATACTAGGCCGACGCCATGCCGAGCGCATCAATACCATGGTGAGCGATGTGATAAGGGAAACCCTGGCAGCCGAAGACCGAACTCTGCATCTTTCGGCACCGGTTCTAAAGGCCCTGGAAGATCTACGGAGCTTTCTCTTCGAAAAGGTCTATCGCTCGCCGGCTGTCAGACGGGAATTCGAAAAGGCTCGAAGGATATTGACCGACCTTTTCGAATATTATCTCCAACAGGAAACGGTATGGGAAAAAGAGATGTCCTGCTATGAGGAAGGCACTCCCAAGGAACGGATAGTGTGCGATTTCATCGCGGGGATGACCGACCGTTACGCCTTGTACCTTTACGAAAAACTTTTTATACCCAAACCCTTTGCCGGAGGTCTGTGATGTTCAAACTGGGGTGGTTTTCCACGGGAAGGGACGAGGCTGCAAGGTTGCTCCTGCAAACGGTCTTCGATCGTATAGCCGAGGGCTTTATTCCGGCCAAAATGGCCTATGTCTTTGTAAGCCGCAGACCCGGAGAAAGTGCTGAATCGGATCTCTTTTTTAAACTCTGTGAGGACCTAGGACTCCAAACCATTTATCTCTCGGCCAGAGAATTCAAGCCCGACTTGAGGATCCAAGATCGTGAGGCCTGGCGCAACGAATATCATCGTATGGTTCTCGACAAGCTACCGGAAGAGGTAGACCTGGTCGTCCTTGCGGGGTACATGTGGGTGGTATCCGAAGAAATGTGCCGTGAGCTTCCGATGTTAAACCTTCACCCGGCGCTTCCCGGAGGGCCCAAGGGCACCTGGCAGGAGGTCATCTGGCAGCTAATCTCGGCCCGCGCCGCCGAAACCGGCGTCATGATGCATCGGGTAACCCCAGTGCTTGACGAAGGCCCGGCGGCTACCTTTTGCCGTTTCTCCATCCGCACAGATTCCTTCCGCTCTCTTTGGGAAGCCTGCGAAAAAAAACTACTCAAACACGGACTGTCAGCTATCCTTCAAACGGAAGGGGAAAACGAACCCCTTTTCCGCAAGATCCGGGAAGAAGGGGTCAAACGGGAATTACCCCTCATAGTCTATACTCTCAAGGCCTTTGCCGAAGGAGAGATTGACTGGCAAGCCCCTGAACTACCGCTTGATCTTTCCCTCCGTATCGAAAAACATCTCGAAACCGGGAGCTGGGCGTGATTTTAGGACACGGGGGAGAGATCTACCACCTGGCCCGCAAACTTGGGCTCAAGCCCGGAGAAATATCCGATTTTAGCAGCAACGTGAGTCCTCTTCCGCCTCCGGAAGGTCTGTACGAAATCCTGAGGGCCAAACTTCACGAGATAGAGAGTCTGCCCGAGGTGGATAGTTTTTCCTTGCGCAAGGCCCTAGCGGAAAGATTCGGGCTCTCTCCGGAAAGTTTCTTTCCTTCCTCCGGGACCACGGAATGGATCTTCGCCCTGCCCTCAATCATAAAACCCGACCGGGTAGTCATCTTGGGGCCCACCTATGCCGATTACGAAGACGCCGCCCGAAGGGCCGGCCTTCCAGTAATCTACGTCCTGGCCGAGGAGAATACGGAATTCGAACCCCCTCTTTCCAAACTATCGGAAACCATCAAGCCGGGGGATCTAGTCTTCATTTGCAACCCTAACAACCCCACCGGACGATTCATCCCCCGAAAGAAACTTTTGGATCTCATTGCCGCCCATCCCAAAACTCATTTCGTAGTAGACGAGTCCTATCTCCCCTTCGTTGCCGGGGACCAAGAAAGTCTGCTGACGGCTCGCCCTTTTCCCGAACACGTAATGGTATTCTTCTCGTTCTCTAAGATCTATCGCATTCCGGGCCTAAGATTGGGGCTGCTGGCCACAGGCGAAAAGTGGAAGGAGAAGGTTTCTGAAAAGGAAACGCCCTGGGCGGTGAATCGCCTGGCCCAAATAGCCGGTGAGTTCCTCCTTAAACAGAAAGCTTACGAAAACAAAGTTCGGGCCTTCGTGAAAGAGGAGGCCCGGAAGTTGGTTTTAGAACTACAGGCCTTGGGCTTCCATCCGTTTCCCTCTCAAGTACACTTCTTGCTCCTCAGAGTTCCAGGAGGTCTCTCTGGACGCAGATTGAAGGACAAACTACTTCATGGACACCATATTCTCATCCGTGCCTGTTACAACTTCTATGGTCTTGACGATGGCTTCATAAGGATCGCTTTGAAGGACACCAAAGAAAATCAGAAATTGCTTCAAGCCTTAGCTGACACCCTCAGGGATCTTTCTTGAGAAACTCAAGCACCTCTGGAGGAGCTTGGGCCTTGGCAGCTTCCTTGTAAAGGCCCTTTTTGAGACGGTATTCCAATTCGGCAAGCTCCTTTTCCAATTCCTGGTTTATACGTCGAAGCCGCTTGTATTCCGCCCACCGGCGAATAATAGGCCCTTCTCCAAGTTTCAAACCGTATTTGGTTCTGGTTCCCCGTCTGGCCTGATAGGCCCCACCGTGAAGGGCTCGCATGACCTGTTTATTCTCCTCAATCTGGGCCTTGAGCTTTCTTATACGGTTTATTAGTCTCTCCTTTTCTTTCATGTACCAAGCCAGATCCCGCCCCAAGACGTCGGTTTTGCGGGTAGGTCGGGTCCGAAGGGGACGAACTGAAGAAGGAGGCTTCGACGGAGTGGGAGGAGGAGGAGGAGGAGGAGAAATTCCGTTTGGCCCCCTAAAGGGAAGGGGTTTAGCCCGTGAACGGTAGCGAGAAGGAATCTCGTCCGGGAATTGGGTGAAATGAAGCACCCCTTTATCATCTACCCATTGATAGATAACCCCGATGTCCTCTTCGGCCACCATCATCCCGGAGGCTGAATAAGTAGACGCCCCCACGGTAAGATAAGCCCTCAAGGTATTAAGCCTTTTGGAACCGATACCCTTGACCTTTAAAAGTTCTTCTACTGAGTGGAAGGAACCATGTTCCCGGCGGTATGCCACGATCCGGCGGGCTAGCGCTGGCCCGATCCCCGGAAGACTCTCCAGCTCCTCCACCGTGGCCGTGTTTAGGTTTAGGGATTGTGCATAAAGAGGAAGCGCAACCAGAAAACAGGCCCAAAAGACCAAAATCCGAAATCCGAAAAGTCTGATCTCCAAAACCGCTCTCCCCTCTTAAAGTTATTCATAGCTGGGGAGGCGGGGAAAGTAAAGGACCAAAAATAAAAAAAGGGGCGGGTTTGCCCCGCCCCCCTTTGCATTCAGTGGATCGCGGGAGCAGTTTAGAAGGAATAGGTCACACCCACGGAGATCCGATACATATCATCGGCATCGCTATCCACATAGCCGTTGCCGTCCTTATCCGCCCAGGCATCCAGACCATCCCCAGCCCAGAGATAACCGGCAGCCACATCCAGAGTGAGATCTTTGTAGAGCTCGTACTTGGCATAGACGTCGAGCTCCCAACCGATATCGTCGTCATTCTTAACATTACCGGCTTCATCAACCCAGTAGGCGTCCTCGTCAAACTTCATGTAGTTCACGGCCGCAGCCAGGGCGAGCCTCGGCGTGGCCTGATAGTCCACCCGCAGGCGATACATCTGGAACCCGAGGTTGTTGAGATAAGGGTGCCGGGACACCACATAGCCGTCGTCGAAAGCGGCGTCCTCAAAAAGGACCACACTTCCAAAGGTGTGAGTGTCGATGGCGTTAAAGTTCTCCACGTCGCCATCATAGGGGTCGTCATCACCCGTGGCCCACCACCAGAGGAAGGAGGCCTTGATCTGCTCGTTCACCCGGTAGCCCAACTCGGCATAAAGCAGATAGGCATCGTGATCCATGTTATCGTCCATG
The DNA here is from genome assembly GCF_001652585.1 of Thermosulfurimonas dismutans. Lineage (GTDB taxonomy): Bacteria > Desulfobacterota > Thermodesulfobacteria > Thermodesulfobacteriales > Thermodesulfobacteriaceae > Thermosulfurimonas > Thermosulfurimonas dismutans. The sequence continues at coordinate 26,303 of NZ_LWLG01000013.1, forward strand.
CCGGCAGGAACATTCCCATGAAGATCAAAATCACCACCCTCATAAATGAACCCGGTATTCAAACTCCAGAGACCGCTAGCCAGATCCAAATCCAGGCCCAAATACCAAGGCTGATTGTCGGAGGAAAGACCGTTGTAATAATAGTTGTAGCTGCGGGTCTGGTCGTTGAGATAGATGAAGTAACCCAGAACTTTAGCCTTATCGAGACCGCTCATCTTGGTAGCATCGTAACCCAACACGATGGCGTAGGCATCGGCGTCGTTATTATCGCTCTTGTCATTATTGCTGCCCCACTTATCTCGGGCCCTGACCCAGACCAGGGCGTAGTCAAGGTTTCCGAAGCCAAGATCGGTGTTGCCGTAAAGGGCAATACCCGGGGCGGTCTCGTTCCAGAGGAAACGGTTCACATAATAAGGAGCCAATCCCACCTTAGCCCGCACATTCTCGAACCAGGGCAGGGCGAAGTCCAGGTAAAGCATCCGAGACTCAATGTTAGTGGACTCGTTATGGAGATCCAACTGATCATTTTCTCCAAAACGGGCCGAACCCACCTCCATGGCCCACACGCCCTTGATCTTGCCGTCGTCGCTGCTCGCCACGGCCCAGAGCCGGAACTGAAGCGAGGCCCAGGTATCATCTAGATCCTTTCCGTTAAACTCGTCCACCGTGATGCCCGCATCATGGGCATCTCCCAAAGCCGCCCTATTAGTGGAAGCAAACCAGGCCCTCTTCCCACCGATAGTGTCCCAATCGGTCATAAGGAATCCCATCATGGCATTGGAGTTCCAGGTCTCTAGATCATCAAAGTTCGTTAAAATCCCCGCATTGTTGGTAGTCTGAACCTTAACCCCAAACTCACCATGAAACTCAAGGCTAGCCGCTTGCGCCAAACCAACCAAACCCAAACTTAAAACAAACACCAAAAACAAACCCCACACCTTCCTCATCGTTTTACCTCCCTAAGCAAATTTTAACATTATTTTATCAGATTATTAAAACTAAGCCCATACAAAATCAAGCCCATACTCCCCCAAAAAAATTAAGGCGACTCCCAACACCAAGGAGTCGCCTTTTTGAGCCAGACCAAAAGACTACACACAACCAGTAGGCTTGGGGAGACCCGCCATCTTACAGGCACCTTTACCCGGACCGGAGGGGAAAAGCTCGTAGATCTTCTTGAGGGGATAACCGGTAACCTTAGAGAGGATCCGCACCATGGGAGCCACGCCGTTCTTCTTGAAATAATCCTGAAGCACCTTGATCACCTTCCAGTGCTCATCGGTAAGCTCCTGAATACCCTCTTGCTCCTTTACGTACTCAACCCACTCCATGCACCAAGCATCCATACCTCCCTGGAGAAACCCGTCTTCGTCAACTTCGAAGGTCTTTCCTTTGTACTCGACTGTAGGCATGACTACCTCCTCCTTTCCTGAATTCTTTGCACGGCAAGTTAATTACTATCTCTCATTCGAATTGTCAAGAAGAATTAAGGGAAGTAAAGGCCAATGAGTCCGGTCAAAATTAAAAATGCCTGCCTTTTGAGCCTCTTCGATAGCCTTCTGCCACTCTCTTTCAAAAAGAGGCCTATCAAGAGGAGGGTGGCGGTAAGCCTCACCTTCGGGATGGTAGTGACCCATAAGGTTTACCGTAATATACGGTGAGATCTCCTGAACCAGAAAACGCATTACTTCCGCAGTCCCGGAAAGCCCTTCCGGCAAAACTAAATGTCTAACCAAAAGTCCACTTCTAGCCTTCCCCCTTTCATCAAGCTGGAGATTTCCCACTTGGCGGTGCATTTCCTTGATGGCCTTGCGGGCCACCTCTGGATAGTCCTTGGCCCCAAGGAACCGTTCGGCTACCTCTGGATTCCAAACCTTGAAGTCCGGAAGATAAATGTCCACCACCCCTGAGAGGGCCTTCAGAACCTCTACCCTCTCGTAGCCCCCGGTATTATAGATCACCGGAAGGTCAAAACCTTCGAACAAAGCCCTCTCCAGGGCCTCCAAAATGACCGGGATCTGAGGGGTGGGGGTTATAAGGTTGAGGTTCTCGCATCCTTGGGCCTTTAGCTCAAGGAAAATCTTCGCAAGCTCCTCCACGGTGACCTCACGTCCCCGTCCTTCGCGACTTATCTCCCAAGTCTGGCAAAAGACGCAGAAGAGGTTACAACCCGTAAAAAAGACCGCTCCGGAACCCCCTTCGCCCACCAGACAGGCTTCCTCGCCGAAATGGGGCTCGTAACCGGAGACCACGGGCCCGGCCGGAAGACCGCATTTCCCCCTCTCCCCAGCGGAACGATCGACTCCACAGCACCAGGGACAAAGCTTACAGTCGGATAGGGCTTCCCGGAGGGCCCCAAGGGCTTTCCTTACCGCAGAAAGTTTCTTATCAGTCTCCGGTCTCAAGATCCTTCACCATGGCCACTTCGTCGCATTCCGGAAACTTGGGGCATCGGATGCAGTCCGCCCAGACCTTGTGTGGCAGTTCGGATTTCTCGATCAATTTGAAGCCTAGCTTTTCAAAGAAATCCGGGGCCACCGTAAGCACGAATACCCGGGAAAGACCTAGATCCCTAGCTTCGGAAAGACAAGCCTTTACCAACTCCGCCCCGATACCCGTACCCTGAAACTCTTCACTTACCACCAACGAACGGATCTCTCCCAAATCCTCCCAGGAAATATGCAGGGCACAGGCCCCGGCAATGAGATCCTTTTCCGGGACTTCGTAAACGAAAAATTCCCTCACGGCCTCATAAAGTTCTCCAAGAGGCCGAGGAATTACCTGGCCAGTTTTGGCAAAATGAGAAACCAGACGATGGATGTCCTTTACGTCCCTGAGACGGGCTTTCCTTATCACGGATACCTAATCCACGCGTTTAATGTAGGCCTGTTTGATAAGCTTTTTTTGCTTGAGATAAGTATAGGCCTCTTTGGCCTCCGAAAGGCTCCTAAACTTCCCCACATACACCCGATACCAAATCCCCTTTCGCGGAAGCTCGACCTTCACCACCTGCGAGAAATACCCACGATCCCTGAAAAATCGGGCATAACGCTCGGCTTCCAGGGAATCCTTAAAAGAGGCCACTTGAAGGGTATAGTAAGGTTCGGAGGAGAGCTTTTTTTGAGAAGGGGAAGCCGATTTGGTTGGGGATGGGACCTTGACCTCTGGTTCGGATTTCGAACTCGTAACGGTTCGAGTCTCCGAAGAGGCCCCTTTAGGAGATTCTGGCCCGGAAAGGTTGGCTGAAGACGAACCGGAAGGCCTCGTAGTTTCCTCCGCCCCCATCACCTTGGGAGGCTGAACTTCTTCGGCTGAGGGGAGTTCTTCGGGCACCTTTTCCTTGAGGGTCTTCTCCGCCACCGGCGAGGGACCTTTGCCCACCATCTTTTGCCCAAACCAGACCCCGAGGATAAACATCCAGAGAAAGAGACAGATCAAAAGCACAAATACGAAAGTTAAGCCTAGAAACCCCAGTTCTATACGAAATCTCTTGGCCATGGCTTACATCCTTTCCGGGGCCGAGACCCCGAGAAGATTCAGGCCGGTCTTGAGGACCTGTTTCACCGCCCGAGCCAGGGCCAGTCTGGCCCGAGAAAGTTCCTCGTCCTCGGAAAGAAAGCGGTGTTTGGTGTAGTAATCGTGGAAGGCCGTGGCCAAATCCAGAAGGAAATAAGTCAGACGGTGGGGCTCAAGACTCCTTGCGGAATCCTCCACCACCTGCGGAAAGGCATCCAAGAGCTTAAAGAGCTTGAAATCCTCCGGGGTATCTAGGCGAGTGTAATCCGCATCTCCAAAAGTCTCGAGTTTCAGACCAGCCTCTTCGGTCTTGCGGAAGACACTGCTCAGGCGCGCATGGGCATATTGCACGTAGTAAACGGGATTCTCCTGGCTCTGACGCTTGGCAAGCTCCACATCGAACTCCAGAGGAGCGTCACACTTTCGGGTCAGAAAGGTGAAACGCACGGCGTCCCGGCCCACCTCGTCCATAAGCTCCCGCAGAGTTACAAATTCTCCAGCCCGGGTGGACATACTCTTGAGCTTTCCTCCCTCGATGAGATTAACCATTTGAATAAGGAGGACCTGCAACCTTTCAGGATCGATCTCCAGAGCGGAAAGTACGGCCTTTAACCGGGGCACATAACCGTGATGGTCGGCCCCCCAGACATCCACTACGAGGTCAAATCCCCGTTTCAGAAACTTTTCCCGATGGTAGGCGATATCCGAGGCAAAATAGGTGGGCTCGCCATTTGAACGTCGGACCACCCGGTCCTTCTCATCGCCAAAGGCCGAAGCCCGGAACCAAAGGGCCCCTTCCTTTTCGTAAAGATGGCCAGCCTCGGAAAGGGCTCGCAAGGCCTCCTCCACCTCGCCCCGTTCGTAAAGCCCCCTCTCCGAATACCAGACATCGTAAGAAACTCCGAAATCAATGAGATCCTGTTTGATCTCTTCTAGAATCTCTCTGAGGGCAAAATCGCGAGCAATGGCTACGGCTTCTTCTTCTGGCAAGGTAAGTAAATTCGGCCTTTCCGCCAAAAGCTTACGGGCAAGGTCCTTGATATAGTCCCCTCGATAGTGATCCTCGGGAAAATCTATCTTTTCACCGGAAAGCTCCCGGGCCCTGAGCCACACGGAGCGCCCCAGGATCTCCATTTGCCGGCCGCGGTCGTTTACATAGTATTCCTTGACGACTTCGTAACCGGCAAAGGAAAGGATACGAGCCAAGGTGTCGCCTACAGCCGCTCCCCGGCCGTGACCGATATGGAGCGGACCGGTGGGATTGGCCGAAACAAATTCCACCTGAACCTTACGGCCACGGCCTAGTTCGCTGCGCCCATAGTCCTCGCCCCGAGAAAGGACTTCTTTTACTACCGACTGCCAATATCCCGGAGCCACAAAAAAGTTGATAAACCCCGGCCCGGCCACCTCCACCTTCGAAAAGAGGTCCGCGCGAGCGGAAAGCTTGCCCGCAAGCTCATCCGCAAGTTCGCGGGGAGGACGTTTGAGCCTTCCGGCCAGCACCAAGGCGGCATTGGTAGCGTAGTCGCCAAAGGCTTCCTCCCGAGGAGGTTCCACTTTGAAAGGAAGATCCTCCGGAAGATGTTTAAGTAGTTCCTCCCGAATCTTCTTTACGATCATCTTCACCCTCGTGTTTCAAAGTGACGTCGAGGCTAAAATCCGGGCACTTGATGGGTTTGGTATTATCAAAGGAAAAACGTTTTACACAATGCTCCCGCCAGGCGCAACGGGCACAAATAACTACCTCTTCCTCTTTTTTCACGCCTCCTCCTCCACTATCACCCGGTGTTTCAAGAAGTCTATCTCCCGAATCCGTCCTTTGATCTCCTTGGGGGGCTCAAAAAAAGCCCGAAGAACGACACCATCCGGCTTAACCTCCAAGGCCACCACATCCTTCATGATTTCTTCCTCTGTATCTCCCCGACGCACAAAAACCCGCGTCTGACACATAAGATCACCTCCTAGTTTCTATTCAAAACCTATACCTTAAAAATTGTTTTGTCCATCCGGCAGAAGAAAGGCTTTGAGGTCTTTGGACTCGCACGGAATAGACGGAAAATAGGACGGAAGAGGAGCAAAGAGAAAAAGAGGAAATCTTTTAATGGGGTGCATCAAGGCCAAAGCCAGGGCGTGAAGGAGAATGGCTTTACCGGAAAGCACTCGCCGACGGGAACCGTAGCGTCGATCCCCCATTACAGGATGGCCTATATGCGCAAGTTGGGCCCGAAGCTGGTGTTTCCTTCCGGTCTCCGGGAAAAGTAAAAGGGCTGTGCTTCCCTTAAAACGTCCCACCACCTTAAATCCGGTTACCGCTTTCCGAAAACCCTCACGAGGAGTTTCCGAGACCAGAGTTCTTCCTAGACGGGCATCCCATCGGAGATAAGCTTTCATAATTCCGGCTTCTTCAGACAGATGCCCTTCCACCACCGCCAGATAGGCCTTCCGTACCCCTCCTTCCCTGAAGACCTCGCTCAGTCGGGCCGCAGCCTTGGAAGTTTTGGCCAAAAGAACTACCCCTGAGGTTACCCGATCCAGCCGGTGAACCAGACCGAGATAAACCCCTCCAGGTTTCCGGTATTTCTCTTTCAAGTAAGCTTTGGCGGCCTCAAGAAGAGTAGGGTCTCCGGTACGGTCTCCCTGAATCAAAAGGCCGCCCGGCTTTTCTATAGCCAGGAGATGATTGTCCTCGTAAAGGATTTTCAAGCTCTCCTTGACACCCGCAGGCTTTTGTTCCATATTCATTTTCATGGAATTTTACCTGATCCTAGCAGCCATAATTGGCGTCTTGTTTGCGGCCTTTGCCATCCAGAACGCCTCGCCGGTAGCGGTCAAGTTTTTGGTCTGGCAGTTTGAGAGCTCTCTAGCGGTGGTCATCATTCTCTCGCTTCTGGCAGGCATGATCCTTATCTTTCTGATATCTCTCCCTGGAAGACTCAAACGCCGCAAAGAACTCTTTGACAAAAACCGGAAAATAAACGAACTAGAGAAACAGCTAAACGAGTTGAAACAGAAAATAGGCGGTTCGGAAAGCTCCTCGTCATGACTGCTTTTATAACCGTAAAACCGGATTATGCCTATGCCGAAAAACTAGAACTCTTAAAGGGCCTCTATCACTTTATAGAAAACGAGGCCAAGAACTTCGGATTCGTATGTAGCCCGGGATGTAACTCCTGCTGCACCACTTACCTTTGGACCACCTCCCTCGAGGCCCGGTATCTCAAAGAAGTTTTGACTCCGGAACTTGAAGCCCGATTGCTGGCCCTTAAAGAATACCCCCGTCCTGGGAGCACACCCAACACCATGGCTTTCCTTCTCATGCAGGGGAAAAACCCCCCCGAAGATCAGATGGCCAACCTCGGGCCCTGCCCTCTTCTCTCTTCCGAGAACCTTTGTCTGGCCTATGAAAGGCGGCCCCTAACCTGCCGGGTAATGTTTTCCAAAACGAAATGCGAACTCTCAGGAGAAGCCATAATGCCCCCGGAATTTCTCGGGCTCTCAAGCCTCCTCTTTCAACTCATTGAAGAACTGGATGTAGGCGGAGTTTATGGGCATCTCATAGATCAGATAAAATTTCTGAGGGATCTTGAAGCCGGCGCGCAAGAAGTACCGGAATGGCTTCTAGGGAACCGCGAGGCCCCTGATCTGGCCTACTCCCCAGAAGAAGAATACCTGCGAAAGGCCCTCTCCAGGCTTTATCGCCTGAAGTTGCCTTCGGGGAAAACTTTCAAGGAACACCTCGACGAGATCAAGGAAGGTTTCGGACAAAGAGAAGCCCTTTCGTTCTTGGATGAGATCCTCTAAACCGCTTGTTCTCCTACTTTTGCGACACGAGGAAACTGAAAATCCCAGAGGGATTCTCTATGGCCAAACGGATGTCCCACTGAGCCCCGTTGGGCGCAAAAAAACTGAAGAACTGGTAGAAAAACTCTCACGTTTTCAAATAAAGGCCGTTTACGGAAGCGATCTCTCCCGCTCAAGTTACGGAGCCAAACTCCTTGCCGAAAGGTCTGGCGTGCCTCTAACTCTAACCCCTCTTTTAAGGGAGATCGATTTCGGAAAGTGGACCGGTCTCACTTTCAAGGAACTCTTGAAGATCCCGGAATTCCGGGAGCGATTGGAGCATCCCGAAAAAATAAAACCCCCCGGAGGAGAAAGTCTAAAGGATCTTTCCGAACGGGCTCTACGGGTAGTATCCGAGATTAAATATCACTTCCCGGAAGGACTGGTGGTTATCTTCTCACACGGAGGCCTCAACCGTGTCTTGATAGCCCGTCTCCTGGATATCCCTCTTAATCGCTTTTTTGCCCTGGAACAACGTCCCGGGGCCATAAATCTCCTGGTCTTCTTCCCGGACTCCCCTCCCCTATTGGCCCTTTTCAACGCTCCGCCAGAGATAGACCTCCGGCCTTACCTTGAGTATTATGGAATATAGTGAGAAAAGTAATCGAGGGATTAAAGGAAGCTGCCGGTATTTTTAAAGGTGAACGCCCGGTTTTCATAAACCGGGCGTTCCGTAAGCTTTTCGCTCTCAAAGAAGGAAGTGACTTCTCCCTTTCGGAGCTCTTCTTTCCGCTTCCGAACGATCCTGGGTTATTCGAGGCCCAGAGGTTAAAACCCCTTGAACCGGTCATTAATCTTTCTGGGCTTCTGCTTCCCTTTGGGAAAGACCAAAACTTGGTTATCCTCTGGGAAAAAGAAGAAGGAGCCTGGTTACGAGAAGAAAGGCTGGCCGCCATGGGCAAACTGGCCGGAGAAATCGCTCACGAGATAAACAATCCCTTGGGAGGTATCCTTCTCTATAGCAATCTCCTTAAAGAAGATCTGCCACCGGAAAGCCCCCTTCACACTCACGTGGAAAAGATCATCAAGCTGGCCACCCGCTGTCGCATAATTGCCAAAGCCCTCCTCAATTTTGGACGTCCAGAGGACGTTCACAAGGAGCCTCTAAATCTAAATTCTCTCCTGAAAGAAATGTATGAGCTGGTCTCAGACTATAGAATCCTTCGCCGTGTAAAACCCTATTGGCAACTCCAACCAGATCTCCCTCCCGTGGAAGCCGTAAGACCCCAACTAGAGCAGGTAGTTCTAAACCTTATCATCAATGCCGGGGAAGCCATGGAAGGTCAAGGTGAGATCCATTTTAAGACCGGCCAAACGGAAACCGAGGTCTTCTTCGAGATTCGCGATACCGGTCCGGGGATACCGGAAGATCTCCTCCCCCTTATCTTCGAACCCTTTTTCACCACCAAAAAGAGCGGAAAGGGCACAGGGCTTGGGCTTTCCATATGTCACGGTATAGTTAGACAACATGGGGGCCGAATAGAGGTAAGAAACGTCAAACCCCAGGGGGCAGCTTTTAGGGTGTTTTTACCTCTGAAGACCTATGAAGACTAAAGCTCGGATCCTCATTGTAGATGACGACCCTGGAATTAGAGATGCCTGTTTTCAGGTGTTAAGCCGTGAAGGCTACGAGATAGAACTGGCCGGTACTGCGGAAGAGGCTCGCAAGCTTATCTCGGACTTTGAGTTCGATGTTGTCCTCCTGGATCTAAAGCTCCCAGGTGTGGAAGGATTAGAACTCCTAAAAGAAATCAGAGAAGAAGATCCCCAGGCCCAAGTCATTGTCATCACGGCTTATGGGACGGTACAGGTAGCAGTTTCGGCCATGAAATTGGGGGCCACCGACTTCTTGCAGAAACCCTTCAGCCCTCAGGAATTAAGGCTGGCCGTAGAAAAGGCCCTAGAGAAACGACGGTTGACTCTTGAAAACCTCTACCTCAAACGCACTCTAGCCGAAAAGGAAGGCACTATCGAATTCATAGGTCAGAGTCCGGCTATAAAGCGCGTCCTTGAGAGAGCGGCGCTTGCGGCCCAAACCGATTCCACCGTACTCCTCACTGGAGAATCCGGAACCGGCAAAGGCCTCTTGGCTCGGAAGATCCATGAAATGAGTCCCCGACGGGAAGGCCCCTTTGTAGCCGTAGACTGCGGCACCCTAGTACCTACCCTTTTCGAATCCGAGCTCTTCGGACACGTAAAGGGCGCTTTTACCGGAGCTACCTCTCACAAGATCGGAAAGTTCGAGTTGGCAAACAATGGTACCATCTTTTTCGATGAAATTGGCAATATATCGCCTGATATTCAGGCCAAACTCCTTAAGGCCGTTGAAGAAAAGGAAATCTCGCCGGTAGGCAGTCATCGTCTGATAAGAGTGGATGTAAGAATCATAGCCGCCACCAATAAAAATCTGAAGGAAGAGGTCCGTAAAGGAAATTTTCGCGAAGACCTTTTTTTCCGTTTAAACGTAATTTCCATCCAGCTACCACCCTTGAGGGAAAGAAGAGAAGATATTCCCCTGCTAGCCGAATATTTCCTTAAACGGTATGCGAGAAAACATGGCAAACCGGTAGAAGCTCTGTCCCCAGAAGTCATTGAAGCCTTTCAAAGCTACACCTGGCCGGGTAACGTGCGAGAACTCGAAAATACCATCGAAAGACTGGTAGTATTCGCTCGCAAGGATATCATTACCCCGGAAGACCTTTATTTTGCTGGTTTCGAGAGTGAAAAATTAGAATTCAAGCTAGAGGATGATCTACCGCTTGAAGAAGTAGAAAAACGTTATATCCTCAAGGTGCTTCGAAGCTGTGGTGGCAACAAGACCCTAGCTGCCAAACGACTGGGCATCGATCGCAAGACCTTGAGGGAAAAATTAAAACGCTGGGGAATTTCAAAATAAAGGATACCAGAACACCTTGAGTCGAAACCTTCCCCCTTCCTTCCCAATAGCAAACAAGCCATGAAACAATGAAAATTCAAATTCCGAAGGTGATCGGCGCAGAGATAACAAAAATGCTATTTCTTGTACGCTTTTAGAAGGTCCAGCCTCATAACGATAAAGCCCCCATAAAAGTTTGAAGTACCGTTTTCCATCGGGAAACCGGTAATATTCAAGCAACTTTAGAAAAGGACCCCAATTTCTTTCAACACCTTCATCATAGAAAGGCAATATGGCCGGAAAGTAAAAAAGACTTTCTCCCTCGGAGCTCCTATATCGTACAAACAAAGGCCAGAAACGAATAAAACTTTCTTTCTCCTCTCCCTCCCGATAAACCTTACGATATCTCGATAGGAGGAGAATCCTGGCGGAGGTTTCCTCTTCCTTCCCCCTCACAAGATGTTCTCCCTGGAAAATAGGCCAAAGAACAAAGTTACTCTCTTTATCCGAAGTCTTGCGGTATCCGAAAAGGGGAAAGATTCGGAATCCTTCTTTATCTTCGCCTTTCTGAATCTGAAAAATGGGCCAGGGAAGATCCCACTGTTTAAATCGCTGGTCAGTGGTCTCCAAATGCTGAAAGAAAGGCCAGAAATAGATAGTTTTGCGATAACGAGGTCCTTCCTCTCTTACCCACAAAGGGAAAAACATCCTCTTGCGGGCCGGAGGACCATCATCGTAATACCTTTCTTCCGAGATAAAAAATGGCCAGAGGAAAAAAGAACGCCGAAATTGGCCCTTCCTTTCGCGATAACCCCATATAGGCCAGACTTTGAACCCCGAGAGTTCTGGACCACGGCTGTAGTTAAAGATGGGCCAGAGAATATTGGTGGATCGATTGGAACCCTCTCTGGCCTGGGAGTAGATCGGCCATAGTACGAATCTGATCTCGTCGTATCCGAAACGTTCCTTCATGCGGCCGTAAATAGGAAAGAGCCCCCAGTACTTCTCCCCGCTCTCAGTCCTTCCCCAGAAAACCGGAAAATAGGTGTGGTGGGCCCCCGAAGTTTTCTCTCCCTCTACCCAGTCGTAAGAAAATAGAGGGACCAAACGAAACCTTCGGAAATCTTTCTCTTTATGATAATGCCCGAGAGGAGAGAGAAAATAGAGATCCTCGGTTTTTTCCTCTTTGTTGGTGACCTCCGTAAAGATGGGTCTTAAAGAGAAAGAATCCTCTTTGGTGTTACGATAACGATAAATAAAAGGCCCCAAGAGCTCAAGACGGGACCTTTCCTTTTCTTTGGCATAGAAAAGAAGGGGCCAGAGATTGATACGAAAACTATCTCCCCAACCGAGGCCCGGAAGCAGAAGACAGAGCAAAAGGCCCACAAAAACCGATCTCTTCATCTTGTCCAACTACCCTTATTGCATAGCTGCCCCGGCAATAGTGCCTAGGATAGAAATAGGTACCTGTTCCTGAATCCCGGTGCTGGCTCTGTTCACGTTTTGAAGGGTCTTCTTGGCCTCGATGTAGAGAGAATCATCGTTGATGAGTTTACCCAAGGTACCTTCACCTCGTTCAACCTTCTTTACGATCCGATTCAGGGAGGCCGCCGTGTCCTTGAGCTCTTCATAAAGTTCGTCATCCGTCAAAAGCTTGCCAAGAGTACCTTCCCCTTTGTTTATTCTATCCGCTACTTCTGCAATGGCCGTGGACCCCCTCTCCACGCTCTTCATGGCTTCCTTAAAGCTGAGGTAAAGCTCTTCATCCGTAAGGAGTTTGCCTAAAGTACCTTCTCCTCGCCGCATCTTTTCGGAGACCTCTTTTAAATTGGCCATAGTGACTTTAAAGTCTGCAAAGCTGCGTCTAATATCTGTGTAAAGGGTCTCATCTACTAGGAGTTTACCCAAAGTGCCCTCACCCCGGACTACCTTTTCGCCCACCTCTTTAAAGGCCGCACTGGCATCCCTAAGATTAACGATCAATTCCTTGAGGTTATTACGTCCCTCCTCGCTTCCCAGAATCTCACTCAACCCCTCGGCCACCTTCTTCAAATCTTTGATAGCCGGGCCAACCTCCGCAATTACCTGACTGAGATCCATAGGACTTTGTGTGTGGGCTAGGGTAGCTCCAGCCACAAGAAATTCCGAAGATTTTCCCTGTCTAACCTCTACAAAACGATCTCCAAGAACCCCAGCCGTCCGGATAAGGGCCTCGGCGTCCCGGGTTAGCTTGAAGTCCTTGTAGATCAGGAGTTCGACCTTGGCCCGGCCTTCGGGAAGAAGCGAAATGGCCCCCACCTTTCCAATCTCTACCCCAGCCATCTCCACCCGGGCTCCCCGCACGAGTCCCGAAACGTTATCGAATACCGCATAGACCGGATAAGTTCCTCGGGGAACCAAGGATTCTTCCGCAAGTTTGACTGTGAGATAAGCTAAAGCCAAAAGGGCCACCAAAACAAAAACGCCAACTTTAATCTCCGTGCTTTTCTTGTACATCTCTACCCTCCTCGGGATAGCATCCCTCAAAAGCACTTTTCAAGAATTCCCTCACAAAGGGATGCTCGCTCTTTTTGATCTCTTCCGGAGTTCCCTCGGCTACCACCCTTCCTTCATTTAGGAACGCGATATAATCCGCCGCCATGAGAGCTATAGGGACATCGTGGGTAACAACTACTCCGGTAAGACCATACTGCTGTTGAGTCTTCCGGATAAGTTTCATGGTGGCGACCTGAAGCATGGGATCAAGACCGGTAGTAGGCTCATCAAAAAGAATAATTTCGGGCTCAAGAGCCAAGGCCCGGGCAAGAGCCGCTCGTTTCTTCATACCTCCAGAAAGCTCAGCCGGATATTTGTTCCGGGCCTCAAGCAAACCCACTTGAGAAAGTTTCTCCTCCACCTTTCTTTGGATTTCTTTTTTGGAAAGCTTGGTATGTTCTATCAAAGGAAAAGCTACGTTTTCCGCCACCGTCATAGAATCAAAGAGAGCCCCCTCCTGGAAGAGGAATCCGAACTTACGCCTAAGTCTCTGCCACTCCTTTTCTGAAAGGTGGGTCACATCCTGACCGTCAATCAGGATTTGCCCTCGGTCCGGTTTGAGAAGACCTATGATATGTTTGAGGAGCACGCTCTTTCCGGTTCCGCTGCGGCCCATTATAAAAGTGAGCTTTCCCCGAGGGATCTCTAGATTGATCCCGTTTAGGACCGTCTGTTCCCCAAAACTCTTGTATAAATCGACCAATTTCACCATGACTAAAAAAGAAGCGAGGTCAGGATATAGTCTCCCACCAGGATACTTACCGAAGCAATGACCACGGCCTCGGTGGTGGCCCGTCCTACCCCTTCTGCTCCCCCGGAGGCGTTATAACCTTTATAGCAACCAATTATAGACAACAAACCTCCGAACACGAAGGCCTTGTATATACCGCTCGAAAGATCCAGCCATTCCACCATTTCCTGCATCTTTCGAATAAAGATTCCGGCATCCACATTCAAGAGCATGACCCCAACCAGGTAGCCACCGGCGATCCCCACCAGATCAGCAATGATAGTAAGAAGAGGCACCATAATCACGGCCGCCCAGAAACGGGGCACCACCAAATAGTGAACCGGGTTTACAGCCATCACCTCCAAGGCATCGATCTGTTCGGTAACCCGCATAGAGCCCAGCTCGGCCGCCATGGCAGAGCCAGCACGGGCCGTAACCATAAGACTAGTAAGCACCGGCCCCAGCTCCCGCACAAGACTCAAAGCTACCAAACCTCCGAGAAGGCTTTCCCCTCCGAATTTGGAGAGGGCATGATACCCCTGAAAGGCCATTACCATTCCGGAAAAAAGGGCTGTAAGAACCACCACCAAAAGGGAATTGACACCAACAAACTCCATCTGTTTAAAAAAGAGCCTCAACCTAAAGGGAGGCCTAAAGGTATAAACCAGAGTAGTCAGAAAAAGAAGGGCCATCCCCCCGGCTTGAGAGATAAAATCTAACCCCACCCGCCCTAAATAAGACAAAAAGTTGAGCATTACGATCCACCTTCTCCTGGCTAGCATTATTTTATACCTGATCCAAACTACTAAGCAAGCTTCCTATTTCATTAAAATTTGGTACTCCAGATAACCCTGGCCGGCTAACCCCGATAGCGGCCATTCTTATGGCCTTTTCTAAGGCTTCTTCCGGACTTTTCCCTCTATAGAGAAAGGCAAAAAAGGCCCCTGCCAAGATATCTCCGGCCCCAGTAGGATCTACGACTTCCACCTTTCGGGCCGGAACAAATTTTTCTTTTGAATTTGAATTTATAAAGAGACTTGCACCTTCCGCGCCCCTGGTCAACACAAGTATTTCCGAAATATTTTTTAGTTCTTTTAGTAACCCCTCCGGATCCGCAGAAAGATCCTCCTCACTTAGTACCAAAGCGTGAAAATGGGGAGCCTTTGATAGATCCGGACGAGCATGAATGACGGCCCCGTCAGGGGCCACTCTCCGAAACCAACCCTGAGGATTGCCTACCAAAAAACGAAAACGAAAAAGCTCAACATAAACCTTTCCCTCTATCGGAACTTCGTCCAAGATCGGAGCCAGATGTAGGACATCCGTTTCAATAGGTCTATTTAGCAAAGAAAAATCAAGAGGTTTGGCTCTGGCATGTACCTTTTGTCTTCGTCCATAGGGGGTTTCTTGATTTTCGAAAACCGTAGTCTCCGGTGAAATTTGATTATGAATGAAGAGCTCCGGAAAAAGGTTCTTTAGTTCTTCAGGGTCTTCGGCCGAGGCCGTAATAACGTGGGTCTCGAAACCCAACCTTCTTACCATGAGACCGGCGTAAAGTACGGCCCCACCGAAACGAAAACCGCCTTTCGGTACTAGGTCCCGGGTAATGTGCCCCAATAGGAGATAGCGGGCCATTTAGTCTTCGAAAACTGCTCCTTTGGCCCCTGAACTTACCAGTTTTGCGTATCGGGCAAGGACTCCGGAAACCTTTTTCTTTTTGGGCCTCCAGGCCTTGCGCCGAGTAGAAAGTTCATCCTCCGAGACCAAGAGCTCTAGTTTCCTCTCCGGAATATCTATCCGGATACGATCTCCATCTTTTACCAAGGCGATGGGGCCACCTTCGGCGGCCTCAGGAGAAACATGCCCGATACAGGCCCCCTGAGTACCACCGCTGAAACGTCCGTCCGTAATCAAAGCCACTGAGGAACCGAGTCCCATACCAATGATGGCTGAAGTGGGAGACAGCATTTCCCGCATCCCGGGACCGCCCTTGGGTCCCTCGTAACGAATGACCACCACATCCCCCGGCTTTATCTTTCCACCAAGAATGGCCCGGTAGGCCTCCTCCTCGGAATCAAAAACTCGGGCTGGCCCCTCATGTTTCATCATTTCGGGAACCACGGCACTGGTCTTGACCACCGCCCCCTCCGGAGCCAGATTTCCCCAAAGTATGGCAATACCCCCTTCCTCTCGATAAGCCTTCTCTACGGGCCTTATAACTTCGGGATTGAGGATGCAGGCCTCTTTTAGGATTTCTTTGAGTTTTTTACCTGTGCTGGTAAGCACACCGGTCTCTATCACCCCCACTTTGGTCAGCTCCGCCATGACCGCCGGTATGCCCCCGGCCTCATGAAGTTCGGGCACACTGTAAGGCCCGGAAGGGATAAGGCTCGCCAAAACTGGCGTCTTGCGGGAGATCTCGTCAAAGACCTCAAGAGGGAGCTCAAGACCCGCCTCCCGAGCGATGGCCGGTACATGAAGGACGGTGTTGGTGGAACAGCCCAAGGCCATGTCCACCGCGATGGCATTACGAAAGGCCTCCGCAGTAGCGATCTTACGGGGGGTGATCCTCTTTTTAAGGAGTTCGACCACCTTCATCCCGGTCCTTTTGGCCAGACGTAGTCTTTCAGCCGTGACCGCTGGTATGGTCCCGTTTCCGGGAAGCGCCAAACCTAGAGCCTCGGAAAGGCAGTTCATGGAATTGGCCGTAAACATCCCGGCACAGGAACCGCAAGTAGGACAGGCACATTCCTCAAGCTCCGCTAGGTCCTCCTCGGTCATCTCTCCGGCCTTGACCCGCCCCACGCCTTCAAAGACCGAAATGAGATTGACCTTGCGTCCGCGGAAACTGCCGGTAAGCATGGGGCCGCCGGAGACGAGAAGAGCCGGGATATTGAGCCTCAAAGCCGCCATGAGCATCCCCGGGGTGATCTTGTCACAGCTTGAGACCAGGACCAGGGCGTCAAAGGCATGGGCCTGAGTCATGATCTCTATGGCATCGGCGATTATTTCACGGCTCACCAGAGAATAGCGCATGCCTTCGTGGTTCATGGCAATGCCATCGCAGACCCCGATAACCCCAAACTCAATCGGAACCCCTCCGGCCATCCGTACCCCGGCCTTAACGGCTTCGGTAATCTGACGGAGGTGCATGTGGCCGGGAACAATTTCATTAAAGGAATTGGCAATCCCTATTAAAGGTTTCTTGAGCTCCTCATCCGTGAGGCCTAAGGCCTTCAAAAGGGATCGGTGAGGGGCCCTTTCCAGCCCCTTCTTGACACGATCACTCCGCATATCTAAACCTCCTCCCAAGTTTCAATCACTATAATAATCTTCTTTATAACACCCTTGCTTTTTCAATAAAAGCGGTTAACTTTAGGCCAAATTGAAAAGGGGGTTCATTATGCGAGAAGAGGTCGAGGCCGCTCTGGCCAAAGTCAGGCCCATGCTTCAGGCCGATGGTGGAGACGTGGAGCTGGTGGACATCACGGAGGATGGGGTGGTAAAGGTTCGTCTCCGTGGGGCCTGCGGGACCTGTCCCATGTCTCAGATGACCCTTAAGATGGGTATTGAACGTTACCTCAAAAAAGAAGTCCCAGAGGTCAAGGCTGTAGAAGCCGTAATGTAAGGAGGTTGCGGGATGGCCCGCGTTACAGTTGAAGATTGTCTAGAAAAGGTTCCCAGCCGCTTTAGACTTATTCATTTAACGGTAGAGCGGGTAAGACAACTGCGCAAGGGGGCCAAACCCCTGGTAGAATGTGATAACCGCGAAATTGTGACCGCTCTCAGGGAAATTGCGGCTGGTAAGGTAACCTTCGAAAATATCAAAGAATTGGCCAAGGAAGCCGAAGACTTCTCCATTTCTGACCTTCTTGAAGGTAAAGGGCCCGGTAAAGAGTCGTGAAGGAAAAAGACTACTATGCCATCCTGGGAGTTTCACGTAACGCCACCCAGGAGGAGATTAAAAAGGCCTACCGGCGTCTGGCGTTAAAATACCATCCCGACCGCAATCCTGGAGACCGGGAAGCGGAGGAACGGTTCAAGGAAATCTCCGAGGCCTATGAAGTTCTTTCGGATCCTCAGAAAAGGGCCATCTATGATTCTCAGGGATTCTCTGGCCTACATCGGACGGGTTTTCGTGGTTTCGAAGACGTAGAGGACATCTTTTCTGCCTTTTCTGATCTCTTTGAAGAGTTCTTCGGTTTCGGCTTTAAAGAGAAACCAGGCCGACGCCCCAGGTCCGGAGCTGATCTCTCCTACGAGATCTCGCTCACCCTTGAGGAAGTCTATCGAGGCAAGGAAACCGAGGTTACCCTTGAGCTTTATCAAAAATGCGAGGAATGTGCGGGTTCAGGATTGGCGCCCGGGGCCGGCCCACGGTATTGCCCGGTTTGTAAAGGCCGGGGGCATATCGTGCATTCGGAGGGCTTTTTTAGGCTGAGCACCACTTGTCCGCATTGTCACGGGATGGGCACTTACGTTTCCGATCCCTGCCCCAAGTGTCACGGTGAAGGTCGGATCTGGGGGCGTAAAAAACTCCGAGTCAAGATTCCTCCCGGGGTAGAAGAAGGTTCTCTTATCCGCATTCCCGGTGAGGGCGAGGCCGGACTATATGGTGGTCCCCCGGGGGACCTCTATCTTAAGGTAAGGATCAAACCTCACGAATATTTCCGCCGGGAAGGCAAAGATCTTCATCTTGATCTCGTGGTCGGTGTGGTGGACGCCATCCTCGGAGCCGAAACAGAAGTCACCCATCTTTCCGGGGAAAGGATCAAGATCAAGATTCCCAAGGGAAGTCAACCCGGAGATCGCATCACTATAAAGGGTAAAGGACTTCCGGATTCCCGCGGGGGGGCTCCCGGAGACCTTATCGTCCATCTTCAAGTAAAGCTACCTTCCAAAGTAAATCGGGAGCAGGAAGAGCTTCTCCGACGGTTCGCCGAACTCGAAAAGGAAAAGGCCCCCAGGATTAAATCGCAACGCAAGAAGAGCTTTCTAGGAAAAATTTTCGGAGAAGCCTGATGGCATTTACGCATCTTGCCGAAGACGGTTCAGCCCGGATGGTGGATGTCTCCGAGAAAGTCCCTACGGCTAGGGAGGCCGTGGCTCGGGGACGGGTCATCTTGGGAGACAAAGTTTTTCCTCTAGTAAAAGACCGCAATCTTCCCAAAGGGGACCTTTTCGGCGCTGCCCGGATCGCCGGAATACTAGCGGCCAAAAAAACCCCGGAACTCATCCCTCTCTGTCATCCTCTACCCATAAGCAAGATCGAAATCCATTTTGCCCTGAACGAAGCGGAAAAAAGTCTTGAAATCGAGGCCCGGGTGAAAACCGTAGCCCAGACCGGAGTGGAAATGGAGGCCCTTACGGCCGTATCAGTAGCTGCCCTTACGATCTATGACATGTGTAAAGGTATTGACAAAGGGATACGGATAACGGATATTCGCCTTCTTGAGAAAAGAGGGGGCAAGAGCGGAGAGATCATTCTGGAAAAAGGAGGACTTCATGGATCCCAAAAAGCTTGAATACTTCAAAAACCTCCTGCTTGAAAAGAGGCAAAAACTAGTTCAGGAAGCCGATCGCACCTTTCATTCTCTTGAAGGGGGGAGCGAACGCCTGGCTGATCCTACGGATATCGCCTCCAAGGAAAGTGATCTTGGTTTTGAACTCCGCATTCGTGACCGGGAGCGCAAACTTATCAGGAAGATAGACAAGGCCCTGCAGAAGATTGAAGAAGGGTCTTACGGGATCTGTGAGGCCTGCGGAGAGGAGATTGAGGAAAAGCGTCTCATGGCCCGTCCGGAGGCCACTCTCTGCATCCGCTGCAAACGAGAGCAGGAGCGTCTGGAGAAACTTCGCGGAGAATAGCCTAAAGTGCCGGAATTCCGGCGAGACCCTGTAAGCGGTCGCTGGGCCATCATCGCCCCCGAGAGAGGAAAAAGGCCTACTGATTTCCTTCTCCCTGAAGAAAATACCAAAGAGGGACGTTGTCCTCTATGCCCTGGGAGTGAAGACCTCACTCCTCCGGAAGTGCTAGCCCTTGGAAGACCTGAAGAAGCCCCACCTAATAGCCCCGGATGGAAGGTAAGGGTTGTCCCTAACAAATATCCGGCCCTCATACCCGGAGAAATAGAAAAAGAAACGGAGGGGCTTTATGAAAGGTTTTCCGGGGCGGGGGTTCACGAGGTCATCGTAGAAACCCCGGAACACGGAAAGTCTCTGGTCAGGTTCAGTCCCAACGAGCTGGCCCTGGTCTTCGAGGCCTACCGTTTGAGACTTGAGGAGCTGGCTCGAGACGGGCGATGGCGATATGTACTTATCTTCAAGAATCGAGGTGCCCGGGCTGGAGCCTCTCTGAGTCACGATCACAGCCAGCTCGTGGCTCTGCCCCTGATCCCGGAGTTGGTAAAAATTGAACTCGAAAGAAGCCGGATCTATCATGAAAGGAATGGAGAATGCCTTTTCTGTAAGCTCGTCAAAAGTGAACAGAATGGCCCCCGGCGGATTTGCGAAAACGAACGTTTTTTGGCCTTTATGGCCTACGCCCCCAGACAACCACTTGAGACCTGGATTATGCCTAAAAAGCACCGCAGCGACTTCCTAGACCATTTCGACGAAAACCTCGAGGCATTGTGTGATATTTTTCTCAAGGTCTTCGGAAAGCTTGAGGCCATTCTTCCGGGGTTGCCTTACAATTTTGTACTGCACACTGCCCCCCTCGGAAGCGCTCCCCTGCCCTACTATCACTGGCACTTTGAAATCATTCCTTGTCTAACCCGGGTGGCGGGCTTTGAATGGGGTACCGGGGCCTATATCGTGCCCTTGCTTCCCGAGGAGGCCGCGGCCTTTTTGCGTGATATCTCTCCATGAATCGCAAATTATTCCAAAACGAAATCCGAAAAATTGTCCCCGAGCTTAACGAGACTCAACTAGAGAAGCTCTTCCTTTATGCCGAACTCCTGCAAGAGGTAGCCTACGCCCTAGGCCTCAGCAATTTGTCTCGAGAAGCGGACATCCTCGAAAAACACCTCCTCGACAGCCTCATGCTACTTCCCCATCTACCGGAAGGTCCCTTCTGTGATCTTGGAAGTGGCGCCGGGCTTCCGGGAATACCCCTAAAGATCGTCCGCCCCGAAACCGAGGTCTATCTGGTAGACTCCCGCCGGAAGGCCGTGTCCTTTTTGGAGTACGCCGCAGCAAGACTAGGTCTCGAAAGATTGGAGATCCTAAAAGCCCGGGTCGAGGCCCCCGAGGTGCCCCGCGAATACTTCGCCGCTGTGGTCTCCCGAGCGGTGACCGCCCTCTCCGAACTCTGGGATTTGGCCTACCCCCTCCTGAGACCCGGAGGAAAACTTCTGGCCTTAAAGGGCCCGCGTGGAAGAGAAGAGGTAGAGGCCTTACAGGAAAGACATCCGAAGCTTCCCATCCGGAGTCATCCCTACGAGCTCCCTTGCGGAAGACCCGGAACGGTGGTGGAGGTGCTCAAATCGTCTCCCAGTTAAGACAGTTGGGACAAACCCAAGTGATGGCGTTACAAGAAAAGTGCTTCTGATCCTGGGATAGACATCGCTGACAAACCGTAAAACCGCACTTCCGGCAGCGCCAAACCAGGGGCATCTCCTGGCCGCAGAACTCACATTTCCCAGCCCCGTATTTAGTCCTTCTAAAGGCTCGCATCTTTGCGCCTGGCTTTGAGTTTGGCATCGTGAGCCGCAATCTTGGCGATCTTTTTTTCTAACTTAATAAGTCTTTTTTCCTCCGAAAGCCAGGGGTGATAACGAAAATAGGCCTCCAGAAACGCTTTTTCAAACTCTCGGGTTCCCGGCCCTAGAATCTGCCTGGCAGAATAAAAAAGTTCGGCGAGGTCCTTAATGACCCAGTAGGGTTTGATTTTGCGGGCTCTACGCACTCGCTGGAGATCGATCATAAAGAGTCTTTTTCCGTCCCAAAACAGATGACAAAGATAGAAATCTTGGTGGGAAAACCCCAGGGCATGAAAACGGGCCGCGGTCTCCACCAGGGGCGGAAGGAGTTTGCGGAAGAGCTCCGGACTCTCTTTAAAGAGGTCCTCAAGACGTCTTCCGGGGACCTCGCGAAACAGGCTCAAGGCCCGATGACGCCTCAGGCCGCGCTCAAGGCCAAAGGCGACGGGCTCCGGCACATGAAAACCATGGGCAGAAAGTTCCCTGGCCGCCCACCATTCCCTCTCGGCTCCACTCTTGAGAAAGCCAAAGAGTGGAAATCGAAAATACCGCTTCAAAAAAAAGCGATCGTCTCCAAGCTCAAGTAGGGCTATCTCCCGATCCTTCTTGGATTTGAAGGGCTTGGTGGGAGCCTTCCAGAGAGCTTCAAAGGTGACCAATCCCTGACCTTTAAGTAATTCTTGCCAGCGCGGGCTGATCTCAAATATCGTCATGCCGACAACTCCCGGACATATCTTTTGAGCTCCTCTATAGCCTCCCAGTCCGGACTTTTGAAGGCCGGAAAGACGGAGTTATTGTGAAAGATAGGGTCCTCGGAAAGAGGATATCGCGAAATCCTTTCGGTCTCCTCGAAAAGAGGTGTCCCCGGAATAGGGGAAAATTCCGCAAGTACGGGTCTGGCCCCGGCCTGAGCCACGAACTCCGCGGCCTTCTTTACCTCCGCAAGGGTTTGCCCCGGAAGACCGAAGAGGAGATAGGCCCCTAACTCCCTGGCCGTAAAACCGGCCTCCCTTAAATAGGCCACCGCCTGCCCAAACTCCTCCTCGTTCACTTTACGATCGAGCCTCTGCCCCACGGTCTCAAGTCCTAGCCGCAGGGTAACAAATCCGGACTGCTTGAGAAACCCCGCCACCTCTCGGTTGATGAACCGCGCATGCAGGGCATTGGGCGTATGGAAGCGGACTCTAATTCCGGCTGAAAGGACGCCCTCCAGGATGACTGCCAGATGGTTCTCAAAGTCAAGAAGAAGGGCATCGTCGTAAAAGGCAAAATCCACTACCCCGTAATGCTCGTGCCAGTAAAGGATCTCAGAGACAACCTCCTCCGGAGACCGCCTCTCAAAATCCGGAAATAGTCTCGTCGAGGCACAATAGGGACACCGAAAGGGACAGCCCCTTCCAGTAAGAAGGACAACATAGGGTATTTGCCGCTGGAGATCAAAGATTGGAAAGGAATGGGAATTAGGCTCACCTGTAGGATCGCAAAGTTCAGAGATCCTCTTCAAGATCCTTTCCTCGGCGTGCTCGGTTATGATCTCAGCCCCGGGAAAGATCTCCCTGGCGTGTTCCGGGCAGAGGCGAGCGTAAACTCCTCCAAGAAGCACGGGAGTATCTGGGAAACGGCTCCTGAGCAGCCGGAAGGCCTCAAGGGTCCCAGGATACCAGTAGGTGAGCAGACAGGTGATGAGGATGACTTTCGGGGGTTTGAGACCGGCCACTTCTTTCTCGGCCAATTTTCTGGGAAGCCCGTAGCGGGCCAAACGCCGGGGCACGTCTTCGAAGAAGATCGGCTTGGGGACCTCCTCTCGCCAGAAATGGCCGGTACCATAGGCCCGGCGTTTCGGCTTTCGGGGAAGCTCGGGGTGGAAGGGATCCAGAAGATCCAGAAATTCTACTCGATACCCTTCTTTCCTGAGAAGACCACCAAGTCTTAAAAGCCCGTAGGGTCTCAGCCAGAAATCGTAGGCCGCAAAGTCATAGATCCAAGGATTGACTAACAGAACATCCACAGGAAACCACTGGCGGCCCCACCGGGACTCGAACCCGGGTCTCTGGCGTGAGAGTAGGATTCGCATTTCTCAATCTTAATCAATCTCATTCAATCTTGCGATTTTAACGGGTGCTAATCGCCATGGTGGTTATAAAATTCCATTTTACGGCCACCAATATGGACACCAAGCCCGGAACTTTTAAGTATCAAGGCTTTGTGGTCTTGAAGTGATTTTCAGTTAAGCGAAAATAATCGGCCGGAATCTGGTTTGACATTTTATAGAAGGTTATCAAGCTCATCAAGGCTTATTCCAGCGGCTTTAAGAATACATTTGAGGGTTTTGGGAGCTAGAATTTTTCCGCTATGAACCGGTATGGTAACCAAGACTTCTTTCTCGTCATGATAGAGATGGTAGTGGCTTCCTTTGATTCGGACTATTCGGAAATCTGCTCGCTGTAAAGCTTTTACTAGGTCTTTCCCGGTGATCCTAGGCAGCTTTCTGCTCAAATTCGACCTCTATTTCGGCCTGAAAAGACTTTCTGAGTTCTGTCAGGGCTTCAAGGTGTCCTTCGATGGCTTCTTTGGCATTTCCTATGGCTTCTTCGATAGTGTCTCCCTGAGTGACGCATCCCGGAAGATCCGGGACCGTGACCGTGAAGCCGCCTTCTTCATTGGGCTCGATCACAATTTTATAACGAAGTGTCATCTTCTCTTCTCCTGTTTTTGGGATTCGTTTTATCATTTTAGATAAAATTCAGACGGATTTGAAGTTTGAATTTGCTCATCCGGTATCGATTTCCCGGAGCAAGTGCGCAGGCAGGTCAATAAAGGCAAAAAAATCTTTTGGGTAGAGGTAAGGTTCTCCACTTTCGTCTATGACTTTGAGGAGGCCGTATTCCTCTCCGAGGACGGGATAAACTTTCCACTTTTCGAGAGAAAGCTCATAGCCCTGGTTTTTGATGCAAAGGGCGATCTTACTCATGGCTTGAGACCTTGATGATCCGTTTCATTTTGAATTCCTTCCCTGTGGAAAGCATCAACGCTGGACTCGAAAAATGGCTATGGAGCTCGGAAACTATTTCCCTTCGGAAAGAGCTCTAGAGGTGAACCTTTTCATCCAGATGACCAATCTCAAGGACAAATGGTGGCAAAAACCCATGTCCACCGTGCAGACCGTAAGCTATGAGCTCCAGCAGAAGTTCGTCTTGACCTATGAGCTTGAAGGGGTAGCCTAAAATGGAAAAGAAGCTCGCTAACCTTTATGCAAAATTCCCTATAGGCCCCAAAGGGAAACCAGTCCCTCAAGAGCCTGTCTCTTCCACCAGGGAATAAGATTGGGATGCAGGTCAAACTGGGCCGCAAGCTCCGAAAGACTTTTCTCTTCCTTCAAAGCTTCTAAGGCTACCTTGGCTTTAAATTCCGGCGAATACCTCTTTGGCTTCTTTCTTTACATTTGGACCCCTCCTTAGTCTACTTTTTTCACCTTACCATGCTGTCCAAAATTTGGGGTCCACTTCTCTTGAGACGCAGTTTGCTTCTTCTCATGTTGGGGGAGTTAATTCTAGGCTCCCCCAACGTCAATATCTAGTTTTTTCGAACACCCTCATTGATTGTGCTTTGCGTTTTTTAGCCGCTCGAAAGCCTCTGAGTAAGCCTTTTCCACCAGCGAAAGCCTTTCTTCTCATCCTCCAGATCCAGAAAGTTCTTAAATCTTTGGGCGTCCAAGAGGACTACCCCTTTGGTTTCCACCACCACGCCCGAGGGAAGATAGTTTACCAGCGAATCCTTATCCGGCCGGGAATGTTCCAAGAAGGCCCGGGTGATATCAAAGTACTCCCGACCGTCAATTTTTATAGTCTTTGCAAACAGTTCCTGGTGGGCGTGGTAAAAGGTAAACCAGGCCCGGCGGGCTCGCTCCCGATAGTAAAGATCTACAAGCCTTTCCTCCGTAAACCACCTCGGCCGATCCAGATCCAATTCCTCAAAATACTCCAGAAAGATTTCCCTGGCAGGTTTTAAGAAGTCTTCGGGGAAAAAGATTTCTTTCTGCCGGAATCTTCGTTCGAGTCTGAAAACGAAATCTCGGAAGAGGTCCTCTTCAAGACGGTATTCCCGTTTTACTCTCTGAGGAAACGGGACGGAAAGTGGAAGATAGTAGATTCGGCGCATGACCTCCGGAGGGGCGTGGAAGTCCTTCTCGTTTCCGGTGGCCAGGAAACAGGCATGGGGGCCGGAGAAGGTGTTGGCCATCTCTTTGATGAACTGCACGCCTTCGTATGATCTTTCCGAAGTGGTGGTGAAGTACTGCCGTTTAACCTCGTCCACCAGGACGGGAAAGAGATTTCCGTTGGTAAGAAGAAGATAAATACCGCGCGAGTTGATTTTTCCGGCCGGGAATTTGGCCTTGGGAGTATAATGGTAATGAAGGCCGTGGTTTCCCAGAAGACGACTTATGGCACGCAGAAGAAAGGTCTTTCCGGAGCCGGCCGCCCCTGCGATATAAAGGAAGATGGGTACTTCCGCTAGATACTCTTCCCCCAGAAGGGAAGCCTCTTTGCGAATGAGCCACAGAAAGGGCGACATGAAGGCGTAAAGGACGGCCTCGAAGGCAATGCGGCTAGCCCGCTCTTCGCCGGTAAGCTCGGAGTAGGAGCTCAAAAACTCATTAAGTCCCTGAAAAACCGTCTGGAGCCTCTCCAGAGGAAGCTCCCTTCCCAGAGGCTCGCCATTTCTGAAAAGTCCTTCCTCACGCCATTGGAATCTAGGCCTATCGTCCTCGAATTCCCTGGTCTCCTGGACGGTTCGCTTGAGCACCCGGAAAAGGGCCTCTTTTTTCGCATAAACCTCTCTGGGGGAGATAAGGATGGCCCCGGATTCCGTGCGCTTGGTTATGACCCGAAAAACCTCAAGGAGCTTTCTTTGTTCGCGGACGTTTTCCTCTTTTTCTTTGATCTTCTTTTCCATCTCTTCCAGAGAGTCTTTTAAGTGAGCTTCCACAAGGAGGGTTTTCACCTCCCCGATACGGTCGGCAAAAAACTCCAGGGTTTCCTTGTCTTTGACCAATAAGGCTTCAGGGAGTTTCTTTTTCTTTTGGAGAAAATCTTTAGGGAATAGGGGACGAGAAGATTTCTTTAAATGTCTTAGTACCTTTTCAAAGAGGGCAAATTTGGACGGATTCTCTTCTTCATCAAAGACTTCGAGGATCTCCCATTGGCGTCCGCCAAGGGCTCTCTCGGTGAGGTTGGCGCTTCCCCAGATAAGCCTGCGCCCAGTCTCACCTTTTAAGAGAAAGATTTTGGCATGACTGGCTTCAAAGGGTACCAATACTTGGTAATCTCCTTTGGAGAGTTTTTCGAGAATTTGGGCGTTGGCCGAAACTTCTTCAAAGAGTCGGCGATTTTCCTCCGGTTCAAAAAAGGCCGCAAGTCCTCGCGCCGATTCCGGGAAACCTACTATGAGGGACTGTCCACCCGTTTGTGTAAATTTCATTATAGCCGGTCCTCGAAGAGAATTGCTATCTGGCCGTATATCTGAGGCCAGCCCTTGATCTGGGCCCATTTCCGCTCAAGCTCCATAGCTGCCATGTACAAGCACTTTAACAGGGATTCTTCCGTCGGAAATACCCGTCTTCCGGCCGTAGCCTTACGAAATTTACTATTTACGCTCTCTATAATATTTGTCGTGTACATTACTCGCCTAATCTCCACAGGATACCTGAAAAAGGCTGTAAGAGCCTCCCAGTTCGCCTGCCAGCTCTTCACTACGTGAGGGTATTTACTCCCCCATTTCTCCGAAAAAGCCTCCAGCTCCCTCTCCGCCGCCTCAAGCGTGGCCGCCCCATAGATCCTCTTGAGATCCCGAGCTATTTCACGTCTCTCTTTCCAAGCCACATACCTCAAGGAATTCCTGATCTGATGCACTATGCATCTCTGGATATCCGCCCTCGGGTAAACCGCCCCTATGGCCTTCTCAAGCCCAGAAAGCCCATCCACGCTGAAAATGAAAACATCCTTCACCCCTCGAGACTTTAGGTCGTTCAATACACCAAGCCAAAATCGGCTCGATTCTGTCCCGTTTATCCAAAAACCTAAAATCTCCTTATAACCCTCAAGATCGAGTCCTATCGCCACATATACCGCCTTGTTCCTTACCTGCCCCTCCTCCCTGGCTTTATAGAAAATACAGTCTATCCAAATCAAAAAATACTTCTCCTTGAGCGGCCTCGAACGCCATTCCTCTATCTCCGGAAGTAGCCGATCCGTAATCTTGGAAATCAAAGAAGGACTTACGTCAAAACCATACATCTCCGAAAGGATCTCCTGGATATCCCTGGTACTCATACCTTTGGCGTAAAGGGCTACAATCTGGTTTTCGATCTCATCCAGCATAGTCTGGCGCTTCCTGACTATTTGAGGCTCAAATTCGCCCTTCCGATCCCTGGGAACCTTGATCTCCAGGGCCCCGGAAGAGGTCTTAATCGTCTTGGAACTGTAGCCGTTCCGGGAATTGTCGGTATCCGAGCGCTCGTATCTCCCGTAGCCCAAAAACTCCTCTAGTTCGGCCTCAAGGGCTTCCCTCAAAGTACGCCGGACAAGTTCCTTAATGGTGGCCTGCACTTCTTCGGGCTGAGGTGCCTTCTTGGCTCTTGCCATAGTGTCCACCCTCCTTTTGTAATTTGCTTATTCTAAAATCTCCACAGTTGGGTGGACACTCCCTACTATGAAACACAATTTTTCGAAACCAAGATTCAGGAAGAACTCCAAGGCCTTTCTTATGGAGGCCGAATAGGTGAGCACCAGGGCCTCCTGATAGCCTGCCACTAAACTCTGAGGGTCTCCAGAGAACTCCCGCCCTTTATATAAGATCTTGAGACGGCTCTCCGAAGTGTTTTCAAAAAGCCCCGCCATCCTTTTCATCTTGAGGTCTTTTTGTTGTTTTGACAAGGCGTCGCTTGGAGTTATATTCAGAAAATCAACTCATAGAACCTATGGCACTTGACGAAAAGATTCTCTATCGCATTTTTTCCGAGCTTTTTCCGGATGAGACGGTTGAAAATTGGGCCTTTCTCGGAGACGGCTTTACGCCTTTTGCGGACTGGAGGCGAGCCGCCGGCCCCAAAAGAGAGCTTTGCTTTCTTATCAAAACCTGCGATCCTCGAAAGTTTATCGTAAAAGCCGAGGATATTCTCGGTTCCCATTGCCGCATAGCCAAGCTCGATGAGGCCATGGGGGTCTATTCTTTCTGGGTAGGCTGGTGCGAGACGCCGATCTTTGCGGTCTCCTTTTTCGTGCCGTTTTCGGACCCGTGGCGGAAAAAGCTCTTTGAGAGGATTTTTTACGGAGATAAGGAAAAATTTCACTATTGCAAACTATTCAATCATGGGGTGCGTCTCCTTCCGGACGAAGACTTTGGGGTTCTTTCCGTGGCCCTCGGAAGACAGGTAAGACGCCCACTTGATGGATTTTACGCTCTGGTGCTGGCCTCAAATGACCGAGCCACGGCCGAGAGAATCGAGGAGCTTGCGGGGATTCTTAAAATTTTAGAAAAGTTGAAAATCTTGGAAAAGAAGGCTTCTTTATTCAATTTAGCCAAAAACAGAATGGAAAGTTACAAGGATCGTGGTATCAATCGGTTTTTTTATTTTTGGGACTATGAGGAGCGCTGGTTACGGAGCGCGAAAGCCGAAGAAGTAAGAATGTTAAAGCGTATGAAAAGCTCCCTGCTTTTCAAAGACGACTAGGAGTTATGCTAGCCTTTGCCGCGGACATTCACGGCGAGTGGCGCAGGCTTTACGAGAACCTCCCTCAGGAGGTGGAAGCGGTTTTCATCTGCGGGGACGCTGAAATGGTTCGCTCTGAGGAGGATTTGGCGCTTATACCGGCTCCCAAGAAGCATCTAAAGCTCGGAGATTTTCATTTCTTTTGGGAGCGGGGCGAGGTTCCCGTTCCGACCTATGTCCTTCTTGGAAACCACGAGCCGTACCTGTGGCTCTGGGAGCACGAAAAAAACGGACCGACGGAGGTCATTAAGAACCTATGGGTGCTGGCACGGTCGGGAGTTATTGAGCTTTGCGGGCTAAAGATTGCTTATCTTGGCAGGGTTTTTGCCCCTACTACCTATTTTGAAGGGCGAGTATGGAATCCAGAGAAAGACAAGAGGTCCAAAAAGTCGAAGCTTGCGAGCCGTTTTACACCGGAAGATGTAGAAAGACTCATTTCAGAGGCGGCTAAAGTGGAAGATGTCGATGTACTCGCTCTCCACGAAAATCCGAATTATTGCAAGGACGCACGAGGAAGAGAAGTCTATCGGAATATTGTTGAGCTTGTGAGACCGAAACTCATCATTTGCGGACATATGCATCGTCTTTTACTGGAAACTTTTTCTGGTGTTCCTATTTTTGGGCTTCCATATGGGATTCCAGTCACTTGGCAAAAAATCGAGTGTTCGATGGAAAACACAAATCTTTGAGCGCTAATTCGACCTCGATGTTTCGTCCAAGCCGATAAGTTTTCAATAGGCTATGCATTTCGCAGTCATCGGTGATGTTCACGGGCGATTTGAGTTGCTGGCAAGGGTGCTTGCGGTCCTGCGCGACCGCTACGGGGTAGAACTCGCCTTTCAGGTGGGCGACTTGGCCTTTCTATCCTCAAGCGACCCCAAGTACCTCAAGGCCCTGAAGATGGCCGGGCCGCAAACTCCGCCCCTCATTTACGACGTTTTTGATGATGAAGTCCAAGCCATAAGGTTCCTCCACGGCGACATCGAGCTTCCCGTCCCGGTCTACTTCGTAGGCGGAAATCACGAGGACTGGCCGTACTTAGACTTCGTGGAAGAGAAGATGCGCGAGCAGGGGATAGCACCGCCCTACGAGATTGCGCCGAACCTCTTTTTCCTGGGAAAGGCGAGCGTGGTGGAGGTGTCCGAAATGCGGGTCGTCACCCTTTCAGGGATCTACGACCGCCTCAAGTGGGAGCTCTGCGTGACCTCACCGCGGAAGCTCTACTACCACAACCAAGAAGACGAAGAGGCGCTTCTCTTCCATGCGCCCGGGGCGGACCTTTTCATCGCGCACGAGTGGCCGGTGAAGCTCGCTTCGGGCGCAACCTGGGAGGAGGCCATTTACGCAGCCGTCGGCTCTCCCACGGTGGACCGGCTCATCCACCACTTTCGGCCCGCGCTTTCGTTCCACGGGCACATGCACCGCTACGCGCAGGGCATTCGCGGCCCCATGGGAGAGCGGCCCACGAAGTGGGTGGGCCTGGACATGCTCATCGTGGACCACTACCACAGAGTCCGCAATGTGGCCCTTTGCGAGTTCGAGGGGCCGGGTGCGGTGAGGCTCCTTTTTACCGCGGAGGCGAGGAAACTCTTAAAGGACGCTTCCGCTTAGGAGAGCACGATGTCAACCCGAGACCTTTTGCGGTTTGCAAGAGAAGTGGAAAAGAGCCGTCCCCGACTGAGGCGGGTCCTCAAGGTGGAGGAGCTTTATACCGAGTACCTCACGCGTCTTCCCCGCCTTCCGGTGGTGCGGGCCGGTTTCGAGGTCCTCAACGAATTTAATCTCCGCATCGTTTCCCCGAAAGCGCTTATTGCGGTGCTCCTCTGTCTTCCCGAGCGCTCAATGGACCTCTCTGCTTTCGTGCGGGTGCTTCCCGAAGTCTTTCCAGAGGATCTTTCCAGAGCCCTGCAAGTCCTTTCGGGGGACCCCGGGGTGCTTGCAGTGGTTCTCTACGGTTCAAGGGCTCGAGGAGATGCTCGGCCGGATTCGGACTGGGGTGGTATTCAATTTTGTGTGTCTGGAGAGTAAATAAGGAAGGCCCCTGGTGAAGGGCCTTCCTAAAAGAAAAGGGGAAAAGAAGAAACTCATCAAGGAGGTAACCGCTATGAAACAGAATAATCCCTTCACCGAAGAATTTCTAGAACAACTTAAGGACTGGGAAAACTTTGTCCCCAGAGAGTTCCTCTCCTGGCTCTTTAAAAACCTGGGCCTGGCACACCGCGCCATCCACCTCAAGAAACATCCCCATGACAAGGGAAACGGCTTCTACGAAAGAACACTACAGATAGGATACAGATAGGAAGTCTTCCTTTTCCCGTAGAGGTGGCCCGTACACGGTATGAAAAGTTCCGGCCCTTTTTCCTCCCTCCAGGACACCTCCGGTATCTCCCCGAAGATTACCTCCACCTGACCTCCTCCCTTCTCCTGGGCTCCCGATCCATCGATAGCGCTTCCCGGGCCCTAAAAAATATGGGCCTCCCCATAAATCAAGATTACCTGGAAGAAGTGATCGAAGAGTTCGTGACCTATCTCGAGGACCTCAACTCCTGCCCGCTGCCTTCAGATTTGGCCGCCCTCATCCTGGATGCCAAACATATCCACCAGAAGCTCAAAGACGGACAGAAGGTCATGGGACATACCACCTATGTGGCCCTGGGCCTTACCCTGGATGGGCAGAAGAAGATCCTAGGCCTCTACACCTTCGAGGGCTCAGAGAGCCTCGAGGGCTGGAAGAAGACCCTGGAGAAGCTTCTTCAGCGGGGGCTGAGGGGGATCCTTATCGTGATCCATGATGACTTCCCTGGACTCCTGGGCCTCACCTCAAGCCTTTTTCCTCAGGCGGATATTCAACTTTGTACGGTGCACCTTTGCCGGAATGCAAGAAAACACCTCTCCCAGGAGAACTATCGCACCTTTAAGAGCTACTTCAAAAGCATCAAAGCAAGCCTCAGCTATGAGGAAGGCTTGAGGCTTTTTGATTCTCTTCTCAAGGAGCTTCCACAGGAGAACACCTTTGTGAAGCTTCTTGCAAAGAAGAAAGAGCACTATCTGGCCTTTTTGAAGTATCCGGAGGAGGTGAGACCGCTGTTTTCCTCGACCAATCTGGCCGAGGGGATCAACCGGAAGATAGAAGAGGCGGAGAGGGCCTGTGGGGGTTATTTCCATTCGGAACGGGACCGGGACTTCAGGTATGGGGTGCTAGCTAAGGAATTGCTAGAGGGCAGATGGAGGAGGGTCAACTGGAAATACCAGCGGGTGGCTCACCTCCTGAGATATCTTTTCGAGGAAAGGTTTAAAAATGAGGACCTCTTGGTCTAGACACAGAAAACTTGACAAGCGCCCCATTTGGCCTCAAGGGAGAGAGCGCAAGCCTCTATCCATTGTTTCCGGGAAAACTTGGCTAACCCCTCTATCAGCTTGTCCAGCGCCCCTTCCTGGAGCTTTTCCAGACGCCCCAGGTTAGCCACGATCCTCTGGCGAACTTTTTCGCCTCACTAGCCCTTCCCTGCTGTCAAACTTGGGTTAGACTTTTTTCTAGAATTCTATTTAGTGGAAGGGTTGGGAGAAGAAAATGAAGATCTACGAAACGGTAGTCACGCCGGATCGAAAAATAGTCGTGGAAAATATTTCTTTGATGCCGGGAGAAAAGGTCAAGTTGCTGATACTCAGGGAAAAGTCTGGCCGGAAGGGATATCCGCTCAGGGGAAGAAGAGTAGAATATATTGATCCTTTCGAAAGCGTGGCGGAAGATGAATGGGAAGCCCTAAAATGGTAGTTCTTGACACCCATGTCTGGGTCTGGTGGGTTCATTCTCCAGAAAAATTAACCTCCAAACAAATTAGTGTCATTCAGGCTAATGAAAACGATTTAATAGGAATCTCGGCCATTTCCTGCTGGGAGATAGCGAAGTTGGTGGAACGGGGACGGTTGCGGCTTCCCTGCACCCTGGAGGAATGGTTCGATCTGGCTTTTTCCTATCCGGGGATAGAGATAATCCCTCTGACCCCTGAAATCGCCATAGAATCGACCAGGCTACCTGGAAACTTTCACAGAGATCCGGCGGATCAGCTGATTGTGGCCACAGCTCGGGTCCTGAATTGTCCGCTTGTCCAGCGCCCCTTCCTTAAGCTTTTCCAGACGCCCCAGGTTAGCCACGATCCTCTGGCGCACTTTTCCACTAACCCGCTTGCCCTCCACGATATAGAGATAGGTTTTTGGAGGTGGAGACGGTAGAACAGAGGCAGGGAAGGGGAAAAAAGGGGGCATTTTAGGGGTATTTTGGGCCGAAAATACTCACTTCAGATTCACCAGCCCTTTCCGACTGTCAAACTTGAGTTTGAGGTATGTTGCGAAGAGATTGAGCCAACGCGAGAGGAGAGCTTTTCGTCAGAGGGCTAGACAGCAGCGATTTTGAAGCTAAGATCAAGATGTTGATGTTTCAAAGCGGACTTTCCCTGTTGGGTGATTTGTTGTATTGCACGAAAGATAAGTATACCAGGGGGACACCTTTTCTTTTAGAATCTCTTAGATTGGTTGAAATAATGTTAGAAACACTGGTAATTAAGAAGAGTCAAAGTGAAAGAAGTTGAAAAAAATACAACAGAGGAGGTAAAATTATGAAAAGAGCACTGATAACTGGTATAAGAGGTCAAGATGGAGCTTACTTAGCAAAACTGCTATTAGAAAAAGGATATGAAGTTTACGGTGCAGACAGGAGGAGTGGCGATTCCAGTAATTGGCGTTTAAAAGAACTTGGTATAGAAAAATACGTGAAGGTAATTTATATGGATCTTCTAGAGCTAACGAACATACTCAGAGTAATTAAGGAAGTTCAACCTGACGAGGTATATAATCTTGCAGCACAAAGTTTTGTACAGGCTTCTTTTGAACAGCCTATACTAACGGCAGAGGTAGATGCTATTGGAGTTCTTAGATTGTTAGAAGCTCTAAGATTTTATAAATCAGATGCAAAATTTTATCAAGCATCAACGAGCGAGATGTTTGGAAAGGTTCAAGAAGTTCCTCAAAAAGAAACAACACCTTTCTACCCAAGGAGTCCTTATGCTGTAGCCAAGCTCTTTGGACACTGGATTACAGTTAACTACAGAGAATCTTATAACATGTTTGCATGCTCTGGTATTTTGTTTAATCACGAATCCCCTTTAAGAGGGTTAGAATTTGTAACAAGAAAAATTACTTACACTTTAGCACGGATTAAATATGGATTAGAAGATAAGCTTATTCTTGGAAATCTTGATGCTAAAAGAGATTGGGGTTATGCTCCCGAATATGTAGAAGTTATGTGGTTAATGCTTCAACAAGATACGCCGGATGATTATGTGATAGCAACGGGTGAAACTCATACAGTCAGAGAGTTTGTAGAAAAGGCGGCAGAAATTGCGGGATTTCAAATAGAATGGGAAGGAGAAGGGATAAATACGAAAGGTATAGATAAGAAAACTGGAAAAATTATAATAGAGGTTTCTCCTAAGTTTTATAGACCTGCTGAAGTAGATATTTTAATAGGAGATTATTCTAAGGCAAAAACTAAGCTTGGCTGGAAACCTAAAATTAAATTCGAAGAGCTTGTTAGAATCATGATGGAGGCTGACCTTAAACGAATTGAAAAAGCGAAACAATAGATTAATCTCAACTTATGAGAGTAAATGAAAATTGCAGTAATAGCTAATTGTTAAGCTAAACTATTAGAGTGTTAAAACTTTTTGATTTTGAATCTAAATAACTTTTGGGGGGGGGCGTTCTATGTGTCAAGTAAATTTTTTAATACTTGCGGGAGGTTCTGGAACAAGACTTTGGCCGCTATCCAGGAAAAATTTTCCAAAACAGTTTTTAAAACTACCCCTCCCAAATTCAACTCAACCGGAAAGCTTTTTCCAGAAAACCTTGAAGCGTATAGCTTTATATCCTGATGACGCTAATTTTTACATTATTACCAATGAAAAGTATAAATTTTATATTCTAAATCAAATAAAAGAAATTTGGGATAATCCTGACAATTCTTTCGACACGGTGTTGGAGCCGGCATCCAGAAACACTGCTCCTGCTATTGCCCTTGGAGTAAGATATGCCCTTGAAAAAGGGGCCTCTTTAGAAGATGTGTTCGTTGTAACTCCCTCAGACCATTTGATAGAGCCCAAAGAGAAGTTTGTAGAATATCTTGAACGCGCGGTAGAAATAGCAGAAAAAGGTCATATCGTTACCTTCGGTATAAAACCGACTAAACCCGAAACCGGATACGGTTATATAAAGGCAAATGAGCAATCTTTTCAGGATGGCTATTTTAAGGTTGAAAGATTCGTAGAGAAGCCGGATCTGGAAACCGCCAGGAGGTATCTTGAAGAAGGAAATTATTTCTGGAATTCTGGAATGTTCGCCTTTTCTGGTAAAACCTTTATTGAAGAACTTAAAACCTATTTACCCGAAGCATCTATAATATTTGAGAAACCCATGGAAGAGGTTTTTCAAAGATTCTCCGATCTTCCTGATATTTCTATAGATTATGCCGTGATGGAAAAGACGAACAAGGCGGTAGTGCTTCCTTTGTCTTTATATTGGTCCGATATAGGGTCCTGGGAAAGCTTGTTCGAAGTTTTCGAAAAAGACGAGAAGGGCAACTTGTTGCTTGGCAATGTGCTCGATCTTGATGTGAGGAATTCCTTTGTTTTTGGAGATAGAAGACTTATTGCCCTTTTAGGGGTGAAAGATCTGGTGGTGATAGAAACCGAGGATGCTCTTTTGATTACCAGAAAGGGAGAGTCTCAAAGAGTAAGAGAGGTCGTGAAAGAGCTTCTGAAAAAAGGGAGATCCGAGGCCGAAGAACACCTTACTGTTTATAGGCCCTGGGGAAGTTACACGGTTCTTGAAGAAGGCCCCCGATACAAAATCAAACGAATCGTTGTAAACCCCGGAGAGAAATTGAGTTTACAGCTTCATCATCACCGTTCCGAACACTGGATCGTTGTAAGAGGAACCGCTAAAGTGAGAATAGGTGATAAAGAAATGTTTGTCCATGAAAATGAATCCGTATATGTGCCTAAGTCCACACTTCATCGTTTAGAAAATCCCGGAAAAATTCCTCTGGAGATTATAGAAGTCCAAAATGGAGAATATTTAGAGGAAGACGATATTGTACGGATGGATGATATATATGGCAGATAGCCATGCACCCTACCTCCCTCAATAAAATGAAAGCCTTCGTAGAAGTATATCTTCACCAATTCGCCGGGCATCCTCTTATCATCGTAGACGTTGGCTCTCAGGCGGTTGGAAATATGCCGACTTATAGAGCTTTTTTTGAAAGGCCCTCCTGGAAATACTTTGGGCTCGATGTGGAGGCCGGAAATAATGTGGATATTATGGTGGAGGATCCCTATAACTGGAAAGAGATCGAAGACGGGTTTGCCGACGTGGTCATCTCGGGCCAGGCCTTTGAGCATATAGAATTTCCATGGCTTACGATCAAAGAGATATACCGGATTTTAAAGCCTTCCGGCTTATGTTGCCTAATAGTTCCTTCTTCCGGGCCGGAGCACAAATATCCCTATGATTGCTGGAGATTCTATCCCGATGGAATGAAGGCGTTGGCAAAATGGGCGGGATTCGAGGTAGTTGAAGTATTCACGGACTGGGGGCTTGGGCCGTGGCAGGATACCTTTGCGGTTTTTCAAAAACCTGCCTCCAGAGAGGGAAAGAAGGCCCCCTTTCCGAAGTTTGAGAACCGGAGGGTTGCCGAAACGGTTTACTTGAAAGCCTTTTCGGATAGACCAGTAAATCCCGAGTATTACCTCAGGGCTTCGAAACTGTTGAGGGAGAGAGGAGAAACGGAAGAGGCCTTAAGGCTTCTGAAAACGGCCGTATCCATGTTTCCTCAGCATCCTCAATTGAGAGCTGAAACCGTCGAAGTCTATCTGGAAGACGGAAAACCGGAACTCGCCTTGGAACATGTGCTTTTCCTTCTGAAATTCCGACCCTTTTTCCCTCATACCATAAGGGTGACCTCCGGGATACTTGAACACCTCAAGGGAGAAGATAAACAGCTGGTTCTGGATCAACTGCCGGGAGATCCCGGAGGTTTGAGGCGTATGGCCGGAATCGCCGAAAATACTGGCTCTTATCGTCTTGCGGTCGAGTGCTGGAAAAAGCTAATAGAAAAGAACCCTTCAGATATAAACGCAAAGTGTATGTTGGCGCTTTCCTTTAAGGGCGCCGGAGAGCTCGAAACCTTCAAAAAGATCTTCAAAGAAGTGTTGGCGTTTCAATTACGGGAAGAAATCCTCAACCGAACCACGATCATTCAACTCCTCATAAACCACTTCGGCTTCGAAAGTTATCTGGAAATAGGGGTGGAGAGGGGAATAAACTTTTTCCAGATAGAGGCACCTTTCAAGTATGCTGTTGATCCCAAGTTCTTGATACCGGGAGGATATGGTGATCTCGATGGTTGCGGGTTCTTTGAAATGACGAGCGACGAATTTTTTGAGAATCCTCCCCCGGAAATAAAAGCTAGGGGAATAGATATAGTTTTTATCGACGGGCTTCACACCTATGAGCAATCCCTTCGGGATGTCGAAAACGCTTTGCGGTATTTGAAACCGAACGGGATCATAGTGCTTCACGATTGCCTTCCCGATTCACCGGCCACGGCTGCTCCCACACTCGAAGAGGCCAAAAAACGTCCGGATTTCAAGGGAACCTGGACGGGCGAGGTTTACAAAACTGTAATGCACTTGAGAGCCGCGAGATCGGATCTGTTTGTGGCCGTAGTTGATACGGACTGGGGAGTCGGCTTGGTAAAGAGAGGCACACCGGAATCAAGTCTTGATCTTCCGCTGGAAAAGATCAGAACCATGAAATTTGAAGAGTTTGTGAGGTTCAAGGATTTTTATCTCAATCTGAAACCCATCGGCTGGTTCTTCACCTGGCTAAACACCTAACCTAACCACCTAACCCCCAAACCCTTTTTGCACCTACGAAGTGCACCTACGAGGTGCACTTCGTAAGTGTGAGCAATCCTTCACCGGGACGTCTCAAGTAAGTTGAAAAGCCGGGATGAAAGAGGGTTGGCTCTTCCCTCTCCCATCTTCTCATAATTTCGCGGCAGAGGGGCGGAGAGGTTGATAAAGCCCAAGTTTGACAGTCAGGAAGGATTGCTGGATCTGAAGTGAGTATTTTCGGCCCAAAATACCCCTAAAATGCCCCCTTTTTTCCCCTTCCCTGCCTCTGTTCTACCGTCTCCACCTCCAAAAACCTATCTCTATATCGTGGAGGGCAAGCGGGTTAGTGGAAAAGTGCGCCAGAGGATCGTGGCTAACCTGGGGCGTCTGGAAAAACTTAAGAAAGGGGCGCTGGACAAGCGGACAATTCAGGACCCGAGCTGTGGCCACAATCAGCTGCATTAGCTCAGACTTAATCTGACAGGTAGGCCTTCCCAAAGAGGGTGGTCTAGGCTACCCTCCAGAGAGAGCTCCACCCAAAACTCAAAATAAGGAGGAATAGCCATGACCACCCAAGAGAAGCTTATCAAGAACAAGCTAGGTTTGCTAGAGTTAGCGGCGTATTTAAAGAATGTTTCCGAGGCTTGC
This sequence comes from Thermosulfurimonas dismutans, assembly GCF_001652585.1. GTDB lineage: Bacteria > Desulfobacterota > Thermodesulfobacteria > Thermodesulfobacteriales > Thermodesulfobacteriaceae > Thermosulfurimonas > Thermosulfurimonas dismutans. Next base: position 64,872 of record NZ_LWLG01000013.1, read on the forward strand.
CGGGTGATGGGTTTCAGCCGAGACACCTTCTACCGGATCAAGAAGGCTTACGAGGAAGGCGGAATAGAGGCCCTTTTTGAGAAGAGCCGCCGGAAACCGAATCTCAAGAACCGGGTTTCGGAAGAGGTAGAGCGGGCAGTGGTGGAGCTGGCTTTGGAGGATCCCTCTTTGGGACAGAAGAGGGTAAGCGACGAATTGAGGAAGCGAGGGATATTTGTATCTCCGGCCGGGGTAAGGAGCATCTGGCTTAGGCACGGGCTGGAGCGTTTTGAGAAGAGGCTCAGGGCCTTAGAGGAGAGGGTAGCGCGGACGGGGGAGATTCTTACGGAGAGGCAGCTTCGGGCGTTGGAGAAGGCGCAGGAGGAGAAGATAGCCCAGGAGGAAATCGAGACCGAGCACGTGGGATATCTGGGGGCGCAAGACACCTATTATGTGGGCACTATCAAAGGGATAGGCCGGATCTACCAGCAGACTTTTATAGACACCTATTCAAAAGTGGCTTTTGCGAAGCTTTACACCAGCAAGCATCCTATCAACAGCGCAGATTTACTGAACGATCGGGTGATACCGTTTTTTGAGGAGCATGGACTCTCGGTATTGAGGATATTAACAGATCGGGGGACGGAATTTTGCGGACGTATTGACCGGCACGAATACGAGCTCTTTTTGGCTTTGAACGACATAGAGCACACCAAAACCAAAGCCAAGAACCCTCAGACCAATGGAATATGCGAACGGTTCCACCGGACGATCAAAGAGGAGTTTTACTCCATAGCGTTGAGGAGGAAGCTTTATCGGAGTTTGGAGGAGCTTCAGGAGGACCTGGATTTGTGGATAGAGAGGTACAACCGGCAGAGGCCGCATCAGGGGAAGTACTGTGAAGGCAAGACGCCGATGGAGACGTTTTTGGGAAATGTGCCCTTGGCAAAGGAAAAGATGCATTCTAATGTGGAGGCGGGATTTGGGTTCTGACCGAGCCTGACAGGTGGAGACTCTGGAGGGGCCAACTGTCAGATCAAGTCTAAACTTTTACACATTATAGCCTATCCTCAAATAAAATTGAGAGCTGGGCGTAAATTGAAGGCCAATCCTTAATAGGGACTGTCCACCCTTCTGTGTAAATCACATTATAGCCTATCCTCAAATAAAATCGAGAGCTGGGCGTAAATTGAAGGCCAATCCTTAATAGGGCGGCGCCATTTCCTCTCAAGCTCCATGGCCGCCATGTATAGACACTTAAGCAGAGACTCCTCTGTCGGAAAAACCCTCCTGCCCGCTGTTGCCTTCCGAAATTTGCTGTTTACGCTCTCTATGATGTTCGTGGTATACATTACCCGCCTTATTTCAACCGGATACCTGAAAAACGTCGTTAAAGCCTCCCAATTCGCCTCCCAGCTCTTTACCACATGGGGATACTTTTCGCCCCATTTGGCCGAAAAATCTTCAAATTCTCTTTCGGCTACCTCAAGTGTAGGGGCCCCGTAAACCTTCTTGAGATCCCGGG
>NZ_LWLG01000014.1 GCF_001652585.1 Thermosulfurimonas dismutans
GGAGATGGTGGAGTGGTCGGGAACGGGATCGGTAGCGGAAAGGCCGAGGAAGCGGCGGTAGAAGAGGTTGCCGTAGAGCATGATTTCCATTTCGGGGTCGGAGTGACCGTAGATTTGCTGGATGATGAGGATTTTGAGCATGAGGAGGGGATCGTAGGCTGGGCGTCCTACGGAGGAGGGATGGAGTTTGGAGAGAATGCGTTCGAAGGGTTTCCAGTTGATGAGGCGGTCGAGTTCTAGGAGGAGGTCATCAGGGAGGTTTTGGTAAAGAATATTTTCCCCGAAAGTGAGTTGAGTATGCTGTTTCTTATACATGCTCAACTCCTTTAGTTTTTAAGTGAGTTTATTATGAGAAATAAAATTGTCAATCTGATTTTGCAAAGGTCTCAATATAATAAGCAGAATCGTCTTCTCCGGAATCTCCTCTTTTAATTGCATATATTTCCCGTTCTATGAGAAATTTCTGCTTCGGAGAGAGATTGTAAGAAGACAATAATTTTTTCAGTTCTTTAATATCTCTTTCTCTTGAATCACGATCTTTTATGATCATATTTGATTATCTCTACAACCAAATTATGTATTTTTTTCTCATTTTCGAAATACGAATCTAATATCTTGCTGATATGTATGACCTGTAAGCGTGTGGGTAAAAAAATATCGAACTGAATATTTGTTTTTAGGCAAAGTCATATTCTATTTAGTCTGGTCTGAATTTTTCCTTTGCTGCCATTACTAGGTGACGAAGATAATCAATATATAGTTTAGCTAGATTTGGGATCGAAGTATCATTTATTTCCTGTCCTAGGTGGCACTTAGGTGCATCCGGAAAATGTAAACTTACGAAACCAATATCTTGGGGAAGTTCTACATAATATTTTTCTATAGAACCATCAGGGAGTTGAACTTCCCATCCGCTACCACCAAGTTTATCGCCTATGAAGAACCCTTTTGCATTTGGTGGTGGAGGACCAAAGCGGGTTAAATCTTCAGGAATTTGGAGCTGCCTTATATAGATACGGGTTGAGGTTTCTAACAATCCTTCTTTGAGTATCTTTGAACGTAATTTATAGAAATATTTCATAAGAGAATCATTTTTCATTTCTTCTCTATATTTCTCGTACCAAGCATCAAAATCTGGTTCTATAGAACGGAGATTTTGAAGAACATTAGTAACAGCACGACCAAAAACAATCAAATTTCTTAGACCTGATAGCTTTCTTTCTGGTGGTCCTTTAATTAAATCCTCTAAACCTTGTTCTGCTGTCTTCAGTGTTTCTTCAGCCTTTTTATAATATCAGTTGTAGTATGACGAAAAACTGACATCTCTTAATCCCTTTAAATTTTTGTGATTTCGGCTAACTTATTTGTATCCGCATCATAAATGTATTCTTCATTTGCGCATATAATTCATTCATTTCTTTCATTTGTTTCTTTTATGATATAATGACAAAGCTCGGTGGCGTCTGCGAAGCGTCAGCGAAACACGCATCCACTGCAGCGATTTGTTATGTAGTATTTTCTTCTATATTTAGGCCAAGTTTCTTGGCAATAGCTCTTACTCTTTTCTCTAATGATTCACATAACTCGGTATAATCATTATATTCAATTCGATTTATCGCCGCGACATCAAAGTGAACCGCAGTTCCCTTTCTTGCAAGAAGCACAACCTCTTTATTTGCTCTATGAGCCCATCCTACCTCATAGTATACATTCGGCCTCTCTCCTGTTAAATCAGCGACAACAAATGCAGCGGATTCAATTTGAGTTAATATCTCCGCTGTAACAGTACGATTATGTTGAATTTGATCTACTCTTACAGGCTTAAATCCAAGTTTAGTCAATGTAGGTTCTATTGCCACATAATAAGCATCTCTAAATTCGGGCTGAAAGCTCATTATGACAAAGACATTTCTTGCAGAAACTTCATCTGGTATAGGAGTTGGAGCAAAAGGCCCTGGAAGGAAATTCTCTTTGACAGGAACAACTTGCTCTTCAGCCTTAGGCTCACCTGTTACTTCTCTATGACTTTTAGGAAACTTATCTTTTATAAGGTCGAATAGCTGTCTAGATTGTTCTCTTGTAAAATTTTGAGTCTGAAAAGTAAAAATTCTGTTCTGAGCAGTATAGCTCATGTTTATTGTTTTACGAGGATTCTCGTTAATGACAATTGATGCATTAAAACTATGAAATTCGCACTCTTCCGGGATTTGATTTATATCATTTCTAACTTGATCAATAGTTCCTGTTACTTGGATATCATCAAAAATGATGTTAACCTGAATTTGCCCTGCATTTTTCAATAGTTCACTTGTTCGTAATTTATCTATTGCATCAATAAAAACTTGAGGTATATCCGGTAATGATTCAACAAAATACTGTCTCAGAAAACGATTTAGATTCTGTATAGGCATTCTTTCTTCCTTCCTCTATATAACGCCCAAACTCAGCGGCCCGCTGTATAGTAGGTCTGCGAAAAGGAAGTTTGCCTCTTTAGGCGTAGCTATAGAAAGCCCCCCTCTTTGCACTAACTTTTCCTTATTAATTGGATATTAGTCTCTACCCTTTAATAGGGATATTTGAATTTCCAGTAACTTATGTGCTTAATGCAGTCAAGTTTCAAGTTCGGGTTTTTGGCGGAATTAATGTCTGATAACGTATTTTAAATGCGGAAAACTTCACAAAAATGGCTTAAAATTTTTTGGTTTGTTGGGAAGCAGGAAGGTAGGGGAGGTGGCCGGTGTGGAGAAACCGGCCACCGTGTATTTTCTGGAAAACTACTTCCGGTACATTTCGCAGCCCGGGAAGAGGGCTGAGGCCCCCAGTTCTTCTTCGATCCGCAGGAGCTGGTTGTACTTGGCCACCCGCTCGCTGCGGCAGGGGGCGCCGGTCTTGATCTGGCCGGCGTTGACCGCTACGGATAGATCCGCGATGAAAGTGTCTTCGGTTTCACCGGAACGGTGCGAGATGACCGTCCGCCAGCCGGTCCGATGGGCAAGCTCTATGGCCTGAAGGGTCTCGGAGACCGTACCTATCTGGTTGAGCTTGATGAGGACCGCGTTGGCGATCCGTTTTTCAATACCCTCTCGGATGCGTTTCACGTTGGTCACGAAGATGTCGTCGCCTACGATCTGGATCTTGTCTCCGAGCTCGCGACACAGGGCCGCCCAGCCCTCCCAGTCGTCCTCGGCCAAAGGATCCTCAATGGAAACGATGGGAAAGTTCTGGATGAGGTCTTCATAGAAGCGGATCATTTCCTCGGAGGAAAGTTCCTGGCCTTCGAGCTGATACTTTCCGTCTTGGAAAAGTTCGCTGGCCGCCACGTCCAGGGCCAACACGATGTCTTCTCCGGGCCGATAGCCCGCCCTCTCGATGGCCATCATGAGGAACTCTAGGGCCTCTCGACTGTTTTTGATCTGGGGGGCGAAGCCGCCTTCGTCTCCCACCGAGACGGAAAGGCCCTTTTCTTTGAGGACGGCTTTGAGACTGTGATAGGTCTCGGCTCCGTAGCGCAGGGCCTCGGCAAAACTTCCGGCTCCGCAGGGGATGATCATGAACTCCTGGATATCCAGGGGGTTGTCGGCATGCACCCCACCATTTAGAACGTTCATGAAAGGAGCCGGAAGCACCCTGGCCCCCACTCCTCCGAGATAGGCGTAGAGGGGAAGCCCCGCTTCGGCGGCCGAGGCCTGAGCCACCGCCATGGAGACCGCAAGGATGGCGTTGGCCCCGAGACGACTCTTGTTCTCCGTGCCGTCAAGTTCGATAAGGATACGGTCGATCTCGGCCTGCTCTGTGGATTCAAGTCCGATGAGTTCCGGGGCGATAATCTCGTTTACGTTCTGAACCGCCGTAAGCACCCCTTTACCTTTATAACGATTCCCCTCTTTGTCCCTCAGTTCCAGGGCTTCATGGGTTCCGGTGGAGGCCCCGGAAGGCACGGCTGCCCGTCCAAAGGCTCCGGAATCAAGAAAAACTTCCGCCTCCACCGTAGGATTTCCCCGAGAATCCAGGATCTCCCGAGCTCTGATTTCTACGATTTCTCCCATTTCAACCCCCTCCTTTTTATTCTTCTCTTAAAGCCCTTTCGAATTCTTCCCATAGAATGGGTTTGGTGCCCATTTTGCCGACTACGATTCCGGCACAGAGGTTGGCGTAAGAGACGGCTTCCTTGAGGGGAAGACCGGCGGTGTAGAAGGCCGTAAGGGCCGCAATGGCCGTGTCTCCGGCTCCGGAGACGTCGTAAACCTCCCGGGCTCGGGCCGGAAAGTGCCAGGCTCCTTCTTCGGGATGATAAAGGTACATGCCCTCCGCTCCTAGGGTGACCACCATAAAGTTTAGGCCGTATTTTTCGACCAGTCTTTCACAACTTCCGGAAAGGTCTTCCGGAGAAAGACCTTCCTGCCGGGCAATCTCAGCAAACTCTTTATGATTGGGAGTGATACAGGTAGCCCCATAGTACTTGTGCCAGTTTAGCCCTTTGGGATCCACGAAAACGGGTTTCTTCCGTCTCCGGGCTTCTTCAATGAGCCAAACACAAAAGCCTTCGAAAAGGAAGACCCCCTTGGCGTAGTCTGAAAGGATGATGGCTTGGACCTGGTCTAGAAGTCCTTCGAGACGAGCCTTGAGCGTTTCTTTGATTTCGGCATCAGGAGCCTTGATTTTTTCGGTGTCAATACGGAGAAGATGTTGGGAACGAGCTATGACGCGAGTCTTGACCGTGGTGGGCCTGGAAGGATCTCGTGTGAGGCCCGAGATGCCGAGCCCGTTTCTGCGGGCGAGTTCAAGGAAGATCTCCCCTTCGCGATCTTCACCGATGAAGCCACAGAGTTCCGTTGCGCAACCGAGTCCTTTGAGGTTGGCGGCCACGTTGGCCGCTCCTCCCAAGGCATGCGATATTTCCCTTAATTGAAAGACGGGCACCGGAGCCTCGGGAGAGATGCGATTTACATCCCCCCAGAAATACTGGTCGAGCATGACGTCGCCTACCACCAGCACGGAGAGTTCGGAGATCTTATTTCTAAGCTCAGAAGGTTCCATTAGGCTTCCTCGGTGGCAGTTTCTTTGGTTGGCAGACCGGCCATTTCTCGGATGCGGGCCTCGATTTCGTGGGCTAGTTCAGGTTTCTCCTTTAGGAGCCGTCTTACGTTTTCTCGGCCCTGTCCCAGGCGTTCACCATTATAGGAAAACCAGGAGCCGCTTTTTTCGATTAGGCCCATAGCGAGTCCCAAGTCTATGAGTTCTCCTTCCTTGGAAATGCCTTCTCCGAAAAGGATGTCGAATTCGGCTTCCCTGAAAGGGGGGGCCAGCTTGTTTTTTACCACTTTGACCCTGGTACGGTTGCCGATCTGTTCGGTTCCTTCCTTCACCTGACCTATGCGGCGGATGTCGAGCCGGAGAGTGGCGTAAAACTTTAAGGCCATGCCACCGGTGGTGGTCTCCTGTTGTCCGTAACCGAAACCTCCGATCTTCATGCGAGTCTGGTTGATGAAGATGACCGCCGTATCGGTTTTGGCAATTACGGAAGTGAGTTTGCGCATGGCCTTTGACATGAGCCGCGCCTGTAGGCCTACCTGTTGTTCGTCCATTTCACCTTCGAGTTCAGCCCTGGGCACCAAGGCCGCCACCGAATCCACCACGATGACATCTACACCTCCGCTTCGGGCTAGAACCTCCGCGATCTCCAAGGCCTGTTCACCCGTATCCGGCTGACTGATTAAAAGGTCTTCCACGTTTACGCCTAGTTTCCTGGCGTAATGGACGTCTAAGGCATGTTCGGCATCTATGAAAGCCGCTACCCCTCCCGCTTTTTGGGCTTCGGCTACGATGTGCAGGGCCAACGTAGTCTTACCCGAGGACTCCGGGCCGTAGATTTCGGTAACTCGTCCTCTGGGTATGCCTCCTATACCGGTAGCAATGTCAACACCAAGCGAACCGGTAGAGATATTTCGGATTTCGATCTTGCGTTCGGTTTCGCCAAGGCGCATGATGGCGCCTTTGCCGAACTGGCGTTCGAGCTGTTTGATGGCCGCTTCTACGGCTTTCTTTTTGTCAAGCGACATAAAAGAACTCCTCCCTTTGAAGGTTTCGGAAGTATTTTAGCATGTTTTATAATAAGAAAACATGCTTTTGGAGTTAAGGCTCAAAAATTTTATCCTCATCGAGGAGCTTTTGCTTACCTTTGAGCCCGGTTTTACCGTTTTTACCGGTGAGACCGGGGCCGGGAAATCCCTTTTGATCAAAGCCTTGAAGCTCATCCTGGGTGAGCGCGGAGGCCCGGATTACATCCGTCCCGGTCGCAAGGAAGCCGTGGTGGAGGCCCTTATCTACGGCGGGTCTTTATTGCGGGAACGCCTTGAGGCCCTGGGGTTTGAGCCCTCGGAGGAAGTCCTCCTCAGGCGGGTGATCTCCCCAGAAAGAACCAGAGTCTATGTCAACGGCTCGCCGGCTACTCTCAAGATCCTTTCTGAACTTACTCGGGGTTTCATCGTGCTCACTGGGCAGCACGAGTTCCGATTGCTCTTCTCTCCGGATTACAGGCTTTCGGTCCTGGATGACTTCGCGGGGCTCACGGAAGAGCTTGAGGCTTATCGACGGGTCTTTTCGGAATGGAGGAAGGTCTCGGCCGAGAGGGAGAACCTGGAGAGGGAACTTTCGGAGATCGAGAGACGCCGGGATTTTCTGGATTATCAAATTCGGGAGATAGAAGAGGCCGGCCTTTCCCCGGAGGAAGATCAGGAGCTCGTCCGGGAAAGGGAGGTTTTGCGGCACCTTTCCCGACTCAAAGGGGGACTGGAAGAAGCCGCCTTTTCTCTTGATAGGGCTGCGGAGGCCTTGGCCGAAGCCCGTGGCTTCCTTTCCGAACTCGCAAAATTTGATGCCGAACTCCAGTCTCATGCCGAAAGGCTTGAGAATCTTTATTACGAAACCGTGGAATTGGCTCGAGAGATGGCCTCCCGGAGGGCCGATCTCCCCGAAGACGACTCTCGACTTGAGGAGATCGAGGCCCGTTTGAGCCGCTTGGAGCGCCTTAAGAGGAAGTACGGAGGTACAGTGGAAGAAATTTTGCAGACTTTAGAAAGACTCCGGGCCGAACGGGAAACCCTGGAAACCGGGGAGGAGCGACTTCAAGAACTTGTGAACCGGGAAACGGCGCTCCTCAAAGAGGTCCTTGAAAGGGCGAAATCTTTGAGCGATAGACGGCGAAAGGCCGCCGGGGTTTTGTCCGAAGAGGTTACCCAAGAGCTTTCTTCCCTGGCCCTCTCCGGAGCCGAATTCCGGGCGGAGGTCAATACCTTGCCGGCCTCTGCCGAAAGTCTTACCGCCTCCGGTCTCGATAAGGTAGAGTTCCTAGTGCGCACCAATCCCGGGACTCCGGAAAGACCACTTGAGAAGGTGGCCTCTGGAGGCGAACTTTCACGGGTTTTCCTGGCCCTGAAATGTGTCCTTTCCCGAAAGGATAGTGCCACTTGTCTCATCTTCGACGAGGTGGATACCGGGATCGGGGGGCTAACCGCGGTAAGGGTAGGGGAGAAACTTCGCGAGCTTTCCGAAAACGAGCAGGTAATCTGCATCACCCATCTTCCCCAGATCGCCAAGCTGGCGGATCACCATTTTGCAGTGGAAAAAGAGGTCTCCGGTGGTGAGACCTTTACCCGGATAAGACCTCTTTCTGAGGAAGAGAGGGAACAGGAGCTTTCGCGAATGATGGGGGTTACCTCGAATGCTTAAAGCCAGAGTCCTTCTTCTCTTTTCGGGTGGTCTTGACAGCATACTAGCCGGCAAGGTCCTTCAGGCTCAGGGCCTCGAGGTACTGGCAGTGCGTTTCATAACGCCGTTTTTTCATTGGCAGTGGCGAGGTCGGGAGGAAGAATTCGACCGGATGCTGCGTGAAAAATACGGTTTTCGGGGACTCATCCGAGATATAAGTGAAGAATACCTGGAGCTGATGAAGGATCCTCCGCACGGTTTCGGGTCCGCGGCCAATCCCTGTATCGATTGCAAGATCCTCATGTTACGGAAGGCTCGGGAGATGCTTTCGGAGGTTGAGGCGGATTTTCTGGCCACCGGGGAGGTAGTGGGCCAGAGACCCATGAGCCAGCGTCGGAACATCATGCGCCACATAGAGAAGGAGGCCGGGGTTACCGGGATCCTCCTGCGTCCTCTCTGTGCCAAGAGGCTTCCGCCCACCGAACCCGAAAAGAAAGGGCTTGTGGACAGAGATAGACTCTATGACTTTTGCGGTCGAGGTCGAAAGCCCCAGATGCGGCTAGCCGAGGAGTTCGGGATCACGGATTATCCCTCTCCGGCCGGGGGCTGTATCCTGACCGATCCCCAGATCGGTGAACGGCTGAAACGTCTTCTTGCCCTTAGAGGTGGTCTTTCCGTGAGAGAGGCCGAGCTGGCTCTTTTCGGGCGCCACTTCATCGAAGACGGTTTCTGGTTGATCCTCGGCCGCAAAGAATTCGAAAACCGTAGGCTCCAAGAATTGGCCCGTCCTGGGGATCGGCTCTTTAAGATCCGTGGAATCCCCGGGCCCACGGCTCTTTTAGTGGAAGGCCGAGGGGAGGCCGAGAGGGTGCGGGAGATCCTCAAGCGTTACACCCCCAAGGCCCGTGGGCTTCCAAAAGTCGAACTCGAGGAGATAACGCCATGAAGCCACCAATAGTCCTTCTTACCGATTTCGGACTCCAGGATCACTATGTGGGAGTGATGAAAGGGGTCATTCTCTCGCGGGTCCCGGAGGCCACTTTCGTGGATCTCACCCATGAGGTTTCCCCGCAAGACGTAAGGGAAGGGGCTTATTTACTGGCAGTTTCCTATCGGTATTTTCCCGTGGGGACGATCTTCTTGGCGGTGGTGGACCCTGGGGTGGGCACCGAAAGACGGGCACTGGTGATCCGGACAGAAGCCCACTTTTTCGTGGGGCCGGATAACGGTCTTTTTACGCTGGTCTTGAAGCGCAGTCGCACGGCCGAGATCCGGGCGGTCGAGGTCGAACGGTTTAGGCTCCCCGAGGCGTCATTTACCTTTCACGGTCGCGATCTATTTGCGCCGGTGGCGGCCGAAGTCCTTTCCGGACGCCCCTTTGAGGAGTTCGGTCCGAAGATTTCCGATCCCGTGCTCCTTGAGTTTTCGGAGCCGGAACCGGTTCCCGGAGGTTTCAGGGTTCCGGTCCTCAAGGTCGATCGTTTCGGAAACCTCATCCTGAACTTTTCGGCCGAAGCGCTTTCCGGCCGAAGGTTCCGCGTAGTAGTGGAAGGCCGGAGGGTGCCTTTCGTCAGGACCTACGCCGAGGCCCCGGAAGGCGAGCCGCTCGCCCTCATAGGAAGTGATGGTTTCCTTGAGATTGCCGTGAATCGGGGCTCAGCCGCCCGGATTTTTGGAAACGATCCCGAGATACTCCTTCTATGGGAATAGAGACCTTTTCCCGCGATACACTCTTTTCCGGGAAGCTCGTGATCTATCAGTCCCGCGATGGTTACCGCTTCTCCATCGAGGCCCTCCTTCTGGCGGGCTTTGTGCGTCTCAAAAAGGAAGCCCTTGTGGCTGATTTAGGAGCCGGTTGCGGGGTGATCTCCGCCATCTTGGCCCTTCGTTTCCCTGCCGCCAGGATCGTGGCCCTGGAGATCCAGGAAAAGCTCTCTCGGGCGTTATTCCTCACGGTCTCTTCGAACGGATTGGATAAAAGCATTCTGCCCGTGAGAGGAGACGTGAAAAGATGGCCCCTAAAGGCCGGGAGATTTTCGGTCGTGGTGATGAATCCCCCCTTCAAGCCTCCGAAGACCGGAAGGCTTCCTCCGGATGAGGAGAACCTCGTGGCTCGCACCGAGTCCCTGGCTAATCTTTCGGATTTTCTGGAGGCCGCTTGGGAGCTCCTGAAGCCCGGAGGGCGGCTCTTTCTGGTACATTCGGCCTTGAGATGTGCGGAAGTCCTCTCAGAGATGCGAAATCACGGTCTGGAACCCAAGCGCCTGAGGTTCGTACACTCTTATCCCGGAGATGAAGCCCGGTTCATCCTGGTGGAGGGGAGGAAGGGAGCCGGTCCGGAGGTGAGGGTGCTTCCTCCGCTATTTATCTACCAGAAACCGAAGGGGCCTTATTCTTCGGAGGTGGCCCGCTTCTTTTCTGCGCCTGAAGAAGGACTCGCCGCCACCTTCGAAAGGCCTCCCTCAGCTCCGGATCTTCAATAAGCGCCGCTTCTCGCTGGGCCTTTTCCTCCTCTTCCGGAGAGAGGGGAGAGGCCCTTCTGGCTTTGCGTTTCCAGAAGGCCGGAGGTTTTCCTACCACGAACCGTATGGAAGTGAACAGTTTTTCTCCGGCAGCCTTATTCAGGGCCTCAAGGATTTTGGGGGCCTCAAACCGCAAGGCTGCTCCCCATATGGGGTCCGCCACGCCCAGGGTGAGTCTTCCGTGCGCGAAGGCCACCGGCCAAGTCCGCCGGGCCAACTCTTCCCCCACCACCTCTTCCCAGTCGAGAAGGATCCCCCACGCCTTGAGCCTTTCCCGATAGCCGGGGATCTTCAAGAGATTTTCTAAGAGTTTCCCCAAGGCCTCCATTCAGGCCATCACTTCCTGGAGTTTGCCCTCGATAAGGGCCTTTATCTCCTCCAGCCTTTCGGGACTCTGGGCTTCGAATCGAAGCACCAGGACCGGCTGGGTGTTTGAGGCCCTTACCAGCCCCCAGCCGTCGGGAAAGATCACCCGGGCCCCGTCCACATCTACGACCTCGTAACCTTCCTCTTTCAGCTTCTTGGTGAGACGTTCCACCACCTTGAACTTGATCTCATCCGGGCACTCGGTGCGGATTTCTGGGGTGTTGTAGGTCTTTGGAAGATCGGCAAGGAGTTCGGAAAGGGGTTTTTCGCTCTCGGAGACGATCTCAGCGAGCCGAAGACTGGCATAGACCCCGTCGTCGAAACCAAACCAGCGCTCGGCAAAAAAGATATGGCCGCTCATCTCCCCGGCCAGCAGGGCCCCGGTCTCCTTCATCTTGTTCTTGATAAGGGAATGGCCCGTCTTCCACATCAAGGGCCGACCACCGAGCCTGGCGATCTCGTCATACATCACCTGGGAGCACTTGACCTCTCCGATTACAGTGGCTCCGGGGTGTTCCGCTAGTAATTTGCGGGCAAAGAGCACCATGAGCTGGTCTCCCCAGAGGATTTCACCGCGCTCGTTCACCACCCCGAGTCGGTCGCCGTCTCCGTCATAGCCCACCCCGAAATCCGCTCCAATTTCAAGGACTTTCTTCCGCAAGGTCTCCAGGTTCTCTTTCACCACCGGGTCTGGAAAATGGTTGGGGAAGGTCCCGTCCACCTCGCAGAAAAGGCACTCGACCTCGCAGCCGAGGGCTCGAAAGACTTCCGGGGCTGTAAGGGCGCAGACCCCGTTTCCGGGATCAAGGACTACCTTGAGTGGCCGCTTGAGCCGGATGTTCTTTTTGAGATATTCCTTGTAAGGGCCTAGAGCGTCGAGGTCGGTAACCTCGGCCTGGCCGGATTCGAAGTCTTCCTTCTCAATGAGGTCCCTCAGAGCTCGGATTTCGGCCCCATAGATAGTCTCCCGACCTACACAGATTTTAAGGCCGTTGAACTCCGGGGGGTTATGGGAGCCTGTTACCTGAATGCCGCCGTCAAAGCCCTCGAAGTAATGCAGGGCGAAATACATGACCGGGGTAGGGGTCATACCAATATTAGCCACTGAGATCCCGGCCGAGGTGATACCTTCTATCAAGGCCTGCTGAAGTTTAGGACTCGAAAGCCGGCCATCTCTTCCGCAGAGAACTTGCTTCCCGCCGCGCCTGCGAATAACGGTGCCATAGGCCCGACCGATGACTCGTACTACCTCCGGTGTGAAGTCTTCGTCCACCTTTCCCCGAATGTCGTATTCTCTAAAGATATAGGGGCTTACTTTCATATTTTTACCTCCCTGTGGTTTGTAGATCGATTACTTTAAGCTCCAGGTACCTTTCTCCTCTAAAATCGGAGATATAAGGGGTGGCAGCCAGATGAAAACCCCCTAACTGAGGGAGATTCCGAAAGAAATCTAATTTGTCCGGAGGAGCCTGAAAGAAAATGGCTGAAAGTCCGGTGCCTTTTTGCCAGAGAGTAAAACGCAGGTGTTTTTCGGCCACCAGACGCGGATTCCGGATCTCGAAGTTTGAAAGGGCCACTACCGGTTCAGGATTGCCGGGACCGAAGGGGGCCAGTCTTTGAAAGCCTTCAAGGAAGTCTGGATCAAGTAGTTCCGGGATTTCGGCCCGAGCTTCAAGGAAGAGTCGGGGTTTGAGCTCGTCAACGGTGGTCTTGCCGGTTTTTTCGGTAAGCATGGCCTTTACCGTTTCTCCGAACTGTCTTTCAAAAAGCGGGAGGGCTTCGGGGGCAAGTTTTAGCCCCCCAGCTGCCGGATGGCCTCCGAAACCCAGGAGTGTTTCCTGGCATCGTTGAAAGGCCTTGAAGAGATCTATCTCTGGAATGCTTCTTCCCGACCCCTTGATCTGATCTTTCTTTCGGGTGAGAAGCACCACCGGTCGGTAGAATCTTTCGGCAAGCCTTCCGGCCACAATCCCGATGACCCCGAGGGGCCAGTCTTCCTTGTAGAGCACCAAGCCCGGGGGGATCTCACCCTTTATCATTTCAAGGGCTTCGTTCAGGATTTTTTCTTCGATCCGTTGTCTTTCGGAGTTGAGGGCGTTCAGTTCTCGGGCCAAGATCCGGGCCTTCTCCTCCTCTTCCGAGACTAGGAGTTCGAAGGCCAATCGGGCTTCCCTAAGTCTTCCGGCGGCGTTGATCCTCGGGGCCAGGCGGAAAAGGACCTCCTGGGTGCCTATGGCCCCGTTGGTTCCTGAAACCTCGCGCAAGGCCTTGATCGCGGGACGCTCCGACTCCGAGAGTTCGGCCAGCCCGAAGACCGTAATCAGGCGATTCTCCCCTACGAGGGGGACCATGTCCGCCACGGTGCCTAAGGCCACGAGATCTAGATATCGTTTAAGGTTGGGGACCTCACGTCCGGCGAAAAATCCCTGTTCGTAAAGATAGCTCCGCAGGGCCCTTATCAGGGCAAAAGCCATTCCTACCCCGGCAAGGTCATAGAAAGGAGAGCCCCTCGGTGTACGTTTGCCGGTAATGACGGCTTCGGCCCGGGGAAGTTCCGGCGGAAGCTCGTGATGGTCGGTTACGATGACCCTGAGTCCTAGTCTTTTGGCTTCCTCTACGGCTTCCCGCGCACTTATCCCACAGTCCACCGTAATAACGAGCGCTACCTCCTTCTCCTTGAAAAAGGGTAAGAGATGGGCATGAAAACCGTAGCCGTCCCTTTCTCGATGAGGGAATAGGACTTCCACCCGGGCCCCAAGTTCTTTCAGGAAGAGATAGAGGATAGCCGTTCCGGTAACCCCGTCGGCGTCGTAATCGCCGTAGAGTCCGATTTTTTTCCCGGAAAGCAAGGTTTCGGCTATGAGTCTTACCGCCGAAGCCATGTCCGGAATGCGAAAGGGATCTTCGAAATCCGACAGCCGGGGATAGAGGAAGGTGTGAGCCCTGCGCCAATCTGTTAACCCGCGGTTTACAAGGAGGGTTGCTAGAAGCTCAGGGAAGCCGCCTTCCTTTTGAAGACTTAAAACGTGTTCCCGTTCGGGGAGTTTGAGGACCCAGCGGTAGCCAGCGATCATGCTTTGAACCTTTTCAAAGGTCTCAGAAAAGGCAAAAATTGTCAAGGCGGAGGTTTGAGATGGAGAGTCTGGAAGTAGTAATCAGTATCAGACCAGAAAGAATGGCCTTCTTGAAATTCATAATCGAAGGCTTTGGACATTTGGCTCTGCCAGTGACCCTATCAGCGAAAGAAGGAAAGATAAAACTTCTTATTTCTCCTCAAGAAAAAGATCGGTGGGAGGAAATTTGGGAGGACTTTCAAAGCTGGCTTTAACGCTGTCTGATTTCCCCAAATCCAAACTCTACGATACTTACATCCCGAATCTTGTCTCCGTAAAGAAACATGATCCGCTGTGTTAGGACTTTTTTGAATTCCATAAAGCCGTTCCGACTTCTGAACCTTTCGTAAGGAAACCTTTGAATAGTATCCAAGATAAGAGTAGCGAGATTCCCCTGCCTACCGCTAAGTTCCTCGGCCGTCTTCTTATCTAGGGCTTCGAGAACTACGCTTACCCGGACGTACTTTCCTAGAGGGGCTCCCTTGGGGCTGCCTACGATGTCTTCAATGAGGATTTGAGTAGGCGTGAGTTTTTCCTTTATTAGGGGGAGTCTTTCCTTCTTTTTTTCTTGTAAAATCTCAAAAGGTAAAGCCCGGATCATAGAGGGAGTTTTCTCGGAAGACCCACTCAGATTGACGAGCAGGTTTTTCAAGGCTGTCCATTTGAAGAGGGCTAGAATGGCTAAAGAAATGATTAAAAGAATTAAGAAGACTTTAAGGTAGCGTCTCATGGTTGCGAAAGGCCTTCAAGACCAATTGTCTCAACAGATAATCCGCCAGCACCAAGCGAACCATGGCCTCACACACGGGCACAATTCGGGGAATGGCCGAGGCGTCATGTCTTCCTCCGACACGGATTTTTACGGCCTCGCCCTTTTCGTTTATGGTGAGCTGTTCCCTAGAGATGCTGGGGATAGGCTTGACTGCTACTCGGCAAACTATCTCTTGGCCGGAAGATATCCCTGCGAGGATTCCTCCGGCATTATTGGATAGAAATCCTTCGGGAGTAAGGGGATCGTTGTTTTCGGAACCTTTTTTTTCGGCCGCCGAAAAACCGGCTCCGATCTCCACGCCCTTTACGGCCCCGATACTCATAAGGGCCTTGGCTAGCTCGGCGTCCAATTTGTCGAAAACCGGCTCTCCCAGCCCGGGAGGCACACCTCGGGCCACGATTTCTACTACCCCTCCCAGGGAGTCTCCCTCTCGGCGGGCTTCCTCTATGCGACGACACATTTCCTCATAGGCCTCGGCATCCGGGCAGAAGAGATGGTTTCTGTTGATCTCGGAAAGATCCCGTTTACGGGCCCACACTCCACCTAGGGCTACGGTGTAGGCCTGGACCTGGATGCCGTATTCGGCAAGCACTTTCTTGGCTACCGCACCGGCGGCCACCCGGGCTACGGTCTCCCTTCCGCTTGAACGCCCTCCGCCTCGCCAGTCTCTTAAGCCGTATTTCCAGAAATAAGTGCAGTCACCGTGCCCTGGGCGGAAGATGTCTTTTAGGGGTTCATAAGCCGCGGATTTGGCGTCCCGATTGTAGATCACCAGGGCGATAGGGGTTCCTAGGGTTTGGCCTTCAAAGACTCCTGAAAGGATCTCTACTCGATCGGGCTCTTTGCGGGGGGATTCCCCTAGGTGTTTCCCGGGACGGCGTCTTTCGAGCTCAAACTGGATGTCCTCCTCCGAAAGAGGAATGCCCGGAGGACAACCGTCTATGACGGCTCCCAGAGCTCTGCCATGGGATTCGCCGAAAGTAGTTACCCGGAAAAGGGTCCCAAAGGTGTTGCCAGCCATTTATCTTTTCCCGAAAAGTAAGGTCTTTTCCTCGGTAGTTAGCCCTTCGGTAAAAGGTTCAAGGGTTGATTTGAAGACGATAGTGCTTCGTCCGGCCTCCTTAGCTTGGTAAAGTAGTTTATCCACTTCTTTTAAGAATTCCTTCGGTGTCATGCGGTAAAAGGGCCTGAAAGTAGCTCCACCTATACTAACCGAGGCTTTCACTTTACCATTCGGGGTCTGAAAGATCAAATCCTCGATGGCCTGTTTGAGGCGTTTGGCTACTTTAAGGCCACCGTAACCTCCCGTTCCCGGAAGGATGACGGCAAACTCTTCTCCCCCGTATCGGGCAGGAAAGTCCAGTTTTCTCAAACCATTCTTGATGGTTTGGGCTACAGCCTTTAAGACCTGATCTCCGAAAACGTGTCCATAGGTATCATTGAGGCGTTTGAAATGGTCAAGATCGAGAAGGAGCAAGGTAAAAGGGGCTTGCTCTCGTTTGGATCTTTCTATGGAGGCCGATAGGGCCTCTTCGAAGCTTCGGCGATTGTAAAGACCCGTAAGATAGTCCCTGGTATATCCTTCATAAAGAGTTTGATAAGCCCTCTTTACGAGGGCGAGTTTTTCTTTGATCTCCGGAGAGGGAGCCTTCTCAAGGAGTTCTTCTAGAAGGGAAAGACCGTATTCTGGAAGATTCATCTAGACCTTTTCATTAGTTTGATTTTCCAGAAAAGGAGTCCTTCTTCAGGACCTAAAAGCTTGACCTCTGCCAAAAAGAACATCCCACAGAGAAGAATGCTTAGAAGTACGGGCAGCTTTTCTTTCAGAAGGAAGGCCAGTCCCCCCATCACTCCGGCTTCTATGAGGAGTTTTAAAAATCCTAAAAAGAATTTTTTGAAAGGTAAACCTTTAACTTTATAGCAAAAAAAGCCCATAAGGAAAATGGCCTGACCGAGGAGGGCGACCGCAGTTCCTAGGGCTACGGCCTTGAAGTTGAGGTAGGGAAGGGTGAGGAGGACGACCGTAAGGTTTAGTCCCACCGCAAGGAAGCTCCCTAAGGCCGGGATTAGGGTATTGCCCAGGGCATAAAAGACCGGCACCGTAACTTTGCTTATGCCATAAGCCGGAAGCCCTAGGGCAAAAAGGCTTAAGGCCTGAGCGGTATTTAGGGTGTCTTCGGGAGAAAATTGTCCGTGTTCAAAGATGAGCCGTACGATGGGCTTTGCCAGAATGGCCAGCCCTACGGCTGAAGGAAGCGAGAGACTCAAACCCACCAAAAGCGAGGAGACATAGGTGTTTTTTAGAAGTTCGATATCATTGCGGGCGGCCTGACGACTGGCTTCGGGGAGAAGGGCCAGAGAAAGTCCTACTCCGAAGAGTCCCAAGGGGACATACATGAGACGGAAGGCGTAGGCCAGCCAGGAGACCGCTCCTTCTCCGCAAGAAGTGGCAAAGTAGGTGTTGAGGAAGATGTTTATTTGGACGGCCGAAAGGCCTATCACAGAGGGTCCCATGAGTTTCAGGATCTCTCTTACGGCCGGAGACCGAGGCGCCAAGACCGGAGAGAACCTAAATCCCTTAGCTCGGAGAAAGGGCCAATTGAAGGCCGCTTGCATGGCCCCTCCGAGGAGCACTCCCAGGGCCATCCCGATGACCCCGGGGTATCCTAGAAATCTAAAAAGGAAATAGAGGACCAGGCCCACTAGGATGGAGGTGGCGTTGAAAAGGGCGGAAGAGAAGGCCGGCCAAAAGAAGACTCCTAGGCTGTTTAACATTCCGGCGAGTACCGCCGCTAGACTTATAAAAAAGAGAAAGGGGCTCATGATACGGGTAAGGAGGACGGTGAGCTCGAACTTGCCCACGAAGTTTTTGAAGTCCGGGGCCAGAAGCCCTACTATTTGGGGGGCCAGGATTTCGCCCAAGATTACCACCAGCAGGACTAAGAGTCCGAAGGTGGTGAGGGCCTCGGAGGCTACCTTGAAGGCCCTTTCGGTCCCTTCCTTTTCCCGATAATGACTGAAGACTTTGGTAAAGGCCATTCCCAGGGCTCCCTCCGCAAAGAGGTCACGCAGGAGATTTGGAATACGATAGGCCACTACGAAGGCGTCCATCTGGGAGGTGGCTCCGAAAAGGGCGGCCAGCACCTGTTCGCGCACCAGCCCTAGGAGGCGGCTTATGATCACCGCCACCGTTACGGATCTCGCCCCCCGGGCTACTCTCTGAGCGCTATCATGGGTCTTTTTTTCCATCTTCTTCCGAACCGGGTGCTTTTGTCTCCTGAGAGGTAGGCTATAATAAAAAGACCTTTTTGTGGAGGCTGATAGAGATGCCTATTGCCACCATAGAGGAAGCTCTGGAGGACATTCGGGCGGGTAAGCTGATTATCGTGGTGGACGATGAGGACCGAGAGAACGAGGGTGATCTCGTCATGGCGGCCGAGAAGGTCACCCCGGAGGCCATCAACTTTATGGCTAAATACGGCCGGGGTCTCATCTGTCTTACCCTCACACCGGAAGACGTGGAGCGCCTGCAACTTCCCCTTCAGCCCCGTCGGCATGGTACTCGTTTCGATACCGCCTTTACGGTATCCATTGAAGCCCGTTACGGGGTGACCACCGGGATCTCGGCTCATGACCGGGCCCACACCATCCGGGTGGCCATAGACCCCCGTAGTGGTCCTGAGGACATCGTGACCCCGGGTCACGTTTTTCCCATCCAGGCCCGGAAGGGCGGGGTGCTTGTGCGGGCGGGACATACCGAGGCCTCGGTGGATTTGGCTCGGCTGGCGGGCCTTAGGCCGGCGGGCGTTATCTGTGAGATCATGAAGGACGATGGCACCATGGCCCGTCTTCCGGACCTCGAAAAGTTTGCCGAAGAACACGGGCTCAAGATCATCACCATCCGGGATCTCATCGCCTATCGGCTCCGTAACGAGTCTTTGATAACCCGTGAGGTTGAGACCCGGCTGCCCACCCCTTGGGGCGAGTTCAAACTCTACGCCTACACCAATCTGGTGGACCCTTTTGTACACGTGGCGCTGGTGAAAGGCGAAGTCACGGAAACTCCTATCCTGGTAAGGGTACATTCCGAGTGTCTCACCGGGGATGTCTTCGGCTCTTTGAGGTGCGATTGCGGGCCTCAGCTCATGCGGGCCCTTGAAATGATCGGAGAAGAGGGCAGGGGAGTCCTTCTATATCTCAGACAGGAAGGGCGGGGTATCGGACTCCTCAACAAACTCAAGGCCTATGTCCTTCAGGATCAGGGGAAGGACACTGTGGAGGCCAACGAGGCCCTTGGTTTCAAAGCCGATCTTCGCGACTACGGCATCGGAGCTCAGATCTTGAGGGATCTCGGGGTGCGCCGTATGCGTCTCATGACCAACAACCCCAAAAAGATCGTGGGCCTTGAGGGTTACGGTCTCAAGGTGGTGGAGAGAGTGCCCATCGAAATCCCACCTCACGAGGAAAATTATCGTTATCTGAAATGCAAGAGGGATAAACTGGGTCATCTTCTGAGTGTTTTGGACTTAAAGGAATGCAGGAGGTCCTAGATGCCTAAGGAGATTCAGGGAGAATATCGAGGAGAGGGGCTTAAATTTGGAATTGTAGTAGGGCGTTTCAACTCCTTTATCAGCAAGGAGCTGCTCAAGGGCGCCTTTGATGCTTTCATGCGGCACGGGGTGAAGGAAGAAGATCTTACCGTGGTTTGGGTTCCGGGTTCCTTTGAGATTCCGCTGGTGGCCAAAAAGATGGCTCAGAGCGGAAATTATAACGGCGTGGTCTGTCTCGGGGCCATTATTCGAGGGGCTACTCCGCATTTCGAATACGTGGCCTCGGAATGCGCCAAGGGGATCGCTCAAGCTTCCTTAGAGACCGGGGTGCCCATCATTTTCGGGGTCCTTACCACCGATACCATTGAGCAAGCGGTAGAGAGGGCCGGTACCAAAGCTGGCAACAAAGGTTTCGAGGCCGCCATGGCGGCCCTAGAGATGGCCAATCTCATGTCAAAGCTTTAATGTCTCTTGTCCTTTGCGGCCCCTGCTTTTTTGAAAAGATAAATGGAGAGGTCGTTTATAGTCGGATTTTGGCCAAAGCTCTAACGGAACTTTTCCCTAAGGCCCGGGTGATATCTCTTACCCCCGAGAGACCCTCTTCACACTATGTTCCGATTTCATGCTTCCGATCTTTTAGAAGGGGCGTTCTGGGGTTGAAAAATCTTTTTGAGACTGCCAAGGGTGTCGTCTTTACCCGAACGAGTTGTTGGCCTTACGCCCTCCCGCTTTATCTCCGTAGGAAACCATATGTTTTTGTGCTTCACGGGATTGAGGCCTGGCGTCGCTTCCCGCAGCCGGCTCGTTTTATCCTCGCGAGGGCCCAAGGCTTTCTTTCCGTAAGTCGTTATACCGCCGAGCGATTCCTTTCCGAAAATGCCTTTTCAAACCCTTGGTATCTCTTGCCTCCGGCTCTCGATCCCTATTTCAGACATCCGGGGCCTTCACCCCTTCCTGAAAATGGCCAATATCTCATGACCGTGGCCCGTCTTGCCCGGGAGGCCCACTACAAAGGTGTGGATCTGGTTATAAGGGCCCTTCCGGAGCTCCAAAGCGAATTTCCGAATTTGCAATATGTAGTGATAGGAGGAGGGGATCTTCTTCCTCGGTATCACGAACTGGCGATCAAACTCGGAGTCTCGGATCGGGTACATTTTCTTGGAGAAAGAAAGGACGTGGCCCGATTTCTCAAGGCCGCGGAGGTCTTCGTCCTGGTAAGCAAGGGGGAGGGATTCGGGATCGTGTTCCTTGAGGCCATGTATTTTCGCAAACCCCTTCTCGGGGCCTCGGCCGGAGGCATCCCAGAGGTAGTAAGAGATGGTGTAAACGGCTTCCTTGTGCCCTATGGAGATCTCAAGGCCTTGACCACGGCTCTAAAAAGATTATTAAGCCAGAAGGAAGAGGCTCAAAGGCTAGGCGAAGCCGGTCATCGTATCCTTACGGAAGAATATACTTACGAAACTTTCAAAAACCGTTTGCAGAATATCTTGAGGGCTCTGACATGGGTTTGAGGCATAGAGGACGGCAGATAGCGCTGCAGGTCCTATATCAGAAAGAGGTTGGGGGTATTTCCCTTGAGGAGGCCCTGTTAAATTACGAGAAGCATCTCAATCCCTCCCCGGAGGCCTTCCGTTTTGCTAGAGAGCTTACCGAGGGCGTGATCCGGCACCTGGAAAAGATTGATGAAGTCATCCAAAGGTATTCCGAGCACTGGCGCCTTGAAAGGATGTCGGTTACGGACCGAAATATCTTACGGCTGGCCACCTATGAGCTCCTTTTCAGGCCGGATATTCCGCCCAAGGTCTCCATCAATGAGGCCGTGGAGCTGGCCAAGGAGTTCGGCACCGAGGATTCGCCGGCCTTCGTGAACGGTATTCTGGACGCCATCTATCATCACGAGGTCAAAGGTGGGCTCTGATCCCTTTTCTCCGGAGTTCTGGAAGGCCTATCAGAAACGTTTTCACACCGAGGAGGACGAACTTTTTCTCAAGCCCGATTTCTGGGATCAAATGGCCGAGAGTTACGATGACCTTGAGGCCACTCCTTTTTACCAGGAAATGGTGGAAACTGTGATTTCAGAAATGGAAGCCGCCGGGGCCCTTGCCCCGGAGATCACTCTGCTTGATCTCTGTTGCGGAACCGGGACCTATACTGTGCGTTTCGCTCGCCGGGTAAAAGAGGTCTGGGCCCTGGATATCTCCCCCGGTATGCTTAGGGTCCTTGAGAGAAAGATTGAAGAGCAGGGCCTCAAGAACGTGAGACCGGTTTTGGCCGATTGGCGCCTCTATTCACCTCCGCGTAAGTTTGAAACCGTTTTTGTTTCCATGACCCCCATTCTCAATGACCTTGAAGAGTTCGATCGCATCCTCGGGGTCACCGAACGTTACTTGGCCATTGTCCAATGGGCCGGTCTCCGGGAAAACGACTTCTATCGGGAGATCCTGGAGCGCTTTTTTAACCGGAAGCCCCGGAAACGGGGTCCGGGAGCAGTGGTCCTTTTCAATTACCTGTTCTCCCTGGGCTATCCCGCGGAGATTCGATTTTTCTCTGGGATATGGGAGAGGGCTCGGCCGCTTGAAAAGGAGTTGAAACGCTTGCTTTTCAAGATCCGGGGTGAAGGCCTCTCCGTAGATTCCCGTAAAGAGAATGAGATCCGGACTTTTCTTTCAGAAAGGGCCCGGGACGGAAAGGTTATCTCTCACACCCGGGTGCGCATCGCCTTTGTTTTTGCGGACCTGAAGAAAGAGGCCCTTGCCTTCGCCTGAGCCGTAATTATATATTTTTCCGGTTTCATTGGAGGTCTCCCATGGTTGAGGCCCAGGGCCTCACAATGCATTACGGCCCGGTGGTGGCGGTCTCGGATCTCTCCTTCAAGGTCGATAAGGGAGAGATCCTTGGTCTTCTCGGGCCTAACGGGGCCGGCAAGACCACCATCCTCAAGATACTCTCTACCCAGATCGTGCCCACCGCCGGTACCGCTCGCATAAACGGTCTGGATGTCCTTGAACAACCGGAAAGGGTGCGTTCCCAGTTTGGTTATCTCCCAGAGAATCCGCCGCTTTATAACGACATGGAGGTAGAGGAATATCTTTCGTTTGTGGCTGCCGCCCGGGGACTTTCCGGGACGAAGAAGGCCTCCCGGCTCGACTGGGTGATTTCCGCCTGCGGGCTCTCTTCGGTCCTGAGAAAACCCATCGGGACCCTTTCCAAGGGGTTCCGGCAGAGGGTAGGCCTGGCCCAGGCCCTGATACATGATCCCCCCGTGCTTATCCTAGATGAGCCCACTACCGGACTTGATCCCCTTCAGATAGCAGAGATGCGAAAACTCATCCGGGAGCTTGCTCGGGATAAGGCCGTCATCTTTTCCACCCACATCCTTCAAGAGGTGGAGGCCCTGGCTGATCGAGTGTTGATTTTGAACCAGGGGCGGATGGTGGCTTGTGGTACTCAGAAGGAGATCTACCGTCTGGTTTTCCCAAAACCGGTTTACCGCGTGGTGTTCGAGGAAAGCCCCTCTTTTGAGCTGACGCGCCTCTCCGGTATCGAGGAAGTTGTTCCGCTCTCGGATACGGAATATCGGGTGATCTTTGAGGGGGAACCCTCGGCACTTCTATGTACTCTGTGCGATAGGGGCGCCCGGGTCCGGGAATGTTTTCGGGAAGCTCTATCCCTTGAGGAGATCTTTCTACGTCTGGTGGAGGAGTCCTGATGCGGGGCCTTTGGGTCATCTTCCACAAGGAATTTTTTGGGTACTTTCGATCCCCCATTGCTTACATCTTCGGGGTGGTTTTCCTCCTGGTGGTAAATGGGCTTTACATGAACACCTTCTTTCTGGCCCGGGTCTGCGACATGCGGGCCTTTTTCGAGCCCTTTCCGGTGATCCTTTTGGTTTTCGCTTCTGCTCTCACCATGCGTCTCTGGGCCGAGGAAAGAAAAAGCGGGACCTTGGGGCTTCTTCTGAGTTTTCCCTCTTCGCCGTTGGCCCTGATTCTCGGCAAATTCCTGGGGACCTACCTCTTTGCCCTGACCGTCCTCTCCGGCACCCTGGTTATCCCCGTAATGCTTGCGATTCTGGGGGATCCCGACGGGGGGGCTTTGTTTTCGGCCTATGTGGGTGCGGCCCTTCTGCTGGCCTTTTACGTAGCTCTGGGGGCCTTCCTTTCGGCCCTTTTTGAAGATCAGATCGCAGCCTTCATTCTTACCTTAGTCGGCGGGCTTGCAAGCATTCTTCTTGGAACGGATCTGGTGTCTTCTTCCATTGAGAGCTGGCTTCCAGGCTTTGGAGCCTTCCTGAGGGAGTCCCTAGGGCTTCTGCCTCACTTCAACCCCTTCGTCAAAGGCGTAGTGCCTTTAAGAGATGCTCTCTTTTTTCTGATCTACACCGCCGTCTTCTTGGTTCTTAACTACTACACCGTCTTTGGTTTCCTACGCTATTTCCGACGAAGGCTATTTTATCCCCTGACTGCGGTCTTACTGGGCTTGGCCCTGGTCTCAAACGCCCTTCTAGCCCAAGTAAGGCTCCCTCGGTTTGATTTTACCGAGGAAAGACTTTACACCATCTCACCGGTGAGTAAAAAAGTCCTAGCCCGCCTCAAGGCCCCCCTTAGGGTAACTTATTATGTGTCCTCTCCCCAAACACTTCCCCCGCCTATGAGGAACTTGTCTCTTGAGGTCAGGGCCCTCCTTGAGGAGTTTGCGGCCTTTAATCCCAAATTTCGGTTTGCGGTGGTAGATCCCACCCGTAATCCTGAATTGATTCAAAAGCTACGAAACAAAGGGGTTGAGCCCTTTGCCGTTCAAACCATCGAGCGGGACAAGGTGAGTGTTAGGCGGGTCTATAGTGCCATCGCCCTCTCTTATCTTGATAAACCCGAAGAAGTCATCCCTCAGGTGGTTCCCGAATCTCTTTCCACCTTGGAATACGACTTAGTATCTCGGATCTACAAACTTACCCTTTCGGAAAAGCCTGTGGTGGCTATCTACAGCGGACGGAATTTTCTTGCCGGAAGCTACCGCACCGCCGAAGAGATCCTGCGCTCTCTGGGATTTGAGGTCAAAGGCACTTCCATTGACAAAGACCATTCCATTCCGGAGAAGGCGCGTCTCTTGATCCTCCTCTCTCCAGGGAAACTCAACAAGCGACAGCTTTACGAAATAGGGACTTTTCTTAATCGTGGGGGATCGGTCCTTCTGGCCCATTCGGCAGCTATTTATTCTTACAACTCCGGACCCGAGGGAGAGATGCTGGCCACCCCCATGCCCCAGGATCTTTCCGTAAACGAACTGCTAAAGACCTACGGTCTGGAGATCGAAAAGAAGACCCTCTTTGATCTCCAGAGTGTGACCATGGCTGTTTCTCAAGAGAGGGAGATAGGGATCTTTAAGGCCCTGGTTCGCATTCCGGTGAACTTTCCCATGCAGGTCCAGATCTTGCCGCCCCAGATGAACCGGAAACTTCCCATTATTCATGGGCTTTCGGCCCTGCTTTACCTTTGGGGGAGTCCGCTGAAGCTCGATGAGAAGATCCTCGAAAAGAAGGGCTTCAAAACGCAGGTGCTTTTTACCTCCACTTCCCACGCCTGGGCTGAAGAGGTGGACCTAGGGTCTCTCAGCGAGAGGGATATCCAGCCTCCGAAGGAGACCTCCCGACTGCCTCTGGCGGTCCTGGTGGAGGGATGGTTTCCGCTTCCCTTTGAGGGACAGGTTCCTCCCTGGCCTGGGGAAAAAGGATCTTCCCAGGCTACGAAAGAAAAGGCTTCGGAGGAAAAGAACGAAGCGCAAGCTCGGAGCCCTCAGAGAAGTGCTAAGCCCGGGAAACTGATGGTGGTGGGCTCCGGGGCTATGTTTGCCGATGGTATCATCGATATCTTCGACAACGCCCTCTTTTTGGCCAACGCGGCCGAGGCCTTAGGTTTGGGAGGAGAACTTCTTTCTTTACGGGCTAAGCTCAAACCCGTAAGGTATATCGCCGAGGTTTCGCCTTCGGCCAAGCTCCTATGGAAGATAGTCGTGGTCTTCGGTCCGGCCATGCTGTGGATGCTCCTCGGGATGACGGTCTTTATTCGACGCAGACGTCGCCGGATGCGTTTTGAGAGAGGGGAAGGTCTATGAGTTCTAGAAATCTCTTCTTTTTGACCGGACTTCTCGTGCTTCTTTTGGTGATGTACTTTGTGGCCCAGCGTACGGTGAGCCCCCCGGGGATAAAAGAGGCCCTGCTGGTTCCCCTAGGCCAGCCTGAATGGCAGAGGGTAGATCGTCTGGAGATCTTTCTGGGTTCCGAGCCGGAAAAGAAGCTCTTCTTGGTAAAAAAGAAGACCGGCTGGGAGGTCTTAGGATCTTCTCCGGAAGAAAATTATCCCCGTCCGGCCAAAAACTCTCTCATAGATAATTTTCTATCGGACCTCAGCCAACTCTCTGGTGAGGAGAGGGTTTCGGGTAAATCCTTCTGGGAGCGATTTTTACTTACCGATGAGAAGGCCCTGCATGTGGTGGGGTGGCGGGCGGAGCAAGAAGTTTTCCATCTATTGGTGGGCAAGAGAGGTCCTTACTGGGACAGCACCTTCGTGAGGCTTAAGGATTCGGAAAAGGTCTATCTCGTTCCCGAGAATCTCCTCGCCCGCTTTGAGATCTGGAAGGAACAACCCACGACACCCTCTGTGGACCCCTGGATAGACAAAGAAATTCTTGTGGTTAATCTGCCGGATTTAAAAAAACTGAGCTTCGTTTGGAAAGGCAAAGTCTTGTGGCGTTTGGAGAGAGAAAAAGACCGCTGGTGGGTTGAGAAGGAAGGCCGTCGCCGAGAGGTCAACGAGGTCGAGAAAAAGTTGGGAGAGGTTTTTCCGCTTTTTGCGGAAAAGGTTTTAAGGCCCGAGACTTTCCGGAAGGAAATCGGCCGTCTAGAACTTGAGACCAAACTGGCTACCAGAGAGAGCCTTTCCTTTGGAGTTTCTTCCCAAAAAGGGCGTTATTTGGCTAAAAAGGGACCTTACGTGTACGAGCTTGGATCAGAGGTCGTGGAAAAGCTCCGAAAGCTCTTTTAGCGCACACAGACCGCACGGATCTGTTTGAGATCGGTATCTCCGGCAAGTACTTTAAAGATACCGTCCTGTTTCAAGGTGTACATGCCGTTTCGCATGGCGGCCTCCCGGATCTCGTGTACAGGGGCAGCCTTAACAATGAGTTCCCGCAGTTCGTCGTTGGGGATCAAGAGTTCGTGGATGGCTATCCTTCCGCGATAGCCCGTATGGTTGCAACGGCTGCATCCCACTGACCGATAAAGGGTAGCCTGTTTGACTTCTTCTTCGGTGAGGGGTTTTAGAGGATGTTCTCCGTACTCAAAGATGAGCTCCTCGATTTCCTTATCCGTGGGATGGTAAGGTTTCTTGCAATCTGGGCACAAGCGTTTGGCTAGTCGCTGGGCTAAGACCCCCAAAAGGGCGTCTGCAAAATTGTAAGGATCGATTCCCATGCCTAGGAGGCGAGTAACTGTTTCCGGGGCACTGTTGGTATGGAGGGTGGAGAAAACCAAGTGTCCGGTAAGCGAAGCCTCGATGAGGGTGTGGGCCGTTTCTTCGTCTCGGGTCTCACCGATCATGATGATGTCTGGGTCTGCTCGTAGGAAGGCCCTGAGCACCCTGGCAAAGGTCAACCCGATTTTGGGTTTTACCTGGACCTGTCTCAGCCCCTCTTGCACGATTTCTACCGGATCTTCAGCGGTCCAGATTTTCTTGTTGGGCCGATTAATATAGTGAAGGGCGGCGTGCAGGGTGGTGGTTTTACCGGATCCGGTAGGTCCTACTACTAAGATCAGGCCGTAGGGCATTTCCAGCAACTTCTTGAATTGTTCCATGACCTCCGGCCGGAGACCTATTTCCTCAAGGGTTCGGGCCTGGACTCCTCCCAGGATCCGCATGACCACGTCTTCGTTGTTTTCGATGGTAGGCAGAGTGGCCACTCGGACCTCAAAGACCTTCCCTGTCCGGGTACGGAACTTGATCTTTCCATCCTGAGGAAGTCGTTTTTCGGCAATGTCTAGCCCGGCCATAATCTTGTAACGGGAAATAAGTGGTCTTTTCAAAGAATAAGGGACCATTTGGAAGGGAATGCATTCCCCGTCTATGCGAAACCTTATCTGTGCTCCCCGCCGCCCTGTGAGACTTTCGATGTGGATATCGGAGGCCCCGCGATTATAGGCCTCTTCAAGGATATAGTTGGCCAACTGGACCACCACACTTTCCTGATCCTCTGGAAGGGGCTCTTCTTCTTCGTGAGCCTCTTCTTCCTCAATGAGCTCTAACTCAGGGGCTTCTGGCGGCTGAAATGTAAGCTTTCCATAATAGAGATCGATTAGTTTTAAAATATCTTCTCTTATGCCTACTGCGACTTCAAATTCTTTCAAATTTAGAATCTTTTTGGCCTGTTCGATTTGATCCAGATTAAAAGGATCTTCCGTAAGGAGGAAGATTTTTCCTTCTTCCTCCAGCGGAGCGATCAAAGTTTGACGAAGAAAGTTTTCCTTGACGCCTTCCAGGCACTTAGGTTTTATTACGATCTTATCGTCTGATATTTCTATAAACGGACAGTTGTAGAACCTGGATAGGGCTTCTCCAATTTTATCTTTAGAAATGTGGAATTTCTCTATGAGTACGCTTTCTATACTGCTATTAGTTTCCTTGGCTATTTCTGCCGCTTCCTGACAAATAGAAGGAGTAATTATTCGCTCTTTAAGGAGAAATTTTAATCTTCTACAATTGGTAGTAATATTTTTTAAATATTCTATCTTTTCTTGAATGGTATCCTTTTCTTCTACTTCATTGGCCAATTGAATATATAATCTTAGAGCTTCATCAAATTCGTAGGCCTTCTCAAGGTATTCCGCTAACAATTTTTTGAGATTTAATATATCTAATTTATTTTCTGCCGTCGCCGGGATTTCTTTTAAAGCCTGCCTTATAATATGGGCAGCCCTTTCAAATTGTCCTATATTTCCTAGACATTCAGCCAAATTTTTGTATACCTCTAAAGTTTTAAAGCCCTCTTCCAATAATTCTTCCAGAATTTTAATGGCCTGTTGGTAAAAGGCTCCATCTTTTAAAATCAAAGCTTTTTTGAGTCGTTCTTCCTGTGGGGTCTCCTCCAAAACCTCCTCGGAAACTATGCCTTTGAAGGCCTCTAGTTCGAAGATCCTTTTCTGGATCTCTTTTTTGAGTTCGTCTTGCTCTTCTGAAACCAGATTCTTAAGTTCACGGTATAGTTCTAGAGCTTCATCCACTAGCCCCTGCTTGGCATATAGCTCAGCCTCTTTTAATTTGTTTTCTATGTAGGCTTTGATATCAGTATCCATCTTTTAGCCTATTTCCATTTGGTTATAGAAAAAAGAAAAACTTCTTCTCCTTCTATTAGAGCCTTTCCTATAAAAGGTTCTTTTGCGGACCTCCAGATCGTATTCGGGTCAACATTAATTAGTTTATAGTCTTCCACTAAGACGACTAACCCTTTGTCGTTTTTCCATAATATTACTAATTTCTTTTCGCTGGTTAATGACTTGTTGGTTTTTATTCTTAGTTTTTTGAGTTCATGTTCTTCTTTTTCAGCCAGCTCACCTTGTAATTTAGGTTTTATTTTTCCAAAGAGCTGTTTGAGGAATCCTTTGCCTCTTAAAAGTTTTAATGGGAATTGTCCCTCATGTAAATAAGGACGCCACCAATCTTCTATATCACTGGCGAAGGCAACTTCATCTATAGGTATTAGTATGGTCTTATTCAGAGTTTTGCAGAGGAGTCCCTCGTTTGCTTCTATTTTGATTTGACTTTTGGTTGTTTCTTCTTTTTGCTTGATAAACTCTTTTATCTCTTTTTCTCTTTCTCTTAGTTGTTTTTCGTAATCCTTGTTTAAAATTAATAGTGTTTTTTCTATTTCGTATTTGCTTTTTGTTAGCAACTTTTTTATAGCTCCTTTTTTGTTTCGGTCTAAAAGTTCTTCGATAGCTACTAATCTCTGATAATCTTTTAATAGTTGATTGATAAGAAGGTCGATCTTTGTTTGGTGTTCCCCTTTGGGAGATTCCTTGTGTGAAAAATCTTTAATAATTTCTTCAAGCTTACTCTGTTCTATTACTTCTTTTTCAATTTTAGCCTTGAACTCCTTTAGATCTTTTTCGATATCTTTGCCTTCAAAATTATAGGCATAAATAATGTTGCCTAATTGTTTCAAGTGATCTAATTTTTCCGGAGTAAGATTTGCGGGATGTTTAACCTCTTTCAAATAGGCTTCAAGGAGAGAGATGAGTTCTTGATTAGTGGCATCTAAAGATTGGGTCTTTAGTTTTTGGCATTTTTTAAGGGCCTTTTCGCTTATTTCTGGGACGATTTCCCACTCAAGAGTTAGGATTTCCCCTATCAGTTCTTCTAGATCCTTTTTGAGAGCTTCTTCTTCTCCCTCGGCAATAGGTTCGAGTAGCGAATAGGTTTCTATTTCTTCTTCTTTTAACTCCGTCTTTTTGGCTTCCTTAAATATTTTATCTAAGGCCTTTTCCACTTCTAATTCTAGATCTTGTATGTTTTCTTTTTCGCTCATTATTTTCTCCTAGGCAAACTATGCGATTTTGGTTTACGTCTCCGTTGGGGCTTTACCCCAAACCCCATGATTTTATCGCCCCAATTTTATCTTTAACCCGAATTGAGCGTTCAGAATCGCTCAATTCGGCCTAGTCACTATATTTAAGATATTTTTGGACTATATATCTTATACTCATTTTACTTATGGTTTTTAGGGTTTCAAAAACACCTATGCCTTTGGGAGCCACAGCTTCAAAGTAAGGGGCCTTGAGTTCCCGATTTAGATCTTCTTGTAATTCTTCTATGGTAAGAATGGGGATACCTATTTCTCCGAGATCCCTTTTGTTATACTGAAAAACCAGGGGTATCTCATGAATATCTATGTTCCATTCTAAAAGATGTTCCTTTAGATCTTCAAGACTCTCCTTATTTTTCTCTCGGCGTATGCGAAGGGAATCTGCCACAAAGACTATGCCATCGACTCCTTTCAAAACGATCTTTCGGGCATACTTATAGAGAGATTGCCCGGGAACAGTATAAAGCTGTAACCGGATATCTAGATCTTTTATTTTGCCCAGGCTTAGGGGTAAAAGATCAAAGAAGAGTGTTCTTTCTCCCTTGGTTTCAATGGTTAGAAGTTTCCCCCTAAATTTTTCCGGGAGAGAATTATATATGTAGAGAAGATTAGTGGTTTTCCCTGATCTTCCCGGACCATAGTAAACTATTTTGCAGTATATTTCCTTTTTCTTGAGATCGATTAAGGCCATTTATAATTCCTGGATTTGTTTGGCTAGTTGATTAGCTTTTAGACGTACTAGCCCCAAAGGTACTTCGTCTGTAAATACTGTAACTAGAATTATATCGTCATTAATTTTGCTCAAGTGTATATTATCTTTTTTGCCCTTGTGATACAGAATGCTGAAATCGTCCTCGCCTAGAATTCTGGCGATCTGATTAGTAGCTCCGAAATTGGCAGCCGCCAGGGCCGCTAAAGAAGTGACATCTACATCTGCATTTTTACCACTTGAGACTAAGATGTTTCCAGCTTCGTCTATCAAAAGAGCCAAGTTTACTCCAATGCTTAGTAAGTAGTTGCGAAGTAGTTTTTCTAGCCTAGACACCTTTTCTGGTGTGAGAACACGTATACCCATTAGTAGACCTCTTATCCATTTAACACTTATCAGGATAATATGGATAATAGGAAAAAATCAAGTCCTTATTTTTCTATAGGAAAGGCGGTTAATGGTATGTAAGCTTTGAATTTGATGGAAAAACTTTCCTAAGCTTATGCATATTGGATGTTAATATGCCGGCCATGGATGCTTTAATCCTACTAAAAAACTTATGCTTAGGAAGCCGCTGCCCATCTTGAACACCCATTAATGGGGCGCTAAACACTAGATATTCGTGACCTAGAAATACCAAGTTTTTCAGCAGTTATTTGATGCCTGCCTTTTAATGACCCCCTGAATACGAAAAGCCGCGGTGAATCGGGTCTTGGTGATAAAAATGGGCGAGGCCTCTGGGCTATTCCTTTTACGCTATCGTAGAAGTTAAAGAAAGTTCTCCCGGACCGTCTTACCAAAGGTGAGGGAGAATAGTTATACAACTTCAAAGGAGAATCCATTAAAGTTGTGGTCCTTGACCCAAAGATTCTATAAGCCTCTCCTGTTGTTTGTTTGGAAGGCCGAGTTAGGGGGATGGCCTTTGGGGAGCTCCTTGGACAACAGGAGGCCTCTCTCAGGCCTTTCATGGAAAGCCTCAGAAGCTATAGTCCTTTTTTCGGACCGCCCAGGCTTTCTGGAAGGGACAATAGTTTCGCCTTGGATTACATGATTTTCGAAAAGCTGACTTTTTTGTCAGGAAAAATCCTCGTAAAAGAAAGGTGGAAAAAGAAGCCTAGGGATTTAATTGCTTCTTAGATGAGCTTTTAAAATAGCTTTTTCTTCATTTAACCCTCTTTAATCCTCAAAAATTTTCCTTGACATTTGTATTAAAGAAATGCTAGGCTCAAGGCTACCTATAGAAGTAGAAAAATCTGTTTGATTAAGGAGGGAGTGATGGCTGAGATCAAAAAACACGATACACCGCTGTTAGAGGATCTTAAAGGCGGTCCCTGGCCCAGTTTTGTGGATGACATTTATTCTTATGCCGAAAAGCATCAGAAACAGGCCTGTTTCGACCTCATGGGACAGCTCGAGTTGTCTTACAAGCACAAGGAGACCCACTGGAAGCACGGAGGTATCGTGGGAGTGTTTGGGTATGGTGGTGGTGTTATTGGTCGTTATTCCGACCAGCAGGAAAAGTTCCCGGCTATTTGGGCCTTTCATACCGTGCGTGTAAATCAGCCGGCCAGTAAGTGGTATCACACCTCGGCCCTTCGTAAGCTTTGCGAGATGTGGGATCACCGGGGTAGCGGTATGCTCAACACCCACGGCTCTACGGGAGACTTGGTGCTTCTGGGAACCACTACCGAACAGCTTGAACCCATCTTCTTTGATCTGACCCATCAGATGAATATGGACCTCGGTGGTTCCGGGTCTAACCTGCGTACTCCTTCCTGCTGTGTGGGAAAGGCCCGGTGTGAATGGAGCTGTATTGATACTCAGGCTCTTTGTTATGACCTTACCATGACCTATCAGGACGAGCTTCACCGTCCGGCTTTCCCTTATAAGTTTAAGTTCAAGATTTCTGGGTGCCCCAACGACTGTGTGGCCGCTATCGCCCGGGCCGACTTTTCCATCATCGGAACTTGGATTGATGACATCCGGATCGATCAAGAGGCGGTTAAGGCTTATGTAGGTGGCGAGCTTAAGCCCAATGCTGGAGCTCACTCCGACCGGGATTGGGGGCCCTTTGACATCCAAAAGGAGGTCATTGATCTCTGTCCCACTCAGTGCATGCACTGGGATGGAGATAAGCTATATATCAACAACAAAGAGTGTGTCCGGTGTATGCATTGTATAAATGTCATGCCTGAAGCCCTGCGTCCTGGTACGGACACCGGTGCTACCATCCTCATGGGGGCTAAGGCTCCGATCTTGGAGGGTGCTCAGCTTTCTACGGTGATTGTGCCTTTCATGAGGTTAGAGCCGCCCTATGACAACCTTAAAGAGCTTGTTGAGAAGGCTTGGGACTTCTGGATGGAAAACGGAAAGAACCGTGAGCGTCTGGGTGAGCTCATTCAGCGGATTGGTCTCAACCGCTTTATCGTGGACGTCTTGGAGCTCAAGCCTATTCCGCAGCACGTCCGTGAACCGCGGGCTAACCCCTATGTCTTCTGGAAGGAAGAAGAGGTTGAGGGTGGTTGGCAGCGTGATGTGGCCGAGTTCCGTAAACGTCACCCGGCCTAAGAGACCTGAAATTAAATGGTACGAGGGCCTCTTGATATAAAATTAAATTAGAAAGGAGGTTTGGTTATGTCTGATAAGGTATATGAAGAGATCCAGGGCGTTCAGCTTGATGAGATTTACAGCAAGCCTTATGATCCCGAGTTGGGAGAGAAACTTTATAACCCTCAGAAACCGATGGAGAACCGGATCACGGATATCGGTCCTCCTCACTTTGCTCAGTTCTTTCCGCCGGTCATTAAGAAGAACTATGGTAAATGGAAAAGTCATGAGATCATCCAGCCTGGTGTGATCAAGTATACGAGTGAGACCGGGGACGTGCTCTTTGCAGTAAGGGTAGGTTGTCCCCGTCTTGTAACTACGGACTATATCCGTGAGGTCTGCGAGATTGCTGATAAATATTGCGACGGATATGTCCGCTGGACCACTCGTAATAACATCGAATTTCATGTGACAGACGAGGAAAAGCTTCGGGCCCTTCTTGATGATCTCAAGAGCCGTAAGTTCCCCGGTGGGTCCCAGAAGTTCCCGGTAGGTGGCACGGGTGCCGGTGTGACTAACATCGTTCACACCCAGGGTTGGGTCCACTGCCACACGCCGGCCATTGATGCCTCCGGCGTGGTGAAGGCCGTGATGGACGAACTCTTCGACTATTTCGGCAGTCATAAGCTTCCCGCCCAGGTGCGGATTGCTTTGGCCTGCTGTCTTAACATGTGTGGTGCGGTTCACTGCTCCGACATCGCTATTCTCGGTATTCACCGTAAGCCGCCTCTGATTGAGGACGATCGTCTCCAGCACGTGTGTGAGATTCCTCTGGTAGTGGCGTCTTGTCCGCTGGGGGCTATTAAGCCTGCTACGGTAGAGATCAACGGCGAGAAAAAGAAGACCGTGCGCGTGAATCAGGAACGGTGTATGTTCTGCGGTAACTGCTATACCATGTGTCCGGCCATGCCGCTTGCCGACGGAGAGGGCGACGGCATTGCCATCCTCGTGGGTGGTAAGATCTCCAACCGGATCTCCCCGCCCAAGTTCTCCAAACTGGTTATTCCTTTTATTCCCAACGAGCCTCCGCGGTGGCCGACCACCGTTAAGTGGATCAAGAAGATCCTTGAGACCTATGCTCAGCATGCCCGTAAGTACGAGCGGCTCGGTGAGTGGGCTGAGAGGATCGGTTGGGAGCGGTTCTTTGAGCTCTGCGAGATTCCGTTTACGGAAAAGAGCATCGACGACTACCGTCTGGCCTACGACACCTATCGGACCTCGCTCCACTTCAAGTTCACTAGCCACGTAGAGCCGGCATAAAAAGAAAGTGGGAGGCCCTTTAGGGCCTCCCTTAATTTAAAAGGAAAGGAGGTATATTAAGATGGCCATGGATAAAGAGGAACTTAAGAAGAAGATCATGGAATTCATGGAGAAGAAATCCGGGGCGAAGTCCAAGGTTTATCTGAAGGATATGCAGCGGGCTATCCCTGATGCTTCTCCCCGTGAGATTAAAAAGGCTGCTAATGAGCTTGTGCAGGAAGGGAAGTTGGAATACTTCTCCACCGGAAGTACTGTCATGTATGGTATTCCTGGAAAGGGTCAGCCTGTAGAATAGGGTCTTAAGTCCCAATAATGTAAATCTAGTGAAAACGTGGGGGGAGACGCGTGTCTCCCCTTTTTCATTCAAAAAGGGCCTTTCTCAGATAGGAAGGTAGGAGTTTTCTCAATCTTTTTTCTGCTCTGGGAATATAATCTCGAAACCAGCTTTTCCCCTGAGAACTCAGTTTTACAAAAGCCCCTAAAGCCTGCATAAGTCTAAAAATGGAGATCCTTTTGAACTCCTCTAGGAAAGTCTGTCGATCCCTGGAAGTTAAACGCAGATAGAGATCGAGAAGTCTTTCGGTAGGGATCCTTTCGACATAGGGATCCCACAGTAGGGAGGCCAAATCGTAGGACGGTGGTCCGATACGGGCCCCCTGAAAATCTATGACATAGAGCCTGCCATTCTTTACCATCAGGTTTCGGGACTGAAAGTCTCGATGGAGAACTACGGTGTCCGTAAAACAGTCCACACTCTCTTGAAGGAAGTCTTCCAAGAGACTTCGCGTTTCTATAAACCAAGTCTTTTTTCGATGGATCTTAAGATACCATTTTTCAAAGTAGAGGATCTCTTTATGCCAAATGAGATCGCGATCGTAATACAGGGTTTCAAGCGTGGTTTCCCTAGGGAAGCGAGGGGTGAGAGCCTGAAGGTTTACTAGGATTTTTACGGCTTCAGGATACAATCTTTCCCGTTCGGGATGTTCGCAAAGTCTTAGGTCCCCTAGGTCTTCGACCAGAAGCAAGCCGTCCTGATCCCGGTAGGCCAGGATATCGGGAACAGGTATTCCGTGGCTCTTCAGGAAACGCCCGATGCGATAATAGGCTTGGGCTTCCCTAAGACCATACTCTCCAGGCTGGGGGAGGATGAGGATAAAGCTTTCTTTTGGGGTCTTGATCCTTAAAAATTTTCTCGCCGAACCATCTCCCTGAAGAGGGATAATTTCCTTGATGTTAAGTCCCAGCTCTCGCAGGGCCTCATGCAGGTAAACTGATTTTTCCTTTACAGGGAGCGTGGGGAACATGGGCTTTACCCGAAAGGATTTCTTCTTGAGCCTTAAGGTAGTTTTCAGGGGTGCCTATATCCCGCCAGTAGAAACCGGTAGCCACCAGGGCCTTAATCCCGTAGCCCCGGCCCAAGAGCTTCTCGTAGGCTGACACGAGCTCTCTGTCTTCCGGCAAGACTCTTATCCATTCTGGAGAAACTACTTGGATGCCGGTATAGGCCCATCCTTCTTCGGAGTCGTCTCCAAAACCGCGGATCCATCCGTTTTCTATCCGTACTTTGTTTAGCCCGGGATAGCGATGGAGGAACATGAGACAGGGCGGAGTCTCTCTTATAAAGGCCTCATAGACCACTCGCAGGGGGAAGTTGGTGAGGATGTCTCCGTTTATTACTAAAGTGGGTTCCGAGAAAAATTCGGTGGCGTTTCGTAGGGCGCCGCAGGTTCCAAGGAGCTCAGGTTCCTCAAAGACCTCTATTTTTATGGCTGGAACCCTTTTCGTATAGGTTTTTACAAATTCCAGGAGTCTTTCCTTGAGATGCCAGGCATTAAGGCCAATACGGTTGAAACCCTGGGAAACCAGTTGATCGAGGATGATGGCGAGTAGAGGCTTTCCCAGAATAGAGAAGAGCGGTTTGGGGAGATGGTCTGAGTACGGACGGAGGCGTTTGCCCCGTCCGGCACACAGTACGAAGGCCTGCATCAGGCCTGGGCCTGGGTTTTAACCCCTTCGGTTTTTTCGATTCGTTCCACTTCTTCTTTGATGTCAGCTTCTCGTAAGGCCTGTTTGAAGGAACGTATACCTTTGCCCAGACCGGCCCCGATTTCCGGAAGACGCTTGGCTCCGAAAAGAAGGAAAGCCAGGAATAGAATGATTAACAGTTCCTGAGTCCCGAGTCCGAACATAGCCGCCTCC
This sequence comes from Thermosulfurimonas dismutans, assembly GCF_001652585.1. GTDB lineage: Bacteria > Desulfobacterota > Thermodesulfobacteria > Thermodesulfobacteriales > Thermodesulfobacteriaceae > Thermosulfurimonas > Thermosulfurimonas dismutans. The sequence continues at coordinate 36,438 of NZ_LWLG01000014.1, forward strand.
TCCTATAATTTAACCCTTGGTTTCCAATAACCATACCACAAAGATACTTAGTTCGTAAAGGATGACCAGAGGTACGGCTAGGAAGAGCTGATTGACTACGTCGGGAGTAGGCGTGAGAATGGCCGCCACTACAAAAGCCGCTAGTACGGCGTAAGGTCTTATGCGGGAGAGGGTGCGAGCTTTGATTATCCCCAGTCTGGCTCCCACCGCAAGGGCTACTGGTATTTCGAAGCAGAGTCCGAAAACGAGTAGCATCCTGACCGCAAAGCTTACATAATCCCGAAATACGGGTTTGAAGACCAGAAATTGGCCGCCAAAGGTGGCCAAAAAACGAAAGGCTTTCGGAAAAACCAAGAAATAGGCGAAGGCCGCGCCCCCGAGAAAGGCTATACAGGAAAAAAAGATTAGAGGTCGAGCGAAGCGTTTTTCGTGGGCATAAAGCCCCGGGGCCACGAACCGCCAAGCCTGAAAGATGATGAAGGGACTGGCCAGGATGGCCCCACAAATGAGGGCGATCTTGAGATAGGTAAAAAAGGCCTCTTGGTAAGCAATGAAGATAATCTTCCCTTTCTCCGGAATGACCGGAAGAAGGGGTTTCAGAAGAAAGTTTAGCAGGGGTTCAAGCTGCCAGTAGCAAAGGGCCGAGGCCAAGATCCACGCAATAAGGCTCTTTACGAGCCTTTCCCGAAGCTCAAGAAGATGGGCCGTTAAAGGGAGGTTCTGGTCTTCTTCGGGAAGGACGTTTTCGGTATTCACTAGGCCTTTATAAGGGCCTCCATTTCTTGAGCTAGGCTTTCGGGATCAAGACCAGCCCGGGCAAATAGCTCATCCGGTTTCCCAGAGGTGGTATAACTTTCAAACCCTTTGAGTTTGATCTTGGCCGAGATCCCAGAAAGACCCAGTTCTTTGGCACACAGGGCTCCCAGGCCGGTTTCTACCAGATGGTCCTCCACCACCACGACCGGACCACTCCTTGCTGCCGAAAGTAGGTCTTCTCTAGGGAAAGGTCGTATGGAGGCTATGTTGAGAAGACCCACTTCATAGCCTTTTTCTTTGAGGATCTCGCAGGCCGTAAGGCAACGATGAACCATAGGCCCATAACTCACAAAGGTGCCATCCTTCCCCCGACGTATCCAGTCGGCTCTTCCCGGCTGAAAACGGTAGGCCTTTCCGAAAAAGGGCTGCCCCTCTTCATCCGTAATTACCGGAACTTTGGATCGACCCATACCCACGAAGACGTTTCCTGGCTGAAGAGCCACGAAGCGTATGATGTGGTCGGTCTGATTGGGGTCGGCAGGAAGATAGATGTCGAACCCCTTAAGGCTCAAAAGCAATCCCAGATAGTCTACGCACTGATGGGTAGGCCCGTCTTCGCCTACATCTACCCCCAAATGGGTGCAGACTACTTTGAGAGCCGTGTGATTGAGGGCGTTGAGACGCAGTTGGTTATAAACCTCGTCCACCCCAAAGACCCCGAAGGTGGAGAAGAAGACTAGAAAACCTTCCTTGGAAAGGGCTCCAGATACGGTGGCGGTGTGGTGTTCCTGAATCCCGGACTCGTGAAAGGCCTGCGGGGAGTGTTTTTTGAAGGCCGTCATCTTGACCGAGGACTCCAGATCGCAGGTGAGCCCCAACACCTTCGGAGGTTTTCCGGGAAGATTGTTCTTTTCGGCTAGAGAGAGTAGGGCTTTTCCGTAAGCCGAACGGCAGTCAGTTTTGAGGTCGGGTTCGTAGAGAACCGGCTCTCCGGGATCGATTGCCACCGATTCGGGCTCGTGAGGCTGGTGAGGGAAACTTACAGGATAGTTTTTGCGTTTTTCGGCCAAACGGTCTAGCTCTTCGGGATCAAAGCCGAGCTCTGAAAGGGCCTTCTTACATAGTTCGGAAGAAAGAGGGGCCCCGTGCCATTTGGCGTCGTTTTCCATAAAGGAGATGCCTTTCCCCATGACGGTGTGGGCCAGGATGGCAGTCGGTCTTTCAGGATGGGGGACCTCGCCCCGGATAAAGTTTCGCAGGGCCCGGTAGAGGGCCTGAAAGTCGTGGCCGTTCACCTCAATTACGTTCCAGCCCGTGGCTTCGATTTCGGCCCGGAGATCCTGCGGCATAACCTGATAAATATCGCCTCCGATCTGGAGGCGGTTGTAGTCAATTAGCACGCAGAGGTTGTTGAGCCCAAACTTGACTGCCCAGCGCCGGGCCTCGATGACCTGACCTTTTTGTTGTTCGCCGTCTCCCATGAGGCAAAAGACTTTGGCGGGAAGCCCTTTGAGCTTGATAGCCCGGGCCATACCGCAGGCCGCGGACAATCCCTGTCCCAGGTTCCCGGTGTTCCATTCCACCCCTGGCACGGCCTGCTCCACATGTCCGGCGAAGGCTGAACCCGCTCTCCGGAATTCCATGAGAAAGGGTTCCTCCGGAAAGAAGCCGTATTCACAAAGGACACTATAGACTCCCGGACTTATGTGTCCGTGGCTTACCACCACTCGGTCCCTTTCGGGATGACGGGGCTTTTGAGGATCGACTTTGGCCAAGGCGTAGACCATGAGAAGAAGGGAAAGAGAGGAAAGGGAACCTCCGGGATGCCCCGAGCCTGCAAGAGTGGTAGCCAGAATTATTCTACGGGCGCAGCGCCTGGTGGCTTCTTTGAACCATTCTACTTCCTCCGGGGAAAGCTCGGCTTTTTCCGGATCGAGCTTGAGCATTTCAGCCTCCCTAAAGACTTTTCTTTTCGCGTTTCATGGCTATTACACCGGTGCGCACAATCTCCTTGATGCCGATGGGTTTCAGGAGTTCGATAACTGCCTGAAGCTTGCTTTGTGGACCGGTAACCTCGATGGTGTAGGTCTTAGGACTTACGTCCACCACCTTGCAACGGAAGATGTCACACATCCTGAGGACTTCGGCTCGGGTCTCCTTTTCGGCCCGAACCTTGATGAGGGCCATTTCTCTTTCCACGAATTCGCCCTCTTCAGTGACGTCTACTACCTTGTAAACGTCTACCAGACGCCGGAGTTGCTTGATGATTTGCTCGATAATCAAATCGTCGCCGTAAGTCACCAGCGTCAGGTGAGAAAGGGTAGGGTCCAGGGTTTCGGCCACGCACAGGCTGTCGATGTTAAACCCCCGTCCGCTGAAAAGCCCCGCAATTCGGGCCAGCGCTCCCGGAGTATTTTCCACCAACACCGAAAGGGTGTGTTTCCTTTCCGCCATTTCTGCCTCCTAAACCAGTATCATTTCGGTGGTGGCCCTTCCGGCCGGAACCATTGGAAAAACGCCCTCCTCCGGGGCGATATGGATATCAACCAGAGTGAGCCTATCGCTTTCTAGGGCCTGTTTCAGAACCGGTTCCACCTCTTCTATTTTGGTAGCCCGCAGTCCCAAGGCCCCGTAAGCCTCGGCCAGTTTAACAAAGTCTGGGGTGACCTGGAACTTGACCGCTGAGTAACGCCTTTCGTAGAAGAGCTCCTGCCACTGTCTCACCATACCCAGGTAGCCGTTGTTGAGGATGATGACCTTTACCGGAAGTCCCTGTTCCATGGCAGTGGCCATCTCCTGGATGTTCATCTGAATAGAACCGTCCCCGGCAATGTCTATCACCATTTTATCGGGATTGCCCATCTGGGCTCCGATGGCTGCCGGAAACCCAAAGCCCATGGTGCCCAAACCACCGGAGGTGATGAGGGTGCGCGGTTTGTCGAACTTGTAATATTGGGCAGCCCACATCTGATTTTGTCCCACTTCCGTGGTGATGATGGCCTCACCTTTGGTAAGCTCATAGAGTTTCTCTATCACAAACTGCGGCTTTATGTATTCCCCTTCTTGTTTGTAGGAGAGGGGATAGCGCTTTTTCCAGATTTCAATCTGTTCCCACCATTCTTTGAACTGTTCCCGCCAGATTTTCTCCGGGCGTCCCACCTCTTTTACGATTTCCAGAAGTTTTTCAAGGACCCGCTTACAATCGCCCACAATGGGCACATCCACCCGTACGTTCTTCTGGATGGAGGTGGGGTCGATATCGATGTGGATGATCTTGGCCATAGGGGCGAAGGCATCCACCTTGCCGGTCACCCGATCGTCAAACCGAGCGCCCACGGCCAAGATAAGGTCACTATTGGCCACGGCCATATTGGCGTAATAGGTTCCGTGCATGCCAAGCATCCCCAGCGACTGGGGATGAGTTCCGGGAAAGCCCCCAAGGCCCATGAGGGTCATGGTGACGGGAATATTCAGACGCTCGGCAAGCTCTTTTACCTCTTCATGTGCACCGGAGGCAATCACTCCTCCGCCAACGAGGATTACCGGCCGGGTAGAGCTTTCGAGGAGTCGATAAGCTCTTTCCACCTGGCGAGGATGGGGATCATAAACCGGATGATAGCTTCGAAGTTTCAGGTCCTCCGGCCAATAAAATTCGGCTTTCCCCTGCTGGACATCCTTGGGCAGATCCACCAATACCGGCCCCGGTCTTCCGGTACGGGCGATATGAAAGGCTGCTCTCAAAATCCGAGGGAGATCCTCCGTCCGTTTAACCAGGAAATTGTGCTTGGTGCAGGGCCGGGTAATTCCGGTTATGTCCACCTCCTGAAAGGCGTCGTTTCCGATGAGTTTGGTGGGCACCTGTCCGGTAAGAATAACTATCGGGATAGAGTCCATGTAAGCGGTGGCGATCCCGGTGACGGTATTGGTAGCGCCGGGTCCGGAAGTTACCAGACACACCCCCACCCTTCCTGTGGAGCGAGCATAGCCATCCGCCGCATGGGTTGCTCCCTGCTCGTGCCTTACCAGGACGTGTTTTATCTCCGGAGTCTTGTAGAGTTCATCGTAGATATCGATAACTGCCCCTCCGGGATAACCGAAAATAACATCCACTCCCTCGCGCTTCAGGGCCTCCACGATCATCTGGGCCCCGGTCATAACCTTCCCCACGGCCTTAACCTCCTTCTCGTTTTATGAGTTCGTAAATCTGATCCTTTAAGGCCAGTTTTTCCTTTTGAATCTGCTTCTTTCTTACCTCTTCGTCCGCGGAGAGATAAGCCTTTCGCACCAGTTCCTCGAGCTCCCGCTCAAGGGCCTGGTGTTTTTCGAAAAGCTCCTTGACCTCCGGATTTTTTTGGGCATACTGTTTCACTAATTCTTTATCCATAGGGCTCTCCTTTTATTTGGATTTTGGGAGGTTGTCAAGGATTGTGAAATCTGTATCAAAGTGAAAAACTTTGGCATCCCTTACTTAAGATGCTAGCGAAAAAGATCGATGAAAGTCAAGGGGTAATTCTTTTCTTGAATATTAGGCTTTTTTGTATTAAAAAAGTCTAAAATTTTTGAAGGGAGGTAAGACCCGATGGCTGACGAGCGCAATTACAAGATTGCGGTTATCCCCGGAGATGGAACCGGACCGGAAGTTATAAGAGAGGGCGTAAAGGTCCTTCAGGCCGCGGCTGGGCGATTCGGTTTCAATCTGGACCTCAATTATTTCGACTGGGGAGGAGATCGATATCTTCGTACCGGAGAGACCATCCCTGAGGGGGGGATCGACGAACTCAAAAAACACGACGCTATCTATCTTGGAGCTATCGGACATCCGGATGTGAAACCGGGGATCTTGGAAAAGGACATTCTTCTGAGGATTCGCTTCGAGCTCGATCAATATGTGAATTTGCGGCCGGTGAAACTCTATCCCGGTGTCTGGACCCCCATTAAGGACAAGGGGCCGGAAGATATAGACTTCGTAGTAGTTCGAGAAAATACCGAAGGTCTTTACGCCGGCGGGGGATGCTTCCTTCGCAAAGGCACCCCGCAGGAAGTGGCTATTCAGGAATCCGTAAACACCCGCTACGGCGTGGAGCGTTGTATCCGTTTCGCCTTCGAATATTGCCGTAAGCGCAACAAGAAGAAAAAGGTCACCCTGGTGGGCAAGACCAACGTCCTTACTTATGCCTGGAACCTTTGGGAACGCACTTTTTATGAGGTGGCCAAGGAATATCCCGATATAGAAGTCGATTACGCCCATGTGGACGCCACCTGCATGTGGTTTGTGAAAAATCCCGAATGGTTCGATGTTATCGTGACCGACAACATGTTCGGGGACATCATTACTGACCTTGGGGCCATGATCCAGGGGGGCATGGGTATCGCCGCTGGGGGTAATATTAATCCTCAAGGGGTTTCCATGTTCGAGCCCATTGGGGGTTCGGCTCCGAAGTATACCGGGAAGAACGTGATTAACCCGCTGGCGGCCATCTGTGCTGGGATGATGATGCTTGAGCATCTAGGTGAGGAGGAGGCTGCCCGGGCCATTGAAAAGGCGGTCATTAAGGTCTGTCGCGATCACCTGAAGAGCATGTCTGCCGGAAAGATGGGGTATTCCACCAGCGAGGTGGGAGACCTCGTGGCCAAGTACACCGAAGAGGGGGTAGATCTTTAATGGGCTTAACCGAACTTGAAGCCGCGCGGAAAGGGGAGATCACGCCGGCCATGCGTAAGGCCGCCGAGGCCGACGGGGTTTCCCCGGAGTTCGTCCGCGAAGGGGTGGCCCGAGGAACCATTGTGCTCATCAAGGCCCCCCAGAGCGGGCGTGCGGTAGCGGTGGGCGAAGGCGTGCGTACCAAGGTCAATGCCTCCATCGGAACCTCGAGCGATCTTTGTGATCTCGAGCTCGAGAAACGCAAGGCCCGGCTGGCGGAGGAGGCTGGAGCCGACACCCTGATGGAGCTTTCGGCCGCCGGTGATATTGACCACATTCGTCGGGAGATCATCGCCAGTGTCAGCCTTCCGGTGGGAAACGTGCCCCTCTATCAGGCCTTCTGCGACACCATTCGCAAGTACGGAGACCCTACCAAACTCGATCCCGAGTATCTTTTTGATCTTATTGAACGCCAGTGTGCCGATGGCATCGCTTTCATGGCCATCCACTGCGGGATAAATCTCTTTACGCTTGAGCGCCTAAAGGCTCAAGGTTACCGCTATGGGGGGCTGGTTTCAAAGGGCGGGGCCCTCATGGCCCAGTGGATGGTGAAAAACCGCAAGGAGAACCCTCTTTACGAGCAATTCGACCGCCTCTTGGGGATACTCAAAAAATACGATACCGTGCTTTCTCTCGGAAATGGCATGCGGGCCGGAGCCATACACGATTCCCTTGATCGGGCCCAGGTGGCCGAGCTTCTCATAAACTGCGAGCTTGCAGAGAAGGCCCGGGAGGCCGGTTGCCAGGTGATGGTGGAGGGCCCGGGCCATGTGCCGCTTGATGAGATCGAGACCTCGGTGAGGCTCGCTAAGAAGATGAGCGGTGGAGCGCCGCATTACATGCTTGGGCCGCTTCCCTGCGATGTCGGGGCCTCGCAGGATCACATCACCGCGGCCGTTGGGGCCGCCCTTTCGGCTTGGTACGGAGCCGACCTCATCTGTTATGTCACACCTGCCGAACACCTCTCCCTTCCCAACGAGGAAGACGTGGTCATCGGGGTGCGGGCTGCCCGTCTTGCGGCCCATATCGGAGATGTGGTCAAGCTCCGGGGACGGGCCGATCTCCGCGACCGAGAGGTCAGTAAAGCCCGTCGTGAGCTGAAATGGGCCGAACAATTGAAACATCTACTTTTCCCGGAGGAGGCCAAACGAATAATCGAGGAAAGGCGTTCAGTGAAGGAGAGAAGGTGTTCCATGTGCGGTGAGCTCTGTGCCCTTGAGAACGCTGAGGTGGTCTTCCGAGCCTTTTTGAAGGGAGAGAAGGTCTAAGAGGAAACATCAGTACCTAAAAAACGTCTGAGTTGCGGTTTAAGTCTCTCCCTCGCCCGGGGCTGAGAATCATGTCCTCCTTTCGGATAAAGGCGTTAGGCGAGCACCTATCCACATAAAGTTCAAAATCGCGACAAAGTTCCGGCCCAGCCTCCGGGTTTAATCGTTCCAAAACTTAGGCAAGGAGGTTGGGCTATGAGGTTCGGAAGTAATGGATGGCTGGTTTTCGGGCTGATGTTTATAGCGATGCTGGTCTTAGGGGCCGGGGCCTTCGCGGCTTCGCGGATAGACGATCCCCTGCTTAGGGTTCTGGTACGCAAGGGGATACTTACTGAGGAGGAGGCCTTGGAAATCAAGCGGGAGGCGGAGCTTGAGGCTCAAAAGGAGAACGAGGCCATTGCAAAGGCTGCGGCCGATAAAGTGAAAAAGGAAGGCCTGGTGCTGCCGAAGGGGCTAAAGGGGGTGAAGCTCGGGACTCTCACTTACATCGATTACTCGAACGGTTACGGGCCCTTCGATTCGGGAAAGGAAGAAGGCCAGAGCTACTTTGCCATCACCCGGGCCTATTTCAACTTCAAGAAGAAGATCACGCCATGGCTTTCCTTCCGCTTCACCCCGGATCTCCATGGCGGAAATGCCGATGACTACGACCTCCGTATCAAGTACGCCTATGCGGAGTTCAAACTTCCGAACTTGGGCTTTTTTACCGATCTTAAAATGGAGGTCGGACAGGGGCACTTTCCCTGGCTCGATTTCGAAGAACACATGAACCCCTACCGCATGCAGGGGACTATGGCCCGGGAGTTTTTCGGGACTTTCAATTCCGCCGACCGAGGGATATCGCTGGCTGGTTACCTCGGGGGCAAACTCGATAAGTCCTATGTGAACCGGCTCACGGTCCACTATCCGGTCTTTGATCACTACGCCGGGAAGTACGGTTCCTTTTGGTTCTCCTACATGAACGGTTCGGGCTATCACGGCCGGGAAACCAATGAGAACAAGGGTTTTGAAGGCCGGATCACGTTAAGACCTTTCGGTACCCGCACCTCCGGTTCTTTTCCGCTCGCCGGTTTGCAGTTCAGCTACTTTTTCATTCGGGCAAAGGGCGGAGATAAAGCTGATTTAAACCCCTTCCGCAAACCGGAGTATCCCGACTACAACGTGGATCTTTTGATGTTGTCCTACCAGCATCCCTGGTTTGTGATCGCGTTACAGTATAGCACCTCCGAGGGCAACAGCGCTGGAAGCTGGGTGGTGGATACCGATGGGGACGGTATCGGAGACGAGGAGCTTGAGACCCGCTGTTGGTCTCTCTTTGCGGATGTGACTTTGCCTATTTTCAACGAAAGACTTCACCTCTTTGGCCGCTATGACCGTTTCGATCCCAACGACGGAGACGATTTTTATGATGGCACGAGGTGGGTTTCGGACTCAAACGACGAGGCCGAACACTACATGGTGGGTCTGGCCTACTATCTCACCGGGAAGAACATCCTCATGCTGAACTTCGAGTGGCTGAACTACGCACGCAATTTCCGCAACTCGAGCGACCAGTTCACCAAATGGGGGAAATATGACCCCTCTGGAAACGACCGGCTGGACGATGGCTTCCGGGTGCAGACCGTGTTGCAGATAAGTTTTTAAAATCGGGCTAGGGGGCGGAAAGCCCCCTAGCCAACCGAAAACAGGTCTTCTGGAAGAATATAAAAGGAAAATTCGGCCGGGCCGAAACTGGAGTAACTTCATAGGGAAATACTTAAGAAGATTTTGGAGAAATAGGTAAGATTATTTCCACTCGTGTCCCTTTGCCTTCCTCGGAATAGATTTCTATTTCTCCTCCCAGGCTCTTTACCAGATTATAGGTGATGGCCAAGCCCATACCGGTGCCATCGGGTTTGGTGGTGAAGAAGGGGTCAAAGACCCGGTTAAGGATTTCTTTGGGAATCCCGGGGCCGGTGTCTTTTATCGTTATGACTACGTGATCGTCGTCTTTAAGAGCGGTTTTTACGCGAAGTTCCCCTCCACCCTCCATGGCCTGAATGGCATTTAGGATGACGTTTAAGAAGATTTGTTTCAAGGCCTCTGGAGAACTCTGGATGGCAGGAAGATCCGCAAACTCGGTATGGATTTCTATTTTGTTTTTTCTGGCCTGAAAGCCGATCAGTTTCAAAGTCTCTTCGAGTATAGAGTTGACTTGGGTTTCAACGAATTTGAGGTCCTGACGTTGGCTTCTAGCAAACTCTAGGAAGTTTTTAACGAGACGATCTATGCGTTTAATTTCCTTTTCTATGATTTCGAAAGTCTCGGGCCGAGCTTTTCCCATTTTTAAAAGCTCAATGGAAAGGGAGATAGAAGTTAGGGGATTCTTGATTTCATGGGCCACTCCGGCCGCAAACTGGCCAAGGGCATAAAGCCTTTCCGAACGGGCCATCCGTTCATGAGTGCGTTTTATTTCTTCTACTAATTCCTTTAGCTGAAGCGACATGCGGTTGAATGATTCCACTAGTTCTGCAATTTCGCCCACGGCTTTGACTTTTATGGTTTTTCCAAAATGTCCTTTTCCGATTTCCCGGGCCGCTTGATTAAGGACGAGGATGGGTTTAGCTACTCGACGGATCATCCAAAGGGCCGCCAAAATGCCGGTCAATACGATTATTCCTATTAGTAAAAGAAGTTTACTTTCGGTGGCCTGTAGCCTTGAAAGGAGAAGATCCTTCCGAAGGCCCATTTTCAAGGTTCCAAGCCTGCCCAGTTCTTCCGTTTTAATCTCTATAGAGATCTCAAAAACATCCTTCTCTTGAATCTCCTCTATTTTGGGATAGTGAAAAAGAGGTTTCCCGTCTTTGTCTTCTAAGATAATCCAGGATATGTGAGGGTCATTTTTGATTACATTTTTGAAAATGGTATAAATGGTATAAAAATCTTCGTACAGAAGAGGTTCCACTATTTCATGGGCTAAAAGTCTGGCTTGAGAGATATGCTCCTCTAAAAAGGCCTTGGTAAAGAACTTTTTCTCTTCTTTAATGATCAAGACAGAAATCAAAGCGGTGGTTATGACTATGACCAAAGTTATGGCCATTGAAAATTGAAAAACGATACTTTTTGATATCCTTTTTAGAGTGAACATTCCAATATGTAATTTGCGTAGGAATATAGTTCGGGTCTCGGTGGAACGAAGTGGTCTATTCTCATCTTTTTAAGGATTTTTTTGCCTTCTAGATCTTTGTCCATCTTGAGGAGTATTTTGAGGACCTTTATTCGGAAATCTTTGTCGCTTTGCGGGGACGATACCAGGGGTGGAATGCCGAAGAGAGGAGATTTTTCGATGACTTTGGTCTTGGAAATAAAATGGATCTTCCTCTCCAGAAGGTTTTCATAAACTAAGCTATCCACAGAAGCCCCTTCTACTACCCCCTCGGCGACAAGCTCAATGGATTTGTCGTGTGAATAAGAGAAGAAGGTGCGTTCGAAGAATTTTTCAGGTGTGGTCCCCAATCGTTTGAGCCTATAAAGTAAGTAGAGTCTTCCTGTAAGGGAAAGAGGATCGGTGAAAACGAAACTTTTTCCTTGGAGGTCTTCAAGACGTCGGTAAGGTGCCTCGCTATTCACAATAATATAGGCTTGATAATAGGGCCTACCGTACATCACGGGAATGGCCAAAAGTGTTAATCCGAAATCTTTGTGTCCCGCTAAATAGGCCCCGGTGCACACGTGTCCGAAATCGGCTTCCCCGTTTGCAAGCATGCGGTTTACTTCGATATAGGTGTGCCTTTGTTTGAGGATTACCCTTTTTCCTAATTTAGCGGAAAGATACCTTACGAATTCCTGATAGGTAGCAATAGTAATATTAGGGGAAACCATAGGTGAAACTACGAAGATATAGACCTCTTTACCTTCCCCTTTCGGGGCTTGAAAAAAGATAGTAAAAAGTAGAAATAGAACATACCTTTTCATGTCCAATTAAAGATAACAAGATTTTGGAAATTTTTAAGGTGTGCTCGTTCGTACCAAAGGCCACGTTTCGGGAGGATCTCCGCGGCCTACGGAAAGGCCAAGGGCATGGGCTTCTTTTAAGGCCGAGGGGTGCTTTTTGATATCGTTCCTTTTTTCTATACCCCTGAAAAATAGCCCTCCCTGATATTCGGCATTAATGGCGTCAAAGAAGTACCGAACGACCCGTTGAACCCCTTCAAAGAGCTTCTTACCCTTGGTGGCTCCGAGAGAAAGGAAGATGCCGTGCCTTTTCTTCTGGGCCGTCTCTTTCAGCATATATTTTCTGACCCAGCAGGCCTGAGAGCGCTCCACCAGGGCCTGGGTGCGGGAAGATATGTTGTAAAAGAAGATGGGTGAGGCCAATACGATCACATCGGCCTCAAAGAGTTTGGGATAAAGAGGCGAGAAATCGTCCTCGAGCACGCACTCCCCGGTCTCGTCACAACCGCCGCACTCGATGCAAGGCGAGAATTCGAGCCGGTAGAGATCGTACTTTTCTACCTCCGCTCCGGCTTCCCGAGCGCCTTCCAAAAAGGCCTTGAGCAGGGTGTCCGTGTTGCCTCCTATCCTAGGACTTCCTTGAAAGGCAAGGATTTTCACCGTTAAACCTTCCCCGATGGGGGATTGATATATTTGTCCGCGTATTCCCGGACATGGTGGCCTTCGAGCACATGAAAGGTCCGGATTCGGTGAAGGAGGATGGGCGAGAAGGAACCTAGAGGTAGATAGATGACCTTTTTGCCCTGTCTGGCGGCGAAGTTTCTGGCCAGAGCCGTAGGAGGCCTTCGGGCCACATAGACGACGTACCTCTCAAGGGAGTAGTCAATGGCGGCTACCAGCAGTCTTTCGGCCTTGGTGCGTGCGAAGTCGAAATAGGGATCCTCCCAGATGTCGTAGACTCGCATGGGAGGGTAGGTGAGCATGAACCCCCCGTAGGTGCAACGAGATATTCCTGGACCAACCACTACCTCTCCGGGTGGGGTAGCGTAGAAGGCCATGTCCGATTCCTGGTCGTGTTCCCCGTGCCAGGTAAGTTTCCAGGGATAGCGTTCCCGGCCCTCTCCCCCGGGAGAATCTTCGTCGAAGATGACCACCACCGACCCGGCTTTGCCCGTGGCCACCGGGGCGTCCACCACGTAGATCCGGCCTTCGTGCCATCGTCTGATGGTTTCTCTTATGTCCGGCCCGTCCTTCATGGAGACCGTGAAGGGCTCAACCCGCCTGAGCTCCTCCGATATCACCCTCAGGGCCCGACGCATGACGTCCCGCCCGAAGTTTTCGATCACGATATCCTCCGGGGGGAAAGAACAGATGTATCCGCCTCGCCAGGCCTCTTTCCATTCCCCGTAACGTCTTTCGGTGGGCCGCTTTTTGATCGGGATTAGGCGCTGACGGTGCAAAGGCTTCATCCTCCGGAAGAAGCGGATCTTTTTGTGGGGCTTCATCAGGTCTTCGAGCCTCAAGTCCAGGGGGACCAGGTCAGGGACATCCTGCTGGTAGGGGTAACGGGTTCCGATCTCCCAGAGGTGCCAGGCAAAATCGTCTCCACCCACGCCACGGGCCGCGACCAGCAACTGATAGAAGTCTGGAGTGAGTCGAGCCGAAAGCAGGGCGTAATTGCGGGCAAACTGGCGGAGGACGGAGAGGTTCCGTGGGGGGATCTTTTCTTGGAACTCTCTCTCGTAGGCTTTACAGGCCTTTGCAAGGAGGTCCTCATGAAGGCGCAAACGATCGAGGGGAAGATGGCCTTCCCTCCGGGCCTCCTCGTAGGCTCCCTGAAGGAAGCCGACCTCTGAGAGTACCTCCCGAGAGCCTTCAAAGGAAAGGTGAAAGAGCTTTATGCCTTCACGGTGCGTACGTGCAAAGGGGGTCGGCAGACTCGGCCGTTTCAAAGTTTCGACCACCGGTTTGATGTGTACCAGGCCACCCACAAAGGCCACCCTCGAGAATCTCCCGGAGAGCTTCTTCAGACCGTAGGCCATGGACAGCTCACGGCTTTCATCTTGGGGAAGCCTTTGGAATTCGTGCTTTAGGGCTTCTTCTACATAGCGCTCGTAGCCCAGACGGTACACCAGATAGGTGTCTGGGAAGGGGTCTTTCCGACCCGTATAACCCTCAAGATCTAGATCCACGAAAAAGACCGGAATCCCCCTCTCTATAGCGAATCTTACGGCTTCGATCAGGGGTTCAACCGGTTCCACAATGAGATAGACCTCTGTGCCGTCCTGTTCTTGATAGGTAATTACCGATAAATAGGGGAGGCGCTTTACTCCTCGTAGAATGGCTTCCGAAAGAGTCGGAGGATACTCCACGGCCACCGCTTCGGGGGCTATTTCAGTGAGTTTTTGATGTACGGCTTGGGCGAATTCCAGGTTCCCGTGAAGGACCGGTAGAAAATAGAATTCGGTACCCTGATCGATTACGCGTAGCATCCGTTCGTTCAGTTCACCGGCCGAAGATGAGGCCTTTCGCTGGCTCCATTTTCTGGGAAGTAGATCAGGGCTTCGGTTCCGAGTACCTGCAGGATGGACTCCTTCAGGACCTCCGCTAGCGACCTCCCGGAATCAAAGCTTTTGAGGCGTTTTAAGGCGTAGCGGCCGATGTTCACCCCGTCCCTTACGCTGTATGGTTCTCCATGGCGATGTGCGGCCTGGAGAAAGGCCACCAGGTAATTCAGGATCTCTTCCTCGGCAAAGGGCAGGTTGGCCCTTAAGATCTCCTTTTCCTCTTCAGCCTCGGGAAAGTCCACAAAGATCTGCGGCTGGAGCCGGGAATGGATGTATTCTGGAAGATCGAAGGTGGAGGCGTCCTCGTTCATGGTCACACAGAGGCGAAAGTCTGGATGGGCCTTGATCTTGATCCCGGCCACGATGGATTCCACATATCGCCGGGAGTCAAGAAGCGGGGCCAGCGAGGCCCAGCTCTTCTCGCTCATACGGTTGGCCTCGTCGATGATGGCCACCCCCCCACGGATCATGGCCGTAACAATGGGGCTGGCCATGTACCTGATGCGGCCCTCCTCGGAGATTACCGGGGTTACGATGAGGTCTTCCGGACGGGTGTCCACCGTGGCCTGGAAGATATAGACCTCGCGAGCAAGCCTTTTGGCCGCAGCATAGGCCAGAGTGGTCTTGCCTACCCCGGGTTTACCCACCAACCGAGGATTCAAAGGCAGATCCCTTTCGTCCACTACCATCCAGGCCGCAAGGATCTGCCGGAGGACATCCTCCTGCCCCACGCAGACTAGGTTGAGTTCGTCCGGATGGGCCAGGTGCAGGGTTACCCCTTCGATAGTGACTGTTTCCATAGAATTGCTCCAAGTAGAAAGCTTATTAAGAATTTTAACATCCAGGGTATAATTTGTACATTCTTTACCAGGAATCCAGCTTGAACTCTTCTTTGCAAAATATCTGCTGGCCAAATGGGTTTTAAAGAACGGATAGAGTTTTTTGTTTGCGAAAACTATCGCCCGGATCGATTGAAAAGGGCTATAGCCTTTCTTTTGGAAAAATTAAGTTTTCAGGTTTCCTCGGGGACTCGGGTCTTAGTTAAACCCAATCTGGTGTCTGCCCGTAATGCGGCTCTTTCCTGTACACATCCTGAGATAGTGCGAGCAGTCTGTGAATGGCTAATTGAGAAAAGAGCCGAGGTTACAGTTGGAGATTCACCGGCCTTTGGGACCACTCGTGGTGTAGCCCGAGCCGCGGGCCTTGTGAGGGCCCTTTCCGATCTACCGGTCAAAATCGTTAGTTTTAGCCCTTCGCGTCCCATAAAGCTTGCTTGTGGGGTCACGGTGAAACTTGCCCGGGAGGCCCTTTGTGCGGATCTAATCGTGAACCTCCCCCGTTTCAAGGCCCACGACCAATTGCTCCTAACGCTTGCGGTCAAGAATCTTTTTGGGTGTGTGGTGGGACTGCAAAAACCTTTGTTCCACGCCCGCTTCGGTGAAAGGGGAGATCTTTTTTATCGCGTGATCCTTGAGGTAAGTGAGCTTTTACCGGTGGGCCTGAACCTGATGGATGCCATCGTGGCCATGGAGGGCCGGGGGCCTACCACTGGCCGCCCCAAGAATCTTGGCCTTCTCTGGGCCTCAAGAAGCGCCGTGGCTTTGGATACCGCCATTTATCTGGCCCTCGATCTTTCTCCGGAGGAGGTTCCCCTCTGGCAAACGGCTCAGAAGATGCGGCTATATGGTGCCAGACCCGAGGAGGTAGCTTTCCCGTCCGATTTTCCGGATCTTTCGGATTTTAGATTGCCTGAGAAGCCTTCCCCGGTGAGCTTTCACCCCCTGCGCCTGATCCGTGGGATCTTAAAACGGTTACTAATGAAAATCTGAGACCTTGTTCTTCAAAAATGTATTTGTAATACTACATTTAGAAACCAACCGAAGGAGAATTATGGGAACGGTGGTGAAATCTATTCGGGTTGAAGAGGAATTGTGGGAGGCGATTAAAGATTTGAGTCGAGAAGAAAAGAAGCCTATCAGCCGGATTGTGGCGGAAGCCATTCAGAAATACTTGGAAGAAAGGCGGATTAAAGGAAAGATTAAGGCCATCCGGGAACTGCCGAGGCTCTCTTTAGGGGGAGAGCCCTTCAGGAGAGAGGATTTATATGAAGATCGGTATTGGTACCAATGTGTTTTACTATGCCATTGATTGTGACAATCCTTTCCATCTGGAAGCTAGGGAAAAGCTAGAAGCTCTGGTAAAAAAGCGGAAAGGCAGTCACGACTCAACAGAATCTCATACCTTAAAATCTGGATAAATAATGTCCTTCCGTGAAATCCAATTCGTAAAGAGTGTGGTAAGGCCGGAGGATCTTCCGGTTCCTGGGCTTCCGGAGGTGGCCTTTCTCGGCCGTTCCAATGTGGGAAAGTCCTCCCTCATTAATGCCTTTCTCGGCCGCAAGAAGCTCGCCCGGGTCTCTTCCACACCAGGGTTTACTCGGGCCCTTAACATTTTCCGGGTAGACCACCGCTTCCTGGTGGTAGATCTTCCGGGCTACGGTTTCGCTAAAGTTCCTCCCCGGGTGCAACAGGCCTGGAAGCGCCTTATAGAGGGTTATCTCTCGGCCCCCAGGCCTTTGAAGCTTTTGGTACTCATTTTTGACATTCGCCGCCAACCGGACGAACTGGATCAGAGGCTTATAGAATACGTCAACGCTTTAGAAAGGCCTTTTATCGCAGTACTCAACAAGATCGACAAACTTCCGCGCACCAAAATAATCTCGGCCAAAAAGAGTTGGCAGGAAGCTCTATCTCTTCCTGAGGAAAAGGTTTTTCTTACCTCTTGTCGGACAGGGGCGGGGGTAGTAAATGTAAGGAATATAATCCTAGAAGTCTTAAAAAATAGGGGGCGCAAATGAAAAAGCTGGTGATGAGCTTGGTGGGGGTGGGCTTGCTTCTTGGAGGTGTAGGGCTAGCTTCCGGGGCCGACCTTAAGAAGGGCGAGAAGCTTTTTCGGCGGTATTGCAGTTTCTGTCATCCTGATGGTGGCAATACTATTCGTTCAGAAAGAAATCTCAAACGCGATACCCTGATAAAGAACGGAATTACCTCCCCTGAAGGCATCATTGAGAAGATGCGTCGTCCAGGGCGGGGAATGCCTGCCTTTTCTGAAAAGCGGATCTCTCCAGAAGATGCCGAAAGTATAGCCCACTACATCTGGGAGGCCTTTAAAGACTAAAGAGCGATAGGTTTCGGGCCGGTCGTTTCCCTCCGATGGTGATGAAAGGCAGGGCCCGTTCAACTCTTATTCCTAAGCGAGCTAGCCCCTTCGTAGTGAGGACACAGTCTTTTCTCAAAGAAAGGAGTTTCTTGGCTGAACGAGGCCCTATCCCTGGAACCCTGATGAGCTCCTCATAGGAGGCCTTCTTTAACTCTACCGGAAAGAATTCCGGGTGTCTTTCGGCCCAGGAAAGCTTGGGGTCCTTGGCAAGATCTAAGTTTTTCCCGGGGCCGAGAAGTTCCTCGTAACTAAAACCGTAGAGCCGCATGAGGAAATCGGCCTCATAAAGACGCCGTTCTCTAAGGAGCGGTGGGGGAGTTTCTTTCGGTGGGAGCCGATGGTCATCGTTTACCGGGAGATAGGCCGAAAAGTACATGCGTTTGAGAAGTCCCTGGCGATAGAGGTTTTGGGCCGCACGCAGGATATCGTAGTCTGTCTCTTGGGTGGCTCCCACGATGACCTGGGTGGTAAGAGAGGTCGGAAGTTCCTCCTCCAGTTTAAACCTCCGGGCTTGGGCTAAGGCCCCTACGAGAATTCGTTTTTCCTTTCCTGGGGCGAGGAGGGCCAGGCTCTTTCTCCTTACAAACTCCAGGTTGGCGCTTACCCGGTTGGCGAGCCTTACCGCCTGACGCACAAGCTCCGGATCAGAGCCCGGAAGGAGCTTGAGGTGAAGGTAACCCCGAAAGCTGTAAACTTGTCGAAGGAGTCTTGCGACCTCTAGCATGCGCTCCATGGTGTAATCCGCGGAGCGGGCCACCGCCGAGCTCAGGAATATTCCCCGGATTACACCCTTTCGGTAAAGTTCCATGGCCAGCTCGGCCAATTCCCGGGGTTCAAAGCTTGCCCGTGGAACGTCCTTTGAGGCCCGATTCACGCAATAGACACAATCATAACGGCACCGATTGGTAAAAAGGACTTTGAGGAGCGGCAGACACCGGCCGTCGGCGGTCTGGGCCAGATAGATACCGGGGATGCGCCTTCGGCCCTCAAAGGAGGCCGGCGCTTCCCGCTTAAAGCCCGTCCCGGTGCAGGAGTGGTCGTAACTGGCCGCCGCCCCCAGGATCTCGAGCTTTTCCCAGACAGTCATTTTCCAAAAAGTCTTAGACATTCAAAAAGCCTGGTCTTCACCTTTTCAGCCAGGTTTTTCGGGGGTTCGGTGGTCTCAAGGCGAAGCAGGTTTTCAGGTGGAATCTCTCCCGGGGCCTCAAAGCGTTTCTTCTGGGCTAAATAGATCTCCCAGCGTCCGTCCGAGGGTTCCTCTGCTTCTTGCGCCCGTCTCTCAAGCCTTTCCCGGATAACCTCAGCTGGAGCCTCGCAAAGGATGAAGAGGATCGGCACTTCCAGTTTTCGGGCCAGCTGCAACAGGGTTTCTCGGTGGGCGCGCTTGCGGTAGGTGGCATCAAGCACCACATCCCGGCCGGAGGTGAGGGACGCCTCCGCCCGCCGCAGGAGTTCCTCATAGGTGCGCTCGGTCATCTCCGGGGCGTAAAGTCCCTTTTCAAAGGGTTCGTAGCGGTGTTCTGAGGGTAAAAGGCCCGCAAGCTCCTTTCTTACTACATCCGAGTTGTAGTATTCCGCAAGGAGTTCGGCGTAAAGTGTACGGCCTAAAACACTCTTTCCCGTGCCCGAAAGCCCGAAGACCACGATAAGAAAAGGTTTTCCCCCGGCATAGCGGTAGGCCAAATCAAAGTACCTGCGGGCGGCGGTAAGAGCGGCCTCGCGCTCTTCCTGCGGCACCCCCTCCGAAGCCCAGGTAAAACAGCCGATCTTTCCTCGCACGTAAGCTCGATAGCACTTATAAAAGTCGAGGATGTCGTAAAGCCTGCGGTCATTGGAGAGTTCCACATAGCGCTCAATAAAGAAGCGGGAAAAATCCTCCAGGCCATGAAAATCGAGATCCATGGAAAGAAAAGCCAGATCCTGGGCTACATCCCCGCAGCGGAAACGCTCATTAAACTCTATACAGTCAAAGACATAGACCTCGCGCAGATCGTCGTAACAGACATTGGCGGAGTAGAGGTCTCCGTGCCCGTCCCGGATAAAGCCCCCTTCTATGCGGGCGGAAAAGAGGGCCTGATTTTCCTCCATAAAACGCCTGGACCAGGAAACAATATACTCATAGCGCAGGCGACTTAAGGCCTTTCCCACGAAATCCCGGGTCTGCTCAAAATTTTCCTCCACATTGAAGCGCACGGTCTCAAGGCTTCCGTAGCGGTTAACTTCGGGGCCGGTCTCGGCCTCCTGATAAAAAGGTACAAGTTTTTGGACGAGAAGCTCCAAATGATTGCGGGTAAGGGCACCTTCTCTTATGAGGCGGCTCATCATGCCTTCTTCTGGAAGACGTCTCATTTTAACTGCCCATTCCACCACCTCGCCCTCACCCTCAAACCGAAAACCATCCGTGGTCTTCACCACCGGAACCACCCCGAGGTAAATGTCAGGGCAGAGCCTGCGGTTTAGAACCACTTCCCTTTCGCAGAAGTGTTTGCGTTTTTCCAGGGTGGTGAAGTCCAGGAAGCCGAAGTCCACCGGTTTTTTTATCTTATAGACCAGTTCGCCTGCCAGAAAGACCCAGGAAATGTGCGTTTGTCTAAGCTCGATCCGTTCAGGCCGATGGGGATAAGCCTCGGGACCCAAAAGATCTTCTATTAACCTTTCCATTTCGCTTGCCCTCCTTTTTCAAAGGTTTTTATGAGATCAGACGGTAAGGGTCAAGGTTTGCATTTATTTTGATTATGCTTATAATTTTAAATTAAATATCCCAAAGGGGGGCAAAATGATTTATTCTTTTTATTTTTTAATTATTTTGGCTGTTTTGTTTTTGGCTTCGGCTATAAGGATACTTAGGGAATACGAACGGGCGGTGGTCTTTCGCTTGGGCCGGTTTCTTTCGGTAAAAGGCCCGGGCCTGATCATTCTCATTCCGGTTATTGACAAGATGCGCAAGGTAGATCTGCGAATAGCCACCTTGGATGTTCCTACTCAGGAGGTCATTACCCGGGACAATGTGTCCATAAATGTAAGCGCCGTGGTTTATTTCCGGGTGGTTGAGGCCGAGAAAGCCGTGATTCAGGTTGAGGATTACTATTACGCCACGAGCCAGCTTGCCCAGACCACCCTGCGGAGCATCTGCGGCCAGGCGGAGCTTGATGAGATCCTTGCCGAGCGGGATAAACTTAACGCCAAGATACAAAAGATCCTTGATGCCGACACCGAGCCCTGGGGAGTCAAGGTTTCCAAGGTGGAGATCAAGGAGATTGATCTTCCCGAAGAGATGAAGCGGGCCATGGCCAAGCAGGCCGAGGCCGAGCGTGAGCGGCGGGCCAAGATCATCAATGCCCATGGCGAACTTCAGGCCTCAGAGACCCTGGCCGAGGCGGCTCGCATTATGTCCGAACAACCGGCTTCACTTCAGCTCCGATTCTTACAGACACTGCGGGAAGTGGCTACCGAAAATAATTCCACCATTATCTTTCCGTTGCCTATCGACCTCATTAAACCTCTTTTTGAAAAACTTTCGAAGTCCACGGAAACCGAAAAGATCTAAAAAAACGAACCGTTCATGCTCTCTAAAGAGCTCAACGAGAGCATGGAAAAGTTTGGTAGGGGCGGGCTTTAGGCCCGCCCGTAATTTCAGGGCGGGATGACCCCCGCCCCTATTGAAGCTTTCCCCCATTCCGAAAGAAGAAGTCTTACACGGGACTTTGACGACCTTTTTAATACCTCCCGCCCGCCATGCAGAAATGCCCCGTCCCAGCGGCTTCAAAAGCAGATGAGCTACCCCTCTAACTTTGCACATTTAAAATTTTGCACACTTAAAATGTTAAGGTGCACGGTCCAAGATTCTGGCATAGCCGGTCCAGATGTTCTGCCACTTTCTCCTCTACAAATTTAAAGGTTTTTCTGAAACAAATATCCAATAGCCCCGGGCGGGATGCTCAAAAGCCAATTTTTGAATGAGGTTTAGCAACCAGGGAGGATATTTATAATAATATAATAATTAAACTTGAAAAGGCTCGTTGAGCCAGACGGGCTAAAGGTGCTCTAGTGATTTTAGCGGCTTCTTTGAGCATAATTTTCAGTTCCTTTCGGCTAAGCCGTTTTTTAATTTCGGTAAGGTCCTGGATTTCGAGTTCTTTTTCGGCCAGCATAGCCGTTTTAGTCTGGCATTTCAGCTTCAAGAGCGTTGAGGCGATTAGCCTCGGATGCGGAGAAGCCGTGTTATTTTTGGCGCCAGCGGTAGATGATTTGCTCAACAATGCCGTACTTTCTAGCGGTAGTGGCCATGGAATTACTTGGTGCCTCGGTTTCGGACAAAATCTTTGCGATTTGGTCGATTTCAAAGCATTTTTTTATAGTGTTGCTCCTCTTTTCTAGTATTTTCGCCTAATACAAAGGGTGTGCTAAATTTGGAAGGCACTTCAAATATATGAAGCCTATTCGAAGCTTTATTTGCACCACGAATCAGCTTGAGGGACTGATTAAGGAGGTCAAGCTGAGGCTCAAGGTAATAGAGTTTTTTGTGAGCCT
The DNA here is from genome assembly GCF_001652585.1 of Thermosulfurimonas dismutans. GTDB lineage: Bacteria > Desulfobacterota > Thermodesulfobacteria > Thermodesulfobacteriales > Thermodesulfobacteriaceae > Thermosulfurimonas > Thermosulfurimonas dismutans. Next base: position 58,412 of record NZ_LWLG01000014.1, read on the forward strand.
GGGCACCTTCCAAGGTGGTTATCTGGTGCTCAAGGGCCTGGAGGAATAAGGGACTGTAGGAGTTGAGAGAGGACGGGCTTGGTGCCTTTAGTCTTGGCCTCCCAGAAGTTTTTGACGATTCCTTCGAGCTATTTGTTTGGGAAAAGATAAGGTTCGAGTTTTCGTCTGGGCATGATCCACCTCCCTCCGAGATCTTTCAAATTCTACCCTTACACAAAATTTCTCCCGTCATCCTATCCAAAATTTTTTGATTCCGATTTCGATGGATGTTTGCAAAGAATCTATTGAATGTCATATTATACCAGGGGGGAGGAAGCTCAAGGAATGGAGGAAAAAATCAGCACAAGATAATCCGGGAATCTGACAAACCCTTGTGGGGGCTTGCCGGGTAGCCGGGATCAGATGGAGGAAAATAAACGGGGTATATGGAGAGATTACCGGGGAGGAAATGGAAATGCCGAAAATTTTCGTTACCGGTGGGGCAGGCTACATAGGGTCGCACGTGGTAAAGCTACTTGGAGAGAGGGGCTATGAGGTTCTCACCTACGACAACCTCTCGACAGGCCACGAGTGGGCGATTCTTTATGGGAATCTGGTAAAGGCTGATCTGGGAGATAAAGAAACCCTGCGGAAGGTCTTTGAAGAATTCAAGCCGGATGCGGTGATACACTTTGCGGCTTATATAGTAGTCCCGGAAAGTGTAAAGGAGCCTCTTAAATATTATCGAAACAATGTGATCAACACTATCAATCTTTTGGAGGTTATGAGGGAGTTTGGAGTAAAGAGTTTTATCTTTTCTTCATCCGCAGCGGTTTACGGTATACCGAAGGAAATTCCCGTTCCTGAAACCGCTCCGCTCAATCCTATCAATCCCTACGGTGAAACCAAGGCCACGGTCGAGAGGATTCTGAGGGATCTGAGCAATTCGGGAACGGATTTCCACTATGTTTCTTTGAGATACTTCAATGTGGCCGGGGCTGATCCGGAGGGGAAGATAGGTTTCGCCTATCCCGATCCCACCCATCTAATCATAAGAGCGGTCAAAACCGCCAAAGGAGAGTTTGAGAGGCTCGAGATATACGGCACGGACTATTCCACGCCGGACGGCACCTGTATTCGGGACTATATCCATGTTACGGATCTTGCGGAGGCTCACATACTGGCCCTGGAATACCTTCTTGATGGCGGAGAGAGCGAGATTCTGAACTGCGGATACGGCCACGGATACTCGGTAAGAGAGGTGGTTGAAACCGTGAAAAAGGTGACGGGGAAGGATTTTCCGGTAGTCGAGGCCCCGAGGCGGCCGGGAGATCCTCCGGTCCTGGTGGCCAAGGCCGATAAAATAAAAAGGGTTCTGGGGTGGCGACCCCGATATGATGACCTGGAGTTCATCATAAAGACCGCTTGGGATTGGGAGTGTAGAGGGCTTTAGATTGGATAAAAATAGGCTTTTGCTAGGGCTTAAATATTTTTTGCTCCTTTTGGTATTGGTAATAGGTCTTTACTTTCGGTTTGAGGACTTAGGGGGTTGGAAAGCTAGATATGCCTCTCTCTTTTATCTAGACGATCGGCCGCTTTTTACCAGTTACGATGCCTTCTGGTTTGCGCGGCTAGCCAAGGATTATCAGGAAGGGCTCTATGATTTCGGCGATCGCGATCCCTTTAAATTCGTGCCGGACAACTATCTTACCGAAAACTTCACCTATCCCCTTCTACCCATGGAAAGCTTTCTGGCTGCTGGAACCGCCAGACTTTTCGGGATCTCCATAGAGAAGTTTGCCCTCTATTTTACCCCTGTGGCCGCCGTCCTGTTTGCGATTCCGCTTTTTGTTTACTTAAACCGCCTGGGCTATCCCCTGGCCGGTCTTATGGGAGGGCTGGTGGGGGTCACCAGTCTTATCTACCTCATCCGGACCTCCATTGTGCGGTTTGATACCGACAGCCTCAATCTCTTTTTCCCTTTTACGATAGCCTTTTTCCTGTGGAATTACTTCCGGAGTTCAAGGCCTCTGTTCCAGGCCCTAGGAGCCTCTGTGGCTTCTTTGTTGTTTTACTGGTGGTATAGCAAAGCCCATCTGATATTGGTTCTTTATGCGGCCTTTTTGGTGCGTCTTTTTTGGGAGCGTGGGAAAAAGCTGACCTCTCTTGATTGGAAGGCCTTGGGTATTCTTATCCTTCCCCAGATCTGGTATCTGTGGCAGGCCCCTTGGGGGCTTTACAAGCAGATTATGGGGTATGTGATAAATATAACTTCTTCCGCTAGCCAACGTGGAATTTTTTCGGGTTTTCCCAATGTTTTGCAATCTATCTCCGAATTACAGAGCGCTCCCGGACTAAAGGGAGTGGCCTATTTTTGCCTCAACCACCAGTTTCTGCTGATCCTCGGACTTCTAGGAGCTTTCTTACTTTTCATAAAACGCTTCAGAGACCTACTCTTCCTTCTTCCTTATTTTGCTATAGGTCTTCTTACCTTCCGATCCGGGAATCGGTTTGCCATGTATCTGGCTCCTTTTATCGGAATGGGGTTGGGCTTTCTGCTGGAAGAGGTCCTGGCCCAGGGGAAGGGGTTAAGGCCTGATGGCTCCTTTGGGAATCGGCTCCTGAGGGAGGCGGTAGTCCTTGGTTTAGGGGTGCTTCTGGGAGCCGTGGTGGTTCTTTCTCAAAGCAAGAGCCTGGCCTACACAGCGGTTCCCAAGGTATTGGCTCCCCTGGCCCGGGACATGGAGGCCCTTCAAGAGAAGACCCCCCGAGAGGCTTGGATCTATACCTGGTGGGACCTGGGATACGCCTTTCAGTATCTTTCCAGACGGCCGACTTTTATAGACGGCGGTTCGCAGGGGACTCCTAAAACCTATTTTGTGGCCCTTTCTTTTACTACTCCTTCACAGGAAAAGGCCTACCATGTAACAGCCTTTCTCGCCGAAAAGGGGCTAAAGGGTCTGCGAGAGATCCTTGAGGAGTCCGGAAAGGATGCCGAGGAGGTGGTGGCCGACATCGTCTCCGGTAAATACGTCCAAAGGCTATCCCATCCGGTTTACTGGGTCTTCACTCCGGATCTACCGGCCAAGTTCGGCTGGATCCACTACTTCGGGAGCTGGGACTTTAAGAAAAAGAAGGGAACCTTCGGGTTTGTCAGGCCGGTTGAGGGCTGTCGACCGGCAAAGAAAAATCTTCTGGCCTGTCGAGGAATGCTTCTGGATCTGGAAAAGGGCCTGGTAATCCAGGGCCTAAAGGCGTTGAAACTAAAGGAGATCGTGATCAAAAAAGGTGATGTCCTTTCAAGGAAAAGTTTGGCTTCGAAAGGCTTGATTTTAGAGATCGCTCAGGAAAAGGGCCGGACTTATTTTTATCTTGTGGATGAAAAGAGTTTTGTAAGCAACTTTAACCAAATGTATATCTTGAGGCGTTACGATCCTCGCTATTTTCAATTGGTGTGGGACGACTTTCCTACCATGGTGGTCTATCGGGTCCGAGAAGATGATAATATACTTGCCGGTCCGGATAGATAATTGTAATTTTACTTTCGAGCCCGGGTGGCGGAACTGGTAGACGCTGGGGACTTAAAATCCTCTGGGGTAACCCCCCGTGCCGGTTCGAGTCCGGCCCCGGGCACCAGTGATATCAAAGATTTCAGAGATTCCTTCTTGCCCGAACGGATTTTTGTAAGCCAGGTTGGTGTCCATATTGGTGCCCATTAGCGCACCTTTAAGATGCAACCTCAAGGCTTATCCCGGCCTCTTCGACTTCTAGGTTCACCTTGTCACGGCCTTTAAAGACCAGAACCGAAGACTGACAAAAAGCTCCGATCTCGCGGTTATCAAAGGCATCCAAAAGGAAAATCTACGGTTGCAAGGACGAGATTTTGCCGTACAGTAAATATAAAAATATCCGTCTTGGAGGGAAAAAACCGTGAACACTAAATTGACTTTGCGTCTTGACGATAAATTGATCAAAAAGGCCAAAATTTATTCAGCTAAGAGGGGAAAATCGGTCTCTGCGTTAGTGGCCGATTTTTTCTCTCTGCTCTGCGTAGAAGAAAAGCCCGAAACAAAAAGTCTTCCTCCTAAGGTAGCTTCTTTGAGAGGAATTTTGAAAGGTAAAAAAATTAAGGAAGAAGATTATAAGAAATACCTCGAAAAGAGATATCTATGAAAATTTTCTTCGATACTAATGTAATTCTTGATGTGCTTCTTGATCGAGAGCCCTTTGTTGAAGATGCTTTCCATCTCCTTGCTAAGGTAGAACGTTCCGAAGTAACAGGTGTTATATGTGCTACTACAGTTACCACTATTTATTATCTGGTTAGTAAAAGCTTGGGAATCAAAGAAGCTACTCGCCACATTAAAACCTTGTTATCTATTTTTGAAATCGCTCCTGTAAATCGAGCTGTGCTTGAAGAGGCCATAGATTCAAGATTTTCAGACTTTGAAGATGCTATATTACATGCCTCGGCATTAACAGTAGGCGCAGATTGTATCGTTACCAGAGACTTTTCCGGATTCAAAAAGTCCAAAATTCCAGTTTATACTCCAAACGAATTATTAAGTATTCTACAACTTTCCTCCTAGCATAATATGCATTTTTATCCGCAAGCCTCTATTTTTCACAAAGCCTCTATTTTTCACACGTTCATTTCAATTCGTCCGCTTTGGAAAAGGCTTCTTCCTTAAAAATGCGGGCGCGCGAAACTGCACGATGCGGAAATAGATTTACACCACTCCAAGCAGGTCAATATTCTTAGGTTTCAAATTTTGAACTGTAAAAGATAAGTCATCCTCTGGGGTAACCCTCCGTGACGGTTCGAGTCCGGCCCCGGGCACCAAAACTAAAGGAGCCCTACTGAATAAAAAGCCGAGCGTAAAAGAGGTAGGAAGATCTTTACTTCGATGGAACCAAGTATACTACTTCAACCGGAATAAGGCCTCGGGCCGAATTTCCGATGTAGAGCTTTCCGTGCCAAAGATCTGAAAGATGGATTTCTCTTTCCTCGCAGCCTCCGGTTTCAAACAAGCTTTCTCGTAGAATACCAGGAAGAAGGCCAAGGGTGACCGGTGGCGTGTAAAGCCTGCCATCTATCTCAAGGAAGACATTGCTAATGGTGCCTTCGATAAGCCGACCCTTTTCGTCAAAGAAAACGATTTCGGCAAGTCCCAGTTTTTCGGCCTCCCTCCGGGCCTCTTCATACCAGGGGCGGTGAGTGGTTTTGTGAAATAGGAAAGCGGGCTCCGGAGAAAAATTTCTTTTTTTGAGCCCTACTTTTACGGGCCGGGGAAAATCCTTTAAGGAGCCCGTCTCCACCGAGACCTCCCCCCATTCCGAAAGAAGGATCCTTACGCGGGCCCTTTCGGAAAGATCCCTTTCAAGTTTCCCGAGTTCCTCCCGGATGCGTTTTTCGGGATAGGGTAAGGTAAAGTAAGCCGCAGAGCGTCTAAGACGGGCCAGGTGTTTTTCAAGCCTTACAAAGCCTTGCTCGGGCTCAAACCGAAGGGTCTCAACGAGCTTAAATTCCGGAGGATCTTCGGTAAGGAAGCGGGCCTTTAACAGACACTCCCGATATTCTTCCTCGGGGTCGCTATCCCAAACGATTCCCGAACCGATACCAAATTCTCCACGATTGTCTTTTAAGACCACCGTGCGGATGGCCACATTGAAGATAAAGTCTCCGTCAGGTGTGATAAAACCGAGGGCTCCGGTATAAACCCCTCGGGGTTCGGCCTCAAGCTCAGCGATGATTTCCATGGTCCTTATCTTCGGGGCCCCGGTCACCGATCCGCAGGGAAAAAGGGCCTTCATGATTTCGTAAAGCGAAGTTCCTTCCCGTAGATTCCCTTGCACGGTTGAGATCATCTGGTGGACCGTGCGGTAGCGCTCAACCTTAAAGAGTTCCGGCACCCAGACCGAGCCCATCTCGCAGATCCGGCCGAGGTCGTTTCGGATAAGGTCCACAATCATAATGTTTTCGGCCCGGTTTTTTGTATCCTCCGAAAGCCATTGGGCAATTTTTTTATCTTCCTCCAAAAATCGGCCTCTAGGAGCGGTCCCTTTCATAGGGGAACTTCGAAGAAGTAGGCCTTGCTTTTGTATGAAAAGCTCCGGGGAGAGGCTCAATACCGAAAACTCCGGGGTAGACAGCAAGGACGCATAACGAACCCGCTGTTTTCTCAGGAGGCGGAAGAAGAAATCCTTAGGGTCACCCTCAAATTTGAAATGATATTTCAGGGTGTAGTTTACCTGGTAAGTGTCTCCGGAAGCGATATAGGTCTTGATGCGGGAGATGGCCTCCCGATAGGCTTCCGGAGAAATATTTAAAGTGAGGTCGGATAAGTGAGCCCGAGCGATCCCGGGGGCGGCTTCTATTTTAAAAGGGGTGGGGGCTTCAAATACGCCGAACCAGGCAAGCGGAACGCCTTCCGGACGCCTTTTTCGATAGGGGTTAAGTTTTTCCTCAAGATGGTATCCAAATTCGTAGGCTAAAAAGCCTGCGACATAAAAACCTTCATTTGTGGCTTTTTCAATTTCAAAAAGAAACTCTTTGGGCTCTCCGCCTTCGAAAACCAAGACCTTTCTTGGCCTGGAAAAAAGATAGGCCTGGCCTTCGGAATCGTAGGCATTAAGCCATAGGAAGTAACTCATCTCGGAGGCTATTCTTCCTCTTTACTTCGGCTTTTGCAAGTCTTTTAAGGTATTTCTGGTATGGTTGATCAAGGAGGTCAAGCGGAGAGCCAAGGTTGAAGGGCTTTACGGAATATCGGTCCTTAAAAAGGACCCTAATGTGGAGGATACTTCACAATCGATATGTCTCATTTTGTATTAAAATAACACAAAATGAGACGTGATGCTTAGCGCTC
>NZ_LWLG01000015.1 GCF_001652585.1 Thermosulfurimonas dismutans
TAGCGCTCGCAAGAGAGAAAAAGTTAGGACAAACGTTTATATTGGACGTACTGCTAAAGAAAAGGCCCAAAGGATCCTAAACCGGTATGGTATAAGTCTTTCTGAAGCGGTCAACCTGTTTCTTGCAGTAATAGCCGAAACCGGAACCCTTCCCTTTGAATTTCGGATTCCGAATCAGACTACACGGCGTGTTATGAAAGAAATCCTTGTTGGAGAGAACGTGGAAGAGACATCTATTGAGGATCTAGTGCGTGAAGCTAAAAAGGCATAAGCAGTTCGTTAAGGATTTTCGCAAAATTCGGCTGACTGACCAACAATTCCGGAAGTTTATTAGATATCTAAATTTTCCCCAATAGGCATCTATGAAGACGGCGCAAACCAATCGGGTTTAAAGGGTTGTATAGGGGGGCAGGTCCTTGCCAATCGGGGCTAAAAAGCTTAACTTTTTTATAGTTTAAGGGCTTGAGGGGGAAGTCTGGGGGGCGAAACAGGTAGACGCTGGGGACTTAAGATCCTTTGGGGTAACCCCCCGTGCCGGTTCGAGTCTGGCCCCGGGCACCAAATCGAGAGGTAAGGCCATGCTTAATAAAAAAGCCAAAGGCAAAAGATGTTGGGTTACTTTTTCTTTGAGGACTGATGGCGAAGAAGCTTATTTAGTCGGCGAGTGGAATAACTGGCAGCCCGAGAAGATGAGACGTCGAAAAGATGGAACCTTCTGGCTCACCAAGCAATTTGAAGCCGGAAAGAGCTATCGCTTCCGCTACCTTGTTGACGGCCACCAGTGGTTTAATGATTTTGAGGCCGACGGTTACTGTCCCAATCCCTATGGAAGCGAAGACTGTATCGTAAGGACTTAAGGACTTCGTCCAAAAACGCAGGCAAGTTCGTAAAGTTCTGAGGAAAGTTCGGGGCTTAAGGCTTCGGCCCTAAGTCGCCACTCCCAGTTTCCCTCCCTCCTAGAGGGGGTATTTATGCGGGCCTCCTCCCCGAGTCCGAGGAGGTCTTGGATAGGGATGATAGCCGCTTTGGCCGGAGAGGCGTAAGCCAGACGGACCATTTCTTTAGAAACGATCTCGGCCGTAAGACTTTTGCCCACATAGGTATCAAGCCTTCTTCTGGCCTCGGGATTGAGTTCCCTTTCAAACCAGCCTTTCACGGTATTAGTGTCGTGGGTCCCGGTATAGACGAAGGCCTCTTTTTCGTGATTATGAGGAAGATAGGGGCTATCCTCTTCAAAGAAGGCAAAGACCAAAACCTTCATGCCCGGAATACCGAAAAGTTTCCTAATCTCACGCACATCCGAGGTAATGTAACCCAGATCCTCGGCAAGAAGGGATGGGTTTAGAAGGCGTCGGAATACGGCTTCAAAAAACTTTTGGGCCGGGGCCTCAACCCAGTGCCCATTTACAGCCGTCTTCTCTCCGGCCGGAACCTCCCAATAGGCCACAAAGCCCCTAAAGTGGTCAAGTCTAAGAATATCAAAGAGTTTTAAATTGTGAGCTAGCCTTTTAAGCCACCAGGAAAAACCCTGGGCCTCAAGAACCTCCCAATTATAGACCGGATTTCCCCAAAGCTGACCGGTGCGGCTGAAATAGTCCGGAGGTACACCGGCCACAACTGCCGGTCTTAGATTTTCGTCTAGTTTAAAGACCTTCGGGTTACTCCAGACCTCTACACTTTCGTAGCCCGGATAAAAGGGGAGGTCCCCTACGATGAAAATTCCCCGCTCATTGGCATAGCTTTTAAGTACAAACCATTGTTTGAAAAAGAGATATTGCTCGAACTTGACTTCTTCTATCCGTTCGCGGTAGGCCTTTTTAAGTCCTGCCAGGATTTCGGGATCTCGATGTCTTACGGATTCCTCCCATTCCGGCCAGGGTCGGCCGCTTTCTTCCTCCAATACGGTATAGAGGGCGTAGTCTTCAAGCCAGTCTCTTTCCCGTTCGTAAAAGGCCTCAAACTCGTGATCAGGTTTAAATCGCTCCCAGGCTTTGCGAAGTAAGACTCTTTTATAGGCCATCACTCGGGGATAATTCACCCGATCTTCGGGAAAATTTGGGGGCGCAAGGTCTTCTTTGGGTAAAAGGCCTTCTTCATAGAGTTTTTCTGGGCTTATGAGAAGAGGGTTTCCGGCAAAAAGGGAGAAGGAAAGGTAGGGGGAGTTTCCGTAGCGGGGACGAGTGGGATTTAAGGGAAGGATTTGCCAGAGGCTCTGTCCGGCCGCCTTTAAGAAATCCACGAAACGGAAGGCCTCGGGACCAAAATCACCGACGCCGTAAGGAGAGGGTAGGGCACTTATCGGAAGAAGTATACCAGCCCTCCTAATTTTCACGCGCCCTCCCAGCGAAAATAAAGCACTCCAAGGGGCGGAAGGGTAAGATTTAGGGAATAGGGACGGCCGTGAAAGGGTACGGCTTCGGCCTTTTGGCCACCAAAGTTTCCGTGGCCTGAGCCCCCGTACTCGGCAGCGTCGGTATTTAGGATCTCCCGATAGAAACCAGGCCTCGGAACCCCGATTCGGTATTCATACCGGGGAACCGGAGTGAAATTACAGACGATCACCAAGAGGTTTTCTCCGGAGCTATCCTTCCGCAAAAAGGAAACGATGCTCTTTTCCCAGTCGTGAAAATCGATCCATTCGAACCCTTCGTGAGAGAAATCCAGTTCATAAAGGGCCGGATTCTGACGGACGATACGATTTAGATCCCGGACGAGAAGCTGGACCCCCTGGTGTTCAGGATATTCCAGGAGATGCCAGTCGAGGCTTTCTTCGTGATTCCACTCCCGCCATTGCCCCCATTCCCCACCCATAAACAGCAGTTTTTTCCCGGGATGAGCCCACATGTAGCCGAAAAGGGCCCTCAGGTTGGCAAACTTCTGCCAGGGGTCTCCCGGCATTTTGGAAAGAAGCGAACCCTTGCCGTGGACTACTTCGTCGTGGGATAGAGGAAGTATAAAGTTTTCAGAGAAGGCATACCAGATGCTAAAAGTTAGTTGGTCGTGGTGATATTTCCGATAGATGGGATCCTTTGAAAAGTAAGAGAGGGCATCGTTCATCCACCCCATGTTCCATTTCATGCCGAACCCAAGGCCCCCCACATAGGTGGGGTTGGTAACCAGTGGCCAGGCCGTTGATTCCTCGGCGATAGTCTGAATGCCTGGAAGAGCGGCGAAAAGGGAGGCGTTTAGTTGGCGTATGAAATCGATGGCCTCAAGATTTTCATTCCCGCCGTAAATATTGGGGACCCAGCCTCCGGGTGACCTGGAATAGTCCAGATAAAGCATGGAGGCTACGGCATCGATTCTTAAGGCATCGGCATGGTACTTTTCCAGCCAGAAAGTGGCCGAACTTAGGAGGAAACTTCGGACCTCTGGTTTTCCGTAATCGAAGATATAGCTCTGCCAGTCCGGATGAAACCTTTTGCGAAAGTCTTCGTATTCGTAAAGGTAAGTGCCGTCAAAAAAGGCTAAGCCGTGGGCGTCGGTGGGAAAATGGGAAGGCACCCAGTCAAGGATGACCCCGATACCTTCTCGGTGAAGGTAATCTATGAGATACATGAAGTCCTGAGGGCTGCCGTAACGGCTGGTAGGGGCAAAGTATCCGGTAGTCTGATAGCCCCAGGAGCCGTAAAAGGGGTGTTCCATTACGGGGAGGAACTCCACATGGGTAAAGCCCATTTTCTTTACGTATTCAGCAAGTAAAGGAGCCAATTCCCGATAAGTAAGAAAGCGATGCCCATCCTCAGGAACCCTTCGCCAGGAGCCCAGGTGGACTTCATAGATGAGCCAGGGGGCGTCAAGGGCGTTTCTCTGGGGGCGAACCTTCATCCATTCTTCGTCCTGCCACTCGTAAGCTAGTTTCCAGACCATGGAGGCCGTTTTAGGAGGGGGTTCCCAGAAGAAGGCCAAAGGGTCTCCTTTTTCGAAATGGAAACCGTTTCGGGTGTGAAGATAGTACTTGTAAAGGCTTCCGGGTTTAACCTCCGGAATGAAACCCTCCCAGATACCGGAGCCGTCCTCCCTGAGTTTTAAAGGGTGCGCGCCTCGATCCCAGCCGTTAAAGTCTCCTATTACGGAGACATAGGTCGCGTTCGGGGCCCAGACCGCAAAGTAAACCCCTTCCTCGCCGTCCACTTCCACCGGATGAGCCCCCAGTTTTTCGTAGAGACGGCTGTGGGTGCCTTCCCGGAAAAGGTAAATATCCAGATCCGTTAGGCGGGAATAGTGATAGAGGACCCTTTTAGTGGTCATGTTTTTTCCCTTCGTGAAAGGAGCTTGCGGTAAAGCTGAAAGTAAGCCTTGGCCGATTTTTGCCAGGAGAAGTCAAGTTTCATGACCTTTTGGCGAAGTTTGAGAAAATAATTGCGATGTTGATAAAGATCCACCGCCCGTTTTACTCCGCACACGAAATCGATTTTGTCCGGGGCCTCAAAAAGGAGGCCGTAACCCTCGGGATAGGAGACGTCTACGACGGTATCCGCGAGCCCCCCGGTTTTCCTGGCCACTACCAGGGTTCCGTAGCGCATGGCTATGAGCTGGGTGATACCGCAGGGTTCGTAAAGAGAGGGCACTAAGATGAAATCTGAAGCCGCATAGACCTTATGAGACCAGGCCTCGTCGAAAACGATCTGGGCATATATGTTGGGGTAGCGATTATGAAGCCCTTCAAAGTGAGGTCGATATTCCCCCTCGCCTAAGAAGATGAAAAAGGCGTTTAAATGGGAGAGGTTTTCTAAAGAATCTAGGATTATTTCTACCCCCTTTTGTTTGGAGAGCCGATTTATAAAGCACATAAGGGGTTTTTCGTAAAAAAAGTCCGCTATCCCCAGTTCTTTAAGCATGGCCTGCTTGTTTTCCTCTTTGGCGGAAGGAGATTCTGCGGAATAGGGCACATAAACGTGGGGATCGGTTTCGGGATTCCAAAGTTCGTAATCGATACCGTTTAGGATGCCGTGAAGTTTGTGGCGATATTTGTAAAGTATGCCCTCAAGACCGTAAGCATATTCATAAGTAAGGATTTCTCTAGCGTAAGTCTGACTTACGGTGGTGACGGCGTCGCTAAAGATGATGGCCCCCTTCATGAGGTTTATCTTCCCCCAGTATTCTAGGGCCTCGATATGATAAAGGGACCAGGGGAGATGAAGACGCCGGATGGTATCTTTCTCAAAAAGGCCCTGAAAAGCGAGGTTATGGATGGTAAAAATCACCTTTTGAGGAAAACGATAGATTTCGTGATGAAGAACCGGATAAAGGGCGGTTGGCCAGTCATTAGCGTGAATGAGGTCCGGTTTAAATAGGCCTTTCTCTATGGCCTTGGCTACCGCCCAACAAAAGCCTCCAAAACGAAGGTCATTATCCGGATAGCTTTCCCCGGGCGGGCCATAGATGTATTTCCGGTCAAAGAGTTCGGCATTGTGAAAGAAGAAGTACTTCTCTTTTCGATACAACCTAAAGGGATAGAGGCGGCCGGCGAGTTTTACCGGGAGCTCTTCTCCAACCGGTTTAAGGCCCTCTAGCTTTACCGTGGGATAAAGGGGCATGACCGGAAGGACTTCCACACCCAGACGCTCAAGGGCTTTCGGGAGGGAGTAAGCTACATCTCCAAGCCCTCCGGTTTTGGCAAAGGGGAAGATCTCGCTTGAGAGATAAAGCACTCTCACACTTGGACCTCTTCGATGGGCCTTTTCAAATCCTCTGGAATTTCTTCCCCTACTTCGGATAGGGCCTTCATTAGATTGTTTCGGAAAAGGAGGTCAAAACGGTCAAGAAAAGGTATTTTCAAGCCTTCTCCATACCACCAGAACCAGTCACTGCCTTGAGCACGGAGAAAGTACGTAAGCGCCCTCTCAAAAGCAGGATGATCTTTCCCTTCAGAAAGTATCCCATAGACCTCTGCCAGGGTCTCCCAGGCCTGATTTTTCTTTTCGGTTCCGAGCCATTTCCGAAAATTACCGTATATCCAGCTTCCGGCTTTAAGTCCGGAAAGGCGGCCTTCCAGAAGATCGTCCCTTGCAAGCACCTCCTCAAGGGTTAGGGTCTCCACCCAGGCCATATTTTCAAGCCGGGAATAGAGGGCGGTGAGAAAAGGATAGCCATTGTCTTCGTAGTATTCCCAGCAGTTTTCCCCATCAAGGATCACGGATACCAGGGGAGAATGATCTACCGCCTCATAAATCTCGCGGAGCCTTCTAACAAAGTCTTCCACGGCGGCTTCCGTCGACATCCCGTGATAGGTGAAACCGATGAGGTCACTTAGAATGCGATCCCGGAAAAGAAGAGTTATTTCACCCAAATGGTACTTGCGATAGATCTTTCGGCGATCCCCTTCCCCTAAAGTGTTTAAAAGCAGGGCCTCGTCGGTAGCCGCAAGCTTCAGGCCGTTTTCGGAAAGAAGATCAAGGGCGGCTTCACTCAGGGCTCCCTCCGCTGGCCATACAAATCTCGGGACCTCTCCCAAAGTTTCTGTATGTTTCTTTACGGCGGCCTCTACATGGATACGGGCCGTCTCTCCGAAGGGAGTTATCCGAGGGAGCATGACTTCAGGATCGGCTTCTTTAGACGCTTGCGGATCTATAAGGATGGGAAGAAGGGGATGGTAATAAGGAGTGGTCGAAAGAGAAATCCTTTTTTCGGAAGAAAGCTCTCGATAGAAAGGAATAATAGTCTTGAGAAAGGCTCTAGTTTCCTCGATTAAGGAGAGTTTTTCGGCCTCTTCAAAGCCTTCTCCCTTTAAAAGAAGTTCCCTTACGAGAGGGCTTTTTTCCCTTAGGGCTCTTCCGCACCAGGAAAGAAGGTAAAGGACCTGGAGATCCCGTAAATCCTCTCTGGAAAGTTTGGATATTTTCTCAAAAAGGGTTACCAGCCTGGGATAGGGTTTTACCATGCGTTCAAAGGGTAAAAGTTTTATTAGGACAGATAGAAAGCGGATATCTTCCTCGGTGAGTTCCCCTGGAGGTTTCTCCAGGGTCTCAAGAAGGAGACAGCGGGCCTTGCCGGAGGCATAATCTTCAATTTGCTCTAGGAGGACGGGAACTAGGTTAAAGTTTGCTTTTATTTTTTCAAACCGAATTATATGCCAAGGCATTTCGTAGTAATCTTTTACGGCATGAAGATAGGTCCAGGGCAAGAGGTATTTCCCGGAGAAAGGATCCCGGTAAAGGGGCTGGTGCATGTGCCACCAGAAAACAAGGTAGAGTTTTTTCATTTATAGATTCCGTAACTCTTTTTCGGCTGCGTCTATACGAGTATAGAATTTTGAGATGTATTCCTTAAGCATCCTTCGGGCACAGAAGTGAGGGGCGATACTTTTTATGGCCTCTTTCATCTTCTTGACCCACTTGCGAGGAATACCGGTCTCGTCCCAGTAGTAGTAAAGAGGGATGACCTCATTTTCTAGGATCTCGTAAATGGCCTCCGCGTCCTTGGGATTGCGATCATCATCTACCTCGTAATCCCCGAAGGCCCAGCCATTTTTTCCGTTATAACCTTCGATCCACCAGCCGTCCATGATAGAAAGGTGAATAACACCGTTGATACCGGCCTTCATACCGCTTGTGCCGCAGGCCTCAAGCGGTGGAATGGGATTGTTTAGCCAGACATCTACCCCTTTGACCAGATAATAAGCCAGTTCCTGGTCGTAATCCTCTATGAAAGCGATCCTTCCGGCAAAATCGGGGTTGCGGGCAATGTTGATGATCTTCTGGATCATTTCTTTGCCTTCGTGATCCTGAGGATGGGCCTTTCCGGCAAAGATGATCTGAACCGGTCTTTCCGGATCTTTAAGGATTCTTTTTAACCGTTCGAGATCCTCAAAAATGAGAGTGGCCCTTTTGTAGCCTGTCATGCGTCGGGCAAAGCCGATGGTAAGAAAATCGTGGTCAAGAAAGGCCCCTTCGGCAATTACCAGGGAGGAATCAAGATTTTTTTCAGTCCATCTCTTCCGGAGGCGCTCTTTTATGAGATGGCACAGTTCCTGTTTGTTTTTATAGTGGATTTCCCAAAATTTTTCATCCGGGATGAGATCAATGAGTTCCCAAAGGTTTTCGCTGTCGTGAACCTCAAGCCAGCGGCTGCCTAGATGGTCATTTAAAAGATTGCGAAGGTCTTCGTCTATCCAGGTGGGAAGGTGTACCCCGTTGGTGACATAATCGATGGGCACATCCTTGAGACTACGGTCGGACCAGAGAAAATGCCACTGCTTTTTGGCTACTTCCTGGTGCTTTTGGCTTACGGTGTTTGTATATTTGGAGAGCCTCATGGCCAAGATAGTAGAATTGAAACCCTCGGAGGGATTCTGGGAGTTGGTTCCCAAGTCCAAAAATTTCTCTTTGTCTATCCCGAATTTTTCCCAGAGAAAACGAAACTGATTTTCCACTATATGGAAGGGATAGGTGTTGATAGCCGATCTTAAGGGGGTGTGAGTGGTAAAAAGAGAGGTCTCTCGAACCTGTGAAACTGCGGAATCGAAATCTTCCCCTTCTTCAACGAACTGGATGAGACGGGCTACCAAGGCCAGGGCCGGATAATCTTCGTTAACATGGACGCCACAGATGTCTATACCCAACTTTTTGAGGAGAAACATTCCCCCAAAGCCTAAAACTATCTGTTGCTTAAGACGCATTTCTTGGTCTGGAGTATATAATTGGTAGGAGATTTCCCGATGCCAGGGGGGATTTTCTTCTACATCGGTATCAAGAAGATAGAGTTTTACCCGTCCTACTGAAACCTCCCAGACACCCGCGTAAACCAATTCGTCGAAACAATAACAATAGACTTTGAGCCAGTCCCCATTCTCGTAGACCTTTTGGACCGGCATGTCTTCCTTCTTTATATGGTTCTGAAGATCTTCCTGCCAGCCATCTGCTTTTATTTTCTGACGCACATATCCCTGGGGATACATGAAACCGATGCCTACCATAGGAAGGTTAAGGTCGCTGGCTTCTTTTAAGATGTCTCCGGCAAGAAGCCCCAATCCTCCGGCGTAGATATAAAGGGTGTGATGCAGCCCGTATTCTGGAGAAAAAAAGGCCATAGGTTTTCTAATTTTTTGGAAATAAGGGCCCGGAGTATCGAGATAACTTCTAAAAACCAGATATACATATTCGACTTCGTTTAAAAACTCGCGGCGTTTAAGGATCTCATTCAGGCGATCTGTTCGCTGGAGGATCTTGATCGAGTTTTCTCTCAGTTCGTCCCAAAGGATGGGATCGATCATGCGGAAGAGTTTTTTGCCTTCCGGATTCCAGGTCCACCAGAGGTTATACGCTAGCTCTTTGAGTTTATCGATATATTCGAGAGACATAGAATTCTCCTGATAATGCAAGCTATTTTTGAACTTACCCCAAAGATGAGCAAAAAGGAAGGGATAATTTAAATGAATTTAAGAATGGCGGAGGGGGAGGGATTCGAACCCTCGGTGCGGGGTTATGCCCCGCACACGCGGTTTCCAGCCGCGCCCCTTCGGCCGCTCGGGCACCCCTCCATTTTAGAGATCTATTCTAAAGCCTTTGGCTCTAAAATCAAGGGATGCTGATTCTACAAAGATTTATGGTATGATTTTTAGTAATACTCGATTAGAAAAGGAGTGTCAAATGGGCAAAGTGAAGATTGCTATCACCCTTGAAGAGGACCTTTTTAGGGAGCTCGATGCACTCGTCAAGCAAAAGGTTTTCCCCAGTCGTAGTAAAGCCATTGGGGAGGCCTTGAGAGAAAAACTGGAGCGTTTGAGGCAAGAAAGATTGGCCAGAGAATGCGCCAAACTGGATCCCGAATTTGAGAAAGCTTTAGCTGAGGAAGGCCTGTCGGGGGAGGTTTCCGAATGGCCAGAATACTGAGGGGAGAGATCAGATGGGCTGACCTCAATCCTGTAAGAGGACATGAACAGGGAGGACGGCGGCCGGTATTGATTCTTAGTCATGAAGTCTTTAACGAACGGTCCGGAACCGTGATTGCCATGACTATAACTAGCAGATCTCAAAAAGCGGGGTTTCCCCTTACTTGGGAACTAAAAAGTGAGGGCTTACCCAGGCATTCCTGGGTGAAAATGAGCCAGATCAGAACCCTTTCGGTAGAGAGAATCGGTGAAAAGATTGGCCAAGTTTCTTGGGAGGAGTTGGAAAAGATTATTGAGGGGTTTCTTTATTTGATAAAGTAAGGAAAATTTCCCTGAATCGCAGGGCGTCCTGATGCATGTAGATGTTGTTAAAGAGGACAAAGACCTCGTTGGCCCTGAGCCCTGAAAGTAGCTCGCCAAGCTCCCGGAGCTCATCGTCACTGTAACGCTTGTTATAGTTCAGGCGTCCGCCCTCAAGGGTTCCGTGAAGCCTGAAGTAGAGAAGAGGTAAGTCCTTAAAGCAATCCAGATATTTGGGAAAGAGGAGAGGATCGAAGACCGGGACGATCCCAAAGTCTTCGCATACCCTTACGAGAAGATCAGCTTCGTACCAACGAATTTCGAGTCCAAAGTGGAGTCCCGCAGACCCGCCGGATAACTCCCTCAACCGAGAGAAGAAATGGGCGAAGCCTTCCTTCTCCCTTTCACAGTTTCGGGGAAGTTGAAACAAAAGGAAGCGGGCCGAAAGTCTTGTGGCCATCTCCAAGATCCTTTCAAGGAGAGCCTCGGTTACCGGATTGAGCTTCAGGCAGCCCACCCGGCCCCGGAATCTCTCCTTCTCTTCCGGGGTAAGTTTGGCCCGGCGCCAGGTAGGGGAACCTAAGGGATGGGTCAGTCCCTGAAAGGCTTTAAAGGCCAGCTTAAAGTCTTTTCGTTCTTTGAAGACTTTTTCCCAGTTTTTTAAGGTTGTTTCCGAAGGGAAATTGTAAAAGGTGGCGTTTATCTCAAGGGTGTCAAAGAGTTCCACATATTTTTTAAGCCCGACCTTATTTCCACAGGTTCCGATATAGACCTTCATAAGCCTGAGCCTTTTGCCATACCTGAGGATAAAGACTGCGGGCAACCTCCCGGGCCTTGGGAGTAGAAAGAAGCCTTATTTTGGCATCCAGGGCCCGGCAGTCTTCATAAGAAAGCTCTTTTACAAAGGCCCGCCAGAAAAGTTCGTTTTTGAGATGCGGGAAGGGCTCTTTTTCGGTAGGCTTGAGTTCCTCCTTTTCGATGAGCCGGATGTAAATCAGGCTTCGGGCGGCTAGGAGATCCTCGTCAATTTGGCGGTGTTTTCCGAAGAGGTAATAGGAGGTCAGACCGTCGCCGGGTGAGGGCCAAACCCCGTTAAGCCCTCTGGCTTTCACCGTGGAAAGGATCAGGTTCCTTACCACCAGTTTGTAATACGAAGGTTTTCCCCGGGCGAGATAGTAAATCAGTTTGAGATGGATGTAGCCGGCCTCGATATAGATCTTGGCTTCGGGGGCAAGATTTTTCAGGAGATCCAGAATAGCCCCGGCCCGGAGTCGATCTCGGAATTCTATGCGGCAGGCATCGGCCTGAGCAAAGGCCTTGATCCTTTCAACCAGTTCCTCAAAGGGGGCCTTCATGGCCCCGTAAAACTCGAGAAGCCGCCCGAAGGTTTCGTGCTCGTGAAAATAGACTTGAGAAAGGTCGGGCTCCTTTCTTAACTCCCCGGGTTCTCGGCCTTCGGCCAGGGCCTCCTGAATTTTGACCCACCGTTCCAGATAGGGTTCTACCTGAAGAATCTTTTTTCCGTGGGCATAAAGCCCTTTCAGGGCTCGGTAAAGCTCTAGGGCGTATTCGGGAAAACCGGCCTCGGTTTCCAGTACAAAATCTTCAATTGGCACCCGACCTTCAAGCATGTCTTTAAATTTGGGATGAGGTGGTTCTTCCAGTACGATGAGGTCATGTTCTTCCATGAGCCTCAAGCTCTCCGGCAAAAATTCCAGGCGATGAGGGGTAAGGCCTACGGTGATTTTCCCCATTTTCCACTTAGTAAGCGTTTGCTTTCCGGAAGTGGTTCCCGATAAATGTACATCCAGGCCGTTATAACGCGGCTATCCTCGATTTCCACCGGGACCTCCTGGCGATCGTACTCGTCCTCCACCTCGTCAAGGACTTCAAAAAGATCAGGTTTGATCTCATAGATCTCTCCCCAAACGAAAGCCTCTCCCGAGGCTGGTCTTGCTGCGGGGTACTCCCCAAGGTCATAAAGGGCGTAGCCCTTGACTCGTCCTTCTCCGAGAAACCGGGCCTCCCGCAACAAATAGTGCAAAGATTCGCCGCGCTTAAGGGTCCCGTAAACGAAAATCCTGACCTTTTCCATTGACCGTGCCCCGGAGGCCTTTTATCTTAATTTGAAATAAACCGCCAAGGAGAGGAGGCGGCAAGATGCCTATTTACGAGTTTCGGTGCGAGGACTGTGGAGAGGAGTTCGAGACCCTTTTAAAGAGTCGTTCCGAGATAGAAACCGTAACCTGTAAGAAGTGTGGGGGCAAAAATGTCAAACGCCTCATGAGCACCATCACCCCTATTGTGGATTCCGGAGGAGGCGGAGGTTCGGATAGGCCTCGGGTGGCTGAAACCCACAAGTGTGATACCGGAACCTGCACCCATCTTGAGCTTCCGGGCCACAGTCGGTAATGGTTCTTTGTCTCAAGCGATTCGATTCCTGCGGGATCATGCTTTCCTATCGTTGCCAGTGCGGCTGTCGGCACTGCGTCTATGCCTGTGGTCCGCAGTGGCATGACTGGATGAGTCGTGAAGACCTGGAGAACCTCCTTTCGGGAATCCAGGAGACCTGGGAGAACCCCCGAGGGTTGCATCTGGCCGGCGGCGAACCCTTTTTCAATTTCGAACTTCTGGTCTTTGCGGTTGAAAAATGTCGAGAAAGGAACCTGCCTATAGAATATGTGGAGACCAACGCCGGCTGGTGCACTTCCTATGAAGAGGCCCGTGAGAGATTTAAAATTCTGAAGGAGGCTGGCCTTACGAGCGTACTCATTTCCTGCAGCCCTTTTCACGCCGAAACCGTACCCTTGAAGAGGACCCTCTGGGCCATAAAGGCCGCCCGGGAGGTTTTCGGGGCTTATCATGTGATCGTTTACATGGAGCACTTTGTGGATCTCATCCGAGGGTTTGGCGAGGATCGTCCGGTTCCACTTTCAGAATGGATAAGGATTTACGGTAAAGAGGAGGCCGGAAGGCTTTTCTGGAAGGGCTACAGTCTCTTTTCCGGTGGGCGGGCCGGTTTCGAACTGGGTATTTTGGCTGAACGCTATCCCTATGAACGCTTCCGGGGGATGAATTGTATGACCGAGATCCTCCTCTCCAGACACTGCCACTTTGATCCTTATGGAAACTATATCCCCCTTTTCTGCGGAGGCCTTTCCCTAGGAAGGGTAGAGGGGGATCTCCGGAGATTTGTTGATGATTACGAGGCCGGAAAGTCCCGGATAATCAAAATTTTGGTTGAGGCGGGACCTTTCGGCCTTGCGGAATGGGCCCGAAGGAATTTCGGCTTTGAGCCCGACCCCGAAGGCTACGTGGGCAAGTGCCACCTATGTGTGGCCGTGAGGAAGTTTCTGGTGGATACCGGAGAAGACTTTCCCGAGCTCACCCCGCGGGCCTTTTACGAAAACCTGAGGAGTCATCTTCCGGCGCTCCATGTTTAAGGCCATAATCTTTGACGCTGAAGGCACTCTTTTTCACATAAGACCCTCCGTGGGGGCCATCTATGCCGAAGTCCTCAGGCTTTTTGGCCGAGAAGTTCCGGCTTCCGAACTTGAGGCCCGCTTCCGTAAACTCTGGCCGGAGATAAGGAAGGAGCTTACGCTTTTCGGTAAAGAGGAATGCCTTGAGTTCTGGAGGAAGGCTTTTTTTGAGACCGTTTCTCCGTGGCTTGATGGTCTTCCGGAAGACGAGACTTTTCGCAGGGCTTATGAATACTTCGCCAGTCCTAAGGCCTTCGTGCCGGCCAAGGGATTTCCCGAGGTGCTATCCCTTCTCAAGAAGTCTGGGGTCAAGACGGCCATTCTTTCTAATTGGGACGAAAGGCTCCACCGGCTCCTATCGGCATTGGGGCTAAAGCAAGCCTTTGACGCCATTTTTACCGCCTGTGAGCTTGGGGTGGGGAAACCCGATCCCGAGGCCTTCCACCTGGCCTGTGAGGCCCTGGGTGTTCGGCCCGAAGAGGCCCTCATGATCGGAAACGATCCGAAGGAAGATTACGAGGGAGCTTTGCGTGCCGGGCTTCAGGCGCTACTTTATCGGGGAGAAGATTTGAGGACACTCCTTAAAAAGTTTTTACCGGAGGTGCAAGATGGCACGCTTTAAGCCTCCTCGGGAATTTAAGGAATTATTGCAAGAAGTGGACCGGAATTTTCGAGAAGTCCAAAAGAAATACCCACGGGAGGTCCGTTGCCGGAAGGGATGTACGGACTGCTGTTGGGCCCCTTTTGACCTTTCCCTGGTGGAGGCCCTTTATCTGGGGGGAGCCTTTCGCACCCTCCCCCGGCGGGAAAGGAGAGAGGTTGAAAGACGCCTCCAGAAATACGAAAAAGATTGGGAAACCAAAGTGCCCAAGCCGGTAACCCCTTTTGTGCTTTCCACCATCAAGTTGCGCTGTCCGTTTCTAAACGACAAAGGTCTCTGTTTGGTCTATGAATTCCGGCCGATTACCTGTCGCATCTACGGGCTTCCGCTTGAGATCGAGGGGGAGGCCTATGTATGTCCCAAGTCGGGTTTTGAGCCCGGAAAGACCTACCCCACGGTGCTCTTCTCCGAAGTAGTCAAGAGGCTTTCCGAGATCTCGGAGAAGATCCTTTCCGGGGGAGGCAATATACGGGTTTCACTGGTCGGGGCTATCCGGGGCCAGTTCCCCGGAGCCTATCTCCTCTCGGATACCTTCTAAGGCCTTCTCGACCAGTTCGGCCTGTTCCCGGGAGCCCATTTGGCGATAAATTTTGGCCGCAAGTTCGTAGGCCTCCCGGGCCGCCTGGTAGTTTTTCTGATGACGGTAGACGTCACCGATCCCAGCAAGCATGCGAGCCGCCCGGTGGGCGTCTCGGTATTTTTCCGCGATCTCAAGGGCCCGGTAAAGGTAGGGCAGGGCCTTTTCAGGCTGCTTTATCTCCTTGTAGACGTAGACGATCTTTTCCGAAAGGATGGCAGCCCCCAGTTCGTCCTCGTATTCCTCACAGATGTCAAGGGCGATCTTGTAAGGTTTCAAGGCCCGTTCGAAGTTGCCACGGTTGAAATATATATCGCCCATCTTTTCGGCGGCGTTGGCCGCCTCCTTGTGCCGCTGATGCTTTACAAAGACCTTGTAGGCCTCTTCGTAGCGGTCCAAGGCGTCTAGGCTGCGACCCTGGGCCCACATCACCTGGGCCTCCTTATACCACTTTAGGGCTTCTTCAACCTCAGGCGTCGGTTTCTCCTCCATTTTCCCACTCCTTTAAGATTTTGGCCGCCAATTCGTCCACTCTGAAACGTCTAAAAGTATCCTCTTCCGGGATGTACATTTCAAACTCAGCGGTATCCGAAAGGAGCGCCTTTATCGAGGAAGTGAGCTCTTTAAGTCCGGCCCGGTAGATAGTCAACAGGGCGAGTCCTCTTACCAGTGGTTCCTTGTCCTGTAGGAACTCGGTTAGGAGAAAGGGTTTTTCTCGCCGAATAAGTTCAGGGTGGTCCTCCGCAATTCGCGAGAGGGCAAAGAGCGCTGCCGGACGGAACTCCGGATACTTTAGAAAGGCCTGTAGATTTCGGGTGTAAAGGCCAAAACGCTTTGGGAGATACCGGATGATCTCACCCACGGTCTCAAGAGCGCCCCATGCCGAGGCCGCGGAATCCGCACTGGCATAAAGCAGACGCTTCATCAGATCGGCTACTTCTTCAGGATATTCGTCGGCGAGCTCGGCCGCTATCTTCCCCAAAAACTTCACCGTGCGGAACCGTAGCGCCGGCTCCGGATGATAGAGGACCTTCTGAAGGGTGCGGAGATTGAGAGGTTGGTGTCTACAGAGAAGTAATAGTTCCTTAAACCGATCTTCAGAAACCAGTCGCTCGGCTTCTGGACGCCGTATTTTCCTAGGCCTGAACCCAGGAGGAGCCTCTTCGCGTTTGCGTTTTTGGCGTATTTCGGGAATTTTTTCTCGGCTCACCTCCCGGATATCATCGGCAAGCTTTATAAAATAGAGCACTCCGGAGATCTTGCGACCTTCGAAACTTCCTTCCGGAATGACCTGATGGGTGACTTGATCGTAGGGTTCAAGGAGGCTTTCCTGATAATCCTCGCCCGGTATGAGGTCCCAAGCGAGCTCCCAATCGCCACCAGCGGCCAGAAACAAAGCTTCTGCAAAGGCCGCACCACGGCTGTAACCAGTGACATCACTCACATAGACCGCCCCGCATTCGCAAAAACCGGCATCCATATCCGCAAACTGGAAGCCCAGGTTCTGAGGGGGAGCTACCGGCCTTCCGCAAAAGGGACACTTAGGAATGCGACTCATGAAAGAACCAACTCCTCGAACTGAGGATTGACGGGATATCCTAGTTCTTTGGCCTTTTGAAGGGCTTTTAGGGCTTGATCCTTTTTGCCCTGATAATAGCAAGCAACCGCAAGATTGTTGTAAGCCATGGAGAATTCGGGTTCATATTCGAGGGCTTTTCGGCAACAATTCTCAGCCTCCTCGTAGGCCTCCTTGGCGATGAGGACCGTGGCGAGATTCACCCAGACCGCCGGAAGATCCGGTTTTACGGAAAGGGCTTCTCGGTAATACTTTTCGGCCTCCTCAAGGTCTCCCAGCTGGAAGGAAATAAGGCCCATATTGGTTAGGGCCTGAGGAGAAGCGGGATAGATTTTAAGGGCTAGGGCGAAGGCCTTGCGGGCCTCTTCAAGCTCCCCCTCTTGGGCCAGGATGGTTCCAAGGTTGGTAAGGGCCTCGAAATTCTGAGGATCTAGGGCCAGGATCTTCTTGAAGGTTTCCTTGGCCTCTTGGATACGACCGGCCCGGAAGTAAGCCAGAGCCAGCCGGTGATGGGCAAAGATGGATTTGGGGTTTTCGCGGACCTCTTCTTCAAGGGCCGCTATGATTTTCTCATCCATTTGGCCTCCCATGATTTCAGAGCTATCTTTTCAAATGTTAGATTATTCTAAAGCGGGTTTTGGGCTTGTCTAGGGATGAGGAAGTTTTTTTTCTTTTTGATATTGGCCGGGCTATATCTCTCCGGCTGGTATCTTGAGCTCACCGAACCCGTGTCTTCCGTGGAGGCCCCGCAGGTGGTCTTCATCTCCCCTGGAACGCCGGTAAAAGAGGTGGCCCGGTTGCTTGAGGAGAGAGGTCTCATCAAGAACCGCTACGTTTTCCTTTTGGAGGCCTTGAGGCTCAGAGTGCTCGATAAGCTCAAGGCCGGTGAATACGAACTTTCTCCTCATATGTCTACCAGGGAGATCCTGCAGATTCTGGCCGAGGGCCGGGTTATCACCCACATTGTGACCGTTCCAGAAGGGGCCAACGTCTGGGAGGTGGCCGACCTTCTAGATCGTGCCAGCTTGGTCCCAAAGGAGGCCTTCCTTTCGAAGGCCTTCGATGAAGAATTCGTCCAGGCCCTGGGAATTCCCGGGTCTTCGGTGGAGGGCTTCCTTTTCCCGGACACCTACTATTTTGTAAAGGGCATGCCTGTCGAGGAGATTATCCGGCGAATGGTCTCTCGTTTCTGGGAAGTCTGGCGGAAATATGAGGACCGGGCCAAGGAACTAGGGATTTCGGTTTACGAGGCCGTGACCCTGGCCTCCATTGTGGAAAAGGAGGCCGTGCTTTCCCGGGAGAAACCCCTCATTGCAGCCGTGTACTGGAATCGCTTGAAGCGCGGTATGCCCCTTCAGGCCGATCCCACTGTGCGCTACGCCCTCCGCCGTTTTCGGGGAAGGCTTTACTACAAACACCTTCGGGTGAAAAACCCCTACAACACTTACCGCTATCCAGGGCTTCCTCCCACCCCCATTGCCAATCCCGGAGAGGAAAGTCTTAAGGCCGTGCTTTACCCCGCCAAGGTTCCCTATCTCTATTTCGTTTCCAGGGGCGACGGCTCCCACCATTTCTCCCGCACCTACCAGGAACACCTGATGGCGGTGAGAAAATACCGTCGCCGTCGATAATTTGTGTTTAAATGCCACTTCCAATTTTTAACGATATTTCAAGAATTTGGGTAAAATCTGCCTTTTAGGGGCTCAAAATTTTATTCAGTATAACTTCTCTTTTTTACGAATAAAAATAATCCTTGACAGAAGACCGTTATCTCTTGTAGCCTATTGAGTGGGATAAAGTGGTAAAAAGTGGGGTGTAGTGTTTCGAGGGCAGTTCAGACATAATCTTGACGAAAAGGGGCGGCTAAGCATTCCCAGGCGTTTTCGGGAGGTGCTGAGAGAGCGATATGGTGGAAGCGGTCTAGTGGTTACCAGGCTCCCGGAATGCCTGGTGGCTTACCCCTGGGAGGAATGGCGACGGCTTGAAGAGCGATTGATGGGGTTGCCTGCAGATCTTCCGGAGGTGAGGCTTTACATGCGATATTTTTTGGGTTCGGCCGAGGAATGTTTCCCGGATAGACAGGGACGGATCCTTTTGCCTGCCCATCTCAGAGAGGCCGCCGGGATCGAACGTGAGGCCGTGTTGCTGGGACTCCTTGATCGTTTTGAGATCTGGAATCCGGAAAGGCTTTCAATCCAGATGGAAGCTGCCCGAGAGGGCTTTGACGATCTTTCGAGAAAGGTAGCGGAATTAAGTCTTGGTGGAAGTCAAGCATGAATCAGTTCTATTGGAGGAAGTGTTGGCTTTCCTTCGGGTCAAGCCGGGGGGCATTTATGTGGATGGCACCGTGGGTCTTGCGGGACACAGTGAGGCCATCCTCAAGGCTTCGGCTCCGGATGGCTTCCTTTACGGTTTTGAATGGGATGAGGTCTCCTACGGGCTGGCTCTTAAAAGACTGGTCCCCTACGAGGGGCGATTTCGGATATTCAGGCTCAACTTTTCCGAGGCCCCGAGGGTTCTCAAGGAGGAAAAGGTTCTTGCCGATGGGATAGTCCTAGATTTGGGACTTTCTTCATTTTTGATTGAGGCCTCGGGGCGAGGTTTCAGTTTTCGAAGAGACGAACCTCTGGATATGCGTATGGACGAGAGATTGAAGCTAAGGGCTAGAGATCTAATCAATCGGCTGAGCTATCCCCAATTGGTGGAACTTTTGCGTAATTATGGCGAGGAGCCTGCGGCCAAGAGGATTGCCAAAGCCATTGTAGAGGCCCGCAAAAAGAAGCCCATCGAGACTAGTCTTGAGCTTGCTAGGTTGGTCGAAGGCGTGGTCCGGAGGCGAAGATCAGGCCAGCATCCAGCGACCCTTACCTTTCAGGCGCTGCGCATAGCCGTAAACCGGGAGCTCGAAAACCTGGGGAAATTCCTTGCCGAAGCCCCGGAAATCTTAAAGCCCGGAGGGAGATTGGCTGTTATTTCTTTCCATTCTCTTGAGGATCGTATAGTCAAGAGGGCCTTTCGGGAGGACCCGAGATTGGAGGTGGTGACCAAGAAGCCGATAAGGCCTTCGACGGAAGAGGTCAGACGCAATCCTCGGGCGAGAAGCGCCCGGATGAGGGTGGCGGAAAGATGCGGGCTTTAACCTTGGGTTACACCTATCAGCCTCGTAAAAATACGTCCCGGGCCAGCACCAAGGCTTCGGGCCTGAGCCTGAGACTGAGTCTGATCTTCAAACTGGTGTTGTTGTTACTTTTGGTTTTGCCTTGGGGGTTTGCGGCTTATAGGTTCCATCAACTGCGGGGAGTGGAGTCTGAGATAAAAAGGGAGAGGGCCCTTAAAACGAAATTACTTTCGGAATGGGAGCGTCTTACGGCTGAAGAGGTGATAAGGGCCAAAGTGGCCCCGCTCGGATTATTCAAACCCACGGAAAAGGAGATCATCAGATTGCCATGAGAAGGGCATTAGGACTTTTGAGTGGTCTTTTGACCCTTTTGGCCCTGATCGTGATAAAACCCCTTACGGGTTCAGGGGGTCTTGAGGTTCGGCCTTTCTCTAAGGCCCCGGTTTACGATCGAGAGGGAAGAGTACTTTTCAGAGTAAAAGAACTTTATAAGGCCTACTATGTAGGGGAGCTCCCGATCCCAAACGAACTTAAAGCCTATCTCAAAGAACGTGCTATAGTAGCTAGACCGCCCTATCTCGTGGCCAGAGCCCTTTCTGCAGAAGAAACAAATGCCCTATCTGGAATTTCTGGACTGGTTTTTGAGAGATATTTTCGTCCGGAGTATCCCGGCGGGACCATCTTTTCCGGAGTCCTTGAAGCTCTGTTGAAATCCCGACCTTCTTCCGGCAAAGCCCTTACCCTCACCCTTTCCTGGGAAGTCCAAGAGGCCCTTCATAGAATGCTCGAGGGACTAACGAAATTTTTCCAGCGGATCGGTGGGGTGGTGGTGGAGATCCCTTCCGGAGAGGTATACGCCCTGGTCAGTCTGCCTAACAAAGGCGAGTTCGTGCCCCTAACCATGCTCCTTCCGGTGGAATTTCTGCCTAAAGACCTTCCTGTCGAGGTTTTCGGAGAACCCACTGGGCTTGAGATCTCTGAGGCTCCGGGAGTCTTTTGGCCAGGGGGGAAAACTCTAGCCACTCCGGTGCAGATGGTCCGGGCGCTGGCGGCTTACCTCTGCGGAGAGGCTCCGAAATTACACCTGATTAAACAGGAGACTTTTTCAGGACTCTGCGGTGAGCGAGACGAAAGGCTGAGAAAGGTATACAATTATATTGACGAAAACAAATGGACTTATTTAACATTTTGGCCGAATGAGCGTCCCCGGTTTGTAATCGTTCTGGCTGGGGAGTTGAAGGAGAAGGCTAGATTTCGGGTCAATCTTTCCGGGCTCTTCAAGGAGCTTGAGCGTTATCTCCCCCCGGAATTCGAAGGTGAGACCCGGGCTGGTGGTTTCCCGGATCTCCGGGGACTTACGCTTAAAGCCGCTCTTGAGAGCCTTGGGAAGCGGCACATAAAGGTTCGATTTCGGGGTTTCGGGAGGGTGGTCAGGCAGGAGCCCCTTCCAGGGACTCCTTGGGAGAAGGTAAAGAGTTGTGTCCTTTATTTGCGCGATGAAACTTGAGGCGTTACTGCAAGACTTTGAGGTCCGAGAGGTCAGAGGGTCGCTCGAGGTCGAAATCGCGGGCCTAGAGGAGGATTCGCGTCGGCTTGCTCCCGGGTATCTTTTTGTAGCCCGGCGCGGGACTCGGGTGGATGGGCACGCCTTCATTCGAGAGGCCGTGGCCCGGGGAGCGGTAGCGGTGGTGAGGGAGGATGAGTTGGATTCAAAGCTTCCCGTCACCCAGATCCGGGTAGCGGATAGTGCCGAGGCTCTGGGAAGACTCTGTGCGGCCTTTTACGGCCATCCTGAAAGGAGGCTTGCTCTCATCGGTATTACCGGCACCAATGGCAAAAGCTCGGTGGCCTGGATGCTGAGGACGGCTCTGCGGAGGGCTTGGGGTAGCTGTGGGCTCATCGGAACGCTGCTCTACGATACCGGAGGCCGAGTCAGAAAGGCCCTTGAGACTACCCCTCCCCCGGTGACGCTTTATGCTCTTCTTTCCGAGATGGTTAAAAATGGAGCGGAGACGGCCGTTCTTGAGGTTTCTTCTCACGCCCTAGATCAGAAGCGCGTAGCCGGGCTGGTCTTTCAAATAGGGGTTTTTACCAATCTTTCCTGGGATCACCTTGACTATCATGGAGATTTTGAGACCTATTTTGCGACCAAAAAGAAACTTTTTATGGAGTATTTGGCCTCGGATGGACTGGCAGTGGTAAATGTAACTGATCCTTGGGGAAAGAGATTGGTCGAAGATCTTCCTAAGGGAATGAGCGTCTTTGCCGTGGGGCGGGATTTTACGGGAGAGATACTTTCGCGATCCAAGGGCCTCAAGCTCAGGATCCTTGAACCTGAAGGGGAGTTCATAGTCGAGACCGGACTTTTCGGTGATTTTCAGAAGGAAAACCTGCTTCTCGTCTGGGCTGTTCTGCGAGGCCTGGGCTATAGGCCCGAGGAGGTCGCAAAGTTCCTTTCAGGAGTTTCGGCCCCTCCGGGGAGGCTTGAGCCTGTGGCCCAGTTCCGTCAAGCTCGCATTTTTGTGGACTATGCCCACACCCCGGAGGCCTTGCGCACGGCTCTTTTGAGTGTAAGGAAACTGGCCTCCGGTAAGGTTCTTTGTGTTTTCGGTTGCGGTGGAAATCGGGACCCAGGCAAAAGGCCCTTTATGGGACGAGTGGCTGCGGAGCTTGCGGATCGTCTCTTCATTACCTCGGATAATCCCCGATTCGAGGATCCGGAAAAGATTATCAGGGATATTTTGACTGGCATAAACGGGAGTGCTTCCTACCGGGTCATTCTTGATCGCCGGGAAGCTTTGAGGATAGCAATTTCGGAGCTATCACCGGGGGACGTCCTTCTAGTGGCTGGGAAGGGACATGAGGATTATCAGGAGATTCAAGGGAAGCGCTATCCCTTTTCGGATGCGGAGGAGATTCGGCATATTGTGGCGGAACTAAGGGCCGCCGAAAAGGCTTTAGGAGGGAATTAAAGGGGATGGGAGTGCCAGAAGGTGTGGGTTCTTATATAAAAACCGCGGCCCTGCGTACCGAGGAGGTAGTCAGGGCCTGCGGTGGTATTCTCGCAAACGGCGACATGGGGATCGTTTTTTCCGGGGTCTCTACCGATACCCGTAAACTTTCCCCCGGGGAGCTTTTCGTGGCTTTAAAAGGCCCCCGGTTTGATGGCCACGATTTCGTCTTCGAGGCCCTGGATCGGGGGGCCAAAGGTCTGATTATTTCTAAGTTTCCCAAGGGCTTTAAGCTCGAAGAGTGTCCGAAAACGGTTTCCATCGTCCTGGTGAAGGATACCCTGAAGGCC
Source organism: Thermosulfurimonas dismutans (assembly GCF_001652585.1). Taxonomy (GTDB): domain Bacteria; phylum Desulfobacterota; class Thermodesulfobacteria; order Thermodesulfobacteriales; family Thermodesulfobacteriaceae; genus Thermosulfurimonas; species Thermosulfurimonas dismutans. The sequence continues at coordinate 22,848 of NZ_LWLG01000015.1, forward strand.
CTAGGGGATCTGGCTCGCTATTTTCGTAAAAAGAGGGGTTTTAAGGCTCTGGCGGTGAGTGGGTCTTGCGGGAAGACCACCACTAAAGAAATGTGTGCCGCTGTACTCGGTGCTCGCTTCCGGGTCTTCAAAAACCCCGGAAACTACAATAACCTCATCGGTCTGCCTCTGTCCATTTTTTCCGTCCCTCAAGAGGTCGAAGTGGGGGTTTTTGAGCTTGGTATAAGTGTACCCGGCGAAATGGAGAGACTCTGTAAGATCTTGGAGCCCCAAGTCTCTATTCTTACTGGAGTGAGACCGGCCCATCTTGAGGGGCTCGGTGACCTTGAAGGGGTGCTTTCCGAAAAGTTCAAGCTCTTCGAGGGCACGGCTAAAGAAGGGGTGCTTATAGTAAACCGAGACGAGGAGGCCCTCTTCGAGAAGAGCCAAGGGCTTCCTCACCGTCGAATCACTTTTGGGTTCCATCCGGAGGCCGAAGTGAGGGCCGAAGGGGTCAGGGTACTTCCCGAGGGGACGGACTTTGAGCTGAAAGTTAGGGGACGGAGCCTCGGACGTAGAAAAATTCGGTTTCTTGGGGCCCATTTCGTGAGAAATGCGCTTGCGGCCTTGGCCTCGGGGCTGGCCTTCGGAATCCCGGTGGAGGAGTGCCTACCGGCCCTTGAGAATATATCCCCTCTTCCGGGAAGGCTCTGTCCTATGAGAACCGACCGATATTTCATTCTGGACGATGCCTACAACGCTAATCCAGGTTCGGTGGCCGAGGCCCTGAGGGTTTTTGCGGAGATCACGAACGGGTTTTCTCTTCGAGTGGTCATCCTGGGGGATATGCGGGAATTGGGAGAGACAGCCCGAAAATACCACGAAGAGATGGGCCTGGAGGCGGGCCGAGTGGCAGATCTGGTGTTCTCGGTAGGGGAATTTGCGGAGGTGGTGGCTAGCGCCGCACGGAGTTCGGGGGCTAGGGCGTATGCCTTTCATTCGGTTGAGGAACTCCTATCGACCTTGGAAATCCCTTCTGGGGCGGCGGTGCTGATCAAGGGCTCACGGGCCGTAGGGCTTGAACGGGTGGTAGCGAAGTTAAGGGAGGTCTAAGAACGTGTTCTATCATCTATTATATCCCCTGCACGAGTGGTTCGGACCTTTCAACGTCTTTCGCTACATTACCTTTCGTGCCCTTTATGCTACCCTTACGGCCGGACTTTTGGTGTTTTTCCTCATGCCGCCGTACATAGCCTATCTCCGCCGCCGACAGTTCGGTCAGGTCATTCGGGAGGAAGGGCCCAAAGAACACCTCCGCAAGGCCGGTACCCCAACCATGGGAGGGGTGGTCCTCATCGCGGCCATTGTGTTGTCGGTTCTTCTTTGGGGTAACCTCACTAATCCCTATCTCTGGCTGGCGGTGGGCACCCTCGTGACCTTCGGATTTATAGGTTTCCTTGACGACTATCGTAAAATCAGCCGTGGACGGAATCTGGGCCTCAGGGCCCGGGAAAAACTCGCCTTTCAGGCTTTGCTGGCGGTGGGATTATGGTACTGCCTTTTTCAGAAAATAGGCTTTGATACCACTCTGACCTTCCCCTTTTTCAAAGACCTGCGTCCGGAACTCGGTCTTCTATATCTTCCCTTTATCTATCTGGTGGTGGTAGGGACCTCGAACGCCATGAACCTTACGGATGGACTGGATGGCCTGGCCATAGTGCCCTTTACGGTGGTCTCGGCCGTCTACGCCGTCTTATCCTACGTGGCCGGACACGTAAAATTCGCCCATTACCTTCAGGTACCCTATATCCCGGGAGTGGGAGAGCTTACCGTTTTCTGTGGGGCCATGGTGGGCGCGGGCTTGGGGTTCCTTTGGTATAACGCTCATCCGGCCGAGATCTTCATGGGAGATGTGGGGTCGCTGGGGCTCGGAGCAGCTTTGGGAGCGGTAGCCGTGATGGTGAAACAGGAGTTGCTCCTCGTTCTTGCCGGAGGGATTTTCGTGGCGGAGGCCGTATCTGTTATACTTCAGGTGGCTTATTTTAAGCTAACCGGAGGTAAGCGCATCTTTCGTATGGCCCCTTTGCATCATCATTTTGAACTCTCGGGCTGGCCGGAAAACAAGGTGGTAGTGCGGTTTTGGATTCTGGCGGTCATTTGTGGAATTTTGGCGCTTTCCACCCTTAAACTGAGGTAGGGTATGATTTCGAATCTGAGAGGACTTCGGACGGTAGTTCTCGGCTTTGGGCGAAGCGGAAAGGCGGCGGCCAGACTTTTGGCCGTCTTGGGAGCCGAGGTCACGGTCTCGGAGAGAAGAGCTTTTGAAGAGCTTCCTCCGGGCGAAGTTTACGCCCTAACCGAACAGGGAGTCCGTTTCGAGACCGGAGGCCATCGCCGCGAGACCCTCCTTTCCGCGGATCTTATAGTCGTAAGTCCGGGGATTCCGCCTGAGGTTTATCAAGAGTCCCGGGACAAGGGTATCCCAGTTATCGGAGAGCTTGAGCTTGCCTACTGTGCCCTCAAACGGAAGGACAACATCGTGGCCGTAACTGGAACTAACGGTAAGACCACCACGACGGCGATGGTAAGCGATATTTTAAAACTTTCCGGGTTTAAGGTTTTTACCGGTGGAAACTTTGGGGTTCCCCTTTCGGAATATGTGCTTTCCGGGGAACCTGCAGACTGGGTGGTGCTGGAGGTTTCGAGTTTTCAGCTCGAGACCAGCCAAACTTTTAAGCCTCGGGTGGGGGTAATTCTCAATCTCACTCCGGATCACCTTGAAAGATACAAAGATCTTACGGCTTATGCTCGGGCGAAGCTTAGACTTTTGGAGAACCTGGGCCCGGACGAAGTGGCCATGCTGCCCCATACAGGGCTCTCCGGGGCCGGCGGAGAGATACTGTTACACGAGCTTCCCGAGACTCAGGCGGAAATCCTCTTTTTTGGGGATTTTCCTGGGCTTTCGGTGGAAGTCCGGGATAGAGATTTCGTACTGAGATTATCCGGAGGTGAGGAGATTTATCCCTTTGCGGGCTTCAGACTCCTTGGCCGGCACAATCGTTTCAATTTTGCAGTGGCCGCCCTTTCGGCCAGACTCTGTGGTGCTACTCCTGAAGCGGTGCGGAAGGCCCTTGTAAGTTTCGTGGGCTTCCCTCACCGGCTGGAATACGTGGGCTCTTTCGGAGGTGTCTATTTTGTGAATGATTCCAAGGCCACCAATGTGGACGCCACCTTGAAGGCCTTGGAGGGGTTATCGCCTCCTATTGTGCTTATCGCCGGAGGGCTCCATAAGGGGGCTTCCTATCGAGTTCTTTACGAACTGATTCGGCAAAAGGTACGGGTTCTTATTCTCATGGGGGCCTCCCGTTTCATCATGGCGGAGGAGCTTTCTGGGGCCACGGAGACTCTGTTTGCGGAGGGCCTTCCCGAGGCTCTGGCATTGGCCTTGAGGGTTGCCCGCCCAGGGGATACGGTGCTTTTGTCGCCTGCAGCTGCAAGTTTTGATCAGTTTGAAAGCTATGAAGAACGGGGAGAGGTCTTCCGAGAGCTGGTTATGACTTACGCCCCGAAAGTTCTTGCTCCTGAGGAAAGGCCGGAGGTCTACCACTGAGATGCGGTGGGTGATAGCAGGAGGTGGAACCGGAGGGCATCTATTCCCGGCCCTAGCCCTTGCGCATAGGATAAGGGCCCAGGGCGGGGAGGTCTTCTTTATCGGTTGTGGCCGAAGGGTAGAGGCGCTGGTGCTCAAAGAGACCTCTTTTCCGGTAGCCACCATAAGCGGAGAGGGGCTTTTGGGACGTTCAGTTACGGCCAAAATTAGAGCAATAATAAAGCTTCTCCGGGGTGTAAGGGAAGCCGCAGATATTATTCGGAAGTTTTCTGCGGAAGTGGTCTTCGGAACCGGGGGCTACGCTTCCTTTCCAGCCCTTGTGGCTGGAAGGCTCCTCGGCAAGTGGCTTGGGCTTCATGAACAGAATGCCGTGGCCGGAATGAGCAATAGGTTAGCCGGACACCTGGTGCACCGGGTCTTTGTGAGTTTTCCGGAGGCCGGAAGGTATTTTCCGAGAAAGAAAGTCATCCATTCCGGCAACCCTATAAGGGAAGACCTTTTTGAGGAAAGGTCCCGGGAGCATATGGGTCGGGGGCTTCTCGTTCTTGGGGGAAGCCAAGGGGCCCGGTCCATAAATCGGTTGTTGGTCGAGACCGCGGAGAAACTCTTTGAGCGTATTTCGGATCTATACCTTATTCATCAGACCGGGGAAAAGGACGAGGCCTGGGTAAAGGAGGCCTATCAGAAGAAAGGGCTTCCGGTGAAGGTTTATCCTTTTATTCGGGATATGGCTTGGGCTTACGCACAGGCGGATCTGGTGGTCTCCCGGGCCGGAGCCACCACCGTGGCCGAACTCTGTGCCTTGGGCAAACCGGCCATCTACATTCCATTCCCCTATGCTACCCATGCCCATCAGGAGAAAAACGCCCTTTCAGTGGTAAGGGCCGGAGGCGGCCTGATGATGAAGGAAGGTACTTTTACTCCTGAAGAATTTGTTCGCCAGGTGGTAGAACTTTTGAGCGATGTAGAGTCTTTGAGACACAAGGGAGAGGCCGCTAGAAGGCTTTTTAAACCCGGGGCCGCGGAAACTATCATCTCGGAGATGGAGGCTTTAGCGAATGCTTAAAGGCAAACGTTATCACCTGATAGGTATTGGCGGAGTGGGTATGAGTGGGCTGGCGAGGTTGCTCTTGGCCTTAGGAGCCCGGGTTTCAGGGTGTGACCTTAAAAGGACAGGTACTACCGAAGCCTTAAAAGCCGAAGGTATAGAGGTCTTTTACGGACATGATCCCGGTCATCTCCTCGGGAAGGAAGTGGTAGTCTATTCCTCGGCCGTGAAACCGGATCATCCGGAGCTCATAAGGGCCAGGGAGCTCGGTCTTCCAATCCTTCCGCGGGCGGAGATGCTCTCGGAGATCATGGCCCTTCATCCCAAGAGCATAGCCGTGGCCGGGTCCCATGGTAAGACTACTACGGCCTCCATGATCGCCGAGGTCCTTACTCGGGCCGGGCTTGAACCCACAGTAGCTATCGGCGGACGGGTGAACAATTTTGGAGTCAATGCCCGTCTGGGACGGGGGCACTACCTGGTGGCCGAGACCGATGAGAGCGATGGTTCCTTTCTGATCCTGAGGCCCTATCTAGGGGTGGTTACCAATATCGATCGAGAGCATCTGGATTTTTACGCCGATTTCAAGGCCGTGAGGAAGGCCTTCGTCCGTTTCTGTCGGAGGGTGGATTCGGAGGGCGGCCTGGTGCTTTGTGGAGACGATCCCGGTGTGAGAAGCATCCTTCCGGAGCTCTCCGGTAACCTCATGATTTATGGTTTCTCCGACGGAGTGGATCTTTCCGGAGAGGTGATCTCTGGGGGGCCTTTTCCAGAAATCAGGGTTACATACAAGGGGAGGCCTTTGGGAAGTTTCCGGCTTTCCGTTCCTGGGAGACATAACGCCCTCAATGCCTTGGCGGTGGTAGGGGTAGGCCTGAGGCTAGGCCTCTCCCCGGAAATTATCTTTTCCGGGTTGGCCGCCTTTTCCGGAGTGGGAAGGCGCTTGGAGAAAAAAGGCGAGATCTATGGAGTCGAGGTCTTTGATGATTATGCCCATCATCCCGCAGAAGTCGAGGTCACCCTCAGGACCTTGCGAGAACTCTTTCCGGAGAGACGGTTGTTGGTGGTCTTTCAGCCCCATCGATATACCCGTACTCGGGCCCTATGGCGCGATTTTCTGAGGGTTTTGGTTGAACCGGATGTGCTCTTTCTAACCGATATCTATCCGGCCTCCGAACCTCCAATTCCGGGTATATCTGGAGAAAGTTTCTTTCAGGCGGTACGGAGGATAAGGAAAGATAAGCCTACCCTTTTTTCTCCGGGACTTGAGGAGGCAGTCGCCCAAGTGGAGTTCTTCCTGTCTCCTGGAGATGTTTTGCTTACTATGGGAGCCGGGGACGTTTACCAGATGGGAGAGGAATTGCTTAGTGGGAAAAGATTGAACAAGGCCGCATGAAGAGGCGCAAACTCGTTCAGAAATTGAAAGAGATGGGACTCACGATTTGGGAAGGGGTGCCCCTGGCCCGCTATACCACCATTCGTACGGGTGGTACGGCGGAGATCATGGTCTTTCCCGAGAGGGTAGAGGAACTGGTGAAGACATGGCATTTTCTCCGGACCGAGAGCATTCCCTATTTTATACTTTCTGGGGGGAGCAAGGTCCTTTTTCCAGACGAAGGGTTCTCGGGAGTGGTAGTGAATCTGCGGAGGTTAAAGGGTTTGAAAGAGCTTGCCCCCGGAAGGCTCGAAGCACTTTCTGGCACACCGACTTCAGCTCTCATAGCTTACGGACTTACTAAGGGCTTTTCAGGAGCAGAATTCCTAGCCGGGATCCCAGCCACGGTGGGCGGAGCTCTTTACATGAACGCCGGGGCCTTCGGCCGGTGTTTCTCCGAACTGGTAGAGGAGCTGGAGATTTTAACGGAGGAGGGGCTCGTGAGGCTTGCGGCTGGCCCAGAACTATGGCGATACCGAGCCTTCCAAGGACCTAGGGGGGTCTTTGTGCGGGCGGTAGTAAGACTCAAGCCGGCCTTAAAGGAGGAGGTGAGGTCTCGGGTCAAGGCGGCTCTTTCCCGGCGTAGGCAGACCCAGCCCTTTGGACCGCCTTCCTTCGGTTGCGTCTTCAAGAATCCGGAGGAAGCTCCGGCCGGTTATTTGATAGAGAAAGCTGGGCTTAAGGGGTTAGCCCGCGGCGGGGCCGTGATAAGTGAAAAGCACGCCAACTTCATCTTAAACCTGGGCAAAGCCTGTACCAACGACATTCTCTATCTCGTGGAGGAGGCCTGGGAGAGGGTCTTTAGGACCTTTGGTCTAGAACTTCAGCCGGAGGTGAGAATAGTTGGCCAGGCTTAGAAGAGTCCTTTTCATAGGATTGGCCGGAATCTTCCTCTTAATAGGACTTGTTTACGGTAGTTCGTTATTTCTCAAAAGGCTTACGCTCTTTTCTTTGAAAAAGGTTAAGATCTCGGGTCTATCTCATGTAAAAGAAGCTGAAGTAAAGGAGTTGATTTCGGTTTCTATTGGGGAGAACCTCTTTCGAATCGATCTTTCCGATATCAAAAGGCGACTTGAGGCCCATCCCTGGATCAAGAAGGTGTATCTCATGAGGAATCTTCCTCACACCCTTGAAATTCGGGTGGAAGAGGAGAGGCCGGTGGCGGTGACGAACCTTTCAGGAAAGCTTTATTTCTTAAATGAGAGAGGAGAGGCCTTTTCTCCGGCTTCAGAGAAGGATTTGCTTTCTTATCCTATCGTTTCTTTTAAAGATAAGAACCTTCTCAAAGAGGAGACCGATTTTCTAAGACTTCTGGCCTGGGTCAGAGACAAGAACTTCTATCTTCCCTGTTACGAAAACATTTCGCAGGTTTATCTTGCGCGGGATCGCATCCTTCTCATCACCAAGGCTGGTCTAAAAGTGCGTTTTGAACCCGAACCCTTTGAGGAGCTTAAAAAAGCCTATCGAAGGCTCGACAAGATTATGACCTATCTCTATCAAAATCGGCTCTATGCCCGGGCCGAAAGCGTACGTTTAGACTATCCCGGGGACAAGGCGCTTTTAGTTTATCGGAGGGAGAAATAGAGATGGCGGGTAGGAGTTTGCTGGCGGCTATAGATGTGGGGACCAGTAAGATCTGTTGTCTCATAGCAGAGAAAAAAGGGGAAGAACTGTCGGCCTTGGGCTTGGGGATGGTTCCGGCTCAAGGACTGCGCAAAGGGGTGGTGATTAACATTGAGGAGGCTGCCCGGGCCATTGCAGAGGCTAAACGAGAGGCCGAGGTCCAGGCTTACGAAGACGTTCAACAGGTGATCACCGGTATTGCGGGCTCTCATATCGAGAGCCTGACCAGCCACGGGGTGATCGCTTTGAAGGAGGGGGAAGTCAAATCCGAAGATGTGGACAGGGTCCTTGAGGCCGCAAAGGCCATCAATCTATCTCAGGACCGGGTGATCTTGCACGTCCTTCCTCAGGAGTTCAGTATCGACAACCAGACCGGGATCTTACAGCCCATAGGGATGAGCGGAGTGAGGCTTGAGGTTAAGGCCCATCTCATTACAGCCTCGGCTTCTGCGGTCCAAAACCAGGTCAAGTGTCTTTCCATGGCTGGAGTCGAGGTTCAGGCCGTGGTACTGCAGGCCCTGGCCTCTTCCGAAGCCGTGCTGTCACCGGAAGAGAAGGAACTAGGGGTGGCCCTCATAGACTTCGGGGGTGGAACTACGGATGTGGCCGTTTTCTTAGAGGGCTCCCTCCGTTATACGGCTTCGGTACCTGTGGGGGGGGACCTCCTTACCAGCGACCTTACCGTAGGGCTTAGGACTCCTCGTTCGGCGGCTGAGAAGCTCAAAGAGGAATACGGCGTCTGTTTGCCCGAGCTCGTGTCCCAAGACGAGATCCTGGAGGTGCCTTCCCTGGGACAGAAACCACCAAGAAAGCTTTCTCGCAGGTTGCTAGCGGAAATCCTCGAGCCCAGGGTCCAGGAACTCCTAGAGATTATAAACACCAATCTGGAGGTAAGCGGGCTCAAAAAGCGTCTGAGCTCCGGGGTAGTCATAACCGGAGGCTCGGCCTTACTCAAAGGTCTTCCAGAGTTTGCGGAACAGATTTTTGATCTTCCCGTGCGGATAGGTTATCCGGTAAAGCTCTCCGGACTTAGCGAAGAGGTTAATCATCCCCGTCTTTCCACCGCGGTAGGACTGCTGCTCTACGCCGCTCGGTACCTGGATCTAGCTGAAGATAAAACCTCATCAGAAGAAGGATTCCTTGAAAAATTTAAGAAAATTTTAGGTATAGGGGGGTAGCTATGGCTTTTGAATTCGTAGAATCCAACTATCAAGCCAAGATCAAGGTAGTAGGTGTTGGCGGTGCGGGGGGAAACGCGGTTCGCAATATGATTCAGAAAGGGTTGAAAGGCGTGGAATTTATAGCTGCCAACACGGATTACCGGGTATTGGATCCCAATCCTGCACCGGAAAAGATCCAGCTGGGCAGAAATTTAACTAAGGGCCTAGGAGCCGGAGGAAATCCCGAAATCGGACGAGAGGCCGCTCTTGAGGCCGAGGATGAGATTAGAGAGGCCCTTTCGGGAGCGGATATGGTTTTCGTGACCGCGGGACTTGGAGGGGGAACCGGAACCGGAGCCGCGCCGGTGGTGGCTCGTATCAGTAAGGAATTAGGGGCCCTTACGGTGGCTGTAGTTACCAAGCCCTTTGCCTTTGAAGGGCGTCCCCGGATGATGGTGGCCCAGCAGGGATTGGAGGAACTGAAGAAGTACGTGGACACTATTATAACCATTCCCAACGATCGTCTGCGGGCCCTTTCTTCTCCCAACGCCAAGCTATACGAGATGTTCCAGAAGGCTGACGATGTCCTTTATTACGCTGTAAGAGGCATCTCAGATTTGATCCTCCTTGACGGTTATATCAATCTTGATTTTGCGGACGTGCGGGCCGTCATGACCGACATGGGTGGGCTGGCCCTTATGGGCACGGGGATCGCTAGTGGGGATCACCGGGCAGAGGCCGCGACCCAAAGTGCGATTTCGAGTCCGCTTCTTGAGGATGTTTCTATTTCTGGGGCCAGGGGAGTACTTCTCAATATTACCGCTCATCCCGATACCCTTACTATGGAGGAAGCCACACTTATATCCGAGATGGTCTCCAAAGAGGCCCACGAAGAGGCCAAGATCTTCTGGGGAGTGGTGTTTGATGAAGAAATAGGAGACGAGCTACGGGTTACAGTCATTGCCACCGGAATTGGGGCTCGCGCTGAGGAAGAAAAGAAGGAACAGAAGGTCTTACCTTTCGAGAAGCCTCGCGAAAAGAGGGAAGAGATGCCGAAGAAACGCCGTTCGCGAATTTTGGATTCACTGCCTACGGAGGAAGAACTAGAAATTCCTACTTTTCTAAGACGAAAAGCGGATTAAAGGACAATCCGTTTAATTCGATGGGCGTGACATTGAATGTTTACGGCCACCGGGAGGCTGGCAATATGCGAAGGGTGGGTCTCGATGTGAACGGCAAGGGCCGTGGTTTGCCCGCCGAGGCCCAGAGGCCCGATTCCGAGTTGGTTAATTTTTAAAAGCAGTTCCTCCTCAAGGTCAGCAACTTCTTTTTCGGGATGAGGTTTAGCCAGGGGTCTCAAAAGGGCTTTCTTAGAGAGCAGGGCGGCGGTTTCGAAATTACCGCCAATACCTACGCCTACCACTACCGGGGGGCAGGGATTGGCTCCCGCCCGGGAAACGGTCTCAATTACGAAGTTTTTTATACCTTCAAGACCTGCCGATGGTGGAAGCATGGCCAGCCGGCTCATGTTTTCGCTTCCACAGCCTTTAGGAAGAAGGAAGATTTCAAGTTCCTCTCCCGGGACGATCTCACAATGGATCACCCCCGGAGTATTGGTGCCGGTATTTCGACGCGAAAGGACTTCACAGACCGAGGCCCGGAGATACCCCTCTTTGAAACCCAGGTAAAGTCCTTCCTCAATGGCCTCATAGAGATTTTTTACTTGGACATCTTCCCCTATTCTTACGAAGACTACTGGAATCCCAGTATCCTGACAGAGTGGAAGCCCCACTTTTCGGGCCGTTTTTACGTTTTCAAGAAGGATTTCAAGGGCCCTACGGGCCAGGGGAAGGTCTTCCTTGCTCAGGGCCTCTTTCAAAGCCCTCTCCACCTCTGGCGGCAGATCCCGACAGGCTTCAATTGCCCCTCGGGCGACGGCTTCTTTTATCTTTTGGCTTTCGATTTCTCGCATGCTGTTTTTTAGGTTATATTATTGACCACGAGTTTGAAAGATACTATGTTTTCTGAACATGCAAAGGGATAAAAAACCAAAACCCCTCTTCAACAACAATAAAAACCGCTATATTCCCTGGGTCTTCTTAGGGTTGATCCTGCTCTTCTTTTTTATGTGGCCTTTTCTTGTTTCCTATCCCAAGGAAGAGCTGGCTTACAGCGAATTCAAGACCTTGGTAAGACGGGGGTTGGTAGACAACTTGGTAATCTCTCGGGACGTGATCGAAGGTGAGTTTAAGAAAGGGGCCGCGGAGGTCCTTTCTCAGTTGAGACACGCTCCGGTCAAATCCCAGAAGTATTTTCAAACCGGTAAGGTAGATGATCCCGAACTGGTGAAGCTTCTTGAGGAAAAGGGTATTCGTTTTCGGGCCAAGGCCGAGCCTGGTTGGTTCTCGCATCTCCTTTCCTGGGTTCTACCCCTGGGGTTACTCTTCTTTTTCTGGTTTTTGATCCTGAAACGGTTTGGCCCTCCAGAAGGTGGGGTCATGGGGCTAGCCAAGAGCAAGGCTCGGGTATATGTCCAGGAGGACATCAAGGTCACCTTCAAGGATGTGGCCGGTGTGGACGAGGCCGTAGAAGAACTAAAGGAAGTTATTGAATTCCTTAAAAATCCTCAACGTTTTACGTCCCTGGGGGGAAAGATCCCCAAAGGGGTACTTCTGGTGGGACCTCCTGGCACAGGTAAAACACTTTTAGCTAGAGCGGTAGCCGGAGAAGCCGGGGTGCCCTTTATTTCCATTTCCGGTTCCTCCTTTGTAGAGATGTTTGTGGGGGTGGGGGCGGCCCGGGTGCGGGATCTTTTTGCCACTGCGGAACAAAAGGCCCCCTGCATCATCTTTATTGATGAAATTGATGCCTTGGGTAAGGTGCGCGGAGTCTCTCCAGTGGCAGGAGTTGACGAGCGGGAACAAACCCTGACCCAGCTCCTCACCGAAATGGACGGCTTTGATCCCAAGAAGGGTATCATCATCATTGCGGCCACCAACCGTCCGGAGATTCTGGATCCAGCGCTTCTACGGCCCGGGCGCTTTGATCGGCATATTGTGGTGGATCGTCCGGATCTTAAGGGCCGGGAGGCCATCCTCCGAGTGCACACCCAGAATGTAAAACTGGCTCCAGATGTGGACCTAAAGGTGATCGCGGCTCGTACGCCCGGTATGGTGGGGGCGGATCTGGCCAATATTGTGAACGAGGCCTGTCTACTTGCGGCTCGCAAAGGTAAAAAACAGGTAGAAATGGAGGACTTTGAGGAGGCGGTGGATCGGGTCATCGCCGGTTTGGAGAAGAAGAATCGCTATCTTTCCAAGGAAGAAAAACGCCGGGTGGCCTATCACGAAACCGGACATGCCCTGGTGGCGGCTTCAGTGCCAGGTGCGGACAAGGTGCATCGTATCTCTATCATTCCGCGCGGGGTTTCAGCGCTAGGATACACCCTTCAGCTTCCCACCGAGGATCGGTATCTTCTTACCCGAAGCGAACTATTTGACAGGCTTACAGTTCTTCTAGGAGGTCGAGCTGCGGAAGAACTGGTTTTCGGGGAGATTTCCACCGGGGCCCAGAACGATCTCGAGAAGGCCACCGAGATCGCCCGGGCTATGGTCATGGACTATGGGATGAGCGAGAAGCTTGGGCCCCAGACTTTTCGCCGCCGCGAACACCTTTTCCTGGACGTTCCCTTCCGGGAACGGGAGACTATGTCCGAAGAAACCGCCCGGGCTATAGATGAAGAGGTTGGAAAACTCCTGCGGGAGGCCTCTACCCGGGCACAGGAGATTTTAGCCCAGAATCGCCATCGTCTGGAGGAGATAGCCGGTCTCCTTCTAGAGAAAGAGGTCCTTGAGGGTGAAGAACTGGAAAGACTCCTTTACGGAGATTCTAAAGCTCACGAATCTTGAAGACCCCTTCCTCCTGGGCCTTATTGAAACGTCTAAGATTCCTGAGGGTTAGAAGACTTATCACCGAAGCTGTGGATAAGAGGGTCGGATAAAGAAGACTTATCCGATCCAGAAGGGAGAGCACTAGGCTTACGCCAGTCCCCAAAAAAAGAAAGGCTGTAAGGATCGTTAGCCTTTTTTCGTTTCGTTTGCGATTTTTCAGGACCAGTCGGATGGTGAGCAACTCCCGCAGGACCTCGAAAGTCCGTTTAAGTCCGTAATGGGTACGTCCGAACCGCCGGGGACGATCTATAATTTTTACCTCAGCTACTTCGGAATTTTTGACCCCGAAGACCGCCGGTATGAAACGATGAAAACCGTGAGGAATTTGGATACGCTTGACTATTTCTGCCCGATAGGCTTTGAGACTACAACCGTTGTCGTGCACCCTGATACCGGTGATGAGACCGATGAGACGGTTGGCCACAAAGGAAGGAATTTTACGAGTGATAAGAGGCTCCTTGCGTTTCATGCGCCATCCGGAGACCACGGCGTAGCCTTCACGCAACTTGCGGAGAAGGTCCGGGATATAGGCCGGATCGTTCTGGCCATCGCCGTCCATGCTTACCACGATCTCCCCTCGGGCGTTAAAAAAACCGGCGGTCAAAGCTGCGGCTTCGCCACGGTTACGGTCCATTTCAAGGACCCGCACTCGGGAATCCCTGGCTTTGAGTTTCCTTAAAACCTCCCCAGTGCCATCGGTGCTGCCGTCATTCACATAGATTATTTCAAAGGGTTCTCCTAAAGGTTCAAGAGCCGCCAGGATTTCTTCATAAAGGGGTTCGATGTTCTTTTCTTCATTGTGTACTGGGATGACCACCGAGATCACTACTAGGCTCCGAAAAAGGCTCTGACCGCAGAGACCACCTCTTCAAATTCGGATTCCGTAAGCTCTGGAAAGATGGGGAGCGCCAGACTCTCTTTCGCCACCCTTTCGCTTCTCGGAAGGGATAGTTCCGGAAAGCCGGCCTCCCGCCATGCCTTCTGGCGATGTAAGGGTTCGGGATAGTAGATGCCGGTCCCGATACCTCTTTCTTTGAGGAAAGTCATGAGCTCGTCCCGTTGCGAGGTCCTCACCACGAAACGGTGATAAACGCTGATTCTTTCCGAACCGTCCTCGGGAGGCAGTCTGAGATCCCCCACTCCCGAGAGGGCCTCGCGGTATCGAGCCGCCCATTGTCGGCGTCTTTCGTTTTGTTCTGAAAGACGACGGAGCCTGGCCCTCAGGACTACCGCTTGGAGTTCATCCAGCCGGCTGTTAAAACCGTAGAAGTGATGCTCGTTCTTTTTGACCTGTCCATGTACCCGGAGGTAACGTAGTTTGAAGGCCACTTCCTCGTCATCTGTAATTACCAGGCCAGCGTCCCCCAGAGCATTTAGATTTTTGACTGGCCCGCAGCTAAAACAGCCTACCTTTCCGAATGTTCCGATCTTCTGCCCCCGGTATTCCGCCCCGTGGGCATGGGAGGCATCTTCAATGAGGACCAGGCCGTGGCGCTCGCAGATTTCAAGGATGGGTTCAAGAGTTATCGGATGACCATACATGTGCACCACGATCAGGGCCTTGGTTCGGGGAGTAATGGCCGCTTTTACGGCTTCAGGATCCGGCCCCAGAGAATCCTCTTCCATTTCTACTACCACTGGTCGAGCTCCGGCCCAGAGGATGGCCTCTATATCAGCCACAAAGCCGTTGGCCTGCACGATGACCTCGTCTCCCTGACCTATGCCACAGGCTATCAGGGCAAGCCACAGGGCTTCCGTTCCAGAGCCTACCCCAAAGGCATATTTAGTTCTGAAAAATCTAGCCGCTTCTTCTTCAAAGGCCAAAAGGTTCTCGCCGTTAAGGAGCCGCATAGTTTCGGTTACTTTGCGCCAACCAGCTTCTACCTCTTCTCTTATTTCGGGCCAATCCCTTTTGAGATCAAGAAGGGGCACCGCCATCTCTAACCCTCCATCTTTCCTAGCCGGGATTTTTCAGGGGTAAAAGGAAATTTTACCTCGGTTCCGCTTTCCGCGGACTCGTAAAGAGCTTGGATGAGCTCTAGCGAGGGGATAGCGTCTTTGCCTATGCAGAGCCTGGGATCGGGGGGCTCTCCGGCGAAGTAATGCATGGCTGCTCGCAAATACTCTCGGTGGGCGAAACCTAAAGGATCCGGCGGATTTTTTCGGCAGGCCTCAAGCTCTTCTTCATTTAAATTTTGGTTTTCCAAAGCCAGATGGGCCAGTTCGTTCATGGCAAAGCCGCCGAGTTTTACGGAGCCTTTTTCGCCTAGGATTACCAGTTCGGCTCCGAGGTCTTTAGGCCGGGCGCAGGTGGTGGCCTCGATGGTTCCTAAGGCCCCGTTTTTGAAGCGGATCACGCCCACTAAAATATCTTCCGCCTCGATTTCAACCAATCGAGTATCCTTCTTGGCGAAGACGCTTTCGACCTCACCCATGAGCCAGCGGAGCATGTCCACATGGTGGCAGCCCTGCTGGGCGAGCGCCCCGCCATCAAGGGCCCAAGTGCCACGCCAGGCGGCACTGTCGTAATAGTCCTGTCTGCGACACCAATAAAACCGAGCCGAAGCCAGGACAATCTTACCCAAGAGATTCTTCTCCAAGATCTCTTTGACCTTCTTCACCGGGAGATTGAACCGATTCTGAAATACCGTAACCAATTTGAGACCAAGCTCTTCGGCCGTCTGTACCATCTCCCAGGCTTCTTCGATGTTGAGGGTTATGGGTTTTTCAAGGAGTATGTTTTTACGAAATTCGCGCATTACCGGAAGAGAAATCTTTCCGTGCATTCCGGAAGGCACCGCAATGTCCACTACTTCTATTTCGGGATATTCCGAGAGCATCTTTCGCCAGTCTGTGTACCAGGCGGCTCCAATCTCCTCCGCAAAGGCCCGGGCTTTCTCGGGATCGGAATCCGCTACGGCCACTAATGCTACTTCCGGTAATTCTTTGAAGATGCGTAGATGTCTGGTAGCCGCTTTCCCGCAACCTATAAGAGCAAGTTTTACGGATTTCATTCCCCTCTCTCTCCTAAGGATAAGGAATAAAAGGTTGTTTTAAGATGTATTTTCCCGAAAGTTTCCAAAGGAGGTAATTTTTATTAGAATCTTTGGAACGATATAATTTATCCACGGCATAAAGTTCTCCATTGGCGCCTAAGATTTTTATTTCAGATGCCGCCTTTTTATAAAACTTTTCCCGAAAAAATACAAGATCACAATTTTGAACGGCTTTGGATAGTTCCTGATAAATCGGTAGTGGCCTCGGTGAGGCTATATAAAAGAAGAGGTTAGCCGAAATTTTACGATAACCACAAAGCTTGGCTTGCGGAAAGCTGGTTTGTAACTGAGCCAATCCCCTTCCGAAGATTTTTTCAGAAGGTGGGGTTAAAGCGGGAGTAGCTATGGAGATCCCAGCTATAGCTAAAATAAGATAACTAAAGATAAGCCCCCAGGGGGAAGTTCGTTTTTTGACACACCACCTTAAAGCTCCTAGTATGAAAATACCGGTTATTAAGGGTAAAAAACGACTTTTGAAGGGTAAAAAATCAAAATGATGGGGAAAAATAGCCAGTAAAACAAGAGAAATGCCGACAAAAAGGGTTGTAAATCCGTAAAAATAAGAGAGGCCCCTGGCCAGGGCATCCGGATTTTTTAGCTTATCTCTTAAATAGTAAGTTATAAGGAGCACTCCCAGGGGTACGGCCGGAAGGATGTAATAGGAGCGTCGGGCTCGAGCTAGATCGAAAAGCAGGAAAACGGCTGTAAGAGCTAGAAGCAGAAAACGCTGATTCTGGGAAACCTTGCGAAAGTTTTTAACCGTAAACCCTAGGGCCGCAAAGAAAAACAAGGTCCAAGGCAAGAATAATTCGGGAAGATAATAAAAATATACATAAAAAGGTTCACGGTTGTCGTAGGGATTGACCACCTGCGTAAGGTTTTCCCGTACAATCAAATAGAAAGGTAGCTCACTTCCCATGGCCCGGGCGATACCTAGATAATGGAGAAAATAGAGGGTCAAGGCCAGAAAGGCCGCCCCAAAATTCTGTAAGTTAAGATGTCTGAAATTGCGGTTTAGCACTATATCTACCATGGCCACTAATACTGGCACAGTAAAACCCGGAAGTCCTTTCGAGAGGGCTGCCAAGAGGGCCGAAAACCAGAACCCCAGGTATCCCCAGAAGCTTTTCTTTTCTCGAAACCACATATAAAAGGCCAGCGCCGAGACGATGCCGGCCAGTTGGTAGATCTCGCTCTGGGCCACCCGGGCATAACCCACAAAGCCCCAGGTGGTGGCAAGGATCCCCGCAGCCGTTAAGGACCACCAAGGTTCGAAGAATCTACGGGCCAGGGCGTAAAAGGCTACGATGGTGAGAAGACCGCAGGTGGCCACCGGAAGTCTTACGGTCAACTCGTCGAGTCTCCCGAAGGCAAGGGCCGAGATCCTTATTAGCCAGTAGGGGATGAGGGGTTTGGTGACATGGGGTTCGCCGTTTATGGTGGGCACCCACCAGTCCCCACGAAGCATCATTTCCCGTACACCTTCCGCCCAGCGTCCCTCCACTCCCCATAGAGGCCGGTCGCCTAGGTTCAGGAAGAGAAAGGTCAAAAGTCCAAGCCCGAAAAGTACCATTAACTTCCGTTCTCTCATGGCGAGTGAAATATAACATGAGCTTTCAAATATATGGAGCTACCAGCTTTGATGGCCAACAGGAGTCCTACCCAGAACAGCATAAATGCCTTTTTGGGTAAACGGTTTCCGGTTTGGAGTTCAAGACCGGCGGCCAGAAGGCTCAAGGGGCCGAAGAGGGGCAAGATATAGAGCGGAAGGCGGGATTTAGCCAGCCAGAAGACTGTAAATGGTACTAGAAACCACAAGGCCACGATGCGGACTTTTTCCGAGGTTTTTAGGAAAGATCCGAGGGACCGTCCATTCTTTAGCAGGGAAAGGAAGATCGGTACAGCACCTACGGTAAGGAGAGGTAGGTAGAGGTAAAACGGGGCGTACCAGGCACTATTCCGGTGGAAGTAGTTGTGAAAGAGCCTTCCCGTAACTTGTTCCTTCAGAAAGACCTCCCAGAAGTAAGGAAAATGGAATTGAACATATAGATACCAGGGAAGAGCTATTATTAAAAAGACCAGGGCTCCTAAAAAGAGTCCCTGCCAGTCTCTTCTTTTTACCCAGCCATACCACAGGAAAGGGAGCATTACCGGAAGTACCGCTGTTCCTTTGGTCATGAAAGCTAGAGCCCAAAAGACCCAGGCAAGATGGGGAACCCTAAAGAAGGCCCAAGCCCCTAAGGTCTCCCACATAACCAGAAGGGTATCGGGGGTGACGATATTGGCGGCTACAAAGGGCGTAAGAGTGGTGGCATAGAGGCTCCCGGTTCGCAAGCCCACTCCTTCTCCAAAGAGCCTCTTTCCAATGGCTGCCAAGGCCGCGGCCGTTATGGCAAAGGCCAAGGCGTTAGGAACTCGCGCTCCCCAGCGGTTATCTCCAAAAACCCTGTAGCTCAGGGCTATAGTCCAATAAAATAGAGGAGGTTTAGTAAGATGGGGATGTCCCTTCCAGTATGGGATTAGAAAAGACTTGCTAGAGAGCATATTTCGAGCAATTTCAGTATAGCGATGTTCGTCTCGCCCCATATAAGGCCGAGTCCCCTGAAACCAAAGGCCCAAGACCAAGGCTAGAATAAAAATCTTAAAGACTGAATTTCTCAAGATTTTTAGCCTCCTAGCAACCAAATTTCACCTTGATTTTGTGGAATTCTTTTTGAGGCGGGGTTAAAACTGGATTAAAATTTCTCAATGGAGCTTTAATTAAACTTTAAGGAAAACGTGCTTAAAAAAACGTTATGAGAAAGATTTTAGTGGTTGAGGATGATCGGGATCTGTTGGAATTTGTTTCTAGGGGATTACAGGAGGCCGGTTTTTCGGTAGAAGAAGCTCTTAATGCCTTTGCCGCTTATGAAATCCTGTTTAACACCGAAGTGGACCTGGTTATTCTCGATTTAATGCTTCCAGATATGGACGGATTCGAATTCTTAAAAAAATTGAGAAAACGCCGGCCACGGTTGCCCATTCTAATTCTGAGTGCTCGTAGTTCGGTGGACGATCGGGTGCGGGGACTTGAACTCGGAAGCGACGATTATTTAACTAAGCCTTTTTCTTTTGCAGAATTGCTAGCCCGGGTGAAATCCCTTTTACGGAGGGCCTCTCAGTCCCCGGAGATGGAGGAAGTCCTTTCGGCCGGTCCTATAAGGCTCGACCTTCTGCGCCGTGAGGTCCGGGTGGGAGAAAAGCGAGTCGAACTTTCACCCAGAGAATTCGCGCTCCTTGAGTATTTGATGCGACACAAAGGCAGGGTCCTCACCAGGATTCAGATATTGGAAAAGATCTGGGGCTATCATTTTTCACCAGAGTCGAACATCGTGGATGTCTATATTTGTCGTTTGCGGGAAAAGCTCGGCTTGAGAAGGGATTCCCGCCCTACCATTAGGACCATACGCCAGGTGGGCTATACCTTTACGGATGAAGATTAAGTTGCCGACAAAGAGCCTGGCCTTTCGTCTAGCGGTCCTTTACGGTTCCCTCTTTCTGGTGGCCACGGGTCTGGTTTTTGCAGTGGTCCACCTAATTCTTGCTCACAAATTGCTTCAAAATCTGGATCAGGATCTCAAGGAGGATGTCTCCGAAATCACGACTATCTATCTTCGCAAGGGCCTCCCGGCTTTAAAATCCTTGGCTTCGGCGGAGCTAGCAGAGGAAGGGCCAAATAATTTTTTCTTTCGGATACTGGACTCCGAAGGCAGGGAGGTCTTTTCTGTAGGCAATTCCGTCTTTAAGACTCTCCCATGGCCCGATAGAGCTTCCGAATCCCCGAAGTTCTTTGTCTTTGATCTTACTGATTCCCTCGGAAGGGTAAGGGCCGTAGTTTGGAGGCTTGGAGAACACCGTATGGAGATGGCGGTGCCCTTGCGTTTCAACCAGAGAATTTTAGCTCAGATCCACAGGGCCTTTTTGTGGGCAGGGGTGGTGGCCCTCCTGATAAGTTTTCCTATGGGTTTCCTCTTTGCCAAGAGATCCCTGAGACAGATCTTGGAGATAGAAAGAGTAGCCCGCGGCATTGTGGATGCCCGCGATTTTTCCCGACGGGTTCCCCTTTCGGGTAGGGGAGATGAGCCCGACCGGCTGGCCGAGACTTTCAATTCCATGCTCGAGAAACTGGATCTCTACTTTCGGGAACTTCTTCAAATCTTCGACAATCTAGCCCATGATTTCAAGAACCTTCTTTCCCATCTCCGACTTTTGGCCGAAAGGGCTCTTGAAAAGAGAGACCCCGAAGAACGAGAAGAACTGATAGTCCGCATACTTTACGAAAGTGACCGTTTTCTTCATCTCCTGAATGTCCTTCTTGACCTCTCGGAGGCCGAAACGGGATTGCTCAAACTCAGAAGGGAGCGATTTCCTGTAAAAGATATCCTTGAAGAGGTAGATCAGGTGTTTCGGGAACTAGCTGTCAGCCAAGGCCTTAATTTCGAGATCCGCTATCCCGATGAAGATCTTTACCTTTTTGCCGACAGGGCCAGGTTCCTTCAAGCCCTTTTAAACCTGGTGGACAACGCCTTTAAATATACCCCTTCTGGGGGCCGTATTCGGGTAGAAGCCAAAAGAAAGGGCGAAGACCTCGTAATTAAGGTTCAGGACTCCGGGCGAGGAATTTCTCCCGAGGAACTATCTCGGATCTTTGATAGGTTTTATCGCGGCCGAGGTCCGGAAAGAGGGCGTGGTCTCGGGCTTTCCCTGGCTCGGGCCTACGTGGAGGCCCACGGGGGGGAGATTAGCGTAGAAAGCGAACCCGGTCGGGGGTCCGTCTTTTACATAGTCCTGCCCCAGACGTTACCAGTCGAAACGACCCATCCTGCAAAAGAGATCGTAGAAGATTAAGAATTTTTAATCTGTTTTCAATCTTTCTCTAATTGTACCGTTTTAATCTTTCCCTATAGACCTCTACCAAAGGAGGTTGTCATGAAGGGAAAGAGTCAAAGCAAGTGGTTAAGATTCCTGATTACTTTGCTTATCGGCTTGGGGTTGTTAGTTATGGGAAAAGCTTCATGGGCGAGCCAGGATAAGGAACACGAAGCGGTAGGTGATGAAACCATCCAGGCGGAAAACTGCCCCCTCCCGGTCTTACTAGAGAATGAACTCGAGGAAAAGACCGTTCTCAAGAACCTCTACTGTGAACTCAGGGAAAACACCCTGATCATCAAAGGAAAAGTTCACAACCTCTCCCATACCGTACTCTCCGGGGTGGAGGTGGAAGCGGCCCTGGTGGGTGCCGGAAATGCGGTCCTGGCCCGACAGGATGTCCTTACCGTGCCGGAGATCCTGAGGAGTAAACGGCACAAGTTCGGCTACTTTACCATCAAGCTGCCTTATTTCTCGAAGGCCAGGAAGATTATTCTCAAGATTACTGCCGAGAGACAAGAAGTTGAGGAAGATTAGACTTTGGCCTCGGAGAAGAACGGAAAGGTCTTATCTCGAGGCCTACCAACCCCGCTCTGACAGCCAATTATGAAAAAATATCGGAAGTTTTGCATCTTATTTCTCTTTATGCTTTCGGGCTGTGCGGTCTATCATCCTTTGCCTCTTGACCGGAAGGCGGAAGAGGCGGTCCTTAAAGGCCCGGATACCGAAGCTCTGGAAATAGAGGCCTCTCGGATAAAACATCCCCTTCTCAAGCCCGTAGAGTTCGATCTAAAGGACGGGCTCTCTCCGGATGAGGCCGCCATTTTGGCCGTGGTGGCCAATCCCGAGCTCCGGGCGGTAAGGGACGAAAAGAAGATAGCCTCTGCCCAGTTACTTCAGGCCGGGCTCCTTCCCAACCCTCAGCTTGCGCTAAGCTATGAGGTCCCCACGGCAGGGGTGACTTCCGGAACGGTAAATGCCTACAGTCTTCAGCTTGACTGGGAGATAACCGCCTTACTTACCAGGGGGGCCAGGGTTTCTTCGGCCAGGGCGGAAAGGGCCGCGGTTGATCTCAACGTAGCCTGGAAGGAATGGCAGGTAGCCGAGGCCGCTAAACTTCACGCCTTGCGTCTACTCTGGGCCGAAAGGAAGGTAGCCCTTTTACGAGAGGCCGAAAGGGAGCTAAAAAAGAACCTCGCCTTGGTCGAAAGGGCCGTCTCCCTTGGAGAAAAGACGGCTCTCGATCTGGCCGCTGCCAGGGCTACCTACCAGAAGATAAGGCTTGACCTTGAAACCGCGAGAGAGGAAAGGGCCCGGGAAAGGCTTACACTAAACCGCGTTCTCGGTTTTCCTCCGAACACTTACTTGAAGATTCAAAAGGATGTCCGGCTCCTCTCCTGGCCCCCACCCATCAAAAGAGAGAAACTTCTTTCCGGACTTGCGGAAAGGAGACTCGATCTCCTGGCCTTAAAGATGAGCTATCAGGCCCAGGACGAACGTCTTCGGGCCGCGGTGCTTTCCCAGTTTCCCAAAATAGGAATCGGTCTTATTCGGGCCAAGGATACCGGAGACGTGATCACCACCGGATTGGCGGTCTCCATAGAGCTTCCCTTCTTTGACCGGGGCCAGGCCCACATTGCCCTGGAGGAAGCCACCCGCAAGAAGCTCTACGACGAATACCTGGCGAGACTCTTTTCCGCCCGAGCCGAGGTGGCAGAAATCCTTGAAAAAATGGCCTTTGTGCGCCGAAAGATCGTTGCTTCCGAGGAGGCCGTAGCAGCCCTCGAAAGATTGCTTGTCACTTATAAGGAGGCCCTCCATCAGGGAAATGCCGATCTTCTTGGTTACTACCGGCTGCAAAACGAACTTTTGCTCAAACGTCTCGAACTTCTTAGGCTCAGGCAGACACAAAGCGACCTCGGGGTGGCCCTGGAGATCGCCTCCGGGGTTTACCTTCCGATGAGGTGCAAGACGTTGGGAATTGTTAATCCCAAAGGAGATATGAAGTAAATGAAAGATAGATTCGGGATAAACAAAAAAAGGTTGGCTATCCTAATCCTGGCCCATCTTATAGGGGCCATCTTCTGGCATTTAACTGGTTACTCCTTTCCGAGTTCTAAAAACGATAACCGCTATCCCCAAACATTTCTTAAAAAGACGGTCGCCGTAAAGGTTGCTCGAATAAGAAAGGGAGAGATCTCCGAGACTGAGGTAGCTTACGGAACGGTCATCCCTGCTCCAGGAGCGGTGGAGATTATCTCGATCCCTTTTGAAAGCCAGGTAAGGCGTATTTTTGTGAGTGAGGGCGAAGAGATTAGCCCCGGAACTCCCTTGCTTGAGCTCGCTCCAAGTCCAGATAGCCTTTTGAAGCTTGAGGTGGCCCAAACGGCTTACAAGATGGCTAAAAAGAAACTCACCCAGGTCAAAAAGAAAAAGGCTCTTAAATTGGCCACTAATCAGGAATTGCTTCAGGCGGAACAGGCCTTTCAGGAGGCTAGACTTAGGCTCGAAAGTCTCAAGAAGAAGGGACTCGGAAAGACCAAGACCCTCAAGGCCTCGCAAGACGGGATCGTCGGCAAGGTTTATGTCCAAGAAGGAGCCATCGTCCCGGCAGGAGGCCCTTTGCTAGAGATCGTAACCGGAGGGGCCCTTGAAGTCAGACTAGGAGCCGAACCAGAGGATATTTCTCGCCTGAAACCCGGAGAAAAAGTAAGACTTTTCCCGGTTAACAGACCGGCTAAGTCTGCCATAGAAGGCATTATCCGGGCCGTCTCCCGCTCGGTGAATCCTTCAACTCGGCTGGTGAACGTCTTTGTAGTCCCTGTCTCTCACAAAGACCTACTTCTTAATGAGTATGTCCGGGGCGAGATAATCGTTGCTGCTAAAGAAGCTCTCCTTGTTCCTCGTTCTGCGGTTCTTCCGGAAGGAGATCATTATGTCCTTTTTACCATCAAGGATGGTCGAGCCCGGAAACACACGGTCAAGATAGGTCTGGAAACCGAATCTCAGGTGGAGGTTATCGGCCAGGATCTCCATCCTGGAGATTTGGTGGTCATCCTTGGGAACTATGAACTTGAAGACGGAATAGCCGTTCGGACGGAGAAAATAGAGTGAATGTGGTTGAGTGGATGCAAAGCCACCGCCGTTCGATTCTCTTTTTGATTGCTATATTGGCTCTAGGAGGACTGGCTGCCAGTTTTAGACTCCCGGTGGCCCTCTTCCCCCACGTGGATTTTCCCCGCGTGGAGGTGAAACTAGAGGCCGGTGACCGACCCGCGGAACGCATGGCCATTGAGGTGACCCGCCCGGTGGAGGAGGCCATCAGGTCTGTTCCTGGAGTACGAAGCATCCGTTCAACTACCAGCCGAGGCAGCGCCGATATCTCCATCAACTTCGATTGGGGAGAAGACATGGTGGCGGCCATGCTTCAGGTAGAATCGGCCATAAACCAGGTCCTTCCCCGCCTCCCCCGGGGAACTTCTTTCACCGTAAGGCGCATGGACCCCACCGTCTTTCCAGTTTTGGCCTATAGTCTCACCTCTGACACCCATTCTCTGGTTGAACTGAGAGATCTAGCCCTTTACCAGTTACGGCCTCTGCTTTCCACCGTTAAAGGGGTGGCCAAGGTTGGAGTCCAAGGAGGGGCGGAGGAAGAATACGAGGTCATGATCGATCCGGCCAAGCTGGATGCCTTGGGGCTTTCGATAGACGATGTTGCCAGGGCCCTTTCAGCGGCCAATGTCATCAAGGCCGTAGGACGTTTGGAAGACCACTATAAACTCTATCTAGTCATCTCGGACACCCGCTTTCAGAGCCTGAAAGAAATCAAAGAGACCATCATCCGGGCCGGCAAGAATGGACTTGTTCGTCTGGACGATATTGCTACTGTGCGCCGAGGTACCGCTCCTCAATGGATCAGGGTCACAGCCGACGGCCACGATGCCGTACTCCTCCTAATTTATCAACAACCTCGGGGTAATACCGTTGAGATAGCTAAGGAGGTCAAGAAAAAGCTGGCTGAATTTCGCAAACATCTTCCCCTAGGAATCAAAATTGCCAAGTGGTATGACCAGAGCGAGCTCATCCTCTCGGCGGCCGGGAGCGTAAGGGATGCGGTGCTTATAGGCCTCCTTTTTGCCGCCCTGGTCCTTTGGCTGTTTTTGCGGAACCTCAAGATGACTTTTATTGCCGCCGTCTTGGTTCCGAGTGTCCTCGCAGCTACCATCATCCTCCTCTACGTCCTCCACATGAGCTTCAACATCATGACCCTGGGAGGCCTGGCCGCGGCCGTGGGTCTCATCATCGACGACATGATCGTCATGGAGGAACATATCGTAAGAAGGCTTGGAGAACTGGCCAATCAGCAGCTTGGGATCGCCACGGCTGTTCGGGAGCTTTCTAGGCCGCTTGCCGGCTCCTCGGCCTCGACGACCATCATTTTTGCTCCCCTGGCCTTTCTCTCCGGGGTAACCGGGGCCTTTTTTAAGGCCCTCTCTCTTACCATGGCCGCAAGCCTTCTGATCTCCTTTTTTGTGGCCTGGTTGGGGGTTCCTATCCTGGCAAATCATCTGCTTACCCAGAAAGACGCCGAAAAGGAAAGGCCCGGGAGATGGGCTTCCCGGTTCTATGAAAGATATGAGAGTTTCATGAAGAGCATTATGGCCCGATCCTGGCTCATTATTCCAGTACTTTTGATTTTGGTGGGTATCGGCTGGATAGCTTATCATCGGTTAGGCTCTGGCTTCATGCCTAAAATGGATGAGGGAGGGTTTGTCCTTGATTATCGAGCTCCTTCTGGGACCTCTCTTACCGAAACGGATCGTCTCCTGCGTCAAGTCGAGATGATATTGCAAGAGACGCCAGACGTAGAGACCTATTCCCGGAGGACCGGACTATCTCTGGGGGGCCATATTACTGAGGCCAACGAGGGCGATTTCTTCGTCCGGTTGAAGCCCCCACCCCGGAGGGATATCGAGGCTGTGATGGAGGACATAAGAGGCCGTATAGAGCGCAGGGTCCCAGGGCTTGAGATCGAGATGGCCCAGTTGATGGAAGATCTCATAGGAGATCTTACGGCTGTCCCGCAGCCCATAGAGATAAAGCTCTTTTCCGATAACGGTACTCTCTTGCGGAAACTGGCTCCCAAAGTAGCCGAAGAAATAAGAAAGATCCCCGGCGTGGTGGATGTAAGAGATGGGATCGTTCTGGCCGGCGACGCCCTGGTCATCCATGTTGACCGGGATCGGGCGGCCCTTGAAGGAGTGGATCCCGAATGGGTAACCAGAATGCTCTCTTATTACCTTGGTGGCGCGGTCACCACCCAGATTCAGAAGACTCCCAAAATGGTGGGAGTTCGAGTCTGGATCCCAAGCCATCTCAGAGATACCGCTTCCAAGGTCGAGGCCCTCCGCCTGCGGGCTCCCGATGGACATCTATTCCCTTTGAGGCGTATCGCCAGGGTGGAGGTGCTCACCGGTCAACCCCAGATAATGCACGAAGACCTAAAGAGGATGGTGGCCGTTACCGGACGTATCAGCGGTCGGGATATGGGATCGGTCATCCGGGATGTAAAGAGGGTGCTTAATCGTCCGGGACTCATTCCCAAAGGGGTCTATTATGAGCTCGGTGGTCTTTACCGTCAGCAACAAATTGCCTTTGCCGGGCTTTTGGCCGTTTTCGTGTCCGCGGTGCTTCTGGTCTTTTTGCTTCTCCTATTTCTCTATGAAAGTTTCCGGATGGCTATCGCCGTAATGGCAACCATCCTTTTGTCTCTGGCGGGAGTCTTTGTAGGTCTCTGGATTACCCATACCGAGATCAATATCTCCTCCATGATGGGGCTTACCATGATCGTGGGCATTGTTACCGAAACAGCCATTTTCTATCTCTCCGAATATCGTCTGCTTCCGCGCCATGTACCGTATAAAACGGCCTTGATCCTTGCCGGGAGAAATCGCCTGCGGGCGGTGGCCATGACCACGGTGGCTGCCATTTTGGCCCTTATGCCCCTGGCTCTCGGAATTGGTCAGGGAGCAGCTATGCTGAAGCCCCTGGCCATCGCCATAATTTCTGGTCTCTGTCTTCAATTGCCGCTGGTCCTCGTGGTTTTGCCGGCCTTATTGGCGCTTATTAAAAGAGAATATCAAACAGGTTAAGAAAAATGAGGACTATCTTTTCGGTCGCTTGCGTATTTTTTCTGATTATATCTTTGATCCAATTCGTAGAAGCGGCCAAGGTCGAACCGTCTCTCATCAAAGTTTCTACCCCGGTGAGAAGAGACTTTCGTCGGACTGTCCCTTTTGTGGGGAAGGTGTTTTCCAAAAAGAGCGTAAGGATAACGGCGCTCACGCCGGGTCGGATCGTCTCGATAGGCGTTCCCGATGAGAGCCGGGTGAGGGCCGGAGAAGTCCTCTTCGTCCTGGGCGGCCCGGAGGTGAAAAGGAGGCTTGCCACCCTAAGGTCACAAGTGGCCGTTCTTGAAAAGGAAATCTCTTTGGCCGAGGAGGCTGTGAGGTTAAAGAGGGAAGGAGTTAAGGCCAAGATCATCCCTTACGGAGAGCTCCTTAACGCCGAAAAGCATCTTCTGCAACTCAAAAATGAACTTGTGGCCCGGAAAAACGAACTATACCTTTTTGAAACCCGGCTGCGGATCAGGGCCTCGATTTCGGGAATCTTTACCCGGCGAAGGGTCTCTATCGGTCAGAGGGTGGAAAAGGGAGCGGTTCTGGCTGAAGTCTTGGACCCGAAGGCTCTCTGGGTTAAGGCCATCGTCTTCCCCCCGGAAGGCGTCAGCCTCTCCGGCAAACCGGCCCTGATCCAGCTTCCGGGCCGCACCCTTTCCGCCAGGGTGGCGAGGGTGGCCCCCGAACGGACCCCGGCGGGAGGGATAACGGTCTTTCTCGAAGGGAGGGATATTTCAAGGTCCCTGGCCCCGGGTGAGCCCGTGAGGGGAGTGGTGATCCTCGAGGAACATCGAAAGGCCCTGGCCGTCCCCGAAGAGGCCCTCGTCTATGACGAAGCCGAAAGGGCTTACGTCTTCGTCAAAAGCGAAAAGGGGTTTGAGAAGCGGATGGTCAAGACCGGGCTTTCCGGGGATGGTTTCGTAGAGGTCGTCTCTGGTCTCAGAGAAGGGGAAAAGGTGGTGATTAAGGGGGCCTACGAACTCTTTTATCGAGATTTTAGTCGGATTTACAGAGTTCCCGATTAGGAAGGTGCGTGAGGTGCCTCTTACAGAAGCTAGGAGAATATCCCTGCGATTCTTTGTTCTTCTGGGTGCGTTGGGAGCCATTCTCGGGCTTGAGTTCTATGAACATGTTTGCGCCCTTCCAGCTACAGATTGGAATACTCGCAATCTTTCTAGAATAAGGATTAAGGATCCGCATGATTTTTCATTCGCCGTATTTGGAGATAGCCAGTTCAGCATCTATGCCTTTGAAAGCCTCTTAAGGGACATTGACCAAGATCCTGAAATCTCCTTTGTCATTGCCTTGGGAGATATGGTCCATTCAGGAAGCAAGACATCGTATTCCCTTTTTTTGGATCTTATCCAAAAGAACCTTCACAAACCCCTAGTTACGGTCATCGGCAATCACGAACTAAAAGGAGGCGGTTATCCGCTTTATACTCGGATCTTCGGCCGGCCTTATTACTCCTTTCGTATCGGAAGGACCTGTTTCTTGATCCTGGATGATGCCGCAAGAAAGCTTAACCTCAAAGAAAGATCCTGGCTTGAAGGAGAACTCAGGAAGAGCCGGGACCTTTGCGACCACCGTTTGGTTTTTCTCCACATTCCCCTTTATGATCCCCGGCCTCACGAATACCACTGTCTACCCGAAAAAGAGGCCAAATTTCTTTCGAGGGTTTTTAGGGGCTACGGGGTCTCTCACGTATTTGCCGGACACATCCATGGTTATTTTCATGGAAACTGGAATGGCATTCCTTACACCATCACCGGCGGGGCAGGAGCTAGACTTTACGGCGGGGATCCGAGACATTTCTTCTACCATTATCTCAAAGTAAAGGTCATAAACGGTGTTCTTGACGTGGAAGTGAAACCCATTTTCGTTCCGGGCCCCAAATGGTTCGATCATACCCTTTACTTTGTCTACACCTATCTCTTTGACCCTCATTGGTTAGAAGCGGCCCTGTGGATGATCGTTTTGGGGCTAATCTTTCCCCTGATCTGGAAAAAATTTCGAAAAGGACCCGGCAAATGAGGGGATTTCTGCGCTGGCTTATTGACAGACCGCCCCTCATGCTTCTTTTGGTTGCATCCATCGTTTTTGCCGGGGTGTACGCCCTTTGGCACCTGCCGGTAGATCTTTTCCCCAATCTTGATCTTCCGGTGGTAAACATTGTTACTCATTATCCCGGGGCTGCTCCCGAGGATATGGAACTTCTCGTTACCCGCCCTATTGAAGACGAAATGCGAGGCCTACCAGGGGTCAAACGGGTGGCCTCGGTCTCGGTTCAGGGCATCTCCAAGGTCACGGTGGAGTTTGGCCCTGGTATTTCGGTCAGAGAGGCCCGAGAACTCGTTCAGGCGAGGCTCGCCCGGACCGCTGGTCTCTTGCCGCGCGGGGCCGTCCCCAGGCTCGAAAACATCGGTACCACCCTTCAGGAGGTGCTCGGATATGTGGTCTACGGCTCGAAGGACCTCGTGGAACTGCGAAATCTCATCCGGTTTACCCTCACCAATCGGCTCATGGGTATTCCCGGGGTCTCCTCGGTGGAGGTCTTTGGGGGTGATAGGCGGGCCTTTATTATCCGGGTAAGGCCAGAGGCCCTTGCCCGTCTCGGACTCGGCATTTCGGATCTCGAGCTAGCTCTAAGACGCCACAATGCCTCTGAGGTAGCCGGTTTCCTTACTAGAGGTGGACGGGAGTATGTGATCCGTGGAGATGCCCGTCTGCAAACTATTGAAGACTTGAAAAACCTCTATCTAAAGAGCGCCGATGGGGAGGCGGTTCCTCTTTCGGCGGTGGCCGAAGTCTTTGAAGGAGTGGCTCCCAAGCATTACGAGGTCAGGGGAGACGGTCAACCGGCAGTGGCCTTTTACGTGCGTAAGCAACCCGGTGCTAGTTCTATTGAGGTCGCCCGGGCCGTGGAAAACGCGGTGGAGGAATTCAAGGCCCTCCTTCCTCCGGGAACAAAGATCAAAAAATTCTACGATCAGTCAGAGATCATAAAAGAGGCCCGGGAAACCATTTCCAGTGATCTTTTGCTCGGGGCGGCCCTGGCAGTGACCGTCCTCTATCTTTTCATAGGGACGATGAGGCCTACCCTCATAGTGGCCGCCACCATCCCACTCACCCTGCTGGTCACCCTAGTCCTAATGAAGATCCTGGGGCTTTCGCTCAATGTCATCACTTTTTCGGCGCTCACGCTTGCCGTGGGGATGATCGTGGACGACGCCATTGTGGTCACGGAGAACGTCTCCCGGCACCTGGAGATGGGGAAAGCATCCCCAGAGGCGGCCTTGGCAGGCACGGTAGAAATCACCCCGC
Organism: Thermosulfurimonas dismutans; assembly: GCF_001652585.1. Lineage (GTDB taxonomy): Bacteria > Desulfobacterota > Thermodesulfobacteria > Thermodesulfobacteriales > Thermodesulfobacteriaceae > Thermosulfurimonas > Thermosulfurimonas dismutans. The sequence goes on from NZ_LWLG01000015.1 coordinate 53,120, forward strand.
CCGACGCCGCCGGGACCTTCACCACTGTGGCGGCCTTTCTCCCCCTGGCCCTGGTGACCGGTATCGCCGGCCTTTTCCTGCGGCCCTTCGGTTTGGTGGTGAGTCTGGCCCTCCTAGTCTCCCTCATCCTTTCCCTCTCGTTGGTCCCGGTGCTTCTCGGGAATATGCCCCCGGTGCGGGAACCCCTCCGGCCCCCGGCCGGGAGGCTTCTCACGGGTCTGAGGGGTCTCCTATCTCGGGTCCTCTCCTATAGCCTTGATCATCCCCGTAAAGTGATCGTTCTGAGTATGGGGGGCCTTACCTTGGCCGGTCTTTCGGTCTTTCTTGGCTCGGCAAAGCTCCTCCCTCCGGTGGACGAGGGGGCCATCCTGGTAGAATACATCATGCCCCCAGGCACCTCTCTCAGGGAGAGCAATCGAATTGGAGAAGAGCTTGTCCGCCTAGCCATGACCGATCCCGATGTGGCCTGTGTGTATCGTCGCACCGGCTCCCCAGAGGTGGGTTACCAGATCGAGGGTGTCAACCGGGGAGAAATTATGATCAAGCTCAAGCCCAAGGGGGAACGTTACCGGGGAGTAGAGGAGATCATGGCCGATCTCAAGAGGGCTTATGCTCGCTTTCCCGGGGTGGTCTTTCTTTATCACCAGCCCACCCAGGAGAAGATGGACGAGAGTCTTTCCGGGCTTCCGGCCCTCTTCGGGGTGACTGTCTACGGTGAAGACCTTGACACCCTGGCGTACCTGGCCGGAAAGGTAGAAGAGATCATGGACGAGGATCCGGCCATTACCAATGTGGTCAATCCCCTGAAGACAAGAAGGCCTCAAATCGTAGTAAGGCTGAGGTATCCCGACCTTGCCCGTTTCGGGGTGAGCCTGGAGGAGGTGTTTTCCACCCTGAGGGCCACCTTTGGGGGCCTTGAGGCCACACGCATCGTGAGACAGCGGGAGGAGATCGATGTCCTTCTCGAATTTGATTGGCCCGAGGCTTTCGGCCTAAAAAGACTTGCCCTTCTACCTATCCGGACAGCGAAAGGGGAACTGGTACCCCTCAGGAAGGTGGCTGATATCCGGGTGGAATACCTCCCCGGAGAGATCACCAGGCTCAACGGTGAACGGGAGGTCACCCTGCTGGCCGAAGTGGAGGGGAACCTATTCAAGGTGGCCTCAAGCCTCAAGAGGCGTCTTGCGGCCCTTTCGCTTCCCCGGGGCTACCGGGTGGAGGTGACCGGACAGTACAAGGTTCTCAAAAGGAGCCTGTGGGAGATGATGTTTATCCTTTCCGGGGCTATCATTTTTGTCTATCTTATATTGTTTGCGGAGTTTAAGTCCTGGAAACGCCCTTTGGTGATATTGACTACGGCCCCTTTTTCCTTGGTAGGGGCTATCCTGGCCCTCTGGATAACCCGTCAGGGCCTGAACATCTCGGTGGCCATGGGCGTGCTCACCCTTATAGGAATCTGTGTCAACAATGCCATCGTCCTTCTCGACTTTGCCGAACAAAAAATAAGGGAAGGGATGGACAGAAAGGAGGCCCTGATTGAAGCGGCTCAGACCAGGCTCAGGCCAATCCTCCTTACCAGCCTGACAACTATCTTTGCCCTTATTCCTACGGCCCTGGGCCTCGGAGCGGGAGCTGAGTACTTTCGAGGATTTGCTATAGCTGTTATAGGAGGCCTCGTGACGGCTACTCTGGTTTCGTTTATTCTGGTGCCCTGCATAGAAGTTTTTGGGAGTACAAGTTAGCTTATGGTAACCCAAATGAAGGCGGCTTTTAGAGCTTTTTGGGCTCCCTGTTTAATGGTTCTAGTGCTGTATGTGGTTCCCCTTTCTTTTCCTTTGACTTCCATCCAGGAAGCCCGTCGGGCAGAGATCGTTCAAGAGGCCGTAATACTCGGAAACTGGCTTATTCCTAGCCTCAATGGTGAGCCTTATGTGGTGAAACCCCCGTTTCATATTTGGATAACAGGCGTCTTCGCTTGGCTTTTTGGTGTTAAGGAAGCTGTGCTAAGGATATCCTCTTTTCTTTCGGCGCTTGGCATAGGAATTGTTCTCTATCGCCTGACCCTAAAGGTTTGTAGCCGCATGGAAATAGCCCTTCTTTCCGTGCTAATCCTGATTTCTGCTCCCAAGTTCTTTTTCTTCTCTCACCGGGTGGAAATCGATATGTTGCTGGCCTTTCTTTATTTTTTAAGCTTCTATTTCTTCTGGAGCTACCTCTCCGAGGAGAAAAGCCGATTCCTTTACCTGGGATATTTTGTGGCTGGACTGGCGGCCCTAACCAAGGGCCCTTTCATTTTTTTTCTCTTTCCGCCGCTGGCGATTTACGGCCTCCTCTACAAAGATCGCCGGATCTGGCGGGTACTTTTCAATCCCCTGGGTTGGTTTCTTCTTCTGGCTCCGGTCTGCGGCTGGTATTTTTACGCCTACAAAAAGCTTTCGGCCGCGGCTTTTTACGAATTCATCTATACCGACATCTTTGGAAGGATTTCCACCGGCAAAAGGGATCCCTTTTGGCATTACCCAGGGGCTCTTCTTCTGGCCTTCATGCCTTGGACCTTGGCTTTGCTTTACCGTCCGGGGAAGTTTTTGCGGGAGGCGTTGCGTGGCCAGCAGTCCCTTATCTTCCTATCTTTTTTGGTGCCGATTACCCTTCTCAGCTTTACGGCCGCCAAATACAGCAAGTATCTCCTTCCTTTTTACCCCTTCTTTGCCTTGTTCCTTGCCCGCCTGATATTCAGCCAGCTTGAAAACCGAGCCTTTCCAATACGAAAATTTATGGTCGGGACTTCTTTTATAGTTCTAATGATGGTGGCCGGTACTCTGGTTATGGAATACCATTCAAACCGGCTCCGCTTCGACTCTCTATCGGCGGCGAGGCCCTATCTATCCCTGCCTTATCCCTATTACAGTTACCGAAAGGAACCCAACTATCTTCTGGTCTTTTATCACGGGGGCCCTATTCCGGTGGTAAGAGAAGAAGATCTCAAGGGTCTCAAGCCCCCCTTTGTGCTCTTAGTGGAAACCATCCCCGGGGCCGAGGTCTCTTTGCCTAGGTCAGACCTTGGAAAACTCGCCGAGATTTCTCCATTCTACAGAAAAAAACGTCGCCTTTTGATCTTTGTTTTTTCCTGAAGTTTACCGGTTCTGGCGGATACGAGCGGGGTAGGGAGGTATTTTCTCGCGGTAAAGGAGGTCTTTTAAGACCGCGAGTTTTTCAGAAATTCCTAGTGCCTTCTGCACCCGTCCGAAATAGTAAAGACCGAAGGGGAAGTTTTGGAGATACCAGAAGAGCCAGAGGTTGAACCTTTTCTCCCGCCATTCTTCGGGCAGGAGCTTCAGGTGTTCAGCCATGAGTAAGACCGGCTCAAAGGGATTGGGTGCCTCGGGTATGGGGTCTCCCTTGAGAAAGGCCCTCGCATCCCGAAAGATCCAGGGGCGAAGGAGGGCCGTACGGCCAATCATAACGCCGTCACAGCCGGTGGTCTCAAGCATCCTGAGGACGTCTTCCGGAGAAAATATGTCCCCGTTTCCGATGACTGTGGCTCCGGTTTCACGCTTCAAGGCTGCGATTTCTTCCCACCGAGGCGGCCGCCGGAAACCATCCTCCGGAGCCCGGGGGTGTAAGATCAGGATCTCAACCCCTTCGGCAAGCAACCCTTCCGCAAAGGCGATGAGCCGCCTGAGATCGTGCCCCGGGGTGGAACGAAGTTTGGCGAAAAGGGGTTTGCGGGTCATCTTACGCCCCCCGGCCGCTATTTTGCGGGCGAGCTCCGGCTCCGAAAGAAGGGCCGCACCCCAGCCGTAGCGTTTGGCCCGTCCCCGGGCGCAGCCGAAATTTAGGTCGTAGCCATAGAAGTCAAAGCGAGCCTCAAGCCGTTCCAGGGCTTGGACTATGACCTCGGGCTCCCTTCCGGCAAGCTGAGCGATAAGGGGCCGGTCGGCCTCGGTGTAGAAGAGGTAGGGATCCCTTTCCGGAGGCTGGTGCACGATGGCCCTGGCGCTCACCATCTCGGTGTAGAAGAAGTCCGGCGGCCCGTAGTGGGCCACGAGCCGCCTGAAGGCCACATGCGTGAGCCCATCCATGGGAGCTAGGAAGAGGGTAGCCCGCATTAACCTTTCTTCCCTCGCCACCACTTAAGAAGTCTTTCCCGGATGGTCTTCTCGAAGCCCCGGTTCGTAGGGCGGTAGTAGCGACGGTCTCGGAGTTCGTCCGGGAGATACTGCTGCTCCACGAACCCCTCTGGAAAATCGTGGGCGTATTTGTAGCCCCGGCCGTAGCCTAGGGCCCGCATGAGGGCCGTTACCGGATTGCGCAGGTGCATAGGCACAGGCAGAGCCCCGTGGCGACGGGCGTCGGTCCTGGCGGCCGAAAGGCCGCGGTAGACGGCGTTGCTCTTGGGTGCACAGGCTACATAGACCGCGGCCTGAGCCAGCGCCAGCTCTCCCTCCGGACTTCCCAGAAACTCGTAGGCCTCCTTGGCAGAGACCGCTACCACTAGCGCCATGGGGTCGGCGTTTCCCACGTCCTCGGAGGCCGCCACCACGATCCTGCGGGCGATGTAAAGGGGGTCCTCCCCGGCCTCAAGCATACGGGCGAGCCAGTACAAAGCCGCGTCCGGGTCGCTTCCCCGAAGGCTCTTGTGAAAGGCTGATATCAAGTTGTAGTGCTCCTCCCCGCTCTTGTCGTAGCGGAGGGGCTTTTCGAGGAAGACCCTCTCGAGGTCGAGAACTCCGATCCGACGAGAACCGTCCTCTCTGGGCAGCGTGCTCTCCACCAGGGTCTCAAGCATATTTAAGGCCACCCGGGCGTCACCTTCGGCGGCCTGGGCGAGGAGATCAAGGGCCTTCGGTTCAACTTCGATATTCTCCCTACCGTAACCCCTTTCGGGATCACTTAAGGCCCTTTCAAGGAGTTTGCGGATGTCTTCGGAACTCAGGGGTTTGAGGACCAGGATCTTACAGCGGGAAAGGAGGGGGGCGATGACCTCGAAGGAGGGGTTTTCGGTGGTGGCTCCGATGAGAGTCACCAGACCGGATTCCACATACGGCAAAAGAAAGTCCTGCTGAGCCTTGTTGAAGCGATGGATCTCATCAATAAAAAGTACGGTCTTATGGCCTAAAGTAGCCATCCGACGGGCTTCTTCTATTACTTTTCTAAGGTCTTTTACTCCGGAGTCCACAGCCGAGAGGGTAATCAATCTGGCCCCTATCTCCTTGGCCAGAAGCCTTGCGAGCGTGGTCTTACCGCAGCCTGGTGGCCCCCAGAGGATGAGGGAAGGGAGTTTTTTTTGAGAGACAATACGGCTTAGAAGTCGGTCCTTGCCTAGGAGGTGACTTTGCCCCAGAAATTCAGAAAAGCTCCGGGGCCGAAGCCGTTCGGCCAGCGGTGGCCTAGGAGCAAAGAGGCTACTTTCGCTTCCGTGTTCTTTTTTCCGCTGAGCCACTTACCGTAAACATCCTGGTGAAACAGAATGTACAGAGACTGGTAACAATATTCCACGAAATTAGCATGAAAAGAAGGGCACTACCTTTCATGGGCCTTCTCCTTTCTTCTGGCAAGATGGACCAGCACCCCAAAACCCAGGAAGATGGCCACCAGAAGGAACCTCGTAACCCAAATAGTAGGCGAAGCCTCCTTAAGATACCCCGGAAGCTCCTTGAAAATCCACCAACCGGTGATGATGGATAGGAAAAACGGCGTCACATATCGCATAATAAAAAAGAAGATCCGTGGGAGTTTTATAAAGCCGCCCCGATTAATTTCCCGCCAAGCGGTCGAGGGATTGAAGGCCCAAAAAAAGATTACCACCTCGCACAAGGCAAAGACCACTACGAAGAATGTTCCGGCCCAGAAGTCCATTTCATCCAAGGCCTTGGGAAGCAGGATGGCGAAGTGGGCCAAGACGAAAAGGGTAAGCATGGTGAGGGTTACGGCCTTTTTTCGGGAAAAACCGAATTCATCCTCGAGGAAGGCTATCACCGGTTGGGTGATGGCCACCGAGGAGGTAATGCCAGCAAAGAAGAGGAGGATGAACCAGAAAAAGCCCAAGAGGGAGCCCGCCGGAAGATTGGCGAAGATGGCCGGAAGACTTACGAAAGCGAGGTTGAAGGCCCCACTAGCGGCGATGAGTTGGGCGGCCGCTACTCCGAAAAAGGCCGCCGCCGCCGGAATAGCGATGGAGCCTCCGAGGACGATCTCCGCAAATTCGTTAAGCGAGGAAGCCGTAAGGGCCGAAAGGGTAAGATCGTCATTACGTTTGAGATAGGAGGCGTAGGTGATGATAGCTCCGAAGCCGAGACTCAGGGTGAAAAAGACCTGACCTGCGGCTGCGAGCCAGACTTTAGGGTTGCCAAGCTCCTGCCACTTAGGTTCCCAGAGGAAGTTAAGCCCCTGAACGGCGCTACCGAGAGGGGTTTCAAGCGTTATGACCCGCATCATGAGGATGATAGCGAGAGCAAAAAGCACCGGCATGGCCACCTTAGCAAATTTCTCTATCCCACCCGAAATACCCCTGATCAAGATGGTGTAGTTTAGGAACATGGTGACGAGAAAAAAGAGGTAGGCCGCAAGCGAGGGGCGGTAGAATCCTTCGGCCCCCATGCCGGTATATTGGAGGAGGAACTCTTTGAAAGGTTTGAGATAGGCCTCAGAGGAAGCAGCCACCTCGGCTGAAATCTTGGGAAGCTTCCCGGTAAGGGCGAAAAAGGCGTAGCCTAAGGTCCAACTTTCGATGTAGACATAGTAGCACGAGACTACAAAAGGCACGAATAGCCCCAGGATACCTACATAACGGGCGATGGGGTTTTTCCAAAGAAGTCCGAAGATGGCCGGGGTGGTCCCGTGTCCCCGGACGCCGCCGTAGCGGCCAATGCCCCATTCCACCCACATGAGGGGAATGGCGATAAGAAGTAACGAAATCATGTAAGGGATCATAAAGATACCGCCACCGTTCTGGGCCGCCTGAGTGGGGAAACGCAGGAAGTTCCCCAAACCCACAGCATTTCCGGCCATGGCTAAAATCAAGCCGATCCGCGAGCCCCAGCGTTCCCTTTGTGCCATTTTTAACTCCTCATCCGATTTTTGGGATAAACTTTTTTATAAAAGAGAGGTATAATAATTTCAACTCTGAATAGGGGAGGTTTTGAGTGGATTTTACTAAAATTACTGTTTCAGAAATTATGAGCCGAGGGGTAATTACGGTCGGTATGGAAGCTAGTTTTGAAGAAATATTGAGACAATTGACCGAAAATAAAGTGCATGCAGTAGTGGTAACGGCGCCGGGAGGCGAATTCATGGGTGTGATTAGCCATTCCGATATTATCGAGGCTCTGGCCAAAAAAGGGGCTGAGATTTTCAACCTAGTGGCGGAAGATTTGATGTGCCCCAAACCTTATACCATCGAGGGTACGGCCACTCTCAAAGAAGCTGCGGCCAAAATGGTAAACTATGGTGTTCACCGACTCTTGGTTCTCTCTTCACACGGTGGTAAATTAGTGCCTGTTGGGGTTCTTTCGGCTATAGACCTCGTTCGGGCTGAGAGCCAATAGCCCGCTTGACAAGGCCGAAAACCCTAGGTATATAAAAGGTCGCCTTTTGCGGGACGGATGTCCCGAGGGGGATTTTTTGAGATTTTGAGAAGGGGAAAGGTTATGCCCACTTTTAATCAATTGGTAAGGTTTGGGCGTAAAAAGAGGAAAAGCAAATCCAAGTCGCCGGCGTTGGAAGGTTGTCCACAGAAGCGTGGGGTGTGTGTAAGGGTGTATACTACCACGCCCAAAAAGCCCAATTCTGCTCTTCGGAAGGTGGCTCGTGTTCGGCTTACTAATGGTATTGAGGTGACGGCCTACATTCCGGGGATTGGGCACAATCTTCAAGAGCACTCGGTGGTGTTAGTGAGGGGTGGGCGTGTTAAGGATCTTCCTGGAGTGCGTTATAAGATAATCCGTGGGGCTCTTGATGCTGCCGGTGTTCAGGATCGTAGAAAGTCTCGCTCCAAGTACGGAGCTCCTAGACCGAAATAAGGGGAGTTGAGTCATGCCACGGAGAGGTCCGGTTCCTAAAAGAGAGATTTTGCCTGATCCTAAATACAATAGTGTGTTGGTGGCCAAGTTTGTGAACTGTCTCATGCGGGATGGGAAGAAGAATGTGGCCCGAAAGATTTTTTATGGAGCTCTGGATATTTTGAAAGAGAAGGCTAAAGGAGAGGATCCGCTGAAGATTTTCGAGAAAGCGGTCGAGAATTGTAAGCCTCTACTTGAGACTCGTTCTCGACGGGTGGGAGGTGCGACCTATCAGGTGCCTATGGAAGTGAGGCCGGAGAGGCAGCTTTCTTTGGCTATTCGTTGGCTTATTCAGGCGGCCCGTGAGCGTTCTGAAAGAACGATGATGGAGCGTTTGGCTAATGAACTTTGGGATGCTTATAATGAGCGAGGGGCGGCCATAAAGAAGAGGGAGGACACGCACCGGATGGCGGAGGCTAACCGGGCCTTCGCGCATTACCGCTGGTAGTTGTCTTTTGGTTGGAGGTGTCTCTTAAGTCCTTCGGTTGTAGGGGACTGCTATTTTGATTTTTTAATAAGGAGGTTGAGGGTAGGTTATGGATAGTGAGGCTCTAAAAAGACTAAAATATACGCGTAACATTGGTTTTGTGGCTCATATCGACGCGGGGAAGACTACTACCACCGAGCGTGTTCTTTATTACACTGGTCGTACTCACAAGATTGGTGAGGTGCATGAAGGCACCGCCACCATGGACTTCATGGTTCAAGAGCAGGAACGCGGTATTACCATTACTTCGGCAGCTACCACTTGTTTCTGGAAGGATCATCGTATCAACATCATCGATACTCCTGGGCACGTGGATTTTACTATTGAGGTCGAGCGTAGTCTTCGTGTCCTTGATGGGGCGGTGGTGATCTTCTGTGCTGTGGGTGGAGTAGAGCCCCAGTCTGAAACTGTCTGGCGTCAGGCCAATAAGTATAGGGTGCCTCGGATCTGTTTTGTGAACAAGATGGACCGGTTGGGGGCCAATTTCGAGCGGGTGGTGGATGAAATCAAGCAGCGGCTCGGGGCTACGCCTCTCCCTCTGCAGATTCCGATCGGGGCGGAAGATAGTTTTGTGGGAGTAGTGGATCTCCTTGATATGAAGGCTATTGTTTGGGAGGAAGAGACTCTCGGGGCCAAATATCATTATGAGGAGATTCCGGCTGATCTCAAGGATAAGGCCGAGGAGTATAGAACCAACCTTATTGAGACGCTGGCAGATATAAATGATGAGATTATGGAAAAATACCTTGAAGGCCACGAGATTACCCAAGAGGAGCTGAAAAAGGCCATTCGAGAAGCTACCTTGGCCTTCAAGGTGGTACCGGTCCTCTGTGGGTCGGCTTTCAAGAATAAAGGGGTGCAGCCTCTCCTGGATGCTATTGTGGATTATCTGCCTTCTCCTCTGGACATTCCTCCGGTAAAGGGCGTAAATCCCGATACCGGGGAGGAAGAGGAAAGGGTTACCGATCCGGATGGGCCGCTGGCCGCTTTGGCCTTCAAGATCATGGCCGATCCTTACGTTGGAACGCTTACTTTTCTTAGGATCTATTCCGGGAAGCTTGAGTCCGGAGTTACGGTTTATAACTCCACCAAAAGGAAGCGGGAGAGGATTGGGCGTCTGGTGCGGATGCACGCCAAACATCGGGAGGAGATTACTTCGGCCGAGGCCGGAGATATCGTAGCGGCCCTTGGTCTTCGAGTAACTACCACCGGAGACACCCTCTGTGATGAAACCAAGCCCATTGAGCTTGAAAAGCTTGAGATTCCCGATCCGGTGATCTCGGTAGCTGTGGAGCCCAAAACCAAGGCCGATCAGGAAAAGCTGGCCAATGCTCTTCAGAAGATCGCGCTCGAGGATCCTTCTTTCCGGGTTCAGACCGATCAGGAGACCGGACAGACCCTCATCTGGGGTATGGGAGAGTTGCATCTTGAGATCATCGTAGATCGTCTGGTGCGGGAATTTAAGGTTGGAGTCAATGTTGGGCGTCCGGAGGTGGCTTATAAAGAGACCATCACTTCGGTGGCAGAAGCCGAAGGGAAATACATCAAGCAGACTGGTGGTCGTGGACAATATGGACATGTAAAGCTCATAGTGGAGCCCAATCAGGGTAAAGGTTTTGAGTTTGTGTCCGAAATCGTGGGAGGAGCTATTCCCAAGGAATTCATTCCTTCGGTAGAAAAAGGTGTGCGCGAGGCTATGGAGCAAGGAGTGCTTGCGGGCTATCCGGTAATTGACGTTAAGGTGAGACTGGTGGATGGAAGTTATCACGAGGTGGACTCCTCGGATATGGCTTTTGCCATTGCGGGTTCGTTGGGTTTTAAGGAAGCAGCCAAAAAGGCCAATCCGGTACTCCTTGAACCCATCATGCGTTTGGAGGTGGTGACTCCCGAGGAATATCTGGGAGATGTCTTGGGGGACATTTCCTCTAGGCGGGGTAAGGTCGAAGGTATGGAGACGAGAGGGGTAGTACGTGTTATTAAGGCCTTTGTACCTCTTGCGGAAATGTTTGGATATGCTACACAATTGCGATCCCTTACGCAGGGGCGAGCCAACTTCACTATGCAGTTTTCGCATTACGAGAAGGTGCCGGCGCATCTGGCCGATGAGATCATAAAGAAAGCGAAAGGGGTATA
>NZ_LWLG01000016.1 GCF_001652585.1 Thermosulfurimonas dismutans
AGCCGTAATGGTTGAAGAAGTGAACGGGAATGTGCTTTTGAGTGAGAAACTCTAAGAGCCTTTTGTTAAGGGTTAGCTCCGAGAAGACCAGGATTTCCTCCACCGTTTCCACTGGGATAACCTTCTTTTCCTCTTCGGTTATAAGGAGCAGGGTATTACCTTCGCGCTTGAGTTGACCGTTGCTGAAGATGTAAATTGGCCGCTTCATCCCCAACATACCTCCTCAAAGGAACAGGATCGGCAGTAGCGGATCTTTTTTGCCGCGGGTGGGTTCTCCGAAACAAGTATGGATTCCATTTCGCGAATGAGGCCCTCCACCCGGTTTTCAAGTTCCGGATTAAGTACGAGGTGTTCGGTTTGGCGCTCTTTCGGAAAAAGCAGGATCCCTTCCATCGTAAGGCCCTTTTCGTGCTTGAGATAATAGAGGTAGAAGGCCAACTGGAGACGGGCGGCTTCTTTGTGTTTGCCGGAGCGTTTCACCTCCGCCACCAGATCTCCGCGAAAAAGATCTATCTTCAAGAGTTGATCTACTAGGACTTCCTTGCGAGAACGGCTGTAGGAGGTTTCGTGAACCAGGCGGCCGAGGTCGAGCAGAGGGTGTTCTTGGTCGGGATTAAGGCGGTGGAAGTAAAACCAGGCCTCCCGCGGGCAAACCTGATAGGCATAGAAGATTGTGCCGTTGAGATGACGGAGAGAAAACATTGTCCCTCTTGGCTCACCAGAGCTCGTATCCCTCCGGTGTTCCGTCCCCGGTCGGCGTGAGAAGCCCTTCCTCGGGATTGTAAGGAAGACGGGTCACGAAAAGCCCAAAGTCTTCAGAGGGATAAAACCAATCCTTGAAGGTACGAAGCCACCAGATGGGCACCGGCACCAAAAGCTCTACCAAACGCCAGCCTTCTTTTCGATCCTTCAAGGTCCAAGCCTCAGTGAGAAAGGTCTCCGGAAGCACTTCCACGGAGGGTGTACCTCTTCGGGTGGCAAAACGGGCCCGCAATTCTTCATCGGCAAGGTCAATGGTATAGCACCCCAGTGTTTCCCGAATCTCCCGCAGGGTTTGACGCCCAAGTTCAAAATCTTCTTGGAAGGACTCCGTGCGAACAATCTCTTCATAGAGACGGTTCACAGCGTCTACCCATTCCCTTTCTTGGGGAATTTCGGAAAGATTCTCCAGGAGAGAACGACTCCTTTCGAGGATACCTTTTGGATAAACCCGCTTGCTACCCTCTCCTACCAGGGTGAAAAATTTTGCCTTTGCTGGAGGCCTTGCCCCACGGCGGTTCACCCTTCCCAAACGTTGCACGAGGGCATCGAGAGGGGCGAGCTCGGAAAATAGTACGTCGTATGAAATATCCAGGCTCACTTCGACCACCTGGGTGGACACAAGAATGGTACCTGCCTTCGCCTCCTTCACCATACTTTCCTTGGCCAACCGATCTCGAAATACGAAACGCGAATGAAAGAGGTGCACCGGACCGGAGTAACTTTTGCACAGAAGCCGATAGATCTCCTGGGCCTCTAGAACGGTGTTGAGGATCACCAATACCTTCTGGCCCTTCTTGGCCGCGGAAATGATTTCCGGAAGGTTTTCTTTCAGAAAGCGGTGGACCGGAACCAGGCGATGACGTCTGCGAGAAAAGAACCGGTCTTCAGCCTCCATAAAGGCCGCGGTAGGAAACATTCTCAGCAGGGTTTTCGGCAAAGTGGCACTGGCAAAGGCTAGATATTTTCCGGGAAAGTCATTTAGGGCCTCCTTTAGGAGACCCAGAGTGTAAGGTTCGTACGAATGGATTTCGTCGAAGACGAGGTGTGCCGAAGCGGAAAGCGTGAGCCTCTCTTCCCAATGTCTTCCGTGAAGACAAGCGAGGAGAAACTGATCAATGGTGGCCACGGTCACCGGTTTGGCAAAGACCGAAGAAGAAAGTCTCTCCCAGAGGAGGTCTTCCTCGGTTTCTCGGTGAAGGATATAAGAAGCGTGACCGTGAGCCAATCCCACCCTTTCCGGGCCGTAGATTTTGCGAAGCCGCTGATACATGGCGTTTACCGTGGCCTGGGTGGGAAGGAGATAGACGATGCGTTCCGCCTCACCGGCCCAGAGGAGCAAGGCCTCCGTCTTACCGGAGCCCGTGGGAGCCCTAAGGGCCAGGCTCTCCTTGGAAAGACGTCCGGCTCTTCTTTGAAACTGGTAAGGACTTAGGTTCCGGCACCGAAAATGATCTTCCACCGCACGGCGGCCGTTTTTCAGGAAAAGTTCTCCGGGATCTTTCTTTCCGGCGGAGACCAACCAATCCGCAAGACGGAGGACGGCTTTCACCCGCGCAAAGCCCCATTGCGGGGCCTCTTTAAGCAGTCCGCGAAGACTGAACCGGCGTCCTTCTCTTTGAAAGTTAGCTTTTTCAAGAAGGAGCAAAGGCGGAATCCCCCGAACAGTTTTCAGGTCTCTTTCGAGATCGGGAAATTTATCCATGATAGATTTCAGTTTTCCAATCAGACAGGTTATTAGTTCCCTAAGTCCATCTTCGTATTCCGGCCTTGCTTCCCAGGTCCGATATAGGTCTCCGCCGAGCGGAGAATGGTGGCTGAGAACGGCCCCAGTAGCCAGGAAAGGTCCACCGAAAAGGACTTTTTCAGTCAGGAACACGAAGTTTAGGGAGGCCAGGGCATGGGGAAAGACCCGGGGTTTTAGCCGACGGGCCTCGGTCTCTTTCCCCTCGCCCAGGAGGCGCATGTAACGCTGAAAATCTCTGGTGGCCTTGCCCAGATCGTGAAATAGGGCCGCCAAAAAGGCGCGACAGGAAAGATCGGCGGAAAGACCGAGTTGTGAGGAAAGTTCCTTGGCGAGTTCGGCCACCTGGAGAAGGTGGTCCTTAAGGGAGACTTCCGGTTTAGCTAGGAGTTTAGCCATACGAAATTGCGGTCACGAAAAGAATACGATTCAAGTTCCGGAAGTTCGAGCTCCGTTCCCAAGGGAATTAGGGTGAATACCTGACGGCGGAGAGGATGCCTCACTCCTTTCTTATCTACTTCAAAACGGAGAGGGAGCACCTCCACAGTTGGGGGCTCTATCCTCATCCCCGAAGCAAGTTTTACTCTGACTTCCATTTCCCGGATGTCGCCTGGGATCATCGTTCCGGAAAAGAGCGGGCCCCCCAGTTCAAAATTCGTTTCCTCCACCGTCTCTATCCGAGCCAGTTCATCTTCCCGCCCCAGAGAGAGCGGATAAGCGGGATCGAAAAAGGCCTCTCGGAGACGACAAAGAAGACCTTTGTCTCCGGCAAAAAGGATCGTGTAACGTGGGAAGAAAAGGAGTTCGCGAAAGTAAGGGGACCTCTCGGCAATCTTTTTGTTCTTTATCTTGAGGACCTTCCACATATCCCTGGTCACCGCCGGATCTCCGCCCGTCACCCAAGAGGGTTCAAGAAGCACGGCGACCTTGAGGGAGGTAAGTGGGCTTCCGCGAGACCAGACTTCCCTTTCTGAAAGACCGAGAGCGGCCCCGGCAAGTCCCAGGCAGGTGGTCGGCGGGGGCAAAAGAAGGGTCCGCTGAAAATTTATGTCAAGCGGCCTCCGAAAGGAAGCCACCGGGGCTCTGAGGGTGACCGCTAGGCCTTCCATACTTCCGATATATCCTTTTGGGCCGCCTCCAAAGCCTCGGAAAGGGTCATCACCGCACCGAAATCCGCAAGCTCCCGGTAGATTTCTTCCTCGTTGGCGAAGAAGCCCGCCTCGAGCCCGAAGAGAACCTTCTCCGCGCGATCCCGAAAGCGCTCTAGGGCGTTTTTGAGCGGAGGGATCAGGAGGCGGTATCTCCCCCGTTCAAACTCGGCCTCGAGGTTTTCCAGAAAAACCGGATGTTTCACCGAAAGCCGCGCGTAGGCCAGAAAACGCGGCGAGAGATCTACGAGCATCCGGGCCGTGCGCCCGCCTCCCCAGAGAAGGCCCAGAGCCTCAAGTAAAGCCTTTGCCCGGTTGGCCTTTTCCTCAGGAGGAAGATTGAAACGCCCATTGCTTCGCGAGATTTCCTCTGGAACTTCATCTTCGCGCACCTCGAGAGCGGTGAAACTGCCCAGACGATCAAGCACCAGCAAAACGGCCCCACGAAAGAGATTAGTATAGACTTCGGTCTCAAACATGTTCCCGCCCTCACTTATGGACTGGCCGAACTTTTCGAAAGAGCGCGTGCCGAGGTCCCGGTCACCCTGAAAGGAGAAGAGCCCCACGGCGGCCGAAACCCTCACCGGAGAAGTGCGGCGTCGGCCACCCGAAGGGTCGAGGTAACCGAAGAGGTCTTCGTCGATGAATTCCCAAGGTCTCACCGGCGGGGTGACCTCCTGGCCCGAAACTTCGCAGAAGGGCTCGGAAAGAGTCCAGCCGAGATCCTCCAGACGATCGCGGAGCATCCGCCTTATCGCCTGGCCGGAGATGTAGGGTATGGTGCTTCCATCTGGAAGAGTCACCTTTTTGGCTACTAACACGTTGCCCTCAGTATGGGAAGCGTTTACGTTTCCCGCTGAAACCTTGAAAAGGTAGCCCAGGCTTACCGCTTTACTCATCTTGTTCCTCCTACGATTGGCCTTTGTTTTGGGCCCGGAGATAGGCGTTCATGGTATAGATGGAAAGGAGGGTTTTGACCCGCCTCCAGGGGCTCCCTTTTATGGACTCCCCGGGTTCCACCACTAGAAGATCCTCCGGCACGGTGAGTCTCAACCGATATTGCACGTCGTTGAGCACGCGGAAAAACTCGTCGAGGTTCTTGGCGTTGCGCAGGGCGTAGAGGAGCCCCATTTCGTTTTCGCGTTGGGCCGTACTTCCGAGGTTGTAACCGAATCCCCGGATGACCTTGAGCAGATCGGCATCCATTTCCAAGACCTCCTTGAGATAGACTTCAAGGACCTCTAAGGTCCCAAAGACCAAGGGCTTCTTATCCGCACCTTCGTAAAGGAATTCCTCCACGAAAGGGAGGGGATCACCCATCTCGAGGACCGCGGCGGAAATCCGGTCCCTCCAAATGGTGTGGAAGTTGCGTCCTTCCTTCTTCTGAAACTGCCGAAAGACGTTTTCGACTATTTTCTGAGGGCGGTCGTAATCTTCAAAGAGGTTGATCCATTTTTTATAGAGGCGGTAGAGGGCCGCCAGACGACCGAATTCCTTGAAAAGTTGCATATTGAAGGCCTGACCGGGCTTTCCGGTAACCACGTAAAGGACCAGAGGTTGGGCGGAACCGCCGTCCGAGGCCCCAAAAAGTTTTTTCAGGAGTTCCCGCGCCTCGGAAGAAAGCTTTTCGGCCTCCGGCGAATGACGGCGCACGTACGAGAAAAGCCTCAAGAGGAGGCCCCAGGCCGTCTCGTGAAGATACGGGCCGTAGAAGGCCAGAGGGACGTTCCTACCTTTTTCTTCCAGACGGAGAGAGTCAAAGACCTCGCGCTGGAGGCGTTCGAGATCCCATAGATCTCCGTGAAAACAAAAGATATGAAGGGCATCCCGTCCTTGGGCACACCAGAGCCAGCCGAGATAAGCGGCTAGACCGGCCACGGCACAGGTGGGACAAACCTTGAGCTCACGCTTGAGGCCCGGATAAAAGTTGGCGAACTTTCCGGGCTCCACGACAAAGGGATAGTTCCACATCTTGGCCTTGGTTGAAGGAGCGATTTGGGCACAAATGTCGCAGGGCTCCTTTTTCCTGGAGAAGGAAAGTTTGAGTTCGTATCTAGGAGGATGAAGGAAATAGTCTTTACCGTCTATCTTGATCTTTTTGGGCTTAGGGTTGGCTTTAATAAAAAGGTTGGCAGGATAGCACCAATTTTTCTTGGGATACGTCTTTATTTCGCCGGTTTCTCGATCGAAGTATTCACCTTTGTTTCCTGTCGCATGAACGAGCTTTTCTAGTAAGCTATCGATGAGTTTCCGGTGATCGAATTCTCCCTCACCGAAGAGGCGATAGAGGACCACCAGACCGTTGTCTATCCAAAAATTGCCAGTCGGACGGGAAAGGTCGAGGGTAACCTTATCCGATATTCCTCGCTCTCCACCCCCCTGAAAAAAATTATATCAAAAATTTAAGAACACATAAACCAGGGGCGGACAATTAGTCCTTCGCGTTCAAGGGTCCTTTCGCCGCCGTAGACCAAGACCCCGTGTTTCACTATTTTTCCGGCTAGTTTGCGGTAATAGAGAAGATTTCTGAGTTGATCGCGGGTTACGGTTTCTGCGGACTTGGCCTCCACCGGAATGAGTCTTACGCCCAAATCGAGGAGAAAATCGATTTCATGTCCGGTGCGATCTCGCCAGAAATAAAGCGGCGGCTCTTCGCCACGATGAGCAAAGGCCTTGTAAAGCTCGGAAAAGACGAAATTTTCAAAAATCGCCCCGCGAAGGGGATGGACTAGGACATCCTCAGGCTTCCTGATACCCAGGAGGTAGCACAGGAGGCCGGTATCGAAGAAATAGATCTTGGGCGATTTGATGAGTCTTTTTGAAAAATTTTGGTGATGGGGTTTCAAAAGATGGACGATGAAGGCGGCCTGAAGCACTGAAAGCCATCTTCGCGCCGTGGTGTGCGAGATGCCGGTATCCGAAGCCAGGGAGGAGAGGTTGAGTACCTGTCCGACCCTTCCGGCACAAAGGCGGATGAATTTCTGAAAGGCTTCAAGGTTCCCGATGTTTAAGATCTCACGCACGTCCCGCTCCACATAGGCCATGTAATAAGCCCCGAGCCATTCCCTTGCGGGAAGGCCTCGGGTGTGTACCGGAGGATAAAGCCCTTTAAAAAGAAGCTCCTCAAGCGAAAAAGGGGGCTTCGGGCGTGTTGGTGGCTCTTCGTCGAATCGTTCCGGATCAAGGGAGGCTTCTTCCAAGAGCTCCGCGAGACTAAAAGGCAAAAGTGTCAGAAAGAGGGTCCTTCCGGCAAGACTCTGGCTCACGCTTTGAAGGAGTTGAAAACGCCCCGAACCAGTGAAGATGAAACGCCCGGGCTGTGGATCTTCGTCAATGAGCGGCTGGAGATAGGAAAGGAGTTCGGGAACACGCTGTATTTCGTCGAAAATGACGCGGCCATGGTATAGGCGCAGGAATCCGCGAGGGTCTTCCCGGGCAAAGGCGCGCTCCTCGGGATCTTCTAGGTTGACATATTGGTATTCCGGAAAAGTGATGCGCACCAGGGAGGTCTTTCCGGATTGACGCGGGCCGATGAGAGTGACGCTGGGAAACTTTTCCGCCGCCTTTTTTAAGCTGGCTTGCAGAATTCGGGGCTTGAATCTGGTCTCCATACCCTCATGTTGCCACTCCGCAATAATTTTGTCAAATTGAATGTCGAAAGTTCAATTTGACAAAATAAGCCTAGTACTTCTATAGGCTGGTTTCGTATTGCTTTACCACCTCCACCATACCGAAGCCCTGGCTGTTTCTCGCCCCGAGGCCGGCATTGTAGGCCAGGGTAAAAAGGGGTTCGGGAAGTGAAAGCTCAAAAAGCCCGTCCCAGCCCTTGACCAGCGTATCTTTGAACCGCGTGATAACCTCTTTCTTAAGCTTCAGCGGGCGTAAGTAGGCCCCATCCTCAAGAGCGGGAAACACATCGGTTTGCTCCCCGTAAAAGGCCCGGGCCTTCCGCAGGAGGTTGTCAAACACCAGGCGCTCGAATTCCACCTCCGACGGATGAAAAAAACGGGTCTTCTTCCGGCCCTCAGGATCAAAGAAGGTGCGATGAACCGTGATGGGCGAGAGAGTGCGAACCACCACTGGCCCCCTCGCCTCGGGTTGCATTTCCACCTCGATGGCCGCAAGGTGACAACTTTGCCCCTCAAGTCTCACCTCTCGCCGTTTGACCAGATGCGAGGCCAGTGACTCCAGAAATTCCACCTCCATGGCCCCGATCCAGAGATAGATTGGCCCCTTAAAGACAAGTTCTCGCCTTTCCGGAAGGTAGTGCGGGTTCCGGGAAATCAGGCGGGAGAAGGTGAAGAGTTTGAAGCGCCGCTTGTGGTAGGTGAACCCTTCCTCGTGGAATCGCCGGGCTAGAGCCTGGTCAAGATGATGGTAAATCATCCCCTGAATCAGGTGGTTGTAATGCACCTGAAGTATTAGCCGCCCCCCTATCGGCTCAAGCGTGAGTTTCAAGCGCATTCGGATCTAGAGTAAAAACATTCTGCCCGATATGTCCAGGGGTTAGAGCCTGAAGTGCGCGACTATGTCATCCGCCGGTAGCCTTCCTGGCCCCTTGACAACCATCCAAGGGTTATGATACTAATTGCAAAAGAAATTCAATAACCAAAAGGTGGTTATGAGGTTTAACGGGCTCAGCATCACCTTCGAGTGGACAGGTAAGCAGGTTTCTCCTGAGAAGAAGCTGGCTGTGGCCGTGCTCCGCCAATGGTGCGCAGACATTTTGCGATTGAGGAATAAGCCCCGCTTTCACTGGGATCGAGACGATTGGCTTACTTACACTTGGCCTGAGACCGACTGGGCCTGGTTCTGGTGCTGCCTCGCTGGGAGTAATCCGGTTCACCTCAAAAGGTGGCGAGATCTCATGCTGGTTGAGCCTAATGAGACTGAAGGGAACCTTCGAAACAGGAGGTGTTTGTCCCTCGGTATATCCTAATCAGGGAGCTTTATTACATTTTGGTATGAGGAAAAGCCTATGGAAAAGGAAAAACGAGAAATTTTTCGGGAAGGGCTAACTGGTCGCGATTTTCACGCCTTTCAGGAATATCTGCAATTACAACGCATGGAGGCCATCGAAAACCTGTCTCGGGGTATTTACCATGATCTAAGAAACTGTTTGACCGTTCTAAAAGGCGGTTTGGAGATCCTGTCGCTGAAATGTGCCAAGAGTGGGAACGAGCTTTGTCCGAGGATCAAGGCTCTGCGAAAGATTGTGGAACAATTAGGGGAGTTAGTTGAAAGACTTAGTGCTTTACAGGCAAACGGATTAGAAGGGCACAAAGAAGCTCTTGAACTAAAAGATCTATCTTCCGAAGTAAAGGAAATCCTGAGGTCTATTCAAACAGGGCTTCCACCAGGGATAAGGCTCCGTTTTGAGCCTTCCTTTTGCCCTCTTCCGGTAAAAATGGGCCCGGGAGAGTGTTGGCGTGTGGTAAGTAACCTGGTCTCTAACGCCTGTGAAGCCATGAATGGAGAGGGGGAGATTCTCATATCCACGTCTTTAAGGCAAGTAAGCGAGGAGGAGTGCAGACTTCACGGGAACGCTTATCCGGGGGAGTTTGCGGTGCTTGTCTGCCAGGATCAAGGCTGTGGAATTCCGGAAGAGATGCTTGACAAGATTTTCGAGCCTATGGTCACTACCAAAGGGGAAAATGCAAGCCGTAACAGGGGCTGGGGGTTAGCTATTGTCTATAGCCTGGTAAAACGCCGCGGCGGTTGGATCCACGTTACCAGTAAACTCGGGGAAGGCACTAGGTTTGAAATTTATTTCCCCCTGGCCAAATAGGACCTTCAAGTTAAGTCCTGTGGCCCGGGAAGTGAAGGTGCGCCGTGGTGTTGACCTCGGAGGGGAAGGGCCTCAATGGCATCAAGCCCGGGCCTTTCTCCAAGTTTTCATAACCTTGAATGCGGCCATAACAAGTCCCGAAATGCCGGCCACGCTTACCGAAACGGTAGGCCCTAAAGGAGTGTCAAAGAGGGGATGGATACTGATCCCAAAACCCAGGCCGGCTCCCAAGAAACCGATCAAACTCGAAAACACCAGGAAACGATTGAGACCGGAGACCAGGTTTCTGGTTGCAAGCGGTGGAAAGAGCATAAGGGAGAAGACTACCAGAGGACCGATCACAACGGCCCCTACGGAAATGGAAAGCCCTACCAGCACCAGAAGAAACGCATTCCAGAACCTGACCCTCTTGCCCAAAATCCTGGCCAGATCCGGATCAAAGGAGACCAATACAAACTCTCTCCGAAAAAGGAGGAGACAGGCGATGACGCTCCCAAAGACGACCACGGCCGTAAGAACCTCGGTGGAGGAGACCATAATGAGATCTCCCCGAAGTCTTTCCATAATCTGGGCCTGACTCCAGGGGTTTTTGGCCACGAAAAGTAAACTCAGCGAAAGGGCCAGGGCGTAGGCGGCCCCTATGCGGGCTTCGCTAATTGCCTCCCGCCTCTCGAGAAGGGCCAGTATGACTAGGGCCAAAAGGCTTACTAGGAAAGGGCTACCGAAGGCCATCAGTTTTTGGACTCCCGGGGGAAGGACATGATCGAAGATGGTTAAGATAAAGAGATTCAAGGCCATTCCGGCCATGGCCAGATGGGGTAAGGCCACTCCCAAAAACACCCAACGTCTGAGCAGAAAATAGGCCCCGATGACCGGATAAATCAGACCGGAGATGAGGGTCATGAGGCATGCATGGCGAAAGATATCAAAAGTC
Organism: Thermosulfurimonas dismutans; assembly: GCF_001652585.1. GTDB lineage: Bacteria > Desulfobacterota > Thermodesulfobacteria > Thermodesulfobacteriales > Thermodesulfobacteriaceae > Thermosulfurimonas > Thermosulfurimonas dismutans. The sequence continues at coordinate 10,374 of NZ_LWLG01000016.1, forward strand.
TCCATAGACTGACCTCAAGTTAGGGGAGATACTCGTCCATTATCAACCCAGAAGACACGGTCCGCCCATCCTCTCAAAAAGGGGAGATCGTGGTGAATCAGAAGGATAGTCAGATTCTGTTCGCTCTTCAGACGTGTTAGTTGCTGTGAAATGAGGGTTGTGCTCTCCATATCCAGGCCGCTGAAGGGCTCGTCAAGGAAAAGGATTTCGGGGCGCGAGAGGAGGGCTCGGGCCAGAAGGGCCCTTTGTCGCTGACCATGTGAGAGTTCCCAAAACTTTCTCCGATATTCCCTTTCGAGCCGGACCGTCTTCAGGGCATCGAGCACCTTGGATTTATGACGGCTAAGCCTCTCCCAGGGCCCGAGGTCTCGATAAAGCCCCATGGCGACTACCTCCCAAACCGTAAGAGGGTAAAGGGGATCAAGGCGGTCCTGTTGGGGCACGTAGCCCAAATTGGGACGACCCGCATCCCCGAAAAAGGTGACGCGCCCTGCTATGGGTTTGATCAACCCCAGCAGGGCGCGAAAGAGGGTGGTCTTGCCGGCCCCGTTAGGACCGATGAAACCCACTATTTGGCCGGCCGTGACTTCCAAACTCACTTTTTCAAGGATTAGCCGGCTGTCGTAAGCCACAGTGAGGTCCTCGACCCTGATGGCCGTTTTTCTATTCATCTCTTATTTCCGAAAGCCCCTCGATGAGATAGTCGATCAATTCCGGCCAGGTCTTCACCTCCGGTACCCCTCCCACCATGACCGGCAGACTGACAAGAGGGACTCCCAACGCCCTGGCCACCCGCCTGGGCGTCTTTTCCGGATAGTAAACCTCCCTTATCACCACCTCGCAGCCGTTCCGGCGGGCCTTCTCCAGGAGTTCCTTAAGATGGGTAGGGGTTGGCTCCACCCCGGTTGCCAACTGAATCGTCCCTACTTCGATCATGCCGAAGCGCCTGGCAAAATAGCCGAAGGTCTTATGATAGCTAATGAAACGCAGCCCTCGAAGTTTCTCTCCCTTTTCCTTCCATTCATGCCATTTTTCCCGCAAAAATTCGAGATAAGCGGAAAGGTTGGCCTGATAGTAGGCAGCATTGGTCGGATCGTTGAGGCTAAGGCCTTCAGCAATGGCTTTGGCCATTTTAGGGCCCGCTTTGGGATCGAGGTTGTAATGGGGATTGCCCTTGGGATGAACATGTCCTAAGGCCGGATCGATGGCCTCAGGAATTTCAATGGGGATGATATACTTGGAGGCATCTACATAACCCGGCGCTCCGTAGCGTATCTTTTTGTTGCGGCTGGCCTCAATTAAGGCCGGAAGCCAGGCGTGTTCGGCCTCCAGTCCCAGAACAATTAGGACATCTGCCTTTCTAAGGGTGACCAGGAAGCTCGGTTTCAGCGGAACATGGTGGAGGTTTTCTACTCCCGTGGTAAGGCTTACGACCTCTACCCGCTCCTTCCCGATCTGTCTGGCTATGTCAGCCAAATCGGGCACCGAGGTTACCACGAAAAGTTTTTTGGCCCAGCCGAAGGGAGCCAGAAGGAGTAGAAGGCTAAGTCCTAAAATTATCGTTTTCCATTTCATGGTTTCTACCTCCTCCTTTAGTATTGGAAAGGATGCTTGTGAGAGCCCAGAGTGAAGGTCCACTGTAGGAAGACTTCGTGGGCGTAGCTCCGATCATCGTAGAGTTTGTGCCCCAGCTTGCGATAATTGTACTGGAACCTCCAGCGATGCCTTTCGGAAGGAGAAAAGGTCAGGTAAGGGGTATAGGTATATTCGTTGTTTTTGTTATTCAGGTATTGAAACTGATCGTAACGAAAACCTAATGACCATTTAGGGCTAAACTTATACTCCAGGTAAGCATAACCACCCCAGGCATGCTGAACATGGGCCTCTTCCTCATGGGCTTCATGGGCAAATCTTATTCGATTGAAAAGTACCTCCATTCCAAAGTCCAGACGCTGATAATGGGCCTTGCTCAGAGGAAACCAGGTGTACTTGAAGTCAAAGGCGTAGGTTTGGCGATCCTGCGTGTCAAAACGAAGATAAGTTGCGCCTAGGCGGAAATTGTGGTCCGGAAAAGGATCAAACCCCGTTGAGATCCTGGCCAGATAAGCGAAGTCATCGGTGGAGCGGTGGATGTGGGAGTTTGCCTCGTGATGATGCCCCTCATCGTGTGAATGTCCTTCAAATTCGTCGTAGATTCCTAGTGTCAGGTGGAGATACCTTTCAATCGGTACTAACCATCCCAGCTCGACCCCGGTCACAATGGGTTCACCCCCCAGATAGGCCTTAAGGGAGGGAGGACGATCCACGAACGGGAGATCGTGCTCGTGGACCTTGGCCAGATGACCGAAATCGGCAAAGAACTTGCCTCCTTTTAGGGAAAAACCCATGGGCAGACGGACAACGCCGGCGGCCTCATGAAGTTCAACATCCTCTTCGGTGCCCAGGATGACTGCGTAGGCCGAAAGGAAGGGATCAACGCTTCCGGAGAGCATTAGCTCTGCCGAACGAAGATCAAAACTATTGTCCCGACCTTCATTGGAATAGTATTTGGCCATGGTGTCGATGGTCAGAGAGACCGCCGGGTTGAACATGCTGGGGAAGGTCCTTACGGAACTGGAGATGACCGGTTGGATCTCTTCTAAAACCTCTTCTTTTACTTCTTCTTTAAGGCGTTGAGAATCCTTTGCCAGATACTTCTCTTCTTCGACCCTTTTTAGACGTTCCTCTAAGAGCTTGATGCGTCGTTCATAACTTGCTTTAAGCTCTTCAAGTTGTCTTTCATAGTTTTCCCGCAGAAGACGGATTTCTTCTCTTAGTTTAGAAATTTCAGAGAATTCGGTTTCGGAGGGGTTGGCCGAAAGGACCTGCCCCACCGAAGTAACCGTTAAAACCACGACCAGTAAAAATATCAATATCAGGCCCCTCATAGCTCCCTCCTTATTCTTAGGTTTTAGGAAATGCTTATTCCTGATTGAAAAGAGGTTTTTGGAATGGCCCTGAAGGGCACGGCCCATCTTTAACGTCGGGTGCCAGAAGGAAGAGACAAAATATCTTTCAGGTCACCTGATCGGCTAAATTCAGTTTCCGAGTCCGCTTTTTATTCCTTGAGGAGCCTGGCCGAGCCCTTCAGGATATGCAGACGGGAGGGGCCCTGGTTTGAAAATGAACAAAAGAAGTTCGGCTTAGAAATTCACGGAAGCAAAATCTTATTGCAAGCTTTATCGCCCAAATAACCAAATAAATGAAAAGGGAGGGTAGGGCACTTTGGGCCAAAAGGTAGGTAAGACAGACGGGACAATTTTGGGTAGTGTGGTGAGGCCTTTTTCCCGAATCCTGGTCGGGAGGGTGGGTATAAGCTGGTTTAAAAGGGACGCAGGTATAGCAAAAGCTTTCTGAAAATATTTCATTTATGTGCTTTCTTTGATGGAGAGGGATGATTAAATAGAGGGCGACCAGATAAATAAAAAGGCTTGCTAGGGAGATCAGTTTAATTTTACGTCTTGAGCTACCGGCTATCGAACCGGTATTCATCGTCAACATCTTGAGCAATCAAGACATATTTGTCAATACCTCCCAAGGCCTTTCCACCTCGGGTGTTTCCATTATATCGGGCCTTAAACTCTAAGGCTCCCGTCTTGTTTCCATGAAAAGGGGATAAGCCCCGGGCTTCCGGCTGGGTATTATAGGCTTCCCTAGTGATTCTTTGCTTTTAAAGAAAAATAAGCTTTATATAGGGCCTTTCCTCGACTTTTAGACTTGAAATTAGATATAAAGATCTATTTTGATTTTTTAATGAGTTTGACTCTCCTTGCGCTCTTCGCTAAAAAGAGATACTAGTGGGACTTGATACTAGTAAAACTGAAAAGCCGGAGTCGGAAAAGTATTTTGATCTCCTAAACGACAATCCTAAAAAGGCTCGAAAGGTTTTAGCTTATTTTGTACGAAGAGCCGTAGCATCCCGAAAGGGCTTTCAAACCCTTTTAGAATTACTTAAAACAGGTCTAACCTCCAGAAATCCAGAAATCATTGTTGAAGATCTTCTCTGGGCTACTAAATACAATCTTTTAATCCAAAAAAGAGATTTTTCTCGCTTAAGAGATAAACTCAATAGAATTATCAACTTTTATTTTATCCTATATCAGATGAACACCCTTTTCCATCATGCCGGCAGTTTGGAGGAATTCGTAAAAGGTCTGATTGACTTGCTCTTTCATTTCCCGGAATTTAGGGTTCTATGGGGAAAGATAAATTCTTTGGATACGATCCTTCCTTTTGATGCTCAGGGATTGAAAAAATTCTTCCCTGATGAAATTTTTGAGGATTTCGAATGGCTCCGTGAGCCTAGGATTCTGAAACCCTCGGAGATCTCGGAATCACTGATTGAACCCTCCAAAAATTTTGGGGTCGAGCGTTGGGTCCTCATTCCGCTTGGAGTAAGGGATTGGACTTTCGGAATGCTTATCCTGGGACTCTCGAAAGCCCCTCTTTCAGAATGGGAACGTACGCTCTTTCTTGATGACTTTTATAACCACATAAATTCCGCCCTGGAGGCGATCAGAGAGAGGAAGGCCCACGGTAATAATCTTTTCGATGCCGTAACCGAGTTTCCGCTTGAAGGATATTTCCTGATACTGACGGAAAAAAGATTCCGAGAGGCAAGAGAAAAAGGCGAAAAGCTCATGCTTTTATCGCTAGGTGTGGATCGTCTCATTCACGTCAATCAGGTTTTTGGTTTCGATACAGGGGATGCCCTTCTTAAAGTTCTTGCTGAAAGACTTAAAGATTTCGTGGGCAAAGATGGGGAAATCGGCCGCGGCCGAAGTGAGACTTTCTATCTTCTCGTTCCAAGACCGGAATCGTACGTGGAATATCTGGAAAAACTAAAACGGTTTCTCTCTCTACCAGTCGTTTTAGGGAACTTGCCCCTTGAAATTACGCTCTCCCTCGGAGTAGCCTTTTTTCCAGAGGATGGTACCGAACCTAGAGATCTCTTAAAAAAGGCCCGTACTGCCCTTCATGAAGCCAAACGCCTGGGGGGGAACCGTACAGTCTTCTTTTCTCGGGATCTTCACGAACGGGCCCGCAAGTACCTTGTGCTTCTCCCTCGGCTGAGGCGGGCCATACAGAAAAACGAATTTGTGGTGTACTGTCAGCCGCGGATAGACGCCAAGGAATGGAAGGTGTGCGGAGGAGAAATTCTGGTAAGGTGGCAGGACCCGGAGAGAGGTCTCATTCCTCCCGGTGAATTCATCTGGGTGCTCGAAGAATCAGGTCTCATCACGGATTTGGGACTTTGGATAGCCGAAGAAACCTGTCGCATACTTTTGGATCTTCCCCGGGAGATGTTTGTGTCCCTTAACCTCTCCTTCAACGTCTCTCCCCGCCAATTATGGGGCTCAAACTTTGTGGATCGCTTTATGGACATCCTCAAAAGATACAGACTGTGTCCGACTAGAATAAAGATCGAAATTACGGAAAATGTATTCGTTGAAAAAACGGAGGAAATAATCAAAGAACTTATAAAGATTTCAAAAACAGGGGTGAAAGTGGTTCTAGATGATTTTGGGACCGGTTACTCTTCTCTTCACTATCTCTCCCGTCTCCCGGTACACGATCTAAAGATTGATCGAGCTTTCGTAAAGGGACTTCCCAATTCGGTTAAAGACCTTGAAATTGTAAAGGCTATTCTGGCCTTAGCCCGAGCTCTCGGCAAGCGGGTAGTAGCCGAAGGGGTAGAAACTCGAGAACAGCTAGAGTGTCTCTGTAAACTCGGAGTGGATGAGATCCAGGGCTTCTATTTTGCTCGTCCTCTTCCCTGGCCGGAGTTTAAAAAATTCGTCTTCGAATTTCGTAAGGAGCACTATATTTAAGGAATGGGCCGGTAGGGGAATGGATTAAAGATTAGTCATTAGAGTAAAAATATTTCGGCCTCCTCGCCCTCGTATATCCCTTCGCTTTCGGAAGGTATGTGCAAAAGTCCATCGGCCTGGGCCATGGGGGAAAGAATACCTGAGCGGCCAAAAATGGGCTCTGCCCAGAGTTTTCCCTCTTTGTCTTCCTGCAATTTGACTCTAATATAATCTTCTCGGCCCTGAGCCGAAGCGATATTACGTAATGCTTTGGCCCGTACTTTAGGTAAAAACAAGTCTTTCCCACAGGCGCCCTGCAGATGCAGTAGAAGGGGACGGACCATTATATAAAATACGACAAGAGCACTTGTGACCTGGCCCGGTAAGCCGAAAACAGCTTTGTTTCCGGTCCTTGCTAAAATAGTAGGCTTACCCGGTTTAACGGCCACTCCGTGGCAGATAAGTTCTGCGTCGGGAAGACGCGAGATACAGCGCAAGGTATAATCCCGCGTGCCCACGGAAGAACCGCCGGAAATAAGCACTACGTCGTTTTCCATTAAAGCCTTTTCTAGAGTCGAATAAAGGGCCTCTTCCTGATCTGGCACAATGCCCATGATATGGGCTGTACCTCCGGCTTCTTGGACGGCGGCACATAAAGAAAAAGAGTTAGCATCTCGGATCTTCCCCGGCTCTAAGGGCGCTTCCGGCGGGACTAGTTCATCGCCCGTAGAAATAATGGCTACCTTAGGCCTTTTGAAGACGGGGATTGAGGTGATCCCGGCGCTGGCCAGAAGGCCGATATGCCCTGGAGTGATCCGGGTGTGGGCGGCAAGAATGAGCCCACCTTTGGGGATATCTTCCCCTTTAGTAATGACGTTTTCTCCGGGAGCAACGGGTCTTCTGATTTCAACTAGCTCTCCTATTTCCTCGGCATATTCCAGCATGACAACGGCGTCGGCCCCTTCGGGCAACATGCCTCCGGTAGCGATCTTGGCGGCTTCCCCCGAAGAAAGGGTAAAGGTAGGTTCAACGCCCATGGGAATCTCTCCCACTAGGCGCAAAACTACCGGCTCTCCTTCTCTGGCGCCAAAAGTGTCTCTGGCATAGACTGCATAGCCATCCATGGTGGAACGGCTAAAAGGAGGTAAGTCTTCTTGAGAGATGAGATCTTCCGCGCAAAAACGCCCTTGGGCACTCGTCAAATCTACGTTTTCTTTCCCTAGAGGCGAAAACTTTTCAATGGCACTTAAGACTTCTTCCACCTTTTTGACCTGAAAGAAGAATTCCATTTTTATATCTTAATCCTTTCGGGAGCATGGAAAACATTTATTCGGTCCGGGCGAGCGTAACAGACGAGTGTGATGCCAGCCCGTCTGGCTATTTCGAGTCCTAAAGAAGAGGTAGCTGTACGCGACATCACGATAGGAATGCCTATGCGGGCACATTTTAAAACCATATCCGAAGTCAAGCGTCCCGTGGTATAAACAGCCCCTTTAGGGGTAGCCTTCCCCAGAAGGATAGCCCCTACTATTTTGTCCATGGCGTTGTGGCGTCCGACATCTTCATAAAAAAGCTTAAGTTCCCCTTCAGACCAGAAACCACACCCATGAACACAGTGTGTTCTGCGTTGAAGGTCAGAGGTCTTTAGGACCTCAAGGATAAAACTTCTTATTTCTTTCAAGGATATTTGATATTCAGCCAAGGGTTCAAAGTCTCTTTCCAAAAAATCTCGTGAAATCTTACCGGTCCCACCGCAGCCAGAAGTTACAATGAGGTCTTTTTTTTCGATCTTTTCTATATCCGCATAAACGAATATACCACCCCTTTCGTGACAGAGCCTTACTTCTTTGACCACCTCGGGGCCAGAAAGATAGCCCTGGGCATAGAGAAAACCTACGCCAAACTCTTCAAGCCCGGTAGGCAAAACCATAGAAGAACCTATGGGCTCTTCATTGAGATAAATTTTGTACGGAACCTCCTGGATAACTTCTTCAAAATGTTGCCGTTCTTCAGCCGGAGTTCTTATAATGGTTTCTAGTTCTAGGGTAATAGGTCTCATAGGATTATTTTGCCCATCTCTGAGGTATCATAACCTCCAAGATTTTCAACGGCCTTTTTAAAAGCAGGGTCGGTCAGTACTTCCTGCAAGACTTTGAAGAAGGGGCTTTCATAAAAGTCTAGACGTATGAGAAGATCGTACCTTTCCTTAAAAAGGGGAATAAACTCCAGATTTAAAAGCTTGGCTGCGGCTCGTATTCCAAGGCCAACGTCGGCCTGCCCTGTGGCAACGTTTATGGCCACACCGAGATGCGTGGTTTCTTCTACTTCGTAGCCCTGGATTTCTCTAGGTGACACACCAATTTTTTGTAGATGATAATCAAGGAGCACTCTTGTTCCTGAACCTGGCTGGCGATTGATAAAGGTTACCTCTTTTTGGGCAAGATCTCTTAAATCTCTAATTCCCTTGGGGTTGCCGGGTGGAAGGATAAGCCCCTGTTCCCGATAAACGAAATTGATCAAGCGTACTGGTGTTTCCGGTAAGTAGCGTTTTATGTAAGGAACATTAAATTCTCCGGTTTCGGGATCGAAAAGATGGGTGCCGGCCATGTGGGCCAGCCCATCTTTTATCGCCATAAGACCAGAAAGGCTTCCTACATGAGCCGTAGAGAGTTCAAGACCGAGCTCTTTTTGGCGTAGGAACTGGGCTAGAATGTCTAGCGCCAGGTCATGACTCCCTACCACAAGAATGGTTTTGGCAAGGTCCTTTTCTGGACGCAAAAGTTCTATTTCGCACTCCGCCCCTTGAAGTAAACCCTCGGATTCTGAAGAGATACGGACTATAGCATCCGCACGGGTAAGGGTAGTGATGGCTCCGGCTCCGCGTTTTAAGGGCAAAAATACGGTTTGCGTCCCAACCTTACCAGCTTTAACGCGCAAAAATTCGGTAACACCGAGTTTGGAGGGAATCTTGCATCCAGAGACGGCTTTGACCTTGGGGCGCCTAGGGATTCTTGCGCCATACATGGCTTCAAAAACAGGTCTTACCATCTGCTCAAAAGCCAGGACGGCCGATACCGGATAACCTGGCACGCCGATTATAGGAGTGTTTTGAACGAGCCCCAGTACTACGGGTTTCCCAGGCATCATTTGTATGCCATGCACCAGAAGTTTTCCTTCTTCTTCGATCAAAGCGGCCGTATAATCCTTGCTTCCAGCAGAAGATCCAGCAATAAGGGCTATGAGATGAGGCTTTCTTGAGGCGGCCTTTTCGACTGCTTTTTTGAGCTCTACGTAATTATCTCTTACAATAGGAAAGATTTCGGCCTCTCCTCCCCATTCCTCAACCAGAGCGGCGAGCATGGTGCTGTTGAACTCCACCGTCTTTCCAAAAGGGATTTCTCCTTCGGCTTCTTCTGGCAAAACCAGCTCATCCCCCGTGGGGATAAAGATGACACGGGGTTTGGCACGCACGGTAACGGTTAGGTAACCGGAGGCCAGTAAGACCCCAAGATCCCAAGCCGAAAGCCTGTGGCCTTCGGTAAAAAGCATTTCTCCTTGGACTACATCTTCACCAATACGACGTACATGCTGCCAGGGATAAACCGGGGACCTGATCTCTACCAGGTCTTCTTTGATGAAGTGGACGTGTTCAATCATGATGACCGCATTGGTTCCTTCGGGTAAGGGTTCCCCCGTATTTACCAAAAAGGCTTGCTTTCCTATTTGGAGTAAAAGGGGATTGGCCTCACTTGCGCCAAAAGTATCTTCCGCTCGCACGGCAATACCGTCCATAGCCGCGCTGTTAAAGCCGGGAAGAGATCGCTTGGCAAAAATAGGTTGGGCCGTGATCCGACCTCTGGCTTCTTTTACAGGAATGTCCTCTTGAGCAAGCGCCTTTTTCCAGTCCCAGGCATTAAGAAAGATCTTTTGGGCCTCATAAAGGGGTTTCATATGCAGGTATATTTTGCGCTTCATTAAATCCTCCTTAAGATAACATTGAAGCGATTCATCCTTCCTATTTTATCCTCTTTTGCCCTCATCCCACCATCTTGAAATAGGACTTTCCTTGAAGTAATTACTTCGGAAAGTGTGGAAGTTCTATCTTGCATCTAAGAAGCTAGAAAGCTTGACACCAATTTGGTCGAGGAGTATAAGCTGATTTGCTAACGATGCCAAGGAAATAAGGGACTTCTTTTATGGTAAGTACTTCTTTCCACGTTTTATTAAAAAAAGGGGATAAATTTTTACTGAATCGGGTTTCTTCTCAGGAAGAGATCCCCTCAGAGGCGGTGCTGGTGGGCCTTTTTTCAGACCAGGCCCCGGAGGCCTCCTGGCTCGCCTCCCCCACACTTAGGGTCAATGCCGATCTCGGTACTTTTGAGGAGTCTTTTCTATACGCCTTGGCGCTGGCTGAGAAAGCCCGCTTTGAAGAAAACTATTTCAAGAGCTACACCTTAGACACCCGGGGAAAGATCATCGTCCTTGCTCGAAAGCCGGAAACCCTCCAAGATTTTGTGGAGATCTACGGAGGCATCCTTGATCTCTTTCCTGTGGTCCTCGGTACCCCCTGTCTTTCCTTTCCGGTGGCCGAAGATCTTTCCCTTGAGAAGACCTCCTCGGGCTTTCGCTTGACTTTCCTACGCCGGCTTCCTATTGACCCCGAAAAATGTCTCTTTTGTGGTCGGTGCGGTCCGGTATGTAATAAAGAAGCTCTTCTTCCGGATCTTCAGGTCGATCTTTCTCGTTGTGATCAGTGCGGAGAATGTGTGGCGGTTTGCCCCACCGAGGCTATTGATTTCCACCGCTACACGCGCCTAGAGGTCGAGGCTCCCTATATCCTCTTTCTGGAAGAACCTACTATCCCTATCCCCGAAGAAAAAGAGAACATTTTTACCAGGGATAAGCTTGAGGAGCTTTTGGCTCTTCAAGGACTCCATCAGGTAGATGAGGTCATACGTTTCTCTTCCGATCTATGCCAGCACATCGCCCGCTTAAAGGCGGGCTGTAAGCGATGCCTTGAGACCTGTCCGGAGGGGGCGATCAGGGAAAGCGATGGAGGGCTTAAGATAAATCACTTCCGCTGTGCAGGCTGCGGCTCCTGTGTGGCCGCCTGTCCTACCGGGGCCCTCCAGTACGCCCCCTTTGACGACCGAAGTTTTGTGGCCTATTTCCAAAACCTTCCTCTCCCCAAAGGGACCACCGTTCTCATCGCTCCGGAGGAGACCTTAAAGCTCATCTGGTGGCGCAAAAACGGTACCCGCTTCCCTGATGTCTTTTTCTTAGAGTATCCAGAACCACGCGCTCTAACGAGTATGCACCTGCTCTTTCTCTGGGCCCGAGGGGTCTCCCGGGTGATTCTGGTAACAGAAGAGGCCCGGGCCCTTTCCGAAGAGGTTGAGCTTGCCAACGAAATCATCTTTCTCCTCTGGGGTTTTAAGCCTTTTGAGATTCTTACCTCAGAAGAGGTCCTTAGGGCCTCTTTAGAACCGGAAGCCCAAAATCCCCTCAAAGAGTCCTTTGAGAAGTTTGAGTTTCGTTCTCGGCGGAGGGCCATCGCGGCCCTCCTTTCCTTTTTCCTTGAAAGCCAGGCTCCCGAGGCTTCCCTTCCCGAAATAAAAAGTGAAACCTTCGGAGAGATCCTCTGTGACGAAAGCCGCTGTACCCTATGTGCCGCTTGTTTAAACGAGTGCCATACCGAGGCCCTGAGGGGCGATCCCGAATCCTACGCCTTGGTTTTCACCCCTGTCCTTTGCGTCCAGTGCGGAACCTGTGTCTCCGTCTGCCCGGAGGAGGTCTTGAAGAAAGCGCCTGGGCTTCGGCTTTCCCCGGAATTTTTGCAGGAAAAGGTCTTGGCCCAGGACGAACCGATTAAGTGTCTCATGTGCGGCAAGATCTTCGGTACGAAAAAGAGTTTTGAAAAGGTTAGGACCACGCTCAATTCTTTGGGAAGATGGGCTGAGGTCGAGGGCCTGCTTCCGTACTGTGAGACCTGTCGGGTGATTAAGATGTTTAGCGAAAAGGAGGCCTAGGTGTCGCTTTCTGAGGTTGAACGTGCCCGTATTTTTATGCTTGATCTGGCGAAATCTTTCTTTCTTGGAGAACCTTCAGAGGAAAAATGCCAGGCCTGGGAGAAGGCCCTTGCCGCCCTCGACGGCCAGACCGGTTTCGCGCCTCTCGATCAGGCGGTGAGGGACCTCAGGGAATATCTTGCGCAGACTCCCCTTTCAGCCCTTTCTGAGGAATACTACCGGCTTTTTGTAGACCCTTTCAATGAAAAGCCCGTCTTGCTTACAGCCTCTTATCACATAGATGGTAAAAACTACGGACCGACTCTGGCCAAGTTACGCAGTTTCCTGAAGGAAATAGGGCTTGTTAAAGACGAAAATTTTAAGGAACCAGAAGATTCTTTGGTCTGTCTCCTTGACTTTTTGATTTCCCTTATCTACGTTGAAAGAAAGGAACTTTCGAGGGCGCAAGAGAAGCTTTTGACTAATTTTTTGAAACCGTGTGTAGAGGGGTTAAGTCAGGCCTTGGAGGAAAGAGAAGAGACCGGGTTTTATCGCCGGTGTGCGGCCTTCCTTAAGGCCTATATCCTCCTCGAGGAACGTTTCTTTCTCGAGGGGGAAGTTTAAAATGTGTAGTTAAGGAGGGAAGAGATGGCTAAAAAAGTGGATGAGACTAGACGATCTATCATAAAGAGTATGCTTTTGGCCGCGGGGACGGCCCTGGCTTTAAGCTCTAAGAAGGCCAGGGCTCAAAAGGCTGCCCCTGAGAGTCAGGACGAGATCCTTTATCGTGAGACGGAGGCCTTCCGGGCCTATTACGAATCTCTTAGAAATTAAAGGAGGTACGCAAATGGCGGCAAGGAAAATTGTTCCTCAAACGACCTCCCCTTCCGGGACCAAGATTACCTTAAATCCCAAGATGGCTCGCCGTTCCTTTTTGAAGATTGCGGCGGCGACCACGGCCCTTACCGGTCTTGCCCTAAGTGGTAGGCTTACCAAGCGGGCCGAGGCCAAGACACCCAAGTCTCCTTATAGTCAGTCCAAGATTGTGCGCACCATCTGCACCTATTGCTCTGTGGGGTGCGGGATTTACGCTGAGGTAGAAAATGGGGTCTGGGTCCGGCAGGAGATCGCCCAGGATCATCCCGTCTCCCGTGGTGGGCACTGCTGCAAGGGCGCCGGGGCGATTGACATGGTAAGGAGTGAGAAGCGTCTGCGCTCTCCCATGAAACGTGAAAACGGGCGGTGGAAGAGGATTTCCTGGGAACAGGCCCTAGACGAGATCTGCAGCAAGCTCCTTGAGATCCGGGAAAAGTATGGCCCTGATGCTGTCCACTGGAACGGGAGTGCCAAGGTTTCGACCGAAATGGCTTATCTTCAGAGAAAACTTGCCGCCTTCTGGGGCACCAACAATATCGATCACCAGGCCCGCATATGACACTCCACCACGGTGGCCGGGGTGGCCAACACATGGGGCTATGGTGCAATGACCAATCACTTCAACGATATTCGTCATGCCAAATTGGTTTTCTTTATTGGTTCCAATGCTGCCGAAGCCCATCCGGTAGCCATGCAGCACATCCTTTATGCCAAGGAGGTCAACAACGCGCCTATTATCGTAGTTGATCCGCGGTTTACCAAGCTTGCGGCCAAGGCTACGGATTACGTGCGCATACGTCCCGGGACAGACACGGCCTTTCTCATGGGGCTCATCAACCAACTCATTCAGAACGAGTGGTACGACAAAGAATTCGTTCGCACCCGGGTGGCAGGCTTTGAAGAGCTTAAAGAGGTGGCGGCCCACTATACCCCCGAAGTGGTGGAAGACATTACCGGCGTGCCGGCCAAAGAGGTGGTACGCATCGCCAAACTCATGGCCACGCACCGTCCGGGCACGGTGGTCTGGTGCATGGGGCTCACCCAGCATCACATCGGAAGTTCCAATACCCGGGCGGCCTGTATCCTGCAGCTCATGCTCGGGAATATGGGTGTTTCCGGAGGTGGCACGAATATCTTCCGAGGACACGACAATGTTCAGGGTGCCACGGATATGTGCGTGCTTTCGCACTCGCTGCCCGGCTACTACGGGCTCTCGGAGAAGGCTTGGCGTCACTGGTGTGAGGTTTGGGGCGTAGACTACGAGTGGATGAAGTCCCGTTTCCACAGCAAGGAGTACATGGAGAAACCGGGATTTACGCTAGCCCGCTGGTACGAAGGCGTCATCCAGGAAGATAAGATCTATCAATACACTCCGATTAAGGCCGTAGTCTTCTGGGGTTGTTCTTCCACCTCGCAATCTCAGTACCACAAGCTAAAGAAGGCCTTGGACAAGCTTGAGCTCGTGGTGATCATCGATCCCTTCCCTACCACCACGGCGGCCATGTGCGAGAAGGACAACGTTTACCTCCTCCCGAGCACCAGCCAGTATGAGACCGAGGGTTCGGTAACCAGCAGCTGCCGCCAAGCCCAGTGGCGCTACAAGGTGGTGGACCCGATCTATGACAGCAAGACCGACTACGAGATTCTCCAGGAGTTCGTGAAGCGTTTCGGATTTGCCGACAAGTTCTTCAAGAACATCAAGAAGATCCCCGAGGATGTTACCCGAGAGATTGCCCGCGGCACACTCACCATCGGGCTTGTGGGCTGGCTTCCCGAACGCATCAAGAAACATACCGACAACTGGCACACCTTCGACATTGATACCCTCCAGGCCAAGGGTGGCCCTTGCGACGGGGAGTACTACGGTTTACCCTGGCCCTGCTGGACGGAGGAGCATCCCGGAACCCCGATCCTTTACGACATCTCGAAACCCGTAGCCAAAGGAGGGTTACCCTTCCGGGCCCGCTTCGGCACGGAGTATACCTATCCGAGCGGCCGCAAGGAGAATCTGCTGGCCGCTGAAGGGGTGGCCAACCCTGGAAGCGAGATCATGGGCGGGTATCCGGAGTTCAAGGGCTGGAAGACAGATGTTCGGGTCATCAAGGAAGCCGTTAAGCGCGGCATGGCGCCTTTTGGCAACGCCCGGGCCCGGTGCTATTGCTGGAACTTCCCGGATCCTGTACCTGTCCACCGGGAACCGCTCCATTCTCCTAGACCTGATCTCATCAAGAAATATCCCACTTATCCAGACAAACCTAATCACTACCGCGTTTACACGCGTTTTAAGAGCGAGCAGAAACCGGAGCTCGTCAAAGAATTTCCGCTCGTCCTTATTACCGGGCGTGTGGTGGAACACATGGGCGGTGGTGACGAGACCCGAAGCAACAAATATCTCGCAGAGCTCATGCCCGAGGTCTACGCGGAGATCAACCCGCGGGTGGCCAACAACTATGGTCTCCGCGAGGGAGATATGATCTGGGTGGAGTCACCTGAGGGTGGCCGGATTAGGGTTAAGGTGAAGATCACGGATAGGGTAGATGACCGGACAATTTTTATCCCCTACAGCTTCGGCGGTATGTTTATGGGGCGTTCTATGGCCGCCAATTATCCAGACGGCCTGGTACCCTACGCTATCGGTGAGCCGGCTAACATCGTCGTAAATTACGGCTACGACATCAAGACTCAAATCCAGGCCACTAAGGAGGGGCTTTGCCGGATAAGAAAGGCCTAAAAAGTCTAAAAATAGGGGGTGGGGGATCCCCCTCCCCCTACAATTTGTGATAGGAGGACGATATGGCGCGTATGAAATTTATTTGTGATACCGAGCGCTGCGTAGCCTGTCATGGTTGTGTTGTTGCCTGCAAAGAGGGACATCACATCCCGGTGGGGATTAACCGCCGGCGGGTGATCATCATTAATGAGGGTAAACCAGGGGAGAGGAGCATCTCCATCTCTTGTATGCATTGCTCCGATCCTCCGTGCATGGCGGTTTGTCCGGCAGGGGCCATTTATCAGCGCGACGACGGCATCGTCCTGGTGAATAAAGATATCTGCATCGGTTGCGGTTATTGTCTTATGGCCTGTCCCTTCGGGGCCCCGCAGTTTCCAAAGAACAGTAGTTTCGGGGCGCGTGGAGTCATGGACAAGTGCACCTTTTGTGCGGGTGGTCCGGCTCCCACCTTCAGCGAAAAAGAGAAGAGACTTTATGGCCAGAACCGAATTGCCGAGGGTAAGGTGCCCCTATGTGCTGGCATGTGTGCTACCAAGGCCTTGCTTGCCGGAGATGCTGACGTCATTTCCAAGATCTATGCTGAACGCGTGGCCCGTCGAGGGAACGGGCTAAAGGAAAAGATTTTTTAATAGACTCCGGGGGCTCTGCCCCCGGAAAACTATTATGGAGTGGAGTATGCGAGGAAGCCTTTTAGGAAAAGGCCTTTTGGTTTTCTTTTTGCTAAGCTTAGGGGTTCATTATGTTTGGGCCCAGGATATCCTTCGTGGTTTCGGACCGGAGTCCTTTACGGATTATTTCAGACAGTTCTCTGAGATCATCGTGGGCGACTGGTCTAATTCCGGCAGGCAGTTCCTCGCCCTGGTGCCGAAGTTGAAATTATATTTCCTGGTAGTGCTTGTGGGGGTGCCCGGCCTCTTCTTCCTGCACTACCTTATCATAGGACCTAAGAGGTTCTCGCACCAAGGTGAAAAGATCCTCTACTACGGGCCCTTGGCCCGATTGATTCACTGGGTGGCGGCGCTTTTCTTTACGCTTCTCGTCGTTACGGGGCTAACCATCATCTTTGCCAAGACTTTCGGTGGTGGTTCTCTAGTGCGGATTTCGCGCAAGATTCATCTACTTTCGGCCTTTGGCTTTGGAGCCGTGGTTGTCCCCATGTTTCTTATGTGGCTCAGGGACATGCTTCCGGCCCCTTATGATCTGAAATGGTTCCTGATGTTTGGCGGATACTTAAGCCGCAAGAAGCAACCCATCCCGGCAGGAAAATTCAACGCCGGACAGAAGATGTGGTTCTGGCTGGCCTCCGTGGGCGGGGGGGTGATGCTCTATACCGGATTTTACCTTTATCTCTTCGAGGCCCCTTTGAAGGATTTGCGTCTTTTTGTCCTCATTCACAATTTTCTAGGGCTTGCCATCGTGGCCCTCTTTTTCACCCATCTTTACATGTCTCTCTTTGCCGTTAAAGGCGCCATCCAAAGTATGCTTTCCGGCTACAAATCCGCCGAAGAGGTCTCCGTCCTCCATAGCAAGTATTACGAGAAATTGAAGCAAGGGCGTTCTTAACCGCCAAGGAGGCCCGATTGATTCCCGTAGTTACTTTCGTGGGGTTTGTGGAGAAACGGGCCTTGGTGGAGGCCGTGGCTCAGGAACTCAAGGGGCGGGGCTATAAGGTAGGGCTCATCAGGGAGAAATCTAGCCCAGTGAAGACCTCATCCCTCCCGTTCCCGGGGCAGGCCGAGGTGAATTTTGGCCAGATCTCACTCGTTCAAGAGCTTGACCACGAAGACTTTGAACATTTGATTTATCGTCTGTTTGAAGGCTATGATATCGTCTTAGGTGAAGGCTTTGTCGAGATAGAGCCTATCCCCAAGATCGAGGTAGCCAGGGCTTCCGTTTCGCGTAACCTCTTTAAAGGAAAAATTTCCGGTGTGTTGGCCGTGGTCTCAGATTTTGAAGTGCCAGGAAGCCGGAGTTTTCCCTTTGAGGCCATTTCTGAAATTGCAAGCTTTATCGAAGAACACATCCTTTTACCCTTGAAGCGGGATGTAAAGACCGTCCTTTTCGTGAATGGCAGACGTATCCCCATCAAAAAATACGTTCGGGAAACTCTAGCTGGAGTCATTGAGGGCTTTGTGAGTCGTCTCAAAATGACGGAAGGTGCCCGCGAAATAGAGATCAAGATACGCTTGGAATAATCTTATTGGCCAAACTCCGTCACAACCAAGCAGAGGCTTTTTTAGGAAAGGATAGCCATACCTTTTTGCCAGGCACAAATCCATAAGAAGAAAATTTTTCTTTTGAAAATTCGAGAGTGAAAGATACGTCCTCTAGACTAAAAGTTACAAGGATCTGCCCACTTTTTGTTTTTAGGTTTAGACGTGTAACCCAAAAAGAAAGCAGATTTTGGTCATGAACCGGCTTTGGATTACCAAAGATCTCTACCGAAGAGGAAGAAATAAGAGCGATATCCATATCTTTTGAAGGCGGCGGTTCCAGTAAAAGTCTTTGACCATCTCTAAATCTCTTTTCCCAAAAGCGACCATTTACTGTCCACGGCCCGAAGATGAGGTTTGACATCTCCGACGGCAACACATGACCTTTGATGAGGTAAAGCGTCCTATCAGCTATTTCATTAATCCAGGCCCAATCATGAGTAGCGATAATAAGACTAGTACCCCATAGGGATACGGCCTTAGTTACCGCTTCTTTTATGAGCTGAGCGCTTTTGGCATCTACACTTGCTGTCGGCTCATCTAACAAGAGTACTTCAGGTTGCAACACTAGACGACTGGCCAAGGCCACACGCTGGGCCTCCCCTCCCGAAAGGGCATACCATGGCCGATGGAGGAATTGATCGGGATCTAAGCCCACCCAGGAAAGTACTTCACATACCTTTTGGCGTAGATTCTTCTTTTTCCCCCTTATTTTGAGCCCATAGGCGATATTTTCAAAGACTGAGCGTTTAAGTAAATAAGGCTGTTGAGGCAAAAGCGTAACTTTTCGGAAGGCCTTACAAAAGGGGCCCACAGGTTCTCCCCGGAGATAAATTTGGCCTTGGGTAGGTTTTTCTACTAGAGCAAGAAGTCTTAAAAGGGTGCTTTTCCCTGCTCCATTAGGTCCTAGGAGAGCGGTGACCCCCCTATCTGAAATGGTCAAATTGTCTATTTTTAGGGCCACTTTTTCTCCATATTTGTGGATCAGATTTTTTATTTCGTAAAGCGGAATCACGATCTTTGCCTTAAATACATTAGACTAAAATTTACAACGAAAGCTATTAACAACAGGACTAGCCCTAGGGCTATACCCATGGCAAATTCGCCTTTAGAGGTTTCAAGAGCTATGGCGGTGGTGATGGTCCTGGTATGCCATTTGATGTTTCCTCCAACCATCAAGGATATGCCTACCTCAGTAAGTACTCTGCCGTAGGCGGTAACAGCCGCAGTGAGGATACCGTAACGGGCTTCCCAAATACAGGTACACAAGAGCTGGTAACGGTTGGCCCCTAGGGCAAGAAGCGTTATTCGCAACTGCCGATCGAGGCTTTCAACTGCCGTAGCTGTTAAGGCTATAACGATAGGCAAGGCCAAAATAGTCTGTCCAATGGCCACCCCAGGCAAGGTGAAAAGAAGACCATATTGTCCTAGCGGTCCTCTTTGGCTCAAAAGGGCATAAACTAAAAGCCCAATCAAAACCGTAGGAAAGGCTAAAAGGGTATTGACGATGGTTCGCAATAACTTCTTGCCTCTAAAATCCAGAAAGCCCAAAAAGAATCCCAAAGGTATTCCCAGCGCAAGACTTGCTGTCATGGCATAAGTGGAAACTTTGAGCGTTGTTAAAATAGCCGAATAGGTTTCTGCGTCCCTAGATATAAGCAACTCGAAAGCCTTGATTATCCCTTCGGTAATATATCCCATAATCTTTTAGGATAGAAAAATGAGTATAGATTATTTCTCTTGAATACTTTTTTATACTTATTTAGTTTTCGCGTTAGGGATGAAAAGTTGTTTGCCCATGAGCCTGAAGTTTGCTATGGCTTGTTGAATCTTTGGAGAAGTAATCCAATCCGAAAAGGTCCGTGCCAAGTCGTTTTTCACGTTGGGACAGTGTTCGGGATTGATTTCTATAACACTATATTGATTTCTTATTATTTTGTCTCCTTCCACCAAGATCA
Organism: Thermosulfurimonas dismutans; assembly: GCF_001652585.1. Lineage (GTDB taxonomy): Bacteria > Desulfobacterota > Thermodesulfobacteria > Thermodesulfobacteriales > Thermodesulfobacteriaceae > Thermosulfurimonas > Thermosulfurimonas dismutans. The sequence goes on from NZ_LWLG01000016.1 coordinate 30,009, forward strand.
CTAGGATGGGCTTCCCTTTCAGGGTGGCTTCGTATTTAATAAAGGTTCCCCGGTCGGTAAGGGTATAACCTCTCTTTTCTGAGGCCACGTTAAGGGTGGCCAGCATACCCTGCCCGGTCTGTATGTACCAAGGTTCTTTATCCAGTTTATTAGGATCAATTCCTGCAGTTTTCCACAAAGTCTCTTCTTTTTTGTGGGTACCAGAATGGTCTCCTCGACTCACAAAGATTGCTTTTTGGTTAGCGATTTTCCTCAACGCTTCGGTGGCGGACATACCCTTAATACCAGCAGGATCATCCGGCGGACCGACGATGATGAAGTCGTTATACATTATTTCTCGCCTGTTGATACCATATCCCGCTTTAATAAAGGCCTTTTCAGCAGAGGGAGCATGTACCATAAGTATGTCCACATCACAGTTTTGCCCCAGCTTCAAAGCTTTGCCCGTACCCACAGCGATCCATTGAAGTTCAATGCCTGTATCTTTCTTAAAGATGGGAGCTAAATAATCCAAAAGGCCTGTATTGTCCGTGCTGGTAGTGGTGGCCATGCGCAGGACCTTTTTCTCCGCTAGACCAAGATCCGCAAGAAATAAGGCTAGCAACGCCCAAAAGCATAAAAGTAGGACTTTTTTAGTATTCATGGTGTGTTTCCCTCTTTATGATACCCTTTTTGGGGTATTGCTACCAAAAGAGAGACTTTTTGTCAATTCTAGTTATTATAAGTAAGTATCTGGGCTGTTTGAGATCTTTTCCTGAACTCATTGACACCATGGGGGAGAGAGGATACACCATCTTTTATGGAAGAGCTTCTGACCACCAAAGAAGTAGCGCGCCTATTGCGGGTAAATGAAAAGAAAGTTTATCAACTTATCAAAGAAGCGGGTTTGCCCCATGTAAGGATTGCCGGTAAGTGGCTTTTTCCTAAAGAACATCTAAACCATTGGCTTCGAGAAAGGATTCAAACGGAAAAGGATTTGAGACTGGGAGGCAGTGACGATCCTCTTTTGTTGAAGTTCTTATCTTCTTTTAATCGCAAAGATCCTCTCCAAAGAACGGTTTTTTATGCGGCTATAGGGAGTCGCTTGGGACTAATGGCCCTTAAAGAAGCAAAAGTGGAAGGATGTTGCTGTCACTTGTTGGATCCTGAAACTCAAGAATACAATTTGCCTTTTTTGAAAAAGTGGTTTCAGGCCGGGACTTACGTAGTGGTAACCTTATGGCATAGAAGGCAGGGCCTTTACCTTGCCAAAGGGAATCCTCTTGGCATCAAGGATCTCAAAGATGCCGTGTCGAAGGGGGCCCGTTTTATCAACCGCAACAAAGGTTCTGGCACAAGGCATTTGTTGGATCTGATCCTAGAACAAGAAAACATTTCTTCAGAAGAAGTGGTCGGATTTCGTCAGGAAGTGAGCACTCATTTTGAAGTAGCTCTGAAGGTTTTTTTGGGAGAGGCGGACGCGGGTTTAGGTATAGAATACATGGCGCATCTTTTCGGACTAGAATTTATCCCTTTAGTGGAGGAGCGTTTCGATTTAGTGTTTTCTTCTCTGGTTTGGGAAACCGAGAAAGTAAAAAATTTTCTTTCCTTCCTTTTTTCTGCTAACTGGCATAAAGTCCCTGGATATAGTTTTAGGGATACGGGCAAGATCCTTGTTTAGCTGGCAAGGAGTAGAGGCCTCGGGGAGCGCGATTTCTCCGCTATGATTAAAAATCTCGCCGAACAGCCAGGCGAGATCAGAACCTTCGTCCCCGGTAGCCTCGAGGAGTCACCAACCAATTATGGAAAATGAAAGTCTCAGAGTTTCCGATGAAGACCGTGGTCTGCATATCTATCTCATGAAGGAGCATATCTTCCAGGGTGGTTAGAGTCAAAGTCTCTTCTTCTCGGCTTACAGCCCGAGCCAGCCCCACCGGGGTTTTGCCGGAGCGATATTCTAGAAGAATATCGCGGGCTCGGGCTAAGTGTTCCCTGCGGGAGCGACTCTTGGGATTGTAAATTACGATCACGAAATCGGCCTCGGCTGCGGCTCTAAGGCGTTTTTCGATGGTCTCCCAGGGAGTCAGGCGGTCCGAAAGGCTTATGACCGCAAAGTCGTGCATGAGAGGGGCCCCCAGACGGGCAGCACAAGCGTTCAAGGCCGAAAGCCCAGGGATAACTTCGACCTCAAAACTTCCGAAAAGGTCTTCCTCCCGCATGAGCTCGAAGACCAGGCCGGCAAGGCCGTAGATTCCGGAATCCCCTCCGCTTACCAGGGCCACGGAATAGCCCCCTTGGGCAAGCTCAAGGGCCTTTTTCACCCGGTCAACCTCTTGGGTCATCCCGGTGCCGTAAACCTGCTTTCCGGAAAGGAGGGGTTTGATGAGGGCTAGGTATCGGTGGTAGCCCACTACGTGGGTGGCCAGGCGGATAGCCCTGCGGGCCAGAGGGGTGAGTTCCTCGAGGGCCCCCGGACCGGTGCCCACGATGAAGAGCTTTCCTTTTCGTCGAAGGGCCTCAGCCACCGCCACCGTAACCTCTGGGGTTTTTTCCTTGGAAACGATGAGCCTGCTCCCCGGTCCGGCACCGAGGAGGGCTGCGGGTTCGGCCACCGCAAGCGCCCCGGTGGCGGCCCGGGCGGCCTCTGAGATTTCAAGGCCATATTCTTTCACCGCCCGGTTAAGGGCCTCGGCCGAAAACCCCAGAGCCTTGAGGTCGCGTTTCGAAAGCCAGGCAGAAAACCCCGGCTCATGTAGTTTATGGTCCAGGGTGCCCACCCCCCTTATGGCCTTTAAGGAAAGGCCGTGTTTTTCGAAGACCCTCGAGACCGCCTCTTCGATTTTTTCGGTAGGGGTTCCGCGATTGAATCCCAGGCCCAGAAAAAGGACCCTTGGCCTTGCGAAAAGCACCTTCTTCGGAACCTCAAGTTTGCGGTAGGAGACCACCAGGTCAGCCTCCTCGGGACGTTCTACCCTTTCCCAGACCTCCGGAAGGTTTACCGGGTAATCCGTAAAGGTTTTTAAACTACGGTTCCTGAGATAGCAGGCGGTAACCTCCGGTATCAGATCCTCGGGCTCAAGGATGAGGTCGTTTTCCTCGGCCCAGAGATCGAGGGCCGGAAGGCCTGAAAGATCGCTTGCGGTGGTAATCACAGACTGGGCCCCGATTAGGGCCGCGATCTCACAGGCAAGCTCGTTGGCTCCACCGAGGTGTCCGGAAAGGAGACTTATAGCGAATTTCCCGGCTTCATCCAGCACCACCACTGCAGGGTCTTCCTTCTTGCTCTTTAGTAGTTCGGCTATAGTGCGCACGACGATGCCACAGGCCATAACGAAAATAAGGCCTCGAGCCTCGGGCCAGCACTTGGCGACCTTTTCTTTGGAAAGTTTTTCTATGCTAGCTTCTGGAAAATAATCGGATAGCTTCTCACAAAGGGCCCGGCCTCGATCACTCAAATAAAACAGAAACAGGGGTTTAGACTTGTTAAGTCTTGCGGTCATAAAGTTTTGAACGGGTGCGCTGGGGGTGTTCGAGTACTTCTAAGGCCTTACCTACATAGATCAGAGCGGTTTTGCGGATGCCGGCCTCCTCTACTAAGCGGGCCAGATCTGCGAGCCGCCCCCGCACGATCCTTTCTTCCGGGAAACCCAGTTTCTCGGCCACGGCCACCGGGGTTTCCGGGGATAACCTTTGGAGTAAAGCTTCCTCAATGGTTTGGGCCCGGTGTACGCTTAAAAAGATAACTAGGGTGACGTCTTCTCTGGCGAAATAGGCCAGGTCTTCGGGACTCGGACCGGGGGTTTTACCCCCCAAACGGGTGAATATCACTGTTTGAGCCACTTCAGGGACGGTAAGCTCAAGACCGAGTCTAGCCGCCCCTAAGGAGGCCGAGCTCACCCCCGGAATGACCTCGTAAGGAATGTTAAGGTCTCTTAGTCTGGCAATCTCTTCGTTGATGGCACTGTAAAAAGCCGTATCTCCGCTATGAAGTCGGATTACAATCTGGCCTCTGGAGGTGGCCTGGGCCATGAGAGCTACGATCTCTTCGAGATCCCGGCCGTGAGAGTCGTAAAGCTCTGCCTCAAGGCCAGAGAGGAGCTCCGGATTAATCAGGCTTCCGGCATAGATAATGACTTGGGCCTTTTGCAGAAGTTTCCAGCCCTTTACGGTGATGAGTTCGGGATCACCCGGCCCGGCCCCAAGGAAGTAGACCTTAGACATGCCAAAGATTTTACCCCTTTTCCCCTACCACCACAAATACGGGGTTTTCGGCCCGCAGGTGGATATGTTCACCCAGGGGCTTAGATCGAGCCACTTGGATCTCAAGTAATTCTCGGAAAAGCCTCCGGGACTTTAGAAATTCTAAGGCCAGGCTGAGGTGATCCATAGTGGCTAGGGTCAGAACGAGGCGGCCCTTTGAAAGGTTTTCTGAGACTGCCTCTAAGATCTCGAGAAGTTTTCCCCCTGACCCTCCGATGAAGACCTGGTTCGGCTGCGGGAGTTTCTCCAGGACTTCTGGGGCCTCGCCGGAGATCACCTCCAGATTGAGAAGCCCGAAGCGTTTCCGATTTTCGTGGAGATAAGCCACCCTCTCGGGATGCCTTTCTATGGCAAAGACTCTTAATAAGGGAAGGGCTCGGGCCACTTCGCAGGCCAGTCCTCCCGCTCCGGCTCCGATATCCCAGAAGATTCCTCGTTCTGGAAGCCGGAGTTTGTGTACCACTACCGCCCGCACTTCATCCTTGGTGATAAGCCCCCGGGGATGGATGATCTCCGAGGTCTCAAGCCCGAAGCCCCTTTCCCTCCCCGGGCCATCATAAGTGAGGATCACCAGGTTAGGGTCCCGAAAGGACTCTTGGGCTATCTCAGAAAGGCGACCGCCAACGATTCTTTCTTCGGGATAACCTAACTTTTCGCACACAAATATCCTCAAGTCTTCGGATGGAACCCGTTCCTTTAAGAAAGAGACTATTTTCCGGGGATTATTTTGCGGGTCGGTGAAGACGCAGAGGCGGCCATAGAGTCGTAGAAGTCCGGGGAGATCATGAAGATCGAAAGCCCGTGTAGTGGCTCCGGCGCCATGAAGGCTTACAAAGAAAAAGTCTTCCCAGGGGATTTTCAGACGGGCGAAGGCCAGTTGGGGAAAACTCAAGGCCGGAAAGATCTGGACCCGTTCAGGGCCGAATCTTTCAACCAGGCGTTTTCCGATCCCGAAAAAGAGGGGATCCCCGCTGGCGAGGAAGGCCACCGATTGCCCCTGTTCTTCGGCCGCTTCGAGCTGAGATAGGGCCTCACCGAGCTTTCGATAGGTTTTAAGTCTAGGGTGTAGGGAAGACGGAAGTACGGCTTCTGCCAAACTGAGGATCCTTTCCGAAAGCAAGATGGTTTCGGCCCGCTCAAGGGCCTTGAGGGCGCCGGATAAAAGACCTTCTTCGGATAGACCTATGAGATAAATCTCAAAGCTCAAAGATGACCTCCCGCCGATAGTCTACTAGATAGACCTTCACCGTAAGGCCCGGAGCAAGCCTTTCGGCAAAAAGCCGGGCCAGGGTAAGCACCTGCTGAAATACGGAGACGCGGATCTTTTCCGGAAGCTCGAGGAGGACTTCGAAGATCTCTCGGGCGGTATTGAAGGGTTGCTTGTGGGCCAATTCTCTAGGGAAACCGGCCTCAAGGAGAAGGGGTAGGGCCTCTTCGGGCCTCACGGCCCCGTGTCTCACATGGGTGGTGAAACCATAGGTTTCAGAGATCCGAGGAGGATTCCTATAGGCCAGGGCACATTTCAGGAGTTTGGCCCACTGGCCCACTAAATGAACCCTCTGGAACTTTTCCCTTTGAGCGGCCTTGAGGGTAAACTCCAGGAAGTCTCCCATGAGCACATAGGCCTCTTCCGGGAAACCGTAGCGTTTCATGTGGGCGAGCTCCGAGGTTCGGCCGAAGGAGAGTACGGCTTCCGACAGGCCTACTGCCCGGGCCACCCTCAGGGAGGCCTCGATGGTGGCCAACCAAGCCTCGGAGGAAAGGGGTTTTACGATTCCGGTAGTCCCAAGTATGGATATTCCTCCCAGGATACCCAACCTGGGGTTCAAGGTCTTCTTGGCCAACTCCTCTCCATGGGGTACGGAAATGGTGATTTCAAGACTTAAAGGTTTCCCGGATAGGGCCTCCTTTACAGCTTGTTGAATCATCTTTCGGGGTACGGGATTGATGGCCGGCTCGCCTACAGGCACCGGAAGTCCGGGTTTGGTGACTACTCCAACCCCGGGGCCACCCTTTAAAACCATGCGGTTTCCGTTTTCGGAAAGGATTCTTACCGTAGCCACGATCTCGGCCCTGTTGGTGATGTCCGGGTCGTCTCCAGCGTCTTTGATGACCGAGGCGGTGGCGGAATCTCCTTCAATCTCAAGCCGATGGATCGGAAGCCGGTGGCGGCTTTCGTCGGGAAGGGTAACCTCCACCTCCCGGACTTCTTTTCCCATGATGAGAAGAGTAGCGGCTTTGGCTGCCGCCGCGGCACAGGTGCCGGTGGTGTAACCCGTTCTAAGCCGACGTCTGGCCATCGCTCAGGCGAAGGAGGGCGTTTATCACCGCTGCGGCCGCCGCCGAACCTCCGCGGGGGCCGAGGTTGGTGAAATATGGGTAAGGTTGCAAGCTTAGAAGGAGTTTGGCCTCCGCGGCTTTAACGAAACCTACCGGAAGACCGATGACCAGGATTTTTCGAGGATTCTCCCTTAGATGCCTAATGGTGGCTAAAAGGGCCGTGGGGGCGTTACCGATGGCTACGATACCTACCTTGGGATTTTCGGAAAGGACCTTTTCGATAGCGGCTTCAGTGCGGGTCTTACCGGAAGGGGGTTCAGAAATCTCTGAAAGCCCGCAGAGGACCCTTCCGCCCCAACGAGTTAGCCGTCTTTCATTGATAGCACTTCTGAGCATCTCTACATCGGTTAAGATGTCATAACCTGAATGGATGAGCTCAATTCCAGTTTCAACCGCCTGAGGATGTATGAGAAGGGTTTGCGGAAACGTCAGGTCTCCGGTGGCATGGATCAAACGCAGAATGATGGGCCGAAGCTCCGGGGGATAGGAGGCAAGATCTACAAGAGAAGAGATGATCTCAAAGCTCGTCTCCTCGATCTTTTGCGGTTCGTTGGCCTCGGAAAGGAGGGCCAGAGTTTCGACCGTGACTTTTGGGGCGTCTTCGTTCGCCCAGATGAATTCTACCTCATGGAAGCGGGAAGCCAGCCTTCGGAGGATGGCCAAAAGGTCCTTTGGCAGGGCATGGACGATTAGGCGTCGCAGACCTTCTTCCTTAGCCCGGGAAAGTCTTCCCGGAAATTCCTCGGGGGTCAAGACCTCGAAGGCGCCCTTTAGGGGAAGGAAAAATCCCTTTATACTGGGCTCAACCACTAAAAAGAATCGAGTTTGCATGGAAGCAAGTTTAATGCGTATGCCTTTCAGGGACAACTTGGGATTATGCGTCGGGAAACTCTGATCGTAGGTACTCTCGTGGTGGTTTTTTTTCTGTCTCTGGTTCTGGCCATCAGGTATGGGGCGGTGGCTATAGATTTTGCTCATCTTGATAAGATAGAGAAGAACATTCTTTTTCAGGTGCGTATTCCTCGAGTGGCGCTTGCGGCTTTGGTAGGAGCAGCCCTTTCTCTCTCGGGGCTTCTTTTTCAGTATGTGATGCAAAACCCCCTGGCAGACGCCTTTACCACCGGGGCCGCGGCCTCTTCCGCCCTGGGGGCAGTAGCCGCCCTGGTCCTTGGTGCCGAGGCCCTAGTACTTCCTTCCGGGCTTTGTGGGGCCATGGTGGGGTTGTTTACGGTCTTTCGAGTGGCCTCTTTTCGGGGAAGGCTCCTTCCGGTAACTATGTTGCTTGCCGGAATAGTAGTAAGCACCTTTGCCTCCGCGGCTATAAGTCTTCTCAAGTTCCTCCACGAGGATTCTGTGGCCTCCATCGTTTTCTGGCTCATGGGGGGATTCCAAAATGCATCTTACGGACGGGTGGGTTTGCTGGTCCTAGTGATTGGAGGAACGTTGATCTTTCTTTGGAAACGTCGGTTGGCTTTGGACCTTGCGGCCTTTGACGATGCCACCGCGGTCTCAAGTGGTCTTTCCATTGACCGTTTGCGGCGGGAACTCCTTTTTCTGGGGGCCCTTCTTACCTCTGTAAGCGTGGCTTTTTCTGGGATTATAGGTTTCGTAGGGCTGATCGTACCGCACATCCTTAGGCTCTGTGGCTTCTATAGGGCCGAACACCTTATTGCCCTAAGCCTCCTTTTCGGCTCTACTTTTATGCTACTCGCCGATCTAGCTGCCAGGAGCATTCTGCCCGGAGGGGAGGAACTTCCGGTGGGCGTGCTCACCTCTTCCCTAGGGGGGCTCTTTTTCCTCTATCTGTTGATCCATCGCAAGAGGCAACTTTATGAAATGGATTGAACTTCAGAATTTTGAGGTTCGACTGGCGTCCTTCGATCTCAAAGTTCCAGAACTGGCTCTTTGTCCGGGAAATCTGGTAGCCATCCTTGGGCCCAACGGTAGCGGAAAGTCTACCTTTCTTTCGGCTTTGGCAGGTTTGAGGCCTTATAAAGGTCGATACCTTTTCTTAGGTAAAGACTTTGAGGCCTATTCCGAGTCCGAGAGATATCGTTTTCTTTCCTATCTCCCCCAGGCTGGAAGGGTAGGGCTGCCCTTTGAGGTTTTTTACGTGGTGCTAACCGGCCGTTATCCTCTGGTGGGTGGAAATCGTTACTCCGAGAAAGACCATCTTGAGACCGAAAAGATACTCCGTGTTATGGATCTCTGGGACCTGAGACATCGGACATTTAACGAACTTTCAGGAGGAGAAAGACAGCGGGTACTTTTAGCCCGGGCTTTAAATCGACAGGCGCAGATACTTTTCCTTGATGAACCCTTCAATGGTGTGGACCTCCGGCACCAGCACGCCATCTTGAAGTTTCTGAGAGAATATGTCCGTGGAGACCAGGCCCTTGCGCTGGTGGTGCTTCACGATCTTTCGCTTGCGGCTAGATACTTCGATTACTTCTTGCTTTTCAAGGAAGGACTACTATTGCATCAGGCTAAACGTTCGCAGCTTGATCCCGCCCTCCTTTCGGAAGTCCTGGAGGTCAGGGTAGACTTTTTCCGGAAGGGGGACGAAATTTTAGTCTCAACAGGGGTCTAAATGAGCACACATCGAGTCTTAACCGGATTCTTGCTAGCACTGGGTTTCGTTCTGGTCCTTGTCCATTCAGTTTGGGCTAGGCGGATAGTGATCCTCTATGCGGCTGCTAGTCCCATTGTTAAGGCCCTCGGGGTTCCCGAGGATGAAGTAGTGGGGGTTACGCGTACGGATCAGGTGTTTCCTCGGGCAACAAAGGTGGGATCTCACTTAAGGCCCAACCTGGAACTCATCCGGGCCCTTTCACCGGATCTCGTGATTGTAGGTTCCAAAAAGGCCTTTCCCGATTCGGCGGCTGAAAGACTTAAGGCCGCGATCTTTCGATACGATCCGAGGACACTTAAGGAGATTCTCGAAGCCATAGAGGCCTTGGGAAGGGTCCTCGGGCGGGAGGAGGCCGCCCGAAACCTAGTTGTCGAGCTCAAGGCCGAGCTTGCGGCCCTCAAACCCCTCCCTCGGCGGCCGAACGTAATCTATGAGGTAAGTTCATTGCCCCTCAAAGTGGCCGGACGCCGTAGCATCGTGAACGACATTATACGGGTGGCAGGCGGACGTAACCTGGTGACTGCAGAAAAAAAACACGTGTTGCTCTCTCCGGAGGCGGTGCTGGCCCTTAACCCAGATTTTTATCTCTACCAGGTAGGACCCATGAATCGAAACCCTGTGTCTCCTAAAAAACGTCCCTATTTCAAGGGTCTTGAGAGCAGGGTTATCCGGGTGGATGAACACGAGTTTGCTCGGCCGGGGCTAAACGCCTTTTCTGCGGCGGTCAAGCTAAACCGAATCTTCTTTGAAACCCTGAATCAGCGACCTTAACTTTTTGAAGAGATCGGTTCGGGAGGTTGGCTGGTGGCTATCATTAAATTCCTTGGCACCGCAGGCGCCCGCTACGTGGTGGCCCGGCAGCTTCGGGCTTCGGGTGGGGTCTACATCGAGGCCGAGGGCACCCGCCTCGTGCTCGACCCTGGCCCCGGGACCCTGGTCTACATGGCCAGGGAAAAGTTGCGGGTGGAAAAGCTTTCCGGGATTATTGTCACCCATGTCCATCTCGACCACTCCGCGGATCTCAACATCTTGGTGGATGCCATAACAGAAGGCGGGCTTAAGAAACGAGGGACGGTCTTTATCCCCAGAGAAGGGCTTTATGGAGAAAACGCCGTACTTCTCCCTTATCTCAGGCCTTATCTCCAAAGAATCGAGATTCTTGGAGCTCAAAAGGAATTTAGGCTGGGAGAAATTGCGTTTCGGACCTCTGTACGGCACCACCATCCGGTTGAGACCTACGGTATCGTGATGGAAGTTTCGGGGAAGCGGGTGGGCTTCGTGGTGGACACCCTTTATTTCAAGGGGCTTCTTGAGAGCTATCAGGGCTGTGACCTCTTAATCTTCAATGTGGTGCGCTTCAAGCCCCATCCCTCACCCCAAGTCCAGCACCTTTCGGTGGCCAATGTAAAGGAGATGGTTGAGATCTTGAGACCCGAAAGGGCCGTGCTTACCCATTTCGGGATGACCATGATCCGGGCCAATCCCAAACAGGTGGCCCAGAAACTCACGAAAGAGACTGGTATCCCGGTCATTGCGGCTTACGATGGCTTTGAAATAGAGCTTTAAAGGATAAACCGCGAAAGATCGAGGTCCGAAGCGATATCCGAGAGCCTCTCTCGCACGTAATCCCCGTTTATAACCACTTTGGTGGGGGCGATATCCGGGGCCGAAAAGGAGATCTCTTCCAGGAGCTTTTCCATCACGGTGTAGAGCCTGCGGGCCCCGATGTTTTCCGTGCGCTCATTGACCTCAAAGGCTATGCGTGCGATTTCCTCAATGCCATCCGAGGTGAATTCCAGCTCTACCCCTTCGGTGGCCAAAAGGGCCTGATACTGTTTCACCAGCGCGTTTTCAGGTTCGGTGAGGATGCGTACAAAGTCCTTCTGGGTCAGGGGATCGAGTTCCACCCGGATGGGGAAGCGCCCCTGAAGCTCCGGTATGAGATCCGAGGGCTTGGCCACGTGAAAGGCCCCGCTAGCGATAAAGAGGATGTGGTCTGTACGGACCATACCGTAACGGGTGTTCACCGTGGTGCCTTCCACGATGGGAAGGAGGTCCCGCTGAACGCCTTCCCGGGATACATCTGGTCCGTGACCCTCGCCGCGGCTTGCGATCTTGTCAATCTCGTCGATGAAAATGATGCCACTGGTTTCCGTGCGGCGAATGGCCTCCCGGGTGACCTTTTCCATATCAATGAGTTTTTCGGCCTCGGTCTTGGTGAGGATTTCGAGGGCCTCTTTAACTTTGACCCGCCGTCTTTTCTGTTTGCGGGGAAAGAGAGAGGACATCATGTCCCGGAGTTGCTGTTCGATTTCCTCGAGCCCTGAGGCCGCAAAGACCTCCACCATGGGCATGGAGGGTCGGTCCTCAATATCCAGCTCTACATACCGGTCATCGAGTTTTCCATCCCGAAGCATCTGGCGAAATTTTTCCCGGGTCTCGGTGTCGCCCCCGGGACGATGAGGGGTAGGAGGAAGAAGGAAATCCAGCACCCGGTCCTCGGCAAGCTTCCGGGCACGTTCCTTGACCCGTTCCTGTTCCTCGGCTTTGACCATCTGGACCGCTATGTGGGTGAGGTCCCGGATCATAGATTCCACATCTCGACCTACGTAACCCACCTCCGTAAATTTGGTGGCTTCCACCTTTAGGAAGGGCGACCCCGAGAGCCGGGCCAGGCGCCTGGCTATCTCGGTTTTACCCACCCCGGTAGGCCCCATCATGATAATGTTTTTGGGATAGATCTCGTCCCGAAGGGGTGGGGGCACCTGTTGTCTGCGCCAGCGGTTTCGAAGGGCAATGGCCACCGCTTTTTTGGCGGCTTCCTGGCCTACGATGTATTTATCTAGTTCGGCTACGATCTCTCGAGGTGTAAGCGGCTTCATAGTTCCTCGATGGTTAAGTTTTGATTGGTATAGACACAGATCTCTCCGGCGATTTTAAGGGCCTCTTCCGCTATCTTGCGGGCGGGAAGATCGGTGTGGCGTATAAGGGCCCGGGCCGCCGCCAGAGCCATCGGCCCCCCGGAACCGATGGCCATGACCGCCTCATCTGGCTCGATCACATCTCCAGAACCAGAGATGAGGAGGGTAGTTTTCCGGTCGCAGGCGATGAGAAGGGCCTCAAGCCGGCGCAGGAGCTTGTCCGTGCGCCAGTCTTTGGCCAGCTCTACCGCGGCCCTTACCAGATGACCGCTATAAAGCTCCAGCTTTTTCTCTAGACGTTCGAAAAGGGTTAAGGCGTCTGCGGTTGAGCCTGCGAAACCGGCTAGTACCTGCCCCTTGTAAAGTTTACGAACCTTACGGGCCTTGTGTTTGATGACCGTTTCGCCCAGGGTTACTTGGCCATCAGCTCCAAGGACTACTTGATTATCCCTTCTTACCGCCAGAACCGTGGTGCCTTTGAACATATGGCTCTAATCCTTATCACATTCAGGTTTTTTAGCAAGGGCCCGAGGATGGGCAGTGTCGTAAACCCGGGCCAAGTGTCCGAAATCGAGATGGGTGTAACGTTCGGTGGTGGCCAGTCGGCTGTGGCCTAACATTTCCTGGATACTTCGGAGATCCGCCCCGGACTCAAGCAGATGAGTCGCAAAGGAATGCCTAAGGACATGGGGATGGACACCGGAAAGGCCGACCTTTAGGGCATACTTCTGGACGATGCGCTGGAGGCTACGGGTGGAAAGAGGCCCGCCGAATCGGTTCAGTAAGAGATAATCCGAGCTTCGGCCAAGACGCTGAAGGAACTTTTCTCTTTCGGGAAGATACTTAGAAATAGCCTCTTTCGCTTTGCGTCCCAAGGGGACTAGGCGCTCCTTCCGGCCCTTGCCCCGAACCCTGAGGAGTCGAACTTGGAGATTGATGTCCGGAAGCCTTAAACCGCAGAGCTCAGAGGCCCTAAGACCCGCTCCATACAGGAGTTCTAGGGCTACTCGATCACGCAGAGAAATAAAATGGTCTTCGAGTGGACTCTCTATCAAACCCACGGCCTCATCCACCGTAAGTACTCGGGGAAGTTCCTTGGATAACTTGGGACTGGCCAGGGCCAGGAGACGGGTGTCCACAGGGCCTTTGTGTTTCATGAGATATCGGTAGAGACTTTTGATGGCCGAGAGCTTGCGGGCTACTGTCCGAGGAGAGACCGTTTTTCGGAGAGTTACTATAAAAGCCCGGAGATCCGAAAGCTCGACTTCGGTAATAGGTTTGTTTCCCAAAAACTTGAGGAAGTCTTCCAGATCTCTCCGGTAGGCCCGCAAGGTGTGAGGGGAGAAGTTCTTTTCGTTTGAAAGATAGCGCAGAAATTCCTCGATGAGTTCTCTATTCAACGGTGAGGACCTCTTTCAAGGTCTTGGCGAGTTCTTCCAGAGAGAAAGGTTTGGAGAGATGATAGTACCTTTCCTCAGGTAGATTTTGGCGCACAAAGTCCTCGCCATAACCTGAAACTACAATGAGCTTGAGATCCGGAAATTTGTTTCGAAGTTCCCGAATGAAGTTAACGGTATTTCCACTTTTCATTTGGATGTCAATGAGGAGGACTTCGGGTTTGAGACCATGGGTAATAAGTTCCCTGGCTTCCTGAAATCCGGCCGCAAGATAAGGACGATAACCCAGGTGCTGCATCATTTCTTTAATGGTCTCGAGGAGGACTACCTCTTCTTCTACCACCAAAATGTTGAGAAAAGAGGGGGGCAGGGCCGTTTCTGGTTTGGAAGGTTTTTGGGGAAGATAGATTCGAAAGGTCGTGCCTTTACCGAGGGTAGAATAGGCGGCAATATGGCCTTTGTATTGTTTGACCAAAGAATAGACCGTGGCCAAGCCAAGGCCGGTGCCGGAATCCTTAGTGGTGAAATAGGGCTCGAAGATATGGGGCAGGACCTCTTTGGATATACCCGGACCGTTGTCTTCGAAGGTAAGAAGGAGATAGGGGCCGGCTAGAAGGCCTAGTATTTGGGCCGTTCCTTCTGAAAGGATAACCTCTTCCAGTTTAATGCTTACTTTGCCCCCTTCGGACATGGCCTCTCTGGAATTGGAGATCAAGTTGAAAAGTATCTGCTGAATATGGAGGGGATTTATCTCGGTAAAAAGCCCCTTTTGGGGGGCCTCAATTTCGAGTTGGATATTGGATCCTAATAGTCGAGAGAAGGTTTCTTTATGGCTATGGAGAAATTGGGCCAGATCAATGGTCTGGGGTGTGCCCGGAGACTTGCGGGCAAAAGAGAGGAGATCCTGGCTCATGTTACGCCAGCGTTCGATGAGCCCTTCCATCTTTTCGAGATAATCTTTTACTTTTTCGGGGTCAGTGAGCTTAAGTTTGGCCACGCCAAGGTAGCCTTGAAGGGCCATGAAAAGGTTGTTCAATTCGTGGAGAATAACTCCGGTAAACCGCCCAAGACTTTCCATTTTTTGGGCCTGAAGATACTGCTCGAAAAACTGTTTTTGGTTCGTTATATCTATAGCCAAACCTACAATGGTAGGCTTGCCTTCGGGATCGTCTACTCGCATGCAATTCCAAAGGAGATAGCGTTTATCGCCCTTACGAGATCTTATCGGGAGTTCGACGCCCTTTTGGAAAATCCCGCAATGGACCTCTTCACAATGCTTACGCCAGAGGTTTTGGTCTTCTTCCGGCACGAAGAGTTCAAAAATATTTTTGGCCAAAGCCTCTCCCCGCGGAATGCCAGTAATCTCTTCGAAAGCGCGATTTACAAATGTAAGCTTGCCTTCCTGATTGAATATGATAAGGGCGGGATTTCTCTCCAAGATTTCTTGAAAAAATCGAACTTGTTTTTCTAATTTGTGTTCAAGTCTCTTTTTTTCGGTGATGTTTATGATTACCGAAAGGTAGATCCATTCTTCCCCAACTTTGAAAGGAATGCTCCTTACTTCATACCAACATTGGTCCTTGGGGCTTTTTACTTCCCAGACAATGGTCTTTTTATCCCTTAAGACCTCTTCTTTTTTGCACCAAGGGCATACTTTCTCTAGGCCATGAAAGACCTGGTAACACATTTTTCCTACCGGGTCTTCTCCGCAGCGTTGCTTTAAAGGTTCGTTGGCATAAAGAACTCGGAAATCTTGGGATATAACCGAGATCATTCCCGGAAAAAGGTTTAAAATAGCCTCATAAAAGGGCAAACTTCTTTCGCAAGGCATGTTAAATCACCTTCTTTATGGTATTAAAACAAAGACTAACGGAGGTATCAAGCAGCCATGGATCGCCTGAAGGCCCTCCTTTTTCGCATAGACGGTAGAGGTTATGGGGCCTATAAGGAACTCAAGGGGACTTATCGTTTCCCGGGTTTTACCCTTTTTATTGATAGGGTGCAGGCCGATCCCTTTGCTCCTCCGAGCCGGGTAAGGGTGAAAGTGCCGGCTTCGGAAGCAAAACTTCCGCCCTCAAGTTATGCCAATACCAGTCGGCGTTTGGGCCTTGAAAACTATCTTGCCGATCGCTTGCAACGATTTGCCCGTCGATTTGCTGAACGACGCGGTTCCGGAAAAAGCGGTCTCATTGTGGTTCACGGGCCGGGGCAAGAACTTATGCCTCGCACGGCGGTCTCTGTGGACGAGGAAGGCAATGTGGAGGCCAGATTCTTTGTGGGGTTGCCAGCCGCCGGGAGGAGGGTGTTGGCCAGTGAAGCCTGGGATATGCTAGGCAAACAGCTACCTCGGCTCGTCTCCGAAGCCCTCTTTTATCGTCATTTGGACCAGAACGAACTGTGGAGTTTTGTAGAAACTTACGAAGACGCCGATTTCCTGCGAAATCAATTGGCGAGACTCAAGCTCGTGGCCTTCGTAGCCGAGGGGGCCATCCTTCCACGGGCCTCCGGAGTTGATCCTCGTCCAGCCAAAGAGGCTGTACCCTTTGAGCCCCCTCCCGAGCTCGCCGTGGAGATCGAACTTCCCAACCGGGGAAGGGTGCGCGGCCTAGGCATTCCGGAAGGGATAACCCTTATTGTTGGCGGCGGGTTTCACGGAAAATCTACCCTCCTTCGGGCCCTTGAACTCGGGATTTATAACCACCGCCCCGGCGATGGCCGAGAGCTGGTGGTAAGTCGGTACGAGACCGTAAAGATCCGTGCTGAGGACGGCCGATCGGTCTCTGGCGTAGATATTTCTCCCTTTATAAACCATCTTCCATTCGGAAGATCCACTACAAACTTCGAGACCCCCTGCGCTTCGGGATCAACCAGCCAGGCGGCCAACATCATGGAAGCCCTAGAGGTGGGGGCCAGGGTGCTTCTCCTTGACGAGGACACCTCGGCCACCAACTTTATGATCCGGGACGCCCGCATGCAAGCTTTGATTGCCAAGGAAAAGGAACCCATAACCCCTTTCCTTGACCGTGTACGAGAACTTTATGAACTCTTCGGGGTTTCTACCGTGCTTGTCATGGGGGGAAGCGGCGATTATCTTGAAGTGGCGGACACCGTCATTGCCATGGATCACTTCCGGCCGCTAGAGGTCACCTCGCGGGCCCGGGAGATCGTAAAGGCTTTGCCCTCTCGCCGACGTCCGGAGCGCCCGGGGCCCTTTGAAAGAATTCCTGCCAGGCGAGTACTATCTGATAACCTTCCGTTAAAAGGTATCAAGCTCAAAGTCTTAGGGCTTGAGGCTCTGAGTCTTAACCGGGAGAAGATCGATCTTTCAGCGATAGAACAACTGGTCTGTCCAGATCAGGTAAGAACTCTTGGGCTTGCTCTGCTCAAGGTGAGAGAAAAGCTTTATGCGGGTAAACTTCTATACGAGGCTGTCCTGGAAGTGGAGGACGAGATAAAGAGCCGAGGGCTCCTGGGACTTTCGGAGGAGGCGCGAGGAGATTTAGCCTTTGTGAGACGTTTTGAGGTCGCGGCGGCTCTCAATCGCCTGCGGACCCTTAAGGCCCGTCCTGAAAGATGAGGCTTACCTATTATCATATCTCTATACTTTTTCTTCTTTCAGCCTTTGCGGCTTTAGTGATCATCTTTTCCGGAGTCTATTTTTATCTGCGCCTTGAACTTCCTGATATTTCAAGCCTCAAGCACTACCGTCCTCCGGCGGTAACTACGGTTTATGATAGAAACGGAACTCCTATTGCCTATTGGTATCTCGAACGTCGTTTTCCTGTGCCTCTAAAGAAAATGCCACCTTATCTCATTCAGGCCTTCGTGTCTGCAGAAGACGCTCGCTTCTATGAACACGAGGGCATAGATTTCATAAGTATTTTAA
>NZ_LWLG01000017.1 GCF_001652585.1 Thermosulfurimonas dismutans
CCCCCAGATAGTCCATTTCTAAAAGTTCCAAGGCCTTTCTCAAATTTTGGAGATCATCCTTCATTTCTTCCTCATTTTCTACCGTATACACTAGTTCCATCTTAAATTCCGTTCCTCTGGGAACCCTTTCTAATTGGCGGGGATTGGCGGAAGCGGTAACCCGATCTAGGCTATTTTCCCATTTCCATTCCGCATAAAGCAGGCCGGTTTCTATGTTTTCAAGCTTTTCCCTTGACTCGTCGGTCATAAAAGCATCCCTTACGATAAGACGCGCCGGCCAGTTTCGGCCTCCTTTCTTATTTTTAGTAGCGCCAAATAAACGACATATAGGACAATATTTACTACCGGGAAAGTTTTTACTATCGTCTGGCTCCCAGTCGTCACATTCATGTCTTTTCGTTCCACTTCCTCCAGAACGATTAGGAAAAATAGAATATGTTTGTCCGTTAACTTCGCAAAATGTGTATATTTTTTCCAACAAACTTCTTAACTTACCCTTAAGCGAACTGCCCGGAATATAAGGTTCTCTAGTCAAAGGATCGCGAACCACCGGAGAATCTATAGCACCTATTTCCAAATGTTCCCTGGAAGCCCCTATATGAAGCCCTGTTTCGCAATGTATTATTCCTTCAATTGTTATTTTTCCGAGAACAGGCCTTTCCATTTTACATCCCCCTCATTTTAATCTTGCCCTCCGTAAAACCGGTGATAAGCTACGATAGACTCTATGAAATAGACTAATCTCTGAAAGCTTTCCTTGCTTTGGGCTCCGGCTCTAATAGCAGGATCAAGAACTTCCATTAATGGTTTTAATTTTTCTTCTCTTCCAGCAAGATAAGCCAACTTAGGCCTTAATAAAATAACCTGATCCTTGTCAAATTTAGTTTGAATTTTTCTTATAGCATCTAAGAACTTCCTAATCTGTGTTGTTTTGATGTTGCAGTCTTTTAAAAACTTACCAATTCCTTCCCCTATTTCTACTATTCTTTCAGCGGATAAAACATTTAAATTTTGAAGTTCTTTTTTATATTCGTTTAAATTATCTAATTTAACCTCTCTTTTTCTAGTTTTATTCATTATCTTCCCTCCTCATGCTCATTATTATCCATTGCATAGCTACATGCATTAGTTTCCAGTTCTTTTCAAAATCTAAAGAAAGCAGCCAGTTCTGAAGGGTTAAGTAATCCTTTTTAAGTTTTTCTCGGTCAAGACGGGATAAGAGATAGGCTATGCGAGGGAGGAAGATGGCTTTGTCTTTCTTATCATCCTCTCGAGTAAGCTCTTGAGCTATATTTAAAATCCGATAAAGAAATGCTTTAGAAAAAGGCTCTTTTAAAATTAAAGAAGCTTTTTGAGTATCAGGCTCCAGATACTTTTGCCAGAAATTAAGCATTTCTTTTAAGTTTATAAGGCTTTCGTTAGGTATAACCTCACCGAGAATGAAAAGAGCGTTTTTTTTGGGGCGCAGATCCTTGGCCTTATCTTCTCCGGCTCCGGCAAGACGGGCAAACTGATAAACAGGCATTTTAATAGGCCCGAGAGCAATACCGCCCGACAAGGTCAATTCAGGATTGCCCGTATAAGAAGAAAAGGCTTTAACAATATCTATTGCAGCTTCACATACATCAAGCCAGGCTCCCATGATAAAAAGATCGTCGCCTCCAGAGTAAATAATGGCTACTTTACGTCCATCTTGGTCTATATCTCTCTTAGCCCAGTTAAACCTTTCCGGTGGTTTATAACCCGGCAGATGATTTCTTCCGCAAAGCAGGGTATTCAAATAATACTTAAAGAATAGATTTAAACTTCTTGAAATAGCCGATATCCGGGAAAAAGTTTGATCTTCGGGTAATAAACCCTCCTTAAAAATTCGTCCCAGGTTATCCACATCCATCCGAAGAGCGGACAGCCTGGGAAGCCCAAAACCCTCTTCTTTTATTTTTTCAAATTCCCAAATTCCCTGATAATATCCGCAGGGTAGGAAAGCCTCCGCTCCGGGGGAAAAGTGGTTTACCGCAAAATAGGTATCATCTTGCGGTTTGCTGTCAAATTCATATCCTTTGTTTTCAATCGTAATAACGCCATGATTGTTTATATTTAGATAACTTGAAAATAAATTCTTGTTCTTTCCTGATTGTTGCTGAATGTTTTTACCTAAACGATATTCATCATAACAAGCATCACACAAAATTAAGTTTACATCATCAGACCGATTAGAAATATTTACTTCATCCCGAAAACACACTTCGCAGGCTCCGGGAGCCCCTTCCGCTTCAAGGCAGGAAGGGTGAATAGAAATAGGCTCAAACATGGAGGACAATTGTTCGGAAAACGGCTTTTTCTTGGATTTTTCGAGTTTTTCTGATACTTTTGCAAAAATATCTCCGGCTCTAATCCCCTTTTTTTGAGAGATAAAAACTTCTTCTCCGAAGGGTTCCCAAACAATATGAAGTTCCAGCAGAGCCTCAAACTTCCGCCAAAGCCAGTCATTAATTTTTCTTTTTGTGGTTTCGAGAATGCCCTCAGCGCTTTTGGTGTTAGGCAGAAGGAGATAAAAATGTCCGCCTCCGGAAAAAATGACATTGCAGCGATAAAGCCCCGCCTCGGAAAGGATCCGATTAATAGTGTGTTCCATAAGAAGTTCCAGGAAAAAGGAACGGCCCTTCAGCGAAAGAAGAGCCCCTTTAGAGGAGATGGTATAGATGAAATTCTGAACCCCGGAGAGATCTCCACCCACAAGAATAAAAGGCTGTTGATTCCGGTTAGAGAGCTCTTCGATTACAAATTGATGTTTAATAAAATCTGGCCCATACTTCTCCTCAAGCCATAGATAATAAACCGAACCGATGGCCGCCGTGAGCTTCAAATGATCGAAAAGGGAAATATCCGGCCAATCTTTATATCCTTCTTTGGGCACACATGTTTCTGAAGGAACAAAAGAAAAATATTTTTCTAGAATTACCAGAAGTTTGTTGGGAGAGAGATCGCCATTTTTCGCTATTTCTAAAAAATTTTTTTCAAAATTTTCCAAAAGTTCAGCGTATTTCTCAGGAGTAGTCCTGCTAGGACATTTGGCAGCCGAAGGTAAATCAGGAGAAACCTCTTCCAAAGGCCAAAAAGCGGGATAGGGATCTTGAGGACGTGGATTTTTAAGAGAAATTCTACTGAAGGGAGTGGCCAGAGGCGCATACCAATCCCATTTATAAGGGCCCGTACATTTTCCTTTAGAGGTTTCTCTTTCTCCCGCGGCCAGGTGATCGGCTTTTTGCAGAAGGGCTAAAAGCGGAATCTCTTCGGCTTCTTTTAAATTATGATGTAGTTCTACTAAATATATTATTTTATTTAATGAGTCTCTACCAATTTCTGAAAGCCTTTTTGAAAGCCATTTAGCCCCTTCTTCCGAATGATTTTTTCCGGAGTGCCCTTCTTTAGAACGTAAAATAATTTTACCTATGTCATGAAGAAAGCAGGCATTAACAAAGCCTTTCATTTTTTCTCTACCTATTTTTCCGGCTTACCAGCGTGAAAGGTTCCGGGCGCAAAGAGGTCCCCTGGCAGGCATCCCCCAGAAACATAGGCGTTACGATGCGGCAGGTGAGAGTAAGGTGAACTTGCTTCCCGAACCTTCGGTGGAGGATCTCGCCCCCCTTCGCCCCCATAATTTTTTTATTACTCGGTATTTCCTTGGAGTCAATAGAACAAGCTTCCAGTTTTTCGCAATTCGAGTTTTTGCGGCCCTATCCGGGGAAAGGTAAAATCCATTTAAAAACTAAAGGAGCTACGGCCATGGAGGATACACTGCTTTTACCCCTGGAGAGACTGGAGAAATGTCTCAGACATCCTAGCCCGGTGGTGAGGATCTGGGCCTGGGAGAGGCTGGAGACCATATATCCTGAACGGCTGTCGGAATTTGTCCCCCTGGCCTTAGAGGAAAAGGACCGGCTGGTGCTGGAGGAGGCCTTGAGGGCCTTCCGGGATAAGGCCTCTTCTATTTCTCCCGAAGATCGGGAAGCCCTGCAGGCAAACCTTCTTGAACGGCTGCAAGAGGAAAAAAGCCCTGATCTCCTTCTTGTGAGCCTTCAGCTCTTCGGAGTCCTTGGGGTCTTGACCACGGTATTATCGGAAAATCCTTGGCTTGTAGAAAGAATATTCGGTGACGAAAAATTCGCTCCTCTTTTCTTCCATAGGGTGCTATTCCAGCTTCCTCTCTCCGAAATAGAGGCCTTTCAGAGCCTTCTGGATCAGCCCATTCCGGAATGGGAGGCCTATCTTGCGGGGAACCGGATATGGAACACCGCGGATCCCTCTCCGGTAAAAGAGGTTTATGCCCATCTCCGGGAGCATCTTCCCTATATCCTTCTGGGACTCCAAACTACCCTCACGAAAGAGGATTATTTTTTGGATATTCTTCCGGAAAAGGAACGCGAGAGCTTCAAAAACCTTGAGAATAAAAGAAATCGCCGTCGGGTGAGGGCCTTCATAGAGGAAGAGTTTGAGAAATTGCGAGAGGAAGTGGTGAAGCGGCGAGGGGAGATCAATCTCCGGCGTCATCTGGAAAGACCCCGCAGCCTGGGAGTGGTCTTCCGCACGCTGGAAACCCTGCTCGCGATCTCGGATGGCGACCTCTCCGAACCGGTGGTAGAAAGCCTGGGACTCCTCTTCCTGACCCTCCTCTGGGGAAAACCTCTCCTCGGCCTTCCGGAAAACCTCTCCCGGGAGGAACTCCTGGATCTCTACTTTGAAGAGACGCACCCCATCTTTCCGGAGGACGAGGATCTGCGGAAGAAGATCCTGGCCCTTCTCGAAACCGATAAAGACCTTAAGGAAGTGCTGAGACAACGCCTTCGGAAGGTCTTTTCTGAAGATTCTTACGGAGCAGAACGGGGAGTGAACCTCGTACGGGAATGCGGAAAGACCTTTCTCCCGGAGCTCCTGGACTTCTTTGAAAAGTCGGTAAAAGAAAATTTCCTGGACAGAGAATACATCGAAGAGGCCCTCGTGCCCTGGATTCGGGAAAAGGAGGTCCGCCGGAGACTCCTGGAGATGGCGGAAAAATACGGCGATCACACCATTTTCTTTATTCTCGAACACTATCCCACCTCCGAGGCGGCTCTTACCCTGGCTAGGGACTTTGAGACCTGGATCAAAAGAGATTTTGAGTCCCTGGGGTGGCTCTCCAGCTTCTTTCCCCATCCGGAGCTCTGGAAGAAGATGAAAGAAGCTCTGCATCCCTGGGTTCGCGATTGGAAAGAGACCTTCGTGATCTTTGCCCATCTATTCGAGCCCGAATTTCCGGGGCTCGAAGAACTGGAAAGAGAAACCTACCACGAAATGAAAGAAGACACGGCCATTCTCCTTGAGGAAAAGATTCCTCCTTCTTCACCAATGGTTCTTACTCTTGCCTGTGAGGTCTGCGGTTATTACTTCCCTTTTAAGCCCCGGGTGGTGCTGGTAGGAGGGGAGGAGCCGGACCTTCCGGAAAAGGTGGTGTGCCCCCGGTGCGGAGCGGAGGAAAGATTTTCTCTTCCGAAGAGGGAAAAGGCCCATCTGACCGCCCAAATGTGGCGTCTTCTTGAGGAGAAGCAGGAATTTGAGGAATGGAGGGACGGGATACTTCCCGTGGAAGGGTTGATAATAAACATAAAAGGGCAAAAACGAACCTTCAGCCGGTATCGTGAGGCCCTGGAGCATTATCGGCACATGGTGGAAACCCATGCCCGGGATCCGGAGGTCCTGAGCGGCTACATTCACCTGCTCCTTAAGGGAAGGCGGCTTGAGGAGGCAAGGGAGGCCCTGGAACGACTCAAGGTCCTGGATCCCGCCTGTGTGGATCATGCCTATCTCTGGGCCATCTATTATCGTCTGCGAAACGAGCCCGAAAGGGCCCTTGAATTTTACCGAAAAGCCCTGGAGGCCCTGGCCCGAAGGGCTCCCTTCTATCGGTTCCATCCTCAAGATCCCGCCGAGACCTTAAGGGCCATCTTCTTCGAGGCCCGGGACTATGCCAGGACCACAGGCAAGCCTTTCTCCATAGATGAAGATCTTCTTCGCGAAAGGAAAAAGGTGGGCCGCAACGATCCCTGCCCCTGTGGGAGCGGGAAAAAGTACAAAAAGTGCTGTATGAAAAAGCAAGAAGTCGCCCGCGAGAAACAGAGTGCCCAGAGTCCGGAGGAGAAGAGGGCCTTCCGGCTATACGAAGGTTTTGTAATCCGCAAATACAAGCAGGAGCTTCTGGCTTTTCTTGAGGAATGGATTCCGCGTCTTGAAGAAATAAGCCGGGAGCAGGATCCAGACCGGGACTGGATTCCGTTTATAAGTGAAATGTTCCTTTTTCTGGGACGGGGTAGATCCGGAAAGCCTGTAGTGGAGGAATTTCTGGAGAGCAAGGGACGCAACCTTTCAGAGGCCGAAAAGGCCATCCTGGCCTCGCTTCGCAAGGCCTATCCCGGGCTCTATGAAGTCCTGGATGTGGACGAGGACAAGGGGTACCTCCTTCTCAGGGACCGAATCACGGAGACGAGTTTCCCGGTGCGGGACTATTCTTTGGCCAAACAACTTGCTCCGGGAGAAAAGATCTGGACCATGCTCTTTCGAGCCGGAGACCACTGGCGCCCCTCACGGGTTGCCCTCCCCGTTCCCGTTTTAAGTGAACCGCAGGTCTATCAGAAGGTGCGTGAGATGTTTGAAGCCTCCGGGGAGAAGGACTATCCCTCCTTCGCCAGAAAAAAGGCCCCGGAGATCTTCCTTGAGGTGGTGAAAATCCTCTTTGCTCCGCTGGAAATCCGTTTTATCACCCCCGAGGGCGACGAGGTGGTGCTGGTGCGGGCCCATTATGAGCTCCTGTCCCCCGAAGTGGAAGACCTTTTCCCCACCGGTGATTTCATTCGGGGAGAGGAACACGAGTACATCCTGGTGGAGCCGGCGGAGGGAAGCGTATGGAGTGCCGGGAAGCTTTCATCCCGCAAGGAGGAGTTCCGGCCCGGCACCCTTGTGCTCCAGAGCCGTTATCTGGGGAAGTATCTGGAGATCGGGCGGGTGGAGTTTTTGCCGGAAAAGGGCCGGGTAAGGCTTGAGGCCCTCTCCCGTCCCCGAATGGAGCGTCTGCGGAAGGCCTTTGAGAAGGTGGCCGGAGAGGGGGTGCGTTTCCTCTTGGAAGAAATCTCCGATTTCGAGAAGTTCATGAAAGGTGTTCCCAGGGAAGGAAAAGAGATCCCCGACGAGGAGGCCGCGGAGCTTCGCTGGCTGGAGTATCTGGCCTGGCTGGACACCCCGGAGCCGGAGCTTGAAGGACGCACCCCACGCGAAGCCTGGCAGGACCCGGATCTCAGACCCCGCGTAGAAGAAATGCTCCGGCGATTTGAGGCCCTGGAAAAACACCAGAAACGGGAAGGGCGCAAACATCTCAATATCCGGAAACTTCGTCCGCTTCTGGAAAACGCGTAATACAGTATCCCATAGCCTGTGCAGATTGCTTTGCTCTGAGACCGGCCAGGCTCAAGAAGGCCAAAATCTTTACCGGGGGGCCGAAATTTGAAAAAGTCGGAAAAGAAAGAGTAAAAATAGATGGTTGCAGGTAAAAGCGGCTTGAGGAAGGTCCTCCTCATTTTCTCCCATCACCTCACTCCGGATCAGGAGCGGGAACTGAGGGAGGAATGGAAGGTAGGGGAATTCGTGGAACTTCCCCCGGAACTCCAAAAGCTCTGGGCCGGGGTGCCTCCGGAGGCCGAAACTCTTGAGCCATATCTTGAGCCCCTTTTTTGCTGGATGGCCGGGGTTGCTCGCCCCGGAGACCTCGCCTTCATCCAGGGAGAGTTCGGGGCGGTCTATCTCACGGTGAGGCGGGCGCTTAAGCTAGGCCTTACGCCCATATACGCCACCTCGCGCCGGGAGGTCCGGGAAAAGTACCTTCTTGACGGCTCGGTGATCCAGGAGAGGGTTTTCAAACACGTGCGCTTCAGGATCTACGGGAGATGATCTGGCTTCCTTTGAATACTTTTTATATCTATTTCGAGGCTGAAGAACCGGAAGCCTTACCGGCAAGACTATTTTCTACCTTTCGGGGGGCCTTCGGCCGGGCCCTGAAGAGGCTCTCCTGCGTGGCGAGGAAGTACAAGACCTGTCTCGAATGTCCTCTATGTCTGGATTGCGCCTACGGGTACCTCTTTGAGACCCCGAGACCTCCCGAGGCCGAGCGCCTGCGGAAATATCCCTATATAGGGCATCCCTTCGCTTTTGCTCCGCCCTTTCCCTATGAAAAGAAAAATCCCTTACAGGTAAGGACGACTCTGGTGGGGCGTGCCCTGCGGTTCTTTCCGCATGTAGTTTTGGCGTTTGAGGCCCTTGCCAAAACCGGACTCGGGAGAAGAAGGGTGCGCCTTCGGTTAATTTCCGTAAAAGAAAAGGACACAGGGCGGATGCTTTATGGTGAGGGAAAAATCTGGAATCCAGAGCCGTTTCCGCCACCGAGAGAAAATCCCTCTGTTGAAAACCTTGCTATAAAGTTCCTTACCCCTACCTCCCTTCGATTTTCTCGAAGAATCGTAAGGCCGGAAGACCTTGAGTTTCACATCCTCATCCGCAACCTCCTGCGTCGGGTCTCCATGCTCTCGTATTTTCACGCCGGGACCCCGCTTGAGGTGGACTTCAGGGGGCTCATCGCCCGGGCAGAAAGAATAAAGACCGTAAGCCGAAAGCTTTCCTGGGTGCGATTCAAAAGGCGTTCGGCCCGCACCGGAGAGACTCATCCCCTGGAGGGATTCGTGGGCGAGGTGGAGTTTACGGGAGATTTTGGCCCTTTTGCTGAACTACTTCACCTGGGAACCTACGTGCAGGTGGGCCGCCACACCAGTTTCGGATTTGGATGCTATGGAATTAGACAATAGATAATTACGTCTGAAGCTTTCCGGGAAGTTTAAGGGCTTTTCTTACGAAGGAGCCCTCAGGCTTACTATTGGTGAATCCATCAGGCTACCAGGTCAAAAATCGCCTCTAACCGGGAATAAGTAGTTTCTAGGTCCGCAAGAAATCAATAAAAAATGGCGTCCCCGGCGGGATTTGAACCCACGTTGCCGGCGTGAAAGGCCGGTGTCCTGGACCTGGCTAGACGACGGGGACGCCGCCTTTTCCTTAAAAGCTTTTATGTCTCCTTTCTCAAGTGGGCCGAGCAGGATTCGAACCTACGCTTCTTAGCTTAAAGCCCTGCCCGACACGTCCGAATCTTAATCAATCTTAGTATTTCTGTCAATATCTGAGGGAGGAAGTTAGGCCGCGGCCGGAACCTCGGAGGAAGAATTCGCGCGGGAGGCCAGCTTGCGGGCGTAGTAGTCCCTCACGGCGCGAAGCACCTCCACGAATGTGGCATCCTTCAGGCCCAGCTCCGGCACCTCGTAGCGCCCGGGAATGTTGAGCCGACGGGCCTCGGAAAGACAAATATTGAGGTCATAAACCGGATCTTTAATGAAAGCTAAACTGTAACCCACAATACGCCCCTCAGCATCCTCGCTAATTTGATGCCCAATCTCTCCGGTAAGGGGGCTGTCTTCCCCTTCCTCGTCAGGGGAAAGGAGATGGAACCCTACAAAATCTTCTTTGAAATGGAGCCTGACGCGGTTTTTCATTTACGATAAAGCTCCTTGTTTTGAAAGATAATTCCTTTCCGCAAGACGGTAAAGATACGCCGATCCTTACGCCCCGCCACTACACATGAAGTGCCCCCCATTTTTGACACAACCTTTGTGTTAGGCGAAAATACTAGGAAAGGAGGGGGTCACTACACGTCCGCTGAAGCGAATTGTTAGGACTTTATAATCTTTTCATATTCCGAATGTTTACCAATCCAAAACCAAACAATTCCTTCTTCTATTTCTATCCCTATGGCTCTATATTTTCTACCAATCCGCACCGACTAGTAATTAGCAACTTTCTTCAAATGCAATGATGGATGGTACGGATCTTTCTTAAGGAGTTCAAAATTCTTATCGGCCAATCTTTTGACTTCTTCGGGTAACCTCTCATATTCTTTCCAAAAAGAGGGGCTGGCATATGCCGGCCCGGAAATCTTTAATGGCTTGTTCTGCTAATTTTTCTAGTTTTCCTAGTTTTACATCTCTTTCGAATTCTTTATCCCAAAGTTCCTGTTCAAAATCTTCTATCCACTCTAAGAGGATTTTTAGATCATTTTCTGGCAATTTTTTAATGTTTTCGATAATTTCGTGGACTTGCATGAAATCGGCCCCCCAGAAAGATTCGATTCTATTTAAAATTTTAACCAATCAAGATAAAATAACCAAATATTTTAATTTCTCCTAACGCCCAAACTCAGCGGCGGCGCCAGTCGGCGCCGTCCGCTGAAACGAGTTGTTAGATTAAATTTTCTTTTTCTTCACCAATAATTTCAAATAATTGCTTTACAATCTTAGGATGTAATATCTTTCCGCTATGGAAGGGTAAAACAAAACGTTTGTTTTCTTTCATGTAAATCCTATGACTTCCTTTACTCCTAATCAATTTAAAACCTGCTTGTAATAATAACTTTTCGGCTTCAACAGCAGTTAATCTTGGTAGTTTAGGCAACCCTTACCTCTAAAGAAGTAGTCAAAATCTCCTTGTTTAATAAAATTCTTTTTTCTTCTTCATCCAAAGTTTCTAAATATAATTCTACAGCTTCTTTAATATTTTCTAGAACTTCATCTAAAGTATCCCCCTGTGTATGACAACCTTTTAATTCAGGACAATAAGCATAGTATCCAAATTCATCTTTTTCTATTATTACTGTAACTTTCATATTCTACCTCGAATTTATTTTTTTCTAACGCCTCAACTCAGCGGCTCGCTGTTAAGCGGGTCCGCTGAAGCGGGTTGTTAGGTTCTTCTTATCATTTTCTCATAATCATCGTGTGTTCCGATCCAAACCCAAATGTAATCATTTCCGTCTTGGATTGCTAAGGCTCTGTAATAATCAGTTATTCTTACAGACCAAAATTTTCCAACCTTTTTAAAGTGCAGAGATGGATGATGTGGATTCTTTTTAAGTAATTCGAATTGTTCCTTTGCTCTCTGTTTAACTTTTTCAGGCAAGGCTTCAAAATATTTCCAAAATCTAGAAGTTGCTTTATGCACTAGATATCTTTTAACTTCCCTTCTCGCTTTTCCTCAAGGGCTTCTTCAATTAGAAAATCCAAGAGACCTTTTCGAGAGTCTTCTTCAATTTTTTTATCCCAGTTTTCCCAATCTTTTTCTAGAATCCATTTTCGGAGCTCGATAAATTCCCGTTCCGGCAACTTTTCAATTATGGATTTGATTTCTTCTACCGAGATCATTTAACTTCTCTCCAAACTAGATTTATTTAAATTTTTAAGCTATTTTCAGAAATATTTCAACTTAACGCTAATTTCAGCGGCGGCTATAGCCGTCCGCTGGAGAGGCTTGTTAGAAGTTTTTATTCTTAAATCTCATGTTTAAGTCCTTTTATATTTTTACTTAATTATATTTTACCTTGGATTCTACATAAATTATTGCATTTTCTAATGATTTATTAAAATCATCCACCAACTGTTTATTTTCCTCTTTCCATCTTTTAAAAACTTTTGCACATCCTTTCCCCCAATATTTCTTTTGTTCACTAAACCACTTTTTCATTTTTTCACGATTATCAGTATTAGGTTTATTTGCAAGAAAAATTTCTTTTGTATATTGACCAATTGTTCCCCAAAATTTATCTTCTGGAGATAATGATTTTAAAAAATCATAAATAACATTTTCCGGTCTTTTTTCACCAGGCAAATATACAACATTTTTATATCTGCTTTTTTTCTTATCCCCATCTAAAACAATTATACTATAAGGAAATGTTGGAGCTTTATGTTTAAGAAGATTTAAATAATTTTCAGCACCTAAATTAAGATTAGAAATTTTAACTCGTTTTCTTAGCTTTGGATCTATTATATTTCGCAGAAATATTCTAGCTTCTTCGTCCTCTGTATATAAATTTATTTTAGGATTTTCATGTGTTGGACATATTTCATAGCGTAAAGCAGATATAATTTGTTTTAACTTATTTAAATTTTGATATGGAATTACTTTTTCACCTCGTTTTTCAAGGAAAAGAAAACTTATATCGCTTGAATTTGAAAACATTTTATCCTCTAACATTGTCAAAATATCAGTTGAGTGGGTTGTAAAAATAATTTGAATTTTAAATTCTTTCGAAAATTTTAAAAACACCTCTAATAATTTTCTTTGTGCTCCTGGAAATAAAGTAGCATCAACTTCATCTATTAATAATATTCCCCCTTTATATTTATCTTTTAATCTATCCTTAAGTTTTTTAAAAGACAAAATAGCTGTAAGTATTTGACCTAAATTATCTTCTCCAGCAGAATTGCTGAAAGCATCATGTGTTTTATGAGAGGGCGAATAAAATCTTTTGTGCTGTGTCTTAAAATCTTCAATATTGATTAATTCTTCTGATGCAAAGATTAAGTTGTAATAATGCTCATACCACTCTTTATCAGAATTCTCTATTTTTAATGGTTTAAGATTTATATCTTTATCTTTTTCACGAGCAATAGGAAACAACCTTTCTAATCCTAAATATATTACAGGCAAATTGATTTTACCTTCACCAGCTGCTTTTTTACCAACATGAATTCTAAATCTTTTTTCTGTCTCATTGTATCCTCTAAAATATGCTTTACGAACTGTATTATCATCGAAAATCACTTCATAGTCATATTTACTGTTTTTCTCATGCTTGAGAGAGAAACGGAATATTTCGCTAAATTCTGTAGCAAATCTTCGACCTAACAGAGTTCGTTGAGTACCTTTAAAATCGAAAATGTGACCTATTAATCCTAAAAGTGCTGATTTCCCCGTACCATTTCTTCCAGCAATAACTGTGATTTTTTTACCCACTTCAAATTCAATATTTTTAAGATTTCTAAAGTGATGGATTTTTACACGTTTAATTCTCATCAAATCCCCCCTTCTAATTATATTTCTTTTAAAGTTTCCTTGATTTTCTAAACAATTTTTTCAATTTCTGTTTTTTCTTCTAACGCCCAAACTCAGCGGCCGGCAGTCTCGCCGGTCCGCTGAAGCGGGTTGTTAGGAATATTTTATTTAAAATCTTTATTTTCTACTAACCAACTATCGTCTGGTTTATAACCATTTTTTATTGCAGCATTATAAAACTGAGTAAATCCAGATATGGCTTGGTTTAATGCTAAATCTTCAGTATCGTTCCATGGTCGGCTAGTAATATATGGTCCCGCTTGCAAAGGAGTATGAATAAAATGACTTTGATAGAATTCATAATATCCAGTTCTGATATTTTTGTATATTTTTATGGTAATAGTTTTCGAAATACCATCTAAAGAAAATTTATACTCTGATACTAATACTTTAGCTTCATTAATTATTTCATCTTTAAAAATTTCTTCAATTTCCATAAAAAACCTCCTAACGCCTAAACTCAGCGGCCGGCGATTATCGCCGGTCCGCTGAAGAGGTTTGTTATGATTGCCTTTGTGATTTTTTCATTTCATCTGGAAACAAAATCTCAACTGGCATATCAATATATCCCGAAGCATTCCTTTCCCAACAAAGTTTTATCTGTTTAAATTGATATTCAATATATTTATCATCACTTGCAGCTTTAGGTCCAACATATTCATTATACCTGCCAAACGTTTCCCATCTAACTTTAATATTTTCTAATTCCATTGCTCCAACTTTTTTAGAAATAAACACAAATCCATCCCAATCAATTCTTAATTGATTTAAAATTCTATCATCTGCTTCAGAAAAAAGTTCTGCACATTTTTCTTTAGTAAAATCATTGATATGAAATTCTGGATAATGATATTTAAATAAATCTCTATAATCTAAAAATATAGTAGCATAAGCTTCATTTCTTAGCTCTATAGGATAATCATTTTTAAGAGATACTAAAAATACTTTCACTTTTCCTCTCAATTTTTTTAAAATAGGAACAAAATCTCGATCACTAGATAATAAAATTAAAATTTCTACTTCCTTTGCGTAATCCTCTATTTTACTAGAGATAGTTGTATCAACTCCTTTTTCTGAAGAACCAGGAAGATCCACTATATCAACATACACTCCTATTTCAGCTTTAAGTCTTTTTAACAATAATTCTTGCTCTTTTTCAGAAAATCTTTGACTCCTAGGACCGAATTTTTTTTTAGAACACACAAATTCAACAATTTCTGCCTTTTCCTTTACATCAAAATCAGCAAGTTTTTTATTAATGATTTCTCTTAAACTTTCTAAACTTAATTGTCTAGCAATATGATTTGGTTTAATTCCTAATTCAATAACACGATTAATATAATTAGGTCCATCAACAATAATCGGTATGCCTTGCATATTTTTTACCTTTACCTCCTAACGGCCAAATTCACTCGCCCGCCGTATGGCGGGTCGGGTGAAAAGGTTTGTTAGATATTTTTTCTAATATAAAGTATCTCACTATCACTAATTCTAGTTTTTATGTCCTCTTCTGAATAATCCAAAAGTTCTACGCATCTGTTGTAATATATTTCATACCATTCACCAAAATATTTATGAAAATCTGTTACCATTTTATCAAAGGTCAGCTGTTCAAAATTCGGGCAGTCTTCATTACCTATAACTACTTTTGCTCCACCCAACATAATTCCTTGTTGAGTAAAACCGATAAGGTGCCCACAAAAATATTTAAGGGATGTAACCTGCATTGAACAGTTATCTTCTTTTTTCTTCGGAGAAGCAAAAGCCGTATGAGCGAAAATTTTATGTCTATATCTTCTATATTTTTTTATCGCATCTTCTCTCTGTTTTAAGATCTTTTTGTTTACTTCATCGCCAATCTTGTCATGCATATTCTTATATTCTTTTTTTAAAATATCTGTTAAATTTAAAGCAAAAACAATAAAGGAACCGATACGCCATATTTCTCTTGCTATGAAGGACTCTAATTTAGATTCTTTGACCCCAATAGCAGGAAATTTTTCTATTAATTTTTTGTTCATCTTAATATCACTTTTATAAGAATTATAAATTTCCAATAATATTCTTAAAATACTATCAATTGAAGAAAGTATATCTATTGAGGGAATAGTCATTATATAATTTTGAGAATTTCTTCTTAAAGATAGTACTAAATATGGCAAAGAACGAAATGAGTATTCTAACATTATCCCTTCCTTTTTAGATTTATCATCTAACGCCTAAACTCAGCAGCCGGCGTATACGCCGGTCCGCTGGAGCGAATTGTTAGATTATTTTCATTTTCCTGTTCTTTTTCAGAAAAAACGTCCATTATCTTCTTGTTCTCTTCCTTTTAAACCTAAAATCCTGCGAAGCAGTATTCAATTTCTTTTTTATCCTGATTCGCCCGACTCTTGAAGTGTATTTCTTACCGATTTATGCAATCAATTCTACGGACCGATCTCTCAATTTCTCCTTTTTGCAGAGCTGATTATTGAATTAATATAATCGTTGATCTCTTTAATTCTTGACCCAAGTATAATATTATAGCCCTTTAGTCTTTTATCCCATACTCTTTTTGCTAAGCGAACAAAATGTAAAAAATCATTTTTCATATCTTCTTGAAACTCTTCATCAATTATGACTCCAGAAACAGGACCAGTACCTGTGATCCGTTCTGTAAATGATTCTTTTTTATATGCAGTTTTCATATCTAAATCGTATCTTACTCCTATACCCAGCTTATCTATCTTCTGGATCCTTTCAAAAGTTTGTTTGGTACATATTCTATATTTGCCATTCGCTCTTTCTTTGCATTCTGCAATAATTTTACTTAAATTGTGACTGCATTTTCTTGCTACTATATATGCCTCTTTAGCGGTTTCGTCTTTTTTAGATAATCCTATCAGTATTGCTTTTAATATGCACTCGAGTGCCATTCTGAGCATAATGAACTGTTTAGTCATAATAGACATGTTGTGAACAGGGAAACTTTGACTGTGATGATATAGAGCAATCCAATCAGCTGCATCTCTGAAGAAATGGCCAAATAAAACAGCTTTTACATGTGACTCTAAGGAAAACCGTTTGCCAATCTTTTTTAATGTAGTCATTTATTTATCGTGTCTAACGCCAAACTCAGCGGCGCCATGTAATGGCGTCCGCTGAAGAGATTTGTTAGGTCTTTTCATTAATAATCCTATTTGCAAAATAATTATCAAAAAAGTTTAAAAAGTCTCGAAGTCCCAAAATAATAGAATTAAGTAGTTTCTCTACCTCAAATCTGTCTTGAATTATTGTAACTAAGTAA
Source organism: Thermosulfurimonas dismutans (assembly GCF_001652585.1). Classification (GTDB taxonomy): domain Bacteria; phylum Desulfobacterota; class Thermodesulfobacteria; order Thermodesulfobacteriales; family Thermodesulfobacteriaceae; genus Thermosulfurimonas; species Thermosulfurimonas dismutans. The sequence continues at coordinate 16,301 of NZ_LWLG01000017.1, forward strand.
TGGTCTCCTCGTTCATAAAAAGAAATATCAATAGAACCAACATGAGTAACATAATCTCTTATATCGCGAACAATAAAAAACCATTCCATGTGATTTTTTATGTATTGTTTCATAGTATCATCTGAAATTTCTCCCGATCTATGTTTATCTTTGCAAATATATTTTATATAATCAGAAAAACTACAGAATTGACGAGAACTAGGACCATACAAGAAATGGAGCATAGTAGCAATTGAATCCATAATACTTCTTACATTAAATAAAAGACCAGCGATCTCTGATTTTAATGCATAAACTTGGTCACCTATATTAAATGAAGGCTGTCCTGTTCTTGGAAGTATTTTCCGAGTTTTTTGGTAATAAACTTGGATGTCTTTAATTATTTTTTGTATCCTTTCAATATTCAAAGTTAAAGAATAAAGCTTATCAGCTATGTATTTAAAGTTAAATACATAATATTGTCCTGCTAAAAAATATTGTCGAATATATCCATTTTTAGTTTCTATATAATATCCTATATGATGAAATCTTTCCCAATATCTAGTCTTTAAAATAGCTTTTCTAAGTTGTGGAAAAGGATCTTTTAAAGCAGGTATTGTATAACTAACTAGTTTACCCCGGGAGGGAGATAAGCTTACTCTGTAAGTATTCCTTAATCTTTCTTGTATTTTCTCTTGCGCTTGTTTAGTTTTTATAATTTCAAAACGCATTTTTATTTATCTAACATTACTTTTATACTTTCTTAGATTTAAAGCCTATTGCCAATATTTTTGGAATGATAGCTTTTTACAATAAAAAATGTCAAACATTAAGATTAAATCTTATTACGAATCTCTTGAGATAATAGAGGATAAAAATGTTTATTTTTATTTTTATGTCTTAAAATTTCTTAAAATCTAACTTTCTGGATAATACACAAAATTTGCCTAATTTTGCAAAGTAAAATAAGATGGCTTGCAGATAATATCTTTGCTGGCAAAAAGGATCAAAATGGAATCGCAAGAAAAGTTGATGGAAAAATTTGGGGCCTTTCTCAAGAAGGTGGAAAAGCGAGAAAGGGTGGTCCCCTTCATGGTGCGGTGGGTGGTGCAGGCCCTGCAGGAATATGAACTGCCCCCCGGACAAAAGTTAGCCCCCGCTCAGAAAAAACAATTTCTCTTTAAATTATCCCAAAAATACGAGCCTTGGCAAGTAGAACAGGCTGATCGGGCCTTAAAGCTATATGAGTATTTCCTGAACACCTTATCCCAAAAATCTCCGACAGAGAGGACAGAGGCCGAATGGGCGGAGGCCTTGGAGAAGGCCAGAGAGGTCCTCAGGCGCAAACGGTACTCCTACCGCACCGAAAAATCTTACCTTGACTGGATAAGATGCCTGGCCGAATATCTGGACTACAAATCACCGGAAGAAGTTTCCGGCGAGGATTTTCAGGATTTTCTCACCCATCTTGCCGTGGAAAGAAACGTAGCCCCTTCCACCCAGAATCAGGCTTTAAATGCCCTGGTGTTCTTTTATCGCCATGTGCTCGAAAAAGAAATTGATCCCTATATTGAGGCCGTAAAGGCCCGGGAGAGAAGAAGGCTTCCGGTGGTGCTAAGCCGGGAAGAGGTGGAGGCCGTGCTCTCGGTCTCGGAACTTGAGGAAACCTATTATCTAATCTGTGCCCTCATGTATGGAGGGGGCTTGAGAGTAAGTGAGACGGTAAGACTCCGGGTAAAAGATCTGGATTTTGAACGAGGCTTGATCACGGTATTTTCCGGCAAGGGAGACAAAGACCGGGTAACCGTAGATCCGCGGACTGAGACCGTGCGTCGGCATCACATCCATCCCAGTGCGGTGCAACGGGCCTTCAAGAAGGCGCTACGGAAGGCCAGAGTGGAAAAACCCGCTACGGTGCATTCCCTGCGGCACAGCTTCGCTACCCACCTCCTTGAGGACGGCTACGATATTCGTACCATTCAGGAACTTCTGGGGCACAAGAGTCTGAGCACCACTATGATTTACACTCATATCGTGGGACGGCGGGTCACCGGGGTGGTGAGTCCGCTTGACCGCTAATTTAAAGGAGAAAAGTATGCGTATACTAGCCACGATTCTGATGGTGATCGGGTATCTTTTAATAGGGGCCCATTTTCTGCGGGCTGGGCATTCGTTGGTGGCCCTGGGGCTTGCCTTTGCGCCGGCTCTTCTCTTTCTCAAACACCGGATGGTGCGCCTGATCCTTTCCGCAGGCCTGGGGCTGGCCCTTATTGAATGGGGCCGGACTTTCGTTTTCCTGAAACGGATCTATGAGGCTCACGGCCTTCCTTTCAGCAAGTCTGGTTTCATCCTGGGAGGAGTAATGGCCGTTACCTTTCTGGCCGTAGCCCTCAACCTGCGGGAGGATCTGCGGAACAAATGATCCGGGTCCGCCATCTGCACTATCGTTACCCGGAAGGAACTCGGGAGGCCCTTTCCGGGATCTCGCTTACGGTAAATCCGGGAGAGGTGCTGCTTCTTTCCGTCCTCTGCTGACTTATTCCTTCACAGGCCGGAGGTGAGTTTTCCGGAGAGGTGAAGGTTCTGGGGCGAAAGGCTCCCTTTTCTCCCGCGGAGGTCTTTCCCGAGGTGGCCTTCGGGCTTGAAAACCTGGGGTATCCGGAAAGGGAACTCGAAAATAAACTAAGCATCAACCCAAGCTATCGCCAACAAAAGTGGCGGATAGTCGTCTACTCCCAACTTTAAGCTCAAATGCAAACGCAGGGACATGAACTATAAGGGAGTAAAGAGCATCCTTTAGTAAACGCGAATCGGCCTCTACAGAAAGAAAAACGCCTAGAGGTAAGGAAAGAGACGAATTGGCAGCAGAAGAAACAAAACCTGTAAGACGGGTCTTGAAACCATCTGCTATTTCCACTAATTCAAACTCGGGCATACGAACCTTTCCTACTACCTGCTTAGTATCCTTGTCTATTATATCAATAACCATATAAAAGGCCTCAAAGGATTCAAGCACTGGCTCTACCGAAGGCTTCCTTTTTTCCAGGTGGTTTATCCAGAAAGCTTGGCAAAGGAAATAGAAGAGGATCTTTCTTTTTTCCTAAGTAAGCTAAAGAAAGATGATCTCCAATGATTTAATTGCCTATATCAAACAAATCCTTTCGGACACCTAAATTAAGGCGGAGGACTGAAACCCTTGATCCTCAAGTGGGCCGGGCAGGATTCGAACCTGCGACTCCTGGCTTAAAAGGCCAGTACTCTGCCAGCTGAGTTACCGGCCCGGTTATGGGCTTAAATTACCCTTGAACTCCAGGGCTGTCAAGAATTATTAAGAGGGTGTTCGAAAAAACTAGATATTGACGTTGGGGGAGCCTAGAATTAACTCCCCCAACATGAGAAGAAGCAAACTGCGTCTCAAGACCATCTTCAAAATAACCCGAGCCATAATAAATGAAAAGCCCCTGGCCTTTCGAGGTCGCCCAAAAACTTATTCCGATGCCTTCATTATCTCTATCTTCCTCTACCAAACCCTAAAAAATCTATCCTACCGAGAAGCACTAGAAGAGGCCTTCGATATATTGGGACGAAGACCCGCCCTTTCTACCTACCACTACCGAGTCTCAAAATTCCCTAAACAATCCCTGAAAATCCTTCTCCAAGAATTGGCCCGAAAACTTCTAGCAAAAGAACATCACCTCTTTTCCTTTATCTCTGATGGCACCGGCTTTAGTTATCATGACCTCTACCCTTTAAAATTCTTAAGAGGCTCAGAAATCAGAAAAGTAAAAGCCCATATAAGAGTGGTCCCCATAATCGGAGTAACTTCATCCGGAAAAAGAATCGTCATTACCGCTGAAACCGGAGGTCCCTATGCCAGCGAGGTAAAACTTCTCCTGGAAGCTCTGGCAGAAATTGATCCAGTCACTTTTAAAGCCGAATGTTTTATAGCAGATAAATGCTATGACAGTCTCAAGGTCATGGAAAAACTTGTAGAGCTTGGATTAAAACCGGCCATAAAAGTAAAAGAAACCTTCAGGCAGAAGGTAAAACATCCTCTGCGGAAAGATTCCAGAATTTTCTGGGAGAAATGGGGCCGAAATAGATATCTGATTGAAAGTTTGTTTGGTACGGTAAAACTGAAAATAGGCTCGCATTTTAGGGTAAGAAAGGAAGAAATAGCCCAGAAGAGAGGACTGGCCGCTTTTGTGCTCTATAATATGTACCTCCTGGCTACCCTCCTCTATATCTCGTTGCTCCTTAAAAACTATTTTCGAACACTCTCAGAATTATTAAAAGCCTTTTCATCCCAATAATAACCAAGGCAATTTAGTTTCCTTGACAAGCAACTCCAGCAATGTTAATAATTCGTGCTACGAATATAAAATTCGTAATACTAAGGAGGTCGGAGATGCCGAAAAGTTTTTCATGGTTTCTTCTGGTAGTCAGTATCTGGCTAGCTATGTCCTCCGGAGCCTTGGCCGGTGAAAAGTCCACGGAGGAGAGCACCTGGGGTCTCGGGGAGGTAGTAATAACAGCCACCAAAACCCCGCACCCCCTGAAAGATGTCCCAGTAGAGACGGTGGTAATAACCAAGGAGGAAATTGAACGTTCCAGCGCTCAGACCGTAAGTGACCTCTTGCGTTACGTTCCCGGGATATTTGTCAGGGACGAAGATGCCCCCGGCATTTCGAGTTGGCGGGCAACTATAAGGGGCCTGAGCTTCAACGATGGCTACGGACTCATCCTGATTGATGGAGAACGGGTAAGAGGCGAGGGCATGGGGGATTCCGGGATAGGACTTAACCAGATACCGCCTCAGATGATCGAAAAGATAGAGGTGGTCAAGGGCCCAAGTTCGGTCCTCTACGGAAGCGACGCCCTTGCGGGTGTAGTAAACATCATCACCAAACCTACTCCCGACAGAACCATCTATGGTTTCGAGGGAGGTTACGGGAGTTACTGGACGAACATGGAGTATCTCTACTGGGGAACGAAGGCCGCCCCTTGGGGCGTGCTCTTTCAGGCCTCCCGTGAGGAATCAGAGATGGGACAGTACGGTGTAAGGACCTATCGAGACGAAACTTATAAAAGAGAAAGTTTCTTATCTAACTTCTCTTATGAGGTAAATCCAAATCTCGTCCTAGGACTCAAGTTTACGGCCCAGGAAGAGGAACGGAAGATCGAATACCTGACCCAGGACACCGTAGTAAACAGAAAGGGCTACAAATATCGCATCGCCCCTCACCTCAAAATGATCTTCGATGACGATTCGGAATTGATTGTGAAGGGATATTACTATGACTGGAAATTCGATGCAGACTCCTACGGCACGGATCCGTATCCCTACGCCCTCTATAAAGGAGATATGTACTATCGAGACCTTGAGGTCCGCTATACCAAACCCGTAAAAACGAGTCATCTGGTTACCCTGGGTGCCGAGTATCGGCAAGAGGAATTGGATTACACCTTCTCACAAAGAAAACTTGATATCACTAGTGCCTACTTCCAGGATGAAATCGAATTCCATATGGGGTTTCCCATGGAGGTGGTGGCAGGTGCCCGTCTGGATCATCATTCCCGGTATGGCACGGAGTTTTGTCCCAAAGTAAGTCTCCTGGTGAAACTGGATGAGGCTACCAGAGTAAGGGCTTCCGTAGGAAGAGGCTTCAAATCTCCCACCATCAGACAGGCCTTCTATACCGAACCCTATCCCCACGGAGATTATTTCTATGTTTCAAACCCGGACCTTGAGGCCGAAACCTCTTGGGGTTATTCCGTGGGAATTGAACGAAATATCGGCGATATCTTCTGGGGGAATATCACTTTTTTCAGGAACGACATCGAAGATATGATTATAAGATATTACGACTATAAAGACATCAATAACGACGGCGTTGTCGAAAAAATAAGAACTTTTAGGAATGCTAAGGAAGCCTACACGCAGGGTATAGAAGTAGCCCTGAAGTTAGCCTTAATTAAAGATGTCTTATGGTTTAATATAGCTTATACCTATTTAGATACGGAAGACGAAGATACCGGTAAAGAACTCACCTTTATCCCTGACCATAATCTGGCAGGCCATATAGTTTTCAAGCATAAACCTCTGGGAATATCCTTTGATATCGGTATCCAATATGTCAGTGAAATGTATACCAATCCTACTAATACTGAGCAAACCAGCAGTTATTCCGTTGTGGATGTGAAACTCGTCAAGACAATCGGCAAGCACGCCTCCTTGTCCGTGGAAGGCAATAACATTTTTGACTCTGATTATGGTGAACCAGATCGTGAATGGTGGGGAGCCACTTGGCTGGCCCGCTTTAAGATGGATTTCTAAATCCTAATCGGTAAAGGAGGAAAAACATGAAAAAATTATTAATAGTACCCTTTAGTTTTATGTGTCTTTTAGTTTTCAGTAGTTTAGTCAAAGCTCACGATCTTTGGCTCCAAGCCCAAAATTATTATCTCGATTCTATGGAAAACATTGAAATAAAAGTTGTGTTTGGTCATAACTTTCCTTATGAAGATATTTTAATACCAAAAAAAGATATAAGTGAATTTTCATATGTAACTCCTGAAGGAGTTAAAAAATCGGTTACAAATATTTGGGAAAGCATAAAGGGTAACAGGAAAAGAGAATACAAAAAAGGAAGTTTGATAGGAGAGATTGATTTATCTAAATGCACAAAATGCAAAGAGGGGACTTATATTATTGCTGCTTCTAGAGTTAGAAAAGGAGACAAGTTTCATGTACCTTCAGGAAAATATGGTAAAGCTATAATTATAGTAGGCCAAAAAGGTACGCAAAAAATAACTAAAGGGGGTGTCTTATGAAGATAAAGAAAAAATTTGTGATTGGTATTTTGACAAGTCTTTTTCTTCTGCTGGCCTTTATTCCTAAAACCTATGCTCACTTTCTGTGGTTAAACGTTGATGATTATACCCCTAAAAAAGGACAAGAGGTCCGCATCACCCTCGGTTGGGGACACAAGTTCCCCGAAACACCAACCCCTCCTAGAGAGGAGATGGTAAAGAAACTCTCCCTCTTTTTGATAGATCCTGATGGTCAAAAAATTCCTCTTAATATTCCCGTAAAAGACGGAAAACCACAGCCCGTTAGAGTAAAGGTAACCAAAAACGGCATTTATTTAGCCGTAGCTATCGCCAAACACTTTGTTTCCAAAACCACGGAAGGTTATTTCTATAAATCCAGAGACGAGTTAAAAGACAAAGAAATTATTTATTCCAAGTGGTCTGAAACTACTGCGATCGCTATTATAAGTGTGGGTAAATCTAAAAAATTTGATACTCCTAACAATCTAGACTCTAGCTTTTACATCCTTCCTCTGGTTAATCCCTCGGTTTTAAAAGAGGGAGAAACCTTTCAGGTAAAGGCAATATTTTACGGTAAACCCTATCGCACCTGGGTGTATGCTACTTATGCGGGATTCAGTAAATTTAAAGATACCTATGCTTGGGCAACCAAAACAGACAAGAGGGGCATAGCTAATATTAAAATTTTGAAGAGTGGGGTAAACTGGTTGCTTAAAAGCGAGGTTGAGAAACACTATCCAGATCCAAAGAAAGCCGATATAGCAAGTTACAAATGTTCCGTAACATTTGGATTCTAGTTTTGATTTTATTTTTATTTCTAGCTTCGCGAGAAGTCCTTGCTCACGGAGTTGAAGGAGAAATTGAATATCTCCGTGGGGCGGTTGTTGTTACCGCCTGGTATGACACCGGAGAACCGATGAGTTATGCAAAAGTAGAGGTTTATGCCCCTGATAGTAATATCAAATTTCAATCTGGAAGAACAGACCGGAATGGTCGTATCGCTTTCGTACCCGATGTACCCGGAAAGTGGCGAGTAGTGATCTCGGATGAACTCGGACACAAGCTCGATCTTTCCGCAAATATAACAAGTATTTCTCCGGAGAAACCGGTAGAAAATACTCAAATCACCGAAGCTAGAAAAAGCACATTATTATCGCGCAAAATAAGTATTATTATAGGACTTTTGTTAATATTCGGCCTCTTCGGCTGGATAAAGGAAATTAAGCAATTTCGTCAAAAGGTTTACGGCGGAGACGATGAGGTAGGGCCAGGCGTTCGGCCACCCTGAGATCCTCCTCGGTGACCTCGGTCCTCCCGGAAAAGGCCGCGTGAGCCCTAGCCGCACGGGCCATGGTAAGATCGGCTCGGTGCCCGTCAACCCCCAGCGTTATGGTCTTTTTGGCGATGGCATAAAGCATCTCCTCTGGAAGCCTTACCTCCGGAAGCCTCTCCTTGGCTTCCACGATACGGGCGACCAAGGCTTCGGTTTCACTCTGAAATTTTTCTTTGAACCCTTCAGGATCCCGCGCAAATTCCTCCCAGCGCTCCATGATGAGCACCCTGGCCTTTGGGTCTTTTAAGCCCTCGACCGTCACGCAGAGACCGAAACGATCAAGGAGTTGGGGACGAAGTTCTCCCTCTTCTGGATTCATGGTACCCACCAGGACGAAACGGGCGGCGTGAGAGAAACTTACCCCTTCCCTTTCCACGTAATTCATCCCCATAGCCGCCACATCGAGGAGGGTATCCACCAAGTGATCCGGTAAAAGATTTACCTCGTCCACATAGAGAAAACCCCGGTGGGCGGCGGCCAGAAGGCCGGGCTCAAAGCGTCTCTCTCCCCGGGTTAGGGCCGCTTCGAGGTCAATGCTTCCCACCAGGCGATCCTCGGTGGCTGAGAGCGGAAGCTCCACCACCCGCACCTTTCGCCTCGTGCGGGGAAGCCGGCCTTCCTTCTCAAGGCGCTCTTTACAGAAAGGACAGAGGCTTTCGGGTGAGTCCGGATCGCAGGAAAAAGGACAACCCTCCACTACCTCTATCTCCGGAAGGATGTCCGCTAGGGCCCGTACCACCGTAGATTTACCGGTGCCCTTTTCACCCCGAATGAGGACTCCCCCGATTCCGGGGTCAATCACGTTAAGAAGCAGAGCTAACTTCATGTCCTCCTGACCTACGATGGCGGTAAAAGGAAAAAGGTATCTCTTCATGGTTCACCTCTCGCAATTTCGTAAAGTCTATCAGCCCGGAGGGCTTCAGGGGTAAAGTAACGGGCAGAAAGGAGTTCGGCGAGCCTCCGGGCCATTTCAAGTCTTAAGCCCCCTGTTTCGGTATCTACCACCACGAATTCGGTCTGCGGAAAGTTCGCCGAAAGTCTTCCGGCCAAGACCTCGATTTCCTCCCGCGGTGGTTTCCCGGTAAGGCTAACATTACCTCGGCCGTCAGTGATTAGAATGACGGTAGTGAGGAGCCGAGAATCTTTTCGACGTATCTCTTCAAGCAATCGGTAAAGTTCGCTAAGGGCGGCGGGAAGCGGGGTTGAGCCTCCTACCGCAAGCTCCGAAAGGACCCTTGCGGCCCGATCCACAGAATTGGTAGGCGGGAGAACAATCCGGGCCTTATCCCCGCGGAACACCATAAGGGCCACTCGGTCCCGCCTCTGATAGGCCGAAAGGAGGAGACTCATAATAGCACCCTTGGTTTCCCTCATGCGGGCCTCGGCGGCCATGGAACCCGAGCCGTCCACACAGAAGACCACGAGGCGAGAGCTTCTCACCAGCTTGAGCTTGGCCCGCAGATCCTCCTTACGGATTACAAACCTTCCGGGACCACCACCGCGGATCTTCTGTTTTAAGGCCGCCGAAAGAAAGGTGGGGATAAGGGCTATCTCCCCCTCCCCCTTATAGGGAACAGCCCTTACGAAATATCCCCTTCCGGTAAGAGAAAATCCCTTAGATCTCTTACCGAAAATCTTGACCTGCTGTGGCCGTTCGCGATGACCGCTAAACTCCCTCACCCGGAAGATCTCTCCCACGGAAAAGACTTTGTCCTCGCCCTCTTCGGGCCTTACCTCCTCGGGTTCGGCAAATTTTGTATCGGTACGACTGTTCTCTCCTCTATCTTGCCCCTCCGTCGGCGTTTCGTGAGAACGACCTCTAGGGGCCTCTTTTTCCCTCGGGGAGGAATTCTCTTCAGGAGGCTTGCGGTCTTCTTTGTTTTCTTCCCCGGGCTTACTTTCGGGCTGAGGTTTAGGTCTGCCCCGTGATCTCTCCCGTCTCCGGTGGGCGAGAACCAGTTCGGCCACGGACTCCACATCCTCGGGGGTGGCCTCGGAGCGGCCCTTTAGGGCCGCGTGGGCCCGAACGGCCTCTAAAAGAAAAATTTCCGCCCGGTGACCAGCCGCGGCGGCCTCAAGCGCAAGCCGTGCTATGAGGGCACGAAGGTAGCCAGAAATCCTGACCCCGGGAAGCAAGCTTCTGGCCTTTAAGATTTCCTCACGGAGCCCCCTTTCCTCCTCCGCAAAGGTCTCCTCAAAACCCTCGGGATCCATCTCCCAGAAGAGGCGTCGTCTCAGGATCTCAACCCGCAGGCTCGGGTCCCTTTCGGCAGAGACCTCCACATAGAGACCGAAACGGTCAAGGAGTTGCGGTGAAAGGGGACCCTCCTCGGGATTCATGGAACCGATCAAGAGGAATCGCCCGGACTCCGAGGCGGAAAGCAAGAGGGAAACGATGGATGGAGGCAAAAGATTTATCTCGTCCACATAAAGCACTCCGCCCTCGGCCTGAGCGAAAAGGCCAGGGACAAAGACCCTTCGACCGTGCTTTAAGGCCTCCTCCAGGCAAAGATGACCGGTCAATCGTTCCTCCGTTACTGAAAGGGGAAGATTCACAAAAGGGCCTTCGATGAGGCGAGCTAAGGCCCGGCCTGCGGTGGACTTGCCCGTGCCCTTTTCTCCGGAAAGGAGCACCCCCGAAAGCCGCGGGTTTATCGCGCAGAGCATAAGGGCAAGCTTCATTTCTTCCTGCCCTACAATGGCCGAAAGGGGATAGAGCCTCTTGGTCATTTCCATATCTCTCCGATTTCCTTGCGGAGATCCTTCATTCTCGCCTGCCATTCAGCTACCTCATCTACGGAATACATATCCACGGCCCCGCCCTGAAAACCGCCTTCGGTCTCTCCTATCGCATCCTCGAGTCGTCCTTCGAGCTCAAGGTAAGCGTCTCTCAATTTTTCAAGTAAACCAGCCTCCGGCCTCCAGAGACCTCTCTTCTCGGCCTCAAGTAGCCTTCGGGCGATTTCTTCCAGGGCGTAAGGGTTGTGTTTCATAAAGAAATCCCGATTTTCTTTGTCTACGACAAATTTACGGGTAATTTCGTCGAAGATCCAGTCGTCAACCTCGCCGGTGGTGGCCTGCCAGCCGAATAGGCGTCCGATGCGTTTGGAGATCTCCGCCGCTCCCTTGTAGCCGTGTTGCTTCATGCCTTCTATCCAGCGCGGATTCAAGAGTTTAGCCCTTGCCACCCGCCGGATTTCATCGGCAAGGTCACGAACCGCAACCGCCGCCCTCTCCCTGGTATCACCGTAGTAGGCCTTTACCTTTTTCCCGGAGAGTTCCCTTGCGGCCACCGTAAGTCCGCCGTGGGTACCGAAGTAGCAGCAGCAACCGAAAAGATCGTATTCATCGGTGAAGGAATTGTTGAAGGTCGCCTCTACCGTGCGCAGGCCTTCGGCAAATTCCCGGTGGGCCTTCTCTCCGAAGACGCCTTTTCCGTAGGCGTAGCCGTTCCAGTATAGGAAGACCTCGGCGAGATCCTTCTCAGTCTTCCAGGCCGAGGCGTAAACCGCAAGGTTCACCCCGGACTGGTAGGTACCCGGAGGAGAGGCGAAGATCCGAAAGGTGGCCCTGCGGAAGGCGTCCTTTTTGCCTCCCAACTTTTCAAGCCGTTCCAGGGTGTGCTTGCGCACAAAGTTCATCTCCAGGGGTTCCTCAAGCTCCGCCACCAGGCACACAGCCTCGTCCACCAGCTCCAGACATCGAGAAAAATTGTCCCGGGTGATTCCGGAAACCCTTACCGTGACATCTATGCGGGGGCGACCGAGTTCGTGAAGCGGGATGACCTCAAGCCCTTTTACCCGGCCGTTGGGGAGCCATACCGGTCTTACCCCCAGTAAGTAAAGTATCTGGCTCATGACCTCCCCTTCGCTCCACATGATGTCCGTGCACATCCAGTAAAAAGCTACGTTTTCGGGGAGCCGCCCCTCGTCTTTCCGGAATTTCTCAAGGAGGGCCTCGGCCAGCTTGACGCCCACGGCGTAGGCCGCTTTCGTGGGAACCCTTTCAGGATCAAGGGAGTAAAAATTTCTTCCGGTAGGAAGAATGTCATCCCGGCCGCGGGTTATGAGCCCGGAGGGCCCGGGAGGGATGTAGCCTCCGGAAATCCCGTAAAGTAAAGCCCCCATCTCGTCCGAGGCCTCTATGCGGCTTCTAAGATCCTTTATCCGGGAGGCCAGCTTTTCCAGGTGTTCCATAGGAACCCTCTCTACAGCCTCCTTTCCGCAGAGACGGACGAGAACTTCTCTGGCCTTTTCCCCCTCAAGGACGCCGCGGACGAATTTTCCGGATAGTTTCTCCACCCGCTCAAGGAGCCGACCTTTGGTGGGATCATTCAGGAGATCCTCCAGCCGAAAACCCAGAGCCCGGGCCATTACCCGCCGAAGATCCGAAGGCTCCCCAGAATCGTAGCGCAGAACGGCTCGTATAAATTCGGCCAGTTTTTCGCCTCGGGGAATCTCTCCAAAGATGTGCATACCTTTGGGCACCTGGGTACTTCGCAGGCGGGTTAGGGCCTCGTGAATGCGGCGGATAAACTCCTCCGGCTCAGTCTCCTTCGAGGGTTTCACCTCTCGGTCAAGACCGGTTTTCCGAACAAGGTCAACCAGACGGTGAAGTATCTCGTGGGCCCGTGCTGGACTTCCGGCAGCCGCCTTTTCGTATTCCTCAAGGAGTCGATCCAGCTCAAGATAACCCTCATAAAGCTCTCCGGCCTCAAGTACCGTCTGCAGGTGATCTACCAGAACGGCATAACTTCGCCGTTTGGCGATAGTGCCCTCCGGGGGGTTATCAGAATTATAAATGTAAAGATGGGGCCGTTCGTGAATGGAGAGATCCGGAAAACAGGCCGCAGAGAGCCCTACCCCCTTTCCCGGAAGAAATTCCAGATTGCCGTGGGTGCCCACATGGATGATCACATCCGCCCCGAAGACCCTCTCGAGCCAGCGGTAGGTGGCCACATACTGGTGGGGAGGGGGAACCTCGGGGTCGTGGAGGATCTTGCATACCTTCCCATCACAACGCGGCCCGGCACAGCCCCGCTTGGGTTGAACGCAGACCACCGCGTTTCCGAAACGAAGCCCGGTAACCACGATCTTTCCATCATGGACCATGGCCGCGGGTACACCGTTCTTCTCCTCCCCCGGAGGGTCTCCCCAAGCCTCTCTCATCCGCAGGCGAACTCCTTCCGGGAATTCCTCCCACCAGGGGAGGTATTCCTCAAGCGGGACCATAGCCAGGGCGCCTCCCTTTTTCACAATTTCCTCCACCGTGGTCCACCGGAACTCCGAAATAGCCTTCCTTTTGAGGATCAGATCAATCAATTCCTTTCCGTTTTCGGGCTCTCCCTCAACACGATAGCCCTCCAGTTTGAGACGTTTCAGGATCCGGGCCACACTCTCAAGGGTATCCAAATGGGCCCCGGACCCCACCGTGGCCTCCACCGAGGCACAGGGGTTATTGTGCAACACGAAGACCACCCGGCGTTCCGCAGGAGGTTTGCGACGAAGTTCAATCCAGGCCTTGACCCTCTTTACCAGCCTCTGAACCCTCTCCCTCACCGGGACTCGACGTTCCAAAACGGCCCCGGTCAAGGGATCCTCTTCCCTTTTCATAGCACCAATGAAAAGGGGCTCTATGACTCCCTCAAATTCCGGAAGGGCTACCGACCAGGCGACCTCTGCTGAAAGTCCCTGGGGATCCTCTTCCCACTCGCTCACCGTGCGATAGTAAGCCACTACCGGCTGAAATACCGGAACTCCAAGCCGGCGAAGGACCTCCACCCCGGAGGTAGAAACCGAAGGATCCGAAAGGTCCTTCTCCCGGGTACTTCCCAGGAAGAAAAGGATAAGTTTGATCAGGGCCTCTATTCGGGGAAGCCCATCGGCCAGCAGAAATTTTCTTATCGCCTCCCCCGGACCCTCGCTTCCGAGACTCTCGTCCTTTACGCTATAGCTGAACACCGGTACAACCCCAAGCCCCTGAGCCTCAAATTCCTCTATCAAAGCCCTCTCCACCTCCATTTCCCCGTTTACCCAGTTGTGACGAGAGTAAAGGATCCCTACAAGGGGAGTTTTCGGGGAGGGCCGGTACCACGCGAGGTATTCCCCGGTGTCGGTAAAGACTTTAGGGGCCCGAGGGTGATATATACCGGCCATAGGAAGGGGCTCGGGGTCCCGATGGGAAACATCGAGGCCCCCGAGCCCGGAGGCTAGATATAGGAGGAGGTTGGCAAAGTTTTCTTCCCCTCCATAGATAACATAGCGCAGGGCCTTCTGGACCACCTCCGGAGAGACATTAGAAAGTGTTAAATAAGTGGGATCGTATCCCAGGGATACCAGGGGACGGGTTTTCCCCAGCTCGGCAAGGCGAGGAAGCATCTCCTCCCAGAAAGAATCCCCGGAGCGGTAAAGGAGGATAATATCCGCCTGGGCAAGCTCGAGAAGGGCCTCCTCCCTCTTTTCGGGATGGGTCTCGAGGGTGCGGGAAGAGAAAATCCTGACCTCAAGGCCCAGATCCCTGAGTCTTGCAGCGGCTCTTACAAGGACGGGAACATAACTAGCCCATAAAATGGCCCCGATTTTCATGGTTTTCACCTCCGAGAGGATTTCCCGGGAAGGCTCCAGTGAGGGATACCAAGGGATAGCCACGAAAATAGAGGATCTCAAGGGGAATCTCATAGAGTTCTTCTAAAAGTTCCTGAGCCCTAGGATGTTTCCGGGGGTTCATCTCCGCAAGTATCCGTCCCTTTTTGATAAGGACTACCCGATCGGCAAAACCGAAGGCCAGATTTGGGTCGTGAAGGGTGGCTACCACTGTAAGCCCCCTTTCTCCGGCGAGTCTGTGGACGGTGGTGAGGACTTCGATCTGGTGTTTCAGGTCCAGATTGGCGGTAGGTTCGTCAAGAAGAAAGATCGGAGCCTCCTGAAGTAGGGCCCTCGCGAAAAGCACCAGCTGGCGCTCACCGCCGGAAAGATCCGTAAGGCGACGGCGGACAAGGGCCTCAAGTCCTAGACTTCGGAGCACTTCCCGGGCCTTGATCTCATCCCTTTTTCCAGGACGAGAGAGAAATCCGAGATGAGGAGTGCGTCCCAGCAGGACAAATTCTAGCACGGTATAGGGAAAGACCGGATGATAGGACTGGGGAACATAGGCCAGGAGACGGGCCCTCTCTTTGTAGGTAAGGTGTTTCAGGGGCCGCCCGCAAACGAGAACCTCGCCCCTCGTCGGGGTATAGAGCCCCAGAAGGCATTTCAACAAAGTAGTTTTCCCGGCTCCATTAGGTCCGAGAAGGACCACAAATTCCCCCTTGTGCAGGGTCAAATTCACTTCCTGAAGAATCTGGGCGAAGGAGAGGTCACGGACCTCAAGCATACTCCCAGCCCCCGGTCCGTTGTTGTTTGAGGAGATAGATAAAAAAAGGAATACCGGTGAGAGAGGTAATGATGCCTACCGGGAGATCAAAGGCGGTAAGCGTACGGGCCAGAGTGTCAGAAACCACCAAGAGGCCTGCTCCGGTACACATGGAAAGGGGAATCAGCCGTCGATGGTCCGGTCCTACCGAGAGCCGAACCAGGTGGGGCACCATCAATCCCACCCAGCCCACAATACCGGCTGCGGCCACACCGGCCCCCACCACTAGGGCCGCAAGGCCCATAACGGCAGCCCTTTCCTTCTCCACCGAGACTCCCAGGCTTCTGGCCTCGTCCTCCGGAAGGGAAAGGAGATTTAGCCGGAATCTCAGCAGATATAGCCCTGCAAGGCCTAGGGCCACGGGTGGAAAGGTTTGCTTGACGACCTCCCAGGTGCTCAAAGCGAAGCTTCCCATCATCCAGGTCACGATTTCGGCCATGCGGTGCGGATCCACCATGAATTTTATGAGGGAGACCAGGGCCATGAGCCCGGCGGAGACGATAATCCCGGAGAGAATTAGACTTATACGGGAGACCTCTCCAGATAGCCGGGCTACCCCATAGGTCAGAAAAGCGGCCAGATAAGCGAAAAGAAAGGCCGCCAGCGATACCGGTACCCGCGGCAACCAAGCCACGGCCACCGCACACCCCAGCGCTCCCCCGGCGGAAAGACCTAAGAGATAAGGATCTACCAACGGATTACGAAAGACGGCTTGAAGGGCCGCCCCGGAGGAGGCCAGAGCCGCCCCTACCAGGGCCGCGAGCAGGACCCTAGGGGTTCGGATCTCCCAAAAAATATTTAAAATTCCGGGACTTATTCCGGAATCTCCCTCCCAGAGTTTTACCCAGAGGACCTTGAGAGCCAAACCGGGTTTAAAACCCGCCGGTCCCAGGGAAAGAGAGAGATAAATCGCCAGGATACTTGCCGTTACAATGAAGGCCTCCTTCCGCCAAAGGCCTTTTGGGGAAGGGAGGATTTTAGATGGCATTCCTGTTGAACCTCTCTACTAGGGTCTTGAAAGAAATCCCGCGAAACCTTTCGGGATAGATCTTCATGGCCACCCACAGGGTTATCAGAGCCACCCTAGGCGACCAGGTGGACCAGGCAGGGGCCTTGTAGACGGCTCCGTGTTTTACGGCCGCAACCGCGGCCAGCCTCCGGTCCTGGAGGATGTCCTCCGCTCCGTAGGAGGCGTTTCCCCAAATGAAAATGACCTCCGGGTCCCAAAGGACAATCCTTTCGGGAGAGACCCTGGGATAGGGATGATCTAGGGCCTCGGCACAATTTTTCCCGCCGGCAAGGCGCAAAATGTCCGCCACCACCCCTCTTCCGCCGGCCACCTGGCAGTGACAATGGTCCCCCCAGAGCCAGAGGACCCGTTTCTTTTCGTTTTCCCTGAGGTCCGAAAGACGTTTATCGATAAGTGAGAAGACCTCCTCCATGGCCCGGTTCACTCGTAGGAGACGTTCCTCTTTGCCAAAGAGTTCGGCCAGAAGCCTCATGGTAGAGCGCAGATCCTTCAGGCTCTCCGGAGAGATGGCGATAATCGCCGTTTGATTTCTCTGACCGAACTCCTCAAGGACCTTAAGGGTTTCCGGGCGATAGGTCCAGGTAACGATGAGATCCGGGGAAAAGAGGGCCAGGGCCTCCAGATTCGCCTGGGTAGCCGTTCCCACCGAAGGAATCTCCTTTAGCCTTTCTGCGCCGACTTCTTTAAGGAGATCACTATATCGTTTGGCCCAGAGGCTAATCCCTACCGTCTGGTCCCAGAGATCGAGATAGGGAATGAGCTCGTAGCCAATGAGGAAAACCGCCCTCCTTACCGGAACCCGCACCTCAACCTTGCGACCGGAAGCATCTCTGACCACTAGGGTGCGCGGGGCAGCCAGAGCAACCTCAAGGCCCAACAAAATAATTATGAAAAGAAGCGCGAGCCTCACCTTCATGACAGCATGTCCTTCTCAAGGATACGGCTCTGAATACCTTGGAGGATGTGGACCAACTCCTCCCGGATTTCTCCGGACAGAGGAAGCCTCTCGCCCCTAAGAGAGGCTGCGGTGAACTCCGGTCTCACCCAGAACCTTCCTAAAACCGGAAGATGCCTCTTCCCGATCTCCTCTTCCACAATGGCCTCGGCCTCGGGGGTAAGCCGGTTCAAAACCACTCCCATAAAACGAGCTCCGGAGCCGGTCGCAAGGTCCCTGATCCTTTCGGCGAGCATCACCGACTCTAAGGAGGGTTCAACTACTGCAAGCACCCCATCTACCGCGGTCTCAAGCCCCCTTCCGAAGTGTTCCACCCCGGCCTCGGTATCCACCAGCACGATCTCTCCGGAAGGAGTTTCAAGCCGCTTCATGAACTCCCTGGCCACTACTCCCATCGGGCAAGCGCAACCCTCTCGGGCCTCAACGACTTTCCCTACCACTACCAGCAGGCAGTTACCCCTCTGCCGCCGAAAGTCCTTCGGGATATCCTCAGGAAAGATCCTCTCCTTTTCAAAAAGACTCACCTCCTCTTTTCCTTCCCGGATTTTCCGCCTCAGCTTTTCTCGGACGGAATCCTTGCCTCCCAGAAGATCCATTAGGGTGCGGGGAGGACTCTCAAAACCGAGCAGCCGGTGAAGCCCGGGATTGGATTCATCCGCATCCACTACCAGCACCCCCCGGTTTTGTTCTGCTAAAAACTCGGCCAATAAGGCGGTAAGAGTGCTCTTACCGCTTCCTCCCTTACCACAAATTACAATCTTCATAATTACCCCCCTCCTTCCCCGAAATTCGGAAAAGTCTATAGGTTGGAGCCGAAAGTATTTCTTCTATCCAATTTTTAAAAAGAAGAAGGTACTCCTCCTTTTCCTGAAGAGTTATGATCTGGCGCAAGATCTTACTCTCAAGGTCCCGTAATTTTTCGGGCGCTCGGACAAAGGCCCTTCTTGTCCGGAGGAAAAGAAGATTTTCCCCGCGAGCGTTGAGGAGACTGTAAACCTCTTCATCCATATCCTCGGAAAAGGCAGGAAATCCCATCAATTCCAGAGCCCTTGCGGCACAGCCCCGGTTATAGGCACACACGGAAAAATCCTCTAAGGACCTTTCCAGGATATAGGTCCTGAATACGAGACCCACCCTCCAGCCTATGGCCAGGTAAGGGCAGAGATGACCGTGTCTATGGACAATGGTTTTGAGTTCAAGATCTAAGAAAAGCATCCTTTTTTAATCCCTACCTCAGTATTCAAACTTCAACTCCGCAAACCAGGTCCTTCCCGGGGCCTGGTAGTAGTCGTAGTAATCCTCGTCAAAAACATTGTTGACAGAAAAAGAGAGGGTTGCTTTGTGCCAGGTAAGACTCACCTTGACATCGGCCACGAAGTATTCCTCCGAAGTCCCGTAAACGCCTTCAGCCTTGTCGGAGTTGTCGTCGTAACGGAAGACCTTACCTACATAATGGCCAAAGATGGAGAACTTGAGCCCAGGTAGATTTCCGGGGAGGGGGGGGTTAGCCGAGAGCTCGAAATTCCAGATCCAGGGCGGAACGCCAACGAAACGTTTACCCTCGGATTCGGGTTTGGCCGGATTGTCCGTGATCTTGGTGTCGTTGCGGGTGTAGTTAACCTTAGCGGAAAGCCAGGAAAAGGGTTTGAGTTCAAGCTCGCCCTCAAATCCCAGGATCTCTCCTTCCCCGGAGTTGGTCCAGATGTATTCCTTGGTATCGGAATAATAGGCCCGGTAGATGAAGTCCTCCATCCAGGTACGGAAGAGAGAGGCGCTAAGACGCAGGCGCTTTCCGAACCACCACCTCTCTCCCCCTACCTCCACGGTCCAGGAGGTCTCGGGATCAAGATCGGGATTTGAGCGGTAGGTGCGCCCGTACCAGCTCCAGGTGCGGTAGAGCTCATAAAGGTTGGGGGGACGGAAGGCCTTGCCGACCGAAAGTCTCAGGTTAGTGGAACCGTCTGGACGCCAGACCAGGGCCGCCTTCGGGGAGAAGGCCCCGTCGTCCCGATCGTCGTATCCTTCAACGGCCCCAACGTCACCGGCCTTACCGTCATAGGTCCACCAGTGGTCATAGCGCAGCCCCAGGTAAAGGGAGAGATCCTCTCTTACGGTCCAGATGTCCTGCACGAAGAGCCCGAGCGCGCGGCTCTTTCCCCGAGAAAGATAAAGCTTTTCCTCCTCGGAGTCCTCATCCCGATAGAAAACCAGTTTATGACTCTCTACATTCGACCAATCCCTCCGCAGGGTAAGACCGGCGGTAAGGAGGTGGCTTTCTCCTAAGGGAAGATTGCCCTTCACATCTAGATAATAGGTTTCACTATCGCTCTCGTTCTTTTCTCCGGAAGCGGTGTAGTAGTCCCCGCCTCGGTAGGGTTTTGTATAGTATCCGTCCCTCCTCAGAAAGCCAAAGTTGAATTCGGTTTCGAGTTTTCCGAAGACATCCCGATAGTTGAGGGAGACGATGCTCGTCTGATAGTCCCCGAGACCGGCATAGGAGATGAAGTCATAAGGAGAAACCGAGGCCGCAAGTCCTCCTGGAATACTCACCGTTCCGGAGAAGGCCGGCTTTCCGGCAGGATCGGTCAGATAGGTGTGAGGATGGCCGTAATCGTAGCGCTGCACCCCGTGCTGGAACCCGAGCCTTACTTCGCCCTCATCCCTTACATCAATCCCGATCTTCAGGTGATAGTTCCAGCGTTCACCCCGTTGATCTCCCTTGTCTCCCACCACCCAGCGCAATTTTTCTCCGGTGGGATCGGTGGTGGGGTAGCCCCCAATCAGGGTTCCGGTTCCGGTTTTAGGCGATTTCAATACCGGGACCGTGGGATACCCCTCCGTGCGGTCCTCTTCGTAGCCGGCGAGAAAGGCCAGACGCCCCACCCGGTCTCCCATGCTTATGCGCCAGCGGCGGGTTACATCCTCCCCCAGTCCGCCCGTGGCCGAAAAGGTAAACTTTTCCGGAAGACGGGTAAGGATATTGATGACCCCTCCCATGGCGTTTCCGCCCCAGAGGGAGGAAAAGGGCCCCCGTACCACCTCCACCCTTTCCACTTCGTCCAGCGAAAGGGTAGCCCAACGGACGCTATTTGAATAGCCGTCGTTTACCGGAATACCGTCAAGCAGAACCAGAGTCCGCCCCTGGCGGGGCAGTCCCCGGAGCTCCACCGAGGCTATGGTATCCATGAGCCCTTTCCTGCGGTGCACGAAGACCCCGGCCTCGTGTTTGAGGGCCTCGTCCAGGGTCTGAAGATTCTTTTTTTCCATGTCCTTACGGGTGATCACGCTCACTGCAGCCGGGGCCTCGGAGACTGCCTGCGGCACCCTAGTGGCCGTGACCACCACTTCCGGGACTTCTTCCTCCTCGGCCCATGCCGAGCCCATGGCAACGAGAATCAAGATCAACAGTCCCAGTCTGGTTAGCATCTCCCCCTCCTTGATTTTTTGTATCACTTTTTTAAAATTTGTAACACAAAGAGTAACGAGACCAAAAATGGATGTCAAGGGTAAGATAAGTAAACGTAAAGACTTGGAGAGGTCCTATGAGTCTATGGTGGTTGATAGAGAAAGGCGGGGTTCTGATATGGCCCCTTTTGGGGTGTTCAGTACTCGGGCTTGCGGTCTTTTTTGAAAGACTCGTCCGGCTTTTCCGGGCGGCCTCGAGGGATCCAGGACTTGTAGAAAGAGTAGCTGAGAAAGTACTTACCGGGGATCTTGAAGGGGCCAGACGGGAGTCCGCCCGAGAAGGAGGAGCCGTGGGCCGTATGCTCTATGAGGGACTCTCCATGGGGCTTACAGATGTGGAGACCGTGGAAAGGCTTCTTGCCTCGGCGGTGGAAAGAGAACTCGCTGGCCTTTCCCGGTATTTCGGACTCTTGGCCCTTATAGGAAACCTGGCCCCGCTTCTGGGGCTCCTCGGTACCGTAATCGGCATGATCAAGGCCTTTCAAACCGTAGAGGCCTTGGGGGAACGGGTCACGCCCTCACACCTTGCCGGAGGTATTTGGGAGGCCATGCTTACTACGGCAGCGGGCCTCACGGTGGCTATCCCGGTAATGATAGGACTCTCTTACCTTGAAGGCCGGCTCTCCCGCATAGAAAACGAGATGGAGGAGGCCGCCACCCTTCTATTAAAAGCCCTTAAAGAGAGGAGCCGTCATGCTTCGCATTAAAACTCGCCGAAGACCCACGGTTACCCTTCCACTTACGGCCTTGATTGACATCGTGTTCCTCCTGTTGATTTATTTCCTCCTGACCTCAAGCTTTATCAACCGGGAGGGCCTTAAACTGGATCTTCCGAAGGCGGTCTCCGGCAGGGCCATTAAAGCTCCCCTTACCGTTTACGTGGATCAGAAGGGCGAGATACACTTTCAGGGCCGAAAAATGAACGGGGCAGAGCTGCTGGAAGCCCTTGCCGAGGAACTTTCAAAAACTCCGGAAAAAAAGGTTGAGATTGAGGCCGATCGGAGGGCCCCGCTTGAGGCTGTGGTTTCCGCCATGGATGCCGCTCGGCTTGCCGGGGCCAAAACTCTCAGCCTGGCTACGGAGAAACCCGCAGAACCGTGAAACTAAACCGCCTCTTAATCCTGACTCTGGCGATCTCTCTGGTCCTTCATCTCTCGTTATTCCTCTGGGTAAACATTCCCCGAATCGGAAGGGCCGAAAAGGCCTCCCCGGATGGGAAGAAGATCCTCCTCTCCTTCCATTTACCATCCACACCTTCATCCCCCTCACTGGCAACCCAAAACCCCTCTCAGACCAAAAAACCGAACCCCTCGAAAAAGAGACCACATCCCCCCAGAAAGGCTTCCGAAAAACCTATTCCAAAAAAGACTTCCGCAAGACCTATCCCGAAAAAAATTGTCAGAAGCCCCACCCCCAAAAAGACCAAAAGGCCACAGTCCAAAACTCGAGACCCCCAAAAATCTTCCAAGAGCCCCCAAGAAGTTCATCAGGAGAAAGCTCCACCAGGACCTCCGGAGCCCGAGGAGGCCGAAACAAAAACTGAGGCCCAAAGGCTTTCGGGAACTTCCTCTAAGGAGAAAACCCACCTTACGAATGACCATCCCGCGCAAGTTCGCGGGGCTCCCTCCCCTTCAACCGGGCCTTCAAGGGCAGAGATAAAGACATCTTATCTTGCCATGATCCTTGCCCGTATCGAAAAAAAACGGTACTACCCTCGACTAGCCCGGATGCGGAACTACGAGGGCCGGGTGGGACTTCTCCTCGAAATCTCGGCCGAAGGAAAACTCCTTTCCGTAAAAATAGTAAAGGGCTCCGGGCATCGTATACTCGACCGGGCTGCCCTGAAGATAACCCGCATGGCCGCTCCCTTTCCACCCCCTCCACCAGAACTCGGTCCCCCTCCCCTAAAATTAAAGATTTTTTTGAGATTCCATCTCAAAAATGGAACTGTTCCTTAAAACGTCCTCAAACAATCCTTAAGAGATCTCAAATTAATGAGATTTAACCCTCACACTTTAGTATTCCAAACTCAAGCGCCCATCTTTAAAAAGGAACCTCTTCTGGTGGCTGCGTGCTTGACATTCATCACTCCATTTCTATTATTTTTTTGGAGACTAAATTTCAACAAGGAGAGAGAAAATGGGGGGGTGGATTCTTTTGGCTTTATTGCTTATGGTTTCCTCTGTTTGGAGCGGCCAGATTTCTTCCGGGGAGCGCAGTTATTTCAAACCACCGGCTTCAACCGCTGATCACTCGAAATTCGAAAGCCTAAAAAAGGATTTTAAGACCCCGGAGGAGGTAACCAAGGCCTGTCTTTCCTGCCACAATAAAGCCGGAGAACAGTTTGGCGGGACTTTGCATTATACCTGGACCTGGAAGGGGAAGGATGGGCGCCTCCTAGGGAAGTCTTGGGTAATAAATAATTTCTGAGTGGCGGTTACATCCAACTGGTGCAGGTGCACCAGCTGTCACGCAGGTTACGGTTGGAAAGACAGACATTTCGATTTCGCTCCAGAAAAAATCGATTGTCTGGTTTGTCACGACACCACCGGGACTTACAAAAAGTTCCCCACGGATTGTGGTTATCCTCCCCTGAAGGATAAGCTCTTTGCAGGCAAGAAACTCTTTAAGGCGGTGAATCTCTCTTATGTAGCCCAGCACGTGGGTCGTACCTCTCGGGAGTCCTGTGGAAAGTGCCATTTTTATTCCGGCGGTGGCGATGGTGTGAAGCGAGGCGATCTCGACTCCACCCTCAGGGCTCCGAGCCGAGAGCTTGACGTCCACATGGATGCCGAAGGGTTAAATTTCACCTGTGCCACCTGTCATACTACTGTGGCCCACGAAATCGATGGTCGGCATTACGATACCCCGGCTCCTGGGGCCCGAAGGTTCGCCCTCCCAAAGGATGACGGACATCGGGTGCGCTGTGAGTCCTGTCATGGCCGCCGTCCACACAGGGCCGAAAAGAAACTTATCAGTCTGAAACATCTTAAATTAAACGACCATACGGATCGATTGGCTTGTCAGACTTGCCATATTCCCTTCTATGGCCGCGGCCTTCCTACCAATATCTACTGGGACTGGTCAACCGCCGGAAGGTTTAAAAATGGAAAACCCATCGTGGAAAAGGGGCCTCTGGGAAGACCTATTTACCACACGAAGAAGGGAACCCTCAAATGGGGCAAAAATCTAGTGCCAGAATATCATTGGTATAACGGCACCATGCGATATCTCCTGGCTGGAGAGCCTCTGAGACTTAACGCCAAAGGCCAGGTGCTGCTCATCGCCCCGGCAGGGGAACCAGACGATCCGCAATCCCGCATCTTTCCCTTTAAACCCCATTACGGACGGCAACCCTTTGATCCCGTAAAGAGAACCATGGTTATCCCCAAACTCTTTGGAAACAAGGGAAGTGGGGCCTTCTGGACGGAATACGATTGGCAGAAAGCCGTAACCGCAGGTATGACCGAAGCCGGACTTCCCTTCAGCGGAAAAGTGGCTTTTATCGAAACGGTTCACTATATCCCCCTTTCTCACATGATTCCGCCCAAGGAAAAGGCCCTCAAATGTGCGGAATGTCACGTGAGGCAAGGGGGACGTATGGAAAAGATCACCGGTATCTATATCCCCGGACGGGACAGCTTCCTGTGGGTGGACCGGATTGGGATCTTTATTTGTGTTCTAACTCTGTTCCTAGTCACGGTTCATGGTCTGTTCCGTATGGTTATGTCCTTAAAAAGAAGATAGGGGGGAAGCCATGAAGGAAAAGATTTTCCTCTACCCCAGATTTGAACGCTTCTGGCATTGGACTCAGGCCTTTCTTATCGTTCTTCTACTCCTTTCGGGCTTTGAAATTCATGGAAGCTTGAGGATATGGGGCTTCGAGAAAGCCTATTACCTACACGTGTATTGCGCCGCCGGACTACTGATACTCACAGCCTTTTCCATTTTTTGGCATCTTACCACTGGAAGTTGGCGGCATTACTGGCCGGTAAAGGAAAAAATCCCACAAATTTGCTACTATTATGCCGTGGGAATATTCCGAAGAGAGGCCCACCCCTTTGAAAAGCGGCCAGACCAAAAACTCAACCCTCTTCAGCGTATAGTTTATCTTTTTTTAAAAATATTTCTCTATCCTCTTCAGTTTGTCACCGGTGGGATGCTTTTCCTCTATAAATGGTGGCCGAAACTCGGAATCAAGGCCACTTTTTCTGGAACGGTATATTGGCATCTTCTAGGAGCCTACGCCTTTCTCCTCTTTTTCATTCTCCACATCTACCTGACCACTACTACTCGGCCTTGGTACAATCACATCCGGGCAATGGTCTTGGGTTGGGAAGAAGTCGAAGTCCGGTAGATGGTCGTGTCACGGAGGACGTTCCTGATCCAGCCCTAGCCCTCAGCGGTGGCTAGGCATAAGAAAAAGACCCTCCCAAAACAGGATATACCTCTACCTTCTCCACACACTAATCATTATTAGAAATTAGTTTCAGTATCGATTTCGACTTTCAACATCTATTGACATACTTGGAATTTTTGCTATTAGTTATTGCAAATAAAAATCAATAATATTAAAGGAGGTGGGGACATGAAAGGCGGAGCCGTTACTGTTTTAGAACTGAAGCCAGGAGAAAGGGGGGAGGTGTGCGAGATCCTTCCCGGGGGAGGAGAAAAAAGGGGAGGTGGAAAAGGGCTCGCATATGGACACCGGCACTGTCACAGGCATCGGCATTGTCAGGGCAGAGGGCGCTCTCGCAGAGGTGGCGAAGGCAAGGGATGCGGAGAGAGATTGCTTGAGGTCCTTGGGGTTTACCGGGGACAGGTGCTGGAGGTCATGGAAAATCGGGGCTGCGGTCCCGTGGTCTTGAAGGTGGGAGATAGCCGGTTCGTTCTAGGGCGCGGCCAGGCCGCCCGTATCCTGGTCAACCGAATCGGGGAGGAGGTGAAATCATGAAACTTTCAGAAGTTAGTCCCGGCATGAAAGTAAAGATCATTAGGCTCGGCCAGGGCTTCCCAGCCCTTAGAAAGCGATTGCTCGATATGGGAGTCCTTTCCGGAGAGCCTATTACGGTGGAACGGGTAGCCCCGTTGGGTGATCCTCTGGAAGTAAAAATTAAGGGCTACCGGCTCTCCCTCCGTAAGGAGGAAGCCGATGAAATCTTGGTGGAGGTGGTCTCATGAGCAAAGAAATAGTAGTAGCGGTGGCCGGCAATCCCAATACCGGAAAGACCACCTTCGTGAATGCCATCGCAGGCACAAGGCTCAAAGTCGGAAATTGGCCCGGGGTCACGGTAGAGAAGAAGGAGGCCCGGCTCGAAGTAGGCGATGTAAAGGTTCGCCTGGTGGACCTCCCCGGCACCTACAGCCTAAGTCCCTTCAGTACTGAAGAGATTATAGCCCGTGATTTTCTAGTAAAGGAAAGGCCTGATGTAGTGCTGAATGTGGTAGACGCCACCAATCTGGAAAGGAACCTCTATCTTACCCTCCAGCTCATCGAAACCGGAAGACCCGTAGTATTAGTACTAAACATGTATGACGAGGCCCTAAAAAGAGGGTTGCGAATAGAGGTCGAAAAACTGGAAAAGCTCCTCGGAATCCCGGTGGTGCCCACAGTGGCGGTAAAGGGCGAAGGGGTGAGAGAGGCCCTTGAGACCGCGGTGAGGATCGCCGGAAGCGTTGCGAAATTGGACGGGCACGTAAGCTACGGGGAGGAGGTAGAAAAAGCGATCTCGGAAGTGGAAGACTGGTTGCTTAAAAAAGGATCGGCTGTTCTCGGCAAATATCCGACCCGATGGCTGGCTATCAAGCTCCTTGAAGGAGACCAGAAGGTCAGCGAGGAGACGGGTATACGAGAGCTTCCCGATCTTCCGATGGTCAAACATCTCCTCTCGGCCCACGGAGAACTGGGGGAGGTCTTGGCCGAAGTTCGTTACGGTATAGCCTCTGGCATAGTGAGGGAAAGTGTCCATAAAGAGGATGCACGTCCAGACCTTTCGGAGAAACTGGATCGCCTTTTTCTTAACCGCTACCTCGGGCTTCCCGTATTTATGGCTATGATGTGGCTACTCTTCAAACTAGCTTTTGATTTGTCTTCTCCCTTCGTGGACTGGCTCGATGGCCTCGTTGCCGGGGCTTTTACCGAAACCCTGGCCTGGGGCCTTTATAAACTTTCAGCACCCGAATGGTTCCAATCACTGGTGCTGGATGGAATAGTCGCGGGAGTAGGCACAGTAGCGGTTTTTCTACCGGTAATCTTTGCCATGATGTTTCTCATCACCTTTCTTGAGGGAAGTGGATATCTCGCGCGGGCGGCCTTTGTAATGGATCGAGCCATGCATACCGTGGGGCTTCACGGGAAGAGCTTCATCCCGCTCCTTCTCGGCTTTGGTTGTAATGTACCCGCGGTTTATGCCACCCGAGTGCTCGAATCTCGGAGAGATCGCGTCCTTACGGCCTTCCTCGCTCCGCTCATGTCCTGTGGAGCAAGGCTTCCCGTATATGTCCTTTTTGCAGGAGCCTTTTTCGGCTCGCGAGCCGGAACGGTAATCTGGTCCCTTTACATGGTTGGGATAGGCGCGGCCCTCCTGCTGGGGGCCATCCTGCAAAGGCTTCTCTTCCGGGGAGAGGCCACCTTTTTTGTAATGGAACTGCCTCCCTACCGTCTCCCTAGGGCGAAGTATCTCCTGGTTCATACTTGGGAGAAGACCCGTCACTTCGTTGTTAAGGCTGGAACTTACATTCTTGCGATGTCTATAGCGGTCTGGTTCCTATTTCATCTCCCACCAGGAGCGAAAGGGTTAGAGGAATCCTATTTGGGGCGCCTAAGCAAGGCGGTAGCCCCGGTGTTCAGCCCTCTGGGATTCGGTAACTGGGAAGCAGCTGCTTCTCTGGTTACGGGTTTTCTAGCTAAAGAAGTGGTGGTGAGCACTATGGGTGAAATATACGGCTTGAGCTCAGCGGAAGAAGACGAAATCCCTCAGGAATTCCCAAGCCATAGTTGGGGCGAGGTCTTCAAGGGATTGCCACTGGCCTTCGTAGAGGCCGGCCGTAATCTTTTGGCCGGGCTTTATCCGGTAAGCCTTGAACCGGACGAAGCTGAGGCTTCGCTGCTTTCAAGAATACGAGAAGTCTTCACCCCCCTTTCGGCTTACGCTTTCATGGTTTTTGTCCTGTTATATGTGCCGTGCATGGTAGTTTTGGCGGCCTTTTATATGGAATTTCGTAGTCTCCGCCTGACAGGGCTTATGTTGATCTCACATTTTGCCCTGGCCTATGGTCTTACTTATTTCCTCTACCAGGCCGGGAAACTTCTCGGATATGGGGGTTAAGGCATGGGGACTATGGACGCTGTTTTCGGGGTTATCGTAGCAACTGGTTTGTGGCTTTTGGGACGAAAGATCCGGCGGTTTTTACGCGAGGGTGGTCCGTGTTGCGGTTGCTCCGCCAAAAATTGTCCGGCTAAAACCCAAAAACCTTAAATTTTTTTGTCTATTTAATGAGAAAGAAAATCAATAAAAATAAAAAAGGAGGAGGTATAAGATGAACCAGAGGAAAAGTAATATCTTGGCAATGGTTATAGGGTTGACGGTGATTTTTTGGCTGGGTTTTACGGGGAAGGTTTTAGCCATCTCCCCGGAGGTGGAGGAGTTGAAACAGATGTTGCGGCAGGTGATAGAGGAGAACCGGAGGCTTTCGCAGAGGGTATCCGAGCTTGAAAGACGTCTTGCGGAATACGAAAGGGTGGAGCGGCCGGCCGTAGAAGTGGAAACCTCCGAAACCGGAGATAAGTGGTACGACCGGATTGAGGTTGGTCTTACGGCTGCGGGTCTGGTGCAGGGCCTCGTGGGGGTGGACAAGCACCTGGCCAACATCCATGCGCATGCCGGAAGAGAGCCTCAAGGGCAGTCGGACATAGTCATGCGAGATGAAGACAAGACCTATGCGGCCGCGGCGGTGGATCTTGAGCTTTCTACGGAGTTTTCGGAGAGGGATCGGGCCTACGTGCTTCTGGAGATGGGTTCGGGCAAGAATCCGGACTCCGAGGTGCCATCGTTTTCCGGGATAGTGGACGAGGCCTTGTCCATGGTCCC
>NZ_LWLG01000018.1 GCF_001652585.1 Thermosulfurimonas dismutans
AGTGGGGGCTGAGTAATGGCAAAAAAGGGAGAGGCTAGGGTTATTATTCATCTTCAATGTACGGAGTGCAAGCGCCGGAACTATACTACTACTAAAAATCGTCGTAACACTCCTGATAGGCTGGAATTGAAAAAATATTGTCCTTGGGATAGGAAGCACACCCTCCATAGGGAGGTTAAAGTAAAATAAGGCAGGCCAGTAGCTCGAACTGGTAGAGCACCGGACTCCAAATCCGGGGGTTGGGGGTTCGAATCCTCCCTGGCCTGCCATTTTTTTGATGCTCGTAAAGAGGGGGTTATGCCTAAGGTTTCGAGGGCTAAAAAGCGCAAAGTTTCTGGTGAGAGAGTCACCTATCTTAAAGATATTAAGCGTCAAGGTCTTGTATCTAACAGTTTGCAATTTTTGAAAGAGGTCAAGGTTGAGTTTAAAAAGATTACCTGGCCTTCTCGGAAACAGACTATGGCCACTACCGCGGCGGTGCTTTCATTTACGCTTTTTATCGCCTTTTATCTTGGTTTAGTGGATCTTATTCTTTCTAAAATAGTCCAATGGTTGGTGTATTAAGATGTCGAATTGGTATGTAGTTTACGTTTGGGCAGGAAAGGAAAGGGAGGTCAAGGAAACCCTTCCCAGGCTTTTTGCGGAAGCCGGACTTATGGACGCCCTAGAGGAAGTAGTTGTACCGCCGGAAAAAATAATTGAGGTGGTTTTTAGCCCTGAAAAACACGTTTCTAGGAGATTTTATCCCGGGTATATCCTGGTGAAGCTTGCTGCAGGTGACGAGGCTTTTGCCATCTTGCGAAAAGCCGAAGGTGTGGTAGGGATAATGGGCGACGGCAAGCCGGTGCCTCTCTCGGAAGAGGAGGCTCGGAAGTTCCTTGAACAGATTTCGGTTGAGGAGATAAAGCCTAAACCACGGTATCAATTTATGCCTGGGGATCGGGTGCGGATTACCGAAGGGCCTTTTGCTAACTTTCATGGAGTAGTGGACGAAGTTAAACCGGATAAAGGAAAAGTTAAGGTGTTGGTGAGTATTTTTGGGCGTGAGACGCCGGTTGAGATTGAGTTTGCCCATGTGCAGAAGATATAAGGAAGGGGTGAGAGAGAATGGCTAAGAAGGTGATAGGGGTAGTCAAGCTCCAACTTCCTGCCGGACAGGCCAACCCGGCGCCGCCGGTAGGTCCGGCTCTTGGTCAGTATGGTGTGAATATCATGGAATTCTGTAAGGCCTTTAATGCCAAGACTAAGGGCCAGGAAGGCATGATCATTCCGGCGGTGATTACTATTTATGCTGATCGTTCCTTTACCTTTGAGCTCAAGACTCCGCCGGCTTCGGTGCTTTTGAAAAAGGCGGCTGGGGTGGAGAAGGGGGCTCATAACCCCAAGAAAGAGGTTGTGGGGCAGGTTACGCGTAAACAGGTGGAAGAGATTGCTAAAATGAAGATGAAGGATCTTAATGCGGCCAGTCTTGAGGCCGCTATGCGGATGATAGAAGGTACGGCCAAAAGCATGGGTATAGAGATTGTGGATTGAGGTGAGGGATCATGGCGAAGAGGGGAAAGAAGTATCGTGAGGCCCTGGCTAAGGTTGATCGGACAAAGAGATATACTTTTGAAGAGGCTGTAAAACTGGCCCTTGAGAATGCGTATGCCAACTTTGATGAAACCGTGGATGTGGCCGTGGTCTTGGGGGTGGATCCTCGGCACGCGGATCAGATGGTGAGAGGGTCGGTAGTTCTCCCGCATGGTACTGGCAAAAGTGCTCGAGTGGTGGTTTTTGCCAAGGGGGACAAGGCTAAAGAGGCGGAGGCTGCGGGTGCGGATTATGTAGGGGCTGAGGATTTGATCAAGAAAATTCAGGATGGATGGTTGGATTTTGATAAAGCGGTGGCTACTCCGGATATGATGCCGCTTGTGGGGCGGATTGGAAAGATTCTTGGTCCGCGGGGGCTCATGCCCAGTGCTAAGACCGGGACGGTTACCTTTGACGTGGCTAGGGCGGTTAAGGAGATTAAGGCTGGTAAGGTGGATTTTAAGGTGGATCGTGCGGGTGTAGTGCATGTTCCTTTGGGGAAGGTTTCTTTTGGAGAAAAGAAAATCCTTGAAAATATGGCGGCCTTTTTCGACGCCCTTTTGAGGGCCAAGCCTTCGGCTGCCAAAGGACAATATATTAAGAACATAACTGTTTCTACTACTATGGGGCCGGGTATTAAGGTTGACCCGGCGGATGTAAGGAATCTGGTTAGCAAGTATCAGGCTGAATAGGTCTCAGGGTATCCCTCCCTCGGTTTTCTTCTCAGGGAGGTTACCCTGAGTCGAAGAAGGCAGGTATGCCGGAAGGCATTTAAACGGCATAAGCCGGCCTGCTGAGGCGAAAGGGTGACCTTCGTCTTGAACACGTAAAAAGTTTATAAGGAGGCTTACGGTGCTTACCCGAGCCCAAAAGGAAGAGCTGGTCAAAAATTTAAGAGAAAAGTTTGAGAAGGCGCAGGCGGTTTTTGTGACTTCTTTTCATGGTTTAACGGTAGCTGAGAGTAATGAACTCCGAAAGAGTTTGCGGGAATCTGGGGCGGAGTATCGGGTGGTCAAGAATACCCTTTTGAAGATTGCTTCTGCAGAGACCCCGGCTGAGCCTATCAAGGATTTTATTGAAGGACCTACAGGGGTCGCTATTGCCTACGAGGATCCGGTGGCGGTGGCAAAAATCCTCAGCGAGTTTGTTGAGGATCATGAAGCCTTGGTGTTAAGGGGAGCGGTTCTTCAGGGGAAGCCGATTACGGTAGAAGGTATAAAGGCCCTGGCCAAGCTTCCGCCGAAGGAGATCCTTATGGCCCAGCTCCTGGGGCTTCTCCAGGCCCCGCCGGCCAAGCTGGTACAGCTCTTGGCCAATGTCTTGCGGTCGTTCCTTTATGTGCTCAAGGCTATTGAGGAGAAAAAGGCCCAATCTGGCCAGAATTAATCAAATAAGAAGGAGGAGAAACAATGGCGGTAACCAAGGAAGAGGTGATCGAGTTTATTGCCAACATGAGTGTGCTTGAACTTTCAGAATTCATTAAAGAGCTCGAGGAGAAATTTGGAGTGAGCGCGGCCGCTCCGGTGGCGGCGGTAGCAGCGGCTCCTGGGGTGGCTGCCGGCGCCGAAGCTGCTCCGGCTGAAGAGAAGACCGAATTTGATGTTATCCTGGCGGATGTAGGGGGTAATAAGATCCAGGTCATTAAAGAGGTTCGGGCTATTACAGGTTTGGGCCTTAAAGAGGCCAAGGATCTGGTGGAAAGTGCTCCCAAGCCCATTAAAGAGGGTGTCTCCAAGGAAGAGGCCGAGGAGATCAAAAAGAAGCTTGAAGCAGTTGGCGCTAAGGTAGAAATTAAGTAAAATAAAATTATTAGGGATATTTGTGGTATAAAAAGAGGGCTTTTCCCCAAAATGGGGGAAGCCCTTCTTGTGTTTTGAAAACCAAAAGAGGGAGGCGAGTCACGCCATGGAAACTCCGCTTATTGTTCCCGGAAGAATAAGAAGGAATTTCGGGAAAGTCAAACCACCAATAGATGTCCCTTATCTTATTGCTCTGCCCAAGCAATCCTATGCCGAATTCCTGCAGATGGACGTGGGGGCAGGGGCCCGGAAAGATAAAGGAATTCAAGCGGCCTTGAAGGAAGTCTTTCCTATTAAAGATTTTACCGGCTCGGCGGAATTGGAGTTCGTGGACTATGAAATTCTTCCGCCGGAATACAGCCCCGAGGAGTGCCGGGAAAAGGGGCTGACCTATGAAGCCCTGATGAAGTTGAGGGTAAGGCTTATTACTTATGATGTGGATCCCGAAAGCGAGACTCGAAACATTAGGGATATCAAAGAACAAGAGATCTTTTTTGGGACCGTACCGCTGATGACCGATGACGGTCGATTTATCGTAAACGGCACCGAGAGGGTGGTGGTCAATCAGCTTCAGCGTTCCGCGGGCGTCTTTTTTGCCCATGACAAAGGCAAGGCCCATGCTGGAAAGATTGTCTATACCGCTAGGATCATTCCGGTGAGAGGATCTTGGTTGGATTTCGAATATGATCACCGGGGAAGATTGCTCGCCCGCATCGACCGCCGTAAGAACTTTACGGCTACCACTTTCCTCAAGGCTATGGGCCTCACGGAAGAAGAAATTCTGAATTACTTCTATCCCCGAGAGAAGTTTTTGATTTATCCGGATCGCATTGAAAAAGAAATCAATCCCGAGGTATTTCTGACCCAGAAGGTTTCGTTGGATATCGTACATCCGGAGACAGGCGAGGTCATTCTTAAAAAAGGGCGTAAGGTTACCAAAGCGGCCCTACGAAAACTTCAAGAAGCTGGTTTGAGGTCCGTTCCGGTCCTTGAAGAGGATTTTATTGGACGGATTGCAGCTCGTGACGTGGTGGATCCAGAGACCGGCGAGGTGATTGTGGCCTGTAATGAGGAGATTACTCGAGAGAAGCTCGAAAAGCTCAGGAAACTTGAGATTCGAGAGGTGGAATGTCTTTATATAGACATTCATCGTTATACCCGGGCTCTGAGGGATACTTTAAAACAGGACAAGGTCAAGACCCGCGAGGAGGCCCTCATTGAGATCTATAAGAAGATGAGGCCTTCTAGTCCGGCGACCATCGAGGTAGCTGAACCCTATTTCCGCTCCCTGTTCTTTGATCCCGAGACTTACGATCTTTCGGAGGTGGGCCGCTATAAAATTAACCTTCGTTTGGGGCTCGATATTCCCATCACCCAAAGGGTCCTTACCAAAGAGGATGTGCTGGCCATTTTGAAAGAGCTTATTCGGCTTAAAGAGACTCAGGGTGAAGGTGACGATATCGATCATCTTGGAAATCGAAGGGTGAGGGCGGTCGGAGAGTTGG
This sequence comes from Thermosulfurimonas dismutans, assembly GCF_001652585.1. GTDB lineage: Bacteria > Desulfobacterota > Thermodesulfobacteria > Thermodesulfobacteriales > Thermodesulfobacteriaceae > Thermosulfurimonas > Thermosulfurimonas dismutans. The sequence goes on from NZ_LWLG01000018.1 coordinate 4,877, forward strand.
TGGAGAACCAGTACCGGGTGGGTTTGGTACGGATGGAACGGGCTGTCAAGGAGCGCATGACCCTTCAAGACGTGGAAGCCCTGATGCCAAACGACCTCATTAATCCCAAACCCGTTTCCGCAGCCTTAAAGGAATTTTTCGCGCAAGGTCAGCTCTCCCAGTTTATGGATCAGACCAATCCCCTCTCCATGATTACCCACAAACGCCGGCTTTCGGCCTTAGGGCCTGGGGGGCTTACTCGGGAACGGGCCGGCTTCGAGGTCCGTGACGTGCATCCTTCCCATTATGGCCGAATCTGTCCTATTGAGACTCCGGAAGGTCCCAACATCGGTTTGATCGTTTCTATGGCCACCTATGCCCGGGCCAATCCTTACGGTTTTCTGGAGACTCCATATCGTTTGGTTAAGAAAGGAAAAGTTACCGATCAGGTCATCTATCTCAACGCCGCCGAGGAGAAGGATTTGGTTATCGCTCAGTCCACTATTCGAATCGATAAAGACGGCCAGATCCTAGATGAAGTGGTTCCGGCCAGGCAGGGTAGCGAGTTTGTGATGGCTCGGCGCGAGGAGGTGGATCTGGTGGATCTGGTTCCGGCTCAGGTGGTAAGCGTTTCTTCCTCCCTTATCCCCTTCCTTGAGCATGACGACGCCAACCGAGCGCTTATGGGGTCTAACATGCAGCGCCAGGCGGTACCTCTTATTAAGACGGAGGCTCCGCTGGTAGGCTCTGGCATGGAAAAGATCGCCGCTCGGGATTCTGGAATGGTCATTCTTGCCGAAAGGGACGGGGTGGTAGAGGATGTGGATGCTACCAGGATTGTAGTGCGTTATGAAGGGCAGAACGGGGAGTTCCCGGAGGTCAAGATCTACTCTCTTATGAAATGGCGGCGTTCCAATCAGAATACGACCTTTAACCAGAAGCCCAGAGTTCGACCCGGTCAGAGGGTAAGGAAGGGTGAGGTGCTGGCCGATGGTCCATCTACGGACAGGGGAGAGTTGGCTCTAGGAAGGAACGTGCTGGTGGCCTTTATGCCCTGGCGAGGTTACAACTTTGAGGACTCTATTGTCATTTCGGAGCGTCTGGTAAGGGATGACGTTTACACTTCCATTCATATTGAAGAGTTTGAGTGTGTAGCTCGGGAGACCAAGCTTGGTCGGGAGGAGATTACGCGAGATATTCCGAACGTCAGCGAGGAGGCCCTAGCTAACCTGGATGAGAGCGGGATCGTCAAGATTGGGGCTTATGTGAGGCCGGGAGACATCTTGGTAGGCAAGGTTACCCCGAAAGGTGAGGTCCAGCTTACTCCGGAGGAAAAGCTTCTCCGGGCCATCTTTGGTGAGAAGGCCAGCGATGTGAAGGACACCTCCCTCCGGGTGCCGGCCGGGATCGAGGGGATAGTGATAGACACCAAGGTGTTTACCCGTCGCGGGGTGGAAAAGGATGCTCGAGCCTTGCAAAAGGAGGCTGAGAAGAAGGCCAGACTAGACAAAGATGAGGCCGATTATATTGAGATTTTGAGGCGTTCTACCCTCAAGATCCTCGAAGAAATCCTGGTAGGCGAAAAGGCGGCGGCTACCTTGAAGAACGAGGATGGCGAGGAGGTTATCGCACGCGGAGCTACCATTACCAAAGAAGTTTTGGAGCAGATCTCTCTCAATCGTCTGCGCGAGATCGCTCCCAAAAAGGTGAAGGCTACGGTGGACGATATCCTTAAGAATTTTGAGGTTCGCGTGGCCCAGATTAAGCATGAATTCGAGCGACGTAGGGCCAGGCTGACCAAAGGGGACGAACTTCCGCCTGGGGTGCTCAAGGTGGTTAAGGTGTACGTGGCCATGAAACGCAAGCTCCAGCCCGGGGATAAGATGGCCGGCCGTCACGGAAATAAGGGTGTTATATCTAAAGTGGTACCTATTGAAGATATGCCTTATATGCCGGATGGCACACCGGTGGATATGATCCTTTCTCCTCTCGGTGTGCCCTCTCGTATGAACATTGGACAGATCCTTGAGACCCATATGGGGTGGGCCTGTAAGGAGATAGGACGAAAGCTTGCTCGTTTGGCCGAAAGGCATCAGGTGGAGGCCGTAAAAGACCTCCTGAAGAAACTCTTTAGTCCTGAGGAATATGAAGAGCTGATCCAGGGTAAGAGCGACGAGGAGATCTTGGATATGGCCATGGCCTTTGCGGAAGGTCTTCCGATTGCTACTCCGGTCTTCGATGGCGCTAAGGAACCTCAGATCAAAGAGTGGTTGCGGGAGGCTGGACTTTCTGAAACCGGACAGACCGTACTTTACAACGGGCTTACCGGTGAACCCTTTAGAGAGCCGGTGACCGTGGGTTACATGTACATGTTAAAGCTCCACCACTTGGTGGATGACAAGATCCACGCCCGGGCTACTGGACCTTATTCTCTTATCACCCAGCAGCCCTTGGGCGGTAAGGCCCAGTTCGGTGGTCAGCGTTTGGGTGAGATGGAAGTCTGGGCCATGGAGGCCTACGGTGCGGCTTATGCCCTCCAGGAATTCCTTACGGTCAAGAGCGACGACGTTACCGGAAGGACCCGGATGTACGAAAAGATCGTGAAAGGGGATAATTTCCTTGAGCCTGGGCTTCCGGAAAGCTTCAAGGTCCTGGTCAAGGAACTGCAGGGGCTTTGCTTGGATGTAGAAACCATTGAGGAATAAAGCCCTTTAGGGAGGTGTTAGCTTATGGAGGAACTCTTTTCCTATTTCACTAAACCCAAAGACCCTATGAATATAAAGGCCATCCGGTTGGGGCTGGCCTCCCCGGAAAAGATCCGGGAATGGAGCCACGGAGAGGTCAAGAAACCGGAGACCATAAATTACCGTACCCTCAAGCCTGAAAGGGACGGTCTTTTCTGTGCCAAAATCTTTGGTCCGGTCAAGGACTATGAGTGTCTGTGCGGAAAATACAAACGCATGAAACACCGGGGCGTGATCTGTGAAAAGTGCGGAGTAGAGGTCATCCAGAGCAAGGTCCGTCGTGAGCGTATGGGCCATATCGAACTGGCGGCCCCGGTGGCCCATATCTGGTTTCTGCGCAGTGTGCCCAGCAAAATCGGCTCCCTTCTCGATCTTACTCTGAAGGAGCTGGAATCCGTCCTCTACTTTGAGAGATATATCGTGATAGAGAGCGAGGTTCCGGAAATCCCGCCTAGGAAAGTGCTTACCGAGGAACAGGTCCAGGCCCTTCGCCAGAAATACGGGGACAAATTCCGGGTAGGCATGGGGGCCGAGGCCATCCGCGAGATCCTGCGGAATCTAAATCTAGAGGAGTTGTCCCAGGAAATTCGGGAGGAGATGCAAAAGACGAAGAGCGAGGCCCGGCGCAAGAAATTGGGCAAGCGCCTCCGGATCGTAGAGGCTCTTCGGACCTCCGGCAACAAGCCTGAGTGGATGATCCTGGAGGTCCTGCCGGTCATTCCTCCGGAGTTAAGGCCTCTGGTACCCCTTGAGGGCGGACGCTTCGCGACTTCGGACCTCAACGACCTCTATCGGCGGGTCATCAACCGTAACAACCGTCTCAAGCGTCTCATGGATTTGGATGCCCCTGAGGTCATCATCCGTAACGAGATGCGGATGCTTCAGGAGGCTGTGGACACCCTTTTTGACAATGGTCGTCGGGGACGCCCGGTGACCGGTCCCAACCGCAGGCCCTTGAAGAGTCTTTCGGACATGCTTAAAGGCAAGCAAGGTCGTTTCCGTCAGAACCTTCTCGGAAAACGGGTGGATTTTTCCGGGCGTTCGGTGATCGTGGCCGGACCGGAACTTCGTATGCACCAATGCGGGCTCCCCAAAAAGATGGCCATCGAGCTCTTCAAGCCCTTTATTTATCACTGGCTTGAGAAAAACGGTTACGCCACCACCATTAAGACCGCTAAGCGCCTGGTGGAACAAGAGGATCCCTTGGTCTGGGACGCCCTGGAGGAGATCGTCAAAGAGTTCCCTATCATGTTGAACCGGGCACCCACCCTGCACCGGTTGGGCATTCAGGCCTTTGAGCCTGTGCTCATCGACAGTAAGGCCATCCAGCTTCATCCCCTAGTCTGCGTGGCCTACAACGCCGACTTCGACGGGGACCAGATGGCGGTTCACGTGCCGCTTTCGGTGGAGGCCCAGACCGAATGTCGGGTGCTCATGCTCTCTACCAACAATATCCTCCTTCCGGCCAGTGGTATCCCGGTGGTCTATCCTACGCAGGACATGGTTCTGGGGATCTTCTACATGACCCTTGAACGTCCCTTTGCCAAAGGAGAAGGCAAGGTTTTTCGGGATCGAGAGGAGGCCATCTTGGCCTATCAGGAAGGGGCCATTGATCTTCAAGCCAAGATCAAGGTCAGGATGGATGGCAAGCTGGTGGAGACCACGGTGGGAAGGATCATCTTCTCGACCATTGTGCCGGAAGAGATTCCCTTTGAGGAATACAATAAACCCCTTCGAAAGAAGGAACTCCAAAAGCTGATCGATCTTTCCTATCGCCAAGCCGGGCCTAAAAAGACCGTGATTTTTGCGGACCGGATGAAGGATATGGGGTATCAGTTGGCTACCGAGGCCGGTCTTTCCATCTGTGTGGATTATCTCACCATTCCGAAAAAGAAGGCCGAGATCTTGGCCGAGGCCGAGAAGAAGGTTCAGGAGATCTTGAAACAGTATCAGGAAGGACTCATTACCGACGGCGAACGTTACAACAAGACGGTGGATATCTGGGCCACGGCTACGGAGCGGGTTACTCAAGAGATGATCAAGGAGATGGAGACCGGGGAGTATGTAGGACCGGATGGTAAGAAGGTCATCGGTCCTAGCATGAACCCGGTGTACATCATGGCCTACTCCGGAGCCCGAGGCTCCATCGACCAGATCCGACAGCTTGCGGGTATGCGGGGTCTCATGGCCAAGCCTTCGGGTGAGATCATTGAGACCCCCATTAAGAGCAACTTCCGGGAAGGTCTTTCGGTTCTGGAATACTTCGTATCTACCCACGGAGCCCGTAAGGGACTTGCGGATACGGCCCTTAAGACCGCTAACGCCGGATACCTTACCCGGCGTCTGGTGGACGTGGCCCAGGACTGCACTATTGTGGAAGAAGATTGCGGTACCATTGACGGCATCGAGGTTGGACACTTGATCGAGGCCGGAGAGATCATGGAGCCGGTCTGGGATCGAGTGTTCGGAAGGGTAGCCCTTGAAGACATAGTGGATCCGGTAACCGGAGAGGTCTTGGTGCGGGCCAACGAGGAAATCGACGAGGAGGCAGTTAAAAAGCTCCGGGAGGCCGGAATCGAAAAGGTGGCCATCCGCTCGGTGCTTACCTGTCAGAGCCGTTACGGGGTGTGTGCAAAGTGCTATGGTCGAGATCTGGCCACCGGACGTATGGTGGAGATCGGAGAGGCCGTAGGAGTCATCGCGGCCCAGTCCATCGGAGAACCTGGAACCCAGCTCACCATGCGTACCTTCCATATCGGAGGAACGGCCAGCCGGGCCGTGGAACAGAGCGAGCACCGGGCCCAGACCCAGGGGCAAATAAAGTTCATCAATCTACGCACCGTGCGGGGACGGGACGGGGCCCTGGTAGCCCTCAACCGTCAGGGCGAGATCGCGGTGGTGGCCCCGGATGGCCGCGAAAAAGAAAGATATCCCGTGGTTTACGGGGCCAAGATCCGGGTGGATGAAGGTCAAGAGGTCAAACCTGGAGATCTTCTAGTGGAATGGGATCCTTTCACCAACCCCATCGTCACCGAGGTCTCCGGTAAGGTCAAGTTCGGAGACATAATTGACGGGGTAACGGTGGATGAGCGTACCGATCCCATCACCGGTAAAGTGAGCATCATCGTACGGGAATACAAGCTTACGGATTACCGGCCGAGGATCTCCATTAAGGACGAACGTGGGCGTACTAAGAAGCTACCTTCGGGCCGTGGTCAGGCTCGGTATCTCCTTCCGGTGGGGGCCATTCTTACGGTCCAGGAGGGCGATTATGTAGAGGCTGGTGACGTAATCGCCAAGATTCCGAGGGAAACCGTAAAGACCAAGGACATTACTGGTGGTCTTCCCCGGGTAGCAGAACTCTTTGAGGCCCGCAAACCCAAAGACTACGCCATCATCAGTGAAATCGAAGGAGAGGTGATTTTTGAAAAGGAGATGAAGGGTAAGCGGAAGATCGTGGTGAAGCCGGAGGTCGGAGAAGCCAAAGAATACCTAGTTCCCAAGGGTAAGTACCTTGCGGTTCAGGAAGGTGATTATATTCGAGCCGGTGATCCCCTGATTGAAGGTTCGCCCAATCCCCATGATATCCTCCGGGTAAAGGGTATCAAGGAACTGGCCAAATTTCTGGTGGAGGAAATCCAGGAGGTCTATCGTCTTCAAGGAGTTCGCATCAACGACAAACATTTTGAGGTCATCGTGCGGCAGATGCTCAAAAAGGTCAAGATCAAGGAGACCGGGGATACCCATTTCATGATCGGTGAGCTGGTAGATCGAGCCGTATTTGAGGAGGAAAACGAGAAGGTCCTGGCCCAGGGCGGAAGACCGGCGGTGGCGGAACCGGTGGTCCTGGGTATCACCAAGGCCTCGCTTTCGACCGAAAGCTGGTTGTCCGCGGCCTCCTTCCAGGAGACCACCCGGGTGCTTACCGATGCCGCCCTGGCCGGCAAGGTGGATTACCTGCGAGGTCTAAAAGAGAACGTGATCATCGGGCGACTGATTCCTGCCGGAACCGGAAGGGTCTATTATGACCTGCGGGCCGAGGAGAAGCAGAAAGCGCTTGAAGCTAAACCTTCGGCGGAGTTGCCTTTCTAAAGGGAAAGAGCGGCCCATATCGGGCCGCTCTTTCCTTATTCTTTGAAGACCGAAGGCCAAAAGTTAATTATTCCGCTGCCTCCTTAAGCTTTTCGAGCCTTTTTATGAGGGTATGACAATCTGGGGCGGTAAGTAAAGGGGGAAGGAAACGTTTCCTGTTAGGCAGGCCTTTGAAGAGCTGGGCGAGCAGGGCCTTTATCTTCTTACAGGCCGTTTCCTTCCGAAAGACTTCAAACATGAGAGTGAGAAGCTCCAGGGCAAAATTAACCCTTTCGATGAGTCCGATGGCGAGCGCTTTCCTCGCCCGGTACTCCTGGAAGATCCAGGGGTTTTTGAGGGCCGCCCGGCCCACCATGACGGCCCGTACTCCGGTTTCGCAAAACATGCGTTCAATGTCCCGCCAATTTCCGATGTCTCCGTTTCCGATCACGAAGATATTCTCACCGACAAGCCTTGCTAAGTCTCGGATGCGTTCCCAGCGGGCTTGGCCGGAAAAGCCTTCCACCGCAAGCCTGGGGTGAAGGACGAGGGTCGAAACTCCGGCCCGCACCAGTCTTTCGGTAATCTCTTCCAGACGGTCTCGACCCCAGCCCAGACGAAACTTGGCCGAGACCGGTATTCCGTAGGCCTTTCCAGCAGCGACCAAGGCCTCGGCACAGGCCTCCATGCGCGAGAGATCTTTAAGCAACCCGGCTCCGGCTCCCCGCGAGGCCACCTTCTTTACGGAACAGCCCAGATTGAGGTCGAGTCCGTCGGGTTTCAGGGTCCGGGCTACGATCAAGCCTGCCTGATAGATCTTTTCGGGATCGTTTCCGAAAAGCTGGATTGTGATCGGTCTTTCCTCGGCAGTGAAGAAGAGTAGGGGCTCTCCAAGCCCCTTTTTCAGGATCATGTCGGCACTTATAAGCTCGGTCCAGGTACGGTCGGCCCCTAACCTTCTTGCAAGGCGTCTGAAAGGTGAGTGGGTAAAGCCCGCCAGAGGAGCTAAGATGACCTCGCCCACTACTTCACTTTTACTTTGAAAAACCGCTTTTTCCCGATGCGGAAGTAGTATTCTCCAGGACGAAATTCGAAATTTTCGTCTCTAAGGGCCTCTCCGTCCATCAATTTAACGGCTCCTTGGGTGATGAGGCGTTTGGCCTCCGAGGTGCTTTTGGTAAAGCCCTTTTCTTTGAGGAGTTGTGGAAGCCAGATTACCCCCGGTGAGACCTCTACCTCCGGAATATCTTTTGGGATCTCCTTTCGGGCAAAGACTCGTTCAAACTCCTCGGCGGCCTCGCGGGCTGCGGCCTCGGAATGGAATTGGGCCACGATGAGCATGGCCAGGCGCTTTTTGACTTCCTTGGGATGTTCCCGTCCTTCCGCTACGGCCTGCTTTAGTCTTTCCACTTCGTCAAGGGGAATGTCGGTCAAAAGCTCGTAGTATCGCCACATGAGATCATCCGAAATGGACATGAGTTTTCCGAACATCTCCTGTGGGGGTTCCATGATGCCCACGTAGTTTCCGAGACTCTTGCTCATCTTCTGGACACCGTCTAGGCCCTCCAGGATGGGCACGGTGATGATGACCTGCGGCTCCTGTCCGTATTCGCGCTGAATCTCACGGCCCACCAGGAGATTGAAGAGCTGGTCTGTTCCTCCGAGCTCCACGTCGGCTTTCAAGGCCACAGAATCGTAAGCCTGGATGAGGGGATAGATCAATTCATGAATGGCGATGGGGCGGTGGGTCTCGAAGCGTTTTTTGAAGTCGTCCCTCTCAAGCATGCGGGCTACGGTGTATTTGGCACAGAGACGGATGAAGTCCTCGGCGGTCAATTTGCTCATCCATTCGCTGTTGAAGACCACCTTGGTCCTTTCGGGATCAAGGATCTTGAAGACCTGTTCGGCATAGGTTTTGGCGTTTTCCTCCACCTGTTCCCGGGTGAGCGGCGGCCGAGTTTCAGATCGGCCAGAGGGGTCTCCGATCCTGGCTGTGAAATCGCCGATCAGGAAATAGACCTCGTGGCCCAGATCCTGAAAGTGTCGCATCTTCCTCAAAAGGACGGTGTGTCCCAAATGAAGATCCGGAGCCGTGGGATCGAAACCGGCCTTGATCCTTAAAGGAGTTCCGGTTTCCTGAGCTCGTTTGAGCTTTCCAAGAAGCTCCTTTTCCTCTACCATATCTACCGTGCCGCGTCTTAGATATTCCAGGGCCTCCTCAGGGCTCAGCTTTTTCATGAGGTAAAGCCTCCTGACCCGAGATATTGCCGATTTCTTTAACTCCGTCTGAAGAAGTATTCAAGATGAGAATTAACAGATTCGTGGTAATGGTTCTCCAGTAAGTACAGGAAGGATCCGTTCGCCTCCAATGGCAGTTTTGAGAATCACGAGCGGCCGGTCGGTTTGATTCCGTACCTGGCCTATAAGGCGGGCTTCATGGCCTCCCGGAAGCTCTTTGAGGACTTGCAAGGCTTCTTCTCCCTTTCCGCGGGCCACCATCGCCACGAATCTTCCCTCGCAGGCGAGATATAAAGGGTCAAGTCCCAGGATTTCGCAACCTCCGCGTACTTCCGCCCTCACCGGAATCTCGGATTCGAGAAGCTCTATCTCTACCTTGGCCTCTTGGGCGAGCTCGTTTACCGTGGTAGCGAGTCCTCCCCGGGTGGGGTCCCTCAGGGCGTGAACCGCTGGGCCGAGGGCTTTGAGTAGAGCCTCCACCAGGGGCCATACCGGGGCGGAATCGCTTCGGAGGCCTTTTAAAGGAAGACTCTCCCTTGCGGAAAGTACTGCCAGACCGTGCTCTCCGATGGGACCGGAGACCAAGATTTCGTCTCCAGGTTCGATCCTTCGCGGATGAGGATAAGGATCGGCAAGGATTTCTCCCATTCCGGTGGTGGTGATGAATATGCGATCACCTTTGCCTTTGGGCACAACTTTGGTGTCTCCACAGACAATCTTCACTCCGATTTCCTCGGCGGCCCGGGCCATAGAGAGGACAATCCTTTTGAGATCAGCCAGTGGCAGGCCCTCTTCCAAAATGAAACCACAGGCGAGATAGAGGGGCCTGGCTCCCACCATGGCTAAATCGTTTACGGTGCCGTGGACCGCAAGGGATCCGAGGTCTCCTCCAGGAAAAAAAATGGGATCCACTACGAAGCTGTCGGTGGTAAAGGCCAGAGGCCCGGAGTGGGTTCCCAGAATCGCGGAGTCTAGAAAACCTTCTCCGGAAGCCTCAAAGGCGGAGTAAAAGATCTCCCTTATAAGCCTGTGGGTGGCCCGACCTCCGCTTCCGTGATCAAGGAGGATGTAATCCCTATCGCCAGACGCCATCTATCTTCGCCCCACAGTCCGGACAGGTGCCTTCAGGCGTGATCTCGTTTTTGAGAATCCTGAAACCGTACCTCTCGATGAGGAGTTTTTCACAGGACCAGCAGTAGGTATTTTCGCCCTTATCTCCGGGAACGTTTCCGGTGTATACATACTTTAGTCCCTCTTCCCGGCCGATGTAATAGGCCTTCTGAAGGATTTCCACCGGGGTGGGCGGCCTGGTTAGAAGCTTGTAAGTGGGATAGAAGCGGGTTACGTGCCAGGGGGTCCCAGGTCCGAGCTCTTCCCGGATGAAACGAGCCATCTCCCGTAGCTCCTCGGGATCATCATTTTCTCCAGGTATGATGAGGGTAGTGACCTCAAGCCAGACCCCCTGCCTTTTTAGATATTTCAAGGTCTCAAGCACGGGCTTCAGACGAGCCTTGCAGTGTCTATGGTAAAAGTCTTCGGTAAAGGCCTTAAGATCTATATTGGCTCCGTGGAGATGGGGATAGATAGTCTCTAAGGTCTCCGGTGTCATATAACCGTTTGAAACGAAGACGTTCTTTAATCCCCTTTCGCTCGCCAGCCGGGCGCAATCATAGGCGAACTCAAAATAGATGGTAGGTTCGGTGTAGGTGTAAGAGATGGATTTGGAGCCGGAACTTAAGGCGGCCTCAACTACCTGCTCGGCAGAGAGGTCCTCTCCTGTGACATATCCGTAGTGGCGCGGAAATTGGGAGATTTCAAAATTCTGACAGAAGTCACACTGGAGATTGCAGCCTACAGTGGCTATGGAATAACTCAAAGTTCCAGGAAGAAAATGAAAAAGAGGCTTCTTCTCAATAGGATCTACATGGTGGGCGATAACTTTGCCGTACGCTAGGCTATAAAGCACCCCCTCCTCGTTTTTCCTGACTCCGCAGATCCCCGTCTTCCCAGGAGGTATGCGGCAACGGTGTGAACAAAGATTACATTTAACATCCCGATTGTCTAGCTTTTCGTAAAGAAGGGCTTCTCGCATTTTTGAGACCTCTTTTTCTTTTAAAATAGGCCCTATCAGGCCTTGAGGCAAGCAGTAAAATTTGGAATTATAATAAGACCAAATGGTTGGTCTGAGAGGGAAAGGAGGTGTGCGAATGGCGGATTGTATCTTCTGCAAGATCATTAAAGGCGAGATACCTTCCCAAAAGGTATATGAGGACGACAAAGTTTACGCCTTTCACGACATCAACCCGGTTGCTCCTACCCATATCTTGATTGTTCCTAAAAAACACCTGGCCGGAGTCTATGAGTTGGAGGAAGGGGACCGGGAGTTGATGGGCCACATCTTCTACGTAGCCCGGAAAATTGCCGAAGATCTAGGGTTCTCTCCGGCTCAAGATCCTACCCGCGGTTATCGTCTAGTGGTCAACTCCGGTTCTCAGGCCGGCCAGACGGTCTTTCATCTGCACGTACATCTTCTTGGTGGCCGGGAGATGACTTGGCCTCCGGGCTAGATTTGTGTTCATAGGGTTCAAGGTGAACAACTACATCTACCACCCTTTCATACCGGGTGAGTAGGTAGTCCTTTACTCTTTCTGAGATATGGTGCCCTTCTCTTACGGTGAGTTCGGGCTCAACTTGAATATGTAAGTCCACCAACGTATGCCCTCCGTGCTTTCTAGTCCGAACCCGATGGACGTCCTTAACGCCTTTGACTTTTAAGACTTCTCTCTTTATTTGACGTGCTTCTTCGATATCCATCCCATCGCAGAGTTCTTCTATTCCAGGACGAACAATTTGCCAGGAAGATTTGAGTATCAGAAAGGATACGATTAGTGATCCTAGGGGATCACAAAAGGCCAGATGTGGAGATATAGAAGAAAGTCCAGCTCCTATGAGGGCGGGAAAAGAACTCAGGACGTCTGAACGGTGATGATAGGCGTTGGCTACCACCGCTGGAGAATGGGCTTTCACGCCTACTTTGAGGGTGATGCGGTATAAAAGTTCCTTTGAGACGATGGAAAGGATCGGGGCAACGAGGACGAAGGGTTTCAAAGGCGTTAAAACCTTCAGATGTTTAAAGGTTACGAAGGCCTTTCCGATAAGGCCCAAGGCTGTAACTGTCAGGACCAAACCTATAGTTACTGAGATTAGAGTTTCAATGCGACGGTGCCCGTAAGGATGATCTTCATCTGGAGGATAACTGGCATATTTGAGCCCCAGAAGAGTTAAGAGGTCGGTAGCGAGATCTGATAGACTGTGGATGCCGTCCGCCAGAACGGCTTGACTTCGGCCCCAAAAACCTAAAAAGATCTTAAAGAGAGAAAGAAAGAGATTTACCGCGAGACTAAGGAGTGTGATGCGGTAGAGTTCTTTTGTCATAGTAATGTTAGTTCCAGTTCAGGGCCATAGAGACCGATTTCATCTTCTATGATACAAATAACCCCTAAAATGTTAGGCCATTTTTGAGCCTCTGAAAGGACCTTTTTGAGAGAACGTTTGCCTTTTACCAGGTTCCCTAGAGCGGTGGCGGCCGCGTCGGCCAAGGCCGCCTCTCGAGCTACTACGCAAACGGCCTCCGCTTTTCCCAAGCTAAGACTGTGGCCTAGCTTTCCCGAGGAGGTACAAACCCCACAAGGCATAAGTTCCTCCCGGAGGCGAAGTCCGATCTTCCCAGAAAGAGGAGAGTCTCCGGCATAAATGGCTACGGTGGCCGGACGCTTCAGGGCCAAAAAGATGTCCCCACCGTTTTCTACCGCCACTTGAGAGGAAAGGCCTTCCTCAAGGATTCGCCGGCCTACGGCCTCGGCGATGGCCCCGGCCACGGAGGCCATGGGACCCACTCCACAGGCCTTACCGGCCCAAAGCATACGTTTGGCTATTTCTGGAGCCTTAGGATCTTCTGGTAAAGGTTTGAGGCTTTTGAAGAACTCCGGGTGCTCAATAATGTAGGTCTCAAGCGGCTCTCTGATCTCCCGAACGAAGGTTAAGGTCTCCATAGTAAGATCCTTTTCGGCAAGCACGGCGATATCGGTTTCCTTGTAAACCACCCGGAAGGAAATCAGATCTTCACCGGGTTTGATCCAAGAGCGATAATGCCTTATCTCAGAGGTTTCGGCCGGCACGTTTGCGGACTTCCTCGTAATAGTCTCCCCCGGAGGGGGGGTTAATGACCACCGCCGGGAAGTCTTCCACTTCAAGCTCAAAGAGGGCCTCGGGGCCGAGTTCTGGAAAGGCGATTACCCTGGCCGCTTGGATTCTTTCCGAGAGGTAGGCTCCGGCTCCACCGAAAGTGGCCAGATAAACGGCTCCGTATTTCATAATAGCTTCCTTGACTTCAGGCCCCCGAGGCCCCTTGCCCATGGTGGCCGCCAGACCGAGTTCAAGGAGGCGTGGGGTGTAGGCGTCCATGCGATAGGCTGTAGTGGGCCCGGCTGAACCGATCACCCTCCCCGGAGGGGCTGGAGTAGGGCCTACATAGTAGATGCACTGGTTTCGGAGGGAAACAGGCAAAGGTTCGTTATGCTCCAACATTTGAAGGAGCCTTCGATGAGTGGCGTCTCGAGCGGCCAGCACCCGTCCATAAATGGAAACTAAATCTCCGGGTTTCAAGCTTCTTAAAATTTTACGGTCTTTTAAGGGAAAAACTAATTTGGTTGACACTGTCAAATCCTCCTAAGCCTCAATCTTCATCCTCCAAAATGCTGCCTAAAATGCCGCCCACTCCGGCACCAATTGCTCCTACCCCTGCAACCTTGCGTAGCGGAGATTCGCTGGCCTCCCGTTCTCCTCCGGCCTGGAGTTGGCGGCGAAGTTTGGAAAGGGTCATGGTCTGGACGACCACCGTGCCCGGGCCGGTAAGGGTGGTGAGAAACAACCCTTCGCCACCGAAAAGGGCGGTTTTTATGCCACTCACAAACTGGACATCGTAGCTTACGGATTCGTCCCAGGCCACCACGCAACCGGTGTCTACCTTTATAGTTTCCCCGGGTGCCAGTTCGAAGGTTACGAGATCGCCTCCGGCATGAATAAAAACTACTCCATCACCGTAAAGTTTCTCTACGATGAAACCCTCGCCACCAAAAAGAGCCCCACCGATCCGCTTCTGCAAAGCAATTGAGAGTTCGATGTTACCAATGGCCGCCAGGAAGGCGTCCTTTTGGGCCAGGATGGCTTCGCCGGAAAGACCGATAGGGAGTATCCTTCCCGGGAAATCTCCGGCAAAGCCTACCTCCCCCATCCCTTCAAAGTAAGTGAGAAAGAGACTCTCTCCGGCAAGTATCCTCTTTCCGGCTTCCATAAGTTTTCCCAGAAAGCCTTTGTCTTTCTTACCACTTATACGGGTCTCCATCCGCACTGTTCCCCGCAGGTAAATCATTTTCCCCGCTTCGGAAAATACAGGGTGTTCTCCGGTTTTGACCTTTAACATTTCCAGATTGTCGCCCACGATTTCATAAACCTTGGTTTGCCGCTCAAGGATCTTCATAGAGCCCTCCATGTAAATTTACAGTTTGATTATACCTTTGAATCCTGGTAATAATAACTAAATAACCTCTAACAGCCAATAAAATCTGTAGAGGGAGGTTATATGGGAATAATTCGTAAACTAGAAAATTCTCTAAAACTATGGCAAAAAGTAGCTATAGGCTTTCTGATTTTAATTGTTCTTAGTCTAGTTAATCTGGGAGTGTTATTAGTCTTTCAAAACAAAGCCGAGAGACTTAATGAGAAAGCCCAGGAAGTTACTGAAATAATGGAGGCCCTAGATGGTCTTACAGCGTATCATATCCGTTGGAAGGTAAATCTCCTTACCGGACTTTTAAATGAGAGTACACCTCAAATTTTAACGAATCCAGAAAAGTGTCCGTTAAAGGAACTTTTTTCCAGGCTTGAACCTTCCTCTCCCAAAGAGGCTGAATTGATAAAGAAAGGACTCGAACTTGACCGAGCCTTGCATCTTTCGGCTGCAGAAATTGCGAGACTCTTTGAGGAAGAAGCCGATTATGAGGATATAGTTAAGGTGTATAACGAAAGAACCAATCCACTTTCTAAGAAACTTTTCAAGCTTCTTGATGAGATGAATGAAATCTATAAAGAAAAAGTTAAAAGAAGTGAACAAGAAGCCAAGAGGGGTATGTTGTTGGTTCGCCGGGTGGCCATAGGCGCCAATCTTTTTTTAATATTAATGGCGATTTTGACGGTCTTTTTTATTTCGAGAAGGCTTAAGATTGCTACAGATAGAGTTCTTGCGGTCGTAGATCGTATGGCCCAAGGAGATTTCTCTCAGGATATTAAGGTCGAAGGTCGGGACGAGCTGGCCATGCTTCTTTTGCATCTGGGACAGATGTTGCAGTCTTTGCGTCCCCTTATAAGGGAGGTTACCGAAGGCACGAGAGAGGTGGAAAGCCTTGCTGGGGAGATGAGTCATCTGGCTGAAGTGGCGTATCAGGAAGGACAGGCCGCTGGTGAGCGGGCCACCCGTATGCGAAAAGAGGCCCAGGCCGTCCTTGAAAGTGTGGAGGCCGAGGCCCAGTCTATAAATGAAATTTCGTCTGCCATTCAAGAAATTAGTCAGAATACGAACCGAGCTAGTATGATTACCAAAGAAGCCGTAGAGAAGGCTCAGAGAGCTCAAGACACCATACATCGACTGGGAGGAGCCTCTCAAGAGATCGAAGATGTCATCAAGATCATAAGTGGCATAGCGGAGCAAACCAAGTTCTTGGCCCTGAACGCCACTATCGAGGCCGCTCGAGCCGGAGAAGCTGGCAAGGGCTTTGCGGTGGTGGCCAACGAAGTCAAAGAGCTTGCTCGTCAGACGGCGGAGGCCACGGGGCAAATTACGGAAAAGATACGGACTATGCAAGCCGAAAGTGAAGAAGCAGTCAAAGTAGCCGATGAGATTGCCCAAACCATTAAAGAAATAGATGATATCGCTTCCGCCATCGCGGCCGCAGTCGAGGAACAGACGGCTGTGATTACCGATATTGCAAGAAGTGTAGAGGAGCAAAAGGGAGGGGCCCAAAGGTTTGCGGCCGAGGCGGAGGAGGCCTACGAAGCTGCTCAAAAGACCCTTGAGGGGATCGATCAGAGCCTAGAACACATAAGGAAAGTTGCGGCTCTAGTCAAAAAATTGGCTGAGGCGGTTTCAAGATTTAAGGTGTAATATCATCATGAAAGGTAATGAGAGAGATGCGGTATATTAGCACTCGTGGGGGCATTGCCCCTCTTTCTTTTAAGGAGACGGTTCTTACCGGCCTAGCCGAGGACGGAGGGCTTATCCTTCCGGAAAGGATACCTGTGCTTTCCGCAGAGGAGAAAAAAGCCCTTCGTGATCTCCCCTATCAAGATTTGGCCTTTAAGGTCTTTCAGTACTTTGTTACCGATATTCCGGAAGAAGATCTCCAGCGTCTAGTTAACAAGGCCTATGCGACTTTTACCCATCCCGACATTACCCCGGTAGTGAAAAAAGGACCGGTTTGGATTTTGGAGCTCTTTCACGGGCCTACGTTGGCTTTTAAGGACGTGGCCCTCCAATTTTTGGGACACCTCTTCGAATACCTCCTTTCCGAACGTGGTGAAAAGATGAATATTTTGGGGGCCACCTCGGGGGATACGGGGTCGGCCGCCATCTATGGGGTAAGGGGGAAGAAGAACCTAGCTATCTTTATCCTTCATCCCCACGGGCGGGTTTCTCCGGTTCAGGCCCTTCAGATGACTACTGTTACCGATCCTAACGTTTTCAATTTGGCCATTAAAGGCACCTTTGACGACTGTCAGGCTATTGTGAAGCTTCTTTTCTCGGATCTTGAGTTTAAGCATCGTTATCGCTTGGGGGCCGTAAATTCCATAAACTGGGCCCGAGTATTGGCTCAGGTGGTATATTACCTCTTTGCATACTTCAGGGTTACCGAAGTTGAGGGTATAGAGGAGGTGCGGTTTTCGGTTCCCACCGGAAACTTCGGTGATATTTTTGCGGGCTATGTAGCTCGTCGTATGCTTTCCGGGGGGATAGAACGTCTGGTGCTCGCTACCAATGAAAATGATATCCTTACTCGTTTTGTTAACCATGGGGACTACTCTTTGAGAGAGGTGGTGCCCACTATAAGTCCCTCGATGGACATTCAGGTGGCTTCGAACTTCGAACGTTACCTATATTATCTCTACGGTGAGAACCCTATTCGGGTGCGAGAAGCCATGAGTCGTTTCGCTGAAGAAAAGCGCTTAGTCTTTTCGGAGGAAGAACTTTCCAGGGTAAGGGCAGATTTCCTTTCGCTTTCGGTTAGTCAGGAGGAAACTCTTCGGACTATCCGAGAGTTTTATGAGGAGACAAGCTATATTCTTGATCCTCACACTGCGGTGGGGGTGAGGGCTGGGCTTGCGTTTCGGGATGAACGGCCTATGATTTGTCTGGCCACGGCTCATCCGGCCAAGTTTCCAGAGGCCGTGTCTCGGGCTTTGGGATTCGAACCTCCCATTCCCGAGCCTCTTCAGGGGCTTTCCGAAAAACCTCGCAAAGTAGTTCTCTTACCTGCTGATCCTCAAGTTGTTCGTCGTTTTATCGAGGAGAATGCTATTTAGACCTTGACAAAGTTTTTTAGTAGATTAATATTATCTTCAAAAGTTTACGGGGTTAGATCATGAAAATCACGCAGGCTGAGGATTACGGGATAAGGTGTATACTTTATCTATCGCGCTATCCGAAAAAGGTAGTCCCTCGTTGGCGGATTGCCCGTTCAATGGATATCCCGGAGCCCTTTCTAGCTAAAATTGCTCAGGATTTGGCCCGTGCTGGAATTATAGAGATCATTAGAGGCCGCAAGGGGGGATACCGTCTCAGAATTCCTCCGGAGGAGCTTTCCGTGCTCCAAGTCATGGAGGCTATGAGTGGTGAGATGTTTCTTAGTCCGTGTGTGCTTGACCCTGAAAATTGTCGCCGCAGTCCCCTATGTCCGGTGCACGAAACCTGGAAAGAGCTTAGGAAGCTGATTCGTGATAAACTTGAGAATGCGAAGTTTTCAGATCTGGTCAAGAGAGAGTCTTGTCTAATCGACCAACGGCGTAAGAGATCTAAAAATCCTTCTTAAAGGGGGGTGATATTTATGAAAGTATAACGTTTTTATGCCTAATTAGTTTAAAATTAGATCTAATTTTAAACTAATTTTATTAAGGAGGTGAATAAAGATGGATGTCCTTTGGGCTTCAAGGTTACAGTTTGCGGCTGCGGCTTTTTTTCATTTTCTCTTTGTGCCTTTGACCCTAGGTCTTTCTATTCTTACAGCTATTTACGAAACTCTCTATCTTAAAAAGGGTGATGAGGACTATAAGCGGGCGGCCAAGTTTTGGGGAAGGCTTTTTCTGATCAATTTTGCCCTGGGAGTGGTTACCGGAATTACTTTGGAGTTTCAGTTCGGGACCAACTGGCGTTACTATTCGGAGTATGTAGGAGATATTTTTGGGTCGCTTTTGGCCATCGAGGCCACCCTGGCCTTTTTCCTGGAGTCCACCTTTATTGCGGTCTGGGCCTTTGGCTGGAATCGAGTCTCGCCTAAAGTACACTGCCTGGCCATTTGGCTCACCGCTATCGCTTCTAATATTTCGGCCCTCTGGATCCTCATTGCCAACGGTTGGATGCAGCATCCGGTGGGTTTTGTGATTCGGAACGGTCGGGCGGAGCTCAAGAGCTTTGCGGAAGTGGTCTTTAATAAGTTCGCCTGGCTAGAGTTCCTGCATACTGTGCCGGCGGCTTACGTCCTTTCGGGATTTTTTGTGCTTGGGGTTTCGGCCTGGCATCTCCTAAGGAAAAACGAAGTGGAATTCTTCAAAAAGAGCTTTCGAGTGGCCGCCGTCTGGACGGCCATTTTTGCCCTTTTTGTCTTTATAGAAGGCCACTTGCATGGCTCGGAGGTGGCCCACACTCAGCCTACCAAGCTTGCGGCCATGGAGGCCCTTTGGGAGACGGAAAAGGGTGCTCCTTTTGCCCTATTTGCCATTCCGGATGAGGAAAACGAGCGGAATCTTTTGGAGATAAAGATACCAAAAGTTCTGAGTCTGCTAGCTTTTCACTCCCCGGAGGCCGAGGTCAAAGGGCTTAAAGCCTTTCCTAAAGAGGAGCGCCCGCCGGTGGAGTTGACCTACTGGTCTTTTCGAATCATGGTGGGATTGGGTATCTGGTTTGTAATTCTTGCCTTTTGGGCCTTTAAGAACCGAGAAAATCCACTCCTCGCCCCGAAGATGTTAAAGGCCCTGATCTTTACCATACCTCTTCCTTATATAGCTATCGAGGCTGGCTGGACGGTGGCCGAGGTTGGGCGTCAGCCTTGGATCGTCTATGGTATGATGAAGACTGCGGAGGCGGTCTCTCCGATTTCTTCAGCGCAGGTAACCATTACGCTTCTGGCTTTTCTGGTCTTCTATACCGTTTTAGGGGTTATCGATTTCTGGCTCCTTGCGCACTATGCCAGAAAAGGTCCTGAGCCTAGGTAAGCTCAAATTTGGACGAAAGGAGGGATGAGTCATGGAACATAACGTTTTTCAAATAATCTGGTTTGTGCTTTGGGGGGTATTGTGGGCTGTTTACTTTGTGCTGGACGGTTTTGATCTCGGGGCCGGGATCCTTCTGCCTTGTGTAGCTAAAAATGAAACCGAACGCCGGTCTATTTATCAGGCTATCGGTCCTTTTTGGGATGGAAACGAGGTCTGGTTGATTACCGCTGGAGGGGCCACCTTTGCGGCTTTTCCCAAAACCTATGCGGTAATGTTTAGTGGTCTTTACACCGCCCTGTATCTTCTGCTTTTTGCCCTGATCATTAGAGGTGTGGCCATAGAATTCCGGGGCAAGGTGGAGAGCCTGAGTTGGCGCAAATTTTGGGATTTCCTTTTCTGGATTGGTTCTCTGGTTCCGGCTTTGATTTTGGGGGTAGCTTTTGCCAATATCTTTAAGGGGATTCCCATTGATGAGAACGGTCTCTTTAAGGGATCGCTCCTAACCCTCCTTAATCCTTATGGACTTTTAGGAGGTGTGGTTTTTATTTTGGCCTTTGCGGTTCATGGAGCCACCTGGCTGGCCTTTAGAACGAATGGCGATTTGCGAGTTCGGCTTCTCAGGGATGCCAAGATCCTCTGGGTGTTCGAGCTGATCGTGGCGGTGGCCTTCATGCTCCTTTCCTTAAAACTTACCAACCTCTGGGGCAATTACCTCAAGGCTCCAGTGCTTTTCGTATTCCCACTTTTGGCTGTAGTGGGCTTGATGCTGATTCCGATCTTTCTTAATCGGGAGGCCATGCTCCAGGCCTTCCTGGCTTCTGGCCTTGCTATCCTCGGTTTTACGGCCTGGGGAGTGGGAGGACTCTTTCCCAACCTCTTTCCCTCTAGCCTTAACCCCGAATGGTCACTTACCATCTTCAATAGCTCTTCGAGTCCCCTTACCCTCAAAATTATGACGGTGGTAGCTCTCATCTTTGTACCTATTGTGCTGGCCTATACTTTCTGGACTTACCGCACCTTCTCCTACCGGCTCACGGAGAAGGAAGTCGCTTACGAAGAGCCCCACTATTAATCCGACATTCAGCAACCCTGAGGAAATATTTAAAAGGGGTGAGGGCGGGAAGCCCTCTCCCCCCTTTTTGTGTTTTAATCGGTCGACATTCTAGCTTGACAATTCGCTGGTCTTTCTTATAGTTAAAAGTACCATTCGGGTCTTCCCCGAATTCTTTGGCCCACCCAAAAGGGGTTCAGAGTTTAAAACTTCAATTTTACCAAGGAGAATTTTATGGCTGAGGAGACTCTTTTAAACGAAGAAGTGATCGAAGAATCCAAAGAAGAAGTGGAAATCATTGACATTTCAGATCTGAGGCGCAAGTCCCTTTCGGAATTGGTAACCGTAGCTGAAAGTTATGGCCTAGAGAACGCCTCTTCCATGCGAAAACAGGAGATCATTTCCTCTATTGTAAAGACTCATCTTGAGAAAGGCGGTGAGGTGAAAGGCGAAGGGGTGCTCGAGGTCCTTCCAGAGGGTTTTGGCTTTTTGAGGTTCCCGGATTACAGCTATTTACCAGGCCCGGAGGATATTTACGTTTCCCCTTCTCAGATTCGTCGTTTCGGGCTCAAGACTGGGGATACTATTACGGGTTACATTCGTCCTCCTAAGGAGGGCGAGAAATATTTTGCCCTTCTTAAAGTGGAAAAAATCAATTTTCAGTCTCCGGAGCGGGCCAGAACAAGGATTCCTTTTGATAATTTGACTCCCATTTATCCTGACGAGTGGCTTAGGCTAGAGACTGTCCCGGACAACTTTTCAACCCGCATCATAGATCTCTTTACACCTATTGGAAAAGGCCAACGTGGGCTAATTGTGGCCCCTCCGCGGACCGGAAAGACGATGTTGCTTCAGAATATTGCCAATGGCATTGCCAAAAACTATCCAGATATCTACCTCATTATCCTACTTATTGACGAGCGACCGGAAGAAGTTACAGACATGGAAAGGAATGTGCCGGCGGCAGAAGTCATTAGTTCCACCTTTGATGAACCTCCGCAGAGACATACTCAGGTAGCCGAAATCGTGGTCGAACGGGCCAAGCGCCTGGTGGAACATGGCTACGACGTGGTTATTTTGCTTGATAGTCTTACCCGCCTGGCACGGGCATATAACACCGTAGTTCCACCGAGCGGTAAACTCCTTTCAGGCGGTATCGACGCCAATGCCCTTCACAAGCCCAAGAGGTTTTTTGGGGCTGCCCGTAATATCGAGGAAGGTGGAAGTCTTACCATTATCGCCACCTGTCTCATCGATACCGGAAGTCGAATGGATGAGGTTATTTTTGAGGAGTTCAAGGGGACCGGCAACCTAGAGATCCATCTGGATCGCCGACTTGCGGACCGTCGGATCTGGCCGGCTATTGATATCCATCATAGCGGAACCCGGAAGGAGGAGTTACTTCTACCTCCGGAAATTCTTCATAGGGTCTGGTTACTGCGGAAGGTTCTCTCGCCACTCAATCCTGTGGACTGTATGGAGTTCTTGCTGGATAAGATGAAGGATACCAAAAATAACGCCGAGTTCCTGGCTTCCATGAATCAATAAATGGGTTATAGTATCAATTTGGTGAATATTGGTAAGGGAGGGAGATTATGAAGAAGGGTATCCATCCGGAGTATTATCCGGAGGCGGTAGTAAGGTGCGCCTGCGGGAACGAGCTCAAGGTGGGAGCTACTCGGCCGGAGATTCGGGTTGAGGTTTGTTCCAAGTGTCATCCTTTCTTTACCGGGGAGCAGAGGTTTGTGGATACCGAAGGGCGTGTAGAAAAATTCATGAAAAAGTATGCCGAATACTACGAAAAGCAGGAGAAGCAATCCTAAGATATGGCCCTTTCGGAATTATATCTTACTAAACTAGCGGAAGTAGAAAGGCGGTTTGCGGAGCTTTCTGAGAAACTTTCGGATCCGGAGTTGGTCTCCGATAGGGAGAAGTATGCGCGGCTGGCGCGAGAACACGCCGAGCTCGAAAGGATCGTAGAGGCCTACCAGGAATACAAAAAGGCTTTGAAGGAGATTGCCGAAAACAAGGAACTTCTTGAAGACGGGGATGAGGAGATCCGCGAGCTCGCTAAAGAGGAAATAAAGCGTCTCTCAGAACGGGTGGAGGCCCTTGAGAAGGAGTTGCCCCTTCTCCTTCTACCCAAGGATCCCAACGACGAAAAGAGTGTTATCCTCGAGATCAGGGCTGGTGCCGGTGGAGAAGAAGCTGCTCTTTTTGCTGCTGATCTCCTACGAATGTATGCCCGCTATGCGGAAAGACAGGGCTGGAAAATAGAGGTGCTTTCAGCCAATGAGACGGGGTTGGGAGGTTTTAAAGAAGTTATTGCCCGGATTGATGGCCTTGGGGCTTATAGTCGTCTAAAGTATGAAAGTGGGGTTCATCGGGTTCAGCGTATCCCGGTCACGGAAAGTGGGGGCCGTATCCATACCTCTACGGTGACGGTGGCGGTTCTGCCCGAAGCCGACGAGGTAGAGATAGATATAAAACCCGATGAACTCAAGATTGAAACCATGCGGGCCTCAGGGCACGGTGGCCAACACGTAAACCGTACGGAGAGTGCCGTACGCATCACACATCTTCCCACTGGAATTACAGTTTACTGTGCCAACGAGCGCAGTCAGCATCAGAATCGGGCTACGGCCATGAAGATCCTACGGGCCCGGCTTTACGAAAAAGCCCTACGGGAGCAACAAGAAAAGATCCAGGCCGAGCGCCGGAGCCAGGTGGGCACTGGCGACCGGAGCGAACGTATACGGACTTACAATTTTCCACAGAACCGCGTCACGGATCATCGCATAGGCCTTACCCTTTATCGTTTAGAAGAAATCTTGGACGGCGATTTGGACGAGATTATTGACGCCCTAATTACCCATTTCCGCACCGAAGCCTTGAAACAGGAAGAAGAGGCTCTTCTCAAAAAGGCGGCATGATCGAAAGTTATCGCTTCGGAGAAATAGTGGTTCTTGGTAAGACTTACCGGCGAGATCTTAAGATCATCAAGGGAAGGGTGTATCCAGACTGGTGGCGTAAGGAGGGACATCTTCTTCAACCGGAAGATTTAGAAGATATCTGGGTTGCAAGGCCTGAGATCTTAGTAGTGGGCACCGGGGCTTCGGGAGTGATGCGGGTGGACCCTCGGACGGTTGAGAAGGCTGAGGAGCTGGGTATAGCCTTTGAGGCCTATCCTACAAATAAGGCTGTACACCGATTCAATAAACTTTTCGAAGAAGGTCGAGACGTAGCCGCGGCTTTTCATCTTACTTGTTGAGCTTTTCAAGAATTCTTTGCGAAGCTCGGAAGATGATACGCCATCCCTGAGAGGTCTTTCGGATTTCAAGGCTTCCGAAATTCCGCAGGGTAAGACGTCTTTTTTCCCTTAGACCAGCGATTAGTTCTTTCAACAGGATCTTGAGAAAGATATGACTTTGGCGTCTAGAAAGATTAGTTTTTTGGGCAAGTCTTCGGCTGAGCTCAAGGAGTTTCACGAGTAATATATGGAAGAAGAATTCTGGCAAGTTTTTCTAAAGAAACGGGTTTCCTCAAAATGTATAGGGGCCCTTTTATCAAGTGAGCCGCTTTTTCTAATTTGTCTTTATCCACGATCCCGGTAATGATGATGATCGGTCCTTTGAAGTCTATTTCTTCCAAAAAATCACAAGCCAATCCATCTGGAAGGATACAATCCGAGATGATGATATCAAATTGATTTTGAGACCATAGCTTACGTGCCTCTGTTAACGTTTCGGCAGCGTAGACTTTAACCTCAGGGAAGGAAAGACGTAAAAACTCTATCAGGGCAATCTTTATAAATTCTTCGTCCTCTATCAATAGAATCTTGGCAGCTTCCATGTTCAGAGTAATCTAATAGGTAAAAACAAAAGTAGCAAGGAGAAAAATTCATGGACTTTCCCATAGCGCAGGAATGGTTGGAACTTCTGGCCTGTCCCCGGTGCAAAGGGGAGATCAAACCGGTAAAGAACCCTCTGGGGCTTGCCTGTGAACGCTGCGATCTTTTTTATGAAATTCGAGATGGGATTCCGGTAATGCTTATCGAAGAGGCTAAGAAGTATTCGGAGGTAGCCCGGGATGAGCCGTCCGACTGAACCCATCCCGGCCCTTTTTTTTGTGAGCGCCTTTGGGCGGAAAAAGGAAATCATCCTCTCAGCCGTTGAAAAGCTTGCAAAATTTCTCGGGCCAGTGCAGTGGACTTCCCCATGGTTAGCCTTT
Organism: Thermosulfurimonas dismutans; assembly: GCF_001652585.1. Classification (GTDB taxonomy): domain Bacteria; phylum Desulfobacterota; class Thermodesulfobacteria; order Thermodesulfobacteriales; family Thermodesulfobacteriaceae; genus Thermosulfurimonas; species Thermosulfurimonas dismutans. Next base: position 29,729 of record NZ_LWLG01000018.1, read on the forward strand.
GATTTTACCGATTATTATACCCCGGAATTTGGTAAACCCCTTGTTAGGGCCTTTTTTTTCTTCGGCCTGAGACCTCAGGAGGATTTAATAGAGGTTAAACACTGGGCCTATGAAGTGGAAAGGTCCTTCATGGAGAATGAAAGACGACTTGTGAATCTTGATCCCGGGTATTTGCTCCTTTCTCGGCTCGTGCTTTCCACTTTTAAGGACTTTGCCCATCGTATCTATCTCGGCCGTGGAGTCTTTGCGGAGGTGACCCTTATCTTTCGAGGGGGATCCTTTAAACCTCTCCCCTGGACCTATCCCGACTATGCGGCTCCTGAAACTATTGCCCTTTTCAACAAGGCCCGAGAGGATTATAAAAAGCTCTTAAGATGCTGAAGGATGCTTACGGTCGGCAGATCAGATACCTTCGGGTTTCGGTAACGGATCGTTGTAACCTCCGGTGTCTTTATTGCAGTCAAAAAGCCTTTGAGTGGCTTCCTCCAGAGGACATTCTTTCCTATGAAGAGATCTATGAGGTGGTCTCGGCGGCTGTAGAGTTGGGGGTAGAAAGAGTACGACTTACCGGTGGAGAGCCCCTTATAAGGAAGGGACTCCCCGAACTGATAAGGAGGCTTGCCGCTATACCCGGTCTAAAGGACTTAAGTCTTACCACTAACGGCCTGAGGCTTAAGGAGCTGGCCTCAGAGCTCAAAGCCGCGGGTTTGAAACGGGTAAATGTGAGCCTTGATACCCTGCGTCCAGAGCGTTTTAGGGAGCTTACGGGTTTGGACGGCCTTTCGAAAGTCCTTGCCGGTATTGACGCTGCTCTGTCAGTTGGCCTCTCTCCGGTAAAAATAAACATGGTAGTTCTCAGAGGATTCAATGAAGACGAAATTGAGGAGATGGCCAAGCTTACTTTTGAAAAACCCGTACATGTAAGATTCATAGAATTTATGCCGGTGGGAGAGGGTGCGGGTTGGAACGAAGAGCGGTGGATGCCTCTTTTTGAGATTCGTAAGAGAGTTGAAAGTGTAGGGTCTCTTTATCCCACAGTGTCGGAGGGCGGAGGTCCGGCCAAGAGTTTCCGTTTCGCCGGGGCTAAAGGGGCGGTAGGGTTTATTGCGGCTATGAGTGAACATTTCTGTGCTCGCTGCAATCGCCTGCGTCTTACTCCGGAAGGGAAGCTTCGATTTTGTCTTTTTTCCGATCGAGAATTTGATCTAAAGCCTTATCTCTCTCAAGGACGCGAAGTTTTGAAGAAGATTCTAGTTGAAAGCGTAAAGGAGAAACCGGCTTCTCGTCTTGAAGGCCACCTGCCGAGAAGACTTATGCGAAGCATAGGGGGCTAATTGACAAACGGCTTCAAAAGAGGCAATATCAAGGCCTAATATTTCGGGGTTCGGTCTTGTAAAAATGGCGGGATTTCCTTCGGTAAAACCGGCTCGAAGAACGGAAAAGATAGAATATGCGGTAAGAGATATTGTCCTTACCGCGCAGGAGGCGGCCAGACGCGGACGGGAGCTCTTGTTTTTAAATATTGGTGACCCCATTCAGTACGATTTTGAGACTCCGCGTCCCCTTATCGAGGCTACTTATCGGGCCATGTGCGAAAACCTTACGGGTTATTCTGCTTCGTCCGGGGTTGACGAGGCCATTGAGGCCATCCGTAACGAGGCTCGACGTCACGGGTTTGAGCCGGTAGATATTTTTGTTACCACCGGGGCCAGCGAGGCTATAGATTTTGCCCTTACCGCTTTGGTAAACGCCGGCGAGAACGTCTTAGTACCTTATCCTGGTTATCCTCTTTATACCGCTATTTTGGCCAAGCTCGAGGCTCAACCCAATCCTTACTATCTCAAGGAAGAAGACGGTTGGCAGCCGGACCCTGAGGAGATAGAGGCCAAGATAAACGAGAATACTAGGGCCATCGTGCTCATAAATCCCAACAATCCCACCGGGGCTGTCTTTTCACGGGAGATTCTCGAGGCCATTGTGGAGATCGCCCGGCGCCACCATTTGGTGATCCTTTCGGATGAGATCTATGACAAATTGGTTTTCGATGGCCAGAAACACTATTCCATTGCGGCCTTGGCTCCGGATGTCCCGGTGGTGACTTTTAACGGTCTTTCCAAGTGTTATCTGGCCCCGGGTTTTCGCATCGGCTGGGGCATTGTTTCGGGACCGAAGGAGGTCGTAGAAGACTACATCGAGGCCATTCACAAGCTCGCTCGAGCCAGGCTTTCCACTAGTCATCCCAAACAATACGCTATTCCGGTAGCCTTGGACGGGGATCACGACCACCTTCCTCAGGTCTTGGAAAAACTTCGCCGTCGCCGGGACCTTACCTACAAGATGTTGAATGAGATTCCCGGCATCTCCTGTGTCAGACCGGAAGGGGCCTTTTACGCCTTTCCTCGCATAGAAGTTCCGGGAGTATCTGACCGGGAGTTCGTGCGTGAGTTGATTCTTGAGACCGGAGTGGTGGTGGTTCACGGAAGTGGTTTCGGCCAGGTTCCGGGTACGGCCCATTTTAGGGTGGTCTTCTTGCCGCCAGAAGAGGTCCTTTTCAAGGCCTATACGCGCCTAGCGGAGTTCGCGGAGAAGTTCTTCCGAAAATACGGTTTCAACGGGGCTTAAGGCCTGTGTAGATAGTAACTACTCCCAAGGTCAGGGGATAAGCCCTAATTCCAGTGAAACCGGCCTCTTCCATCCAGGCCATGACTATCTTGGGTTCTGGGAACTGATAAATGGACCGGGCCAGATAGAGATAAGCTTCCCGATCTCCGGTAACAAGTCCTCCTAATAGGGGCATACCGTAGCGGAGATAAAGGCGATAAAGGGGAGCAAAAAAAGGATTCCTCGGCCGTGAGAATTCTAGAATCACGGCCTTCCCTCCGGGCTTAAGGACTCTATACATCTCAAAGAGGCCCTTTTTCGGGCGGGCGAGATTGCGTAGTCCGAAGGCGATGGTAAGTCCGTAGAAAGTATTTTTGGAGAAGGGCAGTTCTTCGGCATCCCCACAGACCGCTTTGATAAGAGAAAGATTGGGGTTTTTGCGGAAGCGATAAAGACCATAGTGCAGCATTTCAGAGGTAATATCCAAGGCTACTACCGGCCTGGGATTTTGTCGTACAAGCTCTAACGAGAGAGCTAGGGTGCCGGCACAGAGATCAAGAAGGGGCCCCGGGAAATCAGCCAGTTCGCTGGCGGAGCGTTTGCGCCAGAAGGCATCTTGTCCGAAACTCCCTAAGCGGTTGACCAGATCATAGCCCCTAGTGACCCTAGAAAACTTTTCCTTTACGAAGCGTTTTTTATCTTCCATCATAGTTCCACAAAGGAAAGTCTTCGAATCTTAGAAATTTCTCCCCGTCTAGCAAGGTGCCTGAAGAAGACCTGAAGAGCCTCCTGTTTTAGACCTGAAAGATCGTACTCTAATCCCGAAAGGTAAGTTAAGGCTTCGGGATAACTCAGTTCTTCCGGTCGCTCTTTTTCAATGAGTTTATCCAAATGTGAGAGCCCTTTGGCCCGAGAGAGATATAGATTTCGGGCTAGAAGCCTCACAGTGTCCCCAAAAGCTTGAAGGGATTCTTTTCTTATAGCCAAGACCGCAAACACGAAAGGCAGTCCGGTTTTCTCGGTCCATATGCCACCCAGATCGAGGACGTTGGGAAAAGGGGGAGTTTTTCTCAGGATCAAGGCTTCATCTCCAATGGCCAAATATCCGAAATCAGTCTCCTCAGGCCGGCCCACGCGATAGAGGGGTCTTACGCCATAAAAGTCTTCCAGGAGGAGTTTCAGGAGGGCCACCGAGGTCTCACTTTCTGGCGTGAAGGCCACCGGTTTCCCCGACAATTCTGAAAGCCTCCCCCGAAAGAAAAAAAGCACGCTTCCCACCCGTCCAGTAGCACTTATGGAAAGATCCGGCAGAAGAAGCAATTCTTCGTGATACTTAGCATAGGCCAGGGAGGAGATGAGTCCGGCTTCGATTTGCCCTTGGGCTATCAATCGGTTGAGTTCGGCCGGGGGGGCGTAAGAGATTTCTATCTCCGATGGGAGATTTTCCGCAAGCCCATAGCGTAAGGGAGCGGTGTTAAAATAGGCTACCAATCCCAGTTTAAAGATCGACATAGAGGCGGACCTCGATCTTTTTAGGATTTTCAAGGAGACTACGGTATAGGTCTTTGCCCGTAGCAGGCGATCTTAAGGCCAACATTTCGGCACGCGCGCCGGGAAAAAGACCTCCCAGATCACTTCTCCCCAAGGCCTCAGCCCCCCAGAGAGTAGCCATGAGGAAGAAAATTTCGGGGGAAACTTCAGGATAAGCGTGGTAGAGAGCCTCCATTTCGGCAAAAATGGAGAGCCGATCGTTGCTAGCCAGACTGTCTGTGCCGAGACACGGTTTGAGACCCGCCCGAAGAAGTTTGGGAAGCGGGGGAAGCCCTACCCCGAGGAAGATATTGCTTCGGGGACAGAGACAGGGACGCACCCGGTGCCGGGAGAGGGTTTCGATGTCCTGGTCGCTTATCTGGACCACATGTACACAGATGGTCTTCTCATCCAAGACTCCCAGGCGTTCGAGATAGGCTACCGGAGAGAGCCCCGGGGCTCTGAAGCCCGCATGCCACTGCCCCCGTTCCTCAAGGAGAAACCGGATAGGACCGCTGCCATCCTTTAGAAAAAGTATTTCTTCCGGTGATTCGGCTACATGAATGGAGAGGGGCAGTCCGGCTCTACGGGTCCAACTCTTGATAGCCTGAATGAGAAGGGGAGAGACGGTGTAGGGAGTGTGGGGGGAAAGAGAATAAAGGAAGCGCCCGTTTGGGAAAGAGCCTTTAAGGAAGTTCTTGAGTTCATTTTTTCCCCGAAAGTCGATGATCTCCCTGAAATAGATCCCTATGAAAGGACTCTCTCGTAAAAGAGGGAGGGTAAGTCCGGTATTGCCAATATCTCCAACAATCCCTATTCCTTCTCTCCAAAGTTCTTTAAGGGCCTGAGTAGCGGCCTTCTGGGTTTCCTCTATCGAAAACTCGGCCCTTTTGCGAATAAGGGCCTTGACCCAGGAGATAAATGATCCTGAGGGTGTGAGCCGGAATCGGAGAACCGAGAGTTCAAGATGGGTGTGGAGATTGAATAGCACCGGAAGGAGAATCAAATCCGAAAGATCTACAGTCTTTCCAGAGAAGGTCTTTTTGAGGAGGCGATAGGGCCCTACTTCTACGATACGTCCTCCCCGAACCAGTACGGCCCCGTCTTCAATGGGCGAGGCCTTCATGGGAAGCACATACCGGGCCCGGAAAAGATGTGGTGTTAATGAGATAGGGAATGCTTCCATCTCATGCCACTAAGGAATAGTCCATTCGACGACGTCGAGGTTCGTAGCCAGCGTCCCGAATCAAACGCTGTATTTCATCTTCAGAAAGTCGGTGAGAAACGCCCGTAGCGGCCACCACGTTCTCTTCGATCATGGTGCTTCCGAAGTCGTTGGCCCCGAATTCCAGGGCTACTTGGGCCACCTTGGGCCCCTGGGTTACCCAGGAGGCCTGAATATTGGGTACATTGTCGAGCACGATCCGAGAGACGGCAAGGGTCTTGAGATACTCTACCGGGGTAGCCTTAGGGACGGATAGTTGGGTGTTGCCAGGCTGAAAGGGCCAAGGAATGAAGGCCGTAAAGCCCCCGGTTTCGTCCTGAAGCTCACGGATTTTTAGAAGATGCTCTACTCTTTCTTCTAAAGTTTCAATATGTCCGAACATCATGGTGGCCGTAGTTTTGAGACCGAGGTTATGCGCGATCCGCATGACCTTAAGCCATTCTTCGGCCGAACATTTATTGGGAGAGATCCTGTTCCTTACCCGATCTACCAGAATCTCAGCCCCCCCTCCCGGTATGGAGTCCAGCCCAGCAGCTATGAGCCGCTTTAAAGTCTCTTCAATTGAAAGCCCTGAAATCTTTGAAAAATAAACTATTTCAGGGGGCGAAAAGGCGTGGACGTGAATTTCCGGAAAGCGTTCTTTTATGAAAGAGAGCATTTCTTCGTAGAAGGAGAAAGGTAGCTCCGGGTTAAGCCCTCCCTGAAGGAGGATTTGGTAGCCCCCTAGGGCTAGGGTCTCCTCGATCTTGCGAGCCAATTCCTCAAAGGAGAGGACATATCCTCCCGCTTCTTCTGGACTTCGGTAGTAAGCGCAAAATTTGCACCCTGAAACACAGATGTTGGTATAATTAATGTTGCGGTCAACGATATAGGTCACGATAGGTTCGGGATGTAGACGCCTCCTAACCTCACGTGCTAGCTCTCCAAGAAGAAAGAAATCCGCGGAGAAAAGCTCCAGGGCTTCTTCTTTGTGGAGCCTTTCCCCGGAAAGGACTTTGTCTATCAGTTCTGGTTTTGGGGCCTGGCTCATGGTATTACAATTACCAGTCGGTCTCTGGCCCGTCAAATAGGAGGAAGATATGGTAGCCAAAACTAACGAGTGGCCGCCTGAGGAGTGGTTTGGAAAATTCTATCTTGCGGATCTCCATGTGCATAGCCGTTTCAGTCGGGCTACCAGCCGCGAGATGGGCATTCCGGCTCTCGCGCGGGTGGGTAAGGAGAAAGGTCTTTCCCTTATCGGTACCGGAGACTTTACCCATCCCGAATATTTCCGTGAACTCTGCGAGCTTCTTGAGCCTGCCCCCGAAGAGGGCCTCTATGTTTTTCGGGAGGACCCTGACGGACCTCGCTTCGTACTCTCGGCCGAGATTTCAAACATCTTTTCCGCCAACGGTAAAACCAACCGCCGCATCCATATTCTGATCCTGGCTCCTTCCTTGGAAGTGGTGCGGGAGATCAATCTGGCCCTTTCGCGCCTGGGGAATCTTTCCGCCGACGGCCGCCCCACATTCGGTTTTTCGGCCAAAAATCTGGTGAAACTCCTTCGGGAGATCTCGCCTGATATTCTCATCATCCCGGCTCATGCCTGGACGCCTTGGTACTCGGTCTTCGGAGCCTTTTCCGGATTCGATTCCGTGGAGGAGTGTTTCGAAGAAGAAGCCGAACATATCTACGCCCTGGAGACTGGACTTTCCTCGGATCCAGAAATGAACTGGCGGGTTTCGGCCTTGGATCGGTTTACTCTGATATCCAACTCCGACGCCCATTCTCCGTCCAAACTCGGCCGAGAGGCCAATGCCTTCTGGTTCCCCATGAGCTATCCGGCACTTGCGGAGGCCATTAAGACCGGAGATTTGGCTTTTACCGTGGAGTTCTATCCCGAGGAGGGCAAGTACCACTTTGACGGTCATCGGGCCTGCGGAGTGCTCTTTTCCCCTAAAGAGACCCGGGCCCACGGTGGCAAATGCCCGGTTTGCGGGCAGAGCCTTACCGTAGGGGTGATGCATCGGGTAGAGGCCCTGGCTGACCGTCCAGAAGGTTTCCGGCCTGAGGGGAAGCCCCTTTCGGTGCACCTGGTGCCCCTTGAGGAGATCATTGCCGAGGCCCTGGAGGTCGGTCCGCAGAGCAAACGGGTTAAGAAGACCTACCGCCAGCTTATCGAACTTGGAGGAAGCGAGTTTGCCATTCTGCTTGAGAAGGATCTCTCCGAACTTTCCGAATTTGTGCCTGAGAGGATTCTAGAGGGCATAAGGAGGGTGCGGGAGGGACGACTTTATATTCGGCCGGGCTACGACGGGGTCTATGGCGTCGTTTCCATCTTTGGGAAAGAGGAGCCTTCCGAGACCGAAACCGGACCTAAGCAACAGAGCCTGTTTTGAAATCGAGGGCTTCCTTGATGTCGAAGCCGGTTGGTTTCTGAAAGATCCGGAGCTCGAATTCCGGGGCCGCGGCGATGATATGGTCGAAAATATCGGCCTGGACTTTTTCGTAGGGCACCCACCGGGTATCGGCCACGAAGCAATAGATCTCAAGAGGTAACCCTTCGGCAGTGGGCTGGAGGTGTCGAACCATGAGGGTCATGTCCCTGCGAATCATAGGATGGGCCCGAAGATATTCCTCTATATAGATCCGAAAGGTTCCCAGGTTGGTGAGCCTTCGGCCATTTAAGGGAGAAGCCGCAGTATCAATGCCCATCTTGCGATTGTAGTCTTCTATCTCCTTTAGCTTGCGATCTAAGTAGCCCTTCAAGAGGTGGATTTTTTTGAATTTTTCAAGCATTCTTTCATCGCAAAATTTGACCGAACTCTGATCGATCAGGAGATGGCGTTTTATGCGTCGGCCGCCGGTTTTCTCCATGCCCCGCCAGTTCTTGAAGGATTCATCCATGAGACGGTAAGTGGGGATGCTCACGATGGTCTTGTCCCAGTTCTGGACTAGAACGTTATAAAGGGTCATTTCGATAACTTCGCCGTCGGCCCCGAACTGGGGGGCTTCGATCCAATCTCCGATGCGGATGAGATCTTGGGCGATGATCTGTAGGCTGGCCACAAAGGAGAGGATGGTGTTGCGGAAAACCAGGATGAGGATGGCACTCAGGGCTCCAAGACCGGAGAGTATGCCCCAAGGAGAGCGATCCAGGATGGTGCAGACGGCGATGACTCCGGCGGAAAACCAGATCAAAAACTTAAGGATTTGAATGTAGCCCCGGATGGGATGCCGTTTGGCAAAGGGTAAGCGATTATATATTTCCAGAAGCACGGATAGGCCACGATTTACGATGAGGGCTGCTACCGGAGCTAGTATGACTTCCGAGAGTTTGATCAGGAAACTGGAGATCTCTGGGACGAGCTGGCTTCCGTAATAAAGAACCGATAGCGGAACCAGGTAGGCCAGGGCCGAAAATACCCCGTGTTTCACCAGAAGGTCGTCTATGTCTGTGTGAGATCTCTCAGCGAATTGATGGATGATGGTCAACAGGAGTCGGCGGGTAAGCCAAAAGGTTATATAGGCTAGGAGGAAAAGAAGGAGGATTTTCCCAGAGATAATGGCTTCGTGAGGCAAATCTTTAAAGCTCATGAGAAGAGAGCGGCCTTCAGGGCTTCGGTCTTTTCAAAGGCCTCCACAATAGAAGGGAAGAGATCCGTTTCGGCCACACCGGCTGCCGAAAGCAAATTGTCCGGGATCTCGTAGGCAAAGACATCTGTTCCGGCTCCGAAACCCATAAGATTCGTAAGCGTGTTGGCGAGGGCCGTAAGGGCCGCCGTTCTGGTTTGAAGCATCAAGCTTTCATCGTGATGGGCTCGAACCGCGAAATAAACTTCTTTAGGAAACTCCCAACGGCGGAGAAGTTCCGCACCCACAATGGCATGATCTGCTCCCAGAACCATCCATTCCGCCTGCATAAAGGTGAGATCGGGATTTTTTTTGATGATGTCCCTAATATTTTCTAGCTCTCCTTCCACAAAAAGATCCAGGGCTATTTTGCCTATGTCGTGAAGGAGGGCCGCAGTAAAAAGATTTTCCGGTCGAGACAGGCCGGCTCTACGGGCCAGGGCTTCGGCCATGAGCCCACAAGAAAGTGAGTGGATCCAGACCTCGTGGGGGGTAAGCCCATACCCTTTAAGGGGCCGATTTAGGTATTTTCCGGTACAGGAGGCAATCAAAATGAACCTTATCTGGTTAATACCTAGGAGGGAAAAGGCCTGGATAAGGGTGTTTACCTTGCGAGGGAGACCGAAGGCTGCTGAGTTCACCAGTTTTAGGAAATTGGCCGTTATGGCAGCGTCGTGTCGTACGATCTTTTCCAGTTCCCGAAAATCTACGTCTTCTTGCTGGAGGAGACGTAAAGCCTTCTGGGCGGTCTCAGGGAAGTTGGGGATGTGATCCAACTTTTCAAAAATCTGATCTAGAATGGCTGAGGCCCCCTGACCGCTCACCAGGACTCCACCTTGTCAAAGGTGTAGACTTTAAGTCCTTCTTTTAAGGAGACTTCTATTCTTCTTGGAAAGGGATCGCCCACCTTTTCAGCTAAGGGAAAAATGCCTAAACGTTTGAAGAAATAACGGGCAGCCCCTACGTTTTTGGTTCCGATATCAAGCCATTTGGGAGTTTTTCTGAAACGTCCTCCTCCAGCCACCACAATTTTGGCTTTGTTAAGATCCCCGCCGCGATTTTTGAACTCCTTAAAAAACGCTGGAAGACCTTCCTCGGCAAAAAAAGCCGTAAAGCCTTCCGGGGTGGCCAGCCCACGGGCTTCGGGAAGAATATAATGTAGTAGACCCGCGAGTTTAGCTTCGGGATCGACAACCCCTATGGCTACGCAAGCTCCGAGATTTGGAGTGTAAAGGATCTCAGTAAGGGAATCCGTAAATTTGAAAGTGCCCTTTTCAACTAAAATCCTCATCAAGGTTATCTTGCCTTAATCTTCCAAAATTCGCAAGAGCTTAGTGGGAGCCGTTACTACATCCAGTTTGTCAATTTCTGACAGGGCCTTTCTTACTGCGGACTCTTCGGCCTCATGGGTGAGCATTACGATGGGAACCGACCCTCCAATCTGCCTTCCTTTCTGTATTACGGAAGCGATACTTATGCCATGTTTCCCCAGAATCCCGGAGATTTTGGAAAGCACTCCCGGACGATCCACCGCTGAAAATCGAAAGAAATAGCGTGAGACGATCCGTGGCATAGGTTTTATGTCCAGAGGCGTCTCCCGGTAGAGGATAGAGGTGGGCTTGGCTCCGGAGATGATGAGTCTTGCGGCGTCGAGGAGGTCGGCCACCACGGCGCTGGCCGTGGGCTCGGCTCCGGCTCCGAGACCATAAAGCATGATCTCTCCCACGAAATCGCCTTTAAGTAAGAAGGCGTTATAAGCCAGGCGTACTGAAGAAAGCATGTGTCCTTCTGGAACCAGGGTGGGATGCACCCGGACTTCGACTTCCCCTTCTTTTTCTCTGGCTATGGCGAGAAGCTTGGTCAAGAAACCAAACTCCTTGGCAAAGGCCAAGTCCAGAGGCTCAAGGCCTTCGATGCCTTCTACATAGACTTTTTCAGCGGGTACGAAGCTTCCGTAGGAAAGTGTAGCTAGGAGGGCTAGTTTGTGTGCGGAATCCATCCCGGAAATGTCCAAAGTGGGATCGGCCTCGGCGAATCCGAGCTTCTGGGCTTCGACTAAGGCCTCTTTGAAAGAGAGTCCGCTTTCCTGCATACGCGTAAGAATGTAGTTGCAGGTCCCGTTTACGATAGCGGTAATGGTTTGAATACGGTTGGCGGAAAGACTCTCCCTTAGGGTCTTTATGATGGGCACACCGCCACCTACAGCAGCTTCGAAAAATAACCCTCGGTCTGCGGCCTCCGCCGCTTGGAAGACCTCCGGGCCGAATTCGGCTAACACGGCCTTGTTGGCCGTAACCACGTGTTTCCCGGCCGAAAGGGCGGAAAGGATGTAACTTTTGGCGGGTTCAATACCTCCCATGAGTTCGCAGACGATCTCGATTTCCGGGTCCTCAAGGATTTCCTCCGCCCGGGTGGTAAGTGTTCCATCCGGAACGGAAACCGGACGCGGTTTTCCGAGATCCCTGACCAGGATTTTCTTGATCGTCAGTCGTGAACCCGTCTTCTGGGCCATGAAATCGCCATTTTCAGAAAGAAGACGATAGACCCCAGAGCCTACTACTCCCAATCCAAGAAGCCCTATTTTTATTTCCCGCATCAAGCCACCTCCGAGAGCCTGAGTCTCTCGGCCCAGCGTTCAGAAAGTACAAGTTTGAGCGGCTGGTGTTCGGGTTTAGCGAGAGCTGGGTCTTCTTCAAGGATCCGAAAGGCCTCCTCACGGGCAGCTAGTAACATGTCGTAGTCCCTTATCATATCCGCTCTCCGAAACTCCAGATATCCATGTTGTCTGGTGCCCAGGAATTCTCCGGGGCCTCTAATCTTGAGATCTTCCTCCGCAATGCGAAAACCATCGTTGGTTTCGGTAAGCACTTTGAGCCTCCGCCAGGCCTCACTTCCCGGTGATACCTCATGGGCGACCAAAAAGCAATAGGATTGGCGTTCGCTGCGTCCCACCCGCCCCCGTAATTGATGGAGCTGTGATAGTCCAAATCTTTCAGCATGTTCGATTACCATCACTGTAGCCTCCGGTACGTCCACCCCCACTTCGATCACGGTGGTGGAGACCAAGATTTGGATATCTCCCCGCTTGAAGGCTCGCATAACTCGCTCCTTCTCTACAGGGCTCATGCGCCCGTGAAGGAGACCTACCTCGTATTCTGGAAAGACTTCCTTCTGTAACTGTTCGGCCATCTCGGTGGCCGAAAGGAGGTCTAGTTTCTCAGACTCTTCGATCAGGGGCAGGACTACATAGGCCCGGTGTCCCTTGTAGATCTCTGTCCTTACCTTTTCATAGACCACACCCCGGGAATGGGCGGAAAAGAGCTCGGTCTTGACCGGTTTTCGGCCGGCCGGGAGTTCGTCGATGATGGATACGTCGAGATCGCCGTAAAGCGTGAGCGCCAGGGTGCGAGGGATGGGGGTGGCGGTCATGACCAGGGTGTCGGGTGAGACCCCCTTGGCCTTCTCCCTTAAGGCCGCCCGCTGGAGAACTCCGAAACGATGCTGTTCGTCGATTATGACTAGCCCTAGGCGTTGGAATTCCACGTCCCCCTGAAAGAGGGCGTGGGTCCCGATTACGAGTTGAATATGTCCCAGAGCCAGGGCCTGTTTGATCTCTCGCTTGCGGGAGGGCGGAAGACCTCCGGTGAGCAGCGTAGCCTCTACCCCGGCCAGCCCGCAGAGTTCCCGGAATCCGGTGTAGTGCTGCTCAGCCAGGATCTCGGTGGGGGCCATGAGGGCCACTTGATAACCGTTGTCAATAGCTATCAGGGCCGCCACGAAGGCTACCACAGTCTTTCCACAGCCCACGTCCCCCTGAAGTAGTCGGTTCATGGGTACCGGCCGGGACATGTCCCGTTTGATCTCTTGAAGGGCTCGTTCCTGGGCCCTGGTCAGCTTGAAAGGGAGTTTGGCGAGAAAGGCCTTGGCCAGGTCGGAATCGATGTTGAAAGCGATACCGCTGGCCTGCTTGACCTGTGAACGCCGAAGCCCTAGGGCCAGCTCCAGGAAGAAGAATTCGTCAAAGGCCAGGCTCTTGTGATAGAGACTGCGCTCGCCCGCCAGGGCCTGGAGGTCGGCGTTTTCCGGAGGAAAATGGAGGGCTTTTACAGCTTCGGATAGAGGAAGGAGGCTCCGACGTCTGAGGATCTCATGTGGAATGAAGCTTGTGAGTTTTTCGGCGTGTTCTTCTACGGCCCGTCTCACAATTTTTCGGATGACTTTGGGAGAAACACCTTCAATGGTGGGATAGAGGGGAAGGATGCGCCCTACGTGAAGCTCTAGGCTGGGATCCTCAGGATCTTCCACTTCAGGGTGGACCATTTCGAAACGTCCTCCGAAACGGGATACCGGTCCGGAGACAATGACCGTTTTTCCGGGGCGGAAAAGATCCCGCAGGAGGGTTTCCCGGAAGTGGAACCATTTGAGGGCCAGGATACCCGTGCCGTCACTTATCAGGGCCTCGAAGACCCGGCGGCGTTTGAACTGCACCGGGCCGGAGAGGATCACTTCTCCCTTGACCACGGCCGTTTCTCCAAGACGGAGATCGCGGATGGGGGTGAACCGTCGGCGATCTTCGTAACTTTTGGGAAGGAAGTATAGAAGATCTTCTATGGTGTGGATATCACGACTTGCGAGCCTGGCGGCAAGTTTCGGTCCCACACCTTTAAGATACTGGACCGGTGTGCGAAGTTCTTCTCTCCACTTTTTGTAGGTTTCGAGGTCGGGATAGGGAGGAAATTCGGGCTCCAGGTCCTGGTACTCTTCAAAATTTTCGGAAAGCT
>NZ_LWLG01000019.1 GCF_001652585.1 Thermosulfurimonas dismutans
TATCATTTCCTTTAAACCCTTCATCTCTATACCTCCTTATCCGATATTACTTCCTATTACTTTCTTAGTAATTCCCACAAACCTTGTCAATATATAAACTAAATTTCCAATTTTCCATTAAATTAATTTACCTCTCAATCTGATATTTTATATAACAAATTTACTTAATATATAACTACCTAATAATTGAAAATTTTAATTTCCAGATATTAGGTAGTTATCAATAGAGGGGAGGGGATATTTAAGTTAAGGGAGGCCCAACACGGAAACTTTGATCACGACTATCAAAAAATAAATTATTCCTTATATTTTGATTTCATTCACAGCAAGAAAAATTAATTATAGCAAATTTAAAACTAGTTTTCATTAAGAATTATTGTTTTTATTCTCTTTTTTCTTATCTTTATTTAATAAATAGGCTTTATCCCTTAAATATATCTCGCAACTTTCGCACCTCTGCATTTTTTTACAAGCTGAATTTACCAGCTGCCAGCATGGTTTAGCCCTTTCACGGTAGGCCGTACATTCTCGCCGAACTTCTTCTGGACAGTCCTTGATGACCCAACATGGGGTCAATTCCAAAAGTTTTTTTATCCCTGGAATACTAATACCTTCATCGTGAATAAAAGAACGCAGACATTTCAACCATTCAATATCATTATAAGAAAAATATCTCTTATTACCCTTTTTCACGGGCTTAACCAGGCCCTCTTGCTCATAGATCTTGAGAGTCCTGGGATTAACGCCCAAAATTTTGGCCGCGACCCCAATAGGAAACACAGGCTCATCCTTTTCAGGGACTACCTTTTCGAGCCATTTAGCCATACAACCCTCCCTGAAAAGAGATCATCTCCTTCTTAAATTAATAAACCTTTGAATCAAAAACAAGTGGAAAAAATTTTTTCCACAACAAAAGAAATAAAAAAGGGGGCTTACGCCCCCTTTCAGGAAGCAGGCTACCTTATGACTATTTCTTATGACAACCGGTGCATTTTACCGGACCATGCTTCTTACCGGCTTTCTTCATAGACTTATGACACCCCTTACAATTAGCGTGCATGGCCTTCTTTACGGAGTTGAGCTTCTTGTTGGGGTGACTCTTGTTGTGACAGGTCTCGCATTTCTCGATCTTCATGCCCTCTTTGTAGGGTACCTGCTTCCAGTCCGCCGTTTTGCTGTGGTGACACTCTCCGCAATTGCCGTTGAGAATCTCTTGATGCTTATGATGCGAAAAGGTAACCGTGGTTTTTTTCATTTTTGGGGAAGGCAATTTGATAACCTCTGGGCCCTTATTACAACTACCCGTACCAACCCCATAAACTCCCAAAATTAACCCTACGGCTCCCAACATCGCCAACCATTTACGCATAGCTCCTCCTCCTTTTTTAGTTTTATAAAATTTATAACCCTGGAGATTCGAAAGGTCAAAAATCAAAAAGGGCGCTTTTTCCACTTTTAACAGATTTTTAACCCAAAAGAAACCCAACACCCTTTTTTGTCTAAAGAATCTTTGCCAAAACAAAACCTAATTCAAAAAGAAGATAGAAAGCCATAAAGATCAATATCTGAGACACAAAATCTCCCGGGACAAGGAAAAGAGCTAATAAATAGATACCACCTAGAAAATACCATTTTTTTCTTCCAAAAAGGCGACGAGAAATAATTTTAACCTTGGTCAAAACAGCCACCGCCAAAGGGACCTCTGCCACCAGAGCCGAAACCAAAAGGGTTTTTCCAATGAAGGAAAGATAGTTCTGAACCCTGAGATTGGCCTCAAAATTAGTATAACCGAAAGATAGAAAGAACTTGAGAAGAGGAGGTAAAAAGACAAAATATCCTAGAGCTGTTCCTAGAACCATGAGGACAAATGAAAATATAAGGATCTTTTTGGCGAAACGTCTCTCATCCGGAAAAAGTCCCGGAGAAATGTAGGCCCAACCGTGATAGACCAGAAAGGGCAAGGTGAGGGTTAGGGCCAAAAAAAAGGTGGCCTTGATAGCGGCCATGATGCCCTCGGGAAGAGAGGTAAAAACCAGGTGGAGTTCTCTTGAACTCATGGCCTGTTTGTAAGGCCAAAGAAAAAAGACCGTAAGCTTAGGAAAAAAATAGAAAAGAAGACACCAGAAGAAAAAGAGGATCACAATGCAAAATAGCAGTCGCTTTCTTAATTCAGCAAGGTGGACTTCCAGAGGAAGACGAGGAAGGTCTCGACGGGGAATCATTTTGGCTCTTTAGGTGCCGCACTAGTAGGGTTCTTGATTAGCTCGCCGGGCTTTAAATCCGAGGCTTCTACTTTAAGATCTCCTATTTCCTTTTTGGCCTCTTCGATTTCATCCAGGGCGAGCTCTTTTTTAAGTTCTTCGGTAGCTCTCCGGAATTCCACCACCAGACGGGCTACGGCCCGGGCCATATCGGGCAGTTTCTCAGGCCCTACTACCACTAAGGCGACAATGAAGATGACCACCAGCTCTGGAAAACCGATGTTAAACATCGCGATAAACCCTCTGATTCCTGCGTCCAATAGCACATAAGATCTCATAGCTTATAGTCCCGGCAAGTTCAGCTAGTTCATCCACCGGGACTTCCTCCTTAGGCCCTCCGAGGAGGATAACTTCTTCTCCAGGCAAGACCTCGTTTTCGATTTCGCTTACATCCAGAGTCAGACACCTCATAGAAATTGCTCCTATTACAGGGACTCGGCGACCTCTGAGCCAGGCAAAGCCCTTATGACTCAAACTACGTAGATAACCATCATCATAGCCCACCGGAACTAACGCCACACGACGCTCGGAAGGAGCCCGATAAAGAGGGCCATACCCTAAAGCCGCTCCTTTTTTCAAAGATCGAACTTGAAGTATTCGAGCTTTGAAGGTCATCACAGGTTTTAATTTAACATAGGCCCGGGCCTTGAAGGAGGGGTAACTGCCATAAAGACTAATTCCAGGACGGACCATGTTCCCCGAGGCCCCTCTTAAGAAAATGAGGCCAGCCGAGTTGGCCAGGTGAAAAAAACGGGGTTTCAAACCTTGACTTAATATCACTTGTTTAACCTCTAAAAAACATCTCTGTTGTTCTTGTGTGAGGGGATCATCTGGCTTTTCCGCACAAGCCAGATGACTCATTACTCCCGAAAGTTTTAAGTGAGGATTTTTGGAAAGAATTTCAAACACCCTCGGAAGTTCTTCCGGATCTATTCCGAAACGGTTCATGCCGGTATTGATTTTGAGGTGGAATTCCATACTGAGGCCTTTTCTTTGGAGGAATTTTCCCAATTCTTCGAGCATTTTTACCGAAACCACCACCGGAATGATTCTCAATTGATAAATCTCCGGGAGCCAATCCTTTTCAAAACCCGAAAGCAGAAGGATAGGGAGCGCCAGCCCGGCCTTTCTCAACCTCAAGGCCTCTTCCGGCTCGGAGACTCCAAAGCCATAGGCTCCTTCCTCGGCCAGCACACGGGCCACTTCCAGAAGCCCGTGTCCGTAGGCTTCACTTTTTATAACCGGAAGTATAGCGATTTTGGGGGAAAGAAGAGCCCTTAAAGCCCTAAAATTAACCCTCAGAGCCCAGAGATTGATTTCCACCCATCGAGACCAGCGAATCAATAGCCTCCTTGGTTTAAGGACTATCCTTGATTTACCCCAATCTTTTTTGGTTGGCAAAACCCAAGAAGAGAGCTATTTTTGAAAAATCTAAGGAAACGATCTTGACAAAGAAGTTAAAATACATATTATTAGATAAAAATACTCCACAAAAGGAGAAGTCCATGGTCAAGGAACCCCTATTAGAGATTCAAGATCTATGGGTAGAGGTAGAAGGAAAAGAAGTCCTGAAAGGTGTAAGCCTTACCATTCCGAAGGGCGAAACTCACGCCCTATTCGGAAGGAACGGTTCTGGAAAGACCACTCTTCTTATGACCATCATGGGCTTTCCCACCTATAAAGTTAGACATGGCAAAATCATTTTCAAAGGCGAAGACATTACGCATCTTCCACCCTTTGAGAGGGCTCGTCGAGGCATCGGCATCATGTTTCAGAGGCCACCCACCATCCGGGGAGTAAAACTTCGTGAAATGCTAAAGTTGTGTGCTAAAGAGAACGGAATCAAAATCGAAGAACTGGCTCGGGAATTTGGTTTCGAGGGCTTTCTTGAACGAGATGTCAACCGAGGATTTTCGGGGGGGGAGCTCAAAAAGAGCGAACTTTTACAACTATTGATCCAAGACCCGGATCTCGTTCTTCTTGATGAGCCGGAATCTGGTGTGGACATGGAAAATATTCAAGTAGTAGGACGCATGATTCGTAAGCTCCTCCAGAAAGACACCCATCGTCCGCGGACTAAAAGTGGACTCATTATCACCCACACCGGATTCATTCTTCAGTTCGTACCGGCAGATTTGGGCTACGTAATGATGGATGGCACCATATATTGTCAAGGTAACCCTCAGGAAATATTTGAGGGCATTCAAAAACACGGTTATGAGGAGTGTGTGTCATGCCTGAAAAGAATAGAAGCCTAGAACCGAAGGTTGAGGAATTTAAGTCGGCCAAGGAAGGGAACATTCCCCGTTCTATAGAGGAGTTTACTCCCGAGGAGTGGGCTCGCCTCAAGGAGGTAGGCATTGAGCCGGATGCCTCCCGGGAGGGCGAATTCTTCCAAGCGGACGCTCGGGTAGTCCATTGCCGTAGTATTCCGGAGGGCCTTGAGCTTCTTCCGGTAACCGAGGCCCTCGAAAAATACGACTGGCTGTCGGATTACTGGTGGAAGTCGGTATCGGCGGATAAAGATGAATATACCAAAGCGACGGCCGAGGATCTTGATGACGGGTATTTCATTCGAGTCCTTCCAGGATACCGTCTGGTCTATCCCGTGCAGACCTGCCTTTACATCCGCACCCCGGGAGTAGTGCAGAAGGTGCACAATATTGTCATCGTGGAGGAAGGGGCAGAACTAAACCTCATCACAGCCTGTACTACCCATCCGGGAGTAAGATCCAGTTTCCACATCGGGGTTTCAGAGTTCTACGTCAAGAGGAATGCCAAACTCACCTTTACCATGATCCATAACTGGGCGGATGAGACCCATGTAAGACCTAGAACCGGAGTTATCGTGGAGGAAGGAGGAACTTACATTTCCACCTATGTCACACTCCATCAGGTAGCTACCATTCAAACCATGCCGGACTGCCGCCTGGTAGGGCCCGGAGCCAAGGCCACCTTTGGCTCGGTGGTAGCTGCTCCCAAAGGCTCGTATCTTGATCTCGGAGCTCGGGTCTCTCTTGAGGCTCCGGAAACGCGGGCCGAAATCATTTCTCGGAGCGTAAGCTACGGAGGAGAGAGTCTCGCCCGGGGACACCTTATTGGAAAGGCTCCAGAGGTAAAGGCCCATCTTGAATGCCAAGGGCTTATGCTTTCAGATGAAGGAGCCATCAAGGCTATCCCACAGCTAGATGCCTATTACTCCAATGTAGAAATGTCGCATGAGGCCGCGGTCGGCAAAGTAGCCCAGGAAGAGATCGAATACCTCATGGCCCGAGGCCTTTCAGAGGAAGAGGCCACATCTCTTATCGTACAAGGATTCCTCAATGTACGGATCGAAGGACTTCCCGAAGAGCTTCAAAAGCGCATAGATAAAGCTATAGAGCTCGCCCGTGAAGGACTCTAAATTAGAAGTGAAACCCTGGCTTAAAGAGCTCTCGCCTTATCCGCCGGGAAAAAGTCTGGCGGAGGTAAGGCGGGAGCTTGGCTTAAAAGGTCCCATTTATAAACTGGCTTCCAACGAGAATCCTCTGGGGCCTTCTCCCATGGCTCTTACGGCCATAAGGGAAAGGCTCTCCGAAATTCATCGCTATCCTGAGGCCTCCGGACGAGACCTTTCCGAGGCTCTTGCGAAACGTTTCGGAGTAAAGCCTGAAATGGTAGTCCTCGGGAATGGCTCCAACGAGGTCATTGATCTTCTCATAAGGGCCCTGGTTTCTCCAGGGGAGGAGATCATTTTGAGCGCACCTACTTTCCTCATGTATGAAAAATTCGGGGCTGCTGCCGGAGCAAAGTTTAGCAGAATCCCCCTCAAAGAGTTTAAACACGATCTTTCGGCCATCCTTGAAGCCGTAAACGAAAGGACTCGCATCATTTTTCTGGATCATCCCCACAATCCCACCGGCTCTGTCCTTGAAAGAGAACCCTTTGAAGACTTTTTGGCTAAGCTCCCCAGTAGCATTTTAGTAGTAATAGATGAAGCTTACGGTGAATTTGTAAGAGACGAAAAGGCCATCTCTGGAATAGAGTATCTCAAGAAAGGATATCCAGTAGCAGTACTTCGAACTTTCTCCAAGGCTTACGGACTAGCCGGCCTTAGGGTAGGTTATGGTCTGATGTCGGAAACCCTTTCTCGGATCTTAAACGCCATGCGCCAGCCCTTCAACGTCAATATCCTGGCCCAGGTAGCGGCGCTTGCGGCCCTTGAAGATGAGGAACACCTTGAGAAAACCCTAAAGCTTACCTGGGAAGGGCTGGATTACTTCTACCAAGAACTCCCTCGTCTGGGCCTAAGGCCCCTTCCATCTCAAGCCAACTTCCTTCTCGTGGATTGCCAACGATCTGCCAGACCTATCTATGAGGTCCTCCTCAGACGGGGTATCATCGTAAGACCTATGGAGGCTTACGGTTTTCCCAATTATCTAAGAATTTCCATCGGACTGCCTCACGAAAACGAAGCCTTAGTGGCGGCTTTAGAAGATATCCTATGAGTGTTCTTCCCAAAATTATTACTATAGACGGTCCTGCAGGGGCCGGGAAGACCACTGTGGCCCGTATGCTGGCCCAGAAACTGAAATACGCCATTCTGGAGTCTGGAAGCATCTATCGGACCTTTACCTGGTTGCTCCTTTCTAAAAAACGGGAACTCCTTCCTCTGAGGAATGAAGCCAAAATCTTGGAGGTTCTTAAAGAGGAGATTCCCAAACTAGATATCAAGGCTGATTCTCAGGGGCTCAAAGTTTCTTACCAGGGAACGGACCTCACCCAAGAGCTTCGGGAACCTGAGGTGGAGGCCCATGTTTCCGAGGTAGCCGCTCTCCCTAGTGTGCGTAAGTTGGCCAATGAAATTCTACAAAGGATTGCGGAAAATAGACCGATAGTGGCCGAAGGACGGGATATGGGATCGGTGGTCTTTCCGAAGACCAAGGCCAAATTTTTCCTTACCGCCGATCCCCGTATCAGGGCTGAAAGAAGATATCTTGAATGGCAGGCCAAAGGTCTTGTAGCCTCGAAGGAAGAGGTCCTTTCCAAAATCAAAGAGCGGGACCATAAAGATTCTTCTCGTACGGAGGCCCCTTTAACGGTGCCAGAAGGGGCCATCGTTATAGACACCACCACTCTATCGCCTGAGGAAGTCGTAAATCGCATTCTTGAAGCCCTGAAAAGTTCCCACCCTTGAAGCCTTCCCATATCTCTGGTATAAGCTCATCCAAAGTCTTTGGGAGGACAAATCATGGAGGACATCCAAAGTATGGAAAGTTTTGAGGATTTTCTCAATCTCGAATCCGAGCCCCGTGTCCTTAGACGTGGGGCTGTCATAGAGGGAACGATTATCCGCATAAATCCAGATTGGACCTTCGTGGATATAGGGTATAAATCCGAAGGGGCTGTCCCCACGCAGGAATTAAAAAGAATTGACGGTTCTTTGAGAGTCAACGAGGGCGACCGTATTGAGGTGTTGGTTGAAAGATTGAGGGGTGAAGACGGTCTAGTACGGCTTTCTTATGCCAAGATCCTTGAAAATCGGGCCTGGGAAAAAATTTTAAAAAGTTTGAAGGAAAAGACCCCCCTTTCGGCCTATGTAGTTCAACCCATAAAGGGTGGCTTCGAGGTCGAAATTGAAGGCGTGAGGGGTTTTCTTCCCTTTTCCCACGCCTATCTCAAAAGGCCGGCCAATCCCAATGAAATCGTCGGAAAAACTGTAAAAGTAGAGGTAATCTCGGCTTCGCGAAAGAGAAATAATGTCGTAGTTTCTAGTAAAAACATCCTGGAAAAGGAAGCCGAGGCTCGCAAAAAGGCCTTGCTTGAGAAACTTAATGAAGGAGATGTGGTTGAAGGGATAGTCAAAAATATTGTAGATTATGGGGCCTTCATTGATATAGGAGGGGTTGAGGGGTTTCTGCATATCTCCGATCTTTCCTGGGGAAGGATAAAGCATCCCGGGGATCTCCTTAAGATAGGAGATCAAGTAAGGGTAAAGGTCCTCTCCCTGGATCGTGAAAAAGAAAGGATAAAGCTCGGCATCAAACAACTTACTCCTGACCCCTGGGAAAGCGTAGCCGAACGGTATAAAGAAGGTGATAAAGTTCAAGGCCGAGTAGTATCTCTCACCTCCTTCGGGGCCTTTGTGGAAGTCGAACCCGGCGTGGAAGGACTCATCCACCTATCTGAACTTTCTTGGACCAAAAGGATCAAACATCCGAGAGATATGCTTTCCGTAGGAGATCAAGTTGAAACTGTGGTTTTAAAAGTAGATCCCGAAAATCGTAAGCTTTCTTTGAGTTTAAGACGTATCGAACCCAATCCTTGGGAAATTTTGGTCGAAAATATGCCTCCAGGCACGGTTATTGAAGCCCTAGTTAAAACTGTAACGGATTTTGGGATTTTCGTAGAAGTTACTAAAGAGATAGACGGTTTTATCCATGTTTCCGATCTTTCCTGGGGAAGGATAGGCCATCCTTCTGAGAAGTTCAAACCGGGTGATGTAATTAAGGCCGTAGTCCTTAAAATTGACCCTGAGAAAGAAAAGCTAAATTTAGGTATCAAACAGCTTTCGCCGGATCCTTGGGAGCTAGCTCCCGAGAAATACCCTGTGGGAAGTGTGGTCTCCGGGAAGGTTACCAAAGTTACAGATTTCGGAATCTTTGTGGAGATCGAAGAAGGTCTTGAAGGTTTGGTACACGTTTCAGAGCTTGGAGAAGAAAAGATCAAAACTCCCGTAGGAGTTATTGAAGTTGGTCAAGAAGTAAAGGCCAAGGTCATAAGACTAGAGCCCGAAAAGAAGCGCATGGCCCTTTCCATTAGAAAATACAAAGAGGACGAAGCCCGTCAGGAATATCTTCATCTTTCGGAAGAGCGCAAAGGCACCGGCGTTACACTGGGTACCTTTTTGAAAGAAGTCGTAAATAAGTAGAATAAAAATTCCTCATGAAAAAAGGGTTTTTATACGGATTGGCCTTTCTGGGGGGCGTCTTTCTATTTTTCATGGTTTTAGGTTTTTTACTATCCTTAGGTTTACAATTCCGAGGCCCCTCACATCGCGAAGCCATTGGTGTAGTTGAAATCAAAGGACTCATTACGGAAGCAGATGAAAAAATCAAAATCCTTGAAGATTTTCGGTATCGCAAAGATATTAAAGCCTTGGTGGTAAGAATAGACAGCCCTGGTGGAACTGTAGGGGCTTCTCAAGAACTTTACGAGGAACTCAGGAGGATCTCGCGACTAAAACCGGTAGTAGTTTCCTTAGGATCAGTAGCCACCTCTGGAGCTTATTACGCGGCTTTAGGAGGAACCAAAATCTTGGCTTCCCCTGGAACTATTACTGGTAGTATAGGTGTTCTCTTACAGATTCCCAACATAGAGGAACTGCTCAAGAAATTGGGCATCAAACCTGTAGTTCTCAAAAGTGGGAAATACAAGGATCTGGTATCTTACTATCGAACTCCAAGCCCCAAAGAAAAAAAGATCCTAGAAGAAACTCTTTCGGAAGTACATGAACAATTTATGAGAGCCGTGGCGGAAAGGAGGAAAATACCCCTGGAAAAAGTGAAAGAATTAGCTGATGGACGAATTTTTACCGGCGAGAAGGCCAAGAAACTAGGCCTCATTGACGATCTAGGCAATTTTATGGAGGCGGTGGAGCTAGCTGCTAGACTTGGAGACTTAAAAGGAAGACCTCATCTGGTATACGGTAGCGGAAAGAAAGGCCTTCTGAAGAAACTTATTGAGGGTCAATTTGATCTACCGCTAGAAAGTTTTTGGTTTTCTCCGTGGTATCTTTGGGATGGAGGTGCCACTCTTCTATGAAAAGACACGAACTGATCGAAAGGCTCACCGCTCATTTTCCCGAGTTGCGCAAAAGAGATCTTGAAAGTCTAGTTGAAGCTACCTTTGAAGAGATAAGTCGCTTCCTAAAGGATGGAGGACGAATAGAATTTCGCGATTTCGGACGTTTTGAAGTTCATCATGGAAAAGAAAGGATTTTCGTAAATCCTAAGAATGGGGAAACTTATTATTTACCCGGAAATCAACGATTGGTCTTCAAAGTGGGCAAAGACCTTAAGGAAAGACTCAACACCCCCCCTCTAGCAGCCCTGGATCTGGGCACTCAAACTTTCAGGCTGGCTCTCGGTAAGAAAGAAGAAGGGGGGTTAAGGGTTATTGCTCGCTATCGAGAAAATGTCCGTTTGGGTGAAGGGTTGGCTAAGTCCGATGAGATTTCCGTTGAGGCCTGGCGCCGAGGAATCTCGGCCTTGAAAAATTTTTACCAAATTCTTGACACTCTCGAGGTCTCCCATTATCGAGCTATAGGAACTGCAGTTTTTAGAAGAGCAAAAAACATTTCAAAATTTATACAAGAAGCTAAGGGATTAGGAATTAAAATTGAAGTAATTTCTCCCGAAGAAGAGGCCTGGTTGGTTGTAAAAGGGGTAATGGCTGGTCTGAAACTACAAAGCGAACGGTTTCTTCTAGTAGATGCTGGAGGAGGAAGTACTGAAATTGTTTTTATTGAAAACGGAAAGAAAATTTGGGAAACGAGTCTTCCTCTAGGGGTGGTTACCTTAAAAGATCACCTCATCAAAACTTACCCCTTAACCCGAGAGGAATATCGAAGTTTAAGGTCTCATATAGGAAAAGTTCTCTCAGAGGTAGAATGGCCTAAAAACATAGATTTAGTGGTAGGTTGTGGAGGAAGCGCTAGTCTCTTAGGAGCCTTAGACCTCAAATTGGCTAAATATGTTCCGGAAAGACTTCATGGACACAAGATCTCTCAGAAAAAAATAGAATCCCTCGGTGAGTATCTCTGGGGGCTATCCCTCTCCAAAATTAGGCGTTTGAGGGGTATGGAAAGCGGTCGAGAAGATATTGCATTGCCAGGAATTTTAATTTATTCCGAGATATTAAGAAAAACTAACCAATCTCATCTTGTTATTAGTGAATGGGGACTCCTTGAAGGTCTACTCTTGTCTCTTTGAGCCAAAAAACTTATAAAATAAGGAGGGGTGCTTAGATGTTAAATCTTCCAATTGAAGAAGCCTATACTTTCGATGACCTCCTTTTATTGCCAGCCTATTCGGAAGTTCTTCCTAAAGACGTAGAAGTCTCTACTTATATTACCCCTAAAATAAAGCTCAATATTCCCATCATTTCAGCCGCTATGGATACGGTTACCGAGGCCAGAATGGCCATTAGTATGGCCCGCGAAGGGGGTCTTGGGGTTATTCATCGAAATATGTCTATAGAAGAACAGTGTCGTCACGTAGAAAAGGTCAAAAAATCAGAAAGCGGTATGATCCTTGATCCTGTAACCGTAGGACCGGAAACTCCCGTGAAGGTAGTCCTCAAAATTATGGAAGAGTATCGAATCTCCGGAGTCCCGGTAGTAGAAGGACCGAAGAAAAAACTCCTTGGAATCGTCACCAATCGAGACCTTCGGTTCGAGACTCACCTTGAAAGACCAGTCAAGGAAATTATGACCAAGGAAAACCTCGTCACTGCTCCTCCGGGGGTAACCCTTGAAGAAGCCAAAAAAATCCTCCATGAGAAGCGCATAGAAAAACTCCTTATCGTGGACGATGATTTTTGTCTCAAAGGGCTCATCACCATCAAAGATATTGAAAAACTTCGCAAGTATCCAAACGCCTGTAAGGATGAGTGGGGAAGATTAAGAGTTGGAGCGGCAGTAGGGGTAGGGCCCGAGCGTTTGGCCCACGTAGAGGCCTTACTTCGTGTAGGATGCGACGTAATCGTAATAGACTCTGCCCACGGTCATTCTAAAAATGTGATTGAAACTGTAAGGGATATCAAGGCCCATTTCCCAGATGCTCAGGTTATAGCCGGAAATGTGGCCACGACCGAAGGGGCTGAAGCCTTAATCAAAGCTGGAGCCGATGGCATAAAAGTAGGTGTAGGTCCCGGATCCATCTGCACCACCAGGGTGGTGGCCGGGGTAGGCGTGCCACAAATCACGGCCATCCACAACTGTGCTGTGGTGGCGGATAAGCACGGGGTGCCGGTGATCGCGGATGGAGGCATCAAATTCTCTGGAGATATAACCAAGGCCATCGGAGCCGGGGCGCATGCGGTTATGATCGGTTCCCTTCTCGCAGGGACAGAGGAGGCTCCCGGAGAAACCATCCTTTATGAGGGAAGAACTTACAAGATTTATCGAGGCATGGGGTCTTTGGGGGCCATGATGAAGGGCCGGGGTAGCCGAGAGAGGTACGGCCAGGAGGAATCCGAGCCTACCAAATTTGTCCCCGAAGGAATTGAGGGCCGAGTCCCATATCGCGGACCGGTCTCCAACATGATCCATCAGTTGGTGGGCGGATTAAGGTCCGGGATGGGATATTGCGGATGCCGAACCATTGAAGAATTGCGCAAAAAAGCCCGCTTCGTAAAGATAACCCCGGCCGGACTTCGAGAAAGTCACGTCCATGACGTAACTATTATGAAAGAAGCTCCCAATTACTGGGCGGGCAGATAAAGATGCCAATTTATAGCTGGGTAGGTAAAACCCTTTCAGGAGAGGTCAGGCGGGGCGAGATGGAGGCCCCGGACCCCAAACTGGTAGAGGCTCGCCTAAGACGCCTCCAGCTCATACCGCTTAAGATTACCGAAAAAAAGGAATCTTTTCTGGCTCGCTTTCAACCTAAAAAGGTTAAGGGCAAAGAGGTGGCCATTTTTACTAGACAACTGGCCACCATGCTAGAATCCGGCCTTCCCCTAGTCCAGGCCCTTGAGGCCCTGGCCAGCCAACAAAAAAACCCTTACTTTCAGAAGGTTATCCGCAAGATAAAAACCTCCGTGGAGAGTGGCAGCAGTTTGGCAGAATCTTTGAGGGAATTCCCCAAGATCTTTGATGAGCTCTATTATCAGATGGTTAACGCCGGTGAGGCCGGAGGTAACCTGGATGAAATCCTGAAGAGAATGGCCACCTATCAAGAAAAAATTCTGGCCATCAAAGCCAAGATTCGTCAGGCTATGATGTACCCGGCGGTGATTATTTTTGTGACTATTGTCGTGCTTTCCATTATTATGGTTTACGTCATTCCTAAGTTTGCCCAGATGTTTGCTGAGGCTGGACAGGCCTTACCGCTTCCTACCCAGATTGTAATTGCAGCCAGCACTATCACCAAAAAATATTTTCCATTTTTCATAGCCGGCCTAATAGGCTTTATCATTATTATTCGCCGTCTTTATCGCACAGAAAAGGGACGTTATAAAATAGACAAATTATTGCTTAGATTTCCTCTTTTCGGTGACCTCTTGCACAAGTCCGCCCTGGCCCGATTCTCAAGAACTTTAAGTAGTCTCATCGCCAGTGGGGTACCTCTACTTCAAGGACTTTCCATTGCAGGCAAGGTCTCCGGAAACCGTGTAATAGAAAAAGTAGTAGAAGAGGTGAGACTTAGCGTCTCCGAAGGACAATCCATTGCTGAACCCATGGCTGTAAGCGGTTATTTTCCCCACATGGTAACTCAAATGATCTCCGTAGGAGAAGCTACCGGGGCCCTAGAACAGATGCTTGATAAAGTAGCCGATTTCTACGAAGACGAAGTGGATCGTACGGTGGACACCATTTCCACCCTTATCGAACCCATCTTAATCGTTTTTCTCGGTGGCATCATCGGAGGTATCATCATTTCTTTATATTTGCCTATCTTCAAACTTGCGAGTGTAGTAGGTGGCTAAAGGCCGACCTCTCTCAACTGTTTAAGGAGTTCCTTCTGTTTCTTGGTAAGCCTTTTGGGTATCAAAGGCTCCAGCTTAACGTAAAGATCTCCCTTAGAACCGTTTTCTCCTGGGAGCCCTAGACCCTTCAGTCTGAGTTTGGCCCCCGGCTTGGTCCCCGGAGGTATCTTGGCCTTTATCTTTTTCCCATACACCGTAGGGATTTCGACTTCCCCTCCCAAAAAGAATGAACTCAAAGGTACCTCTCGAGAAATAACGAGATCTCTGCCATCCCGTTCAAAAATGGGATGCGGCTCGATCTTGATCTTCAAGAAGAGATCCCGCCTTCGACCATCCGGCCCGATAGGTCCTTTGGCCGGAAGTCTCAATTTTTGGCCTTCTTTGACCCCGGGAGGAATATGAACTTTGACTTTCTCAGGTTTTCCTAAGGGAGCTATCGAAAGGATCTTTTCTCCTCCCTGAGCTACCTCCTCAAGGGTTACTGGTAACTCAAGAACCATTTCTTGTTCGAAATCGAATTGCCGAGACGAGCGAGGTTCATAAGTACCAAAGAGATCACTAAAGAAACCCGAAAGATCAAAGGTGAAACCCTTACTACTCCGCGTCCCCTCTCCGAAACGGAAAAACCTGCCGAAGTCGAAATCGATCCCGAGATCCCGAAAGATGTTCTCGAAATTGAAGCCTCGAAAGATATCCTCTTGAGAGTAGCGTTTCTCAAATTCCACAGATCCGAACATATCATACTGTTTACGCTTCTCGGGATCAGAAAGGACGGCATAGGCCTCATTAATCTCCTTAAACTTCTCCTCGGCCTCTTTATTGCCTCGATTACGGTCAGGGTGATACTTCAAGGCCAGGCGTCGATAGGCCTTCTTGATCTCTTCTTGAGTAGCGTTTCTGGGAACTCCTAAAATCTTATAATAATCCTTCGGCATGCCTTAAAGTTAAAACGGAAAAAGGACGAGTCAAGAAAAGGTGGCTCCCCGAGGGTTTAGGGGGGTGGAGGTGGGTTATCGTCTGAGGGTAGAGACGATGAGGGGGGCGTCCCTCAGGGAGCCACTCTAAATTTATACCACAACTGCAAATAGTCAAGTAAGGTCTATTAAGTATTTGTTAACGAATCTTTCGATCTGCTTTTTGAGATCTTCCCGGTAGCGTTTGCTATAACCTCCCACGATAACCCGAGAGCCCTTTTCGTGAGGTCTAATATAGACCCAAATTACCCGGTGGGTGAAAAAGAAAGCTGCAAAAATACCAAGGATCATTAATAGAAAACCTATCCATACCAGGATAGCGCCAGGATCCTTTCTCACCTGAAGTCCGGTCATAAAAATGGGCTTGGCTTCCAACATCGAAAGAGAAATCTTATGGGGAGAAAAGGAGAGCTCCTGCCGATGGCCTTCAATCAACCAAATCATCTGGGGTTCATGCCCTTCCTTGGTTATCCAGACCTTGGCCATCCGGAAACCGTGTGCCTCTCCGTACTGGATCAGTCCAATAGTAAGGTCCTCTTCCTCCCAGCTTCCATCACGGAAAGGCTTAATCACTAAGTCTTTACTCTTGTTACCAATTTCAACCCTTATTTTAATAGCGGCATATTCTTGATAAGAAGATTGATAGAAACGGATTTTTTTATACTCCAAAGGATGGTTTACCCTTATTAAATAGTTAAATGATTGGTTTCCATCTATAACGGTTACATGAGAACGATAATCCTTCGGCATGCCATTGGGATAAAATTCAATCTCGAACTTATCCAGTTTAATATAAAAGGGCAGAGAAATGTAACCCTTCTTTTGGAAAGGAAAAACCTTATTGCTCTTCTCTCCCTCAAGGATATTCATATAACCTCGGTAGCCGTAAATAGCCCCAATTAGAGCTCCGATCACAATGACCAAAATGGATCCATGTACAAAATAGACCGAAAAATAGCTCCACCGGAAACGATCTTTAACCCCCAAGAAACCCTCTTTAAGGGCCTTGATGTCAAACTCCTTTTCCAAGGAGCTTTTTAATTCCTCTGGGCTCTTAGAAGTAATAATTTCCTTACGCATGGGCAACTTTTCAGGATCTATCGACCAAGGATCCCGACGATAGAGTCCTAGAGAAACCGGAAATCTCTTTGCGGAACAAAAGATGAGATTGAGCAAAAATACTGAAAGAAGTGCAATATACCACCAAGAATGATAAGCATCATAAAGCTGGAAAAAATTAATAATTTTGCCCCAGAAAGATCCATATTTGGCAAAGTAAAAACCGGGTTCCTTTCCTTGAGGAAGGATTGTTCCTAGAATAGAAGTTGTTGCCAGCGCCAAAAACAGGAAGATGGCCAGTCTGAGAGAGGAAAAAAAATCAACTATTTTTTTCATCTTGCACCTCTTCGTTCTCTTCTGATTTGATAGCCTTCTTGAAGTTTTTAATACCTTCTCCGAGACCTCTACCCAGTTCAGGCAAACGACTAGCCCCAAAAATAAGCACTATAATCAAAATGATAAGTAATAATTCCGGAAGACCTATGCCAAACATCCAAGCCTCCTAAAAAGGTTTAAAAACTTTCCCTGCATTTTAAAGCAGGAGGCGTTAAGGTCAAGGAAGGTAAGAAATGAGCTTCCCGGAAATGTAAAGGGCACACCCCCAGAAATCCTCTTCGCATTTTAGGATAACGTATCCCGGTTCTAACTCCGCCGAAAATGGGATCTTTTTTTCCAGTCGCAGGCGATCCAGGGTTAGACGGTCAAGGATCACAATATTACGGGTGGCAAAGCGTCCGAATCGCTGGAGGGCCGCACTGGTAGGTTTAAGGTAACCAGAAACCTTGCGCAGGAAAAGAAGCCCTGCGGTCTGGACACGTAAACTCTGCAAGGCTTCGAAATGTTCTGTACGGGTAAAAAGCCAGTAATTTTTGGCCGTAGCCAGAAAAAGATAGGGCTCAAAAAGCGTGGGGCTGAATCCAAAACGCTCCTCAAGGTATCCAAGGATATGGGCTCGTTCCTCGTCGGAAACCGGTCTCGGCCATGAGGCCCGGGGATCAAGTTTTTTGATCCTCCTTTTCACACCTGCCTCCTCAATTTAACCACAAAAAAACCTACCGCCCCTATCTCATGGGCGTAAAATCGTTTGGCCTTAACGAGCTCAGGATGAAAGGGCTTGCCCTCCCATTCGGTAAGACCAGGGTGAGAGGGTAGGGGAGCCTCCCAGGAAAGGACCTCCGCCTGCCGTTTGCGTAAGAGATAGTCCACCACGGCCTCGTTCTCTTCTGGATTTATAGTACAAGTGGAGTAAACCAGTATTCCACCTGGCCTTAAAAGATCGTAGGCCCTTACGATAAGTCCTTTCTGAATAGCGGGGAGATTAGTGTGGCCCTCCTTATGGAAAAGGAGTTCTCCTTCGTAGCCTTTGCGGTATCTTCCTTCTCCTGAACAGGGGGCGTCCACCAGAACCTTGTCGAAGGTTGTCCCTAGGGGAAACTGTTCCCCCCGATAAACGGTAGTCACTACCGAGGCCACCCCGAGACGCCTTAGATTAGCCACTAAGGCCGTGATGCGATCCAGGCGCTTGTCGTTTGCCACCACTATAGCCTGATCCTCGGTTAGTTGGGCTATCTGAGTAGTCTTGCTACCCGGAGCAGCGCATAGGTCGAGGATGATTTCCCCAGGGCGGGGATCCAAAGCATAGACTGGAAGAGAGCTTGAAAGAGTCATGGGATAGATTAATCCCAAATAGTACTCGTCGGTGTTCCCCAAGGATATATCTCTGGGTTCTACCCTAAAAAACCAGGGCACGGCCTCCACAGGCGTAACTTCAAATCCCTGCCTCGCTAGTCCTCGGACAACCCGATCAGGATCTTGGGTCTTTAAGGTATTGAGCCTGAAATAAAGAGGTAGGGGCTCGGAAAGAGCATTCAGAAAGCTCTCATAATTGGGAATAAGATCCTGATAGCGGGAAAAATAATCCTCAGCTAGGCTAGAAGCCTTCTCCATTCTTTAAAATCCTCTCAAGCTTCCGGTGATCCTCAACCACCAGATCCGCCTCTTGGAGATGATGCGGAGCAAGAGTGGTAGTAATGGCGATGCACAAAAGCCCTGCGGATTTAGCCGAACGCACTCCTGCAGGGGCATTTTCTACCGCCAGGGCCTCTTCCGCAGGGGCCCCAAGCCCCGAAAGCCCGACTAGATACGGATCAGGATAGGGTTTTCGGCGGGGTACTTGGTCCCCGGTAACGATAAAGTGGAAAAGGGAGGCCAAGGATTTTGGAAAGACCTCATCTAAGATTTCCTGATGAGAGCTGGTAACCAGGGCCAGCTTGCGTCCTTCCTTTCTTAAATCTGCAAGGAGATCCGGCACTTCTGGAAAAGGTCGTACCTTGGCCTGGTATTTTTCTTTAAAGATCTTTTTTTGAAGGGAAAAGGCCTTCTTAAAGAATTCGGGCGTAGGTTCGATCCCCTGATTTTCAAAGAGACTCCTTGCAGTCTCAAGTTCTATAGCACCCTCATGGAGGTAAATTTCTTCCTCAGGGATGTCCAGCCCCAGCATAGAGAAGGCCTCCCGCCAGGCCCTCACGTGCCAGGGCATACTATCAAGGATCACTCCGTCTAAATCAAAGAGAAGAACCGGTTTCATGAAACTCCTAAGGCCTTTTTAACTTCCTCCGGGGACTGTCCGTGGACAAGGATAATTTTATCCCGAGCCTTCTCTCCCGCAAGCATTTCAATTTCTTTTTTGCGGACTCCGAGCTTTTTGGAAAGGAATTCGATAAGGGCCCGATTAGCCTTGCCCTCTACCGGCGGGGCCGCAACTTTTATCTTTAGACTCGCTCCGTGAAAACCGGCAAGCTCAGTCTTCTTCGCTCCCGGTTGAAGGTGGACTTTGAGAAGCACCCCCTTGGGATGAGCCTCGATCGCCAACTCGTTCCTCCAAGTGCTCGAGATAGGAAAGAAGCAAAGAGCGTAGATCAAGCCTTATCTTTTCTCTCATTTTCCAGAGCCGCTCAATATCTTCTTCTAAGGCTTTAGCCTCCTTTTCAGCCTCCTCCACTATCTTCCGAGCCTCAGCTTCGGCCTGGGCCTTTATGGTCTCCGAAAATTCATCCAGCTTGCGCAAGGCCTCTCGAAAGGCCTTGGCCTCGGCCATGAGTTCCTCTATCTCTCGGTCCTTACGGCTAAGTTCGTCCCTTAACTGATTATTCTCCCGAATAACCTCCTTTACAAAATCGGCCACCTCTTCAAGAAAGGTTCGGACCGCCTTCCGGCTGTAGCCTACCGGTACCACATTGAAGCTTTTTTCTCTGATATCTTTGGGAGTAAGACGCATCACCTTAACCTTACCGCCAGATCGTAAAGGCTCGGCACCAAAAATTGCTGAAGGAAAATGATCAGCAAGATCACAATAAGTGGCGAAAGATCAATCCCCCCCAGAGGAGGCAAAAACCGTCTTACACGATAAAGGACCGGTTCGGTAATTTGATAAAGAAACCTCACTATGGGATTAAAAGGATCCGGATTGACCCAAGAAATGATAGCTCTAATAATGATGATCCACATATAGAAGGTCAACACCAGATCGATAACCTTGGCCAAAGCCGTGAGAAAATGTGAAATCACAAACATCTATCCCCTCCCAAAAGGACACACCGGAAACCGACAATCTTTACAATGGAGGCAATAACCTCCATGGCCTAGGGCTGCTAAGTCTTCCCGGGTAATGATCTCTCCTGCAATTACCCGGGGAAGGATTAAATCCAAGACGGTCACCCCGTGATACATACCGCAGGCCGGTACTCCCAAGATAGCTCGCTCCCCCAGATAGGCCACTAAGAACATGTTCCCAGGAAGCACCGGCGCCCCGTAAGTGAAGAGCTCAGGATTGAGATCCGCCACGGCTTTTCGGGTAACATCGTCCGGATCTATGGACATCCCTCCAGTAACCAATACCACTTCCGCCCCTTGGGAAAGAAGGCCCGAGATAGCTTCCCTAATCCTTTCCCGGTCGTCCGGCACAAAGATCGGGCCCAAAACTTCAAGCCCAAAACCCGAAAGTTTAGGAATCATTACCGGGGCAAAGGCATCTTTTATACGGCCATAGTAGACTTCGCTTCCCGTAATCACTAGTCCAGCCTTGGACATACTTCGGGGTAGAACTCTCAAAACTCCCGAACTCTCCGAAGCAATCTTTTCAACTTCCGAAAGTAGGCCTTTTTTCACCACCAACGGGATGGCCCGACCAGCGGCGAGTTTCTCCCCCTTCTTCACCCAGAAATTTCCGTGCCGAGTAGTAAGGGCGATCTCCCCAAGAAGGTTTATACGGTAAAGCGCCTCGGTATCTACTTTAAAAAGGCCTTCTCTTTCCGCATAAAAGGTGACTTTTCCCTCTCGTATCTCTTCGGAAAAGCCCACGCCATCCCCGGCAACCGCTTTGGCAAGCCTTATCGCGGCTTCGTCTTCGTGAAGCTCATCTGGCTCCATTTCAAGGACATAGATATGATACTTACCCAAGCGCTTGAGATGAGGAACATCTTCCTCACGAATAACATGACCTTTTTTGAAGGCCCTCCCCTTAAACTCTCCCGGCCTTATTTCCGTAATATCATGGGGAAGAACCATACCTACCGCTTCTTCTACCGGTATAGTCCGAGTCTTCACTTACTTCTCTCCCCTTTTTTCTCGTAAGCCTCAATAATCTTTTGGACCAAAGAATGTCTGACTACATCTTTTTTGGTAAAAAACACAAAAGCAATACCTTCTACATCCTTTAGAATCTCCACCGCTTCTACTAGCCCCGAACGCTTAGGTTCCGGGAGATCTATCTGCGTAACATCTCCGGTTATAACCGCCTTTGATCCATATCCTAAACGCGTTAGGAACATCTTCATCTGGTCGGAGGTAGTATTCTGGGCCTCATCGAGAATAATGAAAGCCTCGTTCAGGGTTCTTCCTCGCATAAAAGCCAAAGGGGCTACTTCAATCACACCTTTTTGTAGAAGGCGAGAGACCTTGTCGAAAGGAAGCATGTCGTAAAGGGCGTCGTAAAGTGGCCGTAGATAGGGATTGACCTTCTCCGCTATGTCGCCGGGGAGAAATCCTAGTTTTTCCCCGGCTTCCACCGCCGGCCTCACCAAAATAATCCGGGAAACCTCACCCCGCATAAGAAAAGAAACGGCCATAGCCATGGCTAAATATGTCTTTCCGGTACCGGCCGGACCAACTCCAAAAACGATGTCGTTTTGTCGAATAGCTTCAATATAGCGTTTCTGGGCCACCCCCTTAGGGGTGATAACCTTGCGGCCTGAGGTCACAAAAACAGTATCCAAGAAGATATCCCGCAGGTTGGCCTTCGGATTTTCAGAAAGGATACGGGCGGCGTATTCTACATCACTGGGATAAAGGGTATAGCCGGCTTTAAGTAAGCCGTATAATTCCTCAAAGGCCCTATCCGCAAGTTCGGTATCTATAGGGTCTCCGGTAATAAGAACCTGGTTCCCACGGGCTGTGATCTGGACCCGAAAGGCCTTTTCCAAGGCCTTTAAATGGGCCCCACGCTCACCAAAAAGATGGCGAGCCAGTTTGTAATCCTCGAAAGTTCTTTCAACTGTAACCAAGTCTCCCTACACCTCCTACGTTATTTATTAAATTTTACACCACATAAATCAGATTTTCAGCTCGACGCATTTTTTCGAGTTGCTGGTTATAAAAGTTAATTACTTCCCGTCGACTTATCATTCCGAGAAAAATCCGGGGATCTTCGGTTTTTACAACCGGAAGTTGATCAATGTTCCGAATGGTAAACTTCCGCAAAACGGTATTGATATCTTCTTCGGGATGGGTGGTAATCACATCCCTGCGAGCAATATCTTTGATAATCAAAAGATCCCAAAGATCTTCATTTAGGAGATAGGGCCGAACATCATTAATTGAGAATATCCCCGAGAGCCGTCCTTCGGCATCCACCACTGGGAAATATTGCTGTTCCGTCCGGCCAAACAGTTTTACGAACTGTCTCAAGGTCATATCCTCTGGAATTACCGCCCAGACCTTTTCTGGCTGAAAGATATCTTTGACTTTGATGTCCGCCAGAATGTCGGTAAAGAATTCTCCGCGGTGAGCCGGCGAATGTACCCGGTTCGGCACCTGAGAGTCGTAGAGACTCTTTACAGGCAACGGGGAAGACAGGGCCGTCTGCACGATATAGGCCAGCATCACGGAAAGGGTCGTAGCCGGCATAAGGGCGAAGGCCCCTGTAATTTCAAGAACGATAAAGATGTTGGCCATAGGGGCCCTGGCTGCGGCCCCAAAAACTGAGGCCATGCCAATCACCACGTAAGGAGCCGGAGGCTGATTAAAAAGATAGGCTACGAAACCGCCGAGCATGCCACCTACAAAAAGGCTAGGGGCAAAATCTCCGCCTGAGCCGCCCGAGCCAATAGTAAGGGAGAAAGCCAAAATCTTGGCCAGACATAGAAGAAGCATAAGTTTCCCGGGGAGCTCTCCATCGATGGCTTTCTGTAACCAGCCGTAGCCTATACCGAGCACCTGAGGCAAAGCCAATCCCATGAGTCCCAGGAGTAGCCCCCCAAACGCTGAACGCAGATAAAAGGGTAGGGGCAGACGCTCAAATAACCTTTGGGTATAGTGAAAAACCAAGGGAGCAATAGTCCCCACAATCCCTGCAAGCACTCCAAGGACCAAAAAACCTAAATACTGTTCCGGGGAGGTTATGGAAAGGTCCTCCGGGACCCGAAAGAGGGGTTCCCAGCCCACCACGAACCCGCTCACCAGATAGGCCACTCCCGCGGAAAAGATGCAGTAAATCAGGGCTTGGGTCTCGAACTCGATTTGACTATAAAGAACTTCTACCGCAAAAAAGGCCGTCCCCATAGGCGAACGGAAAATGGCCGAAAGGGCCCCGGACATACCCATTAGGAGAAGGAGACGCCTTTCGCTAGAAGATCTTCGAAAAAGGGTCCCATATAGAGAACCAATGCCGGCCCCGATCTGTGAGGCTGGTCCCTCTCGACCGGCTGAACCTCCCGAACCTAAAGTGATGGCGGAAGCAAACATCTTCACCCAGGGTACTCGGGCCCGGATGTAGCCCTCAAGAAAATGAAAGGCCCTGATAGCAGCCTCGGTTCCGTGTCCTCGGGCTTCGGGAGCCAGGAGATATACCAAAAGCCCGGAAAGGAAACCTCCTATGGTGGTCACTAGGGGAATAAGGGCCAAGCCATATGGCCCTACGACTTCCTGAGGAAGGCCGCCTTCATTAGGAAGTCCAGGAGGATGATAGAGCGCAATTTTTCCTAAAAAGAACTCCTGGGAAAAATCTACCATGAGGCTAAAAAGCCGGGCGACAATGGCCCCTACTAATCCCAGGAAAACGGCATCCAGAAGAAGTCTGGCCTGCTTCCTTTTCAAAGAATAAGTACCTCCTTACCTCTTTGAAGTTCTCTCTAATATACCTTTTTGACCTCTTTATCCAAGCCTGCTTGCTTTTTTAAGCTCTTTTGTGGTATGCTTTCATAAATTCTTGCTACGAGGAGGTAACCTATGGGTCTCCAAAAACTCATAACCCAATATATTCCCCAGGGGGTTTATGTAATTACGGTAAGACATGGAGAAAAGATAAACGGCATGACTGCCGCTTGGGTGGGACAAGTCTCTTTCAAACCTCGGTTGCTCTCGGTAGCTATTGCGCCTCAACGTTATACCTATGAACTCCTCAAGGAATCCGGAGTTTTCTGCATCAACGTCTTAGGAGAGGATCAGGTCGACTTAGCCCGACATTTCGGTTTCAAATCCGGGCGGGACGAAAACAAGTTTGAGGGGGTTCCTTACCTAAACGCCCTTAAAGGTTCCCCAGTGCTCAAGGTGGCCATTGCTTATTTTGAGTGTACGGTAGTTTCTACCTGCGAAGCCGGTGATCACGTGCTTTTCATCGGAGAAGTCGGGGATTATGCTGTCCAGGTAGAAGGGGCCAAGCCTCTCATCTTCCGTTGGAACGATTATTTTGGAGGGGTGGAGGCTTAAATGAGAAGGGAAGAAACTGCCGCGGGAGAGGAAATTTTAGTCCTCCATGAAAGATGGGTTAGAGTCGTACAAAAACATCTGCGCGAGATAGTAACGGCGATAGTAGCCATAGTCCTAGTGCTTTCACTCCTGACAGGCTACCGAACTTATCATGAAAGAAAAGAGGCCAAAGCCGCTCTTCTTTACGCTCAGGCCATCTCTTTGAAAGATATGGAGGCCGCCCGAAAAAAATTAGAAGAGGTGGCCCAAAAGTATTCCGGAACAGTAGCTGCCAGGGAGGCCCTTCTAAATCTCTGGGAGTTGTCTCTGGCGAAACGAAGCCCTGATCTCCAAACGAGACTTAAAGCTTTAAAAAGAAAAGCTCCTGGTGAACTCAAGTTTTCCTTCTCTCTGGCCGAGGGGTATCTCCTGGAAGAAAAGGGAAAATATAAGGAAGCCGAGCAAAAGTATCAAAAGGTTCTTAAAAAGGCTCCCTTTTCGGGCATAGTAGTCTATGCTGACTTGGCCCGAGTTTACGAGGCCTTAAAGGATTGGCCCAAGGCCCTTGAGGCCTATCGGAAGTATCTTGAACTCAAGCCTCCTTCAGGTGGCCTCCACTTTGTAGAATACAAACTTGCCAAAATAGAACAGGCCCTTTCAAAAACAAAATGAGCCTTCTCATTTTTCAGCGTCTAGCCGAAGAAAGGATCAGGGAAGCCATTCGGAAAGGAGAATTTGACAATCTCCCTGGCAAAGGCAAACCCCTAAAGCTTGAGGACCTGAGCCTCGTTCCGGAAGAACTTCGCTTGGCTTACAAAGTCCTCAAAAATGCTGGCTTTGTGCCCCCAGAAGTGCAACTGCAAAAGGAGATTCGCAATCTGGAAGATCTCCTTGAAACTTTGGGAGATGAAGAAGTGGAAAAGCAGTACCGGGTAATAAAACGACTTAATTTCCTTATCATGCAGTTGAATCAGTTCCAACGGAAATCCGTGTTGCTTGAAAAAGAGCAATATTATTACCAAAAAGTGGCCGAAAGAGTCGAACGTTTAAGGGCCAAAGAGAAAAAAAACGCCGGACGATCGATAGACTGGTCAAGCCTTTCACAAAAGGTAACGCTGACGAGATATCTTTCCGATTCTTCTTTAAAGAAGCGCTCCTAACCGCTTGACACCCAGAGCTAGTGGTTTAATGTAAAGGGCGTCGGGACGTAGCTCAGCCTGGCAGAGCACTGGCTTCGGGAGTCAGGGGTCGCAGGTTCAAATCCTGCCGTCCCGACCAAAAATTAACGATTTCTTGAGGACTTACGAAAGATTATTCCTTGCCTAAGGCACTTTTGGAACACCTGTCCTCTAACTTCCCAGTAAGTCGCAAAAATTCTGTTGCAATTCATTCTCAATAAGGCGGGTTTCTTCAAATCCATTCCCGATTTTGGGCAATTATTCGCGATTTTCCCCCACACTCGTGGGCTTAAGGTTGCAAGTGAGAATATAATATCTTTTAAATACAGAAATGAGGAGGCAAGCATGGCTATTGATCAGGCTAGGCACATGAAGTTGAGTACATAGAACCGGCAAAGTTTTTCAGAAAATCAAATAACTTTTGAGCTGTCTTGAAATTTAGGCCCTTTCGGATAGCGGAGTCAACAAATTTTTCCCGGTGGAGCTCTAGCTCCTCCCTAAATTTTCTTCCCCAGGCCCGAGTGCTTTTGGTTAGTTGTGGTTATATTCTCAAATGTTAAGAAAACAGTTGCCTTATTAAAAATGGATATATCGAGAGGACTTTGTAAAGGTCTCTAAAAAATAGATTTAATCGAGCTAGTTAAACATGAAATAGCACTCTATAGCTGGTAAAACGGATAATAATGGCTAAATAGTTCTAAGGAGGCCCTAAGATATGTTTCCGGAATGGGGTTATTTACTGATGGGTTTTTTGATCGGAGGCGGGGCTTTGTGGTTACACGCCAAACGGGAAAGGAATGAACTTTTCCAGAAATTTGAAGGCCTGCAAGAAGAACTGATCCAGAAAAAGACGGAGCTGGCGCAGCTCAGTGAAAGATTGGCCCGAGAAGAGCAGTACAGAGAGAAGCTGGAGACGGAAAAGGCCGAACTCTTCGAGAGACTTGAGGAAGCCCAAAAGGAACTCGCCCTGCGGCAGGCAGAAATTGCCAAGCTCAAGGAAAGGATAACCCAGGAGGAAGAACATTTCCGGGAAAAACTCGAGATCATAGAGAAGGCCCAAAAGGAGCTGGAAAACACCTTCAAGGCCCTGTCTTCGGAGATTTTTCAGAAAAACACGGAAAATTTCTTAAAGCTAGCCCAGGATCGTCTTTCCGTTTTCAGAGAGGAAATTCAGGGGCAACTCAAAGCCAAAGAGGAGGCCATTGACCGGCTGACCCAGCCTATAAAGGAGGCCTTGGAGAAGGTAAACCGCGAAATCAAGGAGATGGAGGAGAAACGAGAGGGGGCTTACAAAAGTCTTCAAGAGAGCCTCCGAAACCTGGTGGAGGTATATCTCCCAAGGCTTCAAAAAGAGACGGAAAATCTTTCGAGAGCCCTCAGACAGCCTAGAATAAGGGGCAGGTGGGGAGAAATTCAGCTAAAGCGTGTGGTAGAAATGGTGGGGATGCTTCCTAAGTGTGACTTTGAGGAACAGACATCTTTTTCCACCGATGAGAGGACCCTCCGGCCGGACATGATCATCAGGCTTCCAGGAGGGAGGATTATTGCGGTGGACGCCAAGGTTCCCTTTGAGGTCTACATAGAGGCCATTGAAGAAGAAAACGAGGATGAGGCGCACAAAAAGATACAGGAATATGTGGCGGGGCTCAAAAACCATATTAAAAGTCTATCCCAGAAAAGATACTGGGAGGCGATAGAGTCCCGGTGGCAAAAGAGCCCGGAATTTGTCATTCTCTTTTTGCCGGCTGAAGGCCTGTTTTCGGCGGCTTTAAAGAGCGATCCCGAGATCGTGGAGTTCGGTGCCAAACACAAGGTCCTTCTGGCCACCCCGATAACCCTCATAGCCATCCTCAAGGCCGTGGCTTACGCTTGGCAGGAACAGGAGCTTGCCGAAAACGCGAGGGAGATCGCCCATTTAGGGAAGCAACTTTATGAGCGTCTTAGAGTTCTCACCGAGCACTTCAATGATCTGGGAAACAGACTAAAGCAGGCGGTAGAGGCCTACAACAAAACCGTGCGTTCTTACGAAAGCCGAATTCTGGTCACCGCCCGGAAGTTTGAGGATTTCCGCATGATCTCCCCGGAAAAGAAAATCCCTGACTTAACCGAAATTTCCACCTATCCTTTGGAGAAATAAAAACTTTTCTATCCACTCGAAGATACGTTGTTCCCGTTCTGGTTTGTCTTTTTTGCAGGTCTATCACCGATGGAATGATATATGGTGGTAGCCTGGGGTCTACGCTTGAGATTGGGGCAGTTTGGGTGTATTAAATTGTAGTGGAGGTGATGAAATGCGAGCAGTTTTGTCGGTAAGCCTTCCCGAAAAGCTGGCCAGGGAGTTGGAGGCTTTCGCCAAGGAAACCGGCCGCAATAAAAGCGATATCGTACGAGAGTCTCTAACCCTTTATCTCTGGGAAGCCCGGTTCAAGCGTCTTA
The DNA here is from genome assembly GCF_001652585.1 of Thermosulfurimonas dismutans. Taxonomy (GTDB): domain Bacteria; phylum Desulfobacterota; class Thermodesulfobacteria; order Thermodesulfobacteriales; family Thermodesulfobacteriaceae; genus Thermosulfurimonas; species Thermosulfurimonas dismutans. The sequence continues at coordinate 27,562 of NZ_LWLG01000019.1, forward strand.
GAAAGCAGCTCAGGCCTTTCGCCAAAAAGGCTGGTTTGATGACCGAGGAAGATGTTTTTGAGCAGATTTCATGAGGGTAGTCTTCGATACAAATGTTTTGGTGGCGGCTTTTGTCACGGAAGGATTATGTTCTGTGTTACTCGCCCGTGCTCGTCGAGGAGAATTTGATCTTTTCGTTTGCCCGAAGATTTTGGAAGAATTTGAAAGGATTCTATCGGAAAAGATAAAAGTTCCGCGAGCCCTGATTGAAGAAGCTTTAAGTATGATCTTGGAAGCCTCCGAGATGATACAGCCCACTAGAGCCATTCAAGGAGTTTGCCGCGACGAAGATGATGACCAGATCCTGGCCTGTGCCCTTTCAGCCGAAGCGGATTACCTCGTGAGCGGGGATAAAGATCTTTTGGAGATTGGTAGCTTTGGAAACCTTAAAATCGTCCCTCCGAGAGATTTTGAGGCCTTGTTTGAGGATTAAGTATTGCCTAGTGATTCTAGTTTACGGTGCAACTCGCCCCTTTTCTATGGAACTCTTTTTTGTTATGGTTGGGAAAAGTCAGGGGGGTAAAACGGCCGTCCAAGGCGAATGATAATCCCAGAACCCGGCCAGATAGTAAGGGTAAGGAACCAGACCTTTTTAGTTCAAGATGTTCACCCCTACTCAAACCCTGAGGCCACCTTTCACAAAGTCACCCTTGAGTCCTTGGAGGATCACCGCTTAGGCACATCCCTTGAAGTTATTTGGGAGCTTGAAGTCTCTCCCCGGGTCGAAGACGTGATAAGTTTTCCCGACCTTTCGGCCTGGGACCCTCCGGAAAGATTGGCCTCGGGTAAAAATATTTTGGATCTGGAGTGGAGATCATGAATAACGGAAAAATCACCTTGAAACAGCTCGAAACACACCTGTTTAAAGCCGCCGATATCCTGAGAGGCAAGATGGATGCCTCTGAATATAAGGAATACATCTTCGGCATGTTGTTTCTAAAGCGAGTTTCCGATGTCTTTGAGGCCAAGCAGGAAGAACTCAAAGAAAAGTTTAAAGCCCAAGGCTTTTCGGACCAGGAAGTAGAAGAACTTATCGAAGACCCCAATTTATACGCTGAGACCTTTTTTGTCCCTGAAAGGGCAAGGTGGAAGAACATCCTAAAACTTAAAGAAGATGTGGGAAACCAGTTAAACAAGGCCCTTTCCGCTTTGGAAGAACACAATCCCGAACTGGAAGGCGTTTTGAGGCATATAGATTTCAATGCGGTTAAGGGAAAAACCCGCCTCAAAGATCAGCAACTGGTGGATTTGATCCACCACTTCAATAAATACAGGTTAAGAAACGAAGATTTTGAGTTCCCTGACTTACTGGGAGCGGCCTATGAGTATCTGATTAAAGAATTTGCGGACTCTGCGGGCAAAAAAGGCGGCGAGTTTTATACTCCTTCGCAAGTAGTGCGGTTAATGGTGAGGCTTGTAAAACCGCAGGAAGGTATGACGGTGTATGACCCAACTTGTGGTTCCGGAGGTTTCCTCATCCAGGCAAGGCAGTATGTGGAGGAGCAAGGGCAGGATCCGAGAAACCTGGCTCTCTACGGTCAGGAATTGAATGGAGTTACCTGGTCGATCTGCAAGATGAATATGATTCTGCATGATATTCCCGATGCCTATATAGAGAATGAAGATACCATTACCACTCCTATGTTTGTTGAAAATGGATACATAAAGCGCTTCGACAGGGTTTTGGCCAATCCTCCTTTTTCTCAGAACTATAGCAAAGCAAACATGCAATATCCTGAAAGGTTCAAGTATGGCTTCACTCCGGAAAATGGAAAAAAAGCCGACTTGATGTTTTTACAACACATGATCGCCAGCCTTAAGGATGATGGCGTTATGGCCACCGTAATGCCTCACGGAGTTCTTTTCAGAGGGGGGCAGGAGAAGGCCATTAGAGAAGGAATTGTAAAGGATGACCTGATTGAGGCCATAATAGGCCTTCCCCCAAAACTTTTCTATAACACGGGCATACCTGCCTGCATCATAGTGATAAACAAGAGAAAGCCACCCCATCTCAAAGGAAAAATTCTCTTTATAAATGCTGATCGGGAATACGGAGAGGGAAGAAACCAAAACTATCTTAGGCCTGAAGACATTGAGAAAATTGTTACCGTCTTTGAGGAGAAAAAGGAAATTCCGAAGTATTCAAGACTTGTGGATCTCAAGGAAATTGAGGAAAACGATTTTAACCTGAATATAAGAAGATACGTTGACAACTCTCCGGATCCTGAGATTGAGGACGTCCACGCCCATCTTGTCGGTGGAGTGCCCAAAAGAGAAGTAGAAATCTACAAAAAACAGATGGAGAAGTTCAGAATCGGCCCGGAGGTTTTATTAAAGGAGAAAGATGACCGGTATTTTGAATTCAAAGAGATAAGCGAAAAAAACAAAATAAGAGAGATAGTTGAAAATCACAGTGGAGTTAAAGGAGTAATCTCAGAGCATTTTGAAAGGCTTTCCGAATGGTGGGAGAAGGTAAAAAAGGAGATAGAGGGTTTTCACGGCGGGAGCAACCTCTGGGATTTCAGAAACAGGGCAATAGCTGATTTGAAAGAAAAGTTACTGCCTCTTGGCGTTCTGGATGAGTTTCAGATTGCTGGCGTATTTGTCAACTGGTGGGAAGCCCTGCGATACGACTTTAAGACCATCATTTCCTCCGGCTGGAGTAAAAGGCTGATTGAAGACGACAGGATTAAGAAAAAATTCTTTTCTCAAGATTTAGAGGAGATCGAAGAGCTAGAGAGCAGGATTGCAGAAGTTGAAGGCGAACTGAACGAACTTCTAGATGAAGTTGAGGACTGGGATGAGGAAGAATACGGAAAGAAGACCGCCAGTAAAGTGAAGAATTACCTGAAACAGATCGCCAAAGATTTGCGAGCCACTTTGCAGGAATCCGCCCTTAGAGAAGCCTCAAAGTGGGAAAGTTTGATCCAAAAAATAGAAAAAAAAGAAAGAGAACTGAGAAAGATTAAAAGAGACCTGAGAACAAAGGAGCAAGAGCTTGAAGAGAAAATAAAGCACAAGCGAGAATCTTTAACCGAAGGAGAGGCGAAAGAACTGCTCCTTGAGAAGTTTTACGATTTGATAAGCCAGCAGTTAGAGAAGTATCTGAATGCTGAAAAGAAAGACCTGATTAAGATTTTTGAGAAGCTGTGGGACAAATACAGCGTTTCACTGGAACAGTGGAAGAAAGAGCGAGATGAGGAAGTGCGAAAGCTTGACGATTTTCTGATAAGGCTGGGGTACTATGGAATATCTGCAAAAACTAGGACTTAATGAGAGGTAGATTAAGCTAATGAAATTTGTAAAAGAAAACAAGGTTATAACCCTGTCCTCCGCAAAAAATTTGATACCTGATGTTTCGGACAAGACACTTTATAGAGACTTGCAGGAGTTGGTTAGAAAAAAGATACTAAAAGAAATTGGTGAAAAGAAGGGAAGAAAATATGTTCCTGCATAACAGGAATTTATCAGACATAACAACCATATTTTGGGCATTTATATGAATGGAACAAAATAAGGTGATATAGTTTAATAAGAGGAGAGATAACCGAAATGTACGAAGACTGTTTTTTGGCTTACCTGGACATACTGGGTTTTAAGGATAAAATAAAAGAGACAGAAATAAACCTAAAAGAATTAAAAACTTTAATTGAAGCTTTAAAAATAAATACGAAGTTCACACAATCAGGTGGAAAAAAGACAACAGCTAGTGGGACGCTCGAAATACGGAGTTTCTTCTTTTCAGACAGTTTCCTTTTCATGATGAAAGCAAACAAAGAAAATCTACCACATCTCTTTCTTATTATCCGGTATCTGCAAGATAGACTTTGGGAATACAAACTGTGTTTAAGAGGTGCTATGGTAAAGGGGAAGATGTACTGGCCTAATATAAGAGAGAACATAATTTTAGGTCCTGCTATGATTAAAGCTTATAAGCTGGAGTCTGAAGTTGCAATATACCCAAGAATAATTGTAAGCGAAGATCTATACCGCTACATCAAAGATAAGAAAATTTCTGCATATCCTGTGTCCGAAGAGGGGGAATTAAAAGAATTTATCAAAAAAGACAAAGATGGCGTTTATTTTTTTGATATACTTAATCCAAATATTTTGAGAAAAAAAGGAGAAAAGATAATTACGATAAATGAAAGAGAAAACATGATAGATAATGATACAAAATACGGGAAGTCTTTTAGTATTACATGGAATTCATCTGAAGTTAGTAATTACGAGAATATCATAACTACAGTAAAAGAAATAGTCAAAAATAGTAAGGGAAATCAAAATCCGGTGGTTAAGCAAAAATATAGTTGGTTGTCGTACTATTTAGAAGAAGTACAAGAAAGAGAAAAGGAGGGCAAGAAATAATAGATAACATTTCTGAGGATTGTTCAAAGAAAATAGTGGCAAAAGAGCCGGTTTCTAGTATGAGATTGTAAAGTAATTGCACATATTGCATAATGATTACACATAAATTGCACAATGAATGTAATACTAAAAGAGCAAAAAGGGTATAAAAATGCCTGAAGATGTAAAAGTGTCTGAGGAGTGGAGAAAAATACCATTGCTTGAAAAGTTAGCATTTATTAAAGGTAAAGCTCCAAGAAAATTTTACAATTTCAAAGAAAAAAATACAATAAGGTATTTAACCCCTGAATATTTGCGAGGGAGAAATCACGAAACTCTTTATTGCAACATTAATGAAGCTGAGATAGTCAATGATGATGTAGTCCTACTATGGGATGGGTCTAATGCTGGTGAAATCTTCTTTGCAAAAGATGGAGCAATTGCTTCAACTATGGCAAAAATTGAAATTGATGAAAAATTACATAAACGATTTTTCTACTACTACTTGAAATTCCATGAACCGATTTTCAAATATCAAATAAAGGGCTCAGGAATTCCACACGTTGAAAAGGATATCTTTGGATTGCTGCCTAATACGTTCCCACCCCTCCCCGAACAACGCAAAATCGCCGAAATTCTTGAAACAGTTGATAACGCCATAGAAAAGACGGACAGGATCATAGAGAAATACAAGCGAATCAAGCAGGGCTTGATGCAGGATTTGCTGACCAAAGGTATAGACGAAAACGGACAGATAAGAAGCGAAGAAACGCACAAGTTCAAGGATTCGCCCCTCGGCAGGATTCCGGAGGAGTGGGAGGTTGTGGAGTTAGATGAAGTGGCAGATATAAGACTGAGTAATGTTGATAAAAAAATTAAGCCTAATGAGGTTACAGTTAAACTCTGCAACTATCTGGAAGTTTATCAAAATGAATACATAACTTCAACACTAAACTTTATGAGAGGGACAATCACAAAAAACGAAAAAGGAAAATTTATGATTAATAAAGGCGATGTAATAATAACAAAAGATTCAGAAACGTTTGAAGATATTGCCAAACCTACTTATATTAAGGATGAGATAAAGGATTTGGTATGTGGTTATCATCTTTGTTTACTAAAACCGTATACCAATTTGGTTAATGGGTTATATTTGGCTAAGATTATAGGATTCCATCGAGTGAATAAACATTTCCAGAATTTAGCAAATGGAATTACGAGATTTGGTTTATCAAAAGACACCATTGCTAATGCTTTAATCCCTCTCCCACCACTCCCAGAACAAAAACGCATCGCCTCAATTCTCTCGCAAATAGACGAAACCATTGAAAAAGAGCAAAAATATAAAGAAAAACTTGAAAGAATTAAGCGGGGACTGATGGAAGATTTACTTACGGGAACGATCAGAGTTAGCTCTTTAATTGAGGGGGGACCGGATGAAAATAAAAAGAATACATATCCATAATTTTCGTTCTATAAAGGATGTAAGTATTGAATTGGAGAATTACTCTCTACTTATTGGAGAAAATAATGCTGGGAAAACAAATATTATGAGGGCGTTAAGAGTTTTTTATGATGATTTGAAATATGATCCGAAAAAAGATTGGCCCAAATTTAATGATGTTAGTGATGACGAAGCATGGATAGAGATAAAATATTTAACTACGGATGAAGAACAAGCGCAATTAAAGAAGGAGTATAGGAGCAATGACAATATTTTGAAGGTGAGAAAAATTCTAAAGACCAATAAAGAACCGTTCAAATCGAAAGTTAAAGCAAATCAAAGCAATATTTTCGCTTATGAGAATGAAACTTTATCGGAAAATTTCTTTTATGGAGCAAAGAATATATCTCAATCTAAATTAGGGACCATTATTTACATACCCGAAATAAGTAAAATTGAGGAATCCATCAAAATGACTGGACCTTCTCCTCTTAGGAATATACTGCATTTTGTAATTAAAAAAATAATAGAAAAAAGTGAGAGTTATGCATCTCTTAGATCTGCATTTGAAGATTTTAATAAAAATTTTAAGGAAGAGTCTATTGATGGAATTTCCCTTGCAAATTTAACAGAAGAAATAAACAAAGAACTTAAAGAATGGAATGTGAAATTTGGGTTAGATATAAATCCGATAAGAATAGATGATATCATTGCAAAACTTGTCTCTCATTATATTGAGGATAGCCAATTAGATGATCAAAGATTAAGCATTGATTCTTTTGGGCAGGGATTGCAACGACACTTGATATATACACTTATAAAATTATCTACAAAATATACTGATACTCCGAAAACTGCAAAAAAGGATTTTTCTCCTGATTTCACGTTAATTTTATTTGAAGAACCAGAGGCTTTTTTACATCCTTCGCAACAAGAAAAATTAAATATCAGTTTAGCTAAATTGGCAGAAGATGAAAGTCAACAGATATTAATTACAACACATTCTCCTATGTTTGTAAGCAAAAATATAAGCAATATTTCTTCTTTGATAAAAGTCAACAGAGATAAAGAAACAAAAACTTTTCAGATCAAAAAAGAAGAAATTGATTCTTTATACGATGAGAACACTTCTATGTTTCAATTTTTCTTAGATAAATTAAATTCTCAAGATATAGGTGACGAATTAAAACAAAAAATAAGAAAGAGAAATCTGGCAAGAGAAACAGACAATGTGGAAATCAAATTGAAAGAAGAATCTTTTAAATATTTTCTGTGGCTTGATAGCGAGAGATCAAATCTATTTTTCGCTAAACATGTTGTTATTTGTGAAGGTGCTACGGAAAAAATATTTTTTGATTATTTGATAAATACAAAATGGTCCGATCTAAAAGACCGACATATTTATTTTTTGGATTCTATGGGGAAATTTAATGTTCATCGATATATGAACCTTTTTAACTTATTGGGGATTAACCATTCCGTATTAATAGACAGAGATAAAGATATAGAAATTCACGATCTAATAAATAGCTTCATAGAAGATAATAAAAATGAATTTACCTGCAAAATACATTATTTTGACCCTGATATAGAAGGTTTTTTAGGTATTGAAAAACCAAAAGATAGTAGACAGAAACCATTAAATATAATGGTTAAATACTCAGAAGGACAAATACCTGAATCTAAAATAAATGAATTGCGAGCTATTATAGAAGGATTATTAAAGCATGACCAAAATGTACCGCAAGCTTGACGAAAAACACTATGCGGAAAACCCCTTCCTGGCCCAGCTCAAGAAGCTCGGCTGGAAGATTTACAGGCAGAACAAAGACAATAAGGGAAATTGAAAAGGAGCAAAAATACAAAGAAAAACTTGAAAGAATTAAGCAAGGATTGATGGAGAATTTGTTGACTGGAAAGGTGAAAGTTAATCACCTGATTAAGGATGCTTAAGTAAAGAAAATTATGAAAAGCCTCGAAGAAATAAGAAAATTTATAAAGAATCAAAAAAAAGAACTGGAGCAAAGATTCGGAATCAAAACGATCGGTATTTTCGGTTCTTATGCCAGAAATGAACAAACCGAAAAAAGCGATCTGGACGTTCTTATAGAATTTAAAGAAGGATATGAGACCTTCAGAAATTACATGCAGTTAAAATTTTATCTTGAAGATAATCTCGGAATGGAAGTTGACCTGGTTATAGCTTCTACCTTAAAAGAAAGATTGAAACCTTATATAATGAAAGAAGTCTTATATGTCTAAGAAAAGAAGTTTAAAGCTTTACCTTGAAGATATTCTTGAAGAGATCCAACGAATTAAAAGATTTACCGAAGGAGTTGTCAACTATGAAGATTTTAAGAATAATGAGCTGTTATTGTACGCCGTTTTGAAATCTCTGGAAAATATTGGAGAAGCAGTTAAAAATATCCCCGAAGACAAAAGAAAGTTGTACCCTTTACCCTGGAGAGAAATAGCCGGAATGAGAGATATACTTATTCATGAATATTTTGGAATCAACACCAAAATTGTCTGGGATATTATAAAAACTGAATTGCCGGAACTTGAAAAGGCCATTGTTTTCTTGATTGAAAAGGTCGGAAATGTACCGCAAGCTTGACGAGGAACACTATGTAGAAAACCCCTTCCTTGCCCAACTTCAAAAGCTCGGCTGGAAGATTTACAGGCAGAACAAAGATAATCCTGAAGAGGTCAGAGAAATCCTCTCCTTCAACCCCTCTTTTGAGCCCGTTTATGGTGGCTACGAAAAATTCAGAGAAAGTTTTAGAGAAGTAATCCTTGAGTATGTTCTGAAAGACTCGATAAAGAGAATAAACCCTTGGATCGAAGAAGACCAGATTAACGAGGTCGTAAGAAGAATCACCACGCCTACCGCAAACTCTCTCCTTGAGGCCAATAGAGAAATTCACGATCTTCTTTTAGAAAACACTTCGGTTTCTGAAAACAGAAAGACCGGAGAAAGAAGCCCCACCGTAAGATTTATTGACTTCGAGAACCCGGAAAACAATTCTTTTATAGCCATCTCGCAATTCAAGGTGAACATCCCCGGAACAGAGAAGCACATTATTCCGGACATCGTTCTTTTTGTAAATGGCTTGCCTTTGGTAGTTGTGGAATGCAAATCTCCCGCTATAGCCGACCCGATGACAGAGGCCATTACCCAGCTCATGCGATACAGCAATCGGCGAGGCGAGAAGGAGGGGAACGAAAAGCTCTTCTGGTACAATCTCTTCATGGTGGCTACCTCCAAGCAGGTAGCCAAGTACGGCTCCATCACCGCGGGATACGAGCACTTTGTGGAGTGGAAAGCCCCCTATCCCTTCAGTTTGTCAGATATAGACGAAAACAAGACCTCGATCACAAGTCAACAGGTTCTAATTCAGGGAATGCTCTCCAAAAATAACCTGCTGGATATTCTCCACACCTTCACCCTTTTCAAAGAGGATTCAAAAGGCGGAACCATAAAGGTCGTTCCGAGGTATCAACAGTTTAGAGCAGTTAAGAAGATCATAAAAAGGATAAAACAAGGCCAAACTCCGGCCGAAAGGGGAGGAATTGTCTGGCACACCCAGGGTTCAGGAAAATCTCTTACCATGATGTTCACTGTAAGAGCAATGTATCACGATCCTGAACTTGCAAACTTCAAAGTAGTTTTTGTCACCGACAGAAGAGATCTGGAAAAGCAACTGAGAGAGACCTCAAAAAGTGTTGGCTACACGGTAAAGCTCGCCCATAACATAGAAAAACTCAAAGAATTGCTAAGAACGAACACACCTGATCTGGTTATGGGAATGATCCATAAGTTTCAGGAAAGGGAACTTAAAAGAAAGTTTCCCGTGCTCAATGAATCTCCCGACATTCTAATAATGATTGATGAGGCTCACAGGACGCAGTACAAACTTTTGGGAGCCAACTTAAGAAAAGCCTTACCCAACGCCACCAAGATTGCTTTCACAGGCACGCCCATTGAAAAGACCGAAAAAACTTTCGGAGACTACATAGATAAGTACAGCATAAGGCAGGCGGTTGAGGATGGGGTAACCGTTGAAATTGTTTATGAAGGAAGGGTTCACAGTGCGGAACTTTCGGATGAAGAGGCGGTGAATGCAAAGTTTGAAGACGTTTTCTCCATGCTTGACGCCGAGCAGAAGTCAAGGATCATGGGGAGATACACGTGGAGGGCTTATCTTGAGGACGAGAACGTCATCAGAGATAAAGCCAAAGATATGATTGACCATTATGTGAAACACGTTTTTCCTAACCGTTTCAAGGCTCAGGTGGTTGCGGTTTCAAGACTTGCGGCCATAAGGTACAAAAAAGCCCTGGAAGAGGCCTTGAAGGAGAAAATTGAAGAGCATGAAAGGGAAGGCTACCCGGATGAAGGTTTGAAACTGCTCAAAAGATTAGAAGTGGCCACGGTTATATCTGCGGCGGCGAATGACCCTCCAGAGTATCGCCCCTACACTGACCCCAAAGAACATGAGAGGGTTATTAAAAGCTTTAAACTTCCTTTTGACCAAACTGACGATAGCGGCCTTGAAGGAAATGTAGGCATTATTGTAGTAAATAATATGCTTATAACCGGTTTTGATGCCCCACTGGAACAGGTAATGTATCTTGATAATGTAATAAAAGAACACAATTTGCTACAAGCAATTGCCAGAGTCAATAGAGTTTACCAGGGCAAAAGTTGTGGCTTTGTCGTTGATTACGTAGGGGTGCTTAAGCATCTTAGAGAAGCGCTAGCTATTTATGCGGATGAAGATATCGATGAAATAAGTCAAGTAGTTGTTAATAAAGCGAAAAGCGTTGATGAATTAAAATTCTGGCATACCCATCTTGACAGCTTCTTTGAAAAATTTGGTGTTGAGAACTGGAGAGAAAATATTGACGAATGCATAGATATTCTTGTTGATGAAGAAGTTAGAGATGAATTTATAACTCTCGTCAGAAAATTTAATAATGCCGTAGATAAAGTGCTCCCGGATCCAGAAGCTCTAAAATATGTTACAGATTTGAAAATCATAAATTTCATTAAAGAATCCGCTAGAAATAGATATAGAGATGACAAGCTCAGTATAAGAGATGCAAGTAAAAAAATAAGAGAAATTGTCGAAGAATATCTTATTTCGAAGGGGGTTGACCCAAAGATTCCTCCTACTCCACTCTTTTCTGAGAGCTTTATACAAAAAGTTAAAAAGAAAAAATCGCCCAAAGCGAGAGCAGAGGAACTCAAGTATGCAATTATAGAACACATAGAGAAACACTATGAAGAAGATCCTGAATTTTACGAAAGATTTTCAGATAGATTGAAAAGGATACTTGAGGAATACAAGGAGAATTGGGAATTGCTTGCTGTTGAGTTAGAAAAGCTTAGAAACGAGATGAAAAAGGGTAGAGAGGCAGAAGAAACATTTGGTTTTGATCCCAAGAAAGAAATGCCATTTTTTGGGTTACTCAAGCAGGAGATATATGGGAAAGATCCCATTGAAAAACTTGGAAAAGATGACATCGATTTACTTGTGAGTTTAACAAAAGATGTTGTTGAAATCATCAAAAAAGAGATTCAATATGTTGATTTTTGGGATAATTACACCAAGCAAAAAAGATTGAAGGCCTACCTCATTTCTCATTTCCTGGGGGCTATCCAGCCAAACAAACCTTCCAAAACCCATGTTTTTAAGGTGAAGGAGGAACCGGCACCATATCTTACCACCCATAAGGGTCTACTGTTCAGAAAAAGGAACGAAATAGCTCAAAAATTGCTGGAACTCGCATATCATGTTTATGCGGGATGATGATATGGAAACAGGAATCAAGATCGAAAAGATAATAAGATCAAGGAGGAAGACCGTCGCCCTCCAGATAACCGATGACGCAACTTTGATCGTTAGGGCGCCATTTGAAGTAAACGAACAAACCATAAAAAATATTGTGACCAGGCACCTAAATTGGATAAGGAAAAAGAGAGATGAGATTCTTTCGAGAGATCCCAAGTTTGTTAAAAAGGAGTTTGTAAACGGGGAAGGCTTTCTTTATCTTGGCAAATATTACAGATTAACCATCGTTGACGGACAGAGTGAACCATTAGTGTTCAAAAACGGTTTCTTTCTTTCGAGAGCCTATCTACCAATCGCAAGAGAGGTTTTTGTTAATTGGTACAGAGAAAAGGCTTATGAAAAGATTGTAGAAAGGGTCGAATGGTACGCCAAAAAGAGAGGGTTCAGATACAATAGGATTAACATCACAAATGCACAAAAAAGATGGGGTTCTTGCTCGCCTAAAGGAAACTTAAATTTCTCCTGGCGACTGATTATGGCTCCGTTACCGGTCATAGATTATGTTGTGGTTCATGAGCTTGTCCATCTCGAAGAGAAGACTCATACAAAATCGTTCTGGAATAAAGTGAAAATGCTTATGCCAGATTATGAGAAACATCAAAATTGGTTAAAGAATAATGGCTATCTTTTGAGGTTATAGTAAAAAATGATTAGAGACTCGTACAGTGCCCCCTCCAGGACGGCACAGGGTATAATCCAGGGAGGAGGGGAAAATGAGTACACCAGAACTAGAAGTCAAGCGCTGGCAGCCAAAAGGGGGAAGAGTTTAAGTGCCCTTATCAGGGAACAGCTTGAAGCCCTGATTCAGGAAAAAATGAATTTGATATCAAGACATCAACTCCAAAAACTCC
>NZ_LWLG01000020.1 GCF_001652585.1 Thermosulfurimonas dismutans
GAAGATAGTTATGAAGGGCCGGAAAGAAGGGGTAGACTGCCGTTAAAAGAGAAGTAATGGTTCCGGCTAATAGCGAGATCGTGCGGAAGTTTACCCGGTGTCCCAACCAAGCTACGGCGAAAAGGGCGAGAGTGTGAGGAATAACGAAGTAAGGAAAGTTCTCCGGCCCGTTCATCCGGAGAAAGAAGTAGCCCTGAAGGGGGAAGGCTACTAGCCAGAAGTCGTAGGCCGCAAGCGCCAGTATAGGCCACCAATCCGAATACGGAGGGACTTTTATGCGCAACTTTCCCCCACCCCAAAATACAGCTTTAGTTTACAAGGAAGCCTACAGAAGGACTACAAACTCGTCAACTAGAATGTGCATCAATAGTTTCCTAAATATAGTAAAAAGTTGCAGTAGTTGTGAAATATGTTAAAATTAAGCCAACAATATAGTGAGAGAGCAACCTTGTATTCGTAATTTGAGGACAACGGAGGTCGCTAGCGTATAGTTCATTGCTTCCAGTTTAGCTAAGGAGGAAAATTTAAAGCCCGTTAGTAGGGTGAAGTAGATGCTCTTACCGGTAATGATTGGGAGTTTTCTATTAGGGGCAAAGGGGGCGTCCTTAGGAGAAATTTATTCTCGAGTTTGCATCCCTCTTTAGTTTTTACACCCTTTGTTTACGGTTTACAAAAAGATTACAGAAGGACTACAAAGTCGTCGACCCAAAAGACGACAAATTAAGCCCAAAGTTTACATCCTGCCGACTTGAAACCCCGCTGGAAATCTTTCATGAAGTTTTACAATACTTCAAGTATGTCGAGGAAGAGTGGGGGGCGTCCCTTAGGGGAGATGGATTAAGAAGAAATAGGGGGTGGAGGAGCTTCTTATGGGGGTAGAGATTGGATGGTATCAGCTCTGTTTAGAGGTGTATCAGGTGGCCGAAAGATCTTTATTCTTTAGGGGCTTTGAATCTCAGGGCCTACCAGGGAGATAGTGTTGAAGGTGATTTGAGGCTCACCTTAAACGTGGCTCCGGTTCCAGTCCCGGCCGTCGGGTTGCTTTGCCTCTCCGGGGTTTTGGGATTTTTTGGGGTGCGAAAGAAGATATTTAGTTGATATTCTTCGAAAAAAAGAGTTCTTAAACTTATCCGAAGTAGCTAGACAAAGGTTTGCCCAATGATTAAATTTATATTCAATGAAAATTGTCTGTATTGAGCCCCAAAATCCCCGTACGCATGTCTTTTCAGCCTTCAAACTTCCCCGTCTAGCCATGCCCATTCTAGGCACCATCCTGCGGGACCGAGGCCACGAGGTCACGGTCTTCCTTGAGGAATGGGGCGAGATTGATGAGGGGGCTATCCGAGAGGCGGATCTGGTTCTAATCTCTACTATTACCCCTACCGCTCCCAGGGCTTACGCCCTTTCCGACAGGATACGCGGGGCTTATGGTAAAAAGGTGGTTCTCGGAGGCCCGCACGTAACTTTCATGCCGGATGAGGCCATGGAGCACGCGGATTTCGTGGTAAGAGGTGAAGGGGAGCGGACCGTGGTGGAACTGGTGGAGGCCTTAAGTGAGGGCGGTCCTTTTGATCACATTCCCGGTCTTTCCTTCAGGGCCAACGGTGAGGGGGTGCATAATCCCCCGCGCGAGGAATTTGTTGATTTAAATGAACTCCCAGTCCCAGATTTTTCGCTTGTTCCGGGGGTGTCACCGGAGAGGCTGAAGATTTATCCCACCATGACCTCAAGGGGTTGTCCCTATGGCTGTGTCTTTTGTTCGGTAATTGCCATGTTCGGCCGGAAGTATCGATACCGGTCCACCGAACTGATACTGGAAGAGCTTGTCGGGATTGAACGGGGACAGCACGTTTTTTTCTACGACGATAACTTCGCTGCCAATCGTAATCGCACCAAGGAGCTGCTAGAGGGTATGATCCACAATGGATTTAAAGGCGAGTGGTCTTCTCAAGTGCGGATCGACATCTATAAGGATAAGGAACTTCTTAAACTAATGAAAAAAAGTAAATGTTACATAGTTTATATTGGCCTCGAGTCTGTGAATCCGGAGACCCTGAAGGCTTTTCGCAAAGGCATCACTTATCAGGAAATTGAGGAGGGGATTCGGACCTTGCATGCTTACGGCATCAGGGTTCACGGTATGTTCGTGCTCGGAGCCGACACCGATACCGAGGAGACCATCTGGGCTACCTTGGAGTTCGCCCGGGCGGTTCGTCTCGATTCTGCGCAGTTTCTCATCCTTACTCCTATTCCAGGGTCTAAACTGTTTGAAAATTACCGCAAGGCCGGAAGGATATTTGATTCCCGGTGGGATCTATACGACGGCCATCATGTGGTCTTTCATCCCGAAAGGGTTTCCGTAAAACGTCTCCAAGAGCTTTCCTATCTGCTCCACCAAAAATTCTATTCCCTGAAAGAGGCCTTCCGATCCCTTTCTAAAGGGGATCTTCACGGGGCTTACATCCGCTACCTTGGACGTCGTTTTGTAAGGCGCTGGCGGGAGGAAAATCGCGACTATTTCGCCTATTTGAGTTCCTTAACCACCGAAAGAGCCTTCTCGTAGTCGGGTTCTTGGGTAATCTCCGGGACAATCTCGACGTATCGAACTAGCCCATTACTATCTATTACGAAGACCGCGCGGGAAAGAAGACGAAGTTCTTTGATAAGGACCCCATAATTACGGCCGAAAGAAGCTTCCTGGTAGTCCGAAAGGGCGTAAACCCGGTCGATGCCTGCTTGGGTGCAGAAGCGGGCGATGGCGAAGGGGAGGTCCATGCTAATGTTGATGACCGCTACCTTGTCGGAAAGACCGGCCGCCTCCTGGTTGAACCTCCGGGCCTGGAGATCACAGACCGGGGTATCGAGAGATGGGGTTACACTTATAACCAAAATTTGATCCTTAAAATCCGAAAGATTTACCGGTTTTAGATCTTTGTCCACTACCGTGAAATCCGGGGCCTTGAGGCCGGGTTTAATCTCCGGGCCGAGGAGGGTTAAGGGCTGGCCCTGGAAGGTGACGAGCCCGGGCCTCTCCTCAAGGCCCTTCAATTTTTTCATGAGGGCCTGCATGAAGGCCGGAAGGTCCGAAGGCTGGCGGGAGGTGATGATTTGACCGTCAACCACTACTTCTTGATCCAGATAGTTTGCTCCACAGGCCGAAAGTTCGTCTTTTACCGAACGGTAACAGGTGGCCTTCCGATCTTTAAGTAGCCCGGCCGAGATCAGAATCTGTGGTCCGTGACAGATGGCCGCAATGGGTTTTCCGGCCCCGTAAAAACCTTTTACAATCTCAAGTACCCGTGGATTTTCCCTGAGTTTGGCCGGGGCCTTTCCCCCTGGGAGAACGAGCCCGGCGTACTCTTCAGGTTTGACTTCCTCCACTGAAAGACCAGCCTCCACCTCATAACCCCGTTTCCCACGAATCTTGCCCCTCTCAAGGGAAGCGATATCCACTTCAAAGCCCTCTTCCCTAAGGCGATAATAGGGGAAGAGGAGTTCGCTGTCCTCAAATTGGTCGGCACTGATAATAAGGACTCTCATAGGCATTTCCTCCGGCTTTTGATATAAAATAAGTCTTGTTTCGGCACTCGCCAGTATTAGCTTAAGGGTAGAATGATGGAGCTTACGAGAAAAGTGCTTCTGGCCTTCGAGGGAACTACCCCTTCGAGACGGGCGGTGGAATATTTGAAGTCCGTTTTTGGAAAGCGTAAGGATTTCGAAGTGGTGGTTTGCTGTATTGCGAGGCGTCCTCCGGCTCATCTTTTAACCTCCGGAGGCCGTAAATCCATGATCCTGCGGGAGAAGATGTTGGAGGAGGTCATCCAGGAAAACATGGACCAGGCCCGAAAGCTTGCCGAAAGGGGAAGGGACCTCCTTTGTGAAGTCTTTCCGGAAGAAGCCATTGAGACCAAAGTCTCTCTACAGCATGGAGATCTGGCTTACGAGATCATAAGAGAGGCCGAGGGCGGAAATTATGACGCTATCGTGATAGGACGGCGAGGGCTGTCCCGCCTCACCCAGAGTTTTATGGGGAGCGTCTCCTATAAAGTTGCCGAACATGCCCGGGTTCCGGTCTGGATGGTTTCCGGGAAGGCCTGGAACCGGAAGGTACTGGTAGCGGTAGATCTGGAGGAACCCGGTTTTAAGGTGGTGGATCACGTGGCCTTCATCTTCTCCGAAGATCCAGAAGTTGAGATCACCCTCCTCCACGTGGTTTATCCCTTTGCAGGTGCCGGTCCCAGGACGGAAACCCTGAAAGAGGTCGAGACTAGACTCGCCGAGGAGGAAGAGGAGGAGGCCAGGGCCTTTTTTGAGAAGGCCCGGGGACTTTTTGAGGAAGGCGGTTTTCCTGCCGAAAGGGTGCGAGTAAAGATCATCCGTTCCATCTTTGGGCCGGCCTCGGCCATTCTGAAGGAAGCCCGGCGCGGAAACTATGGTACTGTGGTGGTGGGCCGAAGGGGCCGCGGGGGCTTCAAAGGTCTCCTTCTCGGCTCAGTTTCGGCCAAGATTATATCCACCCTCAAGGATCGTACGGTATGGCTGGTAAGCTAGTAAAGTGCCCTATATGCCGCAAACCGGTTACCTGGGAGGGAAATCCTCATCGGCCCTTCTGTTCCGAGCGGTGCAAACTGGTGGATCTGGGACACTGGTTGTCGGAAGATTACCGGATTTCGGTGCCGAGAGATATCCTTGAAGACGAAAAGGAGGTGGATGATGGAAAAGTATGAGGTAGCAATCGTGGGTTGTGGTCCGGCCGGACTTCAGGCCGCTATCCATACGGCCAGAAGGAAGCTAAAGACTATTGTTTTCGGGAAACCCGAAGCCAGTGCCCTCTACCGAGCCCACATGGAAAATTATTTTGGTTTTGCGGAAAAGGTCTCTGGAGAAGACCTTATCAAGGCGGGTCTCGCTCAAATCCTGCGCTTCGGAGCCGAGCACGTCCCGGAGGATGTGGTGAGCCTTGAGACCACTGACGAAGGTTTTAAGGTGGTTTCGGAATCGGGGAGCGAGATTCTGGCTGGGGCCCTTATCCTCGCCCTGGGTGTTACCCGGCGCAAGAAAAAGATCAAAGGCGAGGCCGAACTGGTGGGGAAAGGAGTCTCCTATTGTGTGGACTGCGATGGTTTCTTTTTCCGTGGAGAGCCGGTGGCCGTAGTGGGCGAAGGCAGCGCTGCGGTCCACGGGGCCCTTACCCTTTCCCGCATAGCCTCGGAGGTTTACCTGGTAGCCGAGAAACTGGGGGTAACCGAGGCTCTGGAACACGAGCTTCTCCAATCATCTGTGAAATGGATACGGACTCAGGCGGAGGAGGTTCTGGGAGAAGAGGCCGTCTCTGGTCTAAGGCTTTCCGACGGTACGGTCCTTCAGGTAAAAGGGGTCTTTTTCGAGGAAGGGGCCAAGGGGGCCCTAGAGCTGGCGACGGCTCTTGGCGTGGCGCTTGATCCCGAAAACATGCGCTATATTCAGGTAGACCGCCGTCAGGCCACCAACGTCCCAGGAGTCTTTGCCGCCGGGGATGTCACCGGTCCCCCCTTTCAGGTGGCCAAAGCCGTGGGTGAGGGCTGCATAGCCGCCATTTCGGCCGCGGACTTCCTCTCCGAGAAGAATCGGGCCAGGAAGGTTGAAGACTAGAACTTACCTGGTCAGTTTTTCCGGAGAGATCGGGATAAAGAGCCCCGGAACCAGGAAGGCCCTCCAGGAACTGGCTGTAAGGAATTTCCTTAGCCGGGCCACCGCGGCGGGGCTCTTTGTGGAAACAAAGGCCTTATCCGGACGCCTTTTGATGAAGGGGCCTCCGGAATTAAAAGCCCTCCTTCTTTCTCACTTTGGCTTCGGGAAGGTGGCCGAGTTTTACGAACTCTCACCTAATGATCTGCTTTCTTCCGGCTTTCTGGAGGAAATTCTACCTGAAAGACCCTTTACCTATGTGGTCTATGTAGATCGGGTGAAACCAAAGGATAGATTTCAGGAGGTTTTAAATCTCAAAAACACATTCCTTGCAAAACTGGAAGAAGAGTCTCGGGGGCGGTTGCTTTCGGTCTGGGACAACTTTCCCCCGGAAAGGCTTGAGATCAGACTAGAAGCCATGGATCACAAAATCTTTGTGCTGATGAATCCTAAAGTCGGGGTTTCCGGACTTCCGGTGGGGTCAGGAGAGCGGGTGCTAACCCTTTTTTCTGGAGGGCCGGATTCTCTCCTTGCGGCTCTACTTCTTGCAAGACGTGGACAGGAGGTGGCGCTTCTTTTTATGGATGACGGCGAAGAGGGCCGATGGGAAGCGGTGCAGCAGGCGGCTTCTGAACTGGCCTATTTCTTTCCCGGGATGAGTCTCAATCTTTACCGTTTGCCCTACCGGGAAATTCTTGAGTTCCTGTCATCCAAAACTCCCAAAAGGGAAAGATGCTTCTTTTGCAAGGCTACCATGCTAAAACTGGCCACCGAGTTGGCCCAGAGGGAAGGCTTTTCGGCAGTGGGTACCGGCGAGATCATAGGTGAGCAGGCCAGCCAGACCCTTCCGGCCCTTAGATTCACCTCAGCGGTGGTTCCCGGCCTGGTGCTGCGACCGCTTTTGACCTTCAACAAGGAAGAGGTTTTTCAACAACTTGAGAGGGTAGGGCTAGGAGAAGTGGCCAGGCGCAGCCTACCTCCCTGTCCTTTTGTTCCGGATCATCCTCATACCCGTCCGGTAAGCAACGCGACAGCCGTGGATCGAATATGGCCAAAGATAAAGAATCGGGTTAAACAACCGGAAAGGGTTAAAGTCTGCCGAGGAGGAGGTCTCTATGGATAAGAAATTTCCTGAAGTGGAGACGCTAGTGGTGGGGCCGCTAGCCGTTTGCTGTTATCTAGTATATGACCCGGAAACCCTGGAGGGCGTGGTCATAGATCCCGGAGGAGACGCCAGAAAGATCCTCTCTAGAGTCGAGGCCCTCGGGCTCAAGATCAAATGGATACTGGGGACCCACGGACACGCAGACCACGTGGCGGCCGTTGGAGAGTTGAGGGATAGGCTTTCCGTACCTTTTGCCCTTCACAGGGACGATGACGAGTTCTTCCGGGCTGAAGGGGCTTCCTTTTTCATATCTTGGGGGTTCCCTCCTAATCCCCCCGCAGACGAGACCTTTGAGGAGGGGGCCCGTTTCACCTTCGGAAACTTTGAGCTGCAGGTCATTCATACTCCGGGCCACTCCCCGGGCTCGGTCTGTTTCTACGACGGAAAACGCCTTCTTTTTACTGGGGATACCCTTTTTGTGGGCGCCGTAGGGCGGGGTGATCTTCCGGGAGGAGATTACTTTCAGATGATGCGCTCTATAAAAGAAAAACTCCTGGTCCTTCCAGAGGATACTATTGTCTTCCCGGGACACGATTACGGCGATCGGCCCACTTCTACCATCGGCCGGGAAAAACGGGCAAATCCCTTCATACAAGAGGGACTTTAAATCTCAAGCCAACCAGTGGTAAACCAAGGGCAGAGTGATAAAGGATAGCAGAGTAGTTACCAGAATAGCGAAAGCCGAAAGGGAAACATCCAGTTCGAATTCGGCGGCCAGTAAAAGGGATAGGACCATGGTTGGCATGGCCCCCTCGAGAATTACGGCTTTGAAGGCTGTGCCCTCTAGGTGCAAGCCTTTCGCGATGAAAACGGAAAGAAGAGGGGAAAGGAAGAGTTTTAGAAGAATAACCGGAAAGACAAGATGAAACTGTCTTGCTACGGATAGGCTGAGGGCTAGACCGATACTGAAGATCATAAGAGGAACCACCAAGCCGCTGAACATATCAAGGACTTTGAGGATTATTTCGGGCAAAGGTGCCTTCAGGATATTAAGAATTATTCCGAGAAAGATTCCCCAGAGAGGAGGGAGCTTGAGGATAATGGCTAGTGAATCCTTAGGAGTCAAGGTGCGATTTTTGGCCCCCAAGCGAGCGGCTATAGGGGCGCCTATAAGCCATAAGATAGGAGTAGTGGCCAAGAGATCGTAATAGAGGGCGTATTTGATGGCTTCGGTTCCGAAAAGAGAGCTAAGGACAGGTATGCCCAGATAAGTAACGTTTCCGAAGCTGGAGGAGAGGATCAAGACCCCTTTCTGAGAAGGGCTTAGGAGTTGCCGACGTTCGAGGAGGTTGAAAACGATAAGGGAGAAACTAAGCGTTGCAATAATGGTTAGAGCCGCGGTGAGCGGTATCACGAATATCGTCCGATCTAGGGTGGCAGTATAGATGGTTTTAAGGCATAGAGCCGGGAGAAAGAGGTTCAAGACCATGATATTTATGCTTTTCCGGATAGTGTCGGCCGTCTCCTGGCCTACCCAGAAACGCCTGAAGAGGGCTCCGGTCAAAATTACCAGGAAGAAGGATAGTAAAGTGGTTTGCATCTTTACTTAAGAAACTCTAGGGGCTAACCTCTTCCCACCCCAGTGTACTTGAAGCCCAGGCTCTTGACCACTTCCGGTTCGTAAATGTTTCGCATGTCAATTAGATTGGGTTCGGCCATAAGGTTCTTGATTTCTTTGAGATCTAGGAACCTGAATTCGTTCCATTCAGTAAGGATGATCAAGGCATGGGCCCCTTTGGCGGCCTTGAGGGGATCCTTGACGTATTCCACTTCCAGGTCTGGACACCAATGGCGGAATTCTTCCATAGCCACCGGGTCATAGACCCGCACCCGAGCCCCGCGTTTTACTAATTCCGGAACCACGGTCAGCGCCGGGGCTTCGCGGACGTCGCTGGTATTGGGCTTAAAGGATAAGCCCAGCACGGCCACCGTTTTTCCGGAGAGTCCCTTGCAAAGGTCTTCAGCCTTTTCTACCGCCCGCAGTTTCTGTCTTTCGTTAACTTCGAGTACGGCCTCC
The DNA here is from genome assembly GCF_001652585.1 of Thermosulfurimonas dismutans. Classification (GTDB taxonomy): domain Bacteria; phylum Desulfobacterota; class Thermodesulfobacteria; order Thermodesulfobacteriales; family Thermodesulfobacteriaceae; genus Thermosulfurimonas; species Thermosulfurimonas dismutans. The sequence goes on from NZ_LWLG01000020.1 coordinate 8,850, forward strand.
AAAATGTGCATGGGAGAGCCCACTTCTCGTCCCTGATGTACCAAGGCCTTTACATCCTTGGGGAAACAGGAACCTCCGAAACCAGGGCCGGGATTTAGAAATTTGCGCCCTATACGGGGATCTAGCCCCATGGCACGGGCCACTACCGTAACATCCGCCCCGGCCTTCTCACAAAGGTTGGCGATCTCATTTATGAAACTTACCTTGGTAGCCAGGAAGGCGTTGCTTGCATATTTGATCATCTCCGCGGTCTCAAGATCCGTAATAATGAAAGGCGTTTCGGCCAGATAGAGCGGCCGATAGATATCTTTTACGATAGCGATGGCGTAGGCACTCTCACCTCCGATGACCACCCGATCCGGATGCATGAAGTCTTCCACCGCCGAACCCTCTCGCAGGAACTCTGGATTGGAGATGATATCCACAGCCACGTTGTTCTTTTTGTGTTTGTCAATGATCTGTTTGATCCAGCGGTTGGTGCCCACCGGAACCGTGCTCTTGGTGACCACCACCTTGTAGTCATCTAAGGCTTCAGCCAGGGAAAGGGCCACTTCTTTTATCTGGGATAGATCGGCAGAACCGTCCGGTGCGGGAGGTGTGCCCACGCAGATGAAAATCACTAGGGCCTGCTTTACGGCTTCCCGGAGATCGGTGGTGAAGGAAAGTCGGCCGGCCTCCATGTTTTTGTGGACCAGTTCTTCGAGCCCTGGCTCATAAAAGGGGATACGGCCCTTGCGGAGTTGTTTGATCTTTTCTTTGTCTTTATCCACACAGATAACCTTCATGCCGAAATCCGCCATACCAGCACCGGAAACCAGGCCTACATAACCTGTGCCAATAACCGCAATGTGCATGTCAGATCCTCCTTTACTCTACGGTTACGCTTTTGGCGAGGTTGCGGGGCTGATCCACGTCACAACCCCTCTTGACGGCAATTTCGTAGGCCAAAAGCTGAAGCGGCACGGTATAAAGGATAGGTGAGACTTCCCAGGAAACTTCCGGAAGGCCCACGAAATCCGTAACTAGATTTGCGAGATGTGCATCTCCCTCTGTTCCAAAACCGATGACCGGTCCCCGTCGAGAGCGCACTTCCTCTATATTTGAGAGCATCTTTTCATAAGTTATGCCCCCTTCTTTGGGAGCTAAGGCTACTGTGGGCACGTTTTCTTCGATGAGGGCGATGGGGCCGTGTTTCATTTCACCAGCGGCGTAACCCTCGGCATGAATGTAGGATATTTCCTTGAGTTTCAAGGCCCCCTCAAGGGCCACCGGATAAAGGATGTTTCGTCCTAGATAGAGGAAATCTTCTTGTCGAAAGTATTTCTCCGAAAGCTCTTTGAGGACGGGATGCACGGCTTTGATAACTAGGTTGACTTTCTCTGGAAGTTCTACCAGTTCCCCGGAGAGTTCCATCGCCCTTTCGAGTGTAAGCCGTCCGGTAAGCCTTCCCATATAGAGGGTTAAAAGAAGAAAAATTGTTAGCTGGGAAGTGAAGGCCTTGGTGGAGGCCACTCCGATTTCCGGCCCGGCGTGGGTGTAAATGACCCGGTGGGCCTCCCGGGCGATGGTGCTTCCCAAGACGTTACAGATGGCAAGCACCCGGGCCGAAAGCTCTTTGGCCAGCCGTAAACCTGCAAGGGTGTCCGCAGTCTCTCCAGACTGGGAGATGAAGATGGCAAGTGTCCGATCGTTTATCAAAACATCCCGGTAGCGGAACTCCGAGGCTAGGTCTACCTCCACCGGGATGCCGGCCCATTTCTCAAAAAGATACTTTCCTACCAGACCCGCGTGATAGGAGGTCCCGCAGGCCACGATAAAAATCCTTTCGAGCCCTTCAAAGAATTCCGGGGAAAGCTCAGCGTCTGAAAGGTCCACCTCTCCGGTCTCCGGATTGAGCCTGCCTCTTAGGGTGTCTCTTATGGCCTCGGGCTGTTCATAGATCTCCTTCAGCATGAAGTGCGGAAAACCGGCCTTTTCGGCCTGGGAGGCATCCCAGGCGATCTCGTGGACCTCGCGTGTGATTTCTTCTCCGGTGAGCCGAAAGATTTTGGGCCCCTCTACCCTCAAAATGGCCAGATCTCCATCTTCAAGGAAGATAACTCGTCTAGTCCAAGGCAGGATGGCCGGAACATCCGAGGCCAGGAAGACTTCGTTTTCTCCGACTCCCAGAACCAAAGGGCTTTGGTTCCTTGCCACCACGATGGTTTCAGGGTCCCGACGCCAGATGACCCCAAGGGCGTAGGCCCCTTTGACCTTGGAGAGGGCACCCTTTACCGCAGAAAATAGATCTCCGGTCTCTCGTAGGGCCTCTTCTACCAGATGGGCGATGACTTCGGTATCGGTTTCGGAGACGAAGCGGTGCCCCCTAGCGGAGAGCTCTTGCTTTAGAGCGTGGTAGTTTTCGATGATGCCATTGTGGACCACGGCCACTTCGCCGGTGCAGTCGAAATGGGGATGGGCATTTTCCTTGGAGGGTTCGCCGTGGGTTGCCCAGCGGGTGTGTCCCAGGCCAGGGGCCTGGCCCCTGACTTCTCGGTTGGCAAGCCTCTCGTCAAGATCAAGGACCTTTCCCTTTACCCTCTCCACAAAGAGGTTGTTTTCGGTGAAAAAGACCACCCCTGCCGAATCATACCCCCGGTATTCAAGCCGCCGGAGGCCCTCAAGCAGGACGGTCTTTACCGGCCGCTTTCCGAGATAACCGATGATTCCGCACATAAAAAGCCCCCCTCCTAGTTTTCTCCCCGCAACTTTTTAAGATACTCCTCCCATTCCCAAGGAAGGAGATACTTTTTCTTGTTGTTGCACTCCTTGCAGGCCGGGACAAGATTGGATTTTTCAGACCGACCTCCCTGGGCCAGGGGGATCCTGTGATCCATGGTGAGTTCATTGGGAGGTACCCTTCGGCCGCAGTAGTAACATATTCCGCGGGCACACTTTTTGCGCCACCAGCGAGTCTTCCGAAGTTTCCGGGCCTTTTCCCGTTCCTTCCGAATCCATTCCTCAGGCGTGCAACAATCTTGCCACCTGCCCATTACCTGTTTAGTATAGCCGTAAATGCTGGAAGGAACAATTAAGAGAGCCGGTCTCGAGGATATTTTTGAAAAGATTCTCTCTGGGGAGAGGCTTTCCCGAGAGGATGGTCTCCGGCTCTTCGAATCGCGGGATCTGCTGACCTTAGGTAGGCTAGCCCGAATGGTCCGCGAGCGTCTGCACGGCCGGAAGGTGTATTATGTCATAAATCGGCACCTCAATTACACCAATATCTGTCAAAACCGTTGTCGGTTCTGTGCTTACTGGAGGGCCCCGGGAGATCCAGAGGGATACGTAATTTCTCCTGAGGAGGCCGTAAGGCGACTTTCCGAGGGTCCACCCCCGCGCGAGATTCATATTGTAGGGGGAGTAAATCCTGAGCTTCCTTACGAGTACTATCTTGAGCTCCTTTCCGCAGTCAAAGAAGCCTTCCCTGAGGCCCACATCAAGGCCTTCACTTGTGTGGAAATAGACCATCTTTCCCGGATCTCTGGAAAATCTGTGGAGGAGGTCCTAAAGGACCTTGTCGCCGCTGGTCTTTCCTGTATCCCAGGAGGCGGAGCCGAAGTCTTCTCACACCGAGTCCGAGAGAGACTTTTTCCGGAAAAGATACCGGCCGAGCGCTGGCTCGAGATCGCCAAAATTGCTCATCGCTTAGGTATTTCCTCCAACGCCACCATGCTATACGGACATATTGAGACCTACGAGGAACGGGTGGATCATCTCCTGAGGCTCCGTGAGGTTCAGGACGAGACCAGAGGTTTTCTGTGTTTCATTCCTCTTCCTTTTCTGCCCCAGAAGACGGCCCTTTCCGGGGAGGTCTCCCCGACTACCGGTTTTGAAGACCTTAAGATGATAGCGATCTCTAGACTTCTTCTGGACAATATCCCGCATATCAAGGCCTATTGGGTCTTTCTGGGGGTAAAACTTTCTCAGTTGGCCCTCCAATTTGGGGCCGACGATCTTCACGGCACGGTGGTGGAGGAGAAAATAAGCGAGGCCTCAGGTGGTCGTGAGGCCAAGGCCCTATCCCGGGCCGAAATAGAGCGTCTCGTCCGCGAGGCCGGCTTCGAGCCCGTGGAAAGGGACGCCTTTTATCAGCCGGTGAACTAGACTTCCCGTACCACCGCCAACCCTACGATCTTTTCTTGACCGTTTAGGAAGAAAAGCTTGACTCCCCGAGTGCTTCGCCCTTTATGGGGGACCTCTTTTACTCTAAGGCGTATGATCTTTCCGGAATCGGAAAGAAGTAGGATTTCGTCTTCGTCCGAGACCAGAAGACCTCCGGCCAATCCTCCAGACTTGGCGTCCACCCTGGCGGCAATAATACCTTTGCCTCCGCGGCTCTGGATGCGGAACTCCGAAAGACGGGTCCGCTTTCCGTAACCGGATTCCGTGACCGTAAGGAGGTCCCGTTTCTCATTTGAGGGAATAACAAGGAGGCTTACCACCTCGTCGCCTTCGGAAAGCTCTATGCCCTTCACGCCGGCGGCGTTTCGGCCCATGGGACGGACGTCTTTTTCGGAAAACCTTATACTTTGCCCCCTTCTGGTAAGGAGCATAAGTCCCTGATGGCCATCGGTGAGTCCTGCGGCCACTAACTCATCACCCTCGTTGAGCTTTACAGCGATAATGCCTGTTGAGCGGGGATTTGCGAATTCCGAAAGCTCAGTTTTTTTAATGAGCCCACGACGGGTCGCAAAAACCACAAAACGCCCTGGCGAAAATTCCCGCACCGGAAGCACGGCCGAGATCTTTTCTTCCTCCGAGAGGGAAAGGAGGTTGGCCAGCAGAGTGCCTTTGGCTTGGCGTCCGGCCTGAGGGATGTCTAGCACTCTCAGCCAATAAGCCCGTCCCCGATTGGTGAAACAGAGAAAGACCTCGTGGGTAGTGGCTACATAAAGATCCTTGACTGCGTCCTCCTCCGAGACCGAAAGTCCGCTTACGCCCTTTCCACCCCGTCGCTGTTGCCGATAAGTATGGATGGGGAGACGTTTCACATAGCCCCGGTGGGTTATGGTGACCACCATCGATTCCTCAAGTACGAGATCTTCCCAGGAAACCTCGCCGGTATCCGGTACGATTTCCGTGCGTCTCTCGTCGGCATACTTTTCCTTGAGCTCCCTGATCTCGGCCTCGATGACCCCTTTCAGGGTCTCTTCGTCCGTGAGGATCTTTTCGAACCAGGCAATCTGGCGCTTTAGTTCCTGGTATTCCGCGGCCAGTTTCTCCCGCTCCAGGGCTGTGAGCCTCTGAAGACGCATATCCAGAATGGCCTGGGCCTGAGCCTCGGAGAACCCGAAGCGTCCTATGAGTTTTTCCTTGGCCTCGGCCGGAGTGTGTGAGCCCCGAATGAGGGCGATAATCTCGTCAAGATGATCAAGGGCCTTGAGCAATCCTTCCAGGATATGGGCCCGTTCGCGGGCCTTGCGAAGATCGTATTGCGTGCGCCGAAGGACCACCTCCCGCCGGTGGGTGAGAAATTGCCAAAGGACCTCCCGCAGGGAGAGCAACTCCGGTCGTCCCCGTACCAGGGCCAGCATGATGATTCCGAAAGAGCTTTCAAGCGGCGTGTGCTTGTAAAGTTGGTTCAAGATTACTCGAGCCTGATCCTCCTTCTCTCGCTTGAGCTCCACCACCACCCGGATGCCATCCCGGTCAGATTCGTCTCTAACTTCGGCGATGCCTTCAATCTTCTTGTTGCGGGCAAGCTCGGCAATACGTTCCACCAGTTTGGCCTTGTTGACCTGGTAGGGGATTTCGGTAATGACGATGGCCGTCCGTCCTCGTTCGCGTTCGATGGTAGCCCGTCCTCGCATCTTGATGAGGCCCTTTCCGGTGAGATAGGCCTCGCGGATGCCTTCGGTGCCCACGATGAGAGCCCCAGTAGGAAAGTCCGGGCCTTTGATATACCGCATGAGCTCATCCAGGGTGATCTCTGGGTTCTTGAGCATGGCCATCAGGGCCTCCGCCACCTCGCCCAGATTGTGAGGAGGGATGTTGGTAGCCATACCCACTGCAATACCGGAGGCCCCGTTCACCAGTAGATTGGGAAGTTTAGAGGGCAGAACCACCGGTTCCTCTAGGGTGTTGTCGTAGTTGGGGGCAAAGTCCACGGTCTCCTTTTCGATATCCACTAGCATTTCGTGCGCTATGCGAGCAAGACGTACCTCGGTGTAGCGCATGGCCGCAGGAGCATCGCCATCCACCGATCCGAAATTCCCCTGTCCGTCCACCAGGGGGTAACGCATGGTGAAGTCCTGGGCCATGCGCACCAGGGTGTCATAAACCGCGGCGTCTCCGTGGGGATGGTATTTACCGATGACTTCTCCCACCACTCGGGCGCTCTTCTTGTGAGGTTTGTTCCAGTCGTTTTTCATCTCATGCATGGCATATAGGATTCGGCGCTGGACCGGTTTCAATCCGTCCCTTACGTCCGGAAGTGCCCGGCCTACGATGACGCTCATGGCGTAGTCCAAATAGGAACGCTTAAGTTCTTCTTCCAAAGGTACGGACAGTATTTCGCCCATGTTGCCTCCCTGTGGTGGCTTGTATGGGCCCCGAAGGGCTCTCAGGGGATTTTACCCTAAAATGACGGTGAGCAAACTCACCGACCTAGAAAAGGAGGGACTTCCATGTTAAGGATAAAGCCTTAGAGGGAGGCGCCAGGATGGAAACCAAGGTGTATATCCTGCGACACGGTCAAACCTTTGCCAACGTGGAGGGGCGTTTTGCCGGCCGTACTCCCGAACCCTTGACTGAAGAGGGCGAACGCCAAGCCCGAAGGGCCGGGGAATACCTCAAAGGGGAAGATCTTAGCCGGATATACATTAGTCCTCTTCACCGTACCCGGCGTACGGCCGAACTCATGGCGGAAGTCTTGGATAGCCCCGAAATTGTAGAGGAACCGGGATTTTTTGAAATCAGTATCCCTCCTTGGGAGGGGCGCTTTAAATACGAATTGCGCAAAGATCCGGACATGCAGTACGAGGTCTGGTCCAAGGCCCCTCATCGGTTTTACATCCCTGGTTGCGAGACCTTGCCAGAGGTTTACGGCCGGGCTGTTCGGGCTATGGAGGACCTATTTCATCGTGAGAGCGGTCGCGTGGTGGCGGTGGTCACCCACATGGTGGTGGTTCGGGTATTGCTGGTCCATTATCTTGAGCTTCCTCTTTCGGCTTATCGGGAGGTCCCGGTGCCCAACGCCTTGCCCATCCTCCTTCGACGACAGGGCCTGACGGTAACGATCGAGGTCCCCTTCGGCGATGGAAACGAAGCTGAAAAAATGCGAGAATTTTTAGGGAGACTAAAGTGAGCTTATGAAAAGATTTTTAAAAATCACCGCTTTCGTTTCCGCAGTTTTTCTTGTTGTCCTTATAGTTTTGGGGTTTCTGCTGCCTTATATTGTCAATCTTTCAGCCATTAAAAGTCGTGTCTCACGGAGACTTTCGGAAACCCTTAAAGCCGAGGTTTCCGTTAGGACTTTGAGGATTAAGGTCTTTTTCCGCCCTGCACTTTCGGCCGAAGGGGTAAAAATAAAGGCTCCCCAATATTTGCTAACTGTAAAGAGCTTGCGTCTTTATCCGGATCTTCCGGCTCTTCTTCGCAAGAAGATCGTTATCAGGGATTTTGCTCTCATTTCTCCACATCTTACTGTTTTTCTCCCCGAGAAGCCCTCTGGGAAACCATTTCGGGCGGAGGAAGTTCTCAAAGACTTGCCGGCACTGCCTCCTATGGAGGTAACACTTTCTGGAGGCCGCGTGCAGGTCTTCCGTGGAAAGGCTTCCCTTTTCGATCTGGCGGACCTTTCGGCAGAATTGGCTACCCGCCCTGAACAGATCCTCTTTGAAGGCGAAGGAAAGGCTTCTTTTTTGAAAAAGTTTTATCTAAAAAGCCGTTTGGATCTCAAGGAGGGAGCGGCCGAGGGCCTGATCGAGGTTTCAGGAGTAGATCTATCTCGTTTGAAGATCCTATCCGGAAGCCTGCCCCTATCTCCCAGTCAAACGGATTTTTCCATTTCCCTGGCTTATACTTACGAAGATGGAACCCTGGTGGGGGGCTTCAAGGGTTCGGCTCCTTGTGTCCGTTTTGAAAAGACTCCAGATCTACTTTTCTCATGTGCCGGTTTTGAGGGCGAGTTTTCGTATGGACCGAAGGGCTTCTCCCTGAGCTTGAAAGATCTCGAATTCAAGGAGCCCCGGCTTTCCGGTGAATTTAGCTTCCATCGAGGCGAAGAAGGTTACTATCTTTTCGCTCGCCTTAAAGAACTCGATTTTGCGGCTTTGAGGTCGAGACTCCTCGGTCTTTTTCCTAAAAACAACGGTCTTAAAAAGTTTCTAGCCATTGTGCGTGCTGGAAAGTTTACTGATCTTGAGCTCAAGACCCGGGCCAAGACCGTAAGAGACCTTTCCCGGGTCGAAAACCTCATCCTTTCGGCTCGAGTAAAAGGAGGAAGGATCAATGTCCCGAAGCCTCCCCTCGATATTTTCGGGGCCTCGGGGACCTTTACTTTGGTTATGGGAGATCTGAACTTCAACGGTTCAGGGAAGCTGGCCGGAGTGAACATCTCAAAGGCTTCGGTAAAGGTTCACCTCAAGAGCCGTAAGGCGCCCCTAAAGATCACGGCCGACTTTTCGGGCGAGGCCGGAGTTCTCCTCGAGATAGCCAAGAAAGCCAGCGCTAAGGCCGCTAATGCTTTGAAAGCTATGAGCTTCAATGGACCAGTCTCGGGGCGGCTCGTCTTATCAGGGACTAGAGCAAAACCCCATATTTCCTTCGAGCTTCGTCCCCAAGGCGTGCTCTTTACCCATTCGTTCTTGCCTTCGGCCCTCAAGGTTTCTGGCGGTAGGGTCTTTTACCAAAAAGGAAATCTGACCTTATCCGGAATAGGCCTTTCGGGAAGGTTGGGTAGCCTTCATGGAGTTTCTGCGACCCTGAGTTTTGGACGCAAGCCTTACGAAGTAAAAGTTGAGGAACTCCATGGATTCTTACGGTATCCCGAGCTTGAAAAGATTCTCGTTCGATTCCCGGCAGCCCGAGACTTCCTTGAAAAATACCAACCCCGAATCGAGATCCTGGAGATAAAGAGTCTTTCCTATCAAGGACCCTTTGCCGCCGAAACCGTGAGAAAAAGCCTCGTCCTAAAGGCAGTGCTCCCCTCAGGGAACTTTTTTCTACCTTCTATCGAGGGGCGTGTGGCCGTTAAAAAACTTCCCGTTATTTATTATCGAGGGAAACTAGGTTTTGGTCCCGGTGAGATCAGGCTTTACGGTTCGAACTTCACCCTTTCTGGGGAGGCCATTTTGGACTCTAAGGCCCTCTCCCTGCGGGGGTCAGGACAGGCGAGTCGGGAACTCTTGGAGTTTGTTTATCGCAAGGTTTCCTTTTCTGAGGACTATCTGCTCAAAACTCCCCTTGAAGTTCGAGATTTTTCCTTGGTCTTTTCGGAAAATAGTGTGAAATTTTCCGCGGATTTGAGTACTTCCGAAGGGGCTAACCTGGCCTTCTCCTTGGAAAGGGAGCCCTCCTTTCTCAAGGTTTCCTCGGGAAGACTGGTCTTCAGAGAGCGGACTCTTCTCTTTTCCTTGGAAAGATTTTCAGATCACTATCTCCTCAACTTCAAGGGCGAGCTTTCCCCGGACATGGTTTCGGCGCTGATTGAGGAGAATCCTTGGCTCAAAGGATATCTGAGAGGTGATTTAGAGGTCTATTTCCACCTGAAGCGCCCCCTCATGAGCCGTTTCAAAGGACGCCTTGAGGGTCGGGACTTCGTGTTACCACTGAAAGGACGGCCCTATGTGAAGAATTTCCAGGTACGCGGAGTCGAGCGAACCTTCTACTTTGAGGAACTTGACCTCTCCCTTGCCGGCTCCGACTTCTTAGCTTCCGGACGTCTCGAAGTGGCTTCCAAAAGTTTCCGCTTTGAGGGTCAAGTGCGATCTAAGATGGTGGATCTCCCCAAACTCAAGCCCTTTTACGAAGGGAGCGGTCAAAAGAAATTTCAGGTCCTTGGACATCTGGATCTTGTTCTTGACGAGGTTCGGCTTACCGAAAAGTACAGTGTTCAAAATGTTCGGGGAGGCCTTTTCGTTTATCCCCAAAAGACCACTTTGGTGCTTTCGGAAGCCCAGTTCTGTAGTCTCCCGTTGAATGGGAAGGTTGTTATGGCTAAAGAAAAGTCCCTGGATTTGATCTTTTATCAGCCTGTTGGCAAATTCGAGACCCTGTTCGCCTGCCTTTCTACTTCTGGCGAAACCCTCATCTCCGGGCCTTTTAGCCTCAAAGCCGAGATCCATCTGAAGGGCCGGGAATCCCTCTTTGAGGCCGGCTCGGGTTATCTTACCCTCAGCTCTCCCTCCGGGGTTATCCACCGGTTCGGGCTGCTGGCCAAGATCTTCGGTTTTCTGAGCCCTATTGATATTTTCAAAGGCAACCTTCCTCCTCTAGAGGAAAAGGGCTTACCTTACGAAAAGCTAGGACTTGAGGGGCAACTTTTCGGAAATCGTTTTCGGGTGGAGAAGGCCTTTTTGGAGGGCCCCGGCCTTCGCCTCTTTGCTTCCGGTGACATATATCTTCCAGAAGGGCGCCTTGACTTGACCGTGCTAGCCTCGCCTTTCAAGACCGTAGATACACTTACCAGCAAGATTCCGGTGGTGGGCTTTCTTCTGACCGGTAAGGACAAGATGCTGGTTTCGGTCCCCATGAAGGTCAAGGGAACTTACCGCAAACCTTCTATTGTACCTCTCCATCCTGAGGCTATAGGGGAAGGTATCTTTGGGCTATTCAAGCGCGTCTTCAAAATACCGGCCAAAGTTATAAGATCTCAATAACAAGAAAAATGAAAAAAATTTCGGCATCTTTTTCCAAAAAACTGCAATTTAGGAACTGTGAGTTCGATTGTTGCTTGTAAAGCCACTTTTATGCTACAAATGCTACAAGGCAAGTCTTTACAATTTCAAGGCGGCGAAGTATAAGATGGAAGAGGCGTTTGACGGCAAAAGAGTTTTAAAAACTCGAAAGGAGGAGGTGTGGCATGAGGAAGTTGTTGGGTTTGGCTTTGGCCTTTCTGTTGTTGGTGCCGGGTGGGCTTCTGGCCTACTCTGGGGCTTCTCAAGAGGAGTTGCTAAAGCGTATAGAGGAGCTCTCCAAAGAGATCGAAATGCTCAAGAAGCAGCTCCAGGAGGTTAAGGAGGCTCAGGAGGAGACCAGCGACACCGTGGACGAGATGAGCGACCTGGTGGAGAATTTCAAGGACAATATGGGTAAGTTCCAGATCTGGGGTGACATTCGTACCCGCGTCGATTCTACTCGGGCCTACGTGCCTGACAGTTATCTGGGATACTTTTCGGGATTTAAGTATGATCCTACTGAGAACAAGATGATTCCTGTGTTTGGTGGTGTACGGAATGAGAAGGGACACAAGGAAAACGATACCATCTGGACCAACCGGATGCGTATAAATTTCAAGGTGCGTCCTACTGAAAATACGGTAGTTAAGGTGCGCCTGGCGTATTACAAGATCTGGGGGAACTCCGATGACTATGTGTCTCCCGAGATTTTCCCTGGTATGGATAACAATTTTACCTTTGGGGTCCGTCCTTCGGACAGCCGTCTTTACGTAGATCGGGCTTACTTTAACTGGGTAAATGTAGGTGGTTATCCTGTCTGGATTTCTTTCGGTCGTCGGCCTACCACCCATGGGGTGCCTCAGCACCTTCGTGAAGGTCTGGACAAACGAGAGGCTACTCCGCAGGGAATTAACATCGACGTGCCTTTCGACGGAGCTACGATCGGGTATCAGTATCGGTGGCCGTTCCCCGGGCGTATTCGGTTCTGTTACGGTAAGGGTTTTGAGTCCGGCTTTAAGACTTATGCTGATAGAGCGAAAGATGATGTCGATTTTTACGGTTTTGCCTGGGACGTGATAGACGATCCCGATCGGGATATGCACCTATTTTTCCAGGCTTTTAAGGCTGAAGGCATAATGGACTTTCCGGAAGGAACTTTCTTTTTCAACGATCTTGGCCCCATGTATAAGACGGCCCAAAGCAACTTAGGAGATCTTTATGAGATCGGCCTTACTTGGTTGCACAAAGTTGACATTCCTTATATAGGCCTTGAAGGTGTGGATTACTTCCTCTCTTTAGGGCTGTCTATTGCTGATCCCGATGAGATAGGTGAAATGCCAGTAGATATGAGCGGGTTGGGGTTCGGTGTACAAAAAATGTATTATTCCCTCCTGGGGGGATTTTATTTGAATCCTAATCAGGTTGACATGGATACTCACACCGGTTGGGCGGTCTATGTCGGTGCTCGGATTCCTCTTCCCTGGATCCCCGGTGCCAAGCTCGGTCTGGAGTATAACTACGGCTCTAAATGGTGGATGCCCTTTTTGGTGGCCACCGATGATATCTACATCAACAAGCTTGCTACCCGTGGGCACGTAGCCGAGGTCTACTGGGTCCAGGATCTGCCTACTGGTGAGGCCCTTAACAAGTATGCCAAGGTCTTCCTGCGTCTTGGCTTCCAGTACTTCTGGTTCAACTATAGCGGAAGCGGAAACTGGCTGGGAGAACCCCATGAGATCAATGAACTTGATGATGTTGCTGGGATGCCTGCCAATATGCAGCTTTTTGTCCCTCTCGACCACATGTACAACCTCTATGCCTCCTTTGAGATCTATTTCTAAGATCGTCTGAGGTTTCGACCTTCCGGGGCGGGGCCAACCCGCCCCTTTTTGTTTTTATCTGTCCTTGTCTTCCGAGCTAAGGGGGGTGTTCCTCCCCCTTGTAGGGGGAGGTTAGGAGGGGGTTTACATCTGCGCCTAATGTTTAAACTTCCCTAAGAGGGGTCTGCCAGGCGGCTTTGAGCTCGGAAAGAGATTCCCGAATGAGGTCGCGGCCCAGGCCGTCTCGCACGATGAGAACCGGCTCTGCGATCACTTCTCCGATCTGGGCGTAGGTGGTGCCTTCCATGAGTTTTTCGAAGTCTCGTTGTTTTTCCCGCGGAACGGTTACCAGGATTCGGCTCGCGGACTCCGAAAACAGGATGAAATCCGGCCTACCTGAACCTTCATAAGGCACGGCCGAAAGATCCACAAAAAGACCCAGGCCACCGGAGAAGGCCTTCTCGGCAAGAGCCACCGCCAGTCCTCCGTCGGAGGCGTCGTGGGCCGAGGCCACCAGGCCGTAGTAAATGGCTTCCCGCAGACGGAGATAACGTTCTCGGGCCTCCTCGGCGTTCACTCGGGGCACCGAGCTTCCCACAAAACCCCTACTGGCGTAATATTCAGAGCCTCCTAGTTCGTCTCGGGTCATTCCCAGAATGTAGAGGAGATCTCCGGCGTGTTTGACGTCCATGGTTTGCGCCCGGGTGACGTCCGGAACCCGAGCTACTATCGAAAAAAGGAGAGTCGGCGGCACAGAGATCTTGAGGCTTCCATCCGGCAAGATTACGCCTACCCCGTAGGGGTTGTCTCCTTTGGGATCTAGACCCAGAGCCATGAGATAGTCGTTTTTCATAGAGTCCTTTCCAGAGATACAGGGTACACCATAGGCTACGGTGAAGTCATGAACAGCTTTGGTGGCCCGCACGAGTTGGGCCAGTTTGTAGCGACCATCTGGAGTCTTTTCGCTTTCAATAGGATCGCACCAACAGAAGTTATCTAGTCCCGCCATGTGCTCGATGTCTCCGCCCACGCAGACCGCATTCCGAATGGCCTCGTCTATGGCGTTGGCTGCCATCCAGTAGGTGTCTATGTCCGAAAACTTGGGACAGATCCCGTGGGCCACTGCAATGCCATCCTGGCGAGAAAGATCCGGCCTCAGTACGGCAGCGTCGCTTGGACCGTCGTCTTGGACTCCGGTCAAGGGTTTGACCACGCTTCCGCCTTGGACCTCGTGGTCATACTGCCGGACTACGTATTCCTTGGAACAAACGTTTAGCCGCGAGAGCATCTCTTTCAAGACTGCTCCCAGATCTTCCGGTTCCGGGAGATCCGGTTCGGTATGCCTGGGCGGCTGCCATTCGGCCTGAAGCTCCATCTGGGGAACGCCCTCGTGTAGGAACTTGAGGGGAAGCAGCCCCACGGTCTTTCCCTGATACTTCAGGTGGAAGTAGCCTGAATCCGTAAAACGCCCGACGACCGTGGCCTCCACGTCCATCTTGCGGGCCAACTCCAGAAAACGGTCTATCTTTTCTGGCGGTACGGCCACGGTCATGCGCTCTTGGCTTTCGGAAAGGAGAATCTCCCAGGGGCGGAGTCCAGGGTACTTGAGGGGCGGTTTCTCCAGATCCAGCTCTGCCCCTCCGGCCTCCCGGGCCATCTCGCCCACCGAGGAGGAGAGGCCTCCGGCGCCATTGTCCGTGATAGAAGTGTAAAGGCACTCGTCCCGGGCCTTAAGCAGAAAATCCGTCATCTTCTTCTGGGTAATGGGATCTCCAATCTGGACCGCAGTGGCAGGGCTACCCTCGTGCAGGGCCTCGGAGGAGAAGGTGGCCCCGTGGATACCGTCTTTGCCGATCCTTCCGCCCACCATGACCACCAGGTCTCCCGGCCGGGCTCCTTTCTTCCAAGAGGGCTCTCCACAGACCTCAAGAGGTAAAATCCCGCCGGTTCCGCAAAAAACTAGGGGTTTTCCGAGATAGCGGGGATCAAAGACGATGGAGCCGTTCACGGTGGGGATACCGCTCTGGTTCCCTCCGTGTTCCACCCCCTCCCTAACGCCCTCAAATATACGGCGGGGGTGAAGTAGCCTTGGGGGAAGGGGTTTGTCCCAGTTCGGGGGGGCAAAGCAGAAGATATCCGTGTTAAATACGAGAAGGGCCCCCTTGCCAGTCCCGAATGGGTCCCGATTTACCCCTACGATGCCGGTTAACGCTCCGCCGTAGGGATCCAGAGCCGAAGGACTGTTGTGGGTTTCCACCTTGAAGGCCAAGGCTAAGTGGTCGTTGAGTTTGATAACTCCGGCGTTGTCCACAAAGACCGAAAGACAGAAATCCCGGGGGCCAAGTTTTTCTCGGATCTTTTCCGTAGAACCCCGGATGTAGGTCTTGAAGATGCTGTCCACGGTGAACTCTTCCCCGGTCTCAAGATCCCGGTAATGGATGCGGGCGTTGAAGATCTTGTGCTTGCAGTGTTCTGACCAGGTCTGGGCCAGGGACTCTAGTTCTACATCTGTAATTTCCGGCCCGAGACCATACTTTTTTCTTTCGGCAATGAAATCGGGGTTAGAGAAGAAGTCCCGGATAGTTTGCATCTCGGAAAGGGATAAAGCCAGTAACCTCTCGCGGGAGAGACGCATGAGCTCATCATCGGAAAGAACCTTAAGATCCCAGGTCTCCACCGTGGGGTCTGAAAACTCGGTGACCCTGGGGGCTGGATAGCTAAGTCCGCCTTTTTCGTATTCCTCCCGAGAGAGGATCCACCACCGTTCTATAAGTTCGTTGGCTAGCAATTCCCGGGCGGTCTTTTCAGCTTCTTCTCGGGATATTTTACCTTTCAGCAGGTATTGCATAGCCGAATAGACGCCCTCGGTTTGAGGATCGAGCGTTCTTTCAATGAGAAGGGCCAGGGCCTCGGCGGCCACCCGACCTTCGTTATCTGTGACCCCGGGCCTGAAGCCCACTTCTATTACCCAGTCGAAAGGAAAGTTGAGTTCAGCCGCCAGAGGCCGATTTACGCTTGCGCGCTGGATCACCGGATCGCACAAGGTCTCGTAGGCGTATCTTTCAAGGAGATCCTGCGGGAAGTCTCCTTCCACCAGATAGACCCTTACGGTGCGTACGGCTTCCACCTGAAGCCCGAGGAATTCTCTCATCCTTCGGGCTACTTTTTCTCCACGGGCGTCTCTCAACTCCGGCTTAAAAGCTACTTCTATGCGGGTGACCCTACTCAAGGAACTCCTCCTTTAGTTGATTTTTTAGCTCCTTGGTACCTCTAACATCCGTTTTACGGCCCGTAAGGCCCGGCTACGGATGTCCTCTGGTACCGTGACCCTGGGCTCTAAACTCTCAAGGGCCTTATAGACCAACTCTAACGTAGTGATCTTCATGGCCTCGCAAAGCATCTTTTCTGAGGCCGGGTAGAACTTTTTGTCTGGATTCTGCTTCTGAAGGGGATAGAGGAGCCCTACTTCCGTACCGATGATGAACTCCTTGTGATCCGATTCCCGGCAGAAGCGGAGCATACCGCTAGTGGAGGCCACGTGGTCTGCTAGGTCGATGACCTCTGGCCGGCACTCGGGATGGGCCACGAAGAGGGCTTCGGGATGGGCTTCTCGGGCGCGCTGCACGTCCTCCGGGGTAAGGACATCGTGAAAGGGACAGAAGCCCTCATGATAGATGATTTTTTTGTCCGGGAAGTGTCGCTGAGCGTAACGGGCCAGATTTTTGTCCGGAAGGCAGATGACCTCCTTTTCTGGAAGGCTCGCGACCACCCGCACCACGTTGGCCGAAGTGCAGCAGATATCACTTTCGGCCTTGACATCTGCGTAAGAGTTGACGTAGGTAACCACCGGGGCTCCGGGATATTTTTCGCGCAAGGCCTTCACATCCTCCGGGGTGATCATGTCGGCCATGGCACAGCCGGCCTGGGGGTTGGGAAGAAGAACGATTTTTTCGGGAGAAACGATGGCTGCGGTCTCAGCCATGAACACCACCCCGCAGAAGACCAAAACCTTAGCATCGGTCTGGGCAGCTTGAAGGCTCAACTCCAAAGAATCGCCCACTAAATCTGCCACTTCTTGGATCTCCGGAGGTTGATAGTTGTGCGCCAGGATCAAGGCCTTGCGGTCCTTAGCCAGTTTCCGGATCTCCTGCTGAAGTTTCTCCTTGGTCATCTATCCATCCTCCTTTATGATTTCAGCCTCTTTGGGAGGTGTAAAAGAAAATTTTTTATCCTCAATTTTAAGATTGAATTGGGCTTTTTCAAAGGTAAGATGCGTAAGGTTGCCAAGAAAATCCCAGTACCAGATTTCTTTGACCTCTCCGGTTTTAGGGAGGACTTTAAGTCGAATCCTTGATACCTGTCCTTTTTCTTCGCGTGGTTTTAGCTCCAAGAAATAGCCTTCTCCGTTTGTTTCGAGCTTGCCGGATAGCAAAACAAAGTCCCGGTCTAGACGGTGTCGTCCGGTCATGAAACCAAGTACCAGTCTGGAGAAGGCCTTTTCCGGAGATAGAATTATAACTTGACGGTCCTCTTCAGAATAAAAGTACACCTTTTGGCCGTCGGAGACGATGAGCATGCGCTCCGGATAGCGGTATTCCCACCGTAGACGGTTTGGCCTCTTGAACCAGATACGCCCACCGGAGGCCTGGACTTCGTAACCCCTTCGCCAGTAAACCTCTTGATTGAACTCGGCATAAAAACTTTTGAGTTCCTGATAGAAGGCTTCTACCCTGGTCAGGACCGTCTCTGGAGAGGGTTCCTCCGCAAGGCTACTTACGGCCCACCAACACAGGACGAGGACGCACACCATCACTCGGACCAACGATTCCCTCCTCCTCCATTCTTTCGACCAATCTTGCCGCTCGGTTATACCCTATGCGGAGCCTCCTCTGCAACATGGAAACCGAGATCTTCCCCTGTTGCATGGCAATCTTTACCGCCTCCCGATAGAGCTCATCCTCTTGATCATTTTCTGTAGGGCCTAAAGGCTCTTCGTCATCTTCCTCAAAGGCCTCGAAATCAGCCAGGTACTCGGGTTCTCCCTGGGCCTTCAGAAACTCTATGACCCGGAGTACTTCCTTTTCGGAAACGTAAGGGCCGTGGATACGTTGAAGCTTGGAGGCCCCGGGGGGCAGGAAGAGCATATCACCGGCGCCCAACAGTCTTTCGGCGCCCTGCGTGTCTAAAATGGTGCGAGAGTCCGTGCGGGAGGAGACCTGGAAGGAGATGCGGGCTGGAAAGTTGGCTTTGATGAGTCCGGTGATCACATCCACCGAGGGCCGCTGGGTAGCGAGCAACAAGTGGATGCCCGAGGCCCTCGCCATTTGGGCTAGACGTGTGAGTAACGTCTCCACCTCCTTAGAAGCCACCACCATGAGGTCCGCCAGCTCGTCGATGATGATCACGAGATAGGGAAGCTTTTCCTCGGCTTCCTGATTATAAAAATCTAGATTGCGGGCTCGATTTTCTTCGAGCAGTTGATAGCGGCGTTCCATCTCGGAGACTGCCCACCGCAAGGCCTTGGTAGCCATACGGGGTTCGAGTACGACAGGATGTAAAAGATAGGGGATACCTTCATAGACAGAAAGTTCTATGCGTTTCGGATCTATGAGAAGGAGCCGTACTTCTCCAGGAGTAGATTTGTAGATGAGACTCAAGATTACCGAATGCAGAAAGACACTCTTTCCAGTGCCAGTAGCTCCGGCGATGAGGAGATGGGGCATACGGGCCAAATCTGTGACCACCGGCTGACCGGAAATATCCTTTCCTAGGGCAAGGGTAAGCGGAGAGCGTGCCCTTCGGAAGGCTTCGCTTGCAATGATTTCCCGTAGAAATACCATTTCTCGCTCGGGATTGGAGACTTCAATACCCACTACATCCTTTCCGGGAATAGGGGCCACGATGCGTACGCTTTCAGCCGCTAGCCCTAGCGCTAGGTCGTCCGCTAGGGCCGCGATGCGGTTTATTTTGACTCCCGGAGCAGGCTTGAATTCGTAAACCGTAATGACCGGTCCAGGATTTACCGAGACCACTTCCCCTTTAACCCCGAACTCTTCGAGTTTTTCTTGAAGGGTCTGAGATAGGGCAATAAGAGTTTCCTTTGAAGGGCCTTTTTGGGTGGCCGGGGGGGTCTCGAGAAGGTTTAAAGGCGGAGGCGTAAATTTTCCCGGTTCCGGTTTGGCAGGTAAAGAAATTTCAATGTTTGTGGTTTCTTGGGGCTCTGGATCGCTAACTTCGGGAACGGTTTTGAGAGGTTCTACCTTGGGAGTAGAGGTTTTCCTTTTGGGGAATCTGATTCTCAAGGCCCCTGGATTCAGGGTTTCGGCAAAAAGGAAAAAGGTCAGGATGAGGAGGATCGTTATCAGAATTATGACTCCCGGTGGACCGATATAAGGTGTCAGGGCCTGTCCTAAAAAGCCGATGAGGCCTCCGTGCAAGGGATAGCGGTTAAAAAGATAGGGAGGTTCGGGGATAAAACCTAGGATGAGAGAAAGGGAGAGAATGAGGCCCAGCCAGGCTAGGATCTCTTTCTTTGAAGGACGAGTTCCCTTGAAGAAGTTCCAAGAAAACCTGAAAAGGGCCACCGGAATTAGAAAACCTGATAGACCACAAAGGAGGAAGAGCAGAGAAGAAAGATAGGCTCCTAAAAGACCGGCAATGTTTTGGGGCTTTTCTGTGCCAATCCTTCCCCAGCCAGGATCCTGAGGATGATGGTAAAGGAGGGATACGGCCAGGAAAAGCCCCATTCCCAGGAGGATAAGACCAGCTATTCGATGTGTGGTCTTTGACATTAAACCTATTTTTAATTTTTTTTGCTGCTCTTGCCAATCCTTAGTTTGAGTGCCAGGACCTACTTGTCTTAAAAAGCCTGGGTTGACAGCTATAATGAAACTTGCTAAGGCTTGCTATAGCCTCGGGTGCCCCGGCCCCTTTTGTTGGGGGCGGGGGTAAACGGGAAGCCGGTGAGAATCCGGCGCTGGCCCGCAACCGTGACCGGGGACGAAAGCCGCTGGGAGGGCTTGAGTAAGCCCTCTTCGCCCGGGCGCTCGAGGGTTAAGGCCCGAAGGGTTCCCGGGTGGGCCGCCGAAGGGCAAGCCTTCGGGGCGACAGGCCACTGGCGAAGCGCGTGGCGCTCGCTGGGAAGGCGCGGCGAGTAGGATGATCCGGAAGCCGGGAGACCGGCCCGAGGCGCAAAGGCGGTGGGGCGGCGAGGATCCCGACCCGACCGTACAAGAAACGGTCTCTTTCCTCGCTAAGCCCCCAAAGAAATTTTAAAAGGGGGGTGTGATCATGCTAAAAGTGTTTATGGGTCTGCTGTTTGGGATGTTTTTGGCTATGTTTTTTTCTACTACGGCAAGGGCCGGAGCCATTGCCTATACTCAAATCCGACACCAAAAGTTGAAAGAAAAACCGGCCATCGTCCTATGTGCCTTTGGGACTTCTACTAAGGCCCAGGTGACCTTTGATTTTTTTGAAAAACGGGTCCGGGAGGAGTTTCCGGATTATGATGTTCGCTGGGCCTTCACTTCGGAGGTCATCCGGGAAAAGATGAACCGTATTTTTACCAAGAAGGGTTTGAACAAGAGGCTCCACAGTCTCCACGAGGTTCTAGCTACTCTTTACGCGGAGGGTTACCGCAAGGTAGTGGTGCAACCCCTCCACATTTTTCCCGGACTGGAATATAAAAACGTGGTCGAGATCTGTGAGCGGTTTCCAGATCTAAGGATAGTTGTAGGCGAGCCTCTCCTTTTCCGCTGGGAGTATGTCAAAGAGGTGCTGGAGGTGGTTTCCAAGGAATTTCTCCCTCCGGAAGAGGGAATAAATATCTTGGTGGCTCATGGGACGGACGTGACTATCAACGGGGCTAACATTACCTACCTTGGGCTGGATTGGTTGGTGCGTAAACATTACTCTAACGTGCTGGTGGGTACGGTGGAAGGAGTGCCGGATGCCGAAGTGCCCCTAAAGGAGGCTCTCAAGTATCCAGCCAAGAAGGTGCGTTTTGTGCCTTTTATGTTCGTAGCCGGAGATCACATCATGAACGACATCATGGGCAAGGACCTGGAAGACGGAGAAAAGAGCTGGCGGGAAATCGTGGAGGAAGGCGGTAAAGAGGCCGATTGTGTGACTGCCGAGGTGAATGGAAAAGTTTATTACAAAGGACTGGGGCTTTATCCTGAAATAGATGAGTTTTTCGTGAAACAGATAAAACGAGCCCTTGATATTTTGGATCAGTATTAAGGAGGAGGTTTTTTGAAAAGACCAGTTCTTTGTGGGGTAGGGGTTGGACCGGGAGACCCCGAACTTTTGACCTTGAAGGCTGTAAGGGTTCTCCGGGAGGCGGACTTTGTTTTCGTGTCCGCATCTACCAAAAATGAATATTCGCTGGCCCTGCGGGTGGCGGCTGAATATATTCCCCCGGAAAGACCGATTGAGCATCTTCCTTTCCCCATGACCCGTGATCGGGAGAAGCTAGAGCAGGCTTGGGAGGAGAACGCCCGGAAGGTGGTGGAAAAGCTGCGGGTCTTTTCCAAGGTGGTGTTCCTTACTATGGGAGACCCGGCCCTTTATTCCACCTTCGGGTATTTAGCTCGATGGGTAAGACGGCTTTACCCGAAGGTGGAGATAAGGATGATTCCCGGGATTACGGCGGCCCAGGCGGCTGCAGCTAGGTTTAACCTGATCCTCACCGAGGGTGAGGAGGCTTTTGTGTTGGCTAGTGGGCTAGCCGCCGAGGAGGTCTTAAAGAAGTTTGCCGGGGAAAAGACAAGTTTTGCGCTTTATAAGGTGTACCGCCGGGCTCCAGAGATCATAGAAATCTTGAGACAAACCGAAAGGCTCAAAGACGCCCGAGCCATTTCTTGGTGCGGTTTCCCGGAGGAGATAATTTACGAAGATGCTACAAAAATTTCCGGTTCAACCCCACCCTACTTTACTCTCCTTTTAGTGGGCGGAAAGGCCCTTGACTAAGTATTACTAAATTTATAAAAGTAACACGCAAAAAGGTGTAAGGACAGGGGGGAAGTCATGAGGAAAGTCTGTTGTTTGGTATTGGGAATCCTGTTTTTGTTTTTGGGTGGTAGGGTCCTGGCCGCCGATCCGGAGGTGGAGGAGTTGAAACGGATGTTGCGGCAGGTGATAGAGGAGAACCGGAGGCTTTCGCAGAGGGTATCCGAGCTTGAGAGGCGTCTTGCGGAATACGAAAGGGTGGAGCGGCCGGCCGTAGAAGTGGAAACCTCCGAAACCGGAGATAAGTGGTACGACCGGATTGAGGTTGGTCTTACGGCTGCGGGTCTGGTGCAGGGCCTCGTGGGGGTGGACAAGCACCTGGCCAACATCCATGCGCATGCCGGAAGAGAGCCTCAAGGGCAGTCGGACATAGTCATGCGAGATGAAGACAAGACCTATGCGGCCGCGGCGGTGGATCTTGAGCTTTCTACGGAGTTTTCGGAGAGGGATCGGGCCTACGTGCTTCTGGAGATGGGTTCGGGCAAGAATCCGGACTCCGAGGTGCCATCGTTTTCCGGGATAGTGGACGAGGCCTTGTCCATGGTTCC
>NZ_LWLG01000021.1 GCF_001652585.1 Thermosulfurimonas dismutans
GAGGTATCCGGTTGAAATAAGGCGGGTAATGTATACCACGAACATCATAGAGAGCGTAAACAGCAAATTTCGGAAGGCAACAGCGGGCAGGAGGGTTTTTCCGACAGAGGAGTCTCTGCTTAAGTGTCTATACATGGCGGCCATGGAGCTTGAGAGGAAATGGCGCCGCCCTATTAAGGATTGGCCTTCAATTTACGCCCAGCTCTCAATTTTATTTGAGGATAGGCTATAATGGGATTTACACAGAAGGGTGGACAGTCCCCCCACAAATTGAGGTGATGCCTCATGCCGCTAGTCTCTCCTAAACCTCTGGCAAATTTCCTCCAAAATAGACCTCATCTGGAGTCCTCCCACCTAACCCAAAATGCGGCCTCTCCCGATTGTACCTCTCGATCCAGCGCCCTATCGCCTCCCGAGCTTCTTTCCCGCCCTCAAATTCCAGCAGATATACGCACTCGTATTTCAGCGACCTCCAAAAACGCTCCACTATCCGGTTGTCTTGCCTTCGCCCTCGACCGTCCATGGAAATGGCGACCCCTGCCTCCTCTAAAACTTCCAGAAACTCTCCACTCGTGTATTGACTCCCTTGATCCGTGTTGAATATCTCCGGCTTCCCATACCCCTCCAACGCCTCCTCCAGCACCTTCCGACAAAATCCAGCCTCCATCGTGTTCGATAGCCCCCACGAAAGTACCTTCCGACTGTACCAGTCTAGCACTACCACCAGATAGAAATAGCCTCCTCTTACGGGAATGTACGTGATGTCCGAACACCATACCTCATTGGGCCTCTCTACTTTCCGATCCCTCAGCAAGTAAGGGTAAATCCGGTGATCCTTTGCTTTTTGGCTGGTCCTTTTGGGCCTGGGATGAAATACCTTGAGCCCCATAAGCCGCATCAAGCGCTGCACCCTCTTGCGGTTCACCCTGTACCCTTCTTGCCTCAAAGCCTCCGCCATCCGTCGGCTCCCATAGTAAGGCTCCTTCTGCTTTCGAAATTGCTCTTTTCTTCTCCTCCTGTCTCAACTCTTCCTGTAGATTCCGGCTAAAAAATCGCGTTCCACCACGGCCTTGAATTCCGGAGAATACCTCTTAGGCTTTTTCCTGGACATTGGACCCCTCCTTTGTCTAATTTTTTCACCTTACCACGCTGTCCAAATTTCGGGGTCCAATTCTGTATGTCCTGAAACCGTTGATACAAGCGGATTCTACCACGGTGGGTGTCAAAGTTGGATTAGAGATTCGGGGAGATCGTATCCAGGAGATCATCCCAGGCGGTGGCGTTGCTCCAGGCAAGAGCCCGATAAAGTGAAATATAGGAAGTATAGTCCGGGGCATGAGGGAGCCAGATGCTAAGACCATGGGCATCCTTCACCCCGTCTCCGGTGTTTGCATTGGCAATTATCGCAGAGTCCAGAATGGACATAAGTTGAGAAGCCGCGTCTCTTACAGAAGAGGGAAAGCCCGGATCGTTCGCCAGGAGCTGAGCCAGGTGATAAAGGTCCACATAGTTATCAATAGTGCGATCTATAAAAGTATCGTTGTTATCGTCGAAGTACTGGACCTGCGCGAGGATCTGGTTACGAAAATGGTCAAACAGGGTAGCGTTTGAGGAAAAAACGCTTAAAAGCTCACGGGCCAGAACGTCGGTGGCGTTGGCTATGATATCCATTAGTGAAAGATCTATAGCGGATTGAGTGGCCAAGCTACTGGAGGAATAATTTAAATAATAATTAATAAAACGACCCACGATTACGCGCGCAAGCTCCGAAGATCCCATGGTGGCGTTTTCAGATAGCGCCTGGAGGATATGATCGTAGGGCCAGCCCACCACCCACTCGAAGTTCTCTGAACCTACCATGTAGCTGGCCAACCCTCGGATCTCGTAAGCCACCTCGGCCATGGCCATGAGGCAGGCGTCCATTCCCACGAGATCTATAGGACGACCGAGGAAATCCCTGATTTGCGAAAGGGCATCCGCAAGCCGGGGAAGGCTCATAGAGGAATCGTAGTCGGGATTGTCGTCCCAGAGGAGATTCCGGGTAACGGAATAACCGCGAGCTTTGAAGCCCCCTCCGTGATTCCAGAGAACGAGGAGATAATGATCAGCGGGAAAATGTTCAAAAACCCAGCGGGCAAAGTTTACCAAGGTGTCCACCCGGCTCATATCTACTTCTCCGAGATCTTCAAGCTCCACTGCTTCGCCGGATTCCACAAAATAGCGTTTGGCCGGTCCGTAATAAGTGTCGGCCTGAGCCACCACGTTCACTTCCGGACTGGAGCCTACGGAGGCCATCTCGGAAAGATCGCTATCCACATAGGTTCCCAGACTATTATCTCCACCCATGTAGACCATGACTGTCCAGCGGGATTTAAGTTTTAGATAAGGAGAGGTGCCAGTGAAGGTGTCGTTGTCAAGGGAAGTGGCCAGATCTCCTTCTCCGACTCCGGAGGGAGAGGCCCTTAGGACCAGGTAGTAGGCCCCGCCAAGGGCTTCCTTTAATTGTTGGTAAGCTGTATCATCAGGGGTGATCTCAAGAGTGTAATTTCCCTGCGAAGTGGTTACTTCGGAAAGGAGGACAGAGTCGGAAGGAAACTCGGTGCCGTTAAGCGAAGCATAAAAAGGGACAAGGTAAATCTGCATGTGATAAGAAAAGCCCGGTGGATCCGTGGAGACCTCCCAGTGAATGGTAAGGTTGTCCGAGGTCGAGGCCCTCGAACCGGAAAACCTGACAAGGGTTCCAGAGAAACTGGAGCTAAAACTAAAAGATCTTATCTCAACCCTTACCCAGGAAGGATCCCCACCCCCTCCGCCTCCTCCGCAGGCGGATAGCAGACAAATTAAAAAGAACACGAAAAAAATTTTCAGATAACCACGCATTTTGCCTTGTGAAGCTTTATTCTTAAAATCCAAGCAAGACAATTTTTTCAAGAAATTTGGGAGACATCATCAAATTGAGGAGGGGGATTTCTCCCCCTCCTCTTGGACTTTCTCCAAACATTCAAGTTTTATCTCAGCGGTTTGAACCAGCCTTCACGCTGCCAGGGTTTGAGAATCTGTCTTCTAGAGAGAGACGAACGCCGCGATCGAGTATTGTCCCACCACAAATCCCTGCTATAACTTATACCCTTCTTATCAAGCGTCCAAAGGGTCCCCTGAAGAGCGGACTGCACCCAGTCCTGAAGATCGGTCACATCGGGATAAGCGTTGAGCATCAGGGTTTCATAAGAGTGCCCAGAAGTACCCGAAGTGTTCTGATACTGATTGTACATCTGATTCACCTGAGAGACATAAGAATAAACCGGCTGCGGCAGTATTTGCGACCAATCAGGACTCCAGCTTCCAGAAGAAGGCACACCATAACCGGACACATCAATGTCCACATCATATTCCGTAACGCTACGGGTCACGGGATCAAAGATCCTAATTTCTCTCTCCCAAACATAATTCATCTCATTCACCTCGGAGAGCCCGGGTCCCGAGAATGAGAAGCTGCCCCAGCCGGAGGAGGTGAGATCTACATTGAGCATCTGTCGATTAAAGTCAAGCGTGCTCGGCATGGCATTGAAGGACAGATCGGCGTAGTAATTCCGTTCCTCCAAAACTGGATTGCTCGAAAAGTTTTCCCCCGAGAACAAAGTTACTTTAATGGGAGTTCCAAAGGGTATGTCCACTGTAAACAGAGTACCGTTCCCAATATCATAAGTTGGAAGATGCCAATTTACGCCTTTATAAACTGTCCAAAACATCACCCAACTACCGCTTGTAGAGTTGATTAAGCTAACCTGCTTGGGAGGCTGAAAGGAATTATAATCCACAGTCACATTATCGCTCGACTGATCCAATAGCCAGAGATAATTATAGTTATTATCGTAGAAGAGTAATGTATAGTTTCCGTCGTTTTGGAGATCCCATTCATAAAGATCGAGTATTCCATTAGCCATCGTATTTGTACCATTATTCCACCAATAATCTATTGTCTCCCCGCTAACTACCTGCAAACCCGTCATTCCTGAAGATACATTCTTAACCTGCCAGGTTACGGTCTTCAGCGAAGTCGAAGGCGTAAAACCAGTTGCCCACCACCCGCAATAGATCCCCGTATCCGGCGTCGCATCAGCATAACCGTGACTGAAGAACTCCACAGTGGTGAGGTCGTAATCTCCGGGCGGCACGGTAAGAACCATCTGGACATCCACCTTCACATTCTTTCTCGATTCCTTGAGCTGGAGTTTTCCGTCACCGTTCGCATCGGCGCAAGCCAGTTTGAGGTTGTAAAGCTCGGTCTTGTCCAGGTAGCCATCCTGATTAATATCTCCAGAAGCTGCAGTGCAATTGGAGCCAGGATAAAATTGTTCGATTATGGCCTGGATGCAGGCCACGGGGAGAGTCCCATTCAGGGCTTCCTCGCAGGTAGATTTACAGAGCCCAGCGTTAGTGAGATACGCAACTCTTTCAGCCGCGCGTGCAAAAAGCATATCCGGCGAGACCACCAGATCCGGGGTCAAAGCCACGGAGATGGGCACCGGGGAGGTTACGCCCGCGAAGGTGACCACCCCGCTTGCGTCGGTCTGGCGGACCTCCACTGGGGCCAGGGTCTTCGGATCGTGACGGGTGACATAAAGGCCTTCAAGGCCAGTGCGAATGATGATTCTGTCAGTTATTCCTTGAGAACTTGCCGTCACCGTCCATTCACGAGAAATCACGTGTCCCTGCCCGTCATCCACTTCAAGTTTCATGTAGTAAATTCCAGCAGTCTGGAAGGTGTGAGTCATAGTGGTTCCTTGCCCTATCGCCTGATAAGTCCCATCGGGATCGTTCTTGAGATACCAGCGATATGAAAGTAGATCGCCGTCCGGATCCCAGACATAGGCCGTATAACTTGCAGAAGAACCGGCGGTTACCAAAGTGGGACCCAACACGGAATAAATCTGAGGAGGACGATTATCTACAAAAACCATTACTGTAGTTTCAGCACTTGCGCTCTTCCCCGCGGCGTCCCTCACCGTAGCCCTGAAAGTAAGGTTGGTTCCCGAAGCCACCCCCTGGAACAGCCATTCACAGTACCCAGGACCACACTGGTTCACCGTCCCGTTAACAGGGGAACCGTTGATCACAGCCTCTGCAAGGCTCAAAGACTCACCCTCTGGATCCCAGGCCGAGACCCAGAAGCTCACCGTGTTCCCTTCGCGAACACTGTAAGCAGAAGGCCACACCGACACCATAGGAGGATTATTTACATAGGTTAGCATTACCCCGGCCTCAGAACCGTTATCATAATCCTCCTGATAATTCTTTGTCCCGTCCACTCTGACTGCCTGAGATAAAGTGCTCCCCAGAGAGGTCATGACGTCATAAAGGACGTTACTTCTGGCCTCGAGCACCACTTCTCCCGTAGCATTGGTGAAACCAGTATTCCAGAAGTAGGAACCGTCAGAACCGTATCCCATAATCTCTACCAGTTCTCCCTCCATAGGATTTCCGTTTTCGTCTTGAACTTCTACCCTTATACGGGCATCTAGAATTTGGCGTGGATAAGTTACCCGCAGTTCAAAATCACATCCCGTAGTACCGGAAACAGTAACATTAGCAGATATGGCAGACCTCCCAAAACCAGAAGATCCCCAGTAGCCATAAAAAAAGGCATAATTGGCATTCACGTAATTCGGAGTATTGGCCTCCAGAGGTGTCAACACCACTACCCTGGCTATACCATTGAGATCGGTATAGCCCCGATCAGAATAACCCTCGCGTTCATTACGTCCCTGAACCTCAATTTCTACTCCGCTAACTGGCTTACCCCCGGGATCTTTCATCCAAATGCAAACTGTGCGCGGCTGAGCAAAAATTACATAGTCCAGATTGCACCAGGAATAAAAACTAGAAGAACAGAATTTCACATGATAAGAATGCACCGGATCAAGGACAGCATTATCCTCTACCGCGGTACCATTGGCATAATAAAGATCACCCTCTCCGAGATAACGCCAACGTCCATCTATATACGCCCATACCGGAACCTGATATCCTGAAAGCCCAGGCTGATCATCCCGGAGCACACCGATTTGATCCGGGGGTACCTGAAGAACGTATTCATATCCGTTACAGGTTCCCGCCTGACGGGTAGCGTTTACCGAGGGAAGATTAAGAATGTTACCACTTTCGTCTTCCAATGAAATATATGCAAAAGCTACCGATTGAAGACGCTGTTCTTCAGAACCGGACCTTCCCGACGGATACCCCTGCCCCACAAAATCACCCGGAAAAGCTTCTGTCTGATTACCATTGAAGTAACCGAGCTCAGCAATAATGGTCCCGTTTAATGGAATATTCGCTCCCAGAGCTACCTGAAAAGCCACGTTACTCATATCCTGAGTAGCCCTTGTGCCAGCTCCCGCAAAAGCTTTGCCGTCCTTCGTAAGCCCGAAAAACACCCTTCCTCCCGCAGCCCTGGTAAGCTGGATCTGAGAGGACGTGACACGAATCTTAGAGACCGGCTTGAGCTTCGGAGAAAGATTGACCGAGATACCATTTTTAAAATCAATCACCTTCTCCCAGGGAGCAAACCCTTTGCTTTCTACCCTTACCAAAGCGCGGGTCGTGCTGTTCTCGTTTACTAAAATGGCAAACGAAATGGATTCCGAACCGTTTGCGGACCCCCAGTATACCACCCCATCGTTCATATAATCTCCATCCCCGTTGAGATCTACCAACACCTCCACCAGATAAATTCCAGAAAGACCTTCTGGAGTGACTCGAATCGAAGCTCTTCCTTCAGGCGGAGGACTAACCTGCCAATCAATAAGCGCCAAGGCCTTCCGCAACACTACTAAAGCATCACCAATAGTAATTTGGCCATCAGGTTGCGGCGTACCATCCGGGCTGAGAGGAGCCACGTCAGCGTGACATTTATCTTCTATAGTGGGAGTTTCCAGGGCAAGAGCAAATCGAAGGACTACCAGAGCGTCACCAATATTTATCCTCCCGTCACGATTACCCAGCGGGGCAACGTCGCCATCCGGAACACATAAGGAAAATGATATCCCTGGAGTTATAAAAGCAAGCAACCCTATACATAGGATCAGGACCTTGATCTTCCTCATTCCTCCCCCCCTATTTTTTTCTTTTTCCGTATAAGACGGATTTTTTATCGTTTTAATCAAAAATAATATATAAGTCAATACATAAAACATAATTATAACAAAATCATAGAGCCTGAAACCTCGTTAAAAATTCGATTTTGCGCTTAATATTTAACCGGGGAAAATTGTAGATTAGAGTTCGACCGGAAAAGTTGAGAAGAACGGTAGTGGGACCGGTGGGAGAGCGGAAACCCGAAACACGGAGTTTGCCAAAGAGACCTTCCGAGTGGCGATAGATGAGAGTTCCGGAGATTTTTTCGAAATCCTCGCGGCCGGCGCAGCGGCCTTCAAATTCTTTAAAAACGATCCGTAGATCCTTTAAAGGAAGATAGGAAACTCGCAAGTAGCCCTTCCGGCCGCAAGGGACCTCAAGTTCATACCAGCCGAGCCTAACCTCCGGAAATTCGAAGTGGTAGCCTTTAACCGAAAAGTGAACGCAGAAAAGCCGGGTCTCGAATAAT
The DNA here is from genome assembly GCF_001652585.1 of Thermosulfurimonas dismutans. Lineage (GTDB taxonomy): Bacteria > Desulfobacterota > Thermodesulfobacteria > Thermodesulfobacteriales > Thermodesulfobacteriaceae > Thermosulfurimonas > Thermosulfurimonas dismutans. Next base: position 7,604 of record NZ_LWLG01000021.1, read on the forward strand.
CCTTCCTTTATTCTTTCCGGATAGATCAAAAACCCCAGCTTTTCAAAAAATCGGACGAAAAGGTACCCCCGAGGAAGAAGAGCATAAGTAGCCGTTAAAATCAAAATCAAGAATATAATACCGGTTATGGTCGCCTTTAAAAATCTCAAGAGGATGGCCCCTTCTTTAATAATCGGTGATTGTAATCCATAAGAGCCTTTAGGTCTTCAGAAAGTAGACGATGCTCCTCGGTGATGCGTTTTAACTCCTCGGGATTCGAGATGATATAGGGGGTAATAAAGACAAATAGTGTGGTACGTTCCTCGTTGTGGCTTTGGCGCTTGAAGAAATGTCCGAAAAGAGGCACGGAAGAGAAACCGGGCACGCGGGAAAGACCGCGTGTGCTCTTCCGGGAAACTAAGCCACCTAGAATCACGGTCTGGCCGTTGTCCACGATCACTTCGGAGGAGATTTCGCGCTTCGAGGTTACCGGGGCCACGAAGTCTATGGTGCCCTGCTGTGCCCGGTAAACTTGGGTGACCTCCTGAATGGTCTGATGAATCTCAAGCCGTACGGTGTCCCCAACAATGTGGGGCGTGATGGTGAGATTGAGCCCCACATCTTTATATTCGAAGGAAACCGTGGGAAGCGTGTTGGTCTGATAGGTGATGCCGGTGGTGTAGGGCACGGACTGGCCCACGTTGATCACGGCCTTGCGGTTGTCGAGGGTGAGGATGCGTGGGTTGGAGAGGATGCGGAAGGAGGAATCCTCCTCCGAGAGGGTGAAGAGAAAAAGCAACTCAGGGAAGAAAAAATCCGTTCCCCCCACGGAGACGGTGCGCCCGCTGGTGCTGAGGGCTCCTACGATGAACTTTCCCTGGGCCACGGCGGAGTAAAGGTCGCTTTCCGAAATGCCGCCGAAGGCCGCCCCGCCGTGGCTTCCCAGGATCTGCCACTTAACCCCGAGATCCCGGAGCTTCGAAAGCGAGATCTCCACTACCGTGGTGGCAAGCAACACCTGTTTGCGGCGGACATCAAGCCGCTCCACAAGATTCTTAACCTTCTCGAATTCCGCAGGTGTGGCATAAATTATCAGGGCGTTCGAGGACTTATCCGCGGCTATGCGAAGGCCGGTTCCAGGAAGAGGAGGCTTTTTATTGTCCTTTTGGTCGAGTCTCATTCGCTCCAGGTTAAGTGAACGCAGAACCTTGGCCAGCTCCTCAGCCGAGGAATACTTGAGGCGGAGCACATAGAAGCGCCTCTCCTGGCTTTCCACTGGGACATCCACTTCCTTAAGAAAGGCCTCGATTTCCTCGAAAATTTCCCGATTGCCGTAGACGATAAGGGAGTTGGTGCGGTCGTCCTTTACCATCCTGAAGGTAAGACCCTTCTCGGAAACTAAAGTCTGCACCAGAGGTGAAATGTTCCGGTAAACCCCCTCTACCGGGGCGTAACGGAGCCTAAAGACCCTGACCTCGGGAAGTCCGGGCTGTTTCTCAAGACTGTCCAATAGATTACGAACCCGTGCGAGGTTTACGGCATAGTCCCTCAGAATCAGCACCGACGTTCCGGAAAGTTGTAGCACCAGACCCCGGGGAGAGAGAAGGGGTTTTATCACCTGAGATACTTTTATGGGATTGAGGCGAGAGAGGGCATAGATCAAAATATAGGGTTCGGCACGGGCAGGCGGTTTTTCGCTCATTCGCGGGGTCTCTTCTCGGAGGCGGCGATTCGAAAGGATCTTCACATACCCCTCTTCTTCATAAACCGTGGCCCCTATCAGAGAGAGGGCTTCCGAGATGATGCGCCAGGCGGTCTCCTCATCCACTGGCTTTTTAGAAATGACCGTAATTTTCCCTTTCAGGGTCTCGTCATAAATCACATTTTTACCGAGCTCCTTTGCCAGAAACTGAACCAGGGTCTTTACGTCCACCTGATCAAAGTTGAGATAGACCCCGGATTCAGCTCCGAAAGCGGATACCCCACAGAAAAAGACCAGGATCAATACTAGTAATGCCCCCTTCATTTCACCTCCGCCTTTAAAGTTAAAATTCTATCCCCCCTCCGAATTTTTACCGATAGGGACGGGGCCGTTTTGATGGTCTCAAGGATCCGGAAAGCATCCTCATTCCTCCGCACGGGAATACCGTTTATGGAAAGAATGACGTCTCCGACCCGAAGCCCGGCTTGAGAAAAAATGGAACCTGGAGCTACATACTCTACCAGTACGCCCTCCATCCGCCCTAGACGGAAATAGGGGCGTAGGCGAATTTTGGAAAAGAGAGAACCTATGTCCGCGGTAAGCCTTTCAATCTCCTCTCGCGAAATCACGAAAGGCCTTTCCGAAGAGGTCGAAGGGCTCTCCTTTATGGAGCCGCCCTGAAAGAGTCGCTCCTCGGATTCAAAAAGTTTCCGCACGACCTTGCGATCCTTAAAAACAAGGATTACAAAATCGGGAGCGATCCTCGCTACTCGCCAGCCCTTTACCCTTTCTCCCTCCCTCGCCCAGCGACTTTCCTTTTCCGTCTTCAAGAGAGCAAACCTTACCCCTTTGCCGAAGAAAATGGCCTGAAGCTCCGGAGCCTCAATACTGAAAGCCTCTGGGGACACGGAGGAGGTTTCCTCCGGTGGAAGATAAAAACCGGAAAGAATTCTTTCGAAGTCAAAGGAAGCCCGGGAGGAAGTCTCGTGAGCCCAGGAAGAGAAGCTCTTTTCGGGAAGACGGGGTGTCTCGGTGAGTTTCAATTGAAAGTATCCCAGGGAAAGAAGGGCGACCGCAGAAGAAACGAGGAGCAAAAGGACCAGCACTCTGGCCATAAGGAGCATCAGGAAAACCTCCAGTAAACCACCTTGAGGTCGGACCCCGTCCGCCGAAGGATGGCGTTGAGTTCTCCCTCCACCTCTCCCACCCGGACCTCGATGGTCACCCGAAAATTTTCACTCTTTACCGTAGCCCAAGGGCGCAGGTCATGCAGGATCTCGAAGTCAAAACCCTCGACCAGCACCACATCCTCCACCTTTTTGAGGGCGTGCGTCCGGCGATATTCTACCAGCCTTTTGGCCAGAGTTCTATTAACGCGGGGGCTTAAGGCCATGATGACTTCAGGGGGAGCGGTGTTGAGGTTCACCCGGCCGTTGCTCCACACCGTGGTGAGGGAGGAAAGCCCCGGGTAAAAGATAAAGCCCTCGGCCTTGCCGTAGAAGTCTTGCCGGGAAAGCCCCAAAAAGAGGAGTTCCTCGAGACTATCAAGCGGGGCTTTCTTCGGAGGGTAAGCCCGATCCCAGAACCCCGGCCCTCCGACCCATACCCGGAGAAGTTCCGGGGAAATGGAAGTAATATGAAGCTCCTCGAAGAGCCTTCTTACCACCTTGAATCCCGCCTCGGTGCGTACCAGGTTGAGGTTGAGGTATCGTTCCTCGTCTTCCACCCGGATCCTGATTTCCCCTTCGGAAATGGGGAGCTCGAAGGGATAGGCCCAAAGGTCGCTTAGGGTGTCGTAAGAGGCATTGTCTTCTCTGAAATAAGAAGAAAGGAGTTTTAGAGCCGAAACGGCCTCGTGGTAGACCTGTTGTTTGAGGTAGAACCTGCGAACCATGACCTCGGTCCGGCGAACCGAGAGAAACTCGTCGGAAATTACCCCGGATAAAATCAGAAAAAATCCCAGAACCACGAGAATAATCATTTCAGAACCCAGCCCACCCTCACAGGAACAATTATCCTAGTGTCTTCTAAATCTACTTCGACCTTTTCAGGCACCCCTTGAAACCCTTCGTCTTCCGGCCACCACCTGCCCCCGGAAAAGACCTTGACCCTGAAGTCCTCAAAGGCTCCCAGAGAAACCTCTCCGGTCCCATTGCAGGAAAGAAAATCGCCGTAAGGATAGGGTTTCTCGCAGTAAAACAACTCTTTTCCGCTATAGCGATACCTGACCTGAACCACTCCTCGATAGGTCTCCCCCGAGGAAGTAATGAACCCCAAATAAAGACCGTCTTCCCTTTTTTCGAGACGAAAAGAACGCAGAAGTCCCTCGATCTGGTGGCGCAGGCGGTAGGTAAGAAAGACGCGCTGGTAAAGGCGCTCGGCATCTTTACGGAGGGTAAGGGCTCCCCGCCCCGCGGTACGGAAAACCGTGACCACCGTGCCGAAGATCAGAGAAAGGAGAAGAAGAACTACGAGGATTTCAAGGAGAGTAAACCCCCTATTATTTTCTTTCATAAAGCCGAAAAAAGGCCGTCTCATTTCCTTCCGAAAGCCGATAAATTTCCTCCTGTATCACCAGCTCTTTAACCTTAAAAGTATGCCTTTCCACCTTTACACCCTCCACCGGTTCTCCGGCTAGAAAAAGCTCAAGTTTTGAGACCGCCGAAAATAGTTTTTCGGAACGGATAAAGGAGTGGAAAGCCAGCGTATGGAGGTGGAGAAGCGCGGTATAAGCCACCACCAAAATGACTAAAGCCACGAGGACTTCGATGATAGTAAAGCCCGATTTTTTCACCTTATCACCATCCTGATCCTAAAATTTCCTTCTCCGGAGGGATCTTCGGCATGGAAGGCCTTCACCCGGAGGTCCTGGGAACTCAGCCAAGAAAGAAGACGCGCCATCTCCTTCCAGGAAAGCTCCATCTCTATTTCCACTCCCAAAGAAACATCCCGTATAGTCTCCGGCTTAAACCCCCGAGAGATAAGTTTTTCCTTGAGGGCTTCGGCCGAAATAGGAGCTTTTCTAGGAGGAGCCTCAGTTTTGATAAGATACGCCAAGTATCGAAGTCGGCTCCATTCCGTAAGGAGAACGCTTTCAGCTTTTTTGACTTCCCATATCAGAAACCCGAGGGCAATAACCCCTATCAACATTAAAAGCACCAGAGAGACTAAGGGATGGCCCTTCAGGTTAAGACTTTTCACCGTCGAATTCCAGGGTTACGATTTCGGTGCCCCCGGGAATCTTTTTGACCTCGGTGAGTCTTCCCGGAAGCTCTCCGGCCTTTTCCTCCGGAATCTCCGTCTTGATCTTAAGCTTTCCCTCCTCGAAGGTCAGGGCCATAATTTTGCTTTCTTTCGGAAGACCCTCCAGAGCCTCCTTTAAAAGGCTCTGGAAGTCCGGCCTTTTGGCCTCTTCGATCATGGCCCTGAGCTGTTTAAGAGGGGCCACCACCGGAGTTCCGGGATAGTACTTACGGAAAAGGACCCTTTCCTGGGCCTTTAACTCCCGGTGCATCCTGGGAACCCAGAGTCTCAGACCTCCCCAGAGAAGGAAAGAAAGGACGAGCCCTGCAAGCATGGCCCTGGAAATTCTACGGACCTTTTCGGGATCAACCTCCAGAAAATAGGAGTGGAAAGCCGGAAGATCGCAACCCAGAACCCCCCAGAGGGCGGCCCCGAAAGCACTCACCTTCTCCGGGGAGACCGCGGGAACCCTCTTGGTTTCCCTTCCGGCAAAAAATTTTTCCACCTCCGGAGAGAGGCTTCCTCCTCCGGAAAGCACGAAAGGTCCGGAAGAATCCTCGAAATCAAGCTCCAGGTGACCGTTAAGAAAACACCGAAAACCGGAAAGCCTTCCCTCCCGAACCCTCACCAGGGTCACTTTCCTGCGACCGAAATCAACTATTTCTCCATTCTTTAAACCGGTGGCAAGAAAGGCCCTGGCCAGGGCTACCGGCTCGGCGTCCCAGAAGGCCCCTTTTTCGAGTTTTCCTTCGGGTTCAGCCACCAAAACCCTAGCCCGACCTTTTTCCCACCATAACTTCCAGAGAATCTCTCTGCCTTTTAAAAGAGAAAGTATTTCCTCCTCAAGGTAGCTACGGGCCTCTTCGGGATAGGTTATTTCCTCGGGAAGATTCCTGAGCAGCACTCGATGAGAAGAGATAAGATATATCTTCCGGCCGCGTGAGGATGAAGAAGAAACGAAGCGATAATAGGAGAGCCAAGGAAAAACCAGGAGGGTAACTCTCTTGGTTCCAGAGGCCCCCTGATCTATCCCCGTCTGAAAGATCAAGTTCTTTACTCCCCGCTAGCCAGATTCCAGACCGAGATATCGTCCTCCGTGCCTTCTATTCCATCCGGCCCCAGGGAGAAAAGCTCGTAGGGACGACCGCTTTGGCCCGGTGAAAGGTAAACAAACTCGTTCCCCCAGCCATCCCGGGGAAGCTCGTCGAGATACTGATGCCAGCGCTTGGGGATGGGGGGGACCTCCGGCTTTTCTACCAGGGCGCGAAGCCCCTGTTCCGTAGTGGGATAGAAGCCGTTATCCATGCGAAACTGCTCAAGGGCCCCTTTGAGGGCCTTGAGCTGGATACGGGTGCTTTCCATCCGGGCCTGATCCACTCTACCCACCACTCTAGGAATAACAATTCCGGCAAGGAGCCCCAGAATGATGATCACCACCAGAAGTTCAATAAGCGTAAAACCGGAATCACTTCCTTTCCTTTTCATCCTTCTCCTCCTCGGGAAAGACTACTTTAAGGCGTAAAGGCATACTCTCGTGCCCTGCCCCATCTAGGGCTTTTATATTATAAAGGACTATTCTTTTTTTAAACCCATCCCGATCCCGAAACACATTTTTCTTAACCTTAAAAAACTCCCCCTCCCTTTCCACTATATAACCCACTACATCCCTTGAGGGACTGGGATCCCATACCAGAACCAGCGTATCTCCCTTCAAAAAATACCCTCCCCCCGAGGGGGGTAAAGGAGGCTCTTCATCATTTACCTCGACCTCAAGAGGTGGGGAAAAGGGACCGTAGATATCCGGGCCCAAAATTACGGCCGCCGAAATGAGATAAGTCTTCCCTAAAGAAAGTCCGCGTAAAGAATGAATTCCCGGAGAGATCGGACGAGGATTCAGAAAATCGGGTTTTCCCCCCTTTTCCCAGATAAAAAGGCCAAGTTTGGGAAAAAGACTCAGGACTTTGAGATCCAGAGCGTAGGAATCCATACGAAGGATTTTAAGGTGGGGATAAACCGGAGGAACCGACCTCACGCAGAGACGCCTTGACTTTCCTCCCCAAAGCACCTTCACGCACTTTCCCTCCGGCTTAACCAACCATCCCCCGGACACCCTCTCAATCTCTTTCGCACCCTCAAAGCGGAAGGGCTCCCCACGTATCTCCTCAATAAAGATCCGGGAACCAAACTGAACATAATAAATTTCAAAAGTCTTCTCGGGGGCATATATCGAAGGTCTCGGAGTACAACTCAAAAGAAAAATTGCAAAAACGAAAATCAGTAAAAAATATCCTTTGAACCCTGGATTCATAATTTCACGGAGGAAGAGATTTCCATAATAGGCAAAATAACTGAAATTACTATATAAGCAACTACTATACCTATAAAAAGAATAGTTAGAGGTTCAAGCCACTTTAGAGTCCGTTCAATGAGATAGTCCGCTTCCTTTATCATAATGTCGGAGGCGTTGTGTAACATTTCTGGCAAAGTTCCGGTTTCCTCCCCGATAGCAACCAGTTCTGAGAGAAATTCTGGGACGAACCCGTACCTCCGGAGATGTCTACTCAGGGATTGGCCCTCCTCCAGGAACTTAATTATCTCTTCCAGAGATTCCTTCACATAAAGATTCTGGCAACTATTACCTCCCGTAGCCACGGCTCTGGGAAGGACTACTCCGGACTCAAGAAGCAGCGCGGTGGTGTAACTCCACCTCGAAAGATCGAAGTAAAGCCAAATAGTCCCCACCACTGGTATTTTCAAGATGATCCGATGAATCTCATACCAGCCTTTTTTCTTAATCCACCACGCCCCGAAGACTAGGAAAATCGGAATCCCCAGCAAGAGAAACCACCACAGGAATTTAGCTCCCCAGAGGAGGACTTTGGTAAGAAAAGGCAAATCCCTTCCGAAACTAAGAAGGATCTTTCTCAACTTTGGAACGATGAATTCCAGAACCACTATCACTGATAAAAAACTGAACCCTATTACTAAAGCAGGATAAATAAGGGCTCCCGTAACCCGTGCCCGAAATTCCTCAATACGGGCAAGGAGATCCGAAGCCTTGGAGAATATTTTCTCAAGGCTTTCTCCGGTTTGAGCCGCGATCAACATTTCGCAGACAAATTCCGGGAAGAGTTTACTCTTGCTAAAAGCCCGTACCAGATCCTCGCCATCCTCTATACTTTTCTTTACTTCAAGAATCTTCTGAGAGGCCTCCGCTTTCTGGCGTGAGAGGAGTTCTAAAACTTTAGGTAAAGGAAGACCGCTTTTCAGGAGCACAGAAAGTTCCTTCAAAAGAAGATGGGACCGATAGGATTTCATTCTTTGTCCGTGAGTGCCAGTAGCTCCGAGGAAGTAGTAAGACCGGCAAGGACCTTCTCTAGAGCATCCTGCCGCAAGATTTTGAACTTCCCCTTTAGAGCCTCATTACGAATTTCATTGGCATTTGGGGTGGTTAGAATTAAATTTTTTAATTTTTCATCCAACTCCAACACTTCAAAAATCCCAATTCGACCTTTATAGCCCGTTCCCAAACATTCATCACATCCCCTACCCCGGTAAAGTTCGCCATCAAAATTCTCCGGAAGACCCAGAGCCTTCAATTCTTCCAGTGAGGGACGGTAGGGTTCACGACAGTGGGGACATATCCTTCGGACCAGGCGCTGAGCAATGACTCCCTCAAAAGAAGAAGCTATGAGGTAAGGCTCGATCCCCATGTCCACCAAGCGTGTTATGGCTGTGGGGGCATCGTTGGTGTGAAGAGTTGAGAGAACCAGATGTCCGGTGAGGGCGGCGTGAATTGAAATCTCAGCGGTCTCGTTATCACGGATCTCTCCCACCAAAATAACATCTGGATCCTGGCGCAAAATGGAACGCAGACCCGCGGCGAAGGTAAGACCCACTTTGGGATTGACCTGTACCTGTCCCAGGCCACTCACCTGGTACTCCACCGGGTCCTCGATAGTAATGATGTTCTTGTGCGGATAAAGCTCGCGCACGAGAAGCAACATGGCATAGAGAGTGGTGGACTTTCCCGCACCCGTGGGACCAGTAGCTAGAATAAGACCATACGGTTTTTTGGCCAGTCGCACTATTTTGTGATAGTCTTCCTCAGAAAGCCCTAGTTCCTCAAGCATTAAAAGTCGATTACTTTTATCAAGTAATCTCAAGACAACCCTTTCTCCGAAAATAGTGGGGAGCACAGAAACACGAATATCGAGTTCCCTCTCGCCTATCTTTATGCGCATACGACCATCTTGGGGAACAAGCTTTTCGGCTACATTCAAATTAGACATAACCTTTATACGGGCAACAACCTGGGAATATATACGCATAGGGAACCGTTGATACTCGTGAAGAACTCCGTCGAGACGAAGCTTAATGAGGGCTTCCTTTTCTCCAGGATCAAAATGAATATCCGAAGCCCCTACACGAGAAGCCTTAATGAGCACACGATTTATAAGATTAACCACAGGAGCCTCAGAATAAACATTAAGGAGGTCGAGAGAACCCTTTTTTTCCCCCTCTTCACCCTCCTCGGAAAGACTAATCTCCTTGAGTTCCGAAAGCAGTCTTTCAAGTTTTTCCGAAAATTCCTCCAGACTAATCTTCCGTTTTTTGAAAGGTCTTTGGAGAAGAAACCTCACCTCCTCAATAGAATCCTTCGGAGTCTGCTCCGTAAAATAAAGACAAGGTTCCTCTCCATCCCATTCCAGAATAACCCGCCGTTTCTGAAAGTAAGAGCTACTCCAAGGAGTCAGCTTTTTTCGAGCTACAGGCATAATTAACTAGAATTTTCAACTTTTCATCTTCAATACCGCAATACCCGGGAGCTCCTTGCCCTCGAGGAACTCCAAAAAGGCTCCCCCTCCCGTGGAAAGGTAGGAGAAAGCGTGGATCACACCCGCTTTCCTTATAGCCGAAAGGGTGTCTCCGCCTCCAGCAAGAGTCAAGGCCGAACTCTCCGCTATGGCCCGAGCTATACCGACGGTACCCTTTGCAAAAGGAGGTTTTTCAAAAAGTCCAAGAGGCCCGTTCCAAACAATGGTTCCGGCCTCAGAAAGGGCTCCAGAAAAGAGTCTTACGGTCTCGGACCCAATATCATAGATAGCCGCCTCTGCCAGAACCTCCGATACCGAAACCTCCTGCATCCCCCTACCCTCCTCGTCCTCGGCCACTACCGCGTCCACAGGGAGATAAACCTTTACTCCTCTTTCATCCGCTGAAAGCAGGATCTCCCTTGCGGTCTCTAGCTCGGAATCCTCAACCAACGACTTTCCGAGACTCAGGCCCTCGGCCGCAAGGAAAGTGTTGGCCATAGCCCCGCCAATGATCAGCTTGTCCACTTTGGAAATAAGGTTCCGTAAGACTTCGATTTTGCCAGAGATTTTGGCTCCACCTACAACGGCCACAAAGGGCTTTTCCGGGGCCTCAAGGGCCCTGGTGAGGTAATCTACCTCTCGTTTTAGCTGAAACCCGGCCGCAGCCGCCGGAACCCTTTCCGGAATTCCTACTACGGAGGCGTGCGCCCGGTGACTCACCGAAAAGGCGTCATTTACATAGACCTCGCATAGCCTAGCTAATGCCTCCGCAAATGCGGGATCGTTTTTAGTCTCCCCTTTGTGAAACCTCAAATTTTCAAGAAGCAAGATCTCCCCATGAGCAAGTTCTTCTACGGCCCTCTCCGCCACCTCTCCGATACAGTCTTCCGCAAAACGTACTGATTTTCCAAGTAGTTCTGATAGCTTTACGGCTACCGGTTTGAGGGAAAGCTCTGGAACCCGCTGGCCTTTCGGCCTACCAAGATGGGAACAAAGAATGATTCGTGCCCCTTTCTCCATTAGGTATTTTATAGTAGCCAAGCTTGCCCTTATGCGGGTATCGTCTACCACCTGCCCCTGAGAAAGGGGCACGTTATAGTCCACTCGTACAAGGACACGCCTTCCAGCAACTTCTATTTGGGAAAGATCTCTTATTCCCATCTCTCGGCCTCCTTAAAACATCTTCTCTGCAATATGAACCGTTAGATCACCCAGCATAGTCACGTAAGAACCAAATTCATTGTCATACCAGCCGTAAACCACCGCTTGAGTGATGGGAACTTCCACTTGGGCACAGGAAAGCCCCTTTACCTCTTCAGGGGTTATGCCCTTGCAGGCCTTGGATAGATCTACCCGGGCCAAAGCCGTGCGGGTATGGGTCTCGGCTCCCTCGATAATGGCCGCCGCCCGGGGGTAACCGATGATGTCTGTGGAGACGTTCTGCTCCAAGGTAAAGACTAGGTAGGGCTTATACGGTCCCTCTGCAGCCTGACGATAAATCTCGTTTATGGTCTCCCGGGTTATACGGTTCTCAAGACTCTCGTCCTGGATGTTTACCACCAGGACGATAAGGCTACCAGTGGTAGTGGGAATCCGTACGCTTTCTGCCATGAAACCTACACGCTTCATCTCCGGAATGACCAAGCCAAGGGCATCGGCCGCCCCAGTGGTGGTGAGGATGATATTGTTGAAGATACTTCTGGTCTTCCGCAGATCTTTGGCCCCGGACTTTGGGGGTTTATCGAGCACGGACTGGGAATTGGTAACCGCATGCACGGTCACCATCGAGGCCGAAAGGATACGGTCAGGTCCAAAGTGGTCTAGAAGGGGTTTTACCATGTAAGCCAAACAGGTAGTAGTGCAGGAAGCCGCAGAAATAACCCGATGCTTCTCAGGCCGATACGTCTCCTCGTTTATTCCATAGACCACGGTTACAGAGTCTTCGGGAAAGCCCTTCTCCTTATCTTTGAGTTTAAAAGGTGCCGAAAGGATGACCTTCTCCGCGCCGGCGGCCAGATGGCCCCTAAGCGCACCTTTAGGATCGTCAGGCTCGGCTTGGGGATTCCTAAAGACTCCTGTGGTATCCACCACCAGACGTACCCCCTCTTCCTTCCACTTGATATCCTTGGGGTTTCGGCTCTCGCGCAAAATCTTTACCGGCACCCCATCTATGGTCATGGTGCCTTCCTTATCGTTCAGATTCTCGATTACCCGCCCGCCTTTATAACCATAGAGGTAATTAGAAAGCCGGCCATAGGTGCTATCCTTCTCAAGGTAAGAAGCTAGGTCCTCAAGGGACCTACCAATTTCACGGCCGGTATTTATCACGATTTCGGAAAAATATTTGCGGGCCACATGATGCCACAAAGTGAGCTTTCCAATTCGTCCCAAACCATTGATCCCTAGTTTCATCTCCCCCTCCTTTCCTTAAAGTTTCATTAACCGGGATAGAGCCCGGCTACTTCCCTTATGGGATGTTTACCTAAATATACGTTTCCCCTCAAGCCATCAATACTTATCCAGTCCCCAAGTCTCACGTAACGGCCATTAAAACGGGCCACCTTCTGATCTTCATCGATAATAAGATTCTCGCATCCCACCACACAAGTTTTGCCCAATCTTGAGGCTACAATGGCCGCATGGGAAGTCTGGCCTCCGCGGGCCGTGAGTAAACCATCAGCCTGACTGATCTCTTTGATGTCATCCGGCACGGTATCGTAACGTATCAGAATGAAGGGAGTCTCTGGGTCCTCCCGACGAAGCCTTTCTATGTCCTCAAGGCTAAAAACCACCCTTCCTGAAAGGGCCCCTCCGGAAACCCCGATACCCTTTCCCAGAAAATATCTCTCAAGCTCCGCAACATTCTCAAAGATCCGGATACGGGGCCGCTCCTCCTGAGTAACCATGTCCCGCACCTGAAGAATATATAAATCTTCTTTATGCAATCCTTCAAAAGTAAACTCTATCTCCTGATGAGACCACTTCTTTTCGTAAACTAGATATTGAGCGATCTCAAAAAGGGCCCGATAGATTTCAGGAAAGGCCTCCTCAAGGGAAGGGCCCTCCCGGTTCTCTCGTTTCTTCTGCTCGATGGAAATAGGAAAGGTATTCACTAGTCCAGAAACGATGTCTTCCCCCTGGTTGCCAGGGGTATAATCTCCCCAAAGTGCGATGCGGGAAAGTTTTCCGTATGGCGGAGCTGTAAAGACCACTCCGGTCCCGGAGTTGAGGCTCAGGTTTCCAAAAGTCATGGCCTGAACAATCACGGCTGTACCCCAGAAGTCGGAAATGCCCATAATTTCTCTATAAATCCGGGCTTTTCGGGCCTGCCACGAGGCAAAGATAAGTTCAAGGGATCGAGCCAGTTGCTCCCAGGGATCATCTGGAATCTCTATACCGTGACTCTCGACCATCTTTCGGTAGAGGAGAGCCAGCTCCCGCATTTCCTCTCCAGAGAACTCCCGTTTCTTACGCACCCTGTAGAGCCTCTTGTGGGCCCGCATGAGCTGGTTAAAAAGTTCTCGGCCAAGGCCATGAGCCATAGCCCAACTCTGTACAAAACGACGGTAGGTGTCCCAAGCAAACCAGAGATTGCCAGTCTTTTCCGCCAAGGCCTCTATAATCTCGGGATTGGAACCCAGATTGAGGATAGTGGACATCATACCTGGCATGGAAATAGCCGCCCCGCTCCTTACCGAAAGAAGCAAGGGATTTTCCGGAGAACCAAACCTTTTCCCGGTATCCTTCTCAAGCCCCCGGATGCTTTCTTCAATACGAGCCAGAAGATCCTCCCTAGTTTCTCGATACTTGTAGATCACTGATTTGCAACGAAAGACCTCGGTAGTAATCACAAATCCCGGAGGCACACGGATACCCTCCTCCACCAGGAGGAGAAGATTATAGGCCTTATTACCCAGATGGATGAGATCTCGGGTCAAGGGGTTGGGATTTCTCAAACAGCAAAGGGCCCGATCCGGGTCATAGCTCATAAGAAGATCTAGATCTCGTGGCTCAAGACGCTCTCTCTGCTTGAGGAGTATTTGATAGACCCTGGAAACAAAGTTATCGAGGGACTGGAGGACAAAAGAAGAGGTCACCAGGTCCCGGGTAAAGTTTTCCGTAATTCGGTGAATGAACTCCTCCTCCGAAAGCCCTTGGGTACCTCGCCGATATAATGGAAGAAGGTGTTTTCGGCCGGTCTGTCTCAAAATGATGGAGAGATTCTCAAGATGGGGACTCACGTAGTAGGCCTTGATGATGTGTTTGACCCCTTCAAGGAGACCTCGGAAAATGTCCAGATACTGGGTATAGGTAAAACGTCGCATCTCAAGCGAGGCCTCGAGGAGTTGGAGGTAAATATCAAATTTTTTCGAAGAGATGCCCTCCACTTCCAGAGCCTTACGAAAAAGCTTCAAATACCTGAGGATCTTAAAGAAGGTCGCCCGGGTAATAAAGCGAGGATCGAAATTCTGGACTAATTCTTCGAAATAATTTCGGGCCAGGACCTCCAGTCGAAAAGTCAGCCCCAGGGCATCGAACTTCTTCTCGTGATAGCGGCCGTACATAGAAGGAATATCGGCCGCTATATGTCGCTTGAGATAAATGTCTTCCCTGGGCTCATATCTCTGCGGTGAAAGGATGATGTTTTTCAAATACTCCAGATAGTCCAAGAGGGCCGAAAGACGGCTTTCAAGCCCCTCCTCCGAAAGAGCCGCAAGGAGCTCCTCTACCCCTTCAAAGCCCCAATATTTAGCCTGCAGGAGATACTCTCGAAGGTCTTCCGGGGAAAAACTGTATTTTTGATGTTCGAGTTTGTACATTTGGTAAAGTAGAAAGACTCGCCTCCTCTCCTTCTCACTAGTCTTAACCCTAGCAAGGATCGCCTCCACTTCTTCGGAGGAATGCTCCAGGAGCTCATCGGGGCTCTTTATCCCCAGACTATCAAAAAGGGCTTTGGTGACCTCATGGGCCTTCTTAGTAAAGGGAGCTTTGGGATCAAGACTTTCCCAAAGACTTTTGGGAATAAAGGGTTTAAGGGGACGCTTATCTAGCGTCCGCCAGTAATCAAAAATAGCCGCGATGAAGTCTAAAATGAGGTTCGAACTCTCCACATGGCTTTGTTTCCGGAGAAAATGGATAAGGGGGTCCTTACGGTTATAAATTTCGTCGATTTCAGTTGAAACGTCCCTCAATAGCCCTTCGGCACCGATCTCGTTGAAATAAACCGGAAGCAGCCTACAGAATTGCTTGACCAGATGGTAAACAGGAGCAATATCGGCGTTAAGGAGCCGGGTAACGTCTTTTTGGAAAAGATCGGTGTCCCGAATACAAGTTCCAGCCAGTTTTAAATTAATGATGAGAGCTGAAAGAAGAGTCACGCACCACTTGGGATTCTTCTCGAAAATTTCAAGCCAGACGCGTATGTTAAGAAGATGGGCCGGATTACAGAGAACGTGCCACTCCTGATCCACCCCTTTGATTTCTGGATATTGGAACCCGAACTTGACCACCTCTTCCACAAAGATCTCAGCTAAATGTGGATCTTCCCTCTCCAGAATCTCAAACCCCAGGTTCTTGATACACTGAAGAGCAGTCCAGGGGAAAAGCCTGACCTTCTCTTTAAGAAGTTCAAAAGTTTTATAGATCAGACGATCGAGATTCTCGGGGGGCTCTTTTCTTATCACGGCCACTAGGGCCCGGTTGATCTCCCTCAGGACTTCCTCGTGGATAAGGGATAAAGCCGGGTTTTCAGCCATTTTAAATAGAAAGAGGAGCTTGAGATCCTCAAGATTTCCCTTCTTAGAAGAAAGGGCCTCTAGTTTTTCTGGAACTTCCCTAAAGCTGCGTATCAGTTCCAGATGATCCGGAAGTTTGAGTAGATCTTCCAGTTTAGGAGAACTCATGCTCTTTAAGGTCTTGAGATAAGAGCGCAGGGTTCTTGCAGAAACCGGCTTAATAATATCCACATAGCCAGGGACCTCGACAAACCATTTCTCAGGATCCGAGGCCGAAAGCCAGGCCTTGTAGGTAAGAAAAAGACTTTTCTTCACGAGGTCCACCAGGGATCCGGGAGGAGGGAGTGGACTCTTGAGGAAATACCTTTCAGCCAAACGCTTGAAGGAATGATAGCTCTCAAGAAAGACCAGCAACCGATCCTCTGGAAGTCCGGAAAGGGCCCGGAAAACCTCTTCGAAAACCGGAAGATAACGCGGCCAATCCTTTTTCTCTAAGCTCTCGAAGGCCTTTTCTAGAACCGAGAAAATCCCCTCCCCAGCCTGAAGCCAAAGTTCCCTCTTCTTGTCTCCAAGGCCAAGGAAAAAGAGATCCATAATGGCCCAGAGGGCTTGAGGACCTTTCTCACGGGGGGCCAGCACTCGAAAATTCTTGAGGGCAAAGGAACGAAGGTCGGAAAGAACCAGTCTCAGATTGCGATAGGGATGATAGGCCTCGCGCAGAAGTTCTTCGGCCTGTTTCTCAAGGCCCCGGTAACCCGAGACCGCCTCCACCAAAACTAAGTGCTGTTCATCAAGCCTGATCTCCGTAACGGCCGTCTCGGCCAGATTGGCAAGCAGGGCCTTGGAGGTGAAGGCCGGCATGACCTATAATCTAGGCCTCCCTTTCCCACATATAACGTATAAGATCCAGGATGCGGTTGGAATATCCCCATTCGTTGTCGTACCAGGCCACCACCTTAACCATAGAGCCTTCTATGACCTTTGTGCAGAGACCATCCACGATGGCTGAATGAGGATCTCCCAGAAGATCTTGGGAAACCAAGGGGTCTTCGATATACCGCAAATAGCGGCTCTCGGCCTCTTTAAAGGCCTGATTGACCTCTGGAACGGTAGTCTCTCTATCTACCTCCACCACTAGATCGATCAAGGAGACATCCGGCGTGGGCACACGAACCGCCATCCCGTCTATCTTGCCCTGAAGTTCAGGGATCACACGTCCCACTGCAACCGCAGCCCCGGTTTTGGTAGGGATCATATTCATAGCCGCTGCTCTTGCCCGCCGCAAATCTTTGTGTGGAAGATCAAGGAGTCTCTGGTCATTGGTATAGGCATGGACGGTGGTCATGAAACCCCGCTTGACCCCAAAACGATCGAGCAGGACCTTGAGGACCGGAGCTAGACAGTTAGTGGTACAAGAGGCATTGGAGACTACGTGATGTTTAGCGGGCTCGTATTCGTATTCATTTACCCCCATAACCACAGTTACATCTACATTTTTGGCCGGCGCGGTAATAACCACCTTGCGGGCTCCCCCAGAGAGATGGTCTCTGGCAAGATCTCCGTCTGTAAACCTTCCCGTAGCCTCAATCACGTATTCCACTCCCGCTTCGCGCCAGGGTATAGCCGAAGGTTCCTTGCCCTGAAAGACTCTTATTTCTCTTCCGTCCACATAGAGAGCCTTCTCATCCGCTTTCACTTCGTGGGGAAAGATGCCGAAAACAGAATCGTATTTTAGAAGATGAGCTAAGGTAACGGCGTCCGTAAGATCATTTATGGCCACGATCTCAAGATCTTTGAATTCTGGATATTTGTAGGCCGCACGAAAAATGGTCCGGCCGATACGGCCAAAACCGTTTATTCCGATCCGAAGTCCCATAAAATCCCTCCCTGCCTGATTTTCTCAGTTTACATGGTAAGTTTTCAAGCCTCTCAAGTCAAGGAAAGCCCCATAAGAAGGGCATCCTCTCCGGTATCCGAGTAATAGCGGGGTCTTCGCCCCTCAAACTTAAAACCCAAACTCTGGTATAACCGTATGGCGGCCAGATTTCTCTCTCGAACCTCAAGGAGAGCCCTTTTCGCTCCGTAGCGCTTGGCCGTCTCAAGGGCAACTTCAAGGAGCTTCTTCCCCAATCCCTTTTGGCGATAATCCCTTCTGACAGCAAGATTGGCCAGATGCATCTCATCGGCTATCACCCAGAAACATATGTAACCCAGAATCTCGCTGGCTTCTTCTATAACCAGAAATACGCCATTTTTCTTTTCAAATTCCTTGAGAAAGGCCTCTTTACTCCAAGGAGTGGGAAAAGACTCCTTCTCAATGGCGAGAATTTGAGGGAGATCCGAGGACCTAGCCCTTCGTATCCTGATATCTTCAATCCTCAAGGAGAGCAGAGGACTTCACGATGGCCTTCTTCCCGGCTTCGGTCACCAACGCAGCCAGTTCCGCCGGAGGAAGTTCTCGATGCTGAAAGGCCTTGATGAGCATGGGAAGATTTACTCCAGAAACCACCTCCACCTTTCCCTTTTCAAGAAAAATCAGCCCAAAATTAGAGGGGGTGCCTCCGAAAAGATCCGTGAGGATAAGGACCCCTTGTCCTCGGTCGGCGCGAGAGAGGGTTTCTTTGATACGATCTCGAATCCTTTCCGGAGACTCGGAAGGATCAATATCCAAGGGAAAAATCCCTTCGCTGTCTTCAAGGATGAAAGCCGCCACTTTAACCAATTCCCGCGCCAAATTACCGTGAGCGATAACCACTATACCGGTCATAATTCCCTCAGACACTAGAGTCTTTTTCAAGATCTCGATGAGTAACCAGGATATGCCTCCCAGCCGCCTTCAATCTTTCGGCTAGGGCCTCCGTAATGGCCACCGATCGGTGTCGCCCACCGGTGCATCCCAAGGCCACCACCACATACCCCCTTCCTTCTTTTTCATAATACGGAAAGACAAAATTTAAAAGCCCCGAAAGATCATCCAAGAACCTACGGGCCTCCTCGCTACTCAAGACATATTGCTTTATCCGACCATCCAGGCCAGAAAGCGCTTTTAATTCGGGAACAAAATAGGGATTGGGAAGGAATCGGAGATCAAAGACAAAATGGGCCTCAGCAGGAAGACCGTATTTAAACCCGAAAGAAAGGAGGTGGATAGTAGGCAAACGCAATCTTTCCCGGGAACCATATCTTCTTAGAATCTCGCTTCGCAATTGATAAAGGTTGAAATTCGAAGTGTCTATAACTGTAGTAGCCATTTCTTTTAAAGAGGCCAGGAGATCCGCCTCCTTGAGGATGGCCTCCCTTAAAGGAATGTCTTTGCCTAGAGGATGAGGCCTCCGCGTCTGACTGTAACGATAGATAAGGATTTCCAGCGAGGCTGTAAGAAAAAGGATTTCTAGGTAATACCCTCTTTCCCGAACCTTCTTAAAAATGGGCTCGAAGTTCTCAATAAAATCCTCCCCCCGTACATCCATCACCAGAGCAAGCTTCTGAGGACCTTCCCGCTCTTTGATTTCAAGCAAGGGCAAAAGTAGGGAAACCGGCAGATTGTCTACGCAAAAGTATCCTAGATCCTCAAAGGCCTTGAGAGCCGTGCTCTTCCCAGAGCCCGAAAGACCGGTAATAACAACTATTTCGAGATCTTTAAAATTCCCGATCAAAATGAACGATAACCTCGAGGATTTCTTTCTTATCCCGGGCCGAAAGGATGGCCTCTCGAAAGGCCTTCTCCCGTAACATACGGGCTAAATTTGATAAACAGCGAAGATAAGCTGAGGTCTCCCTCTCCGGGGCCAGGACCGTAAAAATAATCTTAACAGGCTGACCATCTGGAGCCTCAAAATCTATACCTTTTAGAATGCGGGCTGCGCCAATATATATCCTGGAAAGGAGGGGGAGACGGGCATGGGGAAGGGCTACCCCCTCCCCCATGGCGGTGGACCCCATCTTTTCCCTCTCTACCAGAGCGGCTTCGATCTTCTCCGGTTTAAGACCGGTTTCCTCAGCTAGAAATAGGCTAAGGTCTTTCAAAACTTGCCATTTATCGGAAACTTTAATCTCTTCAAGTACACATTTTTCAGCGATAAGAGGACGTATACGCACCGAAACCTACTCCGGAATACAGAGGATAATCCTTTCTCCTTCCCTGGTAAGGGCACAGATCTTGTCCCCTTCATCCGGATTGATAAAGAGAAAAACCGGACGCTCAACCTTGGAAAATTGCTCTAGAGCCTCCTCCACGGACATAGGCTTAAGGGAAACTCTCTCAACTTGGATTTCAGGCTGAACCAGCTCGCCAGAACTTTCAATGCTTATACTACGCCGACCTTTTTTGTTAATGCCTTTCCTCTTTTCCCGGAATCTTTTGATCTGTTTCTCCAAGATATCAGAAACCAGGTCAATAGCCTCGTACATATCTCCGGTTTCTTCTTTGGCTGTGACATCCAATCCGTCCCCTCTCAAGATTACCTCAACCTCGTTCCTAAGTTTTTCAGCCTTAAGGATCACCTGGGCCTCAACCGGACCTTCGAAGTACTTCTCTAAGCGCCCGATCTTCTTGCGCACGTACTCCTTAAGACCTTCAGAAGAATCCAGGTGTCTAAAAGTAATATTGATCTGCATATCAACCTCCTTCAGGAGAATTTCTTGCGACTACGGGCTGAAGGATACCCCAAAGCCTCTCGATACTTGGCCACCGTCCTTCGAGCTATTTTGACTTTATATTTAGTCTCCAGCAGTTTGGCAAGTTCTTGATCGGTGTAAGGACGTCGCGGATCTTCTGAAGCTATCAAATCCTTCAGATACTCCTTGACGGTCTGAGAGGAAACCTCTCCAGAGGACCCCTTCACCCCGGAGGGAAAGAAAAATTTAAGTTCATATAGTCCATGAGGCGTTTCGGCGTATTTATTATGGGTAACCCGGCTCACAGTAGATTCATGCACACCGATCCTTTCGGCCACATCCTTTAAGGTTAAAGGCCTAAGATAGGCTGGCCCTTTCTCCAGGAATTCTCCCTGAAGTTCCGCCAAGACCTCAGCCACCCTGAGAAGGGTCTTTCCCCTTTGATCAAGACTTTTCATGAGCCATTCCGCCGAACGGAGCTTCTCTCGAATAAACATCTTGGCCTTACGGGGAATGAAGGGATCCGAAAGGAGATTCCTGTAATAGCTGTTGAGTTTGAGCCGTGGAAGGCCCTCTTCGTAAAGGCGGGCTCGCCAGCGATTCCCTTCCTTGTAGAAGATCACATCTGGTTCCACATAAAGCGTCCTTTCCGTAGAAAAGGCCCTTCCGGGATAGGGTTCAAGACCGCGGATAACCTCAAGGGCTCGGCTAATTTCTTCTTCGGAAATGCCGAATTTTTTGGCCAGATACGTTTCTCCTTTGGGCACTTCTTTAAGATAGTCTCTCACTATCTCCGCAGGCAAAGAGTCCTCTGGGTATCCTAGATAGTGGAGCTGTGCCAGAAGACATTCCTCAAGAGAAAGAGAACCTATTCCCACAGGATCAAAAAACTTAAGGCGCTCCCTCACCTCCTCCACCAAAGAAAGAGAAACATTTAGATCCCGGGATACCTCCTCCGGAGAAATGGTAAGATAGCCCCTTTCGTCTAGATTCCGAATGATGTATTCAGCCACCGTCTTTTCTTCTTCCGAAAAGCCTGCGAGAGCTAGTTGCCAGAGTAAATGTTCACATAGCCCTTCTTCTTTCCTTACTCGACCCTCCCAGTAGATAGGCTCCTTCTCTTCAAAGGCAAAGGGAGGATAAGGAGAAGGTTCTTCTTCTACCAAAGTTTCCCACAGATCGGTTTCTTCAACATTTTTTTCTTCTTTCAAACTCTCTTCTATGGAGAAGTTTCCATCCGGGTTTTCAAGCTCAAGCAGGGGATTGCTTTCCAGTTCCGTCCGTAAATATTCCATAAGTTCTAAGCGGTTTAACTGAAGTAACTTCAGGGCCTGCCTCAATTGAGGGGTCAGTATAAGTTCCGGCCGGAGCTTGAGCTGGGTCTTCAGTTCCAGAGCCACGGCTTCCTCCTCAGATGGTAAAATCTTCGCCGAGATAGAGAGTTCGAGCCCGTTCGTTCCGTACGATCTCTTCCGGAGGACCACTCGCGATGATTTGCCCGCCAGCTACAATGTAGGCCCGGTCACAGACCGCAAGGGTCTCTCTTACATTGTGATCTGAAATGAGAAGCCCCAAGCCCTTCTCTTTGAGCCTTTTAAGGGTGACTTTAAGATCCGCCACGGCCAAAGGATCTATCCCAGCAAAAGGCTCGTCGAGCAGGAGAAACCGTGGTTCGGTAGCTAGGGCCCGCATGATCTCCACCCGTCGTCTCTCTCCTCCGGAAAGAGAGTATCCTTTCTGTTTACGCAGGTGTTCTACCGAAAGAAGAGATAGAAGTTCCTCTAATTTCTCCTGAGCCTCTTTGAGACTCTTTCCGGTTTCCTCAAGGACCAATCTAACATTTTCCTCCACCGTAAGGCGTCTAAAGATAGAAGGTTCCTGGGGAAGATAAACCAGTCCCGCCCGGGCTCTCTGATAGACCGGAAGTCTAGTAATATCTTGTTCTTCCAACAGGACTTGGCCATCATCCGGCCTAAGGAAACCGGCTATCATATAAAAAGTAGTGGTCTTGCCCGCGCCATTAGGTCCAAGAAGCCCCACTATCTCTCCGGCCTGAATTTCAAGGTCTACTCCCTTGACCACTTCCCGCTTCTTAAATTTTTTACGGAGCCTTTGGGCCCTAAGTCTAGTCCTCGGTATAGACATAGGCTTCTACCCTTCCGTTCCCGGACGATAAAACCTCGCTACGATTCTCCTTGAAATAAATTACCACTATGGCCCCTCTAACCTCGTCCTTGCCATGCCAGACCCGAGGATTATCTTCAAGCACCAATCGATCTTCATCCTTGAAATAAACGGCTTTGCCGGAAAGAGCCCGCCATCTCCCCTTTTCTATCCTTACCTCCCCCAAAGCAATAAGCTTTTTGACCTCCCGTCGTCCTTTGCGTATCTCGTAATAAACATAAAGTCTATTAGACCAGAGTTTGAGATCCCCCTTTTTAGCTTCTACGTGTCCGGTAAAGACCGCAAGTTTTTCATCTTCAAGAACTTCCATACGATCGGAACGAATATCAATAGGAGCGGCCCAAAGGTGGCCCACAAGAAGACAGAGACCAAAAAAGACCAGGCCCCATCTAACCATGAAATTCCACCTGACTTCTCTGTTTGACCCTCAATTTCCCAGTAGAGACTTGATATTCAAAACCTATTCCTTTAATAATAAGCCCCCTGTCCTTCAATACCACCGGGGCCTGGTTGGTAAGGATATGCTTCCGAGGGAAATAATAAAGGACCTCGGTAAAAAGCATACCCTTTTCAGGGGTTTTTAGAACCACTTTCTTCCGAAAGACAAAAAAATCTTTTTGTCTTTCATAAATCCCCTGACGGGCTTTAATAAATAGTCCCTCTTTTTGGAGAGAAAAAATTTGAGGAGAAGTCATCTCTATCCGATCTGGATAGCGATTAGCCTCTTTAGCTTGGACCTTCCACTCAGGCCTACCTTTTCGAAAGTAAACATACTCTAGGTCTTTAAAGGTATTTCGGGGCTTTTCCGGAACTTCTTTTGGTTTAGGAGCTGCAGGGACTTTATTGGTCTTTGGCGAGGGAGGTGGGGTTTGGGTGCAGGATACACATCCCCACAGTAATACTATCAAGAAGACAAGAATTCTTGCCATAGAGCCTCCCATTTGCCATGAGCTTTCAGAATGAGATCACAAACCTCTCTTACCGCCCCTCTCCCCCCCGGTCTTTGGGTGACATAGTGAACCCATTCCTTGACCGGAGGCCAGGCCTCTGGAACCGTAATCGCAAGCCCCACTCGCTTCAAAACCGGAATATCC
>NZ_LWLG01000022.1 GCF_001652585.1 Thermosulfurimonas dismutans
GATACTTTCTGGAAAGAAGCTGAAAATTTCAAATTTAACGAAAAGAAATATAAAAAATTTGAGAGATTTTTAATTTTTTATTCTCAACTGAACGGAAGTTTACATAAAAGAATTAATAAACATAGTTACACTGGTCTTAAATGGTATAATGTAGATAATAAAGAAATAACAAACATTCTTCAAAAAGTCTGTAAAATATCAAATACTACCTAAGGAGGAAAACATTGCAATTTTTTAAAAAACATTTCTTTTTTTTAATGGTGGTCGTTTGTCCTACATTATTGACCATTATATATGAAGCTTTTATTGTAACTCCAGTATATATAAGTGAATCTAAGGTAATAGTAAAAAGTCTTCACGACCAGCAGGGATTTCAGGGATTTGGGACCTTTCTTCAGAGTATAGGTGTACTAAGTCCATCGTTTGTTGGTGCCAGTCTGGTCATGAATTACATGTCCTCTCGCACCGCTATGTTTGAACTGGAAAAAATCTTAAATCTTAAGAAGTATTTTTCCAGAAAAGATATTGATTTTATACAAAGGTTTGATCCGTTTCATATTGATCCAAGTTATGAAAATTTTTTTGAATATTACCAAAAGAAAATAGTAAATATAGGTATAGACATAAATTCCTCAATTCTTATTATAAAGGTCAGAGCCTTTGATCCTGAATTTGCATATAATGTCAATACAAATCTTATCAAGTTAAGCGAAAATTTTATAAACAGATTAAATGAACGGGCATCAACCACAGCAATCAAATTTTATGAGGCTAAACTCGAAGAATCCAGAAAAAAAGTTCAACATTTCTCAGAGAAATTGGCAGAATTTTTAAGCCAGACCAAAGTGGTTGCTCCTGAAAGACAAATTGGAATTCTGCTGGAACATACAGCAAAACTGCAAGAACAACTTATTCTAAAACAGATGGAACTTTCGAGAATTATTTCCGTGACTCCGGACAACCCCAAGATTGCCACTCTGAAAAAAGATATAGAGGAGATAAAAAGAGAAATAAACAAAAATATAAACATAATTGCGGGCGACAAAAAATCAGTGGCATCTTATTCAATAAAATTGGAGCTTATGAGAGCAGAACTTGAGATGTTACAAAAGGAGCTTGAGGCGAATTTGACGGCTTTTATTCAGGCGCAGAATCAGGCCCTTTTACAGCATCTCTTCATCGAGAAAGTGGAAGAACCCACGAAGCCCGATGCCCCTAAGGAGCCCAAGCGGATCAAGAGCATTTTAACGGTATTTGCGATAAGCTTTGCAATATGGGGGATAATTTCTCTTTTTGCGGCCGGAGTCAAAGAACATCTGGGAAAATAAAAAATGAATAGCCTTACGGAATTTATAGAGGCCTTCAGAATTCAGAAACGGATTATTCATGCCCTCATGATGCGCGAAATTATCACCCGCTACGGAAGAAAAAACATAGGTTTCCTATGGCTGTTTGTAGAACCGGCCCTCATCACCCTGATATTTACCCTGGTTCATGGGTTATTTAGAGGACGTTCACACTCGGATTTTCCAGCCGTAATCTTCATGTTGAGTGGGTATTCCGCCTCCTCCCTTTGGAGAAATGTGGCTACCCATTGTTTGGCGGCCATAAAAGCCAACATAGCCCTTCTCTACCACAGATATGTGAAGATCCTGGACCTTCTTCTCTCCAGATTTGTGCTGGAAATAGGAGCGGTCACAGGGGCCTTTCTATTTCTTTTCATGGTGTTTCATGCCTTGAAGATGGCCTCTCTACCGGTAAATTACTTCCACGTAGTTCAGGGATGGTTTCTTATGTGCTGGCTTGGTATGGCCCTCGGTTTCATCACCGGCTCTCTGGCCACCATCTCTGAGGTATTCTCACGTATATGGCCTCCGCTAAACCTGATTTTTTTCATCACCGGCGGCACCTTTTTCCTGATAGAATGGGTTCCAGAGCACTTCCGTAAACTAATCCTTCTTCTCCCCATGGCTCACAATATAGAAATGGTGCGATACGGATTTCTCGGGGGAAAAATGCATCCTTACTATAGTGTGGAATATTCCGTAATGGCCAATCTTTTTCTTACCCTTATAGGTCTTTTATTGGTTAAATATGTGAGCCAAAAGGAGGAATTGATTACATAAAATGAGTGAAAAATTTCTGGAATTGATCAATATAAGAAAAATATATCCCACTAGGTCCGGGCCTAAAATAGTCTTAAACGGTATCAATCTGCGGATCAATTACGGAGATAAGATAGGAATTCTTGGAAGGAATGCCGCCGGGAAATCCACATTGATCAGGATTATCGGAGGGGTATCCAAGCCCACTAGTGGGAAAATCCTCAGGAGAATGAAAGTCAGCTGGCCCCTGGCCTTTCAAGGTGGCTTTCAGGGTAGTCTTACCGGTCTCGACAATCTGAAATTTATATGTCGAATCTACGGAGTTCCCTGGAAGGAAAAATACGAATTTGTGAAAGAGTTTGCGGATTTGGGAGATTATTTTTATGAACCCGTAAAGACCTACTCTTCCGGTATGAGAGCAAGGCTGGCCTTTGCCATTTCCCTAGCCGTTGACTTCGATTGTTATCTGATAGACGAGGTAGTAGCGGTTGGGGATAGCCGATTCCATCAAAAGTGCAAAAGAGAACTTTTTGAAAACAAAGCAGAGAAGAGCTATATACTGGTATCCCATCAGGGAAATTATATAAAACAGTTTTGCAATCGGTTCTTTGTACTCTCTAACGGTCAATTGCAGGAGTTTCCGAATTTTCAGGAGGCCTGGAATTTTTATACTTCACAGTGAAGCCTGATCTTCTTTCCCAAACGGAAGTCTTCCCTGTAAATGGTCAAATTAGGATTATAGTAAGGATCTCTTTCGATGTATTTTTTCCATTTTTTTCGTATGTAAGCTAGCTCTTTCTGCGCCTGGCGGTTTCGGTTAGAATTATATCCCCTGGATCTGCTTTCATAGTGATAAAGTTCCGCGTAAGGGGTATAGACAATCCTGTACCCCTTTTCATAAACTTTCAGGCAAAAGTCAAGATCATTGAAGGAGATGGCAAGATTTTTTTCATCGAATCCCCCCACTTCCCAAAAAATTTCTTTCCGGAAAACCATGCAGGCCGCCGTTACGGCCAGATAGTTTCCGGGAAGAATCGCTCTGTACATATAACCGGGATCATCGGCGGGGAGACGTTTGAAGGCGTGGTCAGCCCCCCTCCATAGTCCAACCACCACCCCGGCGTGCTGAACCCTGTGATCGGAATAAAGCAGTCTGGCCCCCACTACCCCTATCTCTTTTCTAATAGCGCGGGACACCATTTCTTTTAACCAGATAGGTGATATTACCTCCGTATCATTGTTCAAAAGGCACACAATTTCCCCACGGGAATGTTTTACTCCGAAGTTGATGAGTTTAGAAAAGTTAAAAGGAATATCATATTTTAATACCCTCACCTTCTCTTTTCGTGAAATGCTCTTGAAGAATTCAAGAGTTCCTCTTTTCCGGGAACCGTTGTCCACAATGAGGATTTCATAGGCTTGGTAGTCTGTTTTTTCAAGAATGCTTGATACGCACCTTGAGAGTAAATCCACTCTATCCCTGGTAGGAATGACAATGGATACCGGCGGCTCTTCCAGAGGTAGAGGATAGCGAACCCTGAAAGTATGGGGAATTTGGCCTTTTTCTACCTTGGCGTCCGGGGCGTACCAGGAAAGGAATTCTTTCAGGGCTAAAAGCCCCCGTTCCCATTCCTCCTCTTCGTATTCCCAGCCTTTACTGTAAAGAACGATCGGGATGTGCCCCACCTTCAGTTTCCCTTTGTGCTTCCAGAGTTTCAGGAAGGCACGGTATATCGTATAATGTCCGTATCCTCTTTCGAATCCCCCGATTGCTTCCAGATCGTCTATTTTGAAAACCACAAGATTCTGTATGTAATCATGGGAAAGATAATATTCTGGACTAAAGTCTGGTTTTAGTCGTGGGGAACATCTCTTTTCTTCGTCTATAGAGTCGCTATCCGTATAAATGACATCAAAATCTCCATTTTTATTAAGAAAACTTACGATGCAGGCCAGAGCTATCTCCGACAGGACATCCCCCGCAAAAAGAAAACACAGGTATTCCCCACTCGTTTTTGCTAAAACTTGATCGAGATTTTCATCATTGACGAGAAAATATTCCCAGCGATCGTAAACCTGTCTTTTCAGAGACTCGATGGTTCTATCCGGGTTTTTCTGACCATTGTCAACATAGATTATTACGGAAATCAGAGGCTTGTATTTCAGCCTGTGAACCCGGTTCTTCCATTTTGGAAGTTGTTCGTGCAAAAGCCTTTCATAGATAGCCAGCCAGTCTGAATAATTTTCATCTGCACAAATCCTTAAATATCTGGCATAACTTATACGGTGATAGCTCTTCTTTGGACTCATAAGTATATCCCACACGCTCAGTCCCGCTTCTCTTTTCAGGTCTCTCGTAATTTTATTCCTCGAAAAGAGCACGGGGAGAATTGTGCGATAAAACCTGTAGATTCTTTCGGGAAAACTTATCTCTTTTATTTCTATCCTTTCGGCGATTTTTATAATACCTCTTTCTAAACAGAAGTTGATATCTATTGTTTTTAATTCTTTAGCGGCATAAAAAATGTAATTTATCGAGCCACTTTTAGCTATGGGCAACCTTTTGGTTTCGTGCCTACCATCCTGGTAGTGCAATATGATTTTGGTCTTACATAAATCACAGGTGGCCTTCACCCTGCCTCGGATGAGGAACCAGCCTCTTTTCCCTGCGAAAGGAAAGGTCAGTGTATTTCCAGAGAGGTCCATATTTGCTCCGATTTTTGTTTCAGGTGTTCGATTAACCTCAGGGCGTTTTGATAAATTTCCTGTCTTTTCTTTTTGTTTCTGGCAAGTTCAATTATAACTTCTACCCAGTCTTTTACCTCCATAGGCAAGACCATTCCGGCCCCGGCAGAACTTATCATCTCCGCATAAATACTTTCAGCAGAATAGATTCCGACCCCACCGGCCCGGGTTATGTCGAAAAATTTGGTGTAACTCCGTCCCCGGTTAAATGGAGTATCGAACATCGGGGCAAGCCCTATGTGCCTGTATCTCATGATCGAGAAACGCAGATAGGTGCGCCAGGACATAGGCTTAAAAAGGATGACATTTTTTAGATTTTTGAAGAAGGAAACGGTGCACTTGTTGGCAATGATCTCAAAGAGAATATTAGTTTTCTTTTCGGTAACCTTTCTCACCACCTCGGCAAGCCATTCGAACTCCTTTCGATAGGAATAGGTGCTGTGATAAAAGACGAGGATATTACCGTCCGGGTTAAAATTTACCCCCAAAGGCCCTATCTCCAGGGGATAGGGTAAAACAACTCTGGGATGCAGGTCGCGATATTTGCGGGCGAGATGCTCATTACAAACCCATACCTCGGCCCCAATATCTTTGATCCAGCTCTTGTGTCGGGTAGCGTACCAGAAAACCTTCCATCTATATCTCAGCGAGAGTCCGCTGGTGGCTCTTACATCGAGGAGATCATCGTCCATTAAATAGATCAATCTTTTTATGTTTCTTCGATTGGCTTTTATCAAGTTTTTCAGGGAATCGGTTAGGTAGCGGACGATGAAGACCGTTTTACCTTTCAGGTCTATGTTTTTGGGAAGGCTGTGAAGATGATAATTTTCCACCTGTAAACCTCTTTTTTGGAGAAAGGGCTTCAGGAAATAGGCCGTTGTGGGCTCGGTATTGAACTCGAAGATCAGAAATCTATTAGATACCACTTTTTTCTAACCCCATCCTGGAAAATCATCAGTGTAATTCATACCATAAAAACAACCCTTTGCATAACAAGAACAACCCATTTACAATAAAGAGCGTTCCGTTCAAACGAGATCGGAGGGGAGGTACGAAATTGAAAAGTCCGCATGTGGTTTGGCATCCCCAGTTGGTAACCCGGGAAGATCGGGAACGTCTGAACAAACACCGAAGCGGAGTGATCTGGTTTACTGGTCTCCCTGCCTCGGGAAAATCCACCATCGCCCATTTCGTGGAGAGGAATCTCTTCGAGAGGGGTATTCGGGCCTATGTGCTCGATGGAGACAATGTCCGCCACGGTCTGTGTGCGGATCTAGGTTTTAGTCGAGAAGACCGGCGTGAAAACCTGAGGCGCATTGCGGAAGTTTGTAAGCTGATGGTGGACGCGGGTCTGATCGTGTTAGCGGCTTTCGTTTCCCCCTTTCGCGAGGACCGTCAGTATGTGCGAGAAATCATAGGCAATGACTGTTTCTTTGAGGTTTACGTAAAATGTAGTCCGGAAACGTGTGAAAAACGGGATCCCAAAGGGCTCTATCGAAAGGCCCGGGCCGGAAAGATCGAAGGTTTTACCGGAATCAACGCCCCTTATGAAGAACCGGAAGCCCCCGATCTTGTTCTGGATACAGAAAAACACGATCTGGAGGAATGTGTTTCTTTGGTCCTCAAGATGCTTTCTCAAAAGAAATTTATTTTACTTATTTGACAAAAGAGTTGAAAGGGATTATGGAAATGGGCCGGATCGTCTCTTGAGATTTGGAGCTGGTGTCCCTTTCGGGCTTTTCGACAGAAGGGGGGGATGGGGTTGCTTTTGACCCTTAAGGATCAAGAACGATTGGGAGTACAGCTTCTATGAAAGAAGAGGTTTACCCCTGGCAAAGAAGGCTAGTATTACTCATTATGTTTTTGTTGGTGGTTCTGAATGCTTCTTGTTCCTATTTCTTGCCTCAATCTGGTCCTTCTACTTTCGGCATAAAAAAAATTTCCCTCGATCAAAGATTAGGTATTGAGAAATATGTCACTTTAGTGAAGTTGAACCCCCGAATCATCCTGGCCTTTCCAGATGTCAAGATCTTTTGGACCAAAGATTTGGAAGGTTTTGTGGTTGGTAGGTATTCTCCGATAATAGACACGGGGGATGTTCTGGAAATATTCGTATATGAATCTCCTCCCCCACTACTTTTCAGTTCGGCTTCCATTTTGGGCATCCAGCAGAACGAGGTGGTGGCCTTTCGCATCCCTCCACAAATTGTGGATGAAAACGGGTATATTCTGGTTCCCTTTGCGGGCCGAATAAAGGCTAAGGGCAAAAGGCCCGAAGAAGTCGCTCAATCCATAGCGGCCAAACTTGCGCGAAAAGCGAACAATCCCCAGGTAGTGGTCAAGTTGTCTGGGTTCAATTCCTCTTACGTCACCGTCTTTGGAGAGGTAAGGGAAAGCAGGAAGGTGCCCCTCACTTATTCCAACTTCAGGCTTCTCGACGCCCTGGCTTCCGTAGGAGGGGTGACCTCACCCATAAACAAGACTCTGGTTCAGATCGACCGAAAAGGGAAGACCATACGGTTGCCTCTGGAGGAAGTCATAAGGGACCCTAAACTGAATCTGAATCTCCAACCCGGTGATGTGATAACTGTGGTTTATAAGACCCAGTCGGCGGTCTTTCTGGGAGCCTCCGGCCGCAATATGGAGCTGGAATTCGAGGCCAGGGGAATAAACCTTTCGCAGGCCCTGGGAAGGGTTGGAGGGCTCCAGGACGACAGGGCCCACGCCAAGGGACTTTTCATTTTCCGGCTTGAAGATAAGGACGTTTTACGTAAAATAGGGATCAAACCGAAAGCGGTAGCTATGGGGGGTAAGATACCGGTAATCTACAATGTAGATCTTTCCGACCCTGCTTCTTTCCTCATCCTCAAAAATTTTTATTTAAAAGACGGAGATATTGTGTATATAGCCACGGCTCCTGCCGTGCAACTACAGAAGTTCTTGCGGGTAATTTCGCCCATAATTTCCGACATTTTTATGATAGATCGGCTTTCGAAGTAGTTTGACCACTATCAATAGAGGGGGGTAAGACAAAAATGAAAGGTGTGGTTCTGGCCGGGGGCTCGGGTACCAGGTTGTACCCGGTTACCAAGTGCATCAACAAACATCTATTGCCCGTCTATAACAAGCCCATGATTTATTATCCGCTTTCGGTGCTCATGCTGGCAAGGATAAGAGAGATCATCCTGGTGGTCAATCCGGAAGACGAAGGGGTATATCGAGAACTCCTTTCCGATGGTTCTCAATTGGGGATGAGCATCAGTTACGCTATTCAAGGCAATCCCGGTGGGCTGGCTCACGCCCTTCTTTCGGCGGAAGAGCTGGTCCAGGGAGACAATGTGTGTGTGCTCCTCGGGGACAATATCTTTTTCGGGCACGGCCTTACGGAAATGGTAAACGAAGCCCGGAGGGAAATTGAAGAACATGGCGGGGCTTACATTTTTGGCTATTACGTCCATGATCCTGAAAGGTACGGAATAGTTGAGTTCGATGAGGAGGGAAGGGCTATATCCCTGGAGGAGAAACCCAAGAAGCCGAAATCCCACTACGCCGTGGTAGGGCTTTACTTTTACGATCCAACGGTCTTTGAAAAGGCCAGAAAGGTGAAACCTTCCAAAAGAGGGGAAATGGAAATCACCTCGGTCAACGAAAAGTACCTCAAAGAAGGGAAACTCAGAGTGAAGCGTTTGGGGCGCGGTTTTGCCTGGTTCGACGCCGGAACCCACGACAGCTTTTTGGATGCCGGGAAATTTGTGTCCACTATAGAGAAGAAGGCCGGTCTGATGGTGGGCTGTATCGAAGAGATAGCCTACCGAAACGGATGGATAGACAAGAAACAACTCAAAGAACTGGCCAAATCTATGGAAAAGACGGATTACGGAAAGTATCTTCTGGAAATCGCCAAAGGGGGCTAAAAATGCCTTTTACGTTCACTCGTTTGGAGATACCCGATGTGATCCTGATCGAACCGAAGGTTTTCGGCGATGAAAGGGGGTTTTTCCTGGAAACCTACAAGGCTTCGGAGTTCAGGGCCAACGGGATATCCTATGATTTTGCTCAGGACAACCATTCCCGGTCTCAGAAAGGAGTTTTGAGGGGGCTTCACTATCAGCTTGAGCCCATGGAGCAGGGAAAGCTCGTGAGGTGTATCAGGGGCAGGATATGGGACGTAGCGGTGGATATAAGGAAGGGCTCTCCTTGGTTCGGAAAGTGGGTAGCGGCGGAGCTTTCGGGGGAAAACAAGCTTATGCTCTGGATCCCGCCGGGTTTTGCCCACGGTTTCGTGGCCCTGGAAGACGGAACGGAGATCCTTTACAAGGTCACCAAGGAATATGCCCCGGAGCTCGACCGGGGGATAATCTGGAACGATCCGGATCTGGCTATAACCTGGCCGGTGGAAAACCCGATTCTTTCCGAAAAAGACAGTCGTCTTCCCAATCTTAAAGAAGCCGAGATCAATTTCGTTTACGGGGGGAAAAAATGAGGATTCTGGTTACGGGGGGGGCGGGTTTCATAGGAAGCGACCTGGTAAGGAGCCTTACGAGGGACGGTTGCGGGATTTCCGTGGTGGACAAGCTTAATTACGCCGGGGATCTAAGGCGTCTTGAGGAGGCGAGGGATAGGATCAATTTTTATCAATTGGACATCACCGATGAAAAAGGCCTCCGGGAGGTCTTCGAGAAAGAAAAACCGGAGGTAGTAGTCCACTATGCAGCCGAGACCCATGTGGACCGAAGCATACTCGATCCGGACGTTTTCGTGAAGGCCAACGTTATCGGAACTCTGAATCTGCTCAAACTTTCCTTGAAACACGGAGTCAGGAAGTTCGTGCATATTTCGACAGATGAGGTTTACGGAGAACTTCCCTTGGATAGCGAATCGAAGTTTACGGAGGATTCCCCTCTCCAACCCAATTCTCCTTATTCGGCAAGCAAGACCTCGGCGGAAATGCTGGTGAGGTCTTTCGTGGAAACGTACGATCTTCCGGCGGTAATCGTAAGGGCTTCTAATGCCTATGGGCCGTGGCAGTATCCCGAAAAGCTGATTCCACTTTCCATCGCCAGACTTCTTTCAGACGAAAAGATCTCCGTTTACGGAACGGGACAGAACGTCCGCACGTGGCTTTTCGTGGAAGATTTCACGGAAGCGGTCCTGAAAATCATCGAGAAAGGAGAAAAGGGCGAAATCTATAATGTTGGAAGTGCCGAGGAGAAAAAAAACATCGAGGTGGTAAGAAAGCTTCTGGAACTGCTGGACAAGTCCGAGGACTTTATAGAGTTTGTGCCCGACAGACCCGGGCACGATCTTCGATACGCAGTGGACACCACCAAAATAGAGAGAGAGCTTGGCTGGCGGGCGAAGGTAGATTTCGAGGAGGGGATGAGAAGAACCGTGGAGTGGTATCTGGATAATCGAGACTGGCTTTTTGAGAAAAAGAAAGAGGTCGAGACCTTCGTCAATCAACTAAGGAAGGAGTTCGAAAGATGGGCCTCAAGATAGCCCTTTTCGGGGCCGGCGGCCAGCTTGGAAGCGATCTGGTCAAAATCTGTCCTTCGGAAGTGGAGCTCGTGCCCTTAACCCGCAAAGAAGTAGATGTCACGGACAGGGGGCAAGTATTGGAGGTCCTTCGGAATATCAAGCCGGATCTGGTATTGAACGCCACCGCCTACGTCAAGGTGGACCAAGCGGAAGATGAGGTCGAGGCCGCCTTTGCGGTCAATGCCGCGGGGGTCAGAAATCTGGTGGAGGGATGTCTTGATACGGGTAGCGTGCTTTTGCACGTAAGCACAGACTATGTGTTTGACGGCGGAAAACTCGATGCCCGAGATCCCTATACGGAGGAGGATCCTGAGAACCCCATAAACATTTACGGTTTGTCCAAATATGCCGGCGAGGTCATAGTTCGAAACTATCTCGAGAGGTTTTACATCGTTCGGGTGGCTAGTCTCTACGGGAAGGCCGGGGCCAGCGGAAAAGGTGGAAACTTCGTTTATACCATTCTGCGCAAAGCCCGTGCGGGCGAACCCCTAAGGGTGGTAGACGATATCTTTATGTCTCCCACTTACACCCTGGATGCGGCGCACAAAATATGGGAGATAGTCCTTGAAGAACGTCCCTATGGTCTGTATCACCTTACCAACTCAGGGTACTGCAGCTGGTACGAATTTACGAAAAAAATTCTTGAATACGCAAGACTGGACACAGACCTCAAGCCCATAAAACACACGGAGTTCAAGACCAAAGCCCGGAGGCCGCTCTGGAGCCCCTTGCGAAGCGTAAAAGGAATAACTATGCGGAGCTGGCAGGAAGCTCTCGAGGCCTTCATTTCTGAAGTGACATGCCGGTAGGTGTCTTCTCCAGGCAGATCCTGAAAAACGTCCCCCACCTGGAAGTGTTCCTTGAGGATTCGGTGGTGTATAAACCCAAGGGGCCCGAGGGACTTTCGGCCGTGGCCGGATGGGGATACAAGAGCACGGCCCGAAAGGCCATGCAGAAGGCCAGGGAGTGGAGGCTCCCGTACTTGGCCCTGGAAGACGGTTTTCTCAGGTCCGTGGGTCTTGGCCACGAGGCTCCTCCCCTTTCTTTGATCGTGGATCCAGTGGGCATTTATTACGATGCCACAAGGCCGTCCCTTCTCGAAAACCTATTGAATTTTGGAGGATGGGAAACTCCGGAACTCATGGATCAGGCTGAAAGGGCCCTCAAACTGATAAGGGACCACAAGATAAGTAAGTACAACCGGGGAAAACCCGTGCCTCGAGGATATTTCACCCCTTACCGAGAAAGGGTCCTCTTGATAGATCAGACCTATGGAGACATGTCCGTAAGGCTCGGGCTGGCCGATGAAGATACCTTTCGGGAGATGTATTTCGCAGCTCTGGAGGAGAATCCGGGGGCCGAGATCTACGTAAAGGTTCATCCGGAGGTCATAGTCGGTAGAAAAAAGGGCTATCTCGCGCGGATGAAACTGCACAGGAGCGTCAAAGTCATCCGGGAGGAGTTCAATCCCGTGGATTTGCTTTCTCACTTCGATAGGATATACACCGTATCCTCTCAAATGGGGTTCGAGGGGCTGATGCTGGGCAAGGAGGTAATCTGTTTCGGCATGCCCTTCTATGCGGGCTGGGGGCTTACGCGGGACGGGAAGAGATGCGAAAGGCGGAAGAGGCGGAGGACGCTTTTGGAACTCTTTGCGGCTGCCTACCTTCTTTATCCCCGCTACATAAACCCCGCCACCGGCAAGCCGGGAAATATTTTTGATGTGATAAACCATTTGATTGGAGGGAAAGGATAGTGATCAAAAGTTTTTTCAAAATTCTTCTTTTCAGGTTTTTGTTTCTGGATACCGTGGCCTTCTATGGGAAGGACCTGAAGAAGCTCGTATCCGTTTCACGGGAGGACGGAGGAGCGACTCTGGTCTTCGAAAGACTGTTGAGCAGGTGCTTCTCTCGAGGGGACTTCCTGCTCAAGATAACCCTTCCTCCTCATACCGGGATCAGGTTGCTCAAGCTTTCTATAGATTACGGCTCTGGATCTTTCGAAGAGGTGCATCAAATACACTTGAACCTCTTCGGGCGTTTCGACACCGTTGTCCATTTTGAGCGCCCTCCCGCAGGTATAAAGATCTGTCCGGTTGAGACCTCGGGAAAAGATATCTCCATAGAAAGGCTCGTCATAAAGCGCCTAAAAGGCGGCGAAGTCCAGTCTGCAAAGGAGACAATAAGCTCCGCAGTTTCGGCTTTCCCCGCGGAGGAAGGTTCCGCTGCGGTTTTCGATCCCCAGAAGTCCAAGGCTGTCCATCTTCCTGACAGATTTCATTTTGCCGTGGACAAGTGTCTGTATGTTCCGGATGTCGGGTTCATGGTTGTGGGTTGGTTTTTCAGTCCTTCTTCTCGGATGAGTATAACGGCTCTTCGTTTTTCCGTTGACGGCCGGGAGATCTCTTCGGATTTGAATAAGATGGTTAGATTCAAGCGCAAAGACGTGTATGAGAATTACAAAGACATTTACAGAAATATGGAAATAGATACTGGTTATTTCATGCTCATTCCTTTCAAAGATAAAATTGACGGTTTCAATCGGTTAAACCTGGAAATCTTTTTGGGAGAGGAAAGTCATTCTTTAGAGATGAGCAAGCAGGAAGTCGAAAAAATTCCTTTGGACATGAGGATAGTCCTAAACAAAACTTACGAACTCTGCGGGCATGCTGTCTCCAGGATCAAGCTTCCTCATCTGTTTGAGGTCATGCATGAAGTTTTTTCTTCTAAAAATACGGGTTTTTCTGAAAATATTGCTCCGGAATACAGAAATTTTGGTATGGTGTCTGATGATCCAGAAATCAGTCTGATAATCCCTCTCTATGGCAGATTTGATTTTTTGAAACATCAGCTCGCACATTTTTGTCGGGATCGAATTTTTAAAGATAGAAGGATAGAGATTATCTATGTTATAGATGATCCCCAGATAATAGAAGATACTTTGAACTCTTGTGAATGGATTTACAGATTGTTTGCATTACCTTTCAGATTGGTCTGGTATAATCGCAATCTTGGATTTGCCGGTGCCAACAATGTAGGGGTCAAAATTGCAAAGGGCAAGTATGTGGTTCTTATGAATTCAGACGTTATTCCTAAAGAAAGTGGATGGATCGAAAAATTACACGCAAAGTTTAGTGATTTACCGGATGCCGGGGTTGTTGCTCCTACTCTTCTTTATTTTGACGGAACCATCCAGCATGTTGGAATGTATTCTTCCTTTCGTCCGGAGTATCCCGGCCTTCTGTTCAATCTTCACTATTATAAGGGTATGTTCCTGGATTTGAGTGATTTTCCCGAACACATAGAGGTTCCTCTTCTCACGGGGGCTTTGATGTTTCTTCGCAAAGACGATTATCTCAAGGTTGGAGGATTCGACGAAAGTTTCGTATTTGGTGATTTTGAGGATAGTGATTTTTGTCTGAAGATGAAGAAGCTGGGGTATAAATTTTATATTTTACCTCACGTTCAATTGTATCATCTGGAGAGACAGTCCCAGAATCTCATAACACAGTCAATGAATTATAGACACTTTGTTACTTTATACAATTCTTATATATATACTAAAAGGGTTCTTGAAAATGGATTGCTAGAAGAAATCAATAGAGAGGTTCTTGTATGAAATTTTTCATCATCTCTCATGGTCATCCGGAAATTACCAAAGGTGGAGGAGAGCTTGCCGCATATTCTCATTATAAAGGACTGCTTAAGGAGGGGCATGAAGCCTATTTTCTGGCCAGAGCTCCTGAAAAATACCTGCATCTTGGCACCCAGATAATAGCTTTCAGACCTCGGGAATATCTTTTCCCTGCGGCCCCGGACCTCTTCAATCTCTTTTCTCACATAGATCTGGGGGAAGACTCTCCTCTGATCACTCTCCTGAAAGAGCTGAAACCGGACGTCGTTCATTTTCATCATTATTTTTACATAGGAGTTGATGCCATATATGCTATTAAAAGGTCTTTTCCTGATACCAAGATTGTTATGACTTTGCATGAATACATAGCTATCTGTCTTCATAACGGACAAATGATCAAACCTGATTTTTCTCTATGTTATAAATACAGCCCTCGCGACTGCAATGAGTGCTTCCCTCAATTTTCTCCTGAAAATATATTTTTAAGAGAAATGTATATCAAAAATATGTTTGGTTATGTTGATCTTTTTATTTCTCCAAGCCATTTTTTGAAAAGTAGGTATGTCGAATGGGGCATTCCTCAGGAAAAGATTGTTGTTTTAGAGAACGGCCTTCCTGAAGGGGAAAGGGTTCCACCAAGACCTGCGAAAGGGGTAAGGGGGAGGTTCGCATATTTCGGCCAGATCAATCCTTACAAGGGAGTTGATTTTTTGATAGAGACTTTTTCGCTTCTTCCCAGATCTATAAAACAGAAAGTTAAGCTGGAGATATACGGAACGTGGCATCCGGATCAGAGCTTCAAAGAGAGGGTTGAAAAATTGATTAAAAGGAATAGGGATGTGGTAAGATATCATGGCCCTTATGAGAACTCCGAGCTCGGTAGCCTAATGTATAATATAGATTGGGTGATAATGGGTTCTATATGGTGGGAAAATTCTCCTCTGGTGATCCAGGAAGCATTCAAATATGGGAGGCCCGTTATCTGTCCGGACATAGGAGGTATGGTGGAGAAGGTAAAGCATGGCTACGGCGGATTGAACTACAGGGCAAGGGACCACGTATCTCTGACCGATTTGATTGCG
Organism: Thermosulfurimonas dismutans; assembly: GCF_001652585.1. Classification (GTDB taxonomy): domain Bacteria; phylum Desulfobacterota; class Thermodesulfobacteria; order Thermodesulfobacteriales; family Thermodesulfobacteriaceae; genus Thermosulfurimonas; species Thermosulfurimonas dismutans. The sequence goes on from NZ_LWLG01000022.1 coordinate 15,104, forward strand.
GATATAGTAGAGGGAAAATACGACTATGAAGATATCCTGGCCAAAATGCCTTCCTACAAGCCACTGAAGCAGTTTGTGAGAGAGTATCTTGATCTGGTTGCTACTTAAAGGGGACTTCGAATCATGGAGAACAAGGGCAAGCAGAGTTCGAAACTCGCGCCAAAAGATAGACCGGTTTTTCTGATAACCACAGGCAGAACAGGAAGCACTTTTCTTCAGAGATTGCTCAATTGCCATAAAAACCTTGTGATATGGGGAGAACATTTTGGCTTTCTGAACAGTCTTGCCGCGGCGTATGTAGCCATGAAGAGTCCGAACCAGAACCTGTATCCCAGAACTCCGGAAGAAAATAGAGGGCCAGACATTCTTCTTCCCACCCTCAGATCGCCTGACATTGCAATAGAGTGGGCCAATCCTTGGTCGTTCCGGGAATACAGAAATTTTGTAAAAGAATTCATAGAGAAATATTTTGCTTCTAGGCTCGATTCTCCTCACAAGAGATGGGGATTTAAGGAGATAAGATATAACAACCTCCAAGTTTTGAATATGCTCAAAGACATTTATCCCGGAGGCAGATTTATATTTTTGAAGAGAAAGCCGGAGGAAGTTATTAGAAGCAAAATTTTTGCCTTTATAAAAGAAGATAGATGGGCAAAAATGTCAGACAGAATGAAGAGACAGCATATCCGGAAGTTATATGATGAACTCAAATCTCACTACTCTGTTTATGATGCTTTCGTAAAATCCAATCATAATATCTCTACGATAGTTATATATGAGGAACTTGTAGCATATCCCAGAAAGATTATTAATCATCTCTTGCGTTTGCTTGGTTTATCTGGTGATACCTACGACTGGCAACTTGCTGAAAAGATTATAAAAAACGTTTTGTGCAAGACCAAAAGAGATCACGAGGTTTATAAACTCATAAATGAAGTCTTGAATAACCACAAAAAGGTAGAAATAAAGGGACATCTTGATGTGGTAGATGAAACACGTTGTAGTGGCTGGGCTTTTGATAAATTCAATAAAGACTACCCCGTGAGTGTGGTTGTTTCCGTAAACGGAAAGGTGGTGGGCAAAACTCTGGCTCATGCTTACCGGGAAGATCTCAAGAAAAAAAACATTCATCCCACCGGTCATTGCGGTTTTGTCTTGATGTGGAAAAATCTCGGATTAGAGCTGAAGGCTGGAGACAGGGTGGAGGTATTTGTGGAGGGGGCTAATGTTCCCCTACCCGGTTCTCCGATGGTGTATGAGCCACGAGCTGTGAAGGAGGACGACGTTTCTGTGGTAAAAAGAGAGGTAGATATAAAAACCGATTTCTCATATGCTAACATAAATTTGTCTTAAGTATGAGAAGCATTTGTAAAATTGCCAGAGATAATTAAAAGAAACAACGAAAAAATTTTAAGAAGGGGGGCGAATTAGTGATCCAGGGGCATTTCGATAGAGTAGATGGCCTTTACGTCCACGGATGGGCTTTTAATCCCGAAAATCCAGAAGAAAGGGTAGAGGTGGTAGTTCTTGTAGATGGAAAGCCTGTGGCAGAGGGAGTTGCTGATCAGTTTAGAGAGGATCTTAAAGAAGCCGGTATTGGAGATGGCGGGTATGCGTTTGTAATTAAGCTTCCTAATGAGATTGCTGATGGGAAGGAACACGAAATAAGGGTAGTTGTGAAGAACACGGGGAATGATTTAGAAAACAGTCCGCAAATAGTTATATTTCAGCAATTAGAAGATAGTTATATAGGTCATCTAGATTCAGTGGATGGATTACTTGTTACAGGCTGGACATATAACAAGGCTAATCCAGAAGAAAGGGTAGAGGTGGTAGTTCTTGTAGATGGAAAGCCTGTGGCAGAGGGAGTTGCGGACCAATACAGGGAAGATTTAAAGCAGGACGGTATAGGAGATGGAAAGCATGCTTTCAAGATAAAACTTCCTGATGAACTTGCTGATGGGGAGGTACATGAGATAAAGGTAGTTGTGAATTCATATCCCAATTTCAAAGTAGAACTCGCAGAAAAAAAATATATTTGCATTAAAAGTGATATCATATTTGATGAAGAATTTTACTTAGAGCAAGCTAGAAGAAAAGATATTTTGGTAAATGAAACACCAATACTGCATTATTTAAAAAATGGTTGGAAATTAGGCTTAGACCCTCATCCTTTATTTGACACATGGTACTATTATGAAGTTAATAACCCATCAAGAGAAGTTTGCCCTCTAGTTTCGTATTTACTTGACAGAAAGTTTTTCCAGTGTTCTCCTTTTGTAGATGAAGCATATCTTAATCATATGCTTCACATAAATAAGATATCCCCTGATAAAACACTAAGGAATCTTGCTTTTGCTATAAAGCAAGGTTTGCCTCCTTCTTTCCTTCATCCACATATATTTGATCCAGTTATTTCTTTTTTAAGAATGAATTTGAGCTTAGCGATTGATTATACCGACATTCTTGATGTTATAAAAACAAAGCCAAGCATAGAAGATTTGATTGTTTTGTTGAGGTTTTTGCGTTCGCAAAGAATATATAATTTTTCTGATGATGAAAGTCCTATAATAAGTGTTGTAATTCTTAATTATAAGAAGCCTATTATGACTATTTTATCTGCCCTGAGTGTTCTTATTGCATTGAAAGATGTGCCACACGAGATTATAATAGTAGATAATGAATCTGATCGTTTTTTTACTGAAATTTTATACCGCTATTTACAAAAGCAAAAAAATGTGAAGATCATTGCCTCCAAGAATAATCTTTTCTTTGGGGAAGGAAATAATATAGCAATAGATAGAGTACAAGGAAGATATGTTTTATTTCTAAATAACGATGCGTTTATTGGTCCTAATATAAAGTATTTATTGGATATTTTAGAAGAAAAAGAAGATATAGGGGCTGCTTCTCCGATTATTATTAATCAAGATTTTAGAATATCAGAAGTTGGAGGAATTGTTAGTCCATTAGGAGATGTTTTGCAAATAGGTAAATTTATGAACTTTGAGAAAACATTATGGAATTCTCTGAACAATATGGCATTTATAGAAGTTGATTATGCATCAGCAGCATGTTTGATGGTTAGGGCAGAGATACTAAAAAAATACGGTGGATTCGACTATATATATGAACCCTTTTATTACGAAGATACAGATTTATGCTTAAGAATAAAATGTTTGGGGTATAAAATTGTATGTATCCCTAAAGCAATTTCTTTGCATATTGAAAATTTTACAACTAAAGAGTTTTTGAAAGATAAATGGGGCACTGTTGTCCAGAATTCTAAGGAAAAGTTCTTTAATAGATGGGTATTTAAAAATAAAGAATATAAACCTGTTGAAATAAAATATTCCCAAAGAAAGAAAAGAAAAACAATTGCTTTGTATACACCCTTTCCAATTACTATTGGAGGAGGCGAAAACTATTTCTTGTCTATGGGAGCAGCTTTGTCTAAAATAGCCAATATAGTTTTTATTACAGAAGAATACACATCAAGAACAAGAATATCTTTTGTCTGTAGAGATTTGGGTATAGAACAATTTGAATTTGAAGTAATGAAGAGAAATGAGGTTGGAAAGTACTATTTTGATCTTGCTATAGTAATGGGTAATGAGATCGTGCCTTCTTGGATTCCTCCTGCCCAAAAAATAATTTACCTTTGTCAATTCCCCTTTCCTCTGTACCATGTTAAATATCATGATTTCAGCTCTTATGATAAAATTGATTTATATATAGCATATTCTTTCTTCGTAAAAGAAAATATACAGAAAGAAATTGAAAAATATTCACTACCAGAAAAACCTATTGAGGTGATTTATCCGCCTAGTAACTTGCCTAATTATACAGTTGATGAAATTTTGGAAAAAAAGTTGCGGAATAAAAATAAAAAAATGTTTATAAGTATAGGTAGATTTCAATCACACGGTCATAATAAGCGACAGGATGTAATAGCTAAGATACTAAGTGAAGCTTCTACAAAGTTACCGATAGAGGGGTATATTTTTGGCGGTTTGCGAGAGAGTCCAGAAGATAAAGAATTTTTTCAAAAAGTGAGATCATATCAAAATAAAGGTGTTCTTCTAGTGAAAGCTAATGTTGATAGAGATACAATTGAGTCTCACTTATTAAGATCACATTTCTATATACATGCTACAGGTTTAGGTATTAATCCTGGAGTAGAACCATATAAATGTGAACATTTCGGAATAACTTTAGTGGAAGCTATGGCATATGGGTGTATTCCTTTAGCATACAAATGTGGTGGACCAAAGGAAATACTTGAAAGTCACAATGTGGGATATGTATTTAGTTCAGAAGATGAATTGAAAAATCTTGTATTCGATTTGATCGAGATGGATATTGAATCAGAAGAATATTGGATCACAGTTGAGAAATGTATGAAAGTAGCAGAAAATTTTTCAAGAGAAAATTTTTATAAAAAAGTAAGCAATATAATAGAAAAATTAATGTCAACAAGTAATTTTAACGGGTTGCTATAATGAGCGAGAATAAACTTTAAATATACATAGAACCTCATAAAACTGGAAATGCCTTTATTCAGAAATTTTTCCTTGATTACATGGATGAATTATTAAAGCTTGGAGATGGCTATCTAAACGAATTGATTTACTTATATGGACATTATGAATTTGTTGAACTATTAAAAGTGAGTGAATATAATGGATTGCTTCCTTTTGTAAATAGTATCTTAGCGCTGGACACTTTTTTTGGCAAGAAGATTGATTAAGGGGAGTTGGATTATATTTGCTTAAAAGTTTATTTGTTTTTTGGTTAGGGAAAATTAAGATTTATTTGGCAATAGCTTGTCACGAGTGATATTATGACAAGAAGGTCAGCAACTTATCGATGGTAATGATGTATGACCCGATCCTGAATATAGGGATACTAGTACAGGTTTTAGATTTGAACCATAAGGGTGGATTTTTCATTTTTCTGACAGGGGGTTATTTTAGAAAAGATTTAAATGATAGGCGAGCTGCAAGTTTTGCATTAGTGACTTTGGGTATGGAAAGTGAAGCAGATGATATGATAGAGATATATAGAGAGGTGGAGAATAGAGAGGATGTTTTACAATATGGAGAGCAATGGATTTGAGGTTAGCCAGATGCGTTTTAGAGGTAATACGAAGATGGAAATGTTATTTTATGTGGTAGCGATATGTTAATATCTATTGGAGGTTATAGGTAAAATTAAGTAGAAGATGAGAGGTGATGGCAGGGATAGTGTATTTTTATGGAGATTAAGGTAATTAAAGAAGATATTAAGAGGATTTTGGTTAAAGAAGTGAACCGGATTTGTGAGATATTCTTAGAATGTTATAGAAGGTTAAGAAATAAGTTGTTTTTTATGTTTCTAGTAAAAGGTGTCTGCTAGTATGTTGCGTTTTAGAGAAATCATTTTGAGTTAATAAACATATTGATGAAAAAGTAGACGATATTTTAGAGAGAGTTTTTAATATAGTTGAATACTTGATTTTAAAGATTTTGGAGAATAAGAAATGGCATTTGAAAAAGTTAAATTTATTTTCCATATAGGATGGCCTAAAACTGGTACTAGCGCTATTCAACATTTTTGCTTTAAAAATAGAGAGAAAATTGCAAAGTTATACCAAATTTTATACCCAAAAACAGGAAAAATGCATTTTGAACATCACTATTTTGTTGTGGCTTTAACTTCAAAACAAAATATAAACAGAGTGGTTTATAACTTTTATAAAGATCATAAAGAAATGTTTGCTGATTTGACAGATGAAATGAATTCTGTTAGAAAAGATGATATAAAAAAGATTTTAATAAGTAGTGAATTTATGTGCGGTCCTAGTTTCGTTAAAGAATTGTCTGAAATAAAGAAAAAAATAAACGAATTTAAAATAAATATTGACAAACTAATTGCCTATGTAAGACGTCAAGATTTGTTGTTAGATAGTCATTACAGGCAGCATATGAAAGAAATTTGGTTTTTTTCTGATTTTATTTCATTTGCCAGGAAGAATATGTGTTTAGTGGATTTTTTTAATATACTTAACACTTGGGCTACTGTTGTAGATAAATCTAATTTTTTGATCAGAGTATACGACAGAAAACTTTTTCCAGAAGGAAATATTATACTTGACTTTTTACAGCTACTTGGGATAGAGATGTCAGAAGCCAGAAATTTCAAAGCAGATATAAATCCGTCACTTTCGCACCTTTCAGCTCTTGCTTTCAGAAAATTTAAATTTAAATACGATTTTACCAAAGATGAACATCCCAAATTATTGAAATTTCTATTTGATATAGATAGAAGAGAAGGAAGCTTTTTGAAAACATTTCTAAGTTTAGAAGAAAGAATAGAGTTGCTTAGAGAATTTAAAGAATCTAATGATTTGTTATTTAAAGAATATTTTAATTCTTCTAAGAATTTATTTGCTATTTCTGAAGAAGAAATAGTATTTTATAAAAAACAGGATAAAATAGAGAAAGAGAGGATAGATGAAGCTATAGAAAATAGATTCAAAGAATTAGAAAGATATTATTTTAAAATTACTAAAAGACCTTCAAGGCGTGAATTTATATATTTTATTGAAAAATTTGATGAAAAAACTATAAGTGGTTGGATTATAGATCTTATAGATCCACCAGCAAAACTTATTCTTAAAGTAAATGATATTTCTATTTGCGAATTTGAAACAAATCACCCTCGCAAAGATGTACTAAATGCATTTCCTGATTTAGGGTATTTAAACTGTGGTTTTGAGCTTAACTTGCTGAATATTAATTTGCCGAAAAGTATATTAAAATTAGGAAATGATAGAAGGATAAAGTTAAGTCTAGTTCATAAACGGAGCAATATAGAATTGCGAAATGTTGAAATTAATTCAAACAGTTTGAAAGAGCTATTAAAAATAAGGGTTGTTTGATTTTAAATCTAAATGACTTTTTGAAACGGCCTATTAGTCAAGTTAAATTTTTTAATACTTGCAGGAGGATTTGAAATAAACTATTGGCCTTTATCTAAAAAGTTTTCCTAAACAGAATGGTAACTTAAAATTTAGTGCTGAACACCTTTGAAATTCGTAAATCATTGAGTAAATAGATGAGTAAAATTATTCGCTAAGATTAAATTTTTGCTTGACAAGAGATTCTTTACATGTTGAGAAATAAACAGTTAAGTGGAGGGCTACTGAGAAAATTTTTAAAAAAGATTCGAGAGGATTAAATAAATAATGTCAGACTGTTTGAATATGTGAGGCAATTTACTTGCTTTACGGTCTATAATTTTGAAGTTTTGAGCTTGCTTATTTATGAAATGATAGTTGAAAATACAGTAAATTGTAATAGCATCGCAGAATCCCTACCATATTGGGCTAAAAACGATAGCCTCTGTAAGAGATTTATTCGATTTTTGAAAGGAAGATGGATTTAGGAGGGGTAGATTTGTATTTAGAAAGAAATTTTTGTATCTACTTTCTTGGAGTTGCAAGAAAGGATTTAAATTTGTTTGGTAATAGATTGTCATGAATGGCATTTTGTTAGCAAAGTTAACAATTTGTTAGCTATAATGCTTTGTGGGCTTATGGCAAATTTGGTCGTACCTGTGTTGATCTTGGATTTAAATATTATAGGTAATTCTTCTTTTGATGGGAGAGGATTAATGTTAGACGATATTCATGAAGTTTTAAATTAACCGTTAAGGAAAGGATTGGCAAATGTAGAAGTGTTAAACTCAACTTTGA
>NZ_LWLG01000023.1 GCF_001652585.1 Thermosulfurimonas dismutans
GTCTCAAGGTCATGGAAAAACTTGTAGAGCTTGGATTAAAACCGGCCATAAAAGTAAAAGAAACCTTCAGGCAGAAGGTAAAACATCCTCTGCGGAAAGATTCCAGAATTTTCTGGGAGAAATGGGGCCGAAATAGATATCTGATTGAAAGTTTGTTTGGTACGGTAAAACTGAAAATAGGCTCGCATTTTAGGGTAAGAAAGGAAGAAATAGCCCAGAAGAGAGGACTGGCCGCTTTTGTGCTCTATAATATGTACCTCCTGGCTACCCTCCTCTATATCTCGTTGCTCCTTAAAAACTATTTTCGAACACTCTCATACAATGGCTTGACAGGTACAAGAAATATGATATCTATTTATTATAAATTTGAATAATTCTAAACTAAACTCTTATGTAAATTTTTGGGGGGCGCGAAAAATGAAAAATCAGAAAGTAGGGTTTTTAGGGGTAGTTTTGTTAATGCTGTTTGTGCTAACGGCCGGCCATGTTTGGGCATCTACTTTAATCTCTTTAATCTCTCCTTTTTATGTCCAGTTCATCGATGGTGATGATGAAGATTCGGTTGTGAGCTTTAATGCTCATTTCGTCAATACGGACAACAATACGACATACTGGGTGGGAATAGGGTCTCTGGATCATAAGTGGAAATCGGATGGTATTGAGGTCGGGCCTAACTCAGACCTGCTAAAATATAATCTTACACTTGACCCCCCGGGTACCTACGATGTCTATGTGGCCTGGGATACGGGAACCGATGGTAAACCGGATAAGTATATTTGGACTTCCGAGGCCGGGGTTGCTAGTGCGTCCACTAGTGGATCAACTCTTAGTATTATCTGGGACGACCCAATACACTTTTCGAGTTTCGAATATACTTTTAACGGTGATGGTTTTAACGTTATTTCGGCGGTTCCTCTCCCCGCGGCGGTATGGCTCTTCGGTTCGGGGATTTTGGGCGCGGGCTTGCTAAGAAGGAAACTGCTTGCATGATTAAGATTTTTTAAAGCGCTGCGCAGGATCTGTGCCAGCGCTTTGTTTTTGAGGCTTCCCCGTCCAGTTCTTATCAGCTATACTTTTCTCACTTACCTAGCTCGCGATCCCATTAACATAGGAGGGAATACAAGGGGGGCATGGATTCGGTAGTCAAAGATCCGAATGTGTTTTGGCACCAGGGTTATGTAACCCGAGCAGATAGAAATGCCCGTTACGGGCACAAAAGCGGCCTTGTTTGGTTTACAGGGCTTCCTTCCTCGGGTAAGTCTTCCATCGCCCACGGGGTGGAGAAGGTCCTTTTTGAGCGGGGGGTTAAGTGCTACGTTCTTGATGGGGACAACATCAGGCACGGTCTAAATGCCGATCTGCGTTTCAGTCTTGAGGATCGCCGGGAAAACATCCGTAGGGTGGTCGAGGTGGCAAAACTCATGACTGATGCCGGGTTGATAGTCTTGGCGGCCTTCGTATCCCCTTATCGGGAGGATAGGCAGTATGTGCGTCGTCGTTTCGAAGGCGACAATTTTATCGAAATTTACGTAAAATGCTCTCCGGAGGAATGCGAACGCCGGGATCCTAAGGGCAATTACAGAAAGGCCCGGGCCGGCCTCATCAAGGGCTATACCGGCGTAGATGCCCCTTATGAGGAACCGGAACACCCTGACTTAGTGCTCGACACCGAGAAGGTGAACCTTGAACTGGCCATCTCGGAGGTTATCCAGTACCTTGAAAAATTGGGTTGGATTTAGTCTTTTTTCCTGTTTCTATTTTTTCTTCTGCTCTGGCGCGCATGGGACTTCCGGGAGGAATTCACGGATAGGGATTTCCACATGACCTTCGGCCATTTCGCTATAACTAAATTTCATCTCTTTTCTCGCGAACGATCTCATAGACATTGAGGGCCTTATTCGATTTCCTTTTTCATTTAAATCTAGTTTTCGGAAATAACTTCCAGAGACCGGGCGCACGTCTTTTTAATCGTTTGAAGCCAGACTTGTCATTTTGAAGTACTTTGATATATTGCTCTTTCGAGCTTTTGGCAATGCGACTTTTTATAGGCTGAGGGTAGAGATAATACTTTATTTTATTCATTTTATTCCTTTTGTTAGTGCGTTAGTTAGGATCTTAGTGGATTCATGTTGGTGAAAGGATTTTTATCTCTAGGTTAGAAGGTATCCAAGTATGTTAGGGTATTACATATGAAAGCGGTAATATTGGTAGGGGGAAGCGGGACAAGGCTTTGGCCCTTTTCTCGAGAGAAGTTACCCAAACAGTTTTTGCGTCTCTTAGGCGATGAAAGTTTTTTTCAAAAAACAATAAAACGTCTTTTACAGAACTTATCTCCTGAAGATCTCATTTTTTCAAGTAATCGCGAGCATATTTTTTTGCTTAAAGATCAATTAAAGGAACTCCATTTAGATCCGGAATCCTTCAATTTTGTTCTTGAGCCGGTATCGCGGAATACCGCTCCTGCTATTGCCTTGGCAGTAAGATTTGCGGAAGAAAACCTCGGGATTTCTGAGGATGAAGCAATATTTGTGGCCCCTTCCGATCACTTGATTGAGCCTGAAGAGACTTTCGGAGAGTACCTGGAGAAAGCTGAAGCATTAGCCCGCGAGGGTTATATAGTCACCTTCGGGATAAAACCTTATCGGCCTGAAACCGGTTATGGATATATAGAAGCCGGAGAAAACCTGCCGCGCCTTGGGTTTCGGGTAAAAAGATTTGTGGAGAAGCCAGACCTTGATCAGGCCAGGACTTATATAGCTTCGGGGAACTTTTTCTGGAACTCAGGCATGTTTGCTTTCACTCCCGCCACCTTTTGGAGCGAATTTAAGACGCACGCCCCTGAAATTTATAACGCGGTTTACGGTCAGATAGTGGAAAGCATCTTGGAGCGGTTCGATAAGCTTCCGGATATCTCTATAGACTATGCGGTAATGGAAAAGACGGATTGGGCGGCGGTTTTGCCTCTAGAACTACGGTGGTCGGACGTAGGCTCTTGGGAAGCGGTTTACGAGGTAAACCCTAAAGGGGAAAACGAGAATGTGATTCTGGGTAAAGCTTTGCTTATCGACACTAAAAACAGTCTGGTTGTAGGAAATGAACGTCTGGTTTCAGTAGTAGGTCTTTCAGATGTGATGGTTGTTGAGACCGGGGATGCAGTTTTGGTGGCCCGAAAAGGGGAGGGGCAGAAGGTAAGGGAGATAGTTGAGCGCCTGAAAGCGGACGATATGGTGGCTACTCTAACACGAGTTCATCTTACAGAACATCGTCCCTGGGGGAGTTTCACCGAGCTTGAAAGGGGAGAGCGTTATCGTATCAAGCGTATAACTGTCTTGCCGGGGGAAAGCCTGAGCCTCCAGATGCACCACCATCGAAGCGAACACTGGATAGTGGTAAAGGGTACGGCCAAAGTAACTATCGGAGATAAAACCGTATACGTACATGAAAATGAAAGCATTTATGTTCCCAAAACTACCCCCCACAGATTGGAAAATCCGGGCAAGATTCCCCTTGAGATCATAGAGGTTCAAGTGGGGGAGTATGTGGAAGAGGACGATATCGTGAGGTTTGAGGATCGGTATAAAAGGTAAAGAGAGAATAAGGGATAAGAAAACCGAAAACAGAAGAGAATGGATGGGAATAGTAATGAAATAAGCATGAATTTTTCGTTAAGGGGTGCTCATTGAAGGATGGAGAGCTTTGCGTTATGTTTAATCGTACTTTAAATAAGTTCGGTTCCAAAAGTTGGGGTGGAGTAGGCGTTTTTGAGGTTGCTGAGTGTTAGGTGGAAGGATAAAAGAGTTTCTCAAAGACAGGGAGAAAAAACAACTTTGTGAAAACTTTATATCTCTTTCGTTGCTTCAGGGAGCGAATTATATACTTCCTTTAGTTATTTTACCGTATTTAGTTAGGGTGTTGGGTCCAGAAAAGTTTGGTCTCATAGCTTTTGCTCGATCCTTTGTGCAGTATTTCAATATCTTAACGGATTATGGCTTTAATCTTTCTGCTACCCGAGAGATCTCGATATATCGGGAAAGCAAGGAGCGAATCTCTGAAATATTCAGTGCTGTACTGACTATTAAATTGGTTCTATTAATCTTTTCTCTTGTAATATTGACTATTATTGTTTTTGGTTTTCAAAAATTTCGAAAAGATTGGGAAATATATTACTTTAGTTTTGGAATAGTAGTGGGGCAAGTTTTATTTCCTGTATGGTTTTTTCAGGGGATGGAAAGGATGAAGTATATTACAATTTTGAATGTTATTGCCAAATTGATTTTTGCTGTTTCTATTTTTGTTTTTGTTCGTGAAGTTTCGGATTATATTTATGTGCCGCTGATAAATTCTTTAGGTTTTATAGTTGCAGGTATATTGGCATTATGGATTGCTTTTAAGGATTTTGATATTTACTTTAAAGTTCCTAATTTAATGGTAATAAAACGTCAAATAGAAGAGGGATGGCATATTTTTATGTCTACAGTTTCTTATAACTTATACACTAATTCTCCTAAGTTTTTTATTGGAATATTGATAAACAATAAATCTGTTGCTTTTTTCTCACTGGCTGAAAAAGTAGTTAATATTTTAAGGCAGTTGATTAATATTATCTTTCAAGTTTTTTATCCATATTTAGCAAGGATGTTTAAAGAAAGTTTTAAAACTTACACAAAAGAATGGTTTAGATTATTTAGAATTTCAACAGGAATAAGCATGTTATTATGTGCTTTTGTTGTTTTCATACCAAAAAGCATGTTTTTGTTTGTATTTTCGGAAAGTTTCTTGCCTTCGTTATCTATGCTAAAGCTATTGGTTTTATCTTTACCTTTGCAATGTTTTATGAATCTGTTCGGAATGCAATCTATGTTGATATTGGGATTTGTCAGAGCTTATGGATTTTCCTATGTGTTCTTTTCCATTTTATTTTTGGTTATTTTACCTATAATATTATGGTTTTCAAAAAGTGTTTTTTTATTAATAGGATTAATTTTAGTTACGGAATTTATGATAATAATTTATAGAATTTTTTATTTATATAAAAAAGGAATTTTATATGCGTTATTTAGATACTCAGCATATAGTAGAAAATAATTGGGAAAAGTTAGCAATGAATAGACGTTATGAGTATTTACACTTTCGAATAAACCAATTACTTAATTCTATTGTTAATCTGAATGTTTTAGATAGGGGATCAAAAGTATTAATCAATTCCATAAGGGATAAAAGCAAACTTAAAGTTTCATTGTCAAGTGTCAATTACTTAAAGAATCTATTAAAGATACTTAATCGGATAACTGGTAAAAATTATAGCCTTAGTTATAACATTTTGTATCTTAAAAATTACATAGAGTTTTTTCTAAAAATCCACAACATAATACTAAACTATCTTCATGAATATGTAAAAACAAGACCATATTTAGTACAGGCTAAACAATATGACAACACATTTTATGCTTACCCTCAGCTTATAGAAGTGCGCAACTTCTATAAGAAAGTTTCGAGAATAGAAGGATTGAAAGAAGTATTTATTCAGGGAAGTCTGTCTACCCTTGACTATAACAAATTTAGTGATTTTGATACTTTTATAATCATAAGTAAAGAAGCAGAAGAAGATGTAGATCTTTTTATAGATACTATTTTTAAACTATTTAGAGCATCTCGCTATTTTTACAAGTTTGATCCTTATCAGCACCATAGATATTTTGCGTGTCTTGAGTCTGATTTATATGCGTACAACCAAGCATGTCTCCCAACGAAAGTTTTAGATTATGCTACATCCATAAAAAATTCAGAGGAATTATTCTTTCAAGTATATGACTCAAGGTTGTCACACGTTATTTTCCTCACGAATGTCTTAAACTATTTTGTAATTCATCACGAAGAAAGTTTTAAAAGAATAGCTAATCTATGGAATCTTAAATATTTTGTAGCTACAGTGTTATTTATTCCTGTTCTCTTTTTAGAGGTAATTAATATTTATGTATACAAAAGGGATTCTTTTTCGATAATAAAACAATTTTTATCAATAGATTTACAAAATTATATTGATAGATGTAGCTACTTGCGTCAAATATGGAATTATAAACTAACAACCAAAGAAAATCTCTTTAGAAAGCTATTTTTAGATATATACTTAAATCCTATATTATATGAGTATGTAATGCAGAAATATAGTCAGAAGATTAATAGAAAAGAATTCAACTATATATTTTCGGGAAGTATTCCTTATACTCAGTTTTTCTACGATGAAGTTAGAAAAATTTATAAGAAAGATTTTAACATAGATGTTGAATAAACAACAGATTATCAATGATCTAAAGAAATTAGATATGGATGACTATAGAAAGATAATAATAGAGTTTGTTGACGAGTTTAAATATCCTAAGATAACATTATATAGTTTTGGTAATTTAAAGCATCCCTCCATTTCTGATTTAGATCTTGTAATAGTGTATGATGATCGTCTGGATGATAGTTTTGTTGCAAAAATTGTAGAGAAAGCAAAAAAATTTGTTGTGTCCAATGAGGTTAAGAAATACGTTTTTACTCATGACATTTTAATCTATCCAAAGAGTATTTTTAGGAAGATAAAATTTTTGCATACTTTTCAAAACATGAAGCTACTCTGTGGTAAGGAGGTTGACATACTTGTTCCATCGGAAGAAGAGCAGAGCATAGTAGATAAAGTCCATTTTATAAACTTTACATATAATGCTCTTTTTTGGTTAAAAGGCATTAGATTACAAAAAAAAGTTTACTTAAGACAAACTTTACTCACTTTAAATTCTGTTAGACATAGTTTTGTTTTTTTAAAAAAAATTTATCAAGATTCAAATTTAATCAAATGGATAGATATTTTAGGAGAAGTTAGGCAAGATTATAGTCTTATTTACAAAATATCCTTTCATGAGTTGGAAGAAATTTTTTTTGAATATTTACAAAAATTTTTAGCAAGATTTTTGAGAAAATGGATAGATTTTTCCAACTTAGATAAATTAATTAACAAAAAAATATTAGTATTACACGGAAGAAGAATGATTGCAGTTCCTAGTTTAAGCATTATACATGGAGCGTCTTATTGTAAATGTTGTCCTGAAAATAAACAATCAATATATTGGAAGATACATCGATCCTTATATCCTATAAATAACTTTACTATTAAAGATAGAAATTATAAAGGTGTTTTGCGTCATCAGATGGAAGCTGCTATGGAATTCGAAGTGTTATATAGGAAATTCCGAATAAAACCTCTTATTCCACTTATGTGCAATTACTGTACGCCGGTGATGACTAAAAAACAAAAAATAAGATCATTATTGAATAGCTTTGTAGTAAAAATACAGTTATTATAAGAAGGTGTTTTAGTGTTTAACTACATAATAGTTGGTTCAGGATTTGCAGGATCGGTAATAGCCGAAAGAATAGCAAATGTTTTAAACAAAAAAGTTTTGGTAATAGAAAAAAGAAGTCATATAGGTGGAAACTGTTATGACTATAGAAATAAAGACGGGATAATTATTCATAAATACGGCCCTCATTTATTCCACACAAATTACAAAGAAGTTTTTGATTATCTTTCTAACTTTACAGATTGGCGAATATATTACCATAAAGTTTTAGCTTTTATTGATGGAAAAAAGGTTCCAATTCCCTTTAATTTCAATTCTATGGATATACTATTCCCTGAAATTTTATCAAAAAAATTACAAGAAAAACTTCTAAAAAAATATCCTTATGGTGCAAAGGTTCCGATTTTAAAGTTAAAAAAGGAAAATGATAAAGATTTAAAATTTCTGGCAGATTTTGTATATGAAAAAATTTTTAAAAATTACACAATAAAACAGTGGGGAAAGAGACCTGAAGAAATAGATTCAGAAGTTACTGCAAGAGTTCCTGTTTGTATTGGGAGGGATGATAGATACTTTGATGATAAATATCAAGCGTTACCAGAAGAAGGCTATACTAAAATCTTTGAAAGAATGCTTTCTCATCCAAACATAAAGCTCATGTTGAATACGGATTTTAAGGAAATAATGAAAGTAGATTTAAAAGGTAAGAAAATCTACTTCTTGGGGCAAGAGTTTAAAGGAAAGGTAATATTTACGGGCATGATAGATGAATTATTTGCTTACAAATTTGGAATGTTACCTTATCGCTCTTTAGATCTTCATCTTGAAGTAATCGAAAAAGAATATTTTCAAGAAGTGGCTGTAGTGAATTATCCCAACGATTATGATTTCACAAGGATAACGGAATTTAAACACATACATCCTATCAAGACCAATAGGACCGTCATTCTTAAAGAGTACCCGAAAGATTATGATCCAGAGCGAGACATTCCCTATTATCCATTTTTCGATAAAGCAGCCCGGGAGGTCTATGCTAAATATCAGGAACTTGCCGAGAGATTTGACCATCTTATTCTTGTAGGACGATTAGCAGAATACAGGTATTATGATATGGATGATGTAATCAAAAGGAGTTTAGAAGTATTTGAAGAAAGGATCAGATAAAAGATGAGCAGCGTAAAAGATACTGTTTGTGCGGTAGTGGTTACTTACAACCGTAAGGGTTTGCTTATTGAATGTCTAGAGGCTTTGTGCAAACAGACCAGGCCGGTACAGGGAATTTATTTAATAGACAATGCTTCTACGGATGGTACCCCTGACTTGCTTCTGGAGAAGGGGTATATAAAAGAATTACCTCCTGAGAATTTGTTAGAGCCCTGGGAGAAAGAATTCGAGATAAAAAACTTAACTGATGAGCAGCATATAAAATTCTACTATGTTCGAATGCATGAAAATACCGGTGGTGCTGGTGGTTTTCATGAGGGTGTAAAAAGGGCTTATGAAAAGGGATATGATTGGTTGTGGTTAATGGATGATGATGTTGAGCCCTTGCCAAAGGCGTTGGAGACTCAATTGTCATATGCAGAGATTTCTAAATGTATTCATCCGTCTAGAAAATATGTAGATGGCAATAGAGTTTTGTGGGAGGTGTATTTGGATCCTAAAAGTTCTAAAGAGATTTTTTTGAAAGACAGATCTTTTAAAGAAAAAAAATTAAATTATTGTTTAGTAAATGTTGGATGTTTCGAAGGGATGTTGATCCATCGAGATATTGTTGCTAGGATAGGTTATCCTGATAAAAGCTTTTTTATTTCAAAAGATGATACTATTTATGGTTTTTTGGCAAGTAAATTTACGAAGAATATTTATATTAGAGATATATGTTTTATTAAAAAGGTTAAAAAATTAAATAAACTTTCCGGGAAATCTTTATATTATTTTGTCAGGAATAGGTTTATTTTATGTTTATATTTAAAAAGAGAAGGATATTTCACTTGCAAGTCTTATTTTTGGGTTTTTTATAAGATTTTCAGAATGTTGGTGTTTAATTTTGTAAAACTAGATTTAAAGAGTTGTTATTTTATCTTGAAAGGTTTGTCTAACGGTTTGAAATTTGTTTCAAAATCTTGAGTTTTTATTTTATAAAGTGCTTTAAAAATGCTTTCCAAAATAGCTGTTGTAATTTCTAGTTTG
The DNA here is from genome assembly GCF_001652585.1 of Thermosulfurimonas dismutans. Classification (GTDB taxonomy): domain Bacteria; phylum Desulfobacterota; class Thermodesulfobacteria; order Thermodesulfobacteriales; family Thermodesulfobacteriaceae; genus Thermosulfurimonas; species Thermosulfurimonas dismutans. Next base: position 9,537 of record NZ_LWLG01000023.1, read on the forward strand.
ATATTAATTTTATTATCTTTTTATCCGTTAGCTTTCATAAGATTTTATATTGTCATTAGGACACTTTTTCAGCCTTTTGCGAATAAGCATTTGACATTGTTTGGGAATTTTCCTATTAATGCCCCATTGCCTTTAATTTTGTTGTTTTATTCGTATTTGGCGTGTATTTTTAGGCAAGATTTTTCTTTATTTGTTCCTAATTCTGTATATCTTTATTTGTTCCTTTTTTGGAGTCTGCTTTCTTTGATAAATTCTTTTAATTTATACGCTTCATTTGCTTTCATTTTTAAAATCTTAGCTGTAATTTCCGTTTACTTATTAATTTATAATTCAATAGAATCCGCTGAAGATTTCAAGAAGATTCATAAGACAGTAGTGTTTTTAGCCTTAATAACTATATTCTATGGTTTTTGTCAAATTTTTTTAAAAGAAGGACAACCATTCTATGGACCTATAGTAAGAATTAAAAGTTTTTTTTCTAGTGCCAATGAATTTGGTATTTTTCTTTCTTTAGCAATAATTTCAAATTTAATATTAGTAGCCATAGAAGGATTTAAAAAACAATATAAGATTTTCTTAAGCTTAATGATATTAGCCTATATTTTGGCTTTAAATCGTGGATCGTGGATAGCTATGACTACTTCTATATTTTTGTCATATTTCTTTTTTAGGGATAAAATAAGATTAAGAAGTATTGTTTTACCTATTGCTATAATTTTTTTAATGTTTTCTCCAATTATAATATTGCGATTTCTTCAATTGGAAAATCCTGCAGAAAATACCTTTGTAGGCCGTATAAATTTCTGGAAAAATATGCTATATTTAATACCGCAACATCCTCTTTTAGGCTTTGGAATTGGAACTACTGAGTTAGTATTTCAGTCTCTAACTGGACGAAAAATATATCCTCACAATGATTTTTTAAGATTATTTTTTGAAATGGGATTCGGGAGTATTTTTTATATCCTCTTTTTAATTAAATCTTTATTGTTTTTTATTAAAAATAAAGCTAATAACTGGAAAACAAACTTTTTGTTTATTGTATCCCTTTTTTATTGGCTAATTATTAGCATTCCCCAAAATATTGTTAATAATGTAGTATTATTTCCTTTATTTATGACTTTAATTGCTTCAGGATTAAAATATAACTTTTTAATAAATTTTGAGGGAAAACATATATAAATTACTATGATTGAATGTAAACTTTATTATTTTTATAGTCCTCATTTAATACAAATCTATGAAGGATTTTATCGTTTAGCAAAAAAGAGACTCATTAAGTTGAAAATTGAAAAAATAAAAGGCGATCCACAAAAACCTATTTTAGAAGTAATTATTGATAATAAATACAAAGTTATTTATGATACATTAGATGGCTTTAATTGGATTGAAGCTTCTGTAGAAGAAAACCTTGAGTTTTTTAAAAAAAGATTTGTAAATGTGGATTATTACTTTAAAAGAAGTTTTTCAAAAATTTTATATAAATATGCCCCGTCTAATTGTAAGATTTATCCTTTAGGTTTGAATTTTTCTTTTGATCCATCTTATTTTGTGTTGGAATGGAAATATTTAGTTAAGAATATAGTCCAAAAAGTATGGCCAATTTTTTATAAAATTCAATCGATTTCTATTATTAAGAACAAATTTCCTAAATTAGGTTATATTTCTGAAAAATTGCTATTAGAAAATTTTGAGTTTCCACCTATTAGTACACAAAATAAAGTGTTATTTATAACTCGATTATTTGATCCTATGAAGTTCCCTTTATGTTATAGAGAAGAAGTAGAAAAATTAAATGAAACCAGAATTTTAATAATTAGATCTTGCAAAAAAGAGCTTAAAAATATATTTACTGGTGGATTGTATGAAGATGAATATTCTTTAAAAGTTGCTAAAAATTTAACAATATCTAGAAATATTACAAGAAGATCTAATTTTGTTAAGTTAATTAAATTACATAATATTTGTATATCTACAACAGGATTACATAAATCTATTGGATGGAAATTTGTAGAATATGTTGCTGCATCTAGAGCTATAATTACAGAACCTCTTTTTTATCAATTACCCGGAAATTTTAAGGTGGACAAGAATTATTTAGAATTTAGAAATATAGATGAATTATTAGAGAATATTTATACTCTTTTAAGAGATCAAGGAAAGATCAAAGATATAATGCGAGCTAATTTTTATTATTATAATATGTATGTTAAACCCGAAAATTTAGTTTTAAATACACTATTAAAAATAAAGAATTTTTTAGGAAAAAATGATAATATTTATAGTGGGTAATAGTAGAAGTGGTACTACTTTAATGGCCGAGATTTTAAATAAGCATCCTTTGATTTATTCTTTTAATGAATTACATTTTTTTGAAATGCTATACGATCCTAATGATAACTCAATTAACGATAAAAAAATTTTGAACATGCTGACAAAATTATATTGGTCTCATAAAGGTAGTGATTGGGTTAAATGTAATATAGATGATTGTTATAATGATGCTTTGTTGTTATATAATAAACTTTGTTTTGAAAATAAAATTGAACATCCAATAGAAATATATAAAAATTTTTTGTATATTGAAACACAAAAAATGGGAAAACTTTTCCCTTGTGAGCAAACGCCACGTAACTTATTTTATTTAAAAGAAATTTTACAGTACTTTTCTGATTCGAAGATTATATATATGATTCGAGATCCTAGAGCAGTATTAGCTTCACAAAAAAACAAATGGAAAATGAAATTTTTAGGACATAGTAATATGCCTCTGAGAGAAGCTATACGTTCTTGGATAAATTATCATCCTTATACAATAAGTAAGCTTTGGAATTCAGCTTCCAAGGCTATTAAGCCTTTTTTATCTCATCCAAACGTTTTAGTAGTAAAATTTGAAGAATTGGTAAATGATCCTTACAGAACAATTAAAAAGACGTGTGATTTTCTGGAAGTAGAATTTTATAATGAAATGTTGGATGTTCAGTTGGCCGGATCTTCTGTCTATAAAAAGGGTAAAAAAGGTTTCAGAAAAGAGGTAATAAGTGCTTGGAAAAATAAAGGATTAAATAAAACTGAAATATATATATGCCAAGAAGTTAATAAAAAAGAGATGGAATTCTGGGGATATGATTTTGAAAAAGTTAGTCCAAACTATTTATTTTTTGTTTATTATTTGATAACTTTTCCTATTAAAACATCTATGGCATTAATCTTTAATTTAAGAAGGTCAAAAAATATTTTTAATGCAATGAAAAGGCGCTTAGTAAGTTTAGAGAATTAAATAATGGAAATTCTTATAGCAAACAAATTTTTTTATCTTAAAGGCGGTTCAGAACGAGTTCTTTTTCAAGAAAGAGAGTTCTTGTTGAATAATAAGATTAAAGTAATAGATTTTTCTATGAAAGATTCCAGAAATTTTTCTTCTGAATATTCATCTTATTTTGTCTCCTATATTGACTATTACACCACAAATAGATTTCTTATTAAATTAAAAAACGCTTTCAAATTTATTCATTCTCCAGAGGCGGTTCGAAAAATTAAATTTTTAATTCAAAAGGAAAAGCCGGATATTGCCCATCTGCATAACATTTACCACCAGTTGACACCTTCCATCATTCATCCTCTCAAGGAACAAGGGGTGAAAGTGATTCTAACCCTGCACGACGGGAAGCTCATCTGCCCTACCTACCTTATGCTTGACCGGAAAATAAAGCTCTGCCTTGAGTGCCAGGGAAAGTATTTTTACAAACCGTTTCTCAAAAACTGTGCTGGCTCACGCTTCAAGGGGCTTCTTTTGATGGTGGAAGCTTACTGGCATAAGTTCTTTAAATCCTATGACAAGGTGGACCTTTTTATTGCTCCCAGTCGGTTTTTGGCAGAAGTGGTCTCGCAACGGATTCCGCGGGAGAAAATCGTAGTTCTTCGCAACGGGATAGACCTTAACGAATACCGGCCTACCTATGAGGATGGTGGATACGCCCTTTACTTCGGAAGGCTTTCCCGGGAGAAAGGCGTGGAGACCCTACTTGAGGCTCACCAGGAAGTGGCCAAAGAGATCCCCCTCAAAATAGTTGGGACCGGGCCGATGGAAGCCGAGCTTAAGGCGAAATATCCGGAGGCGGAGTTTTTGGGTTATCGGACAGGGGAGGAGCTCAAGTCGCTTGTGGCCCGGGCTTCCTTTGTGGTGGTGCCCTCGGAATGTTACGAAAACTGTCCTATGACTGTGCTTGAGGCCATGGCATTGGGGAAACCCATTATTGCAAGCCGCATCGGGGGGCTTCCGGAGCTCGTGGAGGAGGGTAAAACGGGGCTTCTTTTCGAGATGGGGAATGTGGAGGAATTAAAAGAAAAGATGCTTTTTCTGTGGAAGAACAAGGATCTTCGGCGGGAGATGGGGCGAGCTGCGCGGCAAAAGGCGGAGCGGGAATTTTCCCTCGAGAAACACTGCGAGGAACTCCTGCGAATATACCGAAGGCTTCTTGAGAGTTAGGTGATCGATGAGAATTTTTTGGCTCCTTGTTTTGCTGTGCTTTTTTTCGGTTTCTCCCTTGCTAGCGCAACCTGCGGCTGAAATTACCATCAACTTTGAGGAAGTGGAGAGGGTTAATCCCTACATTTTCGGCCAGGGAATATTGGGTTTCGATCCCTGTAAAACGCGAAGGAAAAACCGAAAGTTTTGTGTAAACGACGGAAGATTTACCAATTTCGGAGCCGGAGTCTGGGACCCACTTTTGAGAAGGCCAAACGCGGTTCTGGTAGACCTTGCCAAAAGAATAAAAGTTTCTGTTTTGCGTTTTCCCGGAGGGTGCGGTACCCATCATTACGACTGGAAAAGGGCCATCGGGCCGGTTGAAAAGCGGCCCATGTACAGATTCGGCATAGACGAGTTCATGGAGCTCTGTCAGGCTGTAGGAGCTAAACCTATTATTGTTTTGAGTTATTTCACCGGGACCTGCCAGAACCTAGCGGATCTGGTGGAGTATCTCAATGCTCCCCTCGGGACCAACCCCAACGGCGGGGTGGCCTGGGCGGAGGTGCGGGCCGCCAATGGGCACCCGGAGCCTTATGGGGTGAGATGGTTTGAATTTGGGAACGAAGTGTGGCATGGGGATCATAGGAAAATTTCCGCTGTAGATCCAAGAGAATATGGAGAACGGTATCTTGAATGTCAAAAGTTAATTAAAAACATTGATCCTAAGATTAAACTCGGAGCAGTAATGAGAAGAAGTTTATATGGATTAGGCTGGTGGAGTCGAACTGTTCTTTCTGTAATTAAAGAAAATGTCGATTTCGTAATTTTTCATATCTATCCTCCTGGTTATCGATCTGATAGAAATGAAATATCTACTAATGAACTTTTTAAAATAGCTTTGGCTGCTCCTGAGCAAATTAGCGATTCTCTTTTTAGGATCTCTAAACAATTAAAAGAAATTACTAGGAGAGAGATTCCGATTGCTATTACCGAATATAATGGTGGTTTTGTGCAAAATAAGCCGGTACCATACAGGCATTCTCTAGGAAATGCTCTTCTAATTGCGGATCTTTTAAGAGTATTTTTGACGGCAAATACGCCTATTTTGTGCGCTAATTATCACCATTTTTCTAATTCTTATTGGGGATTAGTTTATAATCCTCGATATTTGAAATTAAGGGATAGATATTATATGAGACCTAATTATTATGTATTTGAATTGTATGCCAATCATTTTGGAGATATTTTATTAAAAACTAAAGTGAAATCAAAAAGTTATTTTCAATCTGGCTATAAAAACATTTTACCTTCTATAAAAACTAAAAAAGTATCCTCTCAAAATTTAAATTTTTCAGAGATCTATAAAGAAAAAGTTTTGAGAATTGATTTTAAATGGCTTCCTCCGTGTGTTAAAGTAAAAAAATATTCTGATTATTCGGTAATTCATTTTGATTGCGAAAAACGTAATAAGTTAGGAATATATTTTATTGATAAAATTCAAAATGTTAAACCTAATTGGTTATATTTTTGGGAAACCGAAATAAAAACAAACTTGGCAAAAGCATGGTTTTTTATAGCAATTAAAGATCAAAGGTATAGACGTATTAAACATTCAAAGATTTTATGGGGAAATACAGAGTGGATAAAAACCGGCTTTGATTTTAAGACTCCCGATAATATTAAAATTTTAAATCTGCTGTTTTTTATCAAAGGAAAAGAAAATAAAGGAATTAAGGGAACAGTCTATATTAAAAATATGAAAATTGGGGAACTTGGCTCGGCCCCGCAATACGGGCCGACGCCATATATTTCGGCCTTGGCGAGCACCAACGAGAAGAGGAACCGAATCTACCTCATGGTGATCAACAAAAACCTGGAAGAACCTATGAGGACGCGGATAAAAATAAATGGCTTTCCCTCTGGTCCCGTGGTTCGGGCCTGGGTGCTGAACGGGCCTTCGGTGACCGCCACCAATGAAAATCGGCAAGAAAGGGTTAAAATCCATTACCAAGAGGTGGAGGTGGATCCGGGGAAAGAATACTTTTGGTTTACCTTCGAGCCGCATTCGGTAACGGCCTTAGAGTTAACACGTAGGGAGGGAACTTGAAGGAAACCTGCCTCGAGTTTCTTCGGAATCAAAAGATAACCTCCTCACACCTCAGGGAAACCATTTGCTTCCAGGGAAAGAAGCTACCGAAGAGATTTTTTTATGAGGAACTGCAGAGGTATTTAAGCGAATTTTTCAAATCCGGCCGGGGGATAAGGATGGTGGCCCTGGCCGGACTGCGGGGAACCGGAAAGACCACCCTCCTCTGGCAACTGGCGGACTATCTCCTTCGAAACTTCAAGGAAAAAGCCGAAGGCTTCTTTATAAGCCTTGATGTGGCCTACAGTTACGGTTTTTCGGAAAAAGATCTTATCGAAGGATTGCAAAAAATATACGAAGATTTGAAGTCTCAAAGGAAAACACTGGTGCTCTTTCTCGACGAGGTGCAATATCTCCACAACTGGCCTCTGATGCTAAAAGTGCTCTATGACAAGTTCAAAGACTGTTTTATTTTCGTAAGCGGAAGCTCTGCCCTGTATCTTCACTCTACGGTAGATCTGGCCACCCGGTGGATCCTGAGATCCCTTCTTCCTTTGAGTTTTCGCGAGTTTCTAATGATAAAGGCCTTCCTAGAATCTGGCTTTGAAGTTCCTTCCTTTTCCCGAGCGGAGGAGCTCAGGAAGACACTTTTCTTCTCCGAATCGCTTGAGGAGTTAAAGGAAGGCCTGAAACTAGTAGAAAAAGAGGCGCAGGAGTTTTATAAAGAAGATCTTCCCTGGCAGGGGCTCATTCGGGAATACATATTATTTCTCAATCTCCCCCGTTTTATACCGGTGGAGGAGGAGAAGGTTCTGGCTGATCAGACCTTCGACATGCTTCAAAGAGTAGTCTATCAGGATCTCCGGAATTTTTATCCGGAAAGCGAGGTGGTGAGTGTCTTCAAGCTGCTTTCTCAGCTAGCGGCTAGCGACGAAATAAACCCGGAGAGGCTTTCGCAGGACTTAGGGGTTTCAAGAAAGCGGATAGAACGAATAATAAAAAGCTTGATAGAAGCGGAGGTTTTACTGGCCTCTCCTCCCTACGGAGGAACCAAAACCAGAGTTGCCCGGCACAGAAAAGTCTTTTTCCTTTCTCCAACCCTTAGATACGGAATCCTTAGGCAGATTTTTGCGGACGTTCGGCCTTTCTTTTCCAAGTTTCTGGAGGATACCGTGGCCCTTTATCTAAGACGACTCCTTAAGAACGGAATGTATTATCTACCTACCGAGACACAAAAGACCCCGGATTTTGTGGTGGAAACCGCTCTTGCACCCGTGGTTTTGGAAGTGGGAACCGCTAAAAGGGATGTTTCCCAACTCAAGCTTAAAAATATGCGTTACGGTATTCTCCTGAATTTTGATCTGGAGGTGCCGGAATTCAAGGATAAAGTAGTTATCTTTCCTTTCAAGTGGTTTTTGCTTATGTAGATTTTTACCTTAATTTTTACCTTAACATAGGGGGGTGAGGATGGAGGCGGCTATTATTTTGACCTACCGCTGTATCTGCAAATGCTACATGTGTAACATCTGGAAATATCCCACAAAACCCTCGGAGGAAATAAAACCCGAGGTGCTGGAGAAGCTTCCGGACAATCTGGCCTTCGTGAACCTCACCGGGGGCGAGCCCTTTTTGCGGGAAGACATAGAAGACATTGTGGACATTGTGATGCGCAAGTCTAAAAGAGTAGTCATAAGCACCAACGGGTGGTTTACGGAAAAGATCGTAAATATTGCCAAGAAGTATCCCCGAATAGGTATAAGAGTGAGTCTTGAGGGGCTTCCGGCGGCCAACGATGAGCTACGGGGTATAAAAGACGGCTTTGATCACGGCCTGCGGACGCTCCTTGAGCTTCAGCGCATGGGCCTTAAGGACATCGGCTTCGGCATCACGGTCTCCGACCGGAACGCCAAAGACATGATAGAACTTTACCAGCTTGCCAAAAGTCTGGGGTTTGAATTTGCCACTGCGGTTACGCACAATTCCTATTATTTTCATAAACACGATAATGTTTTCAAAGATCAAAGAATGATCGAAGACTGCTTCCGGGAATTGATAAATGAACTGCTCTGTACAAAGAGGGTGAAGAACTGGTTTCGAGCCTACTTCAATTACGGGCTTATCCGAAGAGTGAGAGGTCAACCGCGACTTCTTCCTTGTGAGGCCGGGACGGAGAATTTCTTCGTAACCCCTTTTGGGGAAGTGGTTCCCTGCAACGGTTCTCCAGAACCGTGGGTCATGGGTAATCTGAAACGCCAATCCTGGGATGAGATCTGGAACGGTGAGCAGGCCCAAAAGGTTAGAGAAAAGGTCAAAAACTGTGATAGGCAGTGCTGGATGATAGGGACCGCCGCCCCGGTGATGAAGAAATATATATGGAAGCCTCTAAAATGGGTGGTAAGGAACAAACTGCGGGTGATGATGGGAAAGGAGCCCTGTTTGGACTGATTCCATGAGAATCGTCGTATGCGGAACGAGGGGATTCCCCGGTGTTCAGGGAGGGGTGGAGAAACATTGCCAAGAACTTTACCCCAGGCTGGTAAAGCTCGGGTGCGAGGTTCTGGTCTTCACTCGCACGCCATATATCTCCAGGGACAACCGTCTTTTCGAATGGCGCGGAGTAAAGTTCCACCATTTGTGGTGTCCGCGGAAAAAATCCCTTGAGGCCATAACGCATACCTTGTTTGCCGTCTCTTTGGCGCGGAGATTTAAGCCGGATATCCTCCATATTCACGCCATCGGTCCGTGTCTGGTCGTACCTCTGGCGCGGGCTCTTGGGTTCAAGGTGGTGATGACCCACCACGGGCCGGACTACGAACGGGCCAAGTGGGGGCGCCTGGCCAAAAGGGCACTTAAGCAGGGCGAAAGCTGGGGCGTGAGGTACAGCCACCGGGTGATCGTCATCTCCCGGGGCATTCAGGAACATGTGAGAAGGCTTTACGGGCGGGAGGCCGTGTTCATCCCCAACGGGGTGCACATTCCGGAGGCCGTTCCTCCTGGAGAAGGGCTTTCGCGATGGGGACTTGAGCCCGGAAGCTATGTCTTTACCGCCTGCCGCTTCGTGCCGGAAAAGGGCCTCCACGATTTGATAGAGGCCTATCGGCGGCTCAAAAATCCGCCTTTTAAACTTGTGATTGCCGGGGATGCGGACCACGAGACTCCTTACAGCCGGAATATAAAAGAGCTGGCCGCTCGGACCCCGGGCGTGGTGCTCACGGGTTTTGTTTCCGGAAGGCCTCTTGCCGAACTTTTTTCAAACGCCGGACTCTTTGTGCTTCCCTCTTATTACGAAGGGCTTCCCATCGCCCTTCTTGAGGCTCTGAGTTACGGGCTTCCGGTGCTGGTAAGCGATATTCCTCAACATCGGGAGCTCCCTCTGCCCGACTTTCGCTATTTTCCGAAAGGAGACGTGGAGCGCCTGGCCCGGGCCATGAAAGATCTTTTCCACCGGGGCATTTCGCCCGAGGAGCGCAAGAAATATTTCGACCTCCTCCAGCGGGACTACAACTGGGACCACGTAGCCGAGCGCACGCTCGGGGTGTATCGGGAGGCCCAAGACTTTCGCACTTCGTAAGTGCAACAAGGGATCGGGGAGATTTCTGGAGGGAGGCGGAGCGGCCTCGCGGAGCATGGGAAAAAGGATGGAGTGGATCCATGTATTTACAAGTATGAATTCATGCTTAATAATTCATGTAAGTAGAAAGTAATTAGTGAAATGAGGAAAAGTTAATGCGTGCGAAGGTTGCTGAACGGGGACAGGTGACGATACCGAAACCTTTGAGGGATCGGTTGGGAATTCGGCCCGGGACTATTTTGGAATTTAAGGAAGAAGCAGGGCGTTTGGTAGCCGTGAAAGTAGAGACTTTGGATCCTATAGATCAAATTTATGGTCAACTTGGTCGGGGAAGGCATACGGACGAGATCCTCCGTCAGTTAAGAGAAAAATAAGTGATTACAGCCGTTGATACCAATATTCTAATAGATATTTTGGAACCCGATCCCCTTTATGGGCCTGCCTCAAAAGAAGCTCTAAAAAAGTGTCTAAGAGAAGGAAAGATTGTAGCTTGTGAAGTTGTATGGGCCGAGGTGGCTGTGGTTTATGTCGAGGCGCAGGAAACCCTTATAAAAATGTTAGAGAAGATAGGGCTCGAATTTTCACCTATTACTCGGGAAGCCGCCTTAGTGGCGGCTAAATGCTGGGCTGAATATTTAAAAAGGGGGCCCAAGAAGAGAAGGATTGCGGCTGATTTTCTCATAGGAGCTCATGCCTTGGTTCAGTGTGATCGTTTGTTAACCAGAGATAAGGGATTTTATCGGGAGTATTTTAAAGGACTTAAGGTTATATATCCTGGTGATTGAAAGATGCCGTTGAGTTTTCGCGAGTTTCTAATGATAAAGGCCTTCCTGGAATCCGACCTTGAAGTACCCCCCTTTTCCCGGGCGTAGGAGCTCCTGAAGACACTTTTCTTCTCCGAATCGCTTGAGGAGTTAAAGGAAGGTCTGAGATCTATAAAAAAGAGGTGCAGAAGTTTTATAAAAAAGATCTTCCCTGGCAGGGGTTTATTCAGGAATACATCTTATTTCATAATCTCCCCCGTTTCATACCCGTGGAGGAGGAGAAGGTTCTGGCTGATCAGACCTTCGACATGCTTCAAAGAGTAGTCTATCAGGATCTCCGGAATTTCTATCCGGAAAACGAGGTGGTGAGTATCTTCAAGCTGCTTTCTCAGCTTGCGGCCAGCGACGAAATAAACCCGGAACCAAAACCAGAGTTGCCCGACACAGAAAAGTCTTTTTCCTTTCTCCAACCCTTAGATACGGAATCCTTAGGTAGATTTTTGCGGACGTTCGGCCTTTCTTTTCCAAGTTTCTGGAGGATACCGTGGCCTTTTATCTAAGGCGACTCCTTCCGAACGGAATGTACTATCTACCTACCGAGACACAAAAGACCCCGGATTTTGTGGTGGAAACCGCTCTTGCACCTGTGGTTTTGGAAGTGGGAACCGCTAAAAGGGATGTTTCCCAACTCAAGCTTAAAAATATGCGTTACGGTATTTTCCTGAATTTTGATCTGGAGGTGCCGGAATTCAAGGATAAAGTAGTATTTTCGCTATTATCGGAAAGGCGAGGTGGACCGTCTGGCCCGGGCTATGTTCGAGCTTTTTCATCGTGGCATTTTGCCCGAGGAACACAAGAAATATTTCGACCTCCTCCAGCGGGACT
>NZ_LWLG01000024.1 GCF_001652585.1 Thermosulfurimonas dismutans
CCTTTATGATAGGACTTTTTTCTCTGCTTGAAGCCATGACAGATCAACCTTTGCCTTTGATTTTGAAAGATCTTCCATTGGAAAAGGATGTTGAGGAGGCCCTTTTGGGGCGTGAAAGTCCTTTTACACCGTTACTTCGCTTGGTGAAGGCTTATGAAGAAGGGCGATGGCAGGAGTTGTATAATATACTGAAAGGCCTACCGATTTCTGATGAGGTTCTTCCGAAATTTTATATCAAGGCCTTATCCTTTGCTCAGCGGGCTTTTGTGCTAGGGAAATGAAAAGTATTCATCTCCTAGGTATAGGTGGTATTGGGATGGTAGCCTTGGCGGGTCTCCTCAAGGCCCGTGGTTTTGAAATTACCGGCACGGAAGCTACTACTCCTTATCCTCCTGCGAGTAAGGTCCTGAAGGACCTTGGGATTGAGCCTATCTTGGGGTTCCGAGAGGAGAATATAGATTTGGTTAAACCTTCGGCCGTGGTGGTAGGAAATGTTATCCGGGCCGATAACCCTGAGGTCAAAAGGGCTAGGAAGCTGGGGCTTCCGCTCCATTCCATGCCCTCTGCCCTGGCTGAATGGATTCTCCCTGATAAAAAGTCCTTAGTAGTGGCGGGAACTCACGGGAAGACCACGACCACGGCTTTGCTGGCTCACACTTTGGAGGCCCTTTCGAGCGAGCCTACCTATCTTGTGGGAGGGATTCTTCGATCCTCTGGGCTCAATTTCAGGTACGGTGATGGACCTTTTGTGGTCCTTGAGGGGGACGAATACGATTCGGCCTTTTTTGATAAGAGGCCCAAATTTTGGCACTACCGGCCCTGGGCCGCCATCCTCACCGGAGTGGAATACGATCACGCCGATATTTATCCCGATTACGGAAGTCTCCTTTCGGCCTTCCGTGGTTTTGTGGGTCTTATCCCACGGGAAGGGGTACTGGTCTTTTGTGGAGATGACCCTGGGGCGAGGGAAGCTGTTCTAGAAAGTTCTTGCCGCCTCATTTCGTATGGCAAAGACCCTGGAAATGATTATGTGCTCGAAGCCTTTGAGCCTCAGTCCTCTGGGAGCACGATGCGGGTCAAAACTCCCGAGTCTCGTTTGCAGATGAGAATTCCTCTTTTCGGTGAGCACAATGCCCTGAACGCCTTGGCTGTTATGGCCTTGCTTTTAGAGCTCGGTTTTTCTATAGAAGATACCACTCGGGCTCTTTCTACTTTTCAGGGCGTCTTACGCCGCCAAGAGGTTCTCTATAGGGGTAAGGTTACGGTGATAGACGATTTTGCCCATCATCCCACGGCGGTGAGGGTTACCCTCTCGGCCCTCAGAGAGGCCTTAAGGCCGGTCCGTCTTTTCGTGTGTTTTGAGCCTAGAACAAATACCAGTAAAAGAGGGATTTTTATGGCCGAATATATGAAAAGTTTGGCCTTGGCAGATCGGGTGTTCATCAAGGAGCCTCCGGGGCTCGAGAGGATTCCGGAAGAAGAACGTCTTGATCTTGGGGGGCTGGCAAATGAACTCAATAATAAAGGAGTTCCGACCAGCATTGAAACCGGGATCCATCTTGGGGAGCGATTAGCCGAAGAGCTTCGGGCTGGCGACCTGGTAGTCTTTATGTCAAGTGCCTCTTTTGGGGAGGTTTATTCCGAACTGATCGAGTACCTTAAGGACCGTGGACTTTGAGCGTCTGAAGCGTATCCAGGAAGATTTGGCCCGGAAGGCCTGTTTTAGGCCTTTACAAAGAGAGATCCGAGTGGTGGCCGGGATGGATGTGGCCTATTCTCGAAATAGTGAACGGGCCTATCCGGCAATGGTTCTCATGAGATGGCCGGATCTCGAGCTCCTGGAAGAGATAACCCTGTTAGAGTCGGTGAACTTTCCTTATATCCCCGGATACCTATCTTTCAGAGAGGTGCCCCTTCTTAAAGCCGTGGTTGCAAGAGTTGCCCAGAGACCCGATCTAATTTTTGTGGATGGTCAGGGATTGGCCCATCCCCGGCGGGCAGGGTTGGCCGTTCATCTAGGAGTGGAGCTTGGGCTCCCCACCATCGGTTGTGCCAAAAGGCCTCTTGCCGGGGAGTTTGTCTGGCCTGAGGAGCATTTCGGAGCCACCAGTCCTATCTTGTTCCATAAAGAGGTGGTAGGTTATGTTCTTAGGAGCCGTAAGGGAGTGAAACCCATTTTTGTTTCTCCGGGAAATCTTATTACCCCCGAGGAGGCTTTGGACTATACTCTAAGGGCCCTTAAAGGGTTCAGGTTGCCGGAGCCTTTAAGGAAGGCCCATCTTTTGTCGGTTAAAGCCAGGAAAAGCCATGAAGGGTAGGGTGGCTGTTATTATAGCTGCTGCTGGTCGGGGCGAACGACTGGGAAGTGAGATTCCCAAACAGTTTCTTGAAGTCGCCGGTAAACCCGTCCTTATTCATACCCTTTCAATATTTGAAAACCATCCTGAAATTTCGGAGATAGTGGTAGCGGTTCCAGAGGGATGGGAAGAAAGGGTTGAAGAGCTTTGTCGGAAATTTGCCATCCATAAAGTATTTCGAGTGGTTACGGGAGGGGCTAGCCGTCAAGAGTCAGTTTTCAAGGCCTTTGAGGCCCTATCTCCAGAAAACAAAATCGTCCTAGTCCACGATGCCGCAAGACCTCTGGTGCCTTTCCGAGTGATCTCGGAGGTCATTCAGGCTATAGAACGTTTCGGAGCGGCTATCTGTGCTGTTCCGATAAGGGACACCGTGAAGGAGGTCTCCGAAGACTTGAAAGTGATCAGGACCTTACCCCGTGAAAGGCTCTATTTGGCTCAGACCCCTCAGGGAAGCTGGTGGTCGTGGTTTGCGGAGGCTTTCTCAAAAGCCTTGACCTCTGGAGGAGTCTATACCGATGAGGCCTCCCTTCTTGAGGCCGCGGGCTTTACTGTGCAAGTAGTCCCTGGCTCTTTTACAAATCTTAAGATTACTTATCCGGAGGATCTAATTTTAATGGGAGAGCTTCTCAAGAAATCCCTTGACACAAATCCCAAAATATGAGGTGATAGATAAAAAACCTGAAGGAGGGGTGAGGTATGTTCAAGGCCTGGAGAGGGAATGTGAAGAGATTGGTGGCGGTTTTAGGCCTTTCCTCCATGCTTGTCATTCCGGTAGGCTGCGGTCTCTCCAAAGAGGACAAGGCTATGCTTCAGCAGGCCATAGAAGCCTCTAAACAGGCTCAGGCAGCGGCTGAGGAGGCCAAGAAGGCTCAGGCCCAGGTGGAAGCTGAGTTGGCCCGCATTGAAGCCGCGGCCAAGCAAGCGGCTATGGCGGCCGAGCGGGCCGATGCCGCAGCCAATCGGGCTGCCGAAGCAGCTGAAAAGGCTAATGCCGCCGCGGCCAAAATGGAGAGGATCTTTGAAAAGAGTCTGCGCAAATAGAACCTAAAGGCGGGGTCCCTACCGGATTTGTCCTACCGGACGAGGGATCCCGTCAGCTTTTTTTATGTATTTCCGGACTTTAAAAAAGTCCAAAAGTAAATTCTTTCCGGTAAGATCCTCAAGAAAAGCGGCTTGTTTTATAACCTCAAGGATGGGATCTGGGAAACGTTTTTCGATATCAGGAAAGACCTGAAGATAGACCGTATTTCCTTTAACTCCCAGTTTGGTCGGCTGGTAGATAACCTTAACCGGCGTTCCGATCGGAACTAGAGGAAAAAGAGCCTCGATGTCTTCGGGATAGAGTCTTATACAACCGTGACTTACCCTCCGGCCGATGCCCCAAGGTCTGTTGGTGCCGTGGATGGCGTAGGCTTCTCTAGAAAGATAAAGGGCATAGTCTCCCAGGGGATTGTCCGGTCCCGGAGGAACTACCGGTGGTAGAGTGGGATCTTCCTTGCGGATGGATTCCGGGACATGCCAATAAGGTTTTTCTTTTTTGTGATAGATAGTGTAGAGCCCTTCTGTTGTGAGTTTGCCTTCGGTGCCTATCCCGACAGGGGCGGTGTAGACCACCAAATTTTCCCCTTCACGGCGGAAATAATAGAGCCGCATCTCTGGAAGATTGACTATGATTCCGGTACGAGACTCTGGAGGGAGAACAAACATTTTAGGGATAACAAGTCTTAGACCTTTAGGTGGTATCCAAGGATCCACCCCTGGATTGGCCAGAACTATTTGATTGTAACCGAGATCATAGGTTCGAGCGATGTCTAGCAGGGTTTCGTTATCCGAAACGGTATAGTGTAAAATCTCTCCTATTACGGTTTCATCAGCGGTAAGGATAAAGCGATCCAGGGAAAAGGCCGGTGTTATGCTAAAGATTAAGAAAAGGAGTAGCAGGTTCCAGGCTTTCATGCTAGAAATTTTAAACTATGAGTACATCTCGAAAAGTCTACAATAATATTCTTGATCTTATAGGAAATACTCCCCTGATAAAACTGCGTCGTATTCGAGTCAAACCCGGGGTTGAGATCTGGGGAAAGCTTGAGGCTGCCAATCCTGGAGGCTCGATCAAGGATCGTATCGCCCTTTCCATGATCGAAGATGCCGAGAAGAAGGGCGTGCTTACCCGGGACAAGATCGTGGCCGAGGCCTCAAGTGGGAACACGGGTATCGGACTTGCCATGGTCTGTGCAGTCAAGGGGTACCGGTGTCTCATTGCCATGCCGGAGTCGGCCTCCATTGAGAGGCGCAAGATCATGCAGGCCTATGGGGCTGAGATCCTTCTTACTCCGGCCGAAAAAGGCACGGATGGGGCCATTGAGGCCATCTATGAGTTAGTGAGGACTTATCCGGATCGATATTTCAACCCGGACCAGTTTAACAACCCCGCCAACTGGCAGATGCACTATCGAACCACTGGGCCGGAGATCTGGCGGGATACCGAAGGTCGGGTAACACATGTGGTGGCCTCTATGGGTACTACCGGCACCCTCATGGGGTTGGCGCGTTATTTCCGGGAAAAAGCCTCTCACGTAAATGTTATTGGGGTGGAGCCTCTTCCGGGACATAAGATCCAGGGTCTCAAGAACATGAAAGAATCCTATCCTCCCGGCATTTACGATAAGAAACTCCCCCACCAGATCGTGAACGTGGAGGACGAAGAGGCCTATGAGCTAGCCCGGAGACTTGCACGGGAAGAAGGTATCCTGGTGGGGATGAGTTCCGGAGCGGCCCTGGCCGGGGCTTTGAAGATTGCCCGCGAGATCGAGGAAGGCCTTATCGTGGTCATATTTCCGGACGGCGGAGAGCGCTATCTCTCTACCCCCCTTTGGGTCTTTCCGGAACCTCCCCGGAAGGAGGATTTTCGTCTTACCAATACCCTTTCCGGCAAGAAAGAAGTCTTCGAGCCTTTGGAGTCTGGGAAGGTAAAGATCTACACTTGCGGCCCTACCTTGAACCGCAGACCCCATCTCGGACTCTACCGCCGGATGCTTACGGCGGATATCCTCAGGCGCTATCTTGAATACCGCGGTCTTTCAGTCACCCACGTGGTCAACCTCACGGACTTTGACGACAAGACTATTGCGGCCGCTGAAGCCGCCGGCCGTCCCTTAAAGGAGCTTACCGAAGAGTTGGCTCAGGAGTTCTTTGAGGATCTTGGAGTTCTCCGGATAAAACCGGCTACCCATTATCCCCGGGTGAGTGAACACGTAGAGGACATGTTGGCTCTTACGCGGGAACTCCTCCGTAAAGGGCTGGCCTACGAGAAGTACTCCTCCATTTATTTCGATGTCTCCAAGCTTCCGGACTATGGGCGGCTTTCAGGGGTAGAGACGGCAGCGCTCAAGCCCGGGGTTACTGTAGATCTTGACGAGTATGAAAAGGACTCTCCTGCGGATTTTACCCTTTTCAAGAGGGTAAGCATCCTGGAGCTTAAACAGGGTTATTTTGTAGACACGGAGTGGGGTAAGGTGCGCCCAGGGTGGCATATCCAGTGTGCAGCCCTGTCCATGAAATACCTTGGGGAAAGTTTCGACATCCACACCAGCGGTACCGATCTCCTCTTCCCCCACCACGAAAACGAGCGGGCCATCGCCCGGGCTCTGACCGGAAAGGAGCTGGCTCGTTTTTGGATTCATTCCGCCCTGGTCCTCTTCGAGGGTCGTAAGATGTCGGTTTCGGCTGGAAACGAGATCACCCTTGCGGATCTCAGGGCAAAAGGTTTTCGGGGACGTGAAATCCGGTTCTTCCTGCTTCGCAGCCATTACCGCAAGCCTTTGAACTTTACCTGGAAGGCCCTAGAGGAGGCTAGGAAGGCCCTTTCGAATCTGATAGTTTTCTGTGCCCTCCTTCATAACGCCCCTTTGGGATCGGAAGCTCCCGAGGTCCTTACGGCCGTTGAGGAGCTTAGGGAGGGTTTTGAGGCCGCTATGAACGATGACCTCAACACTCCCCAAGCGGTGGCCGAGCTATTTAGATTTTCCCGGAGGCTTTACCCTTGGGTTTCGGAAAGAGGCCTTTCCGAGGGGACTCGTATGAAAGCCCTTGAGGTCCTTTTGGGGATCAACCAGGTCCTAGATATCTTGGTTTTTCCTGAGGAAATCCGTTCGGAGGAGATCCAGGAGGTCCTTTCTGAGAGGGAGGCCGCCCGCCGGGCTGGAGACTACGAGACCGCGGATCGCCTACGGGAGGAACTGAGAGCACGCGGTTATCTGGTACTTGACACCCCTGCCGGAACTAGGGTTTTCCGTCTGCCAGATGAGTAGTTACCTCCGCGAGGTTCTGCTAGAGATTTATCGCGGTCTTTATTACCATTTCGGGCCGCAGCACTGGTGGCCGGCGGAGAGCCCCTTCGAGGTCTGTGTGGGAGCCATCCTTACGCAGAACACCAACTGGCGCAATGTGGAGCGGGCTATCGAGAATCTCAAAACTCGGGGGTTTCTTTCCCCGGAGGCCTTGCACCGTCTCTCCGTGGAAGAACTGGCCGGACTAATACGCCCGGCGGGTTATTTTAGGATCAAGGCCCAGAGATTGAAAGCCTTTGTGGATTTCCTGGTCTCACGATACGAAGGTGAGCTCTCGGCTCTAGCGGAAAAGGAAACCGATGAGATCCGTAAAGAATTGCTTTCCATAAAAGGTATTGGCCCCGAGACCGCCGATAGCATCTTGCTTTACGCCCTGGAGCGTCCGGTCTTCGTGGTGGACGCCTACACCAAGCGCATCCTCCTGCGGCATGGTCTTACCACGGAGGAGGCCGGATACGATGAACTCCAAGAACTCTTCATGAAAAGTCTCCCGCGGGACACGCAACTTTATAACGAATATCACGCTCTGCTCGTGGCCTGCGGAAAACACTACTGTCTTTCCCGCAAGCCCCGCTGTTCTTCCTCGGAAAAGAATTCCTGTCCCCTGGTCAGGGTTATGACCTAACCGGTGACAATGAGCACCACCCCTAGTAACATGATGGAGGCCGCAAAGAACCTGGCTTGCAGATGGCTTTCCTGGAAAAAAGCCCCGCCGAAAAGAATGCCGAAAAGGATACTGGTCCGCTTGACGGCGATCATGTAGGCTGCCGGGGCCAGGCTTATGGCCTTCATATGACAGATGATCATGAGGGCCTGGGTGAGCCCTAAAAGAAGCACGCCCTTTAAGTTTTGCTTAATAAAATTTAGGATCCTTGGTCTGAAAAAGAGCTTGAGCACCGCTGGCACAAAAAGCCCTAAGAGGACGAAGTAACTTCCGGCAAACCAGAGGGGGTCTGAGAGCAAAATGGCCTTTTTCCCAAAAACAGTGGTCACGGCGTAGATGAGGGCTACGGCCAGCATGAGAAGGGATCCCCGCTCCCGAAAAAGGGCTCGGAAGGGGGTAAGAGGGCCTTCTTTTAGCACCGGAAGATGTAGCAAATAACTTCCTAAGACCACCAGGCCGATGCCGCCTATCCCTTTCCAGGAGAGTTTTTCTCCCAGGACTATATAGCCCGTAAGGATGATGAAGGTCGGGGTGAAGGAGAGGAAGGGTAAGGTAAGGGATAAAGGCGAGATCCGGATGGCTTCCATGTAAAGAAGTATGGCCAGGGTTTCAAGTGGAAGGAGAAGGCCTACGGTCTTCAAGAATTCTGGATTTTGCAGGGCCTTGCTGAAGTGGGAGAGAAGCTCTGAAGTCGGAAAAAAGATCCAGAGGAAAAACAGCAGAAAGGGGAGGGGCCCAAGGGTACGGGCGGTGGCCATGAGGACCATGCCATCTCGGGCAAAAAACTTCTTGTTCAGGGCGTCCCCAAGAGCCACGAAAAAGGCCGCCCCCAGGGCCAAAGTAAACCAGATCATTTGGGAAGGGATTCCTTTTATAGTTGAGTTTAAATGACATTATAATACCGTAATGCGTAATAAGGAGAAGACGGTGTCGCAGATTTTCGTCACTTGGAACGTCAATTCTCTGAAGGCCAGAAAAGCGCACGTTTTGCGTTATCTTGAGTTGAGGAAACCTTCGGTTCTCTGCCTTCAGGAAACCAAACTAAGGGACGAAGCCTTCCCTTTCGAGGTTTTTAAGGCTTTAGGGTATCACGTCCTGCACGCCGGAGGACCGGGGAGGAACGGAGTGGCCATTTTTACAAAGTATCCTCTGGAAGATCCTGTAAGGGGTTTTCCTGAAGAGGAGGATCCCCAGGCCGTAGAACGCCTCCTTTGTGCGCGCATCCGGGAGCTTTATGTCATTTCGGTGTACATCCCCAACGGAAGTCCGGTGGGGTCGGATTATTTTCTCTACAAACTGGAATTCATCTACCGCCTGCGGGAGTTTCTGGAAAGGCATTTTACTCCCGAGACTCCGCTGGCTCTCTGCGGGGACTTCAACGTGGCTCCGGAGCCCATAGACGTTTACGATCCGGAACTGCTTGAGGGGCATATCTGTTTTCACGAGCGGGAGAGGGCCGCCATTAAAGTGCTTGCGGAATGGGGGCTCTATGATGCCCTGCGGCTCAAACATCCGGAAAGTCCCGGAATCTTTTCCTGGTGGGATTACCAGTTTGGGGCCTTCCGGGCGAACCGCGGAATGCGGCTTGACCACATCTGGGTGACTGAGCCTCTGGCCGAAAAACTCACGGACTGTTTCATTGACCGGGACCCCCGGGGCTGGAAGAAGCCCTCGGATCACGCCCCGGTGGTCGCGGTCTTCGATTTACCGGACTAGGTCGCCATATTTTTCCACGATCCTTTCCACCACCCGGTGGGCAGTGTTGAAGGCCGCCATGATGCTTCCTTTCTCAAGGGCGATGTCCCCGGCCAGAAATACTCCTGGCAGATTGGTCTCGTAAAATTCGTCTATAACTGGTTTTCCGTCCTGAAACTCCACTCCGATGCTTCGCAAGAAACCGGCCGGCGTGCTTCCTCCTAGACAGTAATAAACTCGATCGAAAAGCATGGTCTTCCCATCCTTGAAGACCACCTTTACACCTTCGGGATCAGGCTCGAGGTGATCTATGTCGGTGTTCAACATGAGATTTACCCGCCCCTCTTGGGCCTTCTTTTCCAGGTTTTCATGGTTGACCGGATTGATGCGGAAGAACTTGGGACGTCGGTAAGAAAGATAGACCTCGTCACATCCCTCACAGAGGAAACAGGCGGTTTCGGCCGCTGTATCCCCCCCTCCTACCACCAGGACCTTCCCACCCTGTGGACACTCGCAGGGGGCCTCGAAGAAGACTCGATCCTTGATCTCCTTAGGTATGGGATAGTCCGGTTTGCGGGGTTTGCCGAAAATCCCGATGGCGATGACCACGATGGGGGTTTCGGCCACGAATTCGCTTCCGACCCTTACTTTATAGGTGCCGTTCCCTTTCTCGATGGCGTTCACTTCGCTCCGGTAGCGGATATCGAGTTCATATTCCTGGATGTATTTGGCCATCCTCTCAAGGAAGTCTTCTTTGGTTTCGGTCTCGAAACGGCAGATACCCTCCGGTTCGATTACCATCTTGCGATATACGGCATCTACGCGTTTTCCTGGGCGATACAGACGCTGGATGGTATCGCAAAAGGCCTCAGCCTTTTCGAAAATGATTACCGGGGAAATGTTTTTGGCTTTGGCTTCTACTCCAACCGCAAGGCCAGCCGGGCCTGCCCCTACTACCACGATCTTGGCCTTTTCCATGTTTACACCCCCCGAAATTATATCTTTCCGGGGGGCTACCTTAACATAAGATTACTTCTTTTGAAAAGGGTTTACAGTGAGAACGGGACAAGGAGCCGTCTTGACCACCTTTTCGGCCACACTTCCGAAAAGGGCCTTTTCCAAACCTCCCCGACCATGAGTCCCCATGACAATGAGGTCGATGTCTTTTTCTTTGGCAACCTCACAGATCTTGTCTGCCACATCTCCCACAGCAATTATCGTTTCTACGGTTGGGAGCCCGGAAAAGTATTCTTCTACGAAAGATTCCATCTTTTTCTGGGCTCCTTGATAAAGTTCTTTTTCGATGTTTTCTAGAGCTACATGGGGAACATAAAAACCGGCAAACCTGGAGAGATCTTCCACTACGAAAATAACATGAAGTTTCGCCTCGAATTTTTCGGTGAGAACCCTGGCATAACCGGCTACCTTGGAGCAAGCGTCAGTAAAGTCTACCGGAAAAAGGATATTTTTGATTTCAACCATAGACAACCCCCCTCTTTAGTTTTAAAGTTCTTTAAATCCATTATAGCAGAATAGGAAGGAAAAATGATAGACCTACACACCCATTCTACGGCTTCTGACGGTACTTATTCACCCGCCGAATTGGTGCAATTGGCTAAAGACGTGAGTCTTTCGGCCTTAGCGCTTACGGATCACGATACGGTAGAGGGACTAGGGGAGGCGATGGCGGCTGCTCGTGAGCTCGGAGTTCCTTTTGTGCCTGGGGTGGAAATCAGCGTTAAGTTTGATGGCCCCGGACACTGTCATATCCTTGGTTATTTTGTGGATGCGGACTCTCCGGTCCTTAGAGAGACTTTGGGTCTGCTGCAGAGGGCTAGGGAGGAAAGAAACCGGAAGATGATGGAGAAACTCCAGTCCTTGGGGGTGGATATTACCTTGGAAGAGCTTGAGGATCAGGCCAAGGGAGAGATCGGTCGTCCTCATTTCGCGGCCCTTCTGGTGAAGAAAGGGGTGGTGAAAAGCGTAGGAGAAGCCTTTGAGAAGTACCTCAAGAAAGGGGCCCCGGCCTACGTGCCCAAGGCTAGACTTACAGCGGAAGAGGCCTTTTCGGCCATTAGAGCCGCTGGGGGCCTGGCGGTCTTGGCGCATCCAATACATTTAAAGCTTTCCCCGGAGGAACTGGTCCGTTACGTGGAAGAACTAAAGGCCTTTGGTCTAGACGGTATCGAGGCCTATTATACGGATCATACCAAACAATTCACGACCCTTTGTCTTGAGATCGCCAGGCGCTACGATCTTGTGCCTACTGGGGGAAGCGATTTCCACGGACACAACAAACCGGATATAAAGCTTGGCAGGGGCTTTGGGAATCTCTCCGTGCCGGACGAGTGTTACGAAAGGTTGCGGCGTCGCTGGGAGGCTAAGAGCTAGTCTTCTGATAACGGACCGACCAGCTTGAAAAGCTCTTCGAGCTCTTCGAGGGTCAGAGGTCGAATTTCGCCAGGACGAAGTTTACCAAGTGTAAGAGGCCCAAAACGAATCCTTACCAAGCGTTTTACTAGGCTTCCGGCGGCGGCGAAAATCTTGCGCACCTCCCTTTTGCGGCCTTCATGGAGTCTCACCTCGTAGACCGTCTCCCGCCGGTTGCGACGGACAAGCCTGATCTCGTCCGGGAAGACCCGGCGGCCCTCTACTTCAAGTCCCTCCTTAAGGATGCGAGCGAGAAGGTCTTCCCGCGGAGGTCTTGTAAGCCACACCCGATAGACTCTTGGAATTTCGTAGCGGGGGTGAAGGAGCCTCTGGGCCAGATCGCCATCATTGGTGAGAAGTAGAAGACCTTCACTGTCCCGGTCGAGCCGTCCCACCGGAAAGACCCCCGGGGGCAGATCTTTGAGAAACTTGGCTATGGTCGGCCGGCCGTGGGGGTCCGATAGGGCGGTGAGATACCCCGGGGGTTTGTAAAAGCGGTAGTAGACTTTTTGGGGGAGTTTTACCGAACGACCTCCCACTTCCACTTTGTCTCTCTCGGGGTCTACTTTGAAACTAGGTTCGGTGATCACCTCACCGTTTACCAGAACCTTGCCCTCTTGGATAAGGACTTCGGCCTTGCGGCGGGAGGTCACCCCAGCCCGAGCTAGAAACTTCGAAAGACGCACTCGATTCCTCGTTACGGGCATTTCGTGTTAAAGTTAATCGAAAGGAGATAGCCTTGCCACAGGCCGATGGATGATGTCTGATATGGAAACCTTAAGGGAAGCTGTGGAGGATTTCGCCCGTAAAAAGGGGGTTTGGGCCGAGCTCTGGGGGGAGATCGAGGAAGGCCTTTCGGTAGAGAGACGGGACCGGAGGCTTGAGGCCATCAGTCCTTATCGGGAAACGCTTTTTGCCGTTCGGGTGATCCATCGGGGACGGGCCGGTCTCTCCTACACCACGCGGGCTGAGCCGGAAGCCGTAAGAGAAGCTGCCGAGCGGGCCTACGAGGTGAGTAGATTTTCGGAAGAGGAGGCCGAGATCCCCGAATTTCGGGACCTTCCGGAGTTGGAAGAGAAATCGGTGGTCCGCAGATCGCCGGAAGAGTTAGAATCTTTTCTCCTCGAGGCCGAAGAGACCGCCCTTTCTTCGGACTCGCGGATCCACCGGATCGAAAGGACGGCCCTTTCTTTCTCCGAGACCACCTATTTTATCTTTCAATCTGGGGGGCTTTCAGCGAGCTTCTGTGCAGGTTCTTATTCCTTTCTCATTTCCCTCACGGCTCGAGAAGGGGAAGAGGAACGCTCGGCCTGGGAATGGCGGGAGGCCCTGGATCTTTCGGAACTCGATTTCAGAGTTCTCGCCCGTTCGGCCGCTAGAAGGGCGCTCGACCTCCTTTCCGCTCGAAAGATCTCTTCCCGAAGGCTTTCCATCCTCTTTCCGCCCCAGGCAGCGGTGGTGCTTCTTGAAACCCTGAGCCATTCCTTTTGCGGAGACGAGGTTCTGAAGGGGCGCTCGCGCCTTGCCGGAAAACTAGGGGAACGCCTCTTTTCCCCGAAGATTATCTTGGTTGACGACGGTCTCCTCCCCGGGGGTCCGGAGACCAGACCCTTTGACGACGAGGGTGTGCCCCAGGAGAGGACGATCTTGGTCTCGGAAGGTACGATTTCGGCCTTCCTTTACGACACCCTTTGGGGACGGCGGGCCGGGAGACGTTCCACCGGAAACGCCCGGAGACCCTCCTTCAGAAGTCTTCCAACGATTTCGACCACCAATCTCTATCTTGAACCGGGGAGTTTCAGTCCAGAGGCCCTGCGTGAGGCCGAGTCCACGGTCTTTGAGGTTTACGAGATGCTCGGATGGCACACTACGGATCCCATCTCTGGAGATTTTTCGGTAGGGGTCTCGGGAGTGCTTCACGAGAGGGGCGAGAAAACTCCCATTTCGGGTATGGCCCTTTCTGGAAACCTTTTCGATCTTCTTGCTCGCGTTACGGCCGTGGGCGCGGACCTTACTTTTTACGGCGATGTCGGAAGCCCTTCCCTTCTCGTGTCCGGCCTCGACCTCTCCGGGGCCTGAAGCTTGCCTAATATGGTTAGAGTATTACTTTAAGAAGTACTTCGTAAGAGAAGGGTGGTTAAAATGGGGATTTTTACCAAAGTTTTGGCCAAAATCGTGGGCACTAAGAACGAGCGAGAGCTGAAGCGCCTCCGGCCCATTGTGGAGCGCATAAATGCCCTTGAGCCCGAGATGCGCAAACTCAAAGATCATGAGCTCGCCGGTAAGACTACGGAGTTCAAGGAAAGACTTTCGCGGGGGGAGAGCCTTGACGATCTTCTCCCCGAGGCCTTTGCGGTGGTGCGAGAGACTGGAAGAAGGGTCCTTGGAATGCGGCATTTCGATGTCCAGCTCATGGGCGGTATCGTACTCCATCAAGGAAAGATCGCGGAGATGAAAACCGGAGAAGGGAAAACCCTGGTGGCTACCCTTCCAGCCTATCTTAACGCTCTCACCGGCAAGGGCGTCCACATCGTGACGGTGAACGATTATCTCGCCAAGCGCGACGCCGAGTGGATGGGAGCTATCTACCGGTTCCTCGGACTTTCGGTGGGGGTCATCGTCTCCGGGATGGATGATGCTGAGCGTAAACAGGCCTACGCCTGCGACATCACCTATGGGACCAACAACGAGTTCGGTTTCGACTACCTCCGGGATAACATGAAGTATTCACTTGAGGACATGGTCCAGCGGGGCCACTACTATGCCATCGTGGACGAGGTGGACTCCATCCTCATAGACGAGGCCCGGACCCCCCTCATCATCTCTGGTCCCTCCGAGGAGTCTACCGAGCTCTATTACCACATCGATAAATTGGTTCGGCAGCTCAAGAAAGATGTCCATTTTACGGTGGAGGAGAAGACCAAGACCGTGGTGCTCACCGAGGAAGGAGTGGCCGAGGTTGAGCGACTCCTCGGAATCGCTAATCTTTATGATCCCCGGCACGTAAACCTAGTCCATCACATAAACCAGGCCTTGCGAGCCCATCATCTCTTTCGTCGGGATGTGGATTACATCGTGAAAGACGGCAAGGTTATCATCGTGGACGAGTTCACCGGGCGGCTCATGCCTGGCCGGCGTTGGTCAGACGGGCTGCACCAAGCCATCGAGGCCAAGGAGGGCGTCAGGATTGAAGAAGAGAACCAGACGCTGGCTTCCATTACCTTCCAGAACTACTTTCGGATGTACGAGAAACTGGCTGGCATGACCGGTACGGCCGAGACCGAGGCCGTAGAGTTCAAGGAAATTTATGATTTGGACGTGGTGGTTATTCCCACCCACAAACCCATGATTCGGATTGATTATCCCGATGTGGTCTATCGTACGGAGCGGGAGAAGTTTGAGGCTGTGGTGCAAGAGATCGAGGAACTATACCGGCAAGGGCGCCCGGTTTTGGTGGGTACTACTAGTATCGAAAAGAGTGAGCGGCTCTCTCGTATGCTCAAAAAGAAAAAGATCCCTCATCAGGTCTTAAATGCCAAATATCATGAGAAGGAAGCCGCCATTATCGCTCAGGCTGGTCGGCCCTATGCCGTAACCATCGCCACCAACATGGCCGGTCGCGGGGTGGACATCCTTCTTGGTGGAAATCCTGAAGGCCTAGCCCGGGAAGAGCTCGAGCGCGAAGGTTATGATCTCGCTGAGATAGACGAGAGGGCCTGGCGCGAGGTTTTGAGTCTGGCTCGGGAGGGCAAAGATCCTACGGAAAAGTACCCTGAACGTTGGGCAGAGGTCCTCTACGAGAAGGTTAGGCAGTGTCAAGCGGACTACGATAAGGTGAAGGCCTTAGGAGGACTTCACATCATCGGGACCGAGCGACACGAGTCCCGCCGTATAGACAACCAGCTTCGGGGTCGGGCTGGGCGACAGGGTGACCCTGGTTCCTCTCGCTTCTACCTTTCTCTTGAGGACGATCTCTTGCGCCTTTTCGGTTCGGATAAGATCAGGGGCCTCATGGACAAGCTTGGTATGGAAGAGGGTGAGCCCATAGAACACCCTTGGCTTTCCAAGGCTATCGAGCAGGCTCAGAAGAAAGTCGAGGCCCACAACTTTGAAATCCGGAAACACCTTCTCGAATACGATGATGTCATGAACCTCCAGCGAGAGACCATCTACAAGCAGCGGCGGGAGATCTTGGCGAGCGAGTCCGTCAAGGACTGGATCCTTGACATGATCGCGGATGTTTGTGAGGAGATCGTCTCCGAGTTCGTGGAAGAGAAGGCCCCGCCTGCGGAGTGGGATCTCAAGGGACTCTCCGAGCGTTTCCGAGCAGTTTTCGGCTTCGCTCCTCAGCTAGAACACATTCCGGAAACGGAAGAAGACCTGGTAGCCAGGCTCAAGGAAGAGGCCCTCTCGGCTTATGAACGCAAGGAAGAGGAAATCGGCCCTGAGCTTCTCCGGCATTTGGAGAAGATGTTCCTGCTCCAGACTATCGACACCCTTTGGAAGGATCATTTGTTGACCATGGATCATCTGCGGGAAAGTGTTGGGCTTCGGGGCTACGGACAGAAAGATCCCCTTCAGGAATACAAACGGGAGGCCTACGAACTATTCACGGACCTTCTTGAGCGTATAAAGATCCAGACTTTGACCTATCTCTATCGGGTGCAGGTGGTACGAGAAGATGAAGTGAGGCAGCTTGAGGAGGAACGGAGGCGGCGTCAGATGCGACTGCGCTACGAACGGGGCGAGGAGACAGGTGAGGCTGAGCGGGCCAAACCGCAACCCATACGCCGTCAGAAGATTGGTCGGAACGATCCCTGTCCCTGTGGAAGTGGCAAAAAGTACAAAAAGTGTTGCGGTCGTCGTGAGGCCCAGGTTGCCGCTGCTTGAAGGATAACCCTTAAAGGTACTTCTTCCTTACCACCTCAATAGGTTCCGGGGGTCCGATGAAATAACCTTGGGAATAATCAATACCCATCTCTTTTACCAGGTTAAAAAGGGTTTCATCCGCCACAAATTCTGCGACGGTTTTGATGCCAACTCGCCGAGCGAAATTGAGAATAGCCTCCACTAACAATCTGACATTCTCATCAGATGGGAGTCGTTTAATAAGAGAGGCATCAATTTTTAAATAATCAACTTTTAATTCTATAAGCCGTTCTAGATTGGAATAACCGATGCCAAAGTCATCGATGGCTATCTTGCAGCCTCTTTTTTTAAGTTCCTTTAGGAAATTAGCTATGGGCTCGTAATTCTTAATATCTTCGGTTTCGAGGATCTCAAAGACCATCCGCTGTGGTTCAATCAAAATTTTGACCTTAGAAAGAAGAAACTCTTTTACTCCCGGAGTCTCAAAGTCTTGGAAAGAGAG
The DNA here is from genome assembly GCF_001652585.1 of Thermosulfurimonas dismutans. Lineage (GTDB taxonomy): Bacteria > Desulfobacterota > Thermodesulfobacteria > Thermodesulfobacteriales > Thermodesulfobacteriaceae > Thermosulfurimonas > Thermosulfurimonas dismutans. The sequence goes on from NZ_LWLG01000024.1 coordinate 16,867, forward strand.
ATTTATAGAGACCTCAAAGGGGAGATCACGAAAATCATCCAAGGCTCTTTCTATCACCACGCGCGTAATTTCAGGATAAATACCTGCCTTTTTTGAGACTTCCAGAAAC
>NZ_LWLG01000025.1 GCF_001652585.1 Thermosulfurimonas dismutans
AAAGTAAGTTAATTAAATGAATATGTCCCTGAGAATCGCCAACCATATAGGCGCGTGAATATTTGGATCACCTCCCACCAGAAACCGATCCTCAGGCAAGATAATAGACCAGTTACCCGAGGCATCTTTCTTGAGAATTTTTACTTTATCTCCCTCAAATAACACATAAATGTTCTGCTTAAAGACAGCCAGAGATTTCGGATAGCTTAGTTCCGGGTGATACATAAAAACCTCTTGATACCATCTGGCAAGAGAAGGAGCAGAGAGTAAACAAAGGAAGAATATAGAAGAATATAAAGGAAAAAATTCGATAGATTCTTAACATCATTTCACCCCCCATTCCGTGCAATTTTTATAGGAATACCTTTCGGGAAGGGAAAGGGCGGTTTCTCTCTGCCAGCCGGAAGCGGAACGAAAAGCATACTCCAGATCTTCCTGAACCTTACGATAATAAAGCACATGAACGGTCCCATTTTCGTCGAGGGCTAACGAAGGAATAGTAGTTTCATAAAGATCGCCTATGCCCGTCTCAGAAATCCCTTCCGTAGACCATGTGCCGTTTTCGAAACGGGCAAAGTAAACCGCCGCGGTTACGGGATCGTAATACACCACAAAGGGCCGATTGGCGGAATCGAAGCCCAGAGAAGGATAGACGGCCCTACAGGTAACATTGTCAACCTCCCAGGAGGTCCCGTTGAAATAATTATACTTAAGACAGGCCGGATAAAGCTGACCCGAAGCAGGAACCGAATAAACCACCCCCGGGGTTCCATTGGCATCAAGAGCCAGTGAAAGCAGGGAATGTTCGGCCCTTATCTCTGTTCCGTTGGCCACGGTCTGGGTACGCCATTCTCCTCCTTCTCTAAAGGCATAAAGAATAGCCCTTTCCGAAGTTCGATAATAAACCAGATGAGGTCGATCCGAGTCATCAAGCACCAGCGAAGGATAAGCGGAAGAGCCGTTCCCATCCACGACCTGCGTCTGCCAGCCCGAAGCGGCCCTATAAGCATATTTGAGGTTTCCGGAAGTATCCGTATAAACCAGATGGAGACCTCCCTGAGAATCCACGGCCAGCGAGATGTAACCCTGAACATCTACCCCCTGACCCACATCCTCTTTCTGCCAGGCCGAACCCTCCCACCAGGCGTGTCTCAGGGTGCCGTTTACCACATAGGCCACATGAAGCCTTCCCTCAGAGTCGCTAACGAGAGAAAGATGCGGACCAATATCAGCCACCTTCAGCCCATCCCTTATCCCCTCTTCCAGAACCTCGGTGTGCCATCCGGTATCGTCCTTCCAGAGGTGATAGAGTGAACCCCGGTAATAGACCGCATGAGGGCTTCCGTCACGGTCCACCACAAGGCTTTCCGGAGAAAGCCCGGAGAAGAAATCCGTCCGCTGAGTGCAGGTTCTTTTCCACAGGCTCGAAGCCAGGAACCAGCTGCACTCCTCGGCATAAGGTTCTATGCCATTTTGAGGGTCATAGAAGTTACACTTCCGGGCCTCAAGCGGCCCAACTTTCACCTCCGTGGCATTAGTTACAGTCTCAAATATTCTCTGATAGAGATCCTCGGGAAGGATCTCCCAAGGATCAAGACCCAGGGTGCCGCTTTCCGGAGGCGGGCCGTAATAACGGAGGGTGTAAGAGGAATTGGGAGCTATAAAACTCTTTTCCACGAAAATGTCATCCAGCTGGCTGGCGTCATTTCCACCGAAAACGACTTCCTGCCCTTCGGATTCCGCGTGCACCGAAAGGGAAAGCATCCTCGAAGAAAAGTCGGAAAGCCGGGTAAGATAGAGGAATTTACCCGCCTCAAGATCGCTCAAGAATTGCTCGGGAGTAAGGATTCGATCCACATAGTAATTAAAGGTTCCGTTATCCAGATGGTAGCGGACCAGCACCCGGGCCGCGGAATCCCCGGTAAAAGGCGGAACCAGGGTCACCCGAGCGGTAAGCCTTCCGTCGTTGTCGGTAAAGCCTTGGTAGGATTCTTCATACCCTAAATTGTACATATTCCCTTCAAAGAGGCTGAAGACCTCGAACCGGTGATTTCGGAAGTCATCGCGGGGGTTCCCGGAATAGGAAAAAGTGCCATTATAAGTAAGGGAAGAGAGGAATCCTTCGGAATTAAGATGATAGGTGTCGTTTGCGCTCAAGTGGAGCCAAAAGACTCCCGGATTTCCGGAAAGAAGAACCAGAGGAACCCCGGTAGAAAGGTAAAGGGTAGAATTATCATTGTAAAGTGCACCGAATTCATTCATGGGCTCATAAGGCAGGCCGATAAACCCGGAATATCCCCCAAGCGAAAGGGTTCCGGAAAAGTTTTTAAGGAGATGGAGGATCCTTCCTCCTCCGAGCTGGGCGGTGCGGAAGAAGGAACGCATCATAAAGTCCGTTGTACTTCCGGAGAACTTCCACCCGTCAAGACGGCAACAACCACCTCCCCCAATCAGATCCAGAATCTCGTTTCGGATAAAATCGCGCACATCGTGAGACCCGGGTTTCACTCCCGAGACTACCACGGTAGCGGCTTCCTTAAATCCGAGATAGGAGAGCCTATAGAGATAAAGCTTTCCTCCGTCTTCGGGATAACGGTTCAAATAGTCCTGATAAATTTCCTCCGGAGTGGATACACCGTCTCCGTTAAAATCCGGAAGACCGAAAAGAGCAGCCTCAACACACCGTTTGTTAAGGAGAGCGTCCCACATATACCATGCCGGATAAGAGGATTCATAACTCCACTGTTCCCATAATCTCCAGGCGAAGGCGAACCACTCGGGAACCACTATATTGCGGGTATCAAGGTGAAAGGCGAGGTTCACCGAGGAGGTTACATAGTCAAAGCTCACCGTGCCGTTTTCGTCGGTGCGACGGGTCTCCACCGGGCGGAAGTTCTCGTCAAGAAGAGTAACGTAAATACCCTCAAAACCGGTGCTCAGGGTGAGGCCGGTAATCCCACCACCCCCCTCAACCGTCACATGGGAAACCGAACTCACCACAGAGGTGCCATCCGAGACCCGGACCTCCACGGTGTAAACACCGGGCTCGGTAAAAGTGTATGTAAGGGAGGGGGTTCCGGAAGCAACCACTTTTCCGTTCACATACCAGGTATAGCTCAAGGGATCGCCGTTGGGATCTACGGCCTCAACGGTAAAGGTATATTTCTCCCCGGCTCCGAGACGGATGGTCTCCGAAGGAAGGGGTCGGGTGAAATAGGGCCTGGTGCTTTCAATATAAACCCGGAAAGAGCGTTCGTCCTCATGCCCCTTCCGTCCGTCGGTAACCTTTAACGTAAAGGTATTGTTTCCTGCAGGAAGCACTTCCGGCGGAAGCTGGAGCAGAAAGTTACAAATTTGATTTTTGGGCCTGCAGGAAGCTTCCTTGAGAAGGTTTTCTTCATGAAAAACCCTTATGGTCAGGTTATCGCTTTCCGCATCATAGAGGGTTAAATAAGCGGTAAGAGTATCGTTATCCGTAATTCTGGTTTGCGGAAGAGAAAGCCGAAGAATGTGGGGAGAAAAGTTATCCGTAAAGTGTAAAGTAAACTGGAAGGGAAGGACTGCCGGCCCCGTGAGGGTGCCATTTACTACCTGATCACCCGGAGGAAAAACACATTCAAAAGAAAACGACCCTTTACGGGTGCAATTAGTGTTATCAAGGGAAACCTTTGTGGTATCCAAGGCCATTATGCGTAAAAGATAAGTCCCGTTGTAATAAATCTCTTCATATGGATCCTTATAGAAAGTTCCCGACTCGGGAGGCTTTAATTGATAACCCAAGAATCGAGGCTTTTTGTAAGATATATGAATAATAGAGAAGTCTCGTTTTAAGGTTACGTTATCGTAACCATCGGTTACCGTAACCTCGGTCCACCAGGAGGTTTCGTTGGCTGCCGGGTGAAAACGACACCGGGCATGAGAAGCACGAGAAATGGTTCCGTTATAGACTTGATTATCAAAGGATATAACCCCCTGGGGACAGCGCACGGAGACAATACGCAGAGGGTCCCCGTCCGGATCTTCGGCCCGGATTATGACAGCCATTACTACATCCCGATCTATGCTCCAGACGGTTCCGGGGATCTGTTCACGACCAAGGGTAAAACTCACCTCCGGAGGATTGTTCCCCTCCTGAAGAACAACCCTGTTCTCTCCTCCGACTTCCACTATGGAATTGGTAGCCCGCAGATGCTCGCCGAAAAAGCGATAAGAACCTGGAGGAATATTCTCAAACACCGCCTCTCCTTCCTCGTTTGTCTCCTTGCACTTTAGAAAGAACTTATTATCGCTTATGCAGACCCTTTTCCCAGAAAGGACATCTCCGGCGGCGCTTCGGGCAAGGACCACCACGGAAGTGGTATTTTCAGCAAGACTAAACTCATAAACACAGGAGAGCCAGTCGTAATTCTCCCTTTCCTCCTTTGTGGGTTCTCTGAATTCAGAAGGATCAAGAGGTAGCAACCCAATTCTCGGAAACATTGCATAGAATTTTACTTTTTTCCTTTCTATGAAATTTTTTGCCGCTGTGCAGTTGAAGGAGTAGTCTTTTTGTACAAGGAGAGGTTCCTGCAATTTGAGAAGGGTTTTACCTTTTTCATCCGTGAAATTTCCGGCACTAATTCCTTGGCCCTCGGCCTTTATAAGGATCCCCGGAAGACCGATCCTGAATAAGAACCTGTATTCCAAAACCGGCACATAAGGGATACCCTGTACATCTTCCGGCGCTTCTCCTCCACCGGTCTCCCCTCCTCCACCTTCGCTTATTACTGGTTTCACACAATTTCTATAGTACAAATCATAAGAAACTATATCCCCTTTAGCTGCTTCTGCCTTCCAGATATTGCAATCTTCATATGGATATGGAGAAGGCCAAGCTCCAAAAATGCTGGCCGCGACATAATCTAAATTCCACCACACTCCTTCCTTAGGTCCCCTAAAAACCATTACCGCGCTTCCGCCGGAAGCGGTTTCAGAACATTCAGCAGGAGTAAGTGTTCCATCCGGGTTAACCTTGCATAAAGTAAGAGTTCCCCGATATTCCCAGCCTCCGGTGGCATTTCCGGAGGGAAATCTATAAAGAGGGGTTTGACAGCCGGGGGTGTTGCGATCCGCATCCCCAAGGAGATTTACCTTATCCAAAGCCCCGGGAGTGAGATAGATATAAATATCTCCCCAACAAGGATCGTCTGTTTGTCTCGTTCCACCTCTTTGCTTCAGGGTTACGGGATTTCCGTCCTGATCCCTCAGGTCCAGGTAAGAAAACATTACGCTCTCGAGAGCTACCTCAGGAAGCTTGTGATTGGGGTCCTCTCCCCGGAAATCGCCCGGGAAATACCTTATATCCTGGGGGTCGCTCGAATCAAAACCCCTCAGGGTTACCGTGAGACTGGTAACATTGTCCGGAACCTCAGCAGGATCTATTCTTACGGCCACCAGGCTTCCATTGGCCGTAATAGCTCCAGGAGCCCGCACTCCCCGATAAGTTCTGAGAGAGCCGTCCTCGCCATAAACCACCCAGATAGGCCCCGCGGCACGGGTCGTCTCGTTGAGAGAAATGGTAACGCTCGGGGCCGGTTCAAGCTCTATGTCGCTTATACTGAGAGATGCCCCCGGATAAAGGGAATATTCTTTGGCGTAAGGGATAAAGCCCGGGGCCTGAACCTCTATCAACCCCCGTGTTCCCTCAAGAGGCACCCGAACTCCGTAAAACCGGAAATACCCTCCAGCATCCGTTAATGCGGAATAAACTTTGTCCCCGGCCTCGGGATCATATTCGCCATCCCGATCCATATCCACCAGAAGATCCACACTGATACCCTCCAGAGTAGCATTAACCAGGACACCCTCCGCATAACGCACCTGCCCGGAAACCGTAACCTCCCCGAAACCTCGCGTGCCGAAGGAAACCGCAGAGGAACTCTCCTTACCGCCTCCTCCACCTCCCCCACAGGAGGCAATCAAGAGTAAAAGCCCCAGGAAAGCCAGAAATTTTTTGACTCTGACTTTCTTCATCGTTTTTTCTCCTAATAGTGAATTGCGCTATAGTGAATTGCGCTGGGGAATTATGGCTCTATTAGATCCGGAAAATCAAGTCGACAATCTGCCAACTTCTGTCGTCTTTTCGGTTGACGACTTTGTAGTCCTTTTGTAGTCTTTCTGTAAACTAGGGTGTTTTTTGCGGAAAAATGGGGTGGAGGGTGAGGTTTAAAGGATTTGCCTTCCGCCGGGAGGGGTTGCCGATACTGGCCCTTGCGGCCTACGACCTCTGGCTTCTGGCCTTTCCTCTTCAGGGTTACTTTTTCCTCAAAATGAACGGACCGGAGAACTTCTCCTGGTTCATCATCCCGCATACCGCAAGTTTTTTCCTAGTGGCCTGGCTCGGGCATCGGATAAACTTCCGGGTGGTCTCGCTTTTTGCCGGAACTCTGGCCGCCATCTTCACCGCGGTTTATCCCTTCCTGCCCCCTTTCCAGAAGTATCTCCTTGCCCTCATAGGCATTACCTCAGCCTTTCTCATCGTGCGGATCGGGTGCCTCCTACGGCGCTGTCGCGATCCGGTGATGGCCTCGGCCCTGGGCCTGGCCCTGGGAAATGTGCTCTTGGGGATCACTCTCTGGGTTAATCCCCCCAAAGAGGCACTTTTCCCCCTGCTCGGGATCCTCCTCCTTTCCCAGGTACCGGCTCCGTTCTATCCTCAGAGAAAAGAACCCTTGGGAGACCTCTTGCGTTATCTCCCTTTCATCTTCGCCTTTTACCTTCTAATCGGAACCTTTTATGTGTGTCTCATGCCTTTCTATGTTAAGTATTACTATTTCAACGGAAGTGAACTCCTTTTTTACATCGGAGCGGTGCTCTCTTCGGCAGTTCTCTTTCGGAAAAAGCCCGACTACTCCCTGGTGGTGGGGGTGGGGATGGGGGTTTTCGCCGTGGCCTTTCTTCACAGTTTCACCAGGCTTACGAGCAATCTAGCCATGTATGCCGTGCAGGCCGCAGCGGGTCTCATAGATGTTTTCTGTTTCGGGCTCTTTATCCGGGGCGGAGATGTGGTGCGAAGGTTCGGTCTCGGAGCCGGAACCATGCTCGCCGGACCTATGGTGGGACTTCCCGTGCTTTATACCGAGCGCTGGCCCATGGTTCTCTGCACCGGAGGCAACATCGTCCTGGGGCTGGGGCTTCTCCTGTTTTACTTCGTGCAGACTACGGTGCGGGGAAGAGAAATTTACAGAAGAAAAGCTTCCCTCGTAACGGAGATAGACGAAACTCGTCTAGCCGAAACCTGTCGGGCTCTGGGAACTCCGCGGGAACTTTTCTCCTATCGGGAATGGGAGATCCTCAAGCTCACCCTTTCCGGAAAACCCATCCGGGAAATCGCATCACTTCTCAATCTTTCCGAATCCTCGGTAAAAACTTATCTCCAGCGGGTTTACCGAAAACTCGGCGTCTCCTCTAAAAGCGACCTCCTACAGAAACTCCTTAGCTAAAGGACCTCATCGGTAAAAAGTCCTTTCTTCCAGAAATTCAGAGGCGATAAGCCAGGGGGGTTTCCCGGTCCGAATTTTTGGATAAAGTAGTTAAAGAGATGAAGAAAAAGCTCCCCGTGGGAATTCAGAGTTTTGAGGTCATCCGCACAGAGGGGTACTACTATGTGGACAAGACCCCTTTTGTGAGGAAACTGGTTGACGAAGGGAAGTTTTATTTTCTGGCCCGGCCCAGGCGTTTCGGAAAGTCGCTTTTTCTGGACACTTTGAAACAGGCCTTTTTAGGGCGCCGTGAGCTTTTCGAAGGGCTTTATCTCGAAAAACATTGGGATTGGTCGGTGCAATATCCCGTTATCCACATCTCCTTTGGAGCGGGAGTAGTAGAAGGTATAAACGATCTAATTGATTCCATATTTTTTATCCTCGAACGAAATCAGGAGAACTTGGGCATAAATTGCAAGTCTACTAGAAATTATAAGAATTGCCTTCACGAACTTATTATCCGGGCCGCAGAGAAATTTTCTCAAAAGGTGGTCGTTCTAATAGACGAATACGATAAACCCATCCTGGACCGGATAGAAGACCGAGAAACGGCTTTAGCCATCCGTGAAAAACTCAAGAACCTTTACTCCGTCTTAAAAGACGCCGACCCCTACCTCAAACTGGTCTTCATTACCGGAGTCTCCAAGTTCTCCAAAGTCTCCCTCTTCTCCGGCCTCAACAACCTCAAAGACCTCACCCTTCACCCGGAGTTTGCCACCATCTGCGGCTATACCCAGGAGGAACTTGAAACCGTCTTTGCCGAACGCCTTAAAGACCTCGATCTCGAAGAAATCCGTCGCTGGTATAACGGCTACAACTTCCTCGGCCCGCCGGTCTATAACCCCTTCGATATACTCCTCTGCCTGGACTCCGGACTTTTCCGTCCCTACTGGTTCGAGACCGGAACCCCCACCTTCCTCATCAAGCTCCTCGTGGAAAACCGTTTCTTCATTCCCGACCTCGAACACCTCCAGGCCGGAGACGAAATCCTCGAAAGCTTCGATGTGGACTCCATCGCCCCGGAAACCCTCCTCTTCCAGACCGGCTACCTCACCATCGACTTCGTGGAAAGGGCTTCTGGTATGACCATCTATACCCTCCGCTATCCCAACCTCGAAGTCAAAACCGCCTTCACCCGCCACCTTCTGGACTACCTGGTCCGGAACCGCCGCGAGCGAGAAAAAAACCTCATCCGTCTCTATCGCATCTTCCAGAAAAACGACCTTCAGGCCCTACGGGACCTCTTCCACGCCTTCTTTGCCTCCATTCCGCACGACTGGTACCGCAAGTCCGAGATCCAGAACTACGAGGGCTACTACGCCTCCATCTTTTACGCCTACTTTTCCGCCCTGGGGCTCCAAGTAAAGGTGGGAGACCCGACGAGCCACGGGCGGCTCGATATGGCCGTGGAATTTGAGGACCGGTGTTATCTTTTTGAGTTCAAGGTGGTAGAACTTGAGCCCGAGGGGCGGGCGCTAGAGACTTTGAGGAACCGAGGATACCATGAGAAGTATCTTGACCGTTTCCGAGAAGTCTATCTTATCGGTGTGGAATTCAGCCGCACGGAGCGCAACATCGTGACTTTTGAATGGGAGAGGATGAAGTAAATGCACTACGATGGGGAGTGTCCACCCAATTGTGGAAATTGTAAAATGACCAAATCACAAAAAGGAGGGTGGACACCATGAGCAAAATTCAGAAGGCCACTAAGCCACAGGAAGTACAAGCCACCATCAAAGAGTTTACTCGAGAATTCCTGGGAGAGGTTCTGGAAGCCGAACTGGAAGAGTTCTTAGGCTACAAGAAGTACGAGCGCTCTGATTCGGACAATTATCGGAACGGCTACACTCCCAAGAGCGTGAAAACCACCTGTGGCCCTATTGAGCTCCTAGTTCCCAGAGACCGGAAAGGGGAATTTGAGCCCCAACTTATCAGGAAGCGTCAAACCATGCTTGATGAGATAGAAAATCAGATAACAGCCCTTTATGCCAAGGGTATGAGTACCCGAGATATCCAGGAGATTCTTTCTGATATGTATGGTTTTGACGTAAGCCCTTCTCTGATTTCCAAGATCACAGACCGGATTCTGCCCAAGATCAAGGAATGGCAAGCCCGTCCACTCAAAGAAAAATATTTTCTACTTTGGATCGATTGCATTTTCTACAACATCCGAGAGGATGGTCAAGTAAGGAAGAAAGCCATCGATGTAGTTATAAGTATAGATCTTGAAGGCTACAAGGAAATTTTGGGCTTTTGGATAGACGGGACAGAGTCTAGCCGATTTTGGCTAGGAGTGCTCAATGATCTTAAGGCTCGGGGGGTAAGAGATGTCTTCATTTTCAGCGTGGATGGGTTAACAGGGTTAGATAAAGCTATAGAGGCAACCTTTCCGAAGGCGGATATTCAGAGGTGTGTGGTACACCAGATCAGGAATTCTTTGAGATATGTTTC
>NZ_LWLG01000026.1 GCF_001652585.1 Thermosulfurimonas dismutans
ATTGGTGGCATAGTAGGGGGGATAAGTTTCGAGCCTACCTATAAGGAATGGAAACACAATAAAGTGGTCGTGAACATATTTCCAAATTACGGTTTCGAGCCTACCTATAAGGAATGGAAACCTTTCTCAGGTCTTCTTCTGTCTTTATAGTTTCAAGGTTTCGAGCCTACCTATAAGGAATGAAAACGGGAAGGGGAACCTGATTGAGCGGGTGGAGATCGAGTGGACACAACGGGCTGCCGAATTCCGGCAAGGGCTTATTGCCCTGGAGTTTAAGCTAGCCAAACAATTGGCAGGCCGGAGGCTCACCTTGGAGCAGGTTCGGGAGATCTTGCGGAAAGAAATCTTTGAGATCCTGCGGTCCTATGCCCGGAAAGGGGCCTATACGCCCAAGGTGGATGAGAGGTGGAGCCTGGAGGAGTTTGAGGCTCCCTACTTCAAGTTTTTGCAGGCTCTGGAGAAAACGAACTGTCCTTTGAGCAAGATCAAAGTAAAGCTTGAGTGTCCTTCTCAGAACCGGAGAGCCAAAAAGGGCGAAAAATAGGTTCTATTTGTGGCAAAATGGAAACTATGGACCTTCTCATGGGCTGGAAGGAGATAGCCAGGATTTTAAGGGTTTCGGAGAGGACGCTTAAGGATAATTGGGAGCGGTGGGGCTTACCCATCAAGTTTTTGCCCACCAAGCGAGGATATAAGAAGCCGGTCACGACGCTTTCAGCGCTTAAGAGGTGGCTGGAGGAGCCAGGGCCTAGCGGTTCTTGAAATATCGAAGCCTTGACGGGACTCCCTCGGTTCGGGAAAATGGAAACATGAAGATGTTAACCAGGGAAGAGCTAAACCAGGTCATGGCCTACTATTTTAAGGCCTCCTTTACAACTAGAAATGAAGAGGCCGATAAAGAGGAGTGGTCCCGTATACTTCAAGAGGTAGAGGCCACCGAGGAAGAGCTTTCCACCCCTGAATGGCAAGAGGCCCTGAAATACCTAGCCGAGCACTAAGAAACTGTCTTTCCCCCAGGACACTAGTCCTCCTTAACTGGAAGTCAATCCAAAAAGAGGGCGGTTCTTTTGGTGTTCTCAAGCCCGAGCTCTTAGTGAATCTGGCAGAGCTCGTGGAGCAAACCGCCCATTATATGGCCCAAGAGGGAAGATCCCTCGATTTTATAGAAAGGGTTTCGTTGGCGGTCTACCTTCTGGTCAAAGGGCATCCTTTTCAGGACGGGAACAAGCGGACGGCTTTAAGGATGCTGATTAACTGTCTTCGGTTGGCTGAGCTAAAATATACCGGAAGGCCCATAGATCTGGCCTATAGCATCGAGGCAATTGCAAAAAGCGATCCGAGTGAAAAAGAAAAGCTCTTTTTAGAGTTTGCAGGTTTTTTAAAGAGACATCTCCAAAGACGAGACAAAGTAGCCTAGCCCTATTCCTCTCCCTGGCCCTCTTCAGGAACCGAACGGCCATACTTCCGCAAGAGATCCCGCATGGCCTCCTCGAGGAGGTCATTGAGACGACGGTTCTGCTCCACGGCCAGGTGCTTAAGCTCCTTCAAGAGGTCTTGATCTAAGGGGGTGGCAAACATTTTCCTATTTCTTTTGCCCATAACAGCCTCCCACTTATAGATTACCCTATCTTGAACTTTTTAACAAGCAAACTTGCATACTTGACATAGAGGGAATCTTGAATATGCTAGCAAGCAAGCAAGCAAGCTCAAAGGAGGTGCCCTATGAGAGAAGAGCTTACAAGACACCTTGAAGACTTCGACATCAAGCCCCGTGAGCTTATAGACGTGGCCGTGGCCCTGGACTTCCTGGCCGACGTGGCCCGGTTAGCTGAAGAGGCTAGAGAAGCGGACCCGAAGGATCGGGAGGGCCTTGCCTTCCTAGCCCGAAAAGTCCAGGACGGTTTCTCCACGATCCTGGACGTGCTCAAGACTCACACTATGTGGATGTCCGAAGACCTGGGCCACGCCAAGTACAAGCTTGAGAAGACCGTCAATGACCTTCTGGCCCAGACTAAGACCCAGAAGCCCGGGCCCGAGGAGGAAGAGGACATCAACGACGGGTGCGGGTGCGAGGACTAAAGTCAAAAAGGCCGGGAAGGTAACTTTGCCTCCTCGGCCCCAAACCACCATCCCGGCGCCTCCTTGTGTAGTGACCCCCTCCAGGACTGCACAGGGTATAATGCGGGAAGGAGGGGAAAATGAGCTCACCAGAACCAGAGGTCAAACGTTGGACAGCTAAGCGCAAGACCCAGGTAGTTTTAGACATTCTAAAGGGCAAGACCACCGTAGCTGAGGTTGCAAGGCGTTACGATCTCAAGCCCAGTGAAATTGAGGGCTGGGTAGAGGAAGGTATTCGTAGCATGGAAAATGGCTTACGAGCTCGTCCTAGAGACCTTCGTGAACAATATGAAGCTAAACTCAGGGAAGCGTATGCAGCCCTAGGAGAAGCTCAGCTGGAGATCAAAGCCCTAAAAAAGTTGCAAAGCCTGCTCGACTTGGACGAGACGTCATAAAGTCGGTGCAGGCAGAACTAGCAGCTGAAGGTTACAAGGTGTCTTTGAGTAAGCTTTGTCGGTGGCTGGGGGTTGCCAGGGGGACGCTTTATTATCGACCCAAGGGACGCAAGAGACCACTTGACGAGGATAAAGTGGCCAAGGTGAGAGAAGTGATAGAGAGGTTTCCGAGCTATGGATATCGGCGGATAGCAGCGGTATTGGGCTGGAACCGGAAGGTGGTGCAGAGGATCTGTCAGAGGAAGGGTTGGCAGGTGAGGAGGAGACCGAAGGGTAGTCGGCCGCGGGCCAGAGGTCGCATTTCGGTAGCCACTAGGCCCAATGAGAGATGGGCCACGGATTTGACGATGGTTTGGTGTGGCCGGGACCGATGGTGCACCTTAGCGGTGGTCATTGACTGTGCCACGCGGGAGGTCCTTGGCTGGCGATTAGCCAAGCGAGGAAATGCGGTAACAGCAGAGGCAGCTTTGGAAGAGGCTCTAATATCTCGGTTTGGATGTTTAGGGCGGATACCTGGGGAATTAATGCTCAGGAGTGATAACGGCTTGGTGTTTACCTCTAAGAGGTACACGGCCACGGTAAGGGCTTACGGTCTGAGGCAGGAATTTATAACGCCGTATAGTCCGGAGCAGAATGGAGTAGTAGAGAGATTTATCAGGACGCTGAAGGAAGAATGCATTTGGCAGCACAGATTTGGGAGTTTAAGTGAAGCAAGGGAGGTGATAGGGAACTGGATGAGATATTACAACATGGAGAGGCCGCATCAGGCCTTGGGGTATCAGGCACCGTCGGATATGCTAGCAATAGCAGCTTGAGTCGTGCAAAAACCAGGGGGTTATTACAGAATCCTTAAAAGAACTTTTCGAAGAATGTGGATATGAAGTAAATTTAACTCCTACGACAGGAGATTATGGAGCTGACTTAGTCTTAAAAAATGGCGATTCAAAAATCGTAGTGCAAGCAAAAGGGGGAGAATCACCTATAGGAATAAGAGCTATTCAAGAAATATATACAGCCAAAGACCTTTATGAAGCTCAGGAAGCATGGGTTATCACAAATTCATATTTTACAAAATCAGCAGAAGAAGCAGCTCGAAAACTAAATGTAAAACTTTTTAATAAACTTCATTTAATGCGGATAATTAACCAAGTTTCTGGCTATAATGCAATTTTAAAAATAAAAAAAGAGCTTTATCTAGTTGAGGAAACTCTTGAAAAATTGAGAACTAGAGAGCAAGAGCTTTTAAAAGAAAAGAAGGCGCTAGAAGAAAGACTTTCAGAAATAGAAAAAAAGATTAAAAACTAAACACTTCAAAGATCTCTGGTGAGAGATAGAGCGGAGGCAGAAAAATCCTTTTGGCTGATAAAATTTTTTGCTTTTTAGGCCCTGGTAAATCCTTAACCTAGTCTCGCAGACTTGAAGTAAGAAGGGCCACTCGGTGTCACAGGTTTTGAGTTCCCAGGCAAGCTCCTCCACGGAAAGACACTCCTGGACCTCAAGCTCTTGGAGCCACTAGGCAGAAAGCCAGTTAGAAGAAGCTGATGATTTTGGTGTCCTTATCTAAAGCATTTTTACCGAGGATGTTTCTTTCGTTAAACCATAGACCAGAAAGAAAACGAGTATACAAAATTCTCAAAAGCTTTCTCTCCGAGGTGGGGAATAGGTGGGGAAAACCGTTTTCTCTCGAAGAGGCGATTTTCTGAAATCCTTGAAATTCGTGGCTCCCCGGTCGAAACGCTCCGCAAAAATTTTTGGCCTACCTCATAACAGCTCTTTACCTTCGGCAAGACCGTAAGTGGCAGGAAATTAAACGAAGAGTTATCTTTTCTTCACGATGCCCACAGCTAAGAGGATAGGTCCGTACCGCTTATTCTTCGTTTCGTCCGATTTCCACGAACCACCTCATGTTCATGTGCAACGGGAGAAGATGGTGGCCAAGTTTTGGTTAGACCCGGTGGCCTTGGCTAAAAATCGAGGCTTTTCTATGGTAGAATTAAATAGAATTGCCCGGATAGTAGAAGAAAATCAGACCGAGCTATTGGAGAAGTGGTATGAATTTTTCGGAAATCCCCAGAGCTAAAAAAATAGAAATTAAGGACGACCGTCTCATAGTGGAACTGGTGGACGGACGAATCCTAATAGTGCCTCTGGTCTGGTATCCCCGTTTATGGCACGCTACACCAGAAGAACGCAAGCAGTTTGAACTTCTTGCCGACGGAGAAATAATCCATTGGCCTCTGATAGACGAAGACCTGAGCGTGGAAGGCTTGCTTGCAGGACGCAGATCCGGAGAGTCGCCGGAGTCCTTCTCTAAGTGGCGCAAGAGTCGATCCGGCCGAGAGACTTCGGACCAAAAGATGGAACCAGACACTTTAATCGGAAGCGGGTAAAAAACTTTTTACGCGCAGCCTCCGTCCAGTCTCCTTCTTTAGCCTGATCCAGAGCCACCGGCTTGGCGTAGTTCTTTAAAAAAACCGGCCATGTCCTCCACCGGCTCGATTATCACCTTCCGATCCCGAAGAACGAGCTTAAGAACCCCAGAGCCGAGAGCCTCTCCTCATTTCTTTGGAAAGAGCAATCTGTCCCTTCTTGGATATCTTGACCGTTTTGATTAGCATAGCTTTACTTCTTGGTTAAAAGGATTCTTGTTTTTATTGTTAGGCCTTGTATCAAAGTGGCGTGATAGGCCACCTCCAGTGGTATTTCACCTCTAAGGCCACGAGTTTAGGACGAAGCCTCGCACCCAGCAGCCTCTCCTCAAAGGCCTCCCAGCTCTCCACCCCGAAAATCCTCCTTGCCATCGCCCGAAATAAGGCCTATAAGCCCGGTGGTATTCAATTTTGAAAGAGGAAGGCTTGAGGCTTTTCGATTCTCTTCTCAAGGAGTTCCCCCAGGACTCCACCTTTGTGAATCTGATTGCGAAGAAAAAAGAACACTATCTGGCCTTTTTGAAGTATCCGGAGGAGGTGAGACCGCTGTTTTCTTCGACCAATCTGGCCGAGGGGATCAACCGGAAATAGAAGTATCTATCCCGGGTCTTCAAGGCCGCCTGCAAAAAGGCGGACGTCGAGGGGATAAACCTCTACCAGGCCGTGAGGCACAGCTTCGCCATGCAACTCTTACAGCTCGGCTTCACCTACGAACAGGTAGGCGCCGCCCTGGGACACTCAAGCCCAACCAGAGAGTGTTCGAAAATAGTTTTTAAGGAGCAACGAGATATAGAGGAGGGTAGCCAGGAGGTACATATTATAGAGCACAAAAGCGGCCAGTCCTCTCTTCTGGGCTATTTCTTCCTTTCTTACCCTAAAATGCGAGCCTATTTTCAGTTTTACCGTACCAAACAAACTTTCA
Source organism: Thermosulfurimonas dismutans (assembly GCF_001652585.1). Lineage (GTDB taxonomy): Bacteria > Desulfobacterota > Thermodesulfobacteria > Thermodesulfobacteriales > Thermodesulfobacteriaceae > Thermosulfurimonas > Thermosulfurimonas dismutans. The sequence goes on from NZ_LWLG01000026.1 coordinate 5,865, forward strand.
ATCAGATATCTATTTCGGCCCCATTTCTCCCAGAAAATTCTGGAATCTTTCCGCAGAGGATGTTTTACCTTCTGCCTGAAGGTTTCTTTTACTCTTATGGCCGGTTTTAATCCAAGCTCTACAAGTTTTTCCATGACCTTGAGACTGTCATAGCATTTATCTGCTATAAAACATTCGGCTTTAAAAGTGACCGGATCAATTTCTGTCAGAGCTTCCAGGAGAAGTTTTACCTCGCTGGCATAGGGACCTCCGGTTTCAGCGGTAATGACGATTCTTTTTCCGGATGAAGTTACTCCGATTATGGGGACCACTCTTATATGGGCTTTTACTTTTCTGATTTCTGAGCCTCTTAAGAATTTTAAAGGATAGAGGTCATGATAACTAAAACCGGTGCCATCAGAGATAAAGAAAAAGAGGTGATGTTCTTTTGCTAGAAGTTTTCGGGCCAATTCTTGGAGAAGGATTTTCAGGGATTGTTTAGGGAATTTTGAGACTCGGTAGTGGTAGGTAGAAAGGGCGGGTCTTCGTCCCAATATATCGAAGGCCTCTTCTAGGGCTTCTCGGTAGGATAGATTTTTTAGGGTTTGGTAGAGGAAGATAGAGATAATGAAGGCATCGGAATAAGTTTTTGGGCGACCTCGAAAGGCCAGGGGCTTTTCATTTATTATGGCTCGGGTTATTTTGAAGATGGTCTTGAGACGCAGTTTGCTTCTTCTCATGTTGGGGGAGTTAATTCTAGGCTCCCCCAACGTCAATATCTAGTTTTTTCGAACACCCTCCTGAAACGGCTTGACAGATCGTTCACAAATTTAAATTTGAAAAATAGCAAATGAAAATTGTCAGATCGAAAGCCAGGGGTACCGATAAGGCTATGAACTTGCCCAAGATTCAGGCCGATTATGACCGAGAAGCAGATGTGCTCTATCTTAATTTTGAGTCTGGTAAAGAGGCTACCGATTCTGAATACCTCGAAGAGGGAATAATTGTAAGATACGCTAACGATAAGATAATCGGTATAACCATC
>NZ_LWLG01000027.1 GCF_001652585.1 Thermosulfurimonas dismutans
GGGGAATTAAGTTCCCTCTCCTTTTAGGGAGGGTTAGGGAGGGGGCCCGGTTCCCTCAGCATTATAGGGGAGGGTTAGGGAGGGGTTCGAGAACCCCCTAGCCTCCTTAAAAAGGGGGGAATAACTCCTCCCCCTTCTAGGGGGAGGTGGGGAGGGGATCGTATAAAAGGGCTGAAAACGGGCGGAATTTTCTGAAAGAGTGAGTAAAATCGTTATAACCGGATTTTATTCTGTTTTTATTATACTTAATAAAATTGGTTCTTGAGAGAGTTTTAACAGTCAAAGGAAAAGTGTAGTTATAATCAGGTGGTGTCAATGCTTGCGGAGATAAAGAGGTTTTATGATAGGGCAAGGGAGGTTGCGAGCAGTAAAGCGGAAACCGCATACACTAGACTTCAGGAGGTTTACAAGGAAGCAAAGAATTATGCGAAGAAAGGGTTGGCTGGAGCAATGATAGGAGCAGCAACAGAAGCGCTTTTCTTGAAATCATGGGTTATGGTGTAGTTATGAGAATTTATGCAGTAGCAAACTTCACCGCTAAGGGCAATCAATCCCTTGCTTTTTATGTACAGGACGGAACAAGCAATTTTAACGCCACTTTACTTGCGAACTTCACCGTCCTTGATCCTTATATAATTGAGGACTCAGAAAATAGTGGGCTTTCAAACCGAGGTGCGCCGGGGTTAATTTTTTTTAAAGACACCACCAGGGCAGGGTGTAGATATTCTCTCCCAGGGGCCTGATCTCGTCACCGGTGTAGACCACAAACCCTCGGTGAAAATTGGGGGTCACCTCCCGTAAGAAACGCAGGTTTTCGGCCTCTGAGAGCCCCACCCTGGACCGGGACTTCACCTCAAAGGCCAGCACCTGGCCCCCTATTTCCAGGACGAAATCTACCTCGCGTTCGCGTCCGCCGTAGGTTCGGAAATAAAAGAGCTCACCCCTCTGGAGTTCCGCTATCACTTTCAGGTTCAGGAAGACCAGGGTTTCAAGCAGACGGGCCCGATCTTCGGGGCGCAACTCCTGCGGGGAACGATAACGCATGAGATGGGCGCAGAGCCCGGGGTCCAGAAAATAGACCTTGGGGGCTTTGATGACCCTTTTGGCCCGGTTGCGCGTAAAAGAAGGGAGACGGTATACTAGCCCGCTTGTCTCCAGCAGATTCAGATAGCGGCTAACGGTGCTTTGGGGAAGCCCCAGATCCCGAGCCAGATCCACCACCCGCAGGAGCCCCCCGGAGCGCAGCGCCAGAAGCTCCATGAGCCGGCGAAAGTCCGGAAGATGAGTTATACGGGCAAGATCAAGCAGATCCCGTTCCAGATAGGTCCGCACATAGCCCCGCCACCAGGCAAATATATCCCGTTCCCGTTTAAGGAAGGTTACCGGAGGCAGGAATCCTCTAAAAAGCAAGAATTCCAGCTCACCCGGGGGAGAGCTCCAGGGTGGTTCCATTTCCTCTCCTTCAAGCCACCAGCCGGCCCGAGTCGAGGGAAGCTCCCCTAGTTCTCCCAGAGCAAAGGGAAGCAACTCCACATAAGCCGCCCGGCCGGCCAGAGATTCGGAGACCTTTTTCATGAGAAGGAGATGGGAGGAGCCGGAGAGCACGAAACGTCTTTTAGGCTCACGATCCACGGCCATTTTCACCGCCGAAAGGAGCCGGGGAGCCTTCTGCACCTCGTCCAGCACCAGGTTGGGGCCCACGGCCAGGAGATCCCGGGGGCTTTTTAAGGCCAGATCCAGAACCTCGAGGTCATCGAGGGAGAGATAGGTCCAGCTTTTGAATGGTTCTTCCTCTCGGAGCAGGGTGGTCTTGCCCGTCTGCCTGGCTCCGGTAAGAACCAGCACCCGGGCAAACTCCAGGGCCTCCTTGAGTTCCGAGGCCACCCATCTTGATAAATACTTCCATCTCATGGTTGAAATTAAACCACATCGTGGATGAATTTCAACAACGCATTTTGGTGCAAGCGCAAGGTGATTGGCCGGACGGGAACAAGGTTTTAAAATGGACTCGATGGTGCGGGGAAAGTTTGACTGGGATAAATGTGGAGACCCGGAAGTGCTACTCGTGCGGGAGATGCTTTTATCCGACCCCCGGGAGGTGCTGCGTTCTTACCCCCGCAAACGTTTGAGAGAGATATTTATCCGAAAGATACACCTTTTCCGGCGGGAAAATCGTACCTTTTGGAAACTCATTCTGGATATAAGCGATGAAGAATTGGTTAAAGCTTCAACTGGAAACCCTCGAGATTCTTTCACACTCTGGCCTTACTGAGGGCTTTTACCTGGTCGGAGGGATCGCTCTGGCTTTTCGCTATCAACATCGGATTTCTAAGAATCTGGCCTTTTTTTCTTTGCCGGAATTTGCGGATAGATATTTCCCGCATGATGAGTTATGGAGTAAACTTTCCTCTCTCGGAGAAATTTTAGACTATCGTAAAGGAACGGTTACTGGCATGGTGAACGGGGTTAAGGTGTCTTACTTCTCTTACCGTTACCCTCTACTACAACCGCTTCTGACCCTAGAGGAATTGCCCGGTGTCAAAATGGCTTCAGATGAGGATATAGCGGTGGCTAAGTTCATTGCGGTAGCGCAAAGAGGAGAAAAGAAGGATTTTTATAATCTGTGGTTTCTTATGCGGAAGAGGGGCTGGGATCTGAAATACCTCTTTTGTTTATGCACCCGAAAGTATAATTTAAAAGAAGAAAATATCGCTTTTTTGCTCAAAAGTTTTACCTTTTTTGAGGACGCCGAGGGTCAGGAAATTGAACTTCCCGAAGGCGGGGTCCTGGATAAAGAGACGTGGGAAGACATAAAAGAGTTCTTCCGGAAAGAGGTTAAAAGGTTGACCTTAGAAGACCATCCGGAGGTGTGCGGATGAAGGGACGCGAGATCCGTAAGGCTTTTCTTGATTATTTTGCTCAAAACGGACACGAGATCGTACCCTCGTCCTCACTTGTTCCGGCAGACGACCCCACGTTGCTTTTCACCAACGCCGGAATGGTGCAGTTCAAGAGGGTCTTTCTGGGCGAGGAGGAGAGGCCTTATAAGCGGGCGGCCTCCTGCCAGAAGTGTATGCGGGCGGGAGGTAAACACAACGATTTGGAGAACGTGGGCTACACCGCCCGGCACCATACTTTTTTCGAGATGCTCGGAAACTTCTCGTTTGGGGACTACTTTAAGGCCGAGGCCATCGCCTACGCCTGGGAATTCCTGACGAAAGTCCTCGGGCTTCCAAAAGAAAGGCTATACGCCACGGTCTTCAGGGAAGACGACGAGGCGGAGGAGCTCTGGCGCAAAATATCCGGGCTTCCGGCGGAACGCATCGTGCGCCTAGGGGAGAAGGACAACTTCTGGGCCATGGGCGATACCGGGCCCTGCGGCCCTTGCTCGGAGATTATCTACGATCAGGGCCCGGAGGTGGGCTGCGGCCGGCCCGAGTGTGCTCCCGGTTGTGACTGCGACCGGTTCCTAGAGATCTGGAACCTGGTCTTCATGCAATATGAAAGAGACGAGTCCGGGAATCTTCAGCCTTTGCCGAAACCTTCCATTGATACCGGGATGGGGCTTGAGCGTATCGCCTCGGTTATGCAGGGCGTTCAGAGTAACTACGATACCGATCTCTTTGCCGGAATCATGCAGGGTATCGCCGAGCTCTCCGGTAAGGAATACCGGGAGAGTCCGGAGGTGACGGCCGCCTTCCGGGTGATTGCGGACCACGTGCGGGCCGCCACCTTCCTCATGGCCGACGGGGTGGTGCCCTCCAATGAGGGGCGGGGTTATGTCCTCCGGCGCATTATCCGCCGGGCCGAACGCTTCGGAAGAACCTTGGGTCTTACCGAACCCTTTCTTTTCAGACTGGTGGCCACGGTGGTTGCCGAATTCGGGGACTTTTATCCTGAGCTGAAACGGGCCCAGGGTGCGGTGGAAAAGATCTTACAGATAGAGGAAGAGCGTTTTCTTGAGACCCTGGCCCGTGGGCTTGAGATCCTGGAAGAGGAACTTAAGAGCCTTTCCGAAAAGGGTGCCAAACGTATTCCCGGCGAGGTGATCTTTCGTCTTTACGATACCTACGGTTTCCCATACGACATCGTGCGAGACATCGGACTTTCCCGGGGCTTTGAGCTCGATATGGAGGGTTTTGAACGGGAACTCGCTCAGGCCCGCGAGAGGAGCCGCAAGAGCTGGAAGGGCGGGCTGACGAAAGCCCCGGAGGTTTTAAAGGACCTCACCGAAAGGCTTTCGGAGACCCCCTTCGTGGGCTACGAGGGCCTTTCGGCCAAGGCCGAGGTCCTAGCCTTGATAAAGGAGGATCAGGAAATCCCTGAGGCGCACGCCGGAGAGAAGGTCCTTGCGGTCTTTTCCCGCACGCCTTTTTATCCCGAAGGCGGTGGTCAGGTCTCGGACACCGGTCTGGCGCTGGCCCCGGGGTTCAAGGCCGAAGTCAAAGACGTGCGTCGTTTCGGAAACCTTATCTTGCACGAACTCGAGGTGGTGGAAGGGACCCTTCGTAAAGGCATGGAAGTGGACCTGGAGGTCCTTTCCGAAAGGCGGCTGGCCACCGCTCGGCACCACACCGCTACCCATCTCTTGCACGCCGCTTTGCGGAAGGTCCTCGGAGAACACGTGCGGCAGGCCGGGTCTCTCGTGGCCCCGGATCGCCTCCGGTTCGATTTTACCCACTTTGAGCCTCTGACCTTGGAGGAGATCCGTTCGGTTGAGGAGCTGGTAAATGCCAAGATCCGCGAGAATCTTCCGGTTGAGGTCAAGATGGTCTCCTTCAAGGAGGCCCTTTCCATGGGGGCTATGGCCCTTTTCGGGGAAAAATACGGAGAACGGGTGCGCGTGATAAAGATCGGGGACTTTTCGCTTGAGCTCTGCGGCGGCACCCATGTCTCCCGCACGGGGGACCTCGGCTTCTTCAAGATCGTGGCCGAAGGGAGTGTTTCAGCCGGAGTCAGACGTATCGAGGCCTTGGTCGGTGAGCCAGCCCTCAAATGGGTCTTCTCCCTTGAGGACGAAAGGTTCAAGCTGGCCGGACTCCTCAAGTGTTCGCCCTCGGAGATCGAGCACCGGGTTTCGGGGCTTTTGGCCAGAATCAAGACCCTTGAGGAGGAGATCAGTCGCCTCAAGCGGGGGGAGGTTAGGAAAACCCTGGAAGAAAAGCTTCAGGAGGTCTCGGAGGTCTCAGGGGTTAAGGTTATCTGCGCCGAGGTTCCGGCCAGAGACGCTTCCGAGCTTCGGGAGATGGGCGACTTTTTCAGGGACAAACTCGGCTCCGGAGTGGTCTTCCTCTATGCCGTAAACGACGGGAAGGTCCAGATGGTGGCCATGGTCACCAAGGACCTTGCCAAGAAGATTCCCGCGGGGAAACTCATGCAGGCCGTGGCTCCCGTGGTGGACGGCCGGGGTGGGGGACGCCCGGAGATGGCCCAGGGAGGCGGCACTCGCCCGGAGGCGGCCTCCGGTATCAAGGAGGTCCTTCTCGAAAAAGTGAAGGAACTAGTCTCGTAGTAGGCCCTTGAGTTTTCGGGAAGGGCGGAAGAAGACCTTCCGTCGGGCCGGAATCTCTATGACCTCTTTCTTTTGAAAATCGTAGGCCTTCCGTGGAGGGGCCTCCCGAACCTCGAAGGTCCCCAGCCCCGGAAGGCCCACCGTTTCTCCTGAGACCAGGGTCTCTTCTACGATTTCTAGGAAGGTCTCGAAGGCTGCGCGCACCTCCGCCCTCGACCAATCTAAGCCCTCGGCCCTAATCCTGCGATATACACGCTCGAGAAGTTCTTTCCGGTCCATATAGAGATCAAGCTTTCCGGCCTGGCGAGTATTGCCCGATCCACTGAAATTATAAGATTTCTTTCTGGCATTTAAAACAAAAAGCTTTACCCTTAAATCTCTTTTTGTTATTCCAACAAAATTTAGCTTCTTTTTCCGAGATGTTCGCTCCACATTTGAAACAAAAATACTTTTTTACATCTTTGATACCGAATTTCTTTTTCCAATCAATAGTAATTGGCTTGTGAAAACCTGCTAATTTTTTAGCAAACTCTTCTACCAGAGAAAAAGAACTTATTTTTAGTGCGCATTTAAAAGTATTTAGTACGTCTAACTCTTCAACATTCTTTTCTATGATAGTAGTTAACATATCGGCTTTTATGACATTGGAAAAATCAAACTTTTTTGATCTAGGGCGTCTAATTATTGCCTTAGGGGACACTAATACATAGTTTAAAAAACGAGGTTTTATCGTTATCCCCAATCTTTTTGGTAAAAGGTCGTGGGCTTCAATAAACTTTGAAAGTAATGCTATATGACGTTTATTTTGTTCGATTGGAGAGGGAATCCCAATATAGTAATTCTTGTACTTTACTTCAAATTCTCCTGATTCAGTTATTCTAAGACCGTACCTATAATTTTTGGATTCCAATACATATATATCAAAAAAGCGATTTATTAAAATATGATCAATCTGTGCAACTTTTCCA
>NZ_LWLG01000028.1 GCF_001652585.1 Thermosulfurimonas dismutans
TTACGGCTACTACGTGGGCACTTACTATCCCCGGGAATACATGAATTCCGGTCTTATGATCCTGAGGCAGGCCGAACACTATCTGCGTGACGACTGGCGGCTGGGGCTGGCCAGGGCATTCGTTTACGGTGCTCTAGGGAATATACTCTTCAACCTTCGCGTTTACGTCTCCCGAGGGAAGCACCTTTCCGAATACATTTCGGCCATCGAAGAAATCTTGGGCTATCTCAACGAGGCCGGAAGTCCAGCCGAACTCATGGCCCTTGAGGGCCGAGCTCGGGAAGTCTATTACAGCGCCTTCGACGTGATTACCGAAAATCCAGAATTCCGTTTCGAGGGCCGGAGCCGTCGGCCCCCAGCCAACCGGATGAACGCCCTTATTTCTTTCGGTAATTCGTTGCTTTATGTTACGGCCCTTTCGGAGATCTACCGCACTCATCTTGATCCGCGCATAGGGTATCTTCACGAGACCAACGAGCGAAGTTTCTCCCTCAATCTGGACCTGGCCGAGATCTTTAAACCCCTGGTGGTTGACCGGGTGATCTTTTCCCTGATCAACCGGCGCGAGATAGGCCCCGAGGATTTCCGGGAGGAACTGGGAGGGATATACCTCAAGGAACGAGGGCTCAAACGGTTTATAGAAGCCTATGAGGAACGGCTCTCGCGAACCGTGATGCACAAAAAGCTAGGAAGAAAGGTCTCCTACCGGCGGCTCATCCGGCTTGAATGCTACAAACTTTACCGTCACTTTCTCGGGGAGGAACTCTATTTTCCCTACGTGAGAACGCGGTGAGATTCGTTTGGGGCTACAATTTCCAGTTTTGGAAAATAGGTGCGATAACGCCGAGATCAGTATTTCTTTCTCGGCCCACTCAGCCAGAACCCTTGCGGACCAATCAAACCAGCAGGGATCCTCGGTGAAAATGTCAAGAATTACATTGAATCTACGGGAACGGGCATCAATCTTCTCCTCTGGTAAGGGCCAAAATCTCATCGGTGGAAAGCTTAACCGTTCCCCGGCCTCGCATGTGCTTTATAAGGATGTGTCCTTTCCCAGGGGCCGTCTTTTTTTGACCAACTTGAGTCCCCCTTCCTCCGGAATGAATTCCACCTCTGTTCCGGGCAGAAATCCGAATTTTTCGCGCCATTTTTTAGGAATGGTTACCTGACCTTTAGAAGTTATCCGCATTTTACCCTCCTGAACCGGAACTTGAAGTAAGAATCTTACTCAAAGAAAAAAAACTCCGTCGAGATTCCTGTTGAAATTTAGATTGAAAAAGAGATAGAATTAGATAAAAAAGTTCACACCGGCTAAGGGACGCGCTGGTGTTCGTAATTTTGGTTTATGATGCCGGGGCAAAACGGGTGCAGAAATTCCACAAAATCTGTCGGAAGTATTTAAACTGGGTTCAGCTTTCGGTGTTTGAAGGGGAGCTTACCGAAGTTCAGCTCGAGCGTCTGCTGGCCGAGCTACGGGAAGTGATGAATTCCGAGGAAGATTCGGTGATCGTTTATGGCTTTCGCACCAGGCGGTATTTCGTGCGCAGGGTGATCGGACGTAAGAAGGACGACCCCGACCGACGTTTCTGGTGATCTCTTTGACTTCTGGCCGCCGGACCACTCAGGATTTTTACACTACCGAAGGTCCAGCGGCCAAAAAAAGGCTTTTACCTCTTCCCATGAATTCTCAAAATTGGTATAAATCATTGTAAAGATTGCTCCCCCTTTTACAGGGGTTTCGAGCCTACCTATAAGGAATGGAAACGCGGCTTTGTGTATCAAGCTAATTTCGAGGTCTTAAATGTTTCGAGCCTACCTATAAGGAATGGAAACTCCGCAACATTATGCGGCTCTACAAAATGAAGCTCGGTTTCGAGCCTACCTATAAGGAATGGAAACTTGGTGGAATTCTGGGAGGTATAGTTGGTGGATTGGTGTTTCGAGCCTACCTATAAGGAATGGAAACATTCATAAATCTCGCTAGCATTGTCGATTATGTAACGGGTTTCGAGCCTACCTATAAGGAATGGAAACCTAAGTACCTTTCCCTAGAGGGTTACGCAGGTTCCCGCGTTTCGAGCCTACCTATAAGGAATGGAAACTGACTTTGAGGCCTTCGTTCACAACGAGTACTGGCGCTAGTTTCGAGCCTACCTATAAGGAATGGAAACTATAGGTATCGGAATTAAATGGGGACTACACGATCCAGTTTCGAGCCTACCTATAAGGAATGGAAACCCGTGAACATTTATCCTGTTGCGATCATTAAATTGCGTTTCGAGCCTACCTATAAGGAATGGAAACTTTTCTCAAATCTTCTTCTGTCTTAATGGTTTCAAGGTTTCGAGCCTACCTATAAGGAATGGAAACACCAGATAGCTTGGGAATGCTGGCAGATTTGCCATGCGTTTCGAGCCTACCTATAAGGAATGGAAACCTTCTAGTGAGGTTAAATTTCTAAAACTCAAAGAAGGTTTCGAGCCTACCTATAAGGAATGGAAACGTCAATAAGGTCTGAGCCGACGTGTCGGAATCGCCCGTTTCGAGCCTACCTATAAGGAATGGAAACAGGAGCCGGAGGAATGGGCCTCCGACTCCCCGGAAAAGTTTCGAGCCTACCTATAAGGAATGGAAACTAGTGAGACCGGTGGCGATTTTGCGATGCAACTTATAGTTTCGAGCCTACCTATAAGGAATGGAAACTTGGGGGCCTCATTGGTGGAATTTTGGGCGGTATAGTTTCGAGCCTACCTATAAGGAATGGAAACTATTTTGAGCAGGCCTGTAAGACCTGTAAACGCAACCTGTTTCGAGCC
>NZ_LWLG01000029.1 GCF_001652585.1 Thermosulfurimonas dismutans
TTACAATCATCGGCATCGCTTCGGCCTTCCTCATTGTTCGCATAGGATGTCTGCTACGTTCTACCCGCGATCCAGTGATGGCTTCGGCCCTAGGCCTGGTCCTGGGAAACGTGTTCATGGGCGCAACTTTGCAGATAAATCCTCCTTACAGCGTTCTATTTCCTCTCATTGGGTTTCTGCTCCTTTCTCAGATTCCAGCCCGGTATCATCCCCAGAGAAAGGAACCCTTGGGAGATCTCGTGAAGTATCTTCCTATTATTTTTCTATTTTATCTTCTAACTGGAATGTTTTACGTTTGCCTCATGCCGACCTACATGAAAAACCTCTACTTCCGTGGAGTAGAACTAATTTTCTATATTGTGGCGGTCCTGATTTCGGCCTTTCTTTTTCACCGGAAGAAAGATTATCCCCTAGTGGTAGCCGTGGGCATGGGAACCTTTGCGGTGGCCTTTCTCCACGACTTCAACCGGCTAACCAGCAATCTTGCCATGTATGCCGTACAGACCACGGCTGGATTCATGGACGTCTTTTGTCTTGGACTATTTATACGGGGCGGGGACGTGGTGCGGCGCTTCAGCCTGGGGGCGAGCTGCATGTGTTTGGGTCTAGTGGTGGGCTTACCGGTCCTTTACACCGAGAAATGGCCGTTTATCATGAGTATAGGCGAGAACATCGTCCTGGGGATCGGCCTTCTGGCCTTCTACTTCCTCCAAACCGCTGGCCGAAGGTTCCACAAGAAGTCCCCTCATGTCCACGAGGACTTTAGGGAGAAAAAGCTCATTGAGGCCTGTCGAGCCTTGGGGGCCCCGCGGGAACTCTTCTCTCACCGAGATGGGAAATCCTAAAAATGGCCCTTGCAGGCAAAAATATACGAGAAATCGCCACCATCCTTAAAATTTCGGAATCTTCGGTAAAAACATATCTTCAGCGAGTATACCGCAAACTAGGTGTCTCCTCTAAAGCAGACCTGATCCGGAAGCTGGGATCAAAAATCTCAGAAGTAAGTTATTAATTTAATTGGATCTCTCCGCTATGTAGTCTCGGTTGTAGTCCCGCCGGAGAAGATCCAGATACCCCCTGCGCTCCTCGGGCAAAATGCCCCCACGTCCCCTTTCCGGAAATACCGAGAATTCGGCAAGGGAAGTTCCCGGTGCTGAAGAATGAGTCTTACAAACCTTAGCTACTAAAATACAAGTTTCTAAGGAAAATATCTGTAAATATCTCTCCGTGGAAGCACTCTTATGAAAATTATTTTATTTCCCTCCAGCTTGACCCCTACCCGATAATTCTTAATTTTTAGGCGATAATAATTTTTATGTCCCTTAAGTTTTCTAATTCCCCTAATATCTAGAATAGAATTCGCCTTTTTTATTTCAAAAATTAAATTTTCAAGCTCCCGTTTTATAATGTTATCTCTAATATTCTTAATATCTCTCAAAAAAGATCTCTCATAAAGAACTTGCACTATCTACTCCCTTAAAGCTTGCATAACCTCCTCTTCATCAACAAATTCACCCCGATCTCCTTCTTCTATCGCCTTAATTAATCCTTTTTCTTCCAACTCTTCAAAATCTTTCCATGAAATAATCTCTACTTCGTCTCTAAAGTGCTTCAATAACCATTCAAGGTAGGGCTTAGCTCCAGGTTTTACTCTTAAGATTATAGTTTCCATTTTTCTCCCCCTTTTTTATTCCATTTTTCCCTTTATATGACATATTTCAAGCCCTCCGAGACACCTCAAGGGTCCGTTCGGCTACGTGGTCCCAGTGGTACTCCCGCTACTTTCCATCGCTTGCGCCAGGTTAGCCACATCTCCTTTCCGAAAATAGCGAAATCAGGAAGGGGAAGCTCTCGATGCTGCGGAATGTCACTTACGAGAACCGGAAGCCCGTAGCTTAGACCCTCAAGAAGGGCGATGGGAAGCCCTTCGTAATGTTAGAAAAATGATAATTTTTGCTCAGAGCTAGGAGTCTGGGTATACTTTAAAGGTGGGCCTTTTTGATAGATTGACCATCTCTTTGGTGGACCCGGCGAACTTGCCGGGCCACTAATTTTTGGACGTGGAGAAAAAAGTGATAAAATCAAAAACAGAAGAGGCAGATTATGCAAGCACAAACAGAATATGAAAAGATTATTCTGGAAAAATTAAAGCAATTACCTTCATTTTGTTGGAAAGAGGTGATTGATTTTATTGAATTTTTGAAATTAAAAATTGAGAAAAATGAAACTTTATTTTTAAGCGAAAAAAGTTTGGCTAAAGATTGGCTTTTACCTGAGGAAGATGAAGCATGGAAAGATTTATAAAGGGTGACATAGTAGTAATTCCTTTCCCTTTTTCGGACTTAACTGGTGCAAAAAGACGACCGGCTTTGGTTATAAGTAATTTAAAGGGAGAAGATCTAATCTTGTGCCAAATAACGAGCAAAAAAGTAAAAGATGAATATACTATTGTAATTACAGAGGAAGATTTTGAAGAAGGAAGTCTTAGGCAGGAGAGCAATGTAAGACCAAATAAGATTTTTACAGCAGATGGAAGTATAATTTT
>NZ_LWLG01000030.1 GCF_001652585.1 Thermosulfurimonas dismutans
TAACCATCCTAAACGCCAGTCGTCTCAAAACTAGACTTATTTAGTGCCAGTGTCATTAAAAAGTACTTTTTCGGAAAGCCCTCGGGCTAAGAAAGTGGAAATCAAGGAGGACCGTCTTGTAGTGGAATTGGTGGACGGACGGATCCTGATGGTGCCTTTAGTCTGGTATCCCCGTTTATGGCACGCTACACCGGAAGAACGTAAGCAGTTTGAACTTCTTGCCGACGGAGAGATAATTCATTGGCCTCTCATAGACGAAGATCTGAGCGTGGAAGGCTTGCTTGCAGGGCGCAGGTCCGGAGAGTCACCGGATTCTTTTTCTAAGTGGCGCAAGAGCCGATCCCGCCGAGAGACCTCGGACCAAAAAATGGAACCAGACACCTTAATTGGAAGCGGGTAAGAGCCAAACGAAATTTAGCCGGATACATCCCGATCAAAACTGAAAGGCCGAAAACCTTTAATCCTGGCCCAAGCCAAAACTATGGCGTCTACTATATCTATGTTTTTAGTCCCAAATAAGATCAAAGCTTCCCGATAAACTTCGAGTTCCCCTTCGAGGCCTTTGTAGTCCAGAAGTCGAATGAGCTTGTCCACGGCCTGATCCTTGGGCACCCCGTAAACTTTGAGGAGCACATAGATAGTCTCGGCCAGAACGCTTTCCGGGAGAAAGGCCCGAATCTCTCCTAGCTTGACCTGCTCCCAGAAGGCTCGGGCTTTCTCGAAGTGCTCCGGATGATCCCCGATGAGATACCGAATGATAACATTAGTGTCTACCACGATCAAATTTCTCACGCACGGCCTCCGTCCAGGCTTCTTTTCTGACCTGATCTAGGTCCACCCTCTTGGCATATTTCTTTAAAGAAGCAGCCAGATCCTCTACCGGCTCGATTATCACTTGTCGGTCGTGGAGAACTAGCTTAAGAACCCCGGATCCGAGAGCCTCCCTCATCTCTTTGGGAAGGGTGATCTGTCCTTTCTTGGATATTTTTACCGTCTTGACTATCATGGCCTTACTCCTCAGTTAAAAGCGTTCTTATTTTCATTGTAAAGCAGATTTTAAAAGTAAGGAAGAATTTAATGCCTGTAATTCAGACCGAACTATAATCGATAGACCAATGTCCTTTACTTTGAACTTTGATCCCCACAAAGAGACTACAATTCTTAATTACAACTATACTAAATACTACTTTTCTCTATTCTTTTTCCTTCTAAAGCAATATAATCAAATGTAAACCGATGTTCACTTGGATTCTGTTCACAAACGGAAATAAACCGTTTAGATTTTTTATCGAATTTAATTTTTAGTTTAGCATATACAGAATGAGAACTACATATAGGACATAGTGTTTCATATTTTGTATAATAAACAAAATTTGTACCATCTTGCGAGCTTCTTATCTCAACATAAAAATTAAGAGGAAGTTTTACTAATTTTTTATCTCTAATTGCTGAAGTTATAAAAGCTAAAGGCCATAAAGCAAACAAAATAGTAGAAGCAAAGGGAATTGCAAATTTATATTCAAATAAATCCTTTAAATCAAGATATATTCTAAACAAAATCGCCCAAATTATCCCACTAATTAAGAATAAGAAAAAATATTTACCTTTTGTTGTAATATACAAATAACCACTCACAACTAAAATAAATGTTATAACACTAAAAATGATAGCTCCTATAACAGCGGAAATATTATAGACAATTTTAAAACTGGAACTGCTCATTTTGAAAATTTCTTTTCTCTTATAATTTACAATAGAAAGTTTTGAAATTTCTTCACTTTCGACTTCATGTTTATTCGATGGGAATTCAATATCTAAACACAATTTCTTTTTCTTTTTGGTTTTACAATTAACAAAAACAATTCTATTTTTATAAGAAAATTTTGTATAATATTCATCAATTTTTTCCCTCAAACGTTTAAGTGCTTTTTCGACTCTATCATTAACTTTCTTTTCATTTTCTTGCAATTCTTCATAATCTTTTTCTGTAAAGAAGTCTTTATAAGATGGTTCAGGATCTTCTTCTTTCTCATAAATTTCTCGGTATTTTTC
>NZ_LWLG01000031.1 GCF_001652585.1 Thermosulfurimonas dismutans
TGAACCTTTTTCTCTGAGGCCTTCTCTATTATCGGAAATAAAGTTGGGCTCGAAGTTGATGTTTGTAGATATAATAAAGTAGATATAACAAAGAAAAAGAAAACTTAAATATTTTTGCATTCACTAAAGGTTCTTCTTGTCTGGTTTTCTCTTTCACCACAAAACAGTAACTTACTAATAAACTTACTTTGGTTTTCTCTCGAATTACAGTAAGGTTCCTTTCTTGAATTTTCAGAGGATTACGGTCGGGCTTAAATGGCATATTTTTTGCATTTCTTATGGACAAAAAAGCCGAAGGAGAGGATGATGAAAAATAATATTTTTAAATTACTGGCTCTGGGAAGTATGCTTTTGGTTCTTATTTTCGCTTGTGGAGGGCCTCCGGGGAAGGAATCGGAGAACAAAACTTCAAGTATCGAACCTCAGCAGGAGATCTTGAAAAAGAAGGTGGAGCATGAGGCCAAGAAAGTGGCCAAGATTCTCCAGAAAACCGGAGAAAAACTTCAGAATATACCAAAAAATAACTTAATTGAGGGAGAGAAAAAATCAAAAGACATAAATTTTTTGAATAATCATAAACAAAAGCTAGATATGGATAAGAATCTGAATTATTCTGAGGTGCCAGATATTGCCAGATTTCAAGAAGAAGCGCTAAAATCTGTCCAAGAAGATCCTTTATACCAGGCTCTTTCTATATTAGAGAAGGTTAAAAAGAAATAAAAATAGACACACCTTTCATGAAAGAAGTGAAAGCTCTGCTCGACTTACTGAAAAGATTGTCAAGCTTTACCTGATAGAAACCTTTAAGAACTTTTTTGAAGATCTTTCCTCCTTGAAAGACTAGGAAGAGCCCGAAGAAGATAAGAAAGGAACGGAGTTAGTGTTGAGTTTTGGGAATAACCCTCAAGAGTGATGGATAATCAATAATGAGAATATGGGAGTGATGGTAGGGGCACCGTTACACATGGCGCCGGAGTAGCTGGCTGGTAGGAACATAGGGCTGTGGACGGATGTTTATGGGTTGGGGCGTGTGGTACATGAGATGCTGGTGGGGAGGCCGCCGGATAGTTTGGAAGGGGATTTGATGTGTCAGATAATGCATGTGGAGCCTGAGGATATTTCTGGGGTATCGGAGGGAATGAATGAGGAAGTATAGGGATGTGGATTTGAAAAAGGCAATTTTTATAGCTGTAGGGACAGGGAAGGTGAAGGATTTTGTACAGCTTTTAGAAAAAGTGAAATTGAGTCAGAAGGATAAGAACGATCTCCTATATTTAGCAGCTATGAAAGGGAATGCTTTGATGGTCTCTCTGCTTCTTGGAGAAGGAGCCCATGTAAAAGCAAGAAGTGAGGATGGAATTACTCCTCTTCATTGTGCTGCCAAGAGGGGTGATGCTGATGTGGTGAAGATACTTCTTGAGCATGGCGCAGATGTAAATGCAAGAGATAAGAAAGGAGATACTCCTCTTCATCGGGCTGCTTGGGAGGGTAATACAGAGGTGGTAAAGGTGCTTCTTGAGTATGGAGCAGATGTGAATGCTAGGAGTAAAATATCAAAAAAACTACCAGGACATACCCCACTTCTATGGAGCTGCTCTAAAAGGTCATGTCGATGTAGTGAAGGTGCTTCTTAAGCATGGAGCCGATGTGAATGCGAGGGATGATTATGGTAATACTCCTCTTCATTATGCTGCTGTAGAGAGTTATATGGAGGGGGAGGATTATA
>NZ_LWLG01000032.1 GCF_001652585.1 Thermosulfurimonas dismutans
GGATTATACAGAGTTAGTTAAGATACTTATTGTGCATGGAGCCGATATAAAAGCAAGGAATAAGGACGGAATTACTCCCCTTATGATACTAAATATTTAAAAGTTTAGACTTGATCTGACGTGTAAAAGTTGGGAGTGTCCACCGGGAGTGTCCACCCTTTTGTGTAAATTTCATCATAGCCGATCTTCAAATAAGATGGCAATTTGAGTATAAATTTGTGGCCAGTCCTTAATTCTTGTCCATTTCCGTCCCAAGTCCATAGCAGCCATGTACAAACACTTTAACAAAGACTTATCCGTCGGAAATACACGCCTCCCGGCCGTAGCCTTCCGAAATTTGCTATTCATGCTTTCTATGATATTTGTTCGTGTACATTACTCGCCTTATCTCTATCGGATACTTGAAAAAGGCTGTAAGGGCCTCCCAGTTCGCCTTCCCTTTTTGGCAAAGGCGGCATCAGAGTCTCCTTTTCCGGGGTTTCGGGCGGCTTTGACCAGACGGGCGTCAGTGATTTTGCCGCACTTAAGCTCGTAACCCTTTTCGGCAAGCTGGCGTTTGAGTTCTTTGAAGCAGGTTCTGTAGAGGTTCATGGACTTAAGATCTTTACGGAAGCGGGAGATGGTGGAGTGGTCGGGAACGGGATCGGTAGCGGAAAGGCCGAGGAAGCGGCGGTAGAAGAGGTTGCCGTAGAGCATGATTTCCATTTCGGGGTCGGAGTGACCGTAGATTTGCTGGATGATGAGGATTTTGAGCATGAGGAGGGGATCGTAGGCTGGGCGTCCTACGGAGGAGGGATGGAGTTTGGAGAGAATGCGTTCGAAGGGTTTCCAGTTGATGAGGCGGTCGAGTTCTAGGAGGAGGTCATCAGGGAGGTTTTGGTAAAGAATATTTTCCCCGAAAGTGAGTTGAGTATGCTGTTTCTTATACATGCTCAACTCCTTTAGTTTTTAAGTGAGTTTATTATGAGAAATAAAATTGTCAATCTGATTTTGCAAAGGTCTCTAGCGTAGATTGCGCATTTAATTTTTGCCTTCATTTTTGTTCTCAGTTCTATTTTTGGTTTTTCTTTTTAAACCCTTAGCCAAAATTTTTATTATTAACTTGCGCCTGTATTGAGGATTCATTTTTATAGCCTTTTATTTTTCTTCCTGTTCAATCTTTTAATTCCTTGCAGTGATGGTTTCATCCGACTAAAGATGATGAGTATCCGATTTGATAGTTTCGATAGTTTCGGAACTATGGTATTTTTTATGAGGTTATTCCGACTTTATCCGACGTCGGATAAAATCGGCTGAAAACGGATCTTCTGAGGAGGGAATCGGAAGGAATCTGAGTAAGGGTAGATGGTCTTTGGGGATATGAATTCAATTGAAAATTTTAAAAAACCAGATACTTTTCAAGAAAGCGATATGCCTCGGGAACTTTCGCCAAAGGAAAAGAGGGCTTTTATTTGTCAAGCTCTTACCGAGCTTATTAATTCTGGCTTTTTTACAGAAGAACAGAAAAG
>NZ_LWLG01000033.1 GCF_001652585.1 Thermosulfurimonas dismutans
GGTAGTGTCGCTAAAATTGTGGGTTAATCTGAGCATGGAGGGGATAGATGACCAACGAAGAGATGCGAAGATTAACCAAGGAGGAAATCAGTCGGAGGATCCGGGAGGGCGTGAAGGCCGTGATAGAGCAGGTGCTTGAGGAGGAGATGACCGAGCACCTGGGAGCCGCCTATCGCGAACGCACTCCTCAGCGGCGTGGGGAGCGCAACGGACATTACACCCGTAGCCTCATCACTCCGGTGGGCAAGATCGAACAACTCCGGGTCCCTCGGGACCGAGAAGGGACTTTTCTCACGGAGGTCTTTGAGCGCTACAAAAGGATGACCGGGGAGGTGGAAGAAGCGGTCCTTGAGATGTATCTGCAAGGGGTCTCAACCCGGAAAGTAGAGGCTATTACTGCTGGGCTTTCTAAGATCAAGATTGGCAAAGACGCTGTGAGCCGGATTGCCGGCCGCCTGGAGGAAGAACTCAAGCGCTGGCGTGGCCGTCCTCTGGAGAAAGCCTATCCATACCTTTACCTGGATGCCACGTTTTTCAAGGTGAATTGGGGAGGTCGGGTAGTAGATTTAGCCCTGTTAGTGGCGGTAGGGGTAAATGAGGAGGGGTATCGGGAGGTATTGGCGGTGGAGCCTGCGGGCGGAGAGAGGAAAGAGGCCTGGCGGAATTTACTGAAGGGGCTTCTGGAGAGGGGGCTTAGAGGGGTAAGGCTTGTAATTAGTGACGACCATGAGTCAATAAAACAGGCTTTGGCGGCGGAGCTTCCGAAGACTCTCTGGCAGAGATGTGTAGTGCACTTTGAGCGGAATGTGCTGGCCCATGTACCCCGGAAGGAGGTTGAGGAAGTAGCAGGAGATCTTCGGGAGATTTTTCAGGTAAAACGTCGCAGCACGGCCGAGGCTTTGGCTCAAGAGTTTATTGAACGATATAAAGGGCGGTTTCCTCGGGCGGTTGAGACCTTTGAGCGCGGGATTTCTGAGGCTCTGACCTATTTAGATTTTCCGGCCAGTCATCAGCGGCATATCAAGAGCACCAATATGCTTGAGAGGCTATTCAAGGAGGTGAAGAGGAGGACGCGGGTGGTGGGGGTGTTCCCGAGCGAGAGGAGCTTGACCAATCTGGCCACGGCGGTGATGTTGCGGGCCACGGAGGACTGGAACTTTCGGCGTTACATGGACATGAGGCCGCTTTGGGCCATGGAATCTAAACCCACAAAATTTGCTACTTGACC
>NZ_LWLG01000034.1 GCF_001652585.1 Thermosulfurimonas dismutans
ATTCAAGGATCTTGGTAACCACACCGGCCCCTACCGTCCGGCCTCCCTCTCGTATCGCAAACCTCAATCCCTCCTCCATCGCTACCGGCTTGATCAGCTCCACCTCCAACTCCACGTTGTCCCCAGGCATCACCATCTCCACCCCCTCAGGCAACGTCACCACTCCCGTAACGTCCGTCGTACGAAAATAAAACTGCGGCCTGTATCCATTGAAAAACGGCGTGTGCCGCCCTCCCTCCTCTTTCTTCAAAACATATACCTCAGCCTTGAACTTCGTATGCGGCGTGATGCTCCCAGGCTGCGCCAGTACCTGACCACGCTCCACCTCATCCTTACCTACTCCCCTCAAAAGCACCCCTATATTGTCTCCAGGCAACGCCTCATCCAAAATCTTCCTAAACATCTCCACACTGGTAGCCACCGTCTTTACCGTCGGCCTCAACCCGACTATCTCTACCTCCTCCCCAGGCCTCAATACTCCCCTCTCTACCTTACCCGTCACCACCGTACCACGACCACTGATCGAAAATACGTCCTCGATCGGCATCAAAAACGGCTTGTCTACCTCCCTCTGCGGCTCAGGTATGTACTCGTCCACCGCCTTCATCAACTCCCATATCGGACCACACCACTGACAATCCTCCTTACCACAACCACACTCAAGCGCCTTAAGCGCACTGCCCCTTATCACCGGCGCATTGTCCCCATCATATCCATACTTGCTCAACAACTCCCTCACCTCTAGCTCCACCAAGTCCAACAACTCCTCATCATCTACCATGTCCACCTTGTTCATAAACACCACTATCGCAGGCACATTAACCTGCCTAGACAACAATATGTGCTCACGGGTCTGCGGCATCGGCCCATCCGTCGCAGCCACTACCAATATCGATCCATCCATCTGCGCCGCACCCGTGATCATGTTCTTGATGTAGTCCGCATGCCCAGGACAGTCCACATGCGCATAATGCCTCTTCTCCGTCTCATACTCCACGTGCGCCAACTGAATCGTAATCCCCCTCTGCTTCTCCTCCGGGGCCTTGTCTATGTTGTCAAACGGTATCCAATCCGCCCACCCCTTCGTAGATAAAACCCGCGTAATCGCACTCGTCAACGTCGTCTTCCCGTGATCGATGTGCCCTATCGTCCCTATGTTTAAATGCGGCTTCTTTCGCTCAAACTTCGGCTTCGACATCTCTCTACCTCCT
>NZ_LWLG01000035.1 GCF_001652585.1 Thermosulfurimonas dismutans
GGCCGGCCTGGAGGCCGTAAGTTTCCATTCCTTATAGGTAGGCTCGAAACGGCTTCTAGCAGTTGGACCGAAATTGACCGTAAAGGTGTTTCCATTCCTTATAGGTAGGCTCGAAACTCTTGGCGCTCCCCGTCCTTGGTCCGGAACTCGCTCGGTTTCCATTCCTTATAGGTAGGCTCGAAACCGGTCCCGTCGGTAATCGTTACCGTCCCGGGAATCAGTTTCCATTCCTTATAGGTAGGCTCGAAACAATTCTTGGTAATACTTACTCCACGGTCTTTTCTTGGTTTCCATTCCTTATAGGTAGGCTCGAAACTTATCCTGGCTCGCTCTGATTTTCTGGAGTTCTCCTTGTTTCCATTCCTTATAGGTAGGCTCGAAACAGAACGAGCAGGGGCAGCGAGAAATTGAGATTGCGCGTTTCCATTCCTTATAGGTAGGCTCGAAACTTAGCTCCTCAGCCAGCCGGTCGTCAAGGCCGAGCTGTTTCCATTCCTTATAGGTAGGCTCGAAACAAGCTGGGTATTTAAAAATGCCTGAAGAGATTTCTAGGTTTCCATTCCTTATAGGTAGGCTCGAAACAAATTGTCGGAACAAATGATCCAAAACATTTGAAAGGTTTCCATTCCTTATAGGTAGGCTCGAAACTATCGCCTCAACTCTAGTCCCGGCCCTGAGGTGCTTGTTTCCATTCCTTATAGGTAGGCTCGAAACTTGCAACAATTCAATAATCCTGGACAAAATGTCATTAGTTTCCATTCCTTATAGGTAGGCTCGAAACAAAAAAGAATTGTCGGAGGGGTGGCCGTCAAGGGCGGGTTTCCATTCCTTATAGGTAGGCTCGAAACCAGTTCTCGAATATATTCTCTCGTGGAGTATGAGATTGGTTTCCATTCCTTATAGGTAGGCTCGAAACTGTTAAACCCTGGCAATGGTTCTCCTTCATAGTGCAGTTTCCATTCCTTATAGGTAGGCTCGAAACCTATGTTATCTTCAAAGTTGTAGAGCGACGCTAATAGGTTTCCATTCCTTATAGGTAGGCTCGAAACACGATCCATTTTGAGGCCCCCTTTTTGGAAGATGAGTTTCCATTCCTTATAGGTAGGCTCGAAACGGTTGCGTTTACAGGTCTTACAGGCCTGCTCAAAATAGTTTCCATTCTTTATAGGTAGGCTCGAAAC
>NZ_LWLG01000036.1 GCF_001652585.1 Thermosulfurimonas dismutans
AATTTTATTAATGGGAGCGCAAAATAGTAGACAGAGATTGGAATTTATGCTAGCCTGACTACATGAGCAAAGAACAAACAGATTTCAGAAATTGGGATGCCAGGAAGCTTTCTCCCAAGGCCCAAGAGGCCCTTCGGATTCGGGCGGTAAAGACCTATCTGGAAGGAGAAAAGACTCAGGAAGAGATAGCTCGGATCTTCGGGGTAGGTCGGAGCCGGATTAGCTACTGGTTGAAGCTTTATCGGGAAGGAGGCTGGGAGGCTTTAAAGGCGAAGAAGAGGGGAAGGCCTTCGGAAGGGAAGCTTAAGGGGTGGCAGGCGGCGGTGATCTGCAATCTCATTAGGGATCGATGTCCGGATCAGTTGAAGATGCCCTTTGCGTTATGGACGAGGGAGGCGGTGGGGCAGCTGATAGAGCGGAGATTTGGGGTGAAGCTTTCGGTATGGACGGTGGGGAGGTATTTGAGGCGGTGGGGTTTTACGCCGCAGAAGCCGTTACGCAAGGCTTATGAACAGAATCCTAAGGAAGTGAAGGTTTGGCTTGAGGAGAAGTATCCCGAGATACGGAGACGAGCGCGAGAGGAAGGGGCGGAGATTTACTGGGGTGACGAGACGGGGGTACGGTCGGATTATCAAGTAGGCAGAAGCTGGGCTCCGAAGGGGAAGACACCGGCGATAGAGACCACAGGGAGGCGCTACCGGTTCAACATGATTTCAGCGATCAGCAATCGAGGCAAGCTCAAGTTTATGATTTTTCGGGAGAGATTTACGACGGAAGTTTTTCTGGAATTTTTGAGAAGGTTGGTCAAATCGAATGGTAATCGGAAGGTTTATTTGATAGTGGACAATCATCGGGTGCATCATGCCAAGAGGGTGAAGGAATGGGTGGAGAAGAGGAAGGAGCGGATAGAGTTGTTTTATTTGCCGAGGTACAGTCCGGAGTTGAATCCGGATGAATATTTGAACCAGGATGTGAAGACGAATGCGGTGGGGAGGAGGAAGATCAGGAGTTATGAGGAGATGGAAGGAAATGTGAGGAGTTATTTACTGAGCACACAGAAACAGCCGGAGATAGTGAAGAGCTATTTTCGGGCTCCGAAGGTAAGGTATGCTCTTTAAATGTCTACTGTTTTATGCTCGGATTAATA
>NZ_LWLG01000037.1 GCF_001652585.1 Thermosulfurimonas dismutans
GAGAATTCCTGGGAGAGGTCCTGGAAGCCGAACTGGAAGAGTTCTTAGGCTACAAGAAGTACGAGCGCTCTGATTCGGACAATTATCGGAACGGCTACACTCCCAAGAGCGTGAAAACCACCTGTGGCCCTATTGAGCTCCTAGTTCCCAGAGACCGGAAAGGGGAATTTGAGCCCCAACTTATCAGGAAGCGTCAAACCATGCTTGATGAGATAGAAAATCAGATAACAGCCCTTTATGCCAAGGGTATGAGTACCCGAGATATCCAGGAGATTCTTTCTGATATGTATGGTTTTGACGTAAGCCCTTCTCTGATTTCCAAGATCACAGACCGGATTCTGCCCAAGATCAAGGAATGGCAAGCCCGTCCACTCAAAGAAAAATATTTTCTACTTTGGATCGATTGCATTTTCTACAACATCCGAGAGGATGGTCAAGTAAGGAAGAAAGCTATCTATGTAGTTATAAGTATAGATCTTGAAGGCTACAAGGAAATTTTGGGCTTTTGGATAGACGGGACAGAGTCTAGCCGATTTTGGCTAGGAGTGCTCAATGATCTTAAGGCTCGGGGGGTAAGAGATGTCTTCATTTTCAGCGTGGATGGGTTAACAGGGTTAGATAAAGCTATAGAGGCAACCTTTCCGAAGGCGGATATTCAGAGGTGTGTGGTACACCAGATCAGGAATTCTTTGAGATATGTTTCTTGGAAAGACAAAAGGGAGCTGGCCCGGGATCTCAAGAAGGTTTACGGGGCCCCTACACTTGAGGTAGCCGAAAGAGAATTTGAAGATTTTTCGGCCAAATGGGGCGAAAAGTATCCCCATGTGGTAAAGAGCTGGGAGGCGAATTGGGAGGCTTTAACGACGTTTTTCAGGTATCCGGTTGAAATAAGGCGGGTAATGTATACCACGAACATCATAGAGAGCGTAAACAGCAAATTTCGGAAGGCAACAGCGGGCAGGAGGGTTTTTCCGACAGAGGAGTCTCTGCTTAAGTGTCTATACATGGCGGCCATGGAGCTTGAGAGGAAATGGCGCCGCCCTATTAAGGATTGGCCTTCAATTTACGCCCAGCTCTCAATTTTATTTGAGGATAGGCTATAATGGGATTTACACAGAAGGGTGGACAGTCCC
>NZ_LWLG01000038.1 GCF_001652585.1 Thermosulfurimonas dismutans
ATAATTTTATATAAAATTGGCAGATTAAAAAGAGAAAAACTAAAAAGAATTATCAAAACCATAATAGAAATTATTAAAAAATGATTTCTAACAAATTTAACATATTTCAAGTCCTCTGATACACCCCGAGCGTCTGTTCGGATACGTGGTCCCAGTGGTACTCCCGCCGGAGAAGGTCCAGATAGCCCAGGCGCTCCTCAGGCGAAATGCCCCGGTGGAAAAGAGTCTCCATTTCTTTTTACTATGAGTGGAAGGGGAAAAATATTAGTATAGGGTAAAATATTAAGGTAAAAATGGATTAATAATTTTTAGTTTTTCCACCACAAGACCAGGATGCATATCTTCGGTAACCAAAATCTTGGCTTCTCCTTCGAGAGCCGCTGCTACTATCAGACTGTCCCAGAAAGAAAGCCTATACCGCTCCCTTAATTCCGAAGCAAGCAACATCGTCTCTTCGTCCGGTTTAATGACTTTATACTTTCTGAAAAATTGTCTGATAATTTCTCGTATTCCTTTTTCCAAAAAATCCGCTTTCTTCTTGAGATTCAAACAGAGTTCATTGATTACCTGAGTGCTTACCTGAATAGATTTTCCGTATCTTTTGATGACCTCTACTGCCCTTTGATGTTTTTCCGGATCGTTCCCGGTAAAAGCATAAAACCATACATTAGTATCTATAAAAGCCCATCCCTCCCCCAGATTATTCATGAACCCATCCTCTCCATCCGTTCGGCGTAAAGCTCTTCTCTGCTGAAAGGTTTACCTTTCTCGCCAGATTTAAGCTCCACAGGATGTTCCATAAGATACTCTATAATGTCTTCTTCCTCAGGATAGAGCACCACTTTTACCTTTTTTCCTTCAAGATTGACATTAAAAGGCAATTGGATCTTGCCCTCTTTTACCACACTCTCAAATTCCAGGGGCATCATTCCCTCCGTTTTTGATATTCTCTTTCATTTTCCCGCCACCCATAGCCAATTTCAAGCCCTTTGATACACCCCGAGCGTCTGCTCGGCTATGCGGTCCCAGTTGT
>NZ_LWLG01000039.1 GCF_001652585.1 Thermosulfurimonas dismutans
AGTTAGCAGTTCGATATTATCTTTTTAAAGATAGGGTGGAGGAGGCCAAAAAGCTTATAGAGCGAGCTCTAAAACTTCAACCTAATAATCCTACCCTTGAAGCCATGAAAGCTCTAGTAGAAAACCGAAAAACAAAGATAATTAACGGTAATACAAAATAAGGAAATTTTTAAATACAAAATAAAGGGGGTAAGTATGAAGAGCACAGGGAAAATAATTTGGTTGGGGTTATGTTTAGTTTTGTGTTCGGTTTTTTGGGCTCAGGCGGTTACGATTACGGCTACGGGATCAGGGCCTACCCGGCAGGCCGCTATAAATAATGCCTTAAGGGCGGCCGTGGAGCAGGCCATGGGAGCGTACATTCAGTCCAATACCCGGGTGGTTGAAGGGCGTCTGGATTATGATCGTATTATCTCAGCCAGTGCGGGTTATATACGTCACTATGATGTACTGGCTGAAGGTCAGGATCCTATTGATCAGGTATACAAGGTAAAAGTAAGAGTTCCCTCCTTTACGGCCTTTAAGGTGCTTGGCCGAGGGAAACAGGGAGGGAGGCTTAAGGAACTCGCCTATAGGGTAAGCCCTGAAGTGGCCGAAAAGCTCGAGACTTCCTCTTATGGTTTCATACCCAAAAGGCTCCTTTTGGTAGTGGTGCCGGAGGCCATGGTCCCCAAGGTAGTGGAAAGAATTATTCGAGTAAATCAGAGCGGTGAGCACGGAGACGGCAAGATCTTTGTGCTCCCGATGGAAGGGGTCTTTAGAGTCCGCACCGGTGAGGAGGGCCTTGAGGCCCTTTTCTAAGATAGGAAAAGGAGGTTAGCAAATGATCAGACATCCATGTTTTGATGAGACTGCTCATCGGACAGTAGGAAGACTTCACCTTCCGGTAGCTCCGCGGTGCAATGTGCAGTGTGCCTATTGTGATCGACGGTATCCCTGCGTGAGTGAAAATCGGCCCGGGACCGCGCGCCGGGTAATCCCTCCTGAAGAGGCTCCAGACTATGTGGAGATGGCCCTTACGCTTGAACCT
>NZ_LWLG01000040.1 GCF_001652585.1 Thermosulfurimonas dismutans
GGCGTAAGTGTATTCCGCGTCAAAGTAGGGAGAAAAGGACGCATAAGTAGCCTCGCATATAGCCATTACCGAATTTTTATCAATTTTACGATAAAAAATTTTTGAAGTTGGCAAAGAAATCGAAAATACTTTTATAAAATAACCGGGATCCCAAGATTTAGGGTTTTTAAGCATGAAAATAGAAAGTCCACCCAGACCACCTTCGTTTTTTATCCGGGGCCAAAGATCTGCGGAAGACCAGAAGTATCTTCAACAATATCATCCTCACCACCACTGGGGCGGCCGATGCCCTTGGCTTGGTCATTCCGGAGATGAAGCGTGTAGGTTTCATGGCAGAAAGCGTACGGATTCCCACTACCACTGGTAGCCTTATCGTCCTGGTGGTAAACATCCAGGACGAGAGTCTTGAGAACCGTATAACCCGGGAGACCATAAACGAGATTTATCGTCAGGCTGCAGAGGGACCGTATAAGCCCTACCTAGTCTTTACCTTGGAGCAGAACGTCTCCACAGACATCATCGGTTACCCCCGGGCGGCGGCCATTATCGAGGGAGCCGAGACCCATACCCGCACGGCTTTGGCCCGGGTAGATCTATCCAAGGCCTGCAAGGGCATAACCCCTGAAGAGGTAAAGGTCACGGCCAGCCCGTGGCCCAGATCCTCCTTACCCGGGAGGATCTTGAGGATCGTACCCGTTATCTCAACGCCCGCAATACCTTCAACATCCTTCTCCGCTGGCGGGTTCTTCCTATCGTCAACGAAAATGACACCGTAGCGGTGGAGGAAATCCAGTTCGGAGACAACGACTTCCTTTCGGCCTTGGTGGTGGGGCTTGTGGGGGCCGACCTCCTGCTGTGCCTCTCGGAGGTAGACGCCCTTTTACGAACGCGACCCCGACGAAGACCCCACCGGTCCGCAAGCTCACCTTAGTAG
>NZ_LWLG01000041.1 GCF_001652585.1 Thermosulfurimonas dismutans
AGGCTGAAGACCCAAAAGCCGTGGTCATCTAGCCCGGCCGGGTTCCAGGTGTACTGGAAGTCCGGCGTAAGGGCCAGATGCTCGTTAACCTGGTATCGATAGAACACCTCAATATGGTACTCGGTGTCCGTGTCGATCCTCACCCCCTCACGACCAGCGTAAACCCCTTCCTTCTCCCAGTAGTCCTCATAATCGTCAGCCAGCAGAAACATGGCCAGACCTATACCCAACTCATCCTCCGCACGCCCCCAAAACCTCCCGGAAAGAGACACACCTCCGGTAAAGGCGTGTTCGAATCCATAAGAAAAATCCGTAGCCTCAGGATCAAAAGCGCCACTCTCATCGTAGTTCGCATAACCCACCAGATCCTCTCCCCTGTATCCGTAACGGAAAAATAAACCTATCCCCTCCGCTACCTCCTGGTCAAACGAAACCCCGAAACCCCACGCCGGATCTTCGTTTTCCGGCTCGATCTTTTGGGCAAAATAGTCCTCAAGATCATCCCACTTCAGGTGTTTCTCCCCCTGATACCATACGTAGAAACGATAGTTCCCGGAATGCCCCAGAAAATT
Source organism: Thermosulfurimonas dismutans (assembly GCF_001652585.1). Taxonomy (GTDB): domain Bacteria; phylum Desulfobacterota; class Thermodesulfobacteria; order Thermodesulfobacteriales; family Thermodesulfobacteriaceae; genus Thermosulfurimonas; species Thermosulfurimonas dismutans. The sequence goes on from NZ_LWLG01000041.1 coordinate 573, forward strand.
GCTGCTCACCGCAAGCTGCCCCACCAGAAAGGGATAATCGAAAAGGTCTTCCCAGCCAGAGTCCGCGTCCTCGTAGCCCAGCGTAAAACTCCACCTCTCGGCCTCGTAACTGGCCACCACCCCAAAACTGTAGGAGGCCCACTCCACCGCCGGATTGTTCACAAAAACCGGACTCATAAACTGCCCGTTTTCGTCGTTGGCATACTCGTTCTGATCCACCTCCGTGGTTACGTCTATCTTCCCAAATCGAAGCCTAAACTTCCCTCCACCAAGGACCCAATCCCTCTCGTACCAGGCCTCACTCACCCGCACATCCCCATCCTCGGTCTCCACC
>NZ_LWLG01000042.1 GCF_001652585.1 Thermosulfurimonas dismutans
CAATCGCTTAAGATATTTCCGGGCCGTAGTGGCTTGCTCGCTTTTGGGATAATCTTTGACGATCTTTTTGAAAAGAATCCGAGCCGCTTCGGTGTCTCCCAGCCTAAGAAAGGAAAGCCCCTGTTTGAGAAGGGCTGCCGGTACCTTGTAACTCTGCGGGAATCGGTCGATCACCTTCTGGTACTCTAGGATGGCTTCTTCATAACGGCGCTCGGCGTAGTAGGTTTCCCCCGATCCAGAAATAGGCATTGGCTGCGTACCGTCCTTTGGGATATTTTTCTAGATATTGCCGGAAAGCCTTCCGGGCCGCTTCGAACTTTCTTTGTTTAAAAGCCAGGAGACCAGATTGATAGAGGTCCTTCTCTGAAACCTTGGAAGGGGGGCTCCTTTTGGGTTGTGAGTTTCTTAGGCTTCGAAAGCGTGGCCAGACGCCTTCCTGATTTTCAAGCACAATGGTGCGTCGAAAAATATTGTAACGCACCACCCGACAGGGGCCCACCGGGGTCTGAAGCTTTTTGCCAATCTTTGGAAGACTTCGAGAAAGTTCCTCATAGATATGATATTCATAGAGCAGACAACAGAGGAGCCTACCACAAAGACCGGAAATCTTGTTAGGATCAAGGGGAAGGCTTTGTTCCTTGGCCATTTTGATGGAAACCGGAGCAAATTCTTTAAGGAAGGCCGCACAGCAAATCTCTCGGCCGCAGCAGCCGAGGCCTCCATGCAAGCCGGCCTCGTTCCGCACTCCTATCTGACGCATCTTAATCCTGGTCCGCAGGGCCCGGACCAACTGCTTTACCAATTCTCGGAAGTCGATCCGACCCTCAGCAGTATAATAGAAAATGACCTTGCTCCGATCAAAAAGCCGCTCCACCCGGGTAAG
>NZ_LWLG01000043.1 GCF_001652585.1 Thermosulfurimonas dismutans
AATTATTATGTTTTCTCCTGTAGAGGGTAGCTGGATGGTGGCCCGGGTAGCTGTAGAATCCGTTCCCTGGGCCAGGATAGCTCCGGTAGCACTATTTTTTCTTATCTCGTAATCCCATTTGTTAAGAATGGCGTTGTAGGTGAGTTTTACGTAAATCTTATTGTCGTTTCCATCTATATCCCGGATTACAAAGGTAGTCTCAGCCGATCCGCCATCAGTTATATTTCCGTTAAGGTTAATCACCATGGTTTCGATATCTTCGCGGGCGTCCAGATTAGTGATGACATCGATCTTGGAAGTGGCTACCGGAGGAGAGGTGCGATCGATGCGGATATCGGTAATGGCTCCGGTGATATCCCCGGTATTTTCGTCTATTTGCCAGCCTTGGATCCGGAACCCAGCGGGGTTGAAAAAGTCGTCCTCGCTTTCGCCGAAGATGTTTACGATCACCGGCGGGCCCAGGGCCAAGAGCCGGGGAAGGATGCGGTTACGGAAGACTTCGAACCCCGGGTTCTCCAGCCCGATAGAATTTACCAAGCCACAGGGGGTTTCCGAAAGCCTGGGGGGAGGGTTGCCGGTTCGAGGCTCAAGAGAGAGGCCTTTGGTGACCAGGGCTCCTACCGAGGAAAGGATCTTCCGGGGGAGGGTCTCTCCGAAACCCCAAGTGCCCGAGGCCAGCATGAGGGGGTTTGGGAGTTTGAGTTCGCCTAGTTCAACTGAGTTTGTCAAGCGCACCTCCCGGGAATCCACCGCCGGCCCCTCTAGGCAGGACCCTAAGATATCCACCTCGGCGGCGTTGCACTACGCAGCCCAAGCAAAGTCCTTGTCCGCAGGCCAGCTGAAGGCCTCCAACGAGAGATA
>NZ_LWLG01000044.1 GCF_001652585.1 Thermosulfurimonas dismutans
GCAAAGGCCTAGGCAAGATCCTTTCTGAAAAAATGCTTTCGGTGGCCAGAGATATGTACTTGAAACGCATTCGTATGCACATTTTGAAAGAAAATGAAAAAATGCTCACCCTAGCCCAAAAGTTAGGTTTCAAACCTGTAGATTTAGAAGAAGACATAGTTCGAGTAGAAAAAATCCTAAATTAAGGGGAGTGATTATGGCTGAAAGTTTGAAAATTATACTGTCCCCAGAAGAAATTACTCAACGACTCAAAGAACTCGGAGAAGAAATTTCAAGAGAATACGAGGATAAACCCTTGGTTCTCATCGGCGTTTTAAAGGGGGCTTTCGTTTTCCTGGCCGACCTCATGCGGGTGCTGAGGCTTCCTCAGGTGGAGGTAGATTTTGTGCTTGAGGTATCTCTCGTCTAGGAGTAAAAGAAATCACTTCCAAACCCGATCTTTTAGCTTGTTCGGAAACATTACTTAATAACTCCGGAATCTCTTTTTCACTGGGCAAGGTAACTATTATCTTTTTCAAAAATATCTTCCTTCTTTGTAACTTTTTCTCTAACAACGTCTTTTGTAGAGCCAGCTTTTTATATTTAGAAATCTCCTCCTTTAATTGGATAATTTCCCTACGCAATCCTTTGATATTTTTATACTTTGGGACAAAATACCAATAACCGTACAAGAAACTCGGCAGTAATAAAGAAAGAATAGCTAACAAACATTTCTGTTGAAAACTGAGGGATTCTAATTGCTTACCAAACCACATCTTGAGAACTAAGACTTTTTCCTTCAACATCAACATTTCAATACTTAATCCATATCCTAAATTCTACAAGATTATAACCCTTAACGTT
>NZ_LWLG01000045.1 GCF_001652585.1 Thermosulfurimonas dismutans
GAGACCTTTGAAAAATTCTGAAATTTAGGCCATGTTGTCTGTTTAAGATGAGCATGACATCAAATTTTCGTCTTGCCGATATAGAAAATACCCCGGATTTTTACTCTGATTGGCTTTTCGGAAGCCTCTGTGGGCCTCTTTTTCCCTTCTTTCCTTATTTCAGGCACATTTCTCCTCCTTCTTCCGTGACGTCAAACTGCTACGACTCTTCTTTTCCTTCGCAGGTGCCACCAGAGCCTGAGGAGATTGTAGGTGAAGACCGTAAGGAGAAGATGGATCTCATTGGCCGCAAGGCCCACATACCTGGCTTTTGCCCGATTAAGATGAAGGCTAAAGATACCGAAGACCTTCTCCACCTTCCGCCTTACAGCTCCAAGCTTCCGATTCCTCTTTTTCTGGGAGGAGCTTATCTTGCGGTTTCTGGTTCCTTTAGCCAGGACCCCATAGTAAACGCCCTTTTCCCGACACCACCTTTTGAGAGCCCTGGAGTCGTAGGCCTTGTCGGCAAAGATGGCGGTCTCATCACCGGAAAGGAGCTCATCGATCACCAGGGAGTCGTGGACATTGGCCGGGGTGCAAACGAACTCGGTCACGAATTCATGTTTAGGGTCCACGGCGATGTGGTCTTTGTAGCCGTAGATGGTTTGGTTTCCCTTTTTGGCAAAGGCGGCATCAGAGTCTCCTTTTCCGGGGTTTCGGGCGGCTTTGACCAGACGGGCGTCAGTGATTTTGCCGCACTTAAGCTCGTAACCCTTTTCGGCAAGCTGGCGTTTGAGTTCTTTGAAGCAGGTTCTGTAGAGGTTCATGGACTTAAGATCTTTACGGAAGCG
>NZ_LWLG01000046.1 GCF_001652585.1 Thermosulfurimonas dismutans
CTCCTATAAGGACAACTCTCGGCACAGCGCCCACATCGAATACAACGAGAAGCAAAAAAATCCTCGGGGATGGCTCCTGGAGGCCTTAACACGTTAGTTTTAATCGGAGAAGATGTAAATTCTCCCGGAGCACATCCTACTAAAATTCCCGTGGCCAAAAATTTTAAAAACAATCTCCGATCCATTTACTCCTTCCAAGGCCTCTCTGGGACGTATTCTCCTTTCTCTATTCGTTCAACCTCGTCTTCCACATTGAAATAAGCTACATTAACCGAAAGCACCCCTTCTATCTTTTTAGGCCATTCCTTTACTTCTTTTTCCATTTCCTCAAAAGTATCCCCTTCATAAACCACTACCATTTCTCCCTTATCGTTCCAGCCGTGTATCTCCAATCCGGAAACTTTAGAAAGGGAAGATTTTACTTCTTCCAATTTCACGGCAAGCGCCCCAACTTGTCGGTAATAAGACCGGCCAGAGTCTCAAAATCTCCCCGGGGAAGTTCTATCTTCAAGACCCTTTCGATTTCTTCAATAGGGGTTTCAGGATTCACATGGTACCAGCCCTCGCGATCCTCTGGAAACCCGATCCTTTTTACCGGAAAGAGAAACTCAAGGAGATCCTTGAGACGGATCATACCGGAAAGACTACCGAGTTCATCTATCACCAGGGCCACGGATTCGCCCCGATCACGGAAACCCTTGAGGGCCTCCCGCACCTTAAGGCTTTCAGGAATTACGTAGGCCAAACGCACAAGTTCTTTGAGACGAAAGTCTTGTCCGAAATGAGATGCCAGGTCCTTTAAGGACACAACCCCTAG
>NZ_LWLG01000047.1 GCF_001652585.1 Thermosulfurimonas dismutans
GGCCCCTTTAGGAGATTCTGGCCCGGAAAGGTTGGCTGAAGACGAACCGGAAGGCCTCGTAGTTTCCTCCGCCCCCATCACCTTGGGAGGCTGAACTTCTTCGGCTGAGGGGAGTTCTTCGGGCACCTTTTCCTTGAGGGTCTTCTCCGCCACCGGCGAGGGACCTTTGCCCACCATCTTTTGCCCAAACCAGACCCCGAGGATAAACATCCAGAGAAAGAGACAGATCAAAAGCACAAATACGAAAGTTAAGCCTAGAAACCCCAGTTCTATACGAAATCTCTTGGCCATGGCTTACATCCTTTCCGGGGCCGAGACCCCGAGAAGATTCAGGCCGGTCTTGAGGACCTGTTTCACCGCCCGAGCCAGGGCCAGTCTGGCCCGAGTTGAAAGAATTCCTGCCAGGCGAGTACTATCTGATAACCTTCCGTTAAAAGGTATCAAGCTCAAAGTCTTAGGGCTTGAGGCTCTGAGTCTTAACCGGGAGAAGATCGATCTTTCAGCGATAGAACAACTGGTCTGTCCAGATCAGGTAAGAACTCTTGGGCTTGCTCTGCTCAAGGTGAGAGAAAAGCTTTATGCGGGTAAACTTCTATACGAGGCTGTCCTGGAAGTGGAGGACGAGATAAAGAGCCGAGGGCTCCTGGGACTTTCGGAGGAGGCGCGAGGAGATTTAGCCTTTGTGAGACGTTTTGAGGTCGCGGCGGCTCTCAATCGCCTGCGGACCCTTAAGGCCCGTCCTGAAAGATGAGGCTTACCTATTATCATATCTCTATACTTTTTCTTCTTTCAGCCTTTGCGGCTTTAG
>NZ_LWLG01000048.1 GCF_001652585.1 Thermosulfurimonas dismutans
TTGGCGGTGGAGCCTGCGGGCGGAGAGAGGAAAGAGGCCTGGCGGAATTTACTGAAGGGGCTTCTGGAGAGGGGGCTTAGAGGGGTAAGGCTTGTAATTAGTGACGACCATGAGTCAATAAAACAGGCTTTGGCGGCGGAGCTTCCGAAGACTCTCTGGCAGAGATGTGTAGTGCACTTTGAGCGGAATGTGCTGGCCCATGTACCCCGGAAGGAGGTTGAGGAAGTAGCAGGAGATCTTCGGGAGATTTTTCAGGTAAAACGTCGCAGCACGGCCGAGGCTTTGGCTCAAGAGTTTATTGAACGATATAAAGGGCGGTTTCGAAGACCGAAGCCGCCCCTATGACCTCAAAGCCGAGTTCTCTAAGCATTCTCCCTAAGGGTCCCAGTCTCCCGGCCCCAAGTACCACCAGTACTCTTTTTCCGGAAAAGAGTTTAAGCCAGGACCTTATCTCCCTAAAGGTCCGGGTCTCCTCCTCCCGAATCAGATCCTCCACCTTGTCAGAAGAGAGGCCCAAGGCCTCTCCTACCTTCCGAAGAGAAGCCCCCACGGCCGAAAGCCCATAAAAGGAGACCTTTAGGTAGGGAAGACCAAATCGCTCCTTCAGGGCCGAGGCAAACTCCCTAGCGGTTGAACCGCAGAAAAGGAGATTCAGATGAGCCCGGGAAAGTCGCTCTATCTCCGAAAAAACGGGTATCACCGGTAAGCACCGTGTGGACCTTAACCCCAAGTTTCTCAAGAAGTCGTTTTATCTCCCGGGCCTCTCCAGCTACATTGTACTCTCCGATGAGGTTTAC
>NZ_LWLG01000049.1 GCF_001652585.1 Thermosulfurimonas dismutans
GTTTTGAGGGTTCTTCTTACAACGCCACGGTCTATGCTGCCGGCGGGGTGCCTTATACCAGCGGTGGAAAATATCGTTGGTGTGTGGAGGATCCCTCAAATCTTCAAGGAGCTGGTATTGATTTTATCTGTGGAACCGGTAGCGCCACGATTTCTGCTAATTGTAGCAGTGAGCCCACCTGGAATCAGTGCGATCAGATTGAGATTTCCGGAAACGCAAGTGCTACAGGGACTTTTAGTTTAACTTTCTTTGTTAAAGATGCGGACAATAATACCACCCAAAAAACTCTAGCTCTCACCATAAACTCTTCAGGAAGCCCCGGAGGCGGGGGAGGCGGCGGAACATGCGCCTATGGTACGCCTATTATAGTAAATAATGTTGGGGGTACTAGATATGTTGAAGTGGGAAGTAAATTTGGCTTTTTGTGTGTTTCTAGTGGTTCGTGTATAGAGTTTACTTCTATATCTACTTGAGGTTGCGATAGGCCTTGGACATGAGATTGTGCTCGTATTCCTTTACCTCCTTGGGATGGCAAGTCTCGCAATCCTTGGGAGTTACCACCACATGAATCCTGAAACCGTTGTGTTCGAAAGTGTCCTGGTGAGAGTCAGGATTGAGGGTATGACACTCGGCACATCCTACCACTACACCTTTCTTGTCTTCGGGGACCTGAGAGGTGCTGATTCGTCTTGCAAGAGGGGCTTTTTTCAGGGCCTCCTCGGGAGTGATCTGGGCATTGCAGGCTTTCCCTCCAGTCTGCTACAATACCTGGTGTAAGTAGCCTCGTGACATT
>NZ_LWLG01000050.1 GCF_001652585.1 Thermosulfurimonas dismutans
ATTTCCCGGTATAAATTCCCCCTTTTATGAGAAAACCAAAATAGGAATTCGCCCATAAGGCAAATAGAAACTGAATGAAAATTCTCTTTCTCATTGAAGCCCCATGCAAGAAAGGCAAAGACTTATCGCTCGCGAAAAGACAAATTTATAACCTCCGAGAAAAACTCCACCTAAGAGAAATAGGGCTCCCAACCACCAAAGAAATTTAGGAATTGAACTCAACATAATCTTTGCTTTATGAAATCCGCCACTTCTTCAGCTAACTCTTCAATAAAACCCCTGTCTTCTCCCTCCACCATGACTCGATATTTGGGCTCGGTTCCGGAGGGCCTAACTAGAATTCTTCCTTTATCACCCAACATTTCTTTTATACTCCTAACTTTTTCACTGAGGCCTTCTATCTCGTCCAGCGGTTTTTTCACTTTTACCTTTACGTTCTTTAGTACCTGGGGCACTGACATAACGCACCATGTCATCGTAGGGCTCAGGGCGATCCATATCAGTGGTGTAATCGTCTACATTTGGATATCCGGGAATATAAATGTGAGTAGTAGAACTGCCGGAAGTCTGAACATTGTAATTCGGTCCTCCGCTTATGATCACAAAAGCTATATTTTCGTGGGTGGCGTTGTCGTTGTCGTCTATTACCTGAAGGGAAGTGGTTTTACGAGCGCAGGCGCTACTTTTTGGTCAATTCCAGGGCGGTAATACAGACAAAATCTTTCCCCCACACATCTTTAGCGTTTCTAAGATATTGACTACAGTTAGCCGAGTCA
>NZ_LWLG01000051.1 GCF_001652585.1 Thermosulfurimonas dismutans
GGTTCAAGCTCAGATAGTAGAACCGGAAGAGGTTGGCACGCCCAACAATGTTTCCCTTGAGGAGGAGATGTCCAAACTCATGGAAAACCACCTACTTTATCAGGCCACGGTGGAGGCCTTGATAAAGGAAATCGGGTTAATGAGAGAAGCTATAACGGAAGGAGGTAAATAGCCATGAAACTCCTTTCCGCTCTTAGGATTGCCGGAAGTGGCCTAATGGCCCAGCGGGTAAGACTCAATATCTCTTCCATGAACCTTGCCAATGCCCATGTAACCAGGACGGCCGAGGGTGGGCCCTATCGAGCTAAGGATGTGGTCTTGGCCGCTATCCCGTTGGAGAACGAGGCGAAGGCCAAGCTTTCCGAAGTCAAGGTGGTGGAGATTGTGGACGACCCCTCACCTTTCAAAGAGGTTTACCTTTCACGGTATTAGTGTCGTGGGTCCCGGTATAGACGAAGGCCTCTTTTTCGTGATTATGAGGAAGATAGGGGCTATCCTCTTCAAAGAAGGCAAAGACCAAAACCTTCATGCCCGGAATACCGAAAAGTTTCCTAATCTCACGCACATCCGAGGTAATGTAACCCAGATCCTCGGCAAGAAGGGATGGGTTTAGAAGGCGTCGGAATACGGCTTCAAAAAACTTTTGGGCCGGGGCCTCAACCAGTGCCCATTTACAGCCGTCTTCTCTCCGGCCGGAACCTCCCAAATAGGCCACAAAGCCCTAAAGTGGTCAAGTCTAATGAATATCAAAGAG
>NZ_LWLG01000052.1 GCF_001652585.1 Thermosulfurimonas dismutans
GATCCCATTCCGGATAGGCGAAATCCCACGTCCGCGGATGAACCGCATGCCCCATTTCAATAGCCTTGAGGCACTGAAGGGCCTTCAATGCCGCTCCAGTAGCGTCCTCCATGGCCTGAAAAACAGTCATGGGCTGGTGAACCGCTCCCGCAGCATAAATACCCGTACGCCGCGTCTCATAAGGGAAACAAATGTAGTTAGAATCTGCAAAACCGTAAAAGAGTTCTAGTTCCGGAAAACCAGCTCCCTGTCGATACTCAAGTGGAATAATAGGATCATCGGCCGTAGCCGGAACCATACCGGTAGCCAACACCACCATATCTACCGGAATCTCAAGCTCCTCACCAAGGAGGGTCTGATCTACCTTCACCAACAATTTCCCTTCTTCCTCGCTGATCTCTTTTAAAAAGAAAAAGAGGTCTCAAAAATGCGAGAAGCCCTTCTTTACGAAAAGCTAGACAATCGGGATGTTAAATGTAATCTTTGTTCACACCGTTGCCGCATACCTCCTGGGAAGACGGGGATCTGCGGAGTCAGGAAAAACGAGGAGGGGGTGCTTTATAGCCTAGCGTACGGCAAAGTTATCGCCCACCATGTAGATCCTATTGAGAAGAAGCCTCTTTTTCATTTTCTTCCTGGAACTTTGAGTTATTCCATAGCCACTGTAGGCTGCAATCTCCAGTGTGACTTCTGTCAGAATTTTGAAATCTCCCAATTTCCGCGCCACTACGGATATGTCA
>NZ_LWLG01000053.1 GCF_001652585.1 Thermosulfurimonas dismutans
GGCCGGCCCGGAAGTAGTCGAACGCGTTTCGAGCCTACCTATAAGGAATGGAAACTCATGCCTCCTCCCACAAAGCTCGAAAAGTAGATAGAGTTTCGAGCCTACCTATAAGGAATGGAAACGATCTAGCACGGATACTGGGTCTAGCACGGATACCGGGTTTCGAGCCTACCTATAAGGAATGGAAACTTACATATAGCACGGCTGAAATTGAGCAATTACGTCAGGTTTCGAGCCTACCTATAAGGAATGGAAACCTAAAAGTTCTTACAATATTTCTCTTCCGGACATAAAGTTTCGAGCCTACCTATAAGGAATGGAAACTCATAATAGTCGCGGGGCGGCGTTTTTTTCGTCTCATGTTTCGAGCCTACCTATAAGGAATGGAAACGCAACACGCTTGTTATATACAAAGCGACCGGGTTGAAAGGTTTCGAGCCTACCTATAAGGAATGGAAACGGACGAAATCGAAAAGCCGGCCTCTTTTGTAAAAAGTTTCGAGCCTACCTATAAGGAATGGAAACCCAATTCTGGCAAAAGATCGCGCAATTTTTCATATTGTTTCGAGCCTACCTATAAGGAATGGAAACTTGGGGGCCTCATTGGTGGGGGAGTGTCCACCCAATTGTGGAAATTGTAAAATGACCAAATCACAAAAAGGAGGGTGGACACCATGAGCAAAATTCAGAAGGCCCCTAAGCCACAGGAAGTACAAGCCACCATCAAAGAGTTTACTG
>NZ_LWLG01000054.1 GCF_001652585.1 Thermosulfurimonas dismutans
TTAAGAACAAATTTCCTAAATTAGGTTATATTTCTGAAAAATTGCTATTAGAAAATTTTGAGTTTCCACCTATTAGTACATCAAAATAAAGTGTTATTTATAACTCGATTATTTGATCCTATGAAGTTCCCTTTATGTTATAGAGAAGAAGTAGAAAAATTAAATGAAACCAGAATTTTAATAATTAGATCTTGCAAAAAAGGAGCTTAAAAATATATTTACTGGTGGATTGTATGAAGATGAATATTCTTTAAAAGTTGCTAAAAATTTAACAATATCTAGAAATATTACAAGAAGATAAACCGCCGGAGCCTCAGCAACGCGCCCAGGTTGAGGAACTTCAAGGCCAGTATTTTGTTTCCACCTTTCCCATAATTCTTGAGGAGTAGGGAAACGATCTATTTCGCGAGTGGAATGAGTGAAAAAGTCGTACTCGAGAATGCGATGGCCGTTTGTGCCGTATGCAAAGGCTAAACCCAGATCTTTCGCGTATCCCTTTGCTTGTTCGAGACCCTTTTCCGGCGGTTCATTCTCGGGTTCGGCTTCCACTACCGCAATAGGGAAACTGTCAGTGTAACGGAGGAGATAATCCACCCGTTTTCCCTTTCCGCGACGTACCTGGTCTCCTACCAAAATGATTTTGCCAGGGGTATATTGATGGTCACGTGAATAATAGAATTCCCGTGTAACAATTTGATCCGTCCAACCCGAAGCTTTTAG
>NZ_LWLG01000055.1 GCF_001652585.1 Thermosulfurimonas dismutans
TATCATTTCCTTTAAACCCTTCATCTCTATACCTCCTTATCCGATATTACTTCCTATTACTTTCTTAGTAATTCCCACAAACCTTGTCAATATATAAACTAAATTTCCAATTTTCCATTAAATTAATTTGTAAATTGTCCTGCCATTTTAAATACCAAATTTAATCAATATACAGTTACCCAATAATCGGAAATTAGCATTTCCAGTTATTAGGTAACCGCAAATAAGGGCAGAGCTATTACCGGTTCTTTCTCTTTTTTTTCATTCTTAGCTACCTGATAAAGCCCTAAAAGAGTAGGAATAATTGAAAAGGGCCCCAAAGCTACAAAACTCAAGAAGCCTACTAAAAACTTAAATTTTTCCTTTCCATTTAAGGAAGACATAAAGCCCTCCTCCCGGGTCTCTCATGTCTTTCTAATAGCTTCAGCAAAAGTAAAATATTTGTCAATAGACAAATAAATATTACATTATTTTTGAATAGCCAAAATATAAAAAACAGAAAATTTTAACTTCCAAATACTAGAAAATTTTCATCTCCGGAATATACTAATAAAAAAGGCCTCCCCGTAGGGAGGCCTTCACATTGAAAGCTATATAAATCAAAAATTTACAACTAGGAGGTAGCGGGAGCTACTTCACCTTCAACCTCAGTTTCTTTAGCAG
>NZ_LWLG01000056.1 GCF_001652585.1 Thermosulfurimonas dismutans
CTCTAGGAGGGGTTGGTGTTTCGGGGAACTTGTGTCCCCAACCGAGGGTGATGCGGACCTCTTGTCCTTTTTTAGGGGTATAATCATCAACGTTTAACCACAGAAAGTGAGCATAGGTTTTAGGAATAAAGGCCAGCAGAAGAAAAAGACTTGTCAAAATACCAATCACAAATTTTTTCTTTATCTTCATAAGACACCCCCTTTAGTTACTTTTTTGCGTACCTTTTTGGCCTACTATAATTATAGCTTTACCATATTTTCCTGAAGGTACATGAAACTTGTCTCCTTTTCTAACTCTAGAAGCAGCAATAATATAAGTCCCCTCTTTGCATTTTGTGCATTTAGATAAATCAATCTCTCCTATCAAACTTCCTTTTTTCGTATTCTCTTTTCCTGTTACCCTTTATGCTTTCCCAAAATATTTGTAACCGATTTTTTAACTCCTTCAGGAGTTACATATGAAAATTCACTTATATCTTTTTTTGGTATTAAAATATCTTCATAAGGAAAGTTATGACCAAACACAACTTTTATTTCAATGTTTTCCATAGAATCGAGATAATAATTTTGGGGCTTGGAGCCAAAGATCGTGAGCTTTGACTAAACTACTGAAAACTAAAAGACACATAAAACTAAAGGG
>NZ_LWLG01000057.1 GCF_001652585.1 Thermosulfurimonas dismutans
ATATCTCTTTTCGAGGTATTTCTTATAATCTTCTTCCTTAATTTTTTTACCTTTCAAAATTCCTCTCAAAGAAGCTACCTTAGGAGGAAGACTTTTTGTTTCGGGCTTTTCTTCTACGCAGAGCAGAGAGAAAAAATCGGCCACTAACGCAGAGACCGATTTTCCCCTCTTAGCTGAATAAATTTTGGCCTTTTTGATCAATTTATCGTCAAGACGCAAAGTCAATTTAGTGTTCACGGTTTTTTCCCTCCAAGACGGATATTTTTACGCTTACAGGTCATACATATCAGCAAGATATTAGATTCGTATTTCGAAAATGAGAAAAAAATTACATAATTTGGTTGTAGAGATAATCAAATATGATCATAAAAGATCGTGATTCAAGAGAAAGAGATATTAAAGAACTGAAAAAATTATTGTCTTCTTACAATCTCTCTCCGAAGCAGAAATTTCTCATAGAACGGGAAATATATGCAATTAAAAGAGGAGATTCCGGAGAAGACGATTCTGCTTATTATATTGAGACCTTTGCAAAATCAGATTGACAATTTTATTTCTCATAATAAACTCACTTAAAAACTAAAGGAGTTGAGCATGTATAAGAAACAGCATACTCAACTCACTTTC
>NZ_LWLG01000058.1 GCF_001652585.1 Thermosulfurimonas dismutans
GGACCGGGAGAGACCAAACTCGAAGTTGATCGTCGCCGTATCCGAGAACGGATTGCTCGTCTTGAGAGAGAACTCAAGGCTATCTCCCGTCAGCGTGAATTACGGCGCAAACGACGTAAACGACATGGGCTCCCGGTAGTGGCTATTATCGGTTACACCAATGCCGGCAAAACCACTTTACCCTTTGCTAAACCGGTCCCAGAAGAAGAAGAGTTGCGCAGGGTTATTCCGGTGATAGAGGCCATCAGGCGAGAATTTCCTGAAATTCCGATTTCGGTGGACACCTATAAGGCCCGGGTGGCCGAAGAGGCCCTTTTAGTCGGCGCGGACATTGTAAACGACGTGAGTGCTTTAAGGTTTGATCCCGGAATGCCAGAAGTAATTCGTAAATATCGTCCTCCGGTGGTTCTCATGCATATGAAGGGCACTCCTCAGACCATGCAGATGGACCCTAAGTATGAAGACGTATTGGGAGAGATAAAGACCTTTCTCAAGGAGAGGGCTCAACTGGCCCTTTCTTTAGGGCTCGCCCCGGAAAAGGTCATTCTTGATCCCGGGATCGGATTTGGGAAAAGGTTCGAGGACAACCTCAGACTTATCAGAGAAATT
>NZ_LWLG01000059.1 GCF_001652585.1 Thermosulfurimonas dismutans
ATTTGTGGAAAAGTTAAAGAGGTTCAGGAACAATCAGTGATCTTAAAGATTAGGGGGCCCTGTCGGGGAGAGAAGACCTTCAAGATACCGTCTGACCTCAGATCCCGAATTCGAGAAGGAAGTATCGTGTGTTTCAAAAGTTCTGCTACGAATTGTAGTGATATCAATACCCTTTCTTTGATCGATCGAATTTTTATCTCTCCTGGGAGATAACCATGAGAAGAAAATTCGAGGTTTCATGGTTAATGTTATTGAGTTTATTTTTTGTTTTTTGGTAATGAAATTACCCAGGTATCTGTTTCGCTTATACGGAGGCGGAGCGTACGACCATCAGAAAGCTCGAAAGAAACCGTCTCTCCCAGTGTTCCATTTAGAGAAATTTTCAAAGTGTTTAAATCTATAAAAATCCGCCGAAACAGAAACTCCTGAAGGATACCTATACCGATAACTTCTGATAAGATCGGTGCCATTGGCCGGCACAAAATAAAAAGCATATGTCTGCCCTGAGCGTACCGGCAATTCTATATCGAAAGCATCAATCCTATAATAAGGAAATTCGAGACTACGAGTGTAAAATTCCCAGGAAAAATCTTTTGTCTC
>NZ_LWLG01000060.1 GCF_001652585.1 Thermosulfurimonas dismutans
TAGAGAACCCTTATAAGTCAAACCTTCAATATTATAAATAGCTTTACCAAGAGCAATAAGAGGCTTTTTATGATATAATACCTGAGTTCCTACCGTGCTATTGATAAGTACTACTCCTAATGAATTTTTTATAAAAGTAGGCAAATGACAATCGTGAATATAAAAAACCCTTCTTTCAATCCTTAATTCTTTGGCTAAATTTTTAATTAACTTAGTGTAATCTTTACTAAGGTGCACCATCGGTCCCGGCCACACCAAACCATCGTCAAATCCGTGGCCCATCTCTCATTGGGCCTAGTGGCTACCGAAATGCGACCTCTGGCCCGCGGCCGACTACCCTTCGGTCTCCTCCTCACCTGCCAACCCTTCCTCTGACAGATCCTCTGCACCACCTTCCGGTTCCAGCCAATACCGCTGCTATCCGCCGATATCCATAGCTCGGAAACCTCTCTATCACTTCTCTCACCTTGGCCACTTTATCCTCGTCAAGTGGTCTCTTGCGTCCCTTGGGTCGATAA
>NZ_LWLG01000061.1 GCF_001652585.1 Thermosulfurimonas dismutans
GGTAAATGGTTTCGGCTTGCCGGGCGAGCTTCTTGATCTCCGTAAGGACCTTCTTTTTGCCCCTTATGATCTCGTATTCGGGTTTAAAGCCGTTTTCGATCTTCACTCCGAGCCGGTTTTTGGGAAGATCCTTCACATGCCCCACCGAGGCGCAGACCTCGTAATCTCGGCCCACCACCTTTTTGATGGTCCGCACCTTGGTAGGCGATTCCACTACGATCAAGCCTTTCTTGCTCATGCTCCCTCTTTTACTCCAGAATTTGAGCCCTGCAAGGCAGGAACTTGACAGAAAATTGCACCTTTTGTTATGGTTTCCTCACCGCAAAATATGCAGTAAGGAGGGGCCCTGATGTCGGACGCACCATTAATATTATGGTTTGATGAGATCGGAATCAAGGACGTACCTTTGGTAGGGGGGAAGAATGCCTCCTTGGGTGAGATGTTTCGGAACCTTACCCCCAAGGGTGTCAAAGTGCCTGATGGGTTTTGCAGTTACTGCGGAGG